>NZ_QDDJ01000005.1 GCF_003121625.1 Ornithinimicrobium cavernae | reverse complement strand
ACCTCAACACGCCGCAAGACGGCCCATCCGTGGCGCCTCGCCCGCCACCCACGCACAAACCACCCCGACAAGCCCCTTCTTCAGCAGTCTCCTAGAGGAAGGACACTCCTTCTTCGCCGAGCCTGCCCGTATGGAAGATGGCCGTCGAGCACCTGGCCGCCGGTACCTCGGCGTCATGAGTCCCTCCCTCGGCTCGACTCAGACAGTCCAGGTGCGCGTGGCTACGGCGACACTCCAAGCCGGGCCCCAGATTCCCGACCCGGCTGACCGCGACGGCTACTGGACGAACTTGAACTTCCTGAACAGCCTGCGTGAACTCGGTAACACGCTTTCGTTGCTGGACTCCGACATTCCCGACTACCTCGTCGGGTTGCAGCGGCGTGACATGGTCACGCCGCGCTACCCACGAAACACCATGGAGTTGACTTCCCGGCGGCGCAGCGACGAGATCCCTAAGGCGATCGAGGAGTTGGAGTTCCGGCTGCCACATCCCGACTGTGCAGACGGCGCGAAGTGCGTTTCGGGCCGGTCCTGCCCGGAGAACGCCAAATGCGTTGATGTTTGCCTGGCGTCCAACATCATTGAGGTCGGCGTTGACATCGACCGGCTCGGCCTCATGACGATCGTCGGTCAGCCCAAGACCACCGCACAGTACATCCAGGTCAGCGGCCGAGTTGGCCGACATCCGCGCACCCCCGGCCTTGTCATTACCATCTACGGAGCAACCAAACCTCGTGACCGCAGTCACTACGAACGCTTCCGGACCTACCACCAGCAACTTTATGCACAGGTCGAGCCGACCTCCGTGACGCCGTTCGCCGAACCCGTCCTCAAACGGGCCCTGCACGCGGCAGCGATCTCTCGGATGCGGCAGGTCGACCCTGCACTTGAGCCAAGTCCCTTTCCGAAGGCGGCCTTCGCCGAGGCCGTCGCGCTACTTCGAGCCCGGGCTGATCTCGTCGACCCCGGAGAGTTGGCTGTCTTCGATCACTGGGTAGACGAGCGATCCCGCCAGTGGGACAAGGGCGAGCGAACGGCGTGGGCTGCAACCACTTACTTCAAGGGGGACCCCAAGCAGGGTCTCATGCGCCCTGCCGGCGAACTAGCGGATCCCGACAACAAGAACATCACCTGGGAAACACCAATGAGCATGCGAAGCGTCGATGCGGAGTGCCGCCTGGACGTCACGCTCGCCTACGTCAACGAAGACGTCGAAACCGAGGAGGCTCAGGCATGACGTCAGGCAGCATCCGGCGTGCCCAACTTGTATCGCCATTCGGAGTTGGAGCGATGAGCGTGCTGGTCGACGGCACATCCGTAATCACCGCGGGGCTCGACCACTGGTTCCCGAAGGACAATACCGATCTAGCCCTGGAGGACTTTACGGTCCACGACTGGCGTCTCGAGGCCCGGTTGAACGTCAAGGAGTTCCGCCTACCTCCGGACTGGCGCTCAGGCTACGGCGAAGATCGACGCAACGTTCGTCTCAGCGTACCTGTACTGCGCTTCCCGTGTTACGCATTCTGCATGTACTGCAAGCGCCTCAAGCGCGTGCCACCGAGTTTCCAGGAAGTCGTGCGCTGCGAGGACCCAGCGCACGCAGGCGGCAAGAGCAAGGGCCCACGCATGTCGCAGGTGCCGTTCGTGGCTCTGTGCGAGGACGGCCACATCGACGACTTCCCATTCCGCGAGTGGGTACACCGGTCACAGGACACCAACTGCACCGGTACGCTGCGCCTGTTCTCTACAGGCGGGGGTGGGCTGGAGGGCCAAGTAGTTCGATGCGGCTACGACGCCAAGAACAAGCGCGACGAACGCCGAGGTTGTGGCGCCTCTCGCTCACTCATGGGCATTACGATGGCGGGCCGTAAGGATGACGCTGGGGACGAGAGCACGGTCCTCACCCAAGATCTGCAAGGCCGTTCCAGGCCATACTTGTGCACCGGTGCGCGACCGTGGCTGCACGAGCCAGACGGGGCGTGCGATATGCCTGTGCGGGGTGCGCTGCGGGCGGCTGGGAACGTCTACTTCCCACGCGTCGAGTCCTCAATTTTCCTGCCTCAACAGGTTGGCGCGGTCAGCGGTGCGATGCGCGATCTGCTGCGTCGGCCCGATGTCGAGCCCGCCATTAACGCTGTCCACGCTTTCGCTGATGCGGCAGCTACCGCTGCGCAGATCCGGAATCTGATCCCTGCCGAACTTTTCGACTCGTACTCCGACGAGGAATTGCTCGCCGCCTACCGCGACCGCTTCGGCATCGGAGACGAACTGTCTGAGGACGACGACCCCGAGTCAGGCGATCTCGACATCTGGCGTTATCCCGAATTTAAGATGATCCGTGAGACACCGCAAGACGACGAGCTCCGGGCATCCGACCCTGGTGTCCATCCTGCACTTCAAGCTCACATCAAACGCGTCCGCAGTGTCACAGTGCTACGCGAGACGCGGGCCCTTCGCGGGTTCACCCGGGGTCGCGATGGCGAACTGAAGGTGCCGGAGGGTAAAGCGCTACTGCGGCGGCGACCGCTCTCGCCGGAGCGTGACTGGCTGCCCGCTTATGTCGTTAAGGGCGAGGGCATCTACTTCGAACTCGAATCCGACAAACTCGCCGCCTGGGAGGCACGGGGAGAGGTGCAAGCGCGGGCCGACCGCATAGCGAATCGCTACGGCCAGGTAATCACGGATCGCGGCGGACGACCCCGTGACATCGCGCCACGCATGGTCATGCTCCACACACTGGCACACCTACTGATCAACGAGTTGATCTTCAGCTGCGGCTACAGTTCGGCATCACTTCGCGAGCGACTCTACGTCTCGCGAAATGGAAGCCGCGACATGGCTGGCCTGCTTATCTATACGGCTGCAGGTGACTCCGAGGGCACCCTGGGGGGTCTGGTACGGATGGCTCAGCAGGAGCGCTTGAAGCCCGTCTTCACTTCAGCGCTCAATGATGCGAACTGGTGCTCTACCGATCCGGTTTGCATGGATGCCGGGGAAAGGGGCCAAGGGCCTGACTCATGCAACCTTGCCGCGTGTCATGGTTGCGCCTTGTTGCCGGAGACCAGTTGCGAAGAGTTCAATCGATTCCTCGACCGCGGTTTGGTTATCGGCACTTTCGATAACCCCAGCCTCGGCTATTTCTCTTCACTTATGTAGTGCTTGTATTGGTGCGACACAGCCTGCCGGATTCGCTCGGCGACGTCGGCAGCGTCTTCGTGCTCCCAGAATCGCAAGACGAGCCAACCTGAGGAACGAAGCCGTTGGGTCGTATCGACATCACGGGCCACGTTGGCAGCGATCTTTGTTGGCCAATAGTCGGCGTTATGGTTGAAGGTCGATCGGCCATGCTCCGGACAATCGTGCCAAAAGCAGCCGTCGATGAACACGGCAACACGCGCCCGTGTAAAGACAATGTCTGCAGTGCGGCGTAGGCCGGGATCTGGTGCCATCGCCACCCGGTATCGGAGTCCACGTCCGTGTAGGGCACGTCGGACTTCCAGTTCAGGTTTGGTGTCCCGTGCACGGTTGGCCTGCATATTGCGCCGACGCCCCGGGCTCGACGCCCACGAGCCTGTCCTCACGTGTGCCGCCATGACTTCTACGGTACTAGGCACGATGCTCAAGAACCTAGCGCGCGCCTATTGACAGATAGTTCATCGTACGCAGAACCGGCGAGATTGGCCGTGAGTCGGCATTGCCGAGGCGTTCCGAACAGGCACGACGGATCGCGTAGGCGTTTCCAGCACCAGGCCACCGCGAGGAGTCCCTTGCGGAGTGGCTGCACTGCAGCAAGCTACAAACCGTTCGCGAACCTATACTACGAAAGACTCGACCCGTTTAGCGAGATGTACCTGGCTCACAGGCAGAGCGCGAGACCGCACCGCCCACTGAAAAGACTGTTGCGTCGTGAGCCCTTCAGGATTCCGAGCTCCGCGAATGGCGCCGCCGTGGTGCGGGGGCCTCTGTGTGCAGCCCCGCACCACGGCGGAATCAGGGGGTCAGCTGCAGCCGCTGGTGGAGCCGCAGCCCTCGCAGACGTAGCAGGATCCGGCACGCTGCATCTTCGTCCCGCAAGTCATGCACATCGGGGCGTCGGCGGACTTGCCCTGGAACTTGTCCATGAGCTCGGCAGAAGAGCGGATCTCCGCATCGACTGCACGGACGGACGCGGCAGCGACGCCGGCCTTGTCCTCGACCTCGAGCTTCTCGGCCGCCTTCTTCGAGGACGGGGCGACGGACTGGCTGTAGGACTCCAGCTCGTCCTCCACCGACTCGTCGGCAGAGTCGTCCGAGCCCGCCCCGGCCAGGTAGGACCCGGTCTCCAGCTCACGGGCCCGCTCCTCCGCGGAGTGGATGCCCATGTAGTCGCGGGTCTCGAAGTCCAGGTAGTCCAGCGCCAGGCGACGGAAGACGTAGTCCATGATCGACTGCGACATCCGCACGTCCGGGTCGTCGGTCAGACCGGCCGGCTCGAACCGCAGGTTGGTGAACTTCTCCACGAAGGTCTCCAGCGGCACGCCGTACTGCAGGCCGATCGACACCGCGATCGAGAAGGCGTCCATCACGCCGGCCAGGGTGGAGCCCTGCTTGCCGAACTTCAGGAAGATCTCGCCCAGCGTCTCGTCGTCGTAGGTGCCGGCGGTGAGGTAACCCTCTGCGCCACCGACCGAGAACGACGTGGTCTGGCTGGTGCGGCGCTTGGGCAGGCGCTTACGGACGGGCCGGTACTCCACGACCTTCTCGACCTTGGCCTCGGCGGCCGCGGCGCTCTTGTCCTTGGCGGTTGAACCACCGTCGGACAGGGGCTGGCCAACTTTGCAATTGTCTCTATAAACGGCCAAAGCTTTCAGGCCCATCTTCCAGCCCTGCAGGTAGACCTCGCTGATCTCCTCGACGGTGGCGTCCTCCGGGAGGTTGACGGTCTTGGAGATCGCACCGGACAGGAACGGCTGCACCGCGGCCATCATCCGCACGTGGCCCATCGGCTTGATGGAGCGCTCCCCCATGGCCGTGTCGAAGATCTCGTAGTGCTCGGTCTTCAGGCCGGGGGCGTCGATGACGTGACCCTTGTCGGCGATGTGCTCGACGATCGCCTCGATGGTCTCCTCGGCATAGCCCAGCATCTTCAGCGCGCGCGGGATCGTCTGGTTGACGATCTGCATCGAGCCGCCGCCGACGAGCTTCTTGAACTTGACCAGCGAGAAGTCCGGCTCGATGCCGGTGGTGTCGCAGTCCATCATGAAGCCGATGGTGCCGGTCGGGGCCAGGACGGAGGCCTGGGCGTTGCGGTAGCCCTGCTTCTCCCCCACCTTGACGACGGCGTCCCAGGCCTTGGTGGCGGCCTTGTGGATGTCGGAGTCCATCCCGTGCAGTGTGCGGATCTCGTCGTTGGCGGCCTGGTGCTTGCGCATGACCCGCTTGTGCGCGTCGGCGTTCTGGGCGTAGCCGTTGTAGGGACCCACGACGCCGGCCAGCTCGGCGGAACGCTTGTAGGCGGCACCCGTCAGCAGCGACGTCAGCGAGGCAGCCAGCGCGCGGCCACCCTCGGAGTCGTAGCCGCGGCCGGTGGCCATCAGCAGGGCGCCGAGGTTGGCGTAGCCGATGCCCAGCTGGCGGAAGTTGCGGGTGGTCTCACCGATCGGCTCGGTCGGGAAGTCGGCGAAGCAGATCGAGATGTCCATCGCCGTGATGACCAGCTCGGCGACGGCCTGGTACTTCACGACGTCGAAGGAGTTGTCCTCGCGCAGGAACTTCAGCAGGTTGAGCGAGGCCAGGTTGCACGAGGAGTTGTCCAGCGACATGTACTCCGAGCAGGGGTTGGACGCGGTGATCCGGCCGGTCTCGGGGTTGGTGTGCCAGTCGTTGATGGTGTCGTCGTACTGGATGCCCGGGTCGGCGCACTCCCAGGCGGCCTTGGCCATCTTGTTGAACAGCTCGCGGGCGTCGACGGTCTCGATGACCGAGCCGTCCTCGCGGGAGCGCAGACCGAACTCCTGGCCCTCCTCGACCGCGCGCATGAACTCGTCGGAGACGCGGACCGAGTTGTTGGCGTTCTGGTACTGCACGGACACGATGTCCTTGCCGCCCAGGTCCATGTCGAAGCCGGCGTCACGCAGCGCGCGGATCTTGTCCTCCTCGCGCGCCTTGGTCTCGATGAACTCCTCGATGTCGGGGTGGTCCACGTCGAGCACGACCATCTTGGCCGCGCGACGGGTCGCGCCGCCGGACTTGATGGTGCCCGCGGAGGCGTCGGCACCACGCATGAAGGAGACCGGGCCGGAGGCGGTGCCACCGGAGGACAGCAGCTCCTTGGAGGAGCGGATGCGGGAGAGGTTCAGGCCGGCACCGGAGCCGCCCTTGAAGATGAAGCCCTCCTCCTTGTACCAGTTGAGGATGGAGTCCATGGAGTCGTCCACGGAGAGGATGAAGCACGCGGAGACCTGCTGCGGCGACTTGGTGCCGACGTTGAACCACACCGGGGAGTTGAAGCTGAAGATCTGGTGCACCAGAGCGTAGGTCAGCTCGTGCTCGAAGATCTCGGCGTCCTCCTCGGTGGCGAAGTAGCCGTGCTCCTTGCCCGCCTTGACATAGGTCAGCACGACCCGGTCGACGAGCTGCTTCAGGCCCTGCTCGCGGGCCTCGGTGCCGAGGGCCCCGCGGAAGTACTTGGTGGTGACGATCGTCGAGGCGTTCGCCGACCAGAAGTCGGGGAACTCGACGCCGCGCTGGTCAAAGATGGTCTCGCCCGTCTTCCAGTTCTGCTGGACGACGTCGCGCTTCTCCCAGGTCACCTCGTCATAGGGGTGCACGCCGGGTGTGGTGTAGATGCGCTCGATCTTCAGGCCCTTGCCGGCCCTACGCGAACGGGACCGTGCCGCGCTCGTCTCCGTCATAATCCTGACTCCTCTGGTGTGTGCTGACCTGTTGATTTCAACGTCGTGTGCTGTTCATCTCGTCCTGCTCCAGTGGCTCCCCACCACCGTCCCACCGCCCACCGACAGTCCCTCGCTCACGGGACCGAAACCCTCGGTGACCTGCAGGAATGACCTGCCTTACGGCATACTCCCCGCCGTGTCGGACTGCTGCTCCGCCGCGTCCCGCTCGGTCCGCAGCAGCGTGATCGCCCCCTCGAAGTCCTCCAGGGAGTCGAACGCCTGGTAGACGCTCGCGAACCGCAGGTAGGCCACCTCGTCCAGGCACCGCAGCGGCGCCAGGATCGCCAGCCCCACCTCGTGGGCGTCGACCTCGGCCTGCCCCTGGGAGCGGATGGTCTCCTCGACCTGCTGCCCCAGGATCTGCAGTGCGTCCTCGGTCACCGGCCGCCCCTGGCAGGCCTTGCGCACTCCGGCGAGCACCTTGTCGCGGCTGAACGGCTCGGTCGCGCCGGAGCGCTTGATGACCGAGAGGGTGGCCGTCTCGAGCGTGCCGAACCGGCGCCCGCACTCGGGGCACTGGCGGCGGCGACGGATGACGGTCCCGTCCTCCTGCACGCGGCTGTCGACCACTCTGGAGTCCGTATGCCGACAGAACGGACAGTGCATCTCGGGCCTCCTGCGGTGGTCGGGTCGGGGTGTTCCTGCTGGTCGTGCCTGTGCGTTGTGCTGGGGACGACCTGTGGATGACGTGTGGGTCACGCCTCCAGCCTGTGCACAACATGTGGACGAACCACAGGGTTGTAACTACTAGATATAGGGATCTTAGGCACGGTCGGACACAAGACGCAACAGGGGCGCGCTGGCAATTGTGGGACTGGTGTGACGCCGCAGGTCAGCGCCCTGCGGCGACTTTCCCGACCGGCGTGGCGACCCGCCGGGCGCCGGGCGCGGTCCAGTCAGCCTGCCACGCGGCATACACAGAGATGGCGTGCAGGGCGAGGGTGAAGGGCACCCCGAAGGTGGGGATCAGACTCATCGGCAACTGCCCCATGACGCCCGGGCCCGCCGCGCCGCCGGAGAGCACGCCGACCGAGGTCGGCGAGTACAGGATGCCGAGGGTGATCGCGGCGAGCAGGTCGATGATCCCGAAGGCTGTCCAGCCGAGGTAGGCGACCCGCCCGGCCCTCCCGCGACCCAGGATGAACGCCGCGACGAACGGGGCCGTCACCCCCACGGCGACGTCTCCGTAGCTGGCCGGGAGGGCGAACCCTCCGGGCAGCGCGCCGACGGACCACAGCGCCAGGAAGGCGAGGCCGACCGCCCGCCAGGTCTGCAGCAGGGTGAGGGTCCGCAGGTCGAGGGACCGGACCCAGTTGCGGAACCGCGCCGACCGCGCCAGGAGGGCGAGGACCAGCACCGGCGGTATGCCGATCGCCGCACCGAGGGCGATCGGCGGCCCCGGCGTTCCGACTGTGCCGTTGCCAGCACGCTCGACCTCGTCGGCGACCGGTGGTCGCTGCTCGTCGTGCGCGACACGCCGGGATCATCGAACCGACGCGCTACAGCGACCGCCCGGCGCGCTACAGCTACCGGCTGAGCGAACAGGGCCGCGCCCTGGGCCCGGTGGTTGACGCGCTGGCGGACTGGGGGGTGGCCCACCTGCCGGACACCCGACGCCGTGAGGCCGCGCCCACCAGGGCGCTGGGGACACCGCCCGCGAAGTCTGGTCGACTCAGGCCGTCGGGTTCTGCGCAGCCTCAGTGATGAAGGAGGTCGCACCGCGTGGTTCGATGCCCGCCGCCCGCAGCGGCGCGTCGTCCCACGCGCTGGGGTGGGTGTCGTAGAACCTGGCCATGCCCATGAGGGACGCGACCTCCGGCTTGAGCCGCCACAGCGTCCGGGAGCCCAGGGTCAGGGCGGGCCGTGGCACATGCCGGGTTTTGAGCGTCTGCCCCGTCGCCGCGGCGAACGCCGCGACCACCTGGTTGCGCGTCAGGGCCTCCGCACCACCGACCTCGACGACTGCTGGCGGGTCCGCCGCCACCGCGAGGTGGGCACACAGTGCCCCGATGTCGTCCGTCGCGACATAGCGGTGAGCTGTCTCGCCCCGTCCGAAGATGACCGCCTTCCCGGCAGCCGGGTCGATCCCGGCCACCGGGGTGAGCCAGACGTCCATGAACATGTCGGGGCGGACGATCACGGTCTGCATCCGCGTGGCCCGCAGGGCCTCCTCCGCCTCCCACTTCGCCCTGGCGAGGGGAGCACTGCGCTCCATGCCCTTCCCCAGCCCGGCGACCGACACGAACACGAACCGGCCCACTCCGGCCGTCTCGGCCGCTCGGATCAGGTTGCGGTTTCCGGCGCCGTCGACGTCGGCGATCCTGAGGTCCTTCTCACCGGCGAGGATCCGGCTGACCGCGTTGGCAGTCGTGACCACCGTGTCCACTCCCTGCAGGGCAGCGAGGAGGGTCTCCGGCTCCCGCAGGTCGCCGCGGGCGACCTCTGCCCCCAGGCCCTCGAGCTCGCTGGCATCGGACGCTGGACGGACCAGGGCGCGCACCTGTTGACCGTCTGCCAGCAGGGCGCGCACGACCCTGCTCCCTAGTTGACCGGTGGCACCACTGACCAGGATCATGACGGCTCCTCAGCGCCGGGGCCGGCCGATTCTGTGGGCCCGTCATGCCTCTGCGTGTGACCGAAAGCGTACTCCGGGGCGTCGTCCGGCAACAGCCTCTCGGGAACTCCCCTGCGTTTCGGCCCGACCGGCTGCCCGCTCGTCGAACCCCCACCGCCACAGAGCGCTGGGCCCGAGCCACTCGTCGCTTGCCCATGTCATGTCGATGACCTTTGTGGCATGGCGCTCAACAGTGAGGAGGGTCCTTGCATCACTTTCGTCGAGAAAGGATTCGCCTCATGCACGCTTCACCCCGAAGAAGCCGCGTGACTGTGCTGATCGCAGGTGCCACATCCTTGGCGCTTGCGCCGGCGCTTGCTGCCAGCGGCCAGCTCCCCGCCGCGGACACTGCCCCGTCGGTGTCGCCCCAACCCGCCGAGGTCGAGGTGACCGAAGGCACGAACATCGCCGCCGCCCATGCCCCGGACGGATCAACGGTGATCGACCTCCACGGCATCCTCTACTCCGTTCCACCAGGGGGCGGAGAGGCGCAAGCGCTGACCACCCCGTTGCAGGAGACCGCGAGGCCTGACGTCGCCCCCGACGGCAGGCTCGCCTTCCAGGCGTATGCCGGCGGCCAGTTCCACATCTGGACCGCCGGAGCGGACGGCTCGGACCCGCAGCAGGTGACGACGGGCCAGTTCGACCACCGAGAGCCTCGGTGGTCTGCGGACGGCCAGGAGATCGTGTTCTCCTCCGACCGGGGAGGCAGCTACGACATCTGGTCGATCGACGTCGCCAGCGGCGAGCTCACCCAGTGGACGACGGACGGCGGGCAGGAGTTTGAACCGAGCTTCTCACCCGACGCCGACGAGGTCGTCTACGTCGGAGGCAACGAGATCTGGCGCACCGACCGCGCTGGCGACAGCGAGCTCGTCGTGCCGGCTCCCGACGGGAGGGCGACCGTGCACTCCCCCTCGGTGGGTCCGGACGGCGAACAGGTCGCCTGGATCCAGCGGGACGGCACGGTTGCCGACCTCATGATCGATGACAGGCAGCTCACCGACGGTGAGGACGTCTTCCTCTTCACCCCGGACTGGGTGGACGACTCCACCCTGCTCTACACGACCGACGGCGGCGTCAGGACCCGCGACATCGGGGCCGAGGAGTCGACGGCGATTCCCTTCGCCGCCACCATCAGCCTGGAGGGTGGCGACTACGAGAAGAAGGCTCACGACTTCGACTCGCGCAAGAAGCGCGACCTCGCCGGTGTCCTGACCCCGCAGCTGTCCCCCGATGGCGAGTCCGTCCTCTTCGTTGCGCTCAACGACCTGTGGCTGATGCCCATTGACGGCAAGCCGGAGCAGCTGACCGACGACGACTTCCACGAGGTCAATCCGGTCTTCTCCCCGGACGGCACACAGATTGCCTACTCCTCGGACCGGGCCGGCACCGAGGACATCTACATCCGCAACCTCGAGGACGGGTCCGAACGGCGGGTCACCGCGATGGACTCGGCGGAGGTCTCCGCGTCCTTCTCGCCGGACGCGAGCCAGCTGGCTTTCCAGGACCAGACCGGGGCGACCTATGTCCTCGACCTGGCGAGCGGGGAGGCTCGTGAGCTGGTGCCTTCCGTCTTCGGCCCTGGACGGCCGACGTGGTCCGCTGACGGTTCCACGATCGCCTTCGCTGCCGTCAAACAGTACTCCGAGCGGTTCCGCGAGGGGACGAGCCAGATCCTGACGGTCGATGTGGAGACGGGACTGCAACAGTTCTACGCTCCCGGCGCCGAGCACGACTCGATCTCCACGCGGGGCGACGACGGGCCGGTCTGGTCTCCCGACGGGTCGTCGATGCTCTTCGTCGAGGGTTCGACCCTGAAGTCCATGCCGGTCGACTCCTCGGGTCAGCCGACGGGACCGCCTCGCCAGATCAACGACGAGGTCGCTGATGCGCCCTCGTGGAGCGGTGACTCCACGCAGGTGCTCTACCTGTCCAACGGCGACCTCCGGCTCGCGGACGCGGAGACGGGCGAGGCCAGGACCATCGACGTGCCACTCACGGTGCGCCCGGACATCCAGACCGGACGTACGGTCATCCACGCCGGCGCCTTCTGGGACGGAGAGTCTCGTGACCTGCGCGAGGACGTCGACATCACCGTGATCGGCAACCGGATCCACAGCATCGAGCCCCACCACCGGTCGCACCATGGTGGAGAGGTCATCGACGCCTCCGGGCTCACGGTGATGCCTGGCCTGATGGACTCACACGTCCACCAGGCCTACGAGTCACGGTTCTTCGGTGACCGCCAGGGCCGGATCAGTCTGGCGTACGGCATCACCTCGACGCTGTCGGTCGGCGACCAGGTCTACCGGGCCATGGAGGACAGGGACTCCCTCGATGCCGGCGAGCGGGTCGGCCCACGGTTCTACGCGACCGGTGAGCCGATCGACGGGTCAAGGGTCTACTACAACTTCATGCGTCCCACCAGCACCGACGAGGATGTCCAGCGTGAGCTGACCCGGGCTGAGGCGCTGGACTACGACTTCCTGAAGACGTATGTGCGCCTCCCTGCCTCCCGCATGGCCACGGTCATCGACGAGGCGCATCGCCTCGGGGTCCCATCCTCGTCCCACTACCTGTCGCCAGGTGCCCTGGTGGGTCAGGACGGAACCACGCACCTTGCCGCGACCCAGCGTCTGGGCTTCGCCCGGACCATCACGGCCACCGGCTTCAGCTACGCCGATGTGCCGGCGCTGTACGGGGAGGGCGAGCGGACAGTCACAACCACGATGTTCACCACGGACTTCCTCCGCGCTGACGAGGTGGCCGAGGACCCGCGCCTGCCGCTGCTGCCGCCGTGGAAGCGGGAGTCGCTGCTGGAGCGGGTGGCGGACAACGTCACGGAGCCGGTCGACCCGCTGTGTGAGACCGCTCCGTGCCAGGAGGCCCAGACATTCCAGAGGATCGCCCAGGAGGGCGGCGTCGTGCTCGTGGGCACCGACTCACCTCTGGACAACGTCGGGCTCGGTGTGCACGCCAACCTGCAGGAGATGGTCGGCTACGGCTGGGACCCGTATGACGCGTTGCGGGCAGCGATCGTCAACCCCTCAGAGTACCTCGGCGTGTCCGAGGACGTGGGCAGCCTGGCGCCGGGCAAGGTCGCTGACCTGATCGCGGTCGACGGCAACCCGCTGGAGGACATCGAGGCGGCCGCCCGGGTCGAGCTCACCATGGTCGGCGGCAAGGCCTACACGCAGGACGAGCTGATGGCCCCGTTCACAGGGGTGGCACCGCTCGAGGACACGCCGAGGACCTCGGACGAGGCCCTTCCGGCGGCCACCGTCACGGAGCGGGCTGACCGGTCCGTGACGGAGAGGTACTGGTGGCACGATCCTGAGATCGTGGCCGAGCAGTACGCCCACGCCTGCGACGCCTACGAGGCCCTGGAGCACCAGCGCTCCAGCTCGTGGGCCAGCGGCGACGGCGATCGGCACGACCACTAGAAGGACCACACGTGTGCCCCGGCTCTCCCCAGAGCCGGGGCACACGTGTGTGTGGGCTGCCTCCGAGACCGCAGGCCCGAGACACCTACGCCTCGTCAGGTACCTCGCCCCAGGCCGGCCCGTCGCGGCCGTCGTCGATCTGGATGTCGAGTTTCAGCTCTGCGGAGAGCTCGTCCAGGGACGAGCGCACGGCAGCAAGGTCCTGTCCCTCGGCCAGACCGACGACCGCCACGGCCTCGAAGAGCCGGTCACCGCTCATCGGCGCGTCGCTGGTCGAGGTGTGGAGCTCCTCGATGCTCAGGCCCTGCGCAGCAAGGGCCTTGGTCACCTCACGCACGATGCCGGGCTGGTCGTGACCGACCACGAGCAGCCCGACCGACTCGACAGCAGGTCCCGCCGCCGCTTCACTGTCGGCTGCGGACACGTCGACGACGCCCACCTCGCTCAGTCCCTGTAGCGCTGTCGTGAGGGCCTGCACCCGCTCGGAGTCCACCTCGATGAGCACGGCACCGGCGAACTTGCCGGCCAGCCGTCCCATCTGGCTCTCCAGCCAGTTCCCGCCGTGCTCGGCGACCGCACTCGCGAGCTCGGCGACCAGACCGGGCCGCTCATCGGCAATGACGCTGACCACAAGTTTGCGCATAGTCGGCAGGCTACCGTCAGCGACTGGCTACGGTAGGGCTGGCGATGGATCACGGAGTGTGTGACGCATCGCCGCTCTGAAGTGGACTCGCATGAGGGAGGTTGGGTGACACACCACGTCTCCCAGGCTGCGTTTGTGCCGCACGACATCGACGAAGCCGTGGTGGGTTCGTCGACCGGGCCGCTCTCGGGACTGACGGTGGCCGTCAAGGACATGTTCGACATCGCCGGGTCGCGAACCAGTGGAGGGAGTCCGGCATGGAGGGATGCGCATCCTCCAGCGGGCGAGCACGCCGGCGCGGTACGTAGCCTTCTCGATGCCGGCGCGACCATCATCGGCAAAACGGTGTGTGATGAGTTCTTCTACTCAATCACCGGCTCGAATGCACACTTTGGCACTCCCATTAATCCTCGAAGCCCTGACCGCATTCCTGGCGGGTCCTCCAGCGGCTCTGCCTCTGCCACTGCCTCCGGAGCGTGTGACCTTGCCATTGGAAGTGACACCGGCGGCTCGGTCCGGATCCCGGCGGCACACTGCGGCATCTACGGGATCAGGACCACCAAGGATCGGTTTGACTTCACCGGGGCGATGACCATGGCCCCCTCTTTCGACGCGGGAGGTTGGTTCGCCTCCAGCGCGGGGGTGCTGCGGCAGGCAGGGCCCGTCCTGCTGCGCGGCCCGGGCCAGCTCGCCCAGGTTCGTGCCGTCCTCGTCCTGGATGAGGTGCGTGAGGCCGCCACCGACCCTGTGACCCGCGTCGTCACGGATGCTTTGCGGGCAACCTCTTCCCTCATGCCGGCTGCCTCGCGGGCGAACCTGGCGGGCGCACACCTGGACGACTGGCGCGAAGCCATGCGGGTAGTCCAGGCCCACGAGGTGTGGGAGACGTTCGGTGAGTTCGTCACCTCGAGACAGCCGACCCTGGGTCCTGGGATTCGCGAGCGGATGCTCCTGGCCTCAGGGATCAGTGACCACGACGCCGCAGAAGCCAGGAGCGTGCTGCGGGAGGCCACACATCGGATGGAGAGCCTCACACCGGTGGGCACCGTGATCGCCCTCCCGACGACGCCGGATCTCGCGCCCCTGCTGGACTCCACCGCGCAGGAGTTGGAGAGCTACCGCGTCAATGCCATGCGTCTGGTCTGTATGGCAAGCATCTCAGGGCTTCCCCAGGTCAGTCTGCCCCTGGGCATGCTCAACGGGGCACCCGTTTCGCTGTCGCTCATCGGGTGGCGCGGTGGCGACGAAGCCCTCCTAGACCTGGCCGTCGCCCTGAGTCCGCTCGCCGGAAGCATCATCCACACGACGGCCTGACTCCGCACCGGCAGCCGTGGCTGAGTCACGGACCGTGCTCTGGTGGGTCCCGATGAGGCTCGCATCGAAGTGGGCCGCTTCGGGCACCGCTTTCATGATGGCCAACGGGTGGGCCCGACCGTCGGTCGAGCGCATGATGGACAGCGAGGTCCGCAGGAGGTGCTGCGTCAGCTCCTCTGCGGCCAGGTCACCGTCCTGCAGCATCGCAGCGTCACAGATCAACCGGTGCTCGTCGTTCGTCCGCTCGAGGGTGCCTACGTGCATCGCGCCCGTCATGTACTCGCGGCGGTATCGCTCGGCCTGGTCCCAGAGGTCACTGACGGCGCGCTGCAGGCGGTCACCGCAGCGCGCCGTCAACCCGAGGTGGAACCGCCGGTGCGCCACCTGGAACCGATCGAAATCCTTCTCAGCCAGAGCAGCGACGCTCTGTCCCAACGCGTCCCGGACGGCCTCGCGCTCCTCGACGGACAGGTACGGCACGGACACGCGCAGAGCGAGCGGCTCCAGGGTCAACCGCATCGCGTAGAGCTCGTCGAGGTCAGCGAGACTGACCTCTGACACGACCATCCGACGGTTGAAGTCCGAGGTCACAAGCCCTTCGGCCTCGAGCCGGCGGAGCCCCTCCCGCAGGGGTGTCCTACTGACTCCCAGCTCTGCAGCGAGGCGGACCTGGGACACCACCGAGCCCGGTGCCAGGCCACCGGCGAGGATGGCCGCCCGAATCGCCTCGTAGGCGTACTCCGCGGAGCGCGACTGCTGTGGCTTGCTCACCAAGGTCCTCCTCCCTCTGCCGGTTGCCTGCACCGAACGCTAGCCGTTCACCGCTCAGACGAGCACGTTACGCATCTGACCGATGCCCTCGATCTCGGTGACTACCGTCCACCCCCGCTGGAGGAAGACCTTGGGGTCCCGCCCGATCCCGACGCCGGCAGGTGTGCCGGTGAAGATCAGGTCACCCGGGAACAGGGTCAGCACCTCGGAGAGCTTGGCCACGAGAGTTGGCACGTCGAAGATCAGGTCAGCCGAGCTTCCCTTCTGCATCACCTGCTCGCCCGACCCGTTGACGATCGTGGTGCTGAGACCGATGGCGTCCCGGTCGGGGAACTCGTCGGGCGTGACCAGCAACGGCCCCGTCGGTGAGAAGTTCGCGAAGCTCTTGGCCAGACTGAACTGCGGCGACGCACCGCGCTTCTGCACGTTGCGCTCGGAGTAGTCCTGCCCTGCCGTGAGGCCGGCAACATGGTCCCAGCCCTGATCAGCGGACACGTTGCGTGCTTCCTTGCCCACCACCACAACGAGCTCCGCCTCCCAGTCCACGAAGTCGGAGGGGAGTTGCACCTCGGCCGCAGGCCCCGCGATCGAGCTCTGGAACTTGGTGAAGACCACTGGCTCGTCCGGAGCCTGCATTCCGGTCTCCTTGGCGTGGTCCCGGTAGTTCAGGCCGATCGCGAAGATCTGCCGCGGAGCAGCCACCGGCGGTCCGAGCAGTGAGGGGTCGATGTCGACCCCCTGCTCGAGGGAGAACGTGCTCGCGGCGGCCGTGAACTCCTCCCAGTCCCGCAGGACCGCAGCGGTGTCGGGACCGAACCGCCCGTTGCTGACGTGCTCGACGTCATAGGCTGCCCCGTCCTGGACCAGGACCGCACGACCATCGTAGTTGGCCAGTTTCATCTTCTCTTCTTCTCCTTGCTGGGTTGGGTATGAGGGTTCAGTCGTCGCCGGGGTGCCCTCGCGGGCACGCCGAGGACTGTGACACGGAAGGTTCAGCGGTCTCGGCCGGGCTGGTCCCAGAACGTCAGCTTCTTCTGCAGCCAGGCCACCGCCAGATACAGCAGCAGACCCAGCACGCTGAGGTAGAGGATCAGCGCAAACACACGGTCCAGGGCGATCCGGGCCGCAGCGACGCGGACCTGTTCCCCAAAGCCGATGCCACCGCCGATGAACTCAGCGGCAACGGCACCCGTGACCGCCGCGACGACAGCGATCTTCAAACCGGTGAAGACGAAGGGCAGCGCCCGGTGGACCTTCAACTTCCAGAAGATGTCCCAGCCAGAGGCCTTCATGGACCGGAAGAGCTTGATCTCCTCCTCGCTGGTCGCCGCGAGTCCCGCGGCGGTGCCGACGATGATCGGGAAGATCGACATGAAGGCTGCCATGAGGAACTTCGAGGCAATGCCGAAGCCGAACCATGCGATGAAGACCGGCGCGAAGGCGATCTTGGGCGTCGCGTCGAGGAGGACGAAGATCGGCATCACGCCCTTGCGACCGAACTCGGTCTGCCCGACGATCAGGCCGACCGTGATCCCTACCGTCACGGCCAGGCCGAAACCCAGCAGGACCTCCTGAATCGTGATCCACAGCTGGCCCAGGAGGTACTCGCCACCGATCAGCTGCTGGGTGACGATGACGAGCTGCCCACCGACGGACAACGGGGAGGGCAGCACCAGCTCCGAGATCGTCCCCAGGGACACCACCAGCTGCCAGAGGGCCAGCACGACGACGATGATCAGCAGCACCGCGGCCCACGTCGGCAGCCGGTTCAGCATCTTGCCTGCACCGCGCACCGCGGCAACGCCCCGACGGCGCCCCATCCGTTCCTCCTGCGTGTCTCGCTGCCGCACCTCACTGACCGTCATAGCCGTGTCCTCTGTTCAGGGCACGCCGGACCTGACCGACCCGGTCGACGAAATGCGGGTCACTGAACGTGTCCAGGGTGCGAGGCGCAGGGAGGTCGATGTCGATGACCTCCTCGATCCTCCCGGGCCGGGCAGACATCGCATAGACCCGGTCCGACAGGAAGACGGACTCCGGGATCGAGTGAGTGACCAGCACCACGGTGGCTTCGCTGTCCTTGGCGATCCGGAGGAGCTCGATGTCCATCCGCTCCCGGGTCAGCTCGTCGAGGGCGCCGAAGGGTTCGTCGAGCAGGAACACCTCGGGCTCGGTGATGAGCATCCGGCAGATGGCTGCACGCTGGGCCATCCCGCCTGACAGTGCCTGTGGGTAGGCCGCCTCGAAATCCCCGATACCCACCATGCGCAGCAGGTCGCGGGCCTTGCCGTAGGCGGCCTTGGCAGCCTTCTTGCCGTCGCGGATCTCGATCGGGAGCACCACGTTCTCCAGCGTCGTCCGCCAGGGCAGCAGGGTCGCCTTCTGGAACATGTGCGCCACCTCGTCCGGTGGCCCCGTCAGCGGGGAGCCGAACAGGGTCACCCCGCCATCCGTCGGGCGCAGGAGTCCGGACAGGATGTTCAGCAGAGTCGACTTGCCACACCCGCTGGGCCCGATCAGCGCCGTGACCGAGCCCTTCGGGAGCACCATGTCGATGCCCTGCAGAGCCAGCACGTCACCCGCCGGGTAACGGTGACTGAGCCCGGAGACGGCATAGGTCTCCTCGGACCTGGTGCGGGTCATACTGCTCACTGGTTGAAGGCCTCGACGAACTCGTTCGTGAACAGGTCCTTGGCCTCGATCTCGCCCTCCGCGATGTCCCCGGTCTGCACCGTGTCGGCGATGATCTGCTCCCAGGCCTCCTCGGTCATCGAGCCCCACTCGGTCTCCCCGGGGTGGAAGCTCGGCGACAGCGCTCCGAGGTGGGCGCTCACATACTCCAGGTCCTCGACCTCCTGGGGCTGATGGACCTGGCAGGCATCGATGACGGCCTGCTCATCCTCGTCCGCCAGCTCCCGGCCCTCACGGAAGCTCTTGCCGAAGGCCCCGATGACGTCGGGATTCTCCTCGATGTACGAGGCGTCGGCGGCCAGTCCGTTGCCGAACAGGTAAGAGGTCGAGTCACCCGTGATGTCGGTGAGCGGGATCCCCGCGTGCTCGATCGTCGCGACCCCGTCCATCGAGGCGGCATAGGCATCGATGTCCTCTCGCTGGAACCCAGCGACCGCCTGTCCCCCCTCGCCCACGACCAGGATCTCGTAGTCGCCCTCCTCCATCCCCTCGGCACCCAGGATGGTCTGCGCGAACGACACCTCGCTCCCGTCGGCCGTGGCGACACCGATCGTCTTGCCCCGGAGGTCGGCCGCATCGGTGATGCCTGAGGCCTCGGTCGCGACCAGGGCGAAGGCGCCACCGGGCCAGAGGTTGGCGACGTACTTGATGTCCTCGCCCTGGGCCTGCGCGAGGATCGTGGGCACCGGGCCCGGTGTCCCGATGTCCACCTGTCCGGCGAGCATGGCCTGAAGGACAGCGCCTGAGCCGTTCATGCGCTCGATCGTCACGTCCAGGCCGTTCTCCTCGAAGATTCCCTCCTCAAGAGCGACGTACATCGGATAGAACTGCAGACAACTGGTGCTCACAGCCGCAACGGACACGGCCTTGTTCCCGCCCTCGGCGCCCTGGTCGGCGGCCTGGTCAGCGGCCTCCTCGGCTGCCGGTCCGCCACAGGCGGTCAGCACAATGCCTGCTGACGCTATGCCCACCACTGTTCGCATCTTGAGGTTCACTGTCGTCTCCTTTGACTCCGTTAGACCGTGCGGCCCATGCAATCTCACTTTCTGTATACAGTCAATAGATAAGTGCATGTAGGTTCAGAAAAAGTGTGTTCACGACGTGTTCTTGCCCCGGCGGTCCGGCGTCGGCACGGAACCATCGGAGGACATATCGCGGCCCAGGAGTTCTCGCACGGTGGCGTCCCGCACGTCATCAGCCTGCCGCCCGCTCAGCCAGGATGGCGGGGCACCGGATCCGGTCTACCTCGCCGCACCCGACGACCGAGAGGTCACCTACCGCGAGACGCTCGAGCCGGCCTGTGGAAGCCGCCGACGACCGCCCCGTCTCCGAGCGGTTCACGGCCGAGACCTTCCTGGTCTCCGACACCGGGAAGCGGGACCGCCGGGGGCGGGGCATCGTGCACGTCCTCGGCGGGGTCATTCACGGCTGGCAGGTCCGGGCGCTGCGGCCCTGATGACGCCTCCGCCGGGCCCGGCGGGAAGTCACCTCAGACCGGCGCAGCCACCGCCCGCAGCGCCACCACGGTCGCGACGGCCGCGGTGGCGGCCTCGTGGCCCTTGTCCTCCGAGGAGCCGGCCAGCCCGGCGCGGTCCAGGGCCTGCTGCTCGTCGTCACAGGTCAGCACGCCGAAGCCGACGGGGACCCCGGTGTCGACGGCGACCCGGGTCAGCCCGTCGGTGGCCGCCGAGCAGACGTAGTCGAAGTGCGGTGTCCCACCCCGGACCACGACGCCCAGTGCCACCAGCGCGTCATACTCCCCCGTCCTGGCCAGCCGCGCGCAGGCGACCGGCAGCTCGAAGCTGCCCGGCACCCGCACCTCCACGACGTCGCTCACCCCGGCCTCGGCCAGTCCGCGGCGCGCGCCGTCGAGCAGCCCGTCCATGATCGTGGTGTGCCAGGACGCGGCGACGACGGCGACCCGCAGGCCGGCGGCCTCGACGGTCAGGGTGGGTGCTCCGGCCTTGCTCATGCTGTGCTCCTCATGGTGGTGGGGGTGGGTATGCCGTGGGGCAGGTGTCCGAGCAGCTCCGCCTTGGTCCGGAGGTAGGCGTGCGACTCCGGTGGTGGCACGGTGCGGGACGGCTCGGTCGCTCCGACGGTCAGGCCGCGCGCCTGCAGGGCGGCGGCCTTGTCGGGGTTGTGGGTGATCAGCCGCAGCGGTCGGTCCGCCAGACCCAGGTCGTGCAGGATCGCTGCGCCGGCCGAGTAGTCCCGGGCGTCGACCGGCAGGCCGAGCACGTGCTGGGCGGCGACGGTGTCGACCCCGGTGTCCTGCACGGCATACGCCCGCAGCTTGTCGATCAGGCCCACGCCGCGGCCCTCGTGGCCGCGCAGGTAGACCACCACGCCGCCCTCCGTGGCGACCCGGTCGAGCGCGTCGTGCAGCTGCGGGCCGCAGTCGCAGCGCCGCGAGCCGAGGGCCTCCCCGGTCAGGCACTCCGAGTGCAGCCGGACCAGCGGGTTGGGGCCCGGGTCGGGCCGGCCCACGAGAGCGAGGTGCTCGACGCCGGTGACCAGGTCGCGGTAGCCGTGCACCGTGAGGTCGCCGTGCGCGGTGGGCAGCACCGTGGTGGCCTCGCGCCGGACCGCGTCGTGGACGAGCCGGTGGGCGACGAGGTCGGCGATGGTGATCACCGGCAGGTCGTGCTCGGCCGCGAGCGCCGCGACCTGCGGGCCGCGCAGCATCTCGCCCTCGTCGTCGACGAGCTCGGCGATCGCCGCGACGGGCGCCAGGCCGGCCAGTCGGCACAGGTCGACCGCGGCCTCGGTGTGACCGCGCCGGGTCAGCACGCCGCCGTCGCGGGCGCGCAGCGGCACCACGTGCCCCGGGCGGCGCAGGTCCCCGGGCGTAGTCCCGGCCGAGGCGAGCGTCCGCAGCGTGTGGGCGCGGTCGCCGGCGCTGATGCCGGTGGTGACGCCCGCCGCGGCGTCGACGGTCACGGTGTAGGCCGTGCGCAGCAGGTCCTCGTTCTGCTCGACCATGAGCGGGAGCCCGAGCCGGTCGGCCCACTCCCCCGGCATCGGCGCGCAGACGTAGCCCGAGCTGTGGCGGATGGTCCACCCCAGCCAGGCGGCCGTCAGGTTCTCGGCCGCGAGGATCACGTCGCCCTCGTTCTCCCGGTCGGCGTCGTCCAGCACCAGGACGGGCCGTCCGGCACGCAGCGCGTCCAGGGCCTCGGGGATGGTGTGGAGGTTCACGGTGTCACCGCCCCGCTGCCGGCGAGCATCGACTCGACGTACTTGGCCAGCACGTCGACCTCGACGTTGACCTCGTCGCCGGGCCGGCGCCGCCCCAGCGTGGTCAGCTCCAGCGTGGTGGGGATCAGGCTGACCGAGAAGGTGTCGTCGGTGACCCCGGAGACGGTGAGGGAGACGCCGTCCAGGGCGATCGAGCCCTTGAGGGCGACGTAGCGGCGCAGCTCCGGCGGCAGCGCGAACGTCACCACGTCCCACTTCTCGCCCGGCTCGCGGGAGACGAGGGTGGTCGTGGCGTCCACGTGACCCTGCACGATGTGCCCACCGAACCGCGCGTCGGCGCGCATCGCCCGCTCGAGGTTGACGGTGTCGCCGGCCTGCAGACGGCCCAGGCTGGAGCGGGCGAGGGTCTCGGCCATCACGTCGGCGGTGAAGCCCTCGGCGGTGTGGGTGGTGACGGTCAGGCAGACGCCGTTGACGGCGATCGAGTGACCGTGCTGGACGTCGCTGACCACGGTGGGCGCCTGGATCTCGATGACGCTCGAGTCGTGGCCGTCCGTGCGCTGGGTGAGGGTGCCGAGCTCCTCGACGATTCCGGTGAACATGTGTCAGTCCTCCTGGTGGGGGTGGGGTGTGGTGAGCGGCACGAGGCGCAGCCGCAGGTCGGGGCCGACCCGTGCGACGTCGACGAGGTCGAGGCGCGCGGTGTCGGTGACGGTGGCGATGCCGAGGTCGGGGACGGCGGACGGTCCGGCACCCAGCAGGGCGGGAGCCAGGTAGACGAGCAGCTCGTCGACGCAGCCGGCGGCCCAGAAGGCTCCGGCGAGCGTCGGGCCGCCCTCGAGCAGGACCGAGTGCACGCCCCGCTCCGCCAGGGTGGCGAGCACCTCCACCGGGTCGTGGGTGCGTAGCTGCAGGGCCGGCGTCGTGCCGGAGGTGAGCCGTGCTCCGGGCGCCAGGTCGCTCTTGCCGACGACGACGCGCAGCGGCTGGTCAGCCAGCTCGGTGCCGTCCGCGCCCCGGGCGGTCAGCGCCGGGTCGTCGGTGCGTGCGGTCCCGGTGCCGACCACGATCGCGTCCACGCGGGCGCGCAGGTCGTGGCCGTCCTGCCGGGCCGGCGCCGAGGTGATCCAGCGGCTGGTCCCGTCGGCGGCGGCGACCCGGCCGTCCAGGGTGCTGGCCACCTTCCACGTCACGTGGGGACGACCGAGCACCGCGGCGCGGGCCCAGTCGGCCACCAGCTCCGCCGCACCGGGGTGGTCCTGCTGCTCGACCCGCACGCCCTGCCCGGCCAGCCACGCCGCTCCCCCGGCGGCCCGCGCGGTGGGGTCCGCCACGGCATACACGACCCCGGCCACGCCGGCCCGGTGGAGGGCCTGGGCGCAGGGGCCGGTGCGGCCGTGGTGGTTGCAGGGTTCGAGGGTGACGTATGCCGTGGTGCCCCGGGCCCGCGGACCGGCTGCGGTCAGCGCGGCCACCTCGGCGTGCGGGGTGCCGGCACCGGCGTGGTGGCCCCGGGCGACGACCTGCCCGTCGGCGTCGACGAGGACGCAGCCGACGCGGGGGTTGGGGTCGCGCGCCGGCCCCTGCCGGGCGCAGGCGAGCGCCAGCTCGAGGTGCTCGGTGTGCGTGGTCACTGCGTCCGCTCCGTCCTGTGAAGGCTCCGGAGCAAACGTGGGAGACGCGGATACGCCAACGGGAGGGACACCGGCGGGACGTCTCGGGTCGTCAGGACCCGGACGCCGACGGTCCTCCGTCGACGTGCGCGCTGCCTCCCGTCCGGACTCTCACCGTCGGTCCCGGAGTTCCACCGGGTCAACCGGCCGCTGGCTGCGGTCGGGTCGCGGACTGTCACCGCCGGTTCGGAATTACACCGACCCCGGAGCGCGTGTCGTGTGGGGCAGCCTACCAACTCCGGATGAGGGCCCGGTGGCCGCAGGGTCCTCCTGGGTCTCCTCGCTGAGGACCGCCAGCCGCCAGCCGAGCTGGAAGCGGGTCGCGGCACCGGTCAGCTCCAGCAGCCGGGCCAGGCGGCGGCCCACCGTCCGGGGCGTGACGCCGAGGCGCCGGGCGATCGCGTCGTCGGTGGCGCCGATGCGCAGCGCCGAGATGATCTGCCGGTCCCGGTCGTCGAGAGCCAGCCCACTGGGCGGGGCGGGCGCCTGCAGGTCCCAGGCACGCACCCATACCGACTCGAACAGGGCCACCAGGGCCGACACCAGTCCGGGGCTGGTCACCAGGAGGGCACCGCCGTCCTCGACGCCCTCGTCCCCGGCCAGCGGCAGGAGCGCCCGGGTGCCGTCGACCAGGAACATCTTGAGCGGGATCGCATCGGTGACCCGGGCCTGCTCCCCCGCCCTGACGAAGGAGGCCAGCAGCTCCGGCCCGCCGATGGCCTCCACCGCCTCCGGGTCGTAGACGACGCGGTAGACCACGCCCCGGTCCAGCTGGTCGTGCTCGTCGTCGGAGAAGTCACCCGTCGCCAGGAACGGTGGCTTGACACAGGCGAGCACCTCGCGCTCGGCACCGGCCAGCAGGTCGGCGAAGGCCCGCTGGGTCTCCTGCAGCGACGCGAGCACGCGCAGGTCCGGCTGGTTGCGGTCCGGACCGTGGGCCCGGTCGTGGAGCGCCTGGAGGTCGGCGGACTCGGTGAGCAGCTCCCCCGCCAGGCTGTGGAGGCGACCCGCGGCCCGCCGCAGCGTCAGCGCGGGCTCTCCCGCGACCACGCCGCCGTCCGCCCCCGAGCCCACCAGGCCGAGGCCTCGGAGCCTGGCCAGCGACCGGGCGACGGCCTCCTCGTCCTGGCCGGTGCGCGCGGTCACGACCGCTTCCCGGTCCGCACCCTCCAGGACGGTGAGGTAGACGGCGTGGTCCGCGGTGTCCAGGCCCAGCGCCGCCCAGGCCTCCTCCGATGTCTGATGCACGACATTATCTTGCATCAGACACCAGATGATGGGACAGCGTGTCCGCTCGCGGGCCATGATGGCTCGCAGCCCCCGCCCCTGACCGTCAGATGGAGCCCCCATGACTTCCACCCGGACGCGCGTCCTCGCCACCCTGAGCGGAGCGCTCCTGCTCGCCGGCCTGGCCGGCCCCTCCGTCGGCGCCCCGCCGGATCAGGCTGCCGCGCAACCCGATCGCGTCGTCGCCGCGGGCGACGAGCTCGACGAGGAGGTGGGCGCGGAGATGCTCCTGGAGGGCGGGCGGCCCGCCGGGATCGGCGCCGGCACCGCGGCTGACTCGCCGGTCGTGCGCACGGTGCACCACGAGGGGCACCTCGTCCTGACCTCCACCGACGACGCGACCCTCACCTCGGTGCACACCACGGACGTGACCGCCGCGGCCGGTGACAGCACACCCGTCGCCCGGACCGTCGGCGAGGACACGACCCTCCTGGCCCAGCCGGGCCCGGCGGCCACCGAGGTCACCACACCGGACTACTGCCGTGACCCGGCCAACGCCAACCCCACCGCTCCCGCGCCCGGCAAGGTGCCGGTCACCATCAACGCCGTGGACCGCCGCGGCGGCGCGGCGCCGGGGCGCTTCACCCTGATGGACTTCCACTGCGAGCCCTACGAGGCCAACGGCTACATCGCCTTCTCCGTCAGCGCTGCCGAGGGCCGCACGTTCTACCTCCCTCCGGGCACCTACAGCATGATCGGCGAGGTCACGACGCTGGACGCGTCCCGGAAGCACGCCGAGGAGCTGACCTTCGGCGGTGACCCCGAGTTCACGGTCACGGCCGGCGAGCCGCTCACCGTCACCGTGGACGCCCGCGACGGTGAGCCGCTGGCGCTGGCCACGCCCCGGCCCAGCGCCCAGTCCAGCGTCGTCCTGGGCTGGCAGCGGGGCATCGAGGGCAACGCACCGCTGATGGCCGCGACCGTCGTGTTCCCCCAGGGGAGCACCGTCGCCCAGGTCTCGGTCATCCCCAGCGGGCCGGTCACCGACGGCGTGTTCAGCTTCTACCCGTGGATCCGCAGCACCGAGCCGGTGGTGGACGCCACGGTCCTGGGCACCGGTGAGCCGCTGCCCCTGGCCGTGCGCCACCTGAACCCGCTGGACGCACCGGCCATCGAGGGGCAGACCCGCCTGCACGTCGGGCTGGAGGGCTCCCGCCCCGGCGACACCGTGCTGCTCACGGCCAGCCGGGCGCTGGGCCAGGAGATCGCTGCGGCGCAGGAGGCCGGAGCCCGGGCCGTCCTGGTCGCGCCGGCCGGCGAGGGCCTGACCAACCCGGTGGTGTGGACGAGCCTGCCCGTGCTCACCCTGCCCTCCGAGGACGCCGCGCGCGCCCTCGAGCGCACCCGCGCGAGCGGCGGCTCCGCACCGATGCTGCTCCGGGCCGACCCCTACCCCGACTACCTCTATGACGTCATCGACGCCTTCCCCACGATCGTGGCCGACCCGTTCCCCGGTCTGGCCGAGGAGGACCTGACCGCGGTCGAGCAGCACTTCCAGACCGACGGATCCAGCATCCTGATGCTCGAGGCGCGGGCACCGCAGGAGCCGTGCCGCTGCCTCCTGGCGCCCGTCTACGACTTCATCGAGCCGGGGTCGACACGCACCGACTACGTGATCGACAACGGCAGCGCCTGGGAGCAGACGGTCGTCGACAGCTTCACGCTGACGGCCCGTTCCCCGATCACCACCTACGCGGGTGCCACGACCCGCGCCACCTCCCACTGGTTCGACGGCTCCGTCGGCTCGGGCCTGCAGGGCGACACCCCGGCGACCGACTTCCGGGCACCGGCCACCACGGCCGAGGACGAGGTGCGGCTGCGCCTCGGCGCGACCGACGGTGACGGCCATGCTCTGAACGGCCGCTTCGCGCGCACCGGGTCGGTGACGCGGGACGGGGTGGTCCTGGCCCCAGACTTCACCGGCTACGGCATCTTCGCGGCCGATGGTCCCGGCCCGTCGGACTGGCGCATCGAGCTCACCACGTCGCACGACGAGGTGCTCTGGCGGAACTCCACGTCGGTCACCTCCGTCTGGGAGTTCAGCACCACGCCGCACTCCGGACCGACACCGACGGCCCTGCCGCTCACCGACGTGCGGGTCACGTATCCGGTCGACGAACACTCCCAGCGCGTGCCCGGCGCCCAGCTGGTCATCACGCCGTGGCGGCTCGACCAGACCGACGTGGCCGGCACCGCGGTCACGGCCGAGATCTCCCGGAACGGCGGAGCGTCCTGGCAGCGGCAGCCAGCCCGGGCCATCGACGGGTCGTGGACGGTCACACCGGTGCGCGGGTCGGGTCCGGTCGACCTGCGGCTGACCGTCACGGGCACCGACGGGTCCCGCCTCACCCGCACCGTCCAGGACGCGTGGGTGGACTGACCCGCGGCAGAGGAGTCACCCCCGGGGCAGCGTTCCTGGCGCTCCCCACGCCGGGCCGTTAGGTTGGTGCCGTGCTCCAGCTGCAGACGACCCTTGAGCCCTTCGGCCCGGCGTGCGCCATCTTCCTCACCGATGAGCAGGTGGCCGGTCTCGCCTCCGTGAAGAACCCACCCGTCGTCGTCACCATCGACGGGAGGAGCCAGCGCCTGCGGGTCGCCCGGATGGACGGCAGAAACTGCATCGGGTTCTCCAAGGCCGCCCGGGCCGCCCTGGGTGTCGACATCGGCCAGGAGGTGACGGCCACGATCGCCCTGGACACCACGGAGCGCACGGTCGAGGTGCCGCCGGAGCTGGCCCAGGCGCTGGCCGCCGAGCCCGATGCCAAGGCCGCCTTCGAGGCACTGTCCTACAGCCAGCGCAAGGAGCACGCCCGCGCCGTCGCCGAGGCCAAGAAGCCGGAGACCAGGGACCGGCGGATCGCCAAGATCCTGGAGTCCGTACGGCCCTGACCCAGGCGGCCCTGACCCAGGCCGCCCTGAGCGAGCTGAGGCTGAGCCTGCGGCTCTGACCCAGGCCGGTCAACGCCGGGCGAGCGTCCCCGCCCGAGCCGGCAGAGCGGCATACCCCGTGGTCACTGCCCGGCCGGCAGGTCCATCAGGCCGAGGGTCGTCGGCAGCCACTCGGACAGCTGCGGCACGAAGGCCACGACGAACAGCGCAGCGACGAGCGCCCAGAAGAACGGCCACAGCTTGGCGATCAGCCCCTCGAGGCGCACGTCCCCGACGCGGGCGGCCACGAACAGGTTGTTGCCGATCGGCGGGGAGATGTTGCCCAGGCACATGTTGAACACCATCATCGCGCCGAAGTGGATCACGCTGATCCCCAGCTCGGTGACCACCGGCAGGAAGATCGGGGTGAAGATCAGGATGGCCGGGGTCGGGTCCATCACCGTGCCGGCCAGCAGCAGGACCACCATGATGATCAGGATGATCACGACCTTGCTGTCGGTCAGGCCCAGCAGGCTCTCCGCGACCAGCTGCGGGAGCCGGGCGAAGGACAGGACCCAGCCCAGGACGCCCGACATGCCGATGAGCAGCATGATGATGCCCGTCACCTTGGCGGCCTCGAGGACCACACCCGGCAGGGAGCGGACCGGCAGGGTGCGCTGGAGCAGGCCCAGGGCGAGGCAGTAGAGCACCGCGATGACCGCGGACTCGGTCGCGGTGAAGATGCCCGCGAGGATGCCGCCGATGACCACGACGATCATGAGCAGGGCGGGGACCGCCCGGAGGACCACGAGCAGGGCCTGCCCGAGCGTCGGCCGCTCACCGTGGTCCTTCAGCTCCGGGTGCTTGCGGGCGTAGATCGCCACCATGATGAGGCAGACCAGTGCCCACACGAGGCCGGGGCCGACACCCGCCATGAACAGCGCGGCGATCGAGGAGCCGGACACCAGGGAGTAGACGATGAACGTGTTGCTCGGGGGCAGGAGCATGCCGGCCGGCGAGGACACCGCGTTGACCATGGCCGAGAACCGCGGGTCGTAACCGGCCTGGCGCATCGGGGGGCTCAGGACGGTGCCGACCGCGGCGGCCGAGGCGACCGACGCGCCGGAGACGGTGCCGAAGAGCGTGTTGGCCACGACGGTCGTCTGGGCGAGCGAGGCGGGCAACCGCCCCGAGACCACCAGCGCCAGGTCGATCAGCCGCTGGGCTATCCCTCCTGTGTTCATCAGGCCGCCGGCGAGAATGAAGAACGGGATGGCCAGGAGGGGGAAGGAGTTGCTCCCGGCGAGGATGCGCTGGGCCGAGGTGAGCGCCGCGTTGTCGTAGTTGAGCAGGATGACGATGGCGATGGCCGAGGGGAGCCCCATGGCATAGGCGACCGGCAGGCCCATCGCGATGAAGAGGGCCATGCCCCCGATGAGGACGATCGTGGCGATCAGGACCGGGGTGTCCATGTCAGATGGCCTCCGCGTTCTCGTCGAGCTCGGGCGTGGGCCGCTCGGCACCGGCGAGGATGCCGAGCACGTAGTACACCGAGTAGAAGGTGATGAGGACGCCGGCCAGCGGCATCACGAGGTAGATCTGACCCACGGTGACCGGGAGCGTCGACAGCTGCTGCTCCCAGGCGTTCTGCGAGATGCGCCAGCCGCCCCATACGAAGGTGAAGAGGGTGAAGGCGATGACGATCAGCTCGATGAGCACGCCCATGACCAGCTGGCCGCGCTGGGGCAGCCTCTCGACGAGCATCTCGACCGCGATGTGGCCGCGCTCGGAGAAGACGTAGGCGGCAGCGACGAGCGCCAGCACCACGAACGTGTAGCGGGCCGCCTCCTCGGTCCACGGCGCCGAGTAGTTGCCGATCTCACGGGTGAAGACCTGCCAGGCCACGATGACGACCAGGGCGGTGAAGATGACGATGCAGAGTCCCGCGAGGATGCGGTCCACGACGCGCCGCACGGTCCGCAGGACCGCCATCAGCGGCTGCCAGCGGACAGGCCCTGGGGAGACCTCGTCCGGGGAGGCATCGTCGGCCCCCTGTGCTGTCGGGTCGGTGCTCATGGTGCCTCCTGGCTACCGCTCGCGGGTGGGACTTCGGGGTACGGCGAGGGGGCGCTGGCCGACGACTGGCGTCGGGCGCCCCCTCGCTGTGGTGGCTGCGGCCGCCGGCTACTCCGTGGCAGCGGCGATGGCGTCGTACAGGGCGCGCTGGGAGTCGCTGGTGACGAACTGGTCGATCAGCGGCGACAGGGCGTCGGTGAACGCCTGGGCGTCGACCTCGTTGAAGGTGGCCCCGCCGGCCTCCGCGTCGGTGATGGCCTTCTCGGTGGCCTCGCCCCACAGCTGGGTGTGGTTGTCCGCCGTGTTCTGCCAGGCCTCGTCGAAGGCCGCCCGGTCCTCCTCGGTCATGGAGTCGAGGACGCCGGTGTTGGCGATCAGGAAGTCGGCACCGACCAGGTGGTTGGTGTAGGAGAAGTACGGGGCGACCTCGAAGTGCTTCTGGGTGAAGTAGGAGACCTCGTTGTTCTCCGCGCCGTCGATGACGCCGGACTGCAGGCCGGTGTAGACCTCGCCGTAGGCCATCGGGGTCGGGGAGGCACCGAGGGCCTCGATCATCGCGATGAAGACCGGGCTCTCCTGGACCCGGATCTTCTTGCCCTCCAGGTCGGCGGGCGTCTCGACGGGGCCGTCCTTGACGTAGAAGCTGCGCGCACCCTGCGTGATGCCGCCGATCACGGAGAAGCTGTGGCTCTCCTCGAGGCTGCCGTAGACGTCGCCCACGACCGCGGGGTCGTTGATGACAGCCATCTGCGACTCGACCGAGTCAAAGACCGTGGGCAGGCTGAAGATGACGAAGTCCTTGTTCAGGTTCTCCAGCTGCGGGGCGGAGACGATCGACAGGTCGACGCCACCGTCGCTGACGAGCTGGATCGTCTCGTCCTGGGCACCGAGCGTCGCGTTCGGGTACACCTCGATGTCCCAGCGACCGTCGGTGGCCTCGCTCAGCTCCTCGCCGAACGCCTCCAGCGCGATGAAGGAGGGGTGCTCCTCGTTCTGGTTCAGGGCGAGCTTCATGGTCTTGCCGTCACCGCCCGCAGCGGAGTCGGACCCTCCACCGGAGCCGCCGCACGCGGCAAGGGTGAGGGCCGCGACGGTGGCGATGCCGGTGAGCGCAAGTCGGGACGTGGTCCGCATGGGGGATCTCCTTTGACACGGTTGGACGGCGGATGGGGTGAACCGTCCTGACGTGTATTCATAGCGGTCGGCAACGAGTTCCTGTGAGCAGTTGCCACTCGTTGCCTTGCCGCACCGCCCCGGCGCGTCGGAGACCGGTCAGCCGTGGAGAGGCGGCTCGCGGTCGGCGAGCTCCGCGCGGACCTGCACCAGCCGCGCATAGGCCGTGTCGCGGTAGTCGCGCACGCGCTCGGCGTCCTCGGGGCCGTGGCGGTAGAAACCCTGTCCCGACTTCATGCCGAGGCGTCCGGAGGCCACGTGCTCGGCGAGCACGGCCGGGACGGCGAGGCGCTCCCCGTAGGCGCGTTCCATCGTGGCCATCGACCCGGCATACACGTCGAGCCCCGCGATGTCGGAGATCGCGAACGGCCCGAAGAACGGCAGCCGGAAGCCGAAGGAGTTGCGCACCACCTCGTCGATCTGGTCCGGCGTGGCGATGCCCTCCTCGACCATCCGGGTGCACTCCTTGTAGAGCGCGAACTGCAGCCGGTTGGCGACGAACCCGGGCGAGTCCGAGACGATGGTCGGCACCTTGCCGATGGCGCGGATCAGGTCCACGACCCCGGTGGCGACCTGCGGGTCGGTGCGCTCGGTCGGGATGATCTCGACGGACGGCACGAAGTACGACGGGTTCATCCAGTGCACCCCGAGGAACCGCTCGGGACCGGTGACCGTCGCGGCCAGCTCCCCGATCGGGATGGCGGAGGTGTTGCTGGCGATGATCGCATCCGGTGAGGCCGCGGCGGACACGGCACCCAGCACGTCGTGCTTGAGCGCCACCTGCTCCGGCACGGCCTCGGTGATGTATGCGGCACGGCTGGCTGCGTCCTCGACGGTCGCCGGCGTCAGCCGCTCCCTCAGTGCCTCGTGGGCCCCCTCGGGGAACAGTCCGGACCCCTCGTGCGCCTCCCCCTCGGCGACGAGTCGCCGGACTGCGCGCTCGGCCTGCTCGAGCGTCGCGTCGGCCACCGCGACCGGGTGGCCGGCGAGCGCGAACGTCTGGGCGATCCCGCCGCCCATGTAGCCGGTGCCGATCACGGCAACCATGCTCTCCGGGGTGAGCGTGCTCATCATCACTCCCCCGCCAGGAGGCCCGGCAACCAGGTGGACAGGGCCGGTAGGTAGGTGATCAGGAGGACGTCCACGAACAGGATGATCACATAGGGCACGATCGCCCGGCTGATCTTCACGATGGACAGGTCCGCGATCTGCGCGGCGACGAACAGGTTGATCCCGACCGGCGGCGTGATCAGCCCGATCGCCAGGTTGACCACCATGATGACGCCGAAGTGGACCGGGTCCACCCCGAGCTCAGTGGCCACCGGGAGCAGGATCGGGGTCAGGATCAGGATGGCCGCCGCCGCCTCGATGAACATCCCCGCGACGAGCAGGAGCAGGTTGACGACCAGCAGGAACATGACCACGTTGAAGTTTGCGTCGAGGAAGAACGCGGCGATGTCGTCGGGGATGCCCAGGATGTTCAGCAGGAACCCGAACAGTCCGGCCGTGCCGATGACGATCATCACGATCGCGGTGGTCAGCGCCGACTTGGTGAAGATCTCCGGGAGGTCGCGCAGCCGGATCCTCCGGTAGATGACCAGACCGACCACCAGGGAGTACGCCACGGCGATGACCGCCGCCTCCGTCGGGGTGAAGACACCGCCGTAGATGCCACCCAGCACCAGGACCGGCATGATCAGGGCGAGGATCGCCCGGCTGAACGAGCGCGCCACGGTCCTCAGGTCCGCACGCTCGGGGGTGCCGGTGTACCCCCGGCGGCGCGCCACGACATACGAGGCGATCAGCAGTGACAGGGTGATGACCAGGCCCGGGATGACCCCGGCCATGAACATGTCGCCCACCGAGGTGTTCGCGGCGATGGCATAGATGATCAGCGGGATGCTGGGCGGGATGATCACGCCCAGGGCGCCGGAGGTTGCCTGGATGGCGCCGGCGTAGCGCAGGTTGTAGCCGGCGGCAACCATGGCCGGGATCATGATCGAGCCGATCGCGGCCGTCGTGGCCGCTCCTGAGCCGGAGATCGCCGCGAAGAACATCGAGGTCACGACGACGACCATGGCCAGACCACCGGTGAGGTGGCCGACGATCGCCTTGGCGAAGTCCACCAACCGTTCGGAGATCCCGCCCTCCTGCATGAGGAACCCGGCCAGGATGAAGAACGGGATGGCCATCAGCGGGAAGGAGTTCATCGCGTTGAAGATCTGCTGGGGGATCACCACGAGCCCGAAGGTGTCGCTGGCATAGACGGTCAGCAGCGTGGCGAAGCCCAGGGCCACCGCGATCGGCACACCGATCGCGAAGCAGAACAGGAGACTTCCAAAGAGGAGTGCAGGCACGGCTCAGCCCTCAGCTTCCATGATCAGGTGGTCCTGGTGGGGGCTCTCGCCGCCCTGGATGATGTCCTCGACCACGACGCCGACGGTGTTGACCAGGCACAGGGCACCACCGGCGCAGAGAGCGAACATCGGCCAGAACATCGACACGCCGGTGGCCGGTGCGCTCTGGAAGGCGACCGCCTGGGCGATGTTCCAGCCGTAGAAGGCCAGGACGACGTAGAAGACGAGCGACACCGCGTGGGCGGCCAGGTTCACCACGAACCGGGCACGGCCCCTCAGCAGCTCGGGCACCAGGTCCACCGCGAGCAGCGAGCCACGGCGCACGGCATACGCGGCGCCGAGCATCGTGAGCCAGATCATCAGGAAGCGGGAGACCTCCTCGGAGAAGGTCAGGGAGTTCCCCAGGACGAACCGGGCGAAGACCTGCCAGGAGATCAGGACGGTCATGAGGCCCAGACACAGGGCCATCAACCAGCCCACCACCGTGTTCAGGCCGTCGAGGGCGCGCAGCAGGCGCAGGGCAATCGAGTTCACGAGCACACCTCTTTGTGGATGCAGTGCGGGAAGGGTCGAGGAGACGGGTCAGTAGTCGAAGTTGCGGGCCGCCTCGATGCGCTCCTGACCCAGGACCGGTGCCCACTTGTCATAGACCGGCACGACGGCCTCCCGGAAGAGGTCCAGGTCCGGTTCGGTGACCTCCATGCCCTTCTCCTCCAGGGCGGCCACCGCGGCCTGCTCCTGCTCGAAGCTGGCCTCGCGCTGGATGGGCAGCGCGTGCTCGGCCGCCTCCCGGAACAGCGCCTGGTCCTCCGCGCTGAGGCTGTCCCACAGCTCGCCGCTGATCATCATCGGCGCCGGCGAGTACACGTGCTGGGTCAGCGCCAGGTAGTCCTGCACCTCGAAGAACCGCACGTCGACGATGGTCGGCAGCGGGTTCTCCTGGCTGTCCATCACCCCCTGCTGCAGGGCCGTGTAGACCTCCGGCCAGGCCATCGGCGTGGCATTGGCACCGAGGGCGGACCAGGTGTCGATCTGCACCTCGCTCTCCTGGGTGCGGTGGTCGATCCCCTGCAGGTCCTCCGGCGTCTCGATCGGCTGGACGCTGTTGGTCTCGTGCCGGAAGCCGTTCTCCATCCACGCCAGGATCTGCACGTTGGCGGTGTCCTTCAGGATGGTCGCGAGCTCGTCGCCGATCTCGCTGTCCAGCACGGCGTGCGCGTGGTCGTGGTTCTCGAAGAGGTACGGCAGGTCGAACACGAAGAACTCGTCGACGAAGCCGCCGATCGGGCCGGTCGACGTGATCCCCATGTCGATCGAGTCGATGAGCATCCCCTCGACGACCTCGCGCTCACCCCCGAGCGCGTTGTCGTAGTAGTACTTCACCGTGATGCGGCCGTCGGTCAGCTCGGTGAGCTTGTCACCGAACGCCTTGGCTCCGACATGGTGGTGAGATCCCTCCCCCAGGGCGAGGCTGAAGGTGATGGTGCCCTCGAAGGGCTCCTCGGCGCCGAGCGGGACCGCCTGGACGGCACCGCAGGCGCTCACCCCCAGCGCGGTGGCCACGGCCGTGACCGTGAGAGCCAGCGAACTGGTCCGCATCAGTTTCCTCCATCACCTCGTCGTGGGATCGCTCGGGACTCGCCCGACGGGGAGACGTTCCCCGACCCGGTGGACGTTAAGCAACGTTAAGTTGATTTCTTGCGTGCCCAGCCCGCACTGGCTCACGATCAGCGCATGCCGAGCCAGCCCAGCCCTGTCGTCCCACCCGCCGCCCCGCAGGCTCTCTCCGGTGCCCGTGTCCTGGTGACGGGAGCCAGTCGCGGCATCGGTCGTGCGCTGGCGGTGGGGATGGCCCGGGCCGGTGCCGCCGTGGCGGTCACGGCGAGGGACGCGTCCGGCCTGGCGGGAGCCGCGGCCGAGATCCAGCAGGCGGGCGGCACAGTGACCTGCCACGCGGCCGACCTGGCCCAGACCGCTGCACTGCCCGACCTGGTGGGCGAGGCGACCAGGTCGCTCGGTGGAACGGTCGATGTGGTCGTGCATGCCGCGGGCGTGCAGGCGCGCGGCCCCGCCCTGGACCTCTCCGACGACGAGTGGGAGCGCGTGGTGGCCCTCAACCTGACCGCTCCGTGGCGGCTCAGCGTGGAGGTCGCCCGCTCACAGCAGGCAGCAGGGCACCCCGGCAGCCACACCTTCATCGCCTCGATGCTGGCGGTGACCTCGCGGCCGGGTGTCTCGCCCTACGTCGCGAGCAAGACCGGTCTGCTCGGGGTGATCCGGTCGCTGAGCACGGAGTGGGCCCCTGCGGGCATCCGGGTCAACGGCATCGCGCCGGGGTACATCGAGACCGCCCTCACCCGGCCACTGTTCGAGCAGCCCGACTGGCGCAGGGAGACGCTGGCCCGCGTTCCGCTGGGCCGCTTCGGACAGGTCGACGACATGGTGGGGCCGGCGGTGTTCCTGGCCTCGTCGGCGAGCGCCTACATGACCGGCCAGCTGATGGTGGTCGACGGTGGGTGGACGAGCAGCTGAGCCCGCGCACCCACCGCCGGCACCACGGCGGCCGGCTCAGAAGCCGACCTGGTCCTTGCCCTTCAGCCCGAGCATCTGCCGTGCCTCCTCGGGCGTGGCGATCTCGTAGCTGAGGTCCTCGAGCGCCCGCCGGATCTTGGTGACCTGGTCCGCGTTGGAGCGCGCCAGCTCCTTGGGCTCGATCCACAGCGAGTCCTCCAGGCCCACGCGGACGTGGGACCCCATCTGGACGCCCATCGTGGCCAACGGCATCTGGTTCCGGCCCGCGCCCAGGATCGACCAGAGGTAGTCCGCGCCGAGCAGCCGGTCGGCCGTGCGCCTCATGTGCATGAGGTCCTCGGGGTGGCCACCGATGCCGCCGAGGATCCCGAAGACGGACTGGACGAACAGCGGTCCGCGGGTCAGCCCGCGGGCGTGCATGTGCTGCAGGTTGTAGAGGTGGGAGATGTCATAGCACTCGAACTCGAACTTGGTCCCGTTCTCGGAGCCGATCCCCAGGATCGTCTCGATGTCCTTGAAGGTGTTCTTGAAGACCAGGTCGCGGGAGTTCTCCAGGGCCTGGCGCTCCCAGTCGTGGGCGAACTCCGTGAAGCGGTCCAGCATCGGGTACAGGCCGAAGTTCATCGAGCCCATGTTCAGCGATGCCAGCTCGGGCTTGAAGGCCTTCACCGGGCGCATCCGCTCCTCCACGGTCATCGCCGGGTTGCCGCCCGTGGTGATGTTGATGACCGCGTTGCTGTTGGCCTTGACCTTGTCGAGCACGGGGGCGAAGTGCTCCGGGTCCTGGGACGGACGACCGTCCTTCGGGTCGCGCGTGTGCAGGTGCAGGATGGCTGCTCCGGCCTCGGCCGCCCCCAGCGCCGCCTCGGCGATCTCGTCCGGGGTGGACGGCAGGTACGGCGACATGGACGGCGTGTGGATCGCGCCGGTGACGGCCGCGGTGATGATGACCTTGCGAATGGGTGCCATGGTGGGTCTCCTGGTGGTGGGTTGGGTCAGTAGAGCTTCTCGGTGTTGCCATCGACGGCCAGGGCCTGGCCGCTGATCATCCGGCCGCCGGGGCCGGCAAGGTAGAGCGCGGCCTGGGCCACGTCGTCGGCGGTGACGAGCCGACCGAGGCTCGCCTGCCCGTGGTAGAGCGCCGTGACCTCCTCGACCGGCCGGTCCAGCATCTGCGCCTTCGCGTCGATGACGGCCTGGATCCGCGGTCCGTCGACCGCGCCGGGGCAGATGGCGTTGACGGTGATCCCGTCCGGGCCGAGCTCGATGGCCAGGGTCTTGGTGAGGCCGATGACGGCCCACTTCGACGCGGAGTAGGGGCTGCGTCCGGCCATGCCGAGGCGGCCTGCTGCCGAGGAGAGGTTGATGATGCGCGCGTCCGAGGAGCGCCGCAGGTGCGGCAGCGCGTGCTTGATGCAGTAGAACTGCCCGTGGATGTTGACGTCGAACGTGCGGCGCCACTCCTGGGAGTCCAGATCTGCCACCGGCCCGGTCGGCCCGGCGACGCCCGCGTTGTTGACCAGGACATCGAGGCCGCCGAGCTGTTCGGCTGCTGTCGCGATCATGTCCCGGACCTGCGCCTCGTCGCTGACGTCGCACACCGTGACGGCGAAACCGTCCTCGACGGCCGCCCCCAGCGCCTCGTCACTGATGTCGCTGACCAGGACCGTGGCGCCGGCCTCACGCATCACCTGGGCGATGCGCAGGCCCAGGCCCGAGCCTCCTCCGGTGACGATGGTTCGTGCGTCGAGATTCGTGTTCACTCTGTCTCCTGCCTCATGGTCGTGCTCGTGGTCTCGGGACTGGACTGGCTCTCGGGTGGGCAGCCGCAGGTGCGTCCGATCCACAGGTCGTGCGGCATGACCAGGCTCTGGAAGGGCGCGGTGGGCCGGTCCAGACGCTCCTGCAGGACATCGAAGGCGGCGTGGGCCATGCCGATCTGCGGCTGGATAACCGTGGTCAGGCCGACGAGGACGGACCGGCTGTGCGGGAGCCCGTCAAAACCTGTGACGACGACGTCGTCCGGCACCGTGAGACCTCGCTTGAGCAGGTACTCCATGACGCCGATGGCCAGTTCGTCGCTGCCGCAGAGGATGGCGTCGGGATGGTCGTCACCGGCCAGGAGCTCCTGTGCTGCGAGGCGACCGCCGGCGTTGTTCAGCCGGGTGCTCAGTCGCCGGTGGGGCGGCACCTCGACCCCGAGCGACTGGGCGGTCGCCAGGAAGCCCCGCTCGCGCGCGGCCGACGCCGAGGAGAACCGGGGGCCGATCACGGTGGCGATGCGTTGCCGGCCGTGGTCGATGACGTGCCGCATCATCGCCTCCGCGGCCACCGCGTCCTCGATCCCCACGAAGTCTGCCGCGAGGAAGTCCGAGCGGCGGGAGAGCTGGACGTAGGGCACCCGGGCCGCCCTGAGGAGCTGCAGCGCGCTGACCTCCTCGCGCTGGGTCGAGGCGAGGATCAGTCCGTCGACCCGGCGGGCGATCATGGCCCGCACCGTGCTGGCCATCACGTCGGCGTCGTCGCCCGTCGAGGCGAGGAACACCTCGTAGCCGATCTCGGCTGCGCGGTCGACCACGCCCTGAGCCCATCGCGGGAACATCGGGTTCGTGACGTTGGGGACGACCAGGCCGACCACGTTGTTCCGCCGGGGGTCCGGGGTCCTCGGGCCGCCGCGGGGCCGAAAACCCATCTCGCGGGCCAGTGCGAGAACCCGTCGTCGGGTGTTCTCGGAGACGCCGCTCTGCCCGTTCATGACGTAGCTCACCGTGGCGGCCGACACTCCCGCCGCCCGGGCGACAGCCGCGGCGGACACTGCTGGCCCCGAAACCTCGTCCGGCACCTTCCCTGACACGGCGCCTCCTCAACGCTCGACCCACGCGTTCCGCGACCCGGTCTCGCCCGGCACATTAAGCAGGGCCCGAAACGTTAAGCAACGTTAAGCGCAGATCGCCGTCATCCGGTGGCGTGTGCCACGACCGGGACCTGCCCGGGAACAACTTCTGCGCCCAGCGGTTGGCATAGGCATGCCCTCGACGAACACCCGTGTGCCCCTGTCCGTCCTCGAACTGGTCCCCCGGTCCCAGGGGCAGACGCCCGCCGAAGCGATGCAGCACTCGACCAAGCTGGCGACCCGCCTGGACGAGCTGGGCTTTCACCGGCTGTGGGTGGCCGAGCACCACGGGACCGAGGCGTTCATGTCCTCGGCGACCTCCCTCATCCTCGGGCACTTCGCCAACCACACGCACGGCATCCGGCTCGGCTCGGGCGGCGTGATGCTGCCCAACCACTCCCCGCTGATGGTCGCCGAGTACTACGGCACGCTGGCGACCCTGCACGGTGACCGGTTCGACCTCGGGCTCGGCCGCGCGCCGGGGACCGACCCGATCACGGCGGCCGCCCTGGCCCGCAGCGCCAGCGGACTCAACGACTTCGCCGGCAACGTGCTCGACCTGGTGAGCTACCTCGGGGACGGCTCGGGCACCCGCGTGCGGGCACTGCCCGGCGAGGGCACCAACGTGCCGATCTGGATGCTGGGTTCCTCCACCGGGGGTGCCCAGGTCGCGGCGGCGCTCGGGCTGCCGTTCAGCTTCGCGAGCCACTTCGCACCGCAGCAGATGCGTGAGGCCCTGGCGGTCTACCGTGAACGCTTCAACCCCGACGCCGAGACCGCCCAGGTGGAGCGCCCCACCGTGATGGCCGGCATCAACGTGCTCGTCGCCCCCTCGGAGGCCGAGGCGCACTACCTGTTCACCACCGCCCAGCAGATGGTCGCCGCCATCCGCACCGGCGGCTCCGCGCCCCTGGCTCCCCCGGTCGACGACCTCTCCACCGTCGTCCCCGAGGGACTGCTGCCGATGATTCAGGAGTTCCACTCCGTGAAGGCGGTCGGCGACCCCTCCCAGGTGGTGCCGCAGCTGGAGCAGTTCGCCGCGGCCCACGAGCTCGACGAGCTGATCGTCACGACCTACACGCACGACCCGGCGATGCGGCAGCGCTCCTTCGAGCTGCTCGCCGACGCCTGGGGCATCGCCCCACGCACGTAGTCCCGGCTGCGCCACCGGCAGGCACGCCCACGGCTCTGCAGAAACGACGCCCTGCGACACAAACTGCAGAGCGCTACCGGGACGGCTCCACACGGCTCTGCACAACCGACGCCCTGCGACACAAAGTGCAGAGCGCCGCCGGCAGGCACGCCCACGGCTCTGCAGAACCAACGCCCTGCGACACAAACTGCAGAGCGCTACCGGGACGGCTCCACACGGCTCTGCACAACCGACGCCATGCGACACAAACTGCAGAGCGCCAACCGACGTCGCTAGTGCCCGCGTCCTCGCAACCAGGCGACCGTCTCGGTGAGCCCCTCCTCCAGAGGACGCGAGTGCCAGTGCAGATCGCGCTCGGCCTTGTCGCGGGTGCCGAGATAGGTCGCCAGCGAGGCCCGCAGCGCCTCGGGGTGGTAGGTCGACGGCACCGGCGCGATCCGCAGGACCGGTGTCATCACCTTCTCGGCGATGCGGATCATGGCGTGCGGCACCAGCATCGGCCCTCTCGTCCCGGCGATGCGGGCGGTCGACTGCAGCAGCTGCGCGAGGCTGGCCTGGTCACCGGCCAGCATGTAGGACTCGCCCGGCGCACCGAGCTCCATCGCGAGCAGGTGTCCTCGGGCGATGTCGGTGACGTGGGCCCACATCATCTGACCGCCACCACTGGGCACCTGCGGTCGCCGGCCCGACACCACCTGGCGGATGAGCTCCCCGGTCTGTGACGTGTCCCCGGGGCCGTAGATGCCGCCTGGCATGACGGTGACCAGCGGCAGTCCACCGCCGGCCAGCTCGGTCGCGATCGCGTGGGCCGCCGCCTTGGTCCGGTCGTACTCGGACAGGTGGCCACCGGTGTGACGGTGCGTCTCGTCGCGCACCTCTCCCCCGGTGTCGGAGTTCACGGCGAGGGTGCTGGTGTAGACGACCCTGCCGGTGCCGGCCCGCTCCGCCGCAGCCAGGACGTTGCGGGTGCCCTCGACGTTGACGCGCTGACCGGTCGACAGGTCGCGCCCGCCCAACCGGTACCACCCGGCGACGTGGAAGAGACCGTCCACCTCATGAAGCAGCTGGTCCAGCGCGCCGGTGTCGTCCAGGTCCCCCGTGACGAGCCGGACCCCCAGCGAGCTCAGCGACGAGGCACGGTCCGGGGAGCGGACCAGTGCGACGACGTCGTGGCCCTGCTCGACGAGCTGGTGGGCGAGCTCTCCCCCGACGAACCCCGTGGCTCCGGTGACTGCGTACCGCATGTCCTCCATCATCCACCCGCAGCCTGCGCCTGGCCTGCGGTCGCGGCGGGCCCACGCTCCCGGGTGGCAGGCGACGGTGGCCCCCCACATGATGGAGAGGCCGAAGGAGGAGTCCATGCTCGAGCTGCCGATGCCGAAGTCGTTGTGGCACAGCGACACCGAGACACCCGACCGTCGTGGCCAGATCCCACCGGACAGCGACGTGGTGGTGGTCGGCGCCGGCATCGCCGGGCTGACGACCGCCTGCCTGCTGGCCCGGTCGGGACGCCGGGTCACCGTGCTGGAGTCACGCCAGGTGGGCGCCGGCGTCACCGGCAACACGACCGCCAAGGTGACTGCCCAGCACGGGCTGCGTTACGCCGATCTCGGTGAGAGCCGGGCGATGCAGTATGCCGCGGCGCAGGTCCGCGCGCTGGACTGGGTTGCGCAGGGGGTCGCCGCCGGCCGGGTGGAGTGCGGCTTCGAGCGCCGCGACTCCTACGTCTACACCACGCGCCCGGACCGCAGGGACGCGCTGGCCCGCGAGGCCGAGGCGATGCAGCTGGCCGGCCTGACCGGCACCGAGCTGCTGACCGACGTGGACCTGCCGTTCGAGGTCGCGGCCGCGGTCCGGTTGCCCGACCAGGCGCAGTTCCACCCCCAGCGCTGGCTGCTCCACCTGGCCGACCAGGTCGAGGCCGCGGGCGGCCAGGTGATTGAGGGAGAGGTGGTCGTCGGCGTCCACGAGCGTGACGGCATACTCCTGGTCGAGACCGCCACGGGCAGTCCCGAGGCGAGCGAGGTGCGCACCGTCTCGGCCGGTCACGTGGTGATCGCCACGCACTATCCGGTCCTGGACCGCGCGCTGTTCTTCACCCGCCTCAGCCAGACCCGCGACCTGGTGGTCAGCGGACCGGTCGACGGCACGGCACCCGAGGGCATGTACCTCGACACGGACGACGGCTACTCCCTGCGCACCCCGCCGGGGGCCGGCGACCGTCTCATCGTGGGCGGCTGTCAGCACGCACCGGGCACCAAGCCGGACCAGCAGAAGCTCTTTGCCGACCTCGCCGGGTGGGCCCAGGACAACGTCGGCCTGCGGGAGGTGACGCACCGCTGGGCGGCGCACGACCTGACCACCCCGGACGGCGTGCCGTATGTCGGGCCGTACCTGCCGACCAGCAAGAACCTGTGGGTCGCGACCGGGTTCAACCTGTGGGGCATGACCAACGGCACGGCCGCCGGGCTGCTCCTGCACGACCTCATCACGGGTGAGGCGGACCTCGAGCAGGCGGACCTGATGAGCCCCAACAGGGTGTCGCTGGAGATGGTCCCCGGGGTCGTGATGGACCAGGTGAAGGTCGGTTCCCACCTGGTGGGCGGCCTGGCCCGGGCGGTCTCCTCCGGTGACGACGCGGCCGACGTGCCCGAGGGCGAGGGCCGGATCCGGCACGTGGGTGCCCGCGCGGTGGCCAGCTACCGCGACCCGGACGGCCTGCTGCACGAGGTGTCGGCCAACTGCACGCACCTGGGTTGTGTCGTCCAGTTCAACAACGCCGAGCGCACCTGGGACTGCCCCTGCCACGGCTCGCGCTTCAGCGTGAACGGCAACGTGCTCAACGGGCCGGCCATCAAGCCGCTCGAGCCGTTCGAGCCGTGAGCTCCCGTGCGTCAGGCGGGGAGTGCCAGCCTGATCTCGCACCGTGCTTCCGGCACCCGGACCAACCTGGCGTCCGCGGTCACAAGCGGACAGGCCGACGCCTCGGCCAGGGCCAGGTAGGCGGCGTCGTAGCCGGAGACGTCGTGGCGCAGCTCCCACATCCGGGCCAGCAGTCCCTGTGTCGGCACGACGTCGAGCTCGAAGGGCTCGAGGGCCTCGAGAGCGCTCTCGGCGCGGGCAGGACTGATCTGCCGGCCGAGCCACAGTCCGCGCAGCGCGGAGAACACTTCGGCGACGCAGTGGTCGGGGACCGTCCAGTGAGCATCGTGGGAGAGCTCGGCCCTGGCAACGCCGCCCACCGGGCCGTCATCGGCGAGGGCTGCGACCAGGACGGACGCGTCAACGACGATCACTCGGTCCGGCCAGCCTCGTGATCGATCGCGAGGCTCACGAGGCGATCTGCCCGTGCCGTGTCGAGGGCCGCAGCGACCTCGCGCGGGGCCAGCCTGGAACCGTCCCGCCGGTCCGCGAAACGCTCCAGCAGCGTGAGGTTGCGCGCACGCCCCGCCTCCGCGGTCACCAGGTGCAGCAGGAACGACTGCAAGGACTGCCCGCGGGCCGCCGCGCACTCGCTGAGCGTCTGACGCACGTCCTCGGGCACGTCGCGGATCTGGAGAGCCACCATGCATGCATTTTACATGCATAGGCCGAGAAACTACTAGCCATCCACAGGTGCGCCTGTGACAGTGGGGGCATGGCCACGACCGACCGCACCTTCGCCGACAAGCCGACCCTGACCGGGACCCTGGTGACCCTGCGCCCTGTGGAGCCCGACGACGTGCCGGTGCTGGGCCGCATACTGACCGACCCGGAGCTTCGCCGGCTGACCGCCAGTGCGCACTCCACCGCCGAGGCCGAGTCCGGCGAGGAGGACCTGACGCGGCTGCAGGCGTGGTACTCCACGCGCAACGCCCAGACCGACCGGCTCGACCTGATGGTCGTGGACAACGCCAGCGGTGAGGTGGTCGGTGAGGTGGTGCTCAACGAGTGGGACGAGGCCAGCCGGACCTGCAACTACCGCGTGCTGATCGGGCCGGCCGGACGTGACCGCGGGCTGGGCACCGAGGCGACGCGGCTGCTCATCGACCACGCGTTCACCCACCTACCCCTGCACCGGATCGACCTGGAGGTCTATGCCTTCAACCCGCGGGCGCAACGGACCTATGAGAAGGCGGGGTTCGTCGTGGAGGGGCGACGGCGGGAGGCGCTGCAGTTTGACGGCGAGCGGGTCGACGCGGTCATCATGGGTCTGTTGCGGCAGGAGTGGGAGGAGGCAAGGTCATGACGCGGATCGAGGCCGTCCACGGAGACATCACGACCGAGCACGTGGACGCGGTCGTCAACGCGGCCAACTCCACGCTGCTGGGTGGTGGCGGTGTCGACGGCGCGATCCACGCCGCCGCCGGGCCGGGCCTGCTGGAGGAGTGCCGGCGGCTGCGGGCCGCCCGCTGGCACGACGGGCTGCCCGTCGGGGAGGCGGTGGCGACCGGGGCGGGGAACCTGCCCGCGCGGTGGGTCATCCACACGGTCGGCCCGAACCGGCACCGCGGTGAGACGGACCCGGCGCTCCTGGCCAGCTGCTTCTCGCGGAGCCTGGACGTTGCCGCCGAGGTGGGCGCCCGGTCCGTGGCCTGTCCGGCCGTGTCGGCGGGGGTCTTCGGCTGGGACGCCGAGGAGGTGGCCCGCGTGGCCGTCGCGACCGTCCGCGGCTGGCTGGGTGAGCACCCGGGCGACCTCGACCTGGTGCGGTTCGTGCTGTTCTCGCGTCCGGTGCACGAGTCGTTCACGGCGGCGCTGGCAGACGTCACGGGCTGAGCGGCTCACCGGGGCCGGCTGTGCCACGTCGCCCGTCCGTCCAGGGAGGTGAGCGGGACGCCGAGGTGCCCCAGCTTCTCGGGGTTGACCATCCCGTGGACCGCGACGATGCGGTCGGTCTCGATGACCAGGGACCAGACGGCAGCGAGGTCTCCCCTGTCATCCAGGACGAGGACCGCCGGCTGGCTGCCGACCCTGACCGACTCCGTGGTGCCGCCCAGCTCCCGGATGAGTCGGAAGATCGCCAGCACGACGTGCGCCACCGCCTCGGCACCGGACACCGGCCTGGTCAGCCCGCGCCCGGAGTCGCCGCCGTCGCCGACGAACTCGGCCTGCTCCGCGAGCAGTCCCACCAGGCCCTCCAGGTCGCCCTCCCTGGCCGCCGCCCAGAACCGGTCCGCGAGCGCCTCCGCCTCCCGCGTCTGCGCAGTGAACCGTGGTCGCCCCTCGCTGACGTGTCGTCGGGCTCGGGCCCCGATCTGGCGGCAGGCCTCCTCCGACTTGCCGACGATCCGGGCGACCTCCGGGAACGTCAGGGCAAACACGTCGTGGAGCAGCAGCACAGCCCGCTGTTCGGGGCCGAGCCGCTCCAGGAGCACGAGGAACGCGGTCGACAACGAGTCGGCCAGCGCGATGTCGTCGGCCAGCTCGGTCAGCCCCTCGACCGCGGGTTCGGGGAGCCAGGGGCCGACGTACTCCTCGCGCCGCACCCGCGCCGACCGCAGCTCGTCGATGGCGAGCCGGCTCGTGATCGTCATCAGGTAGGCCCGGTCCGACTCCGGCCGCTCCCCCGACTCCAGTGCCCGCCGGAAACGCAGGAACGCGTCCTGCACCACGTCCTCGGCGTCGGTGAAGCTGCCGAGCATCCGGTAGGCGACAGCCAGCAGGGTGCGGCGGTGGGCGGAGTAGGCGTCGGCGAGACGCTCGTCGATCGGCTGCATGACAGGAGGACGGCTGGCGGCCGTGGAGTGTGACACCACCGTCCTCTCGCAAACTACGCCCCCGTATGCCGACTGTCACGGTCGCGGGTCCCGTCCCGTCCTCCTGGTGTCAGTGATCTCGCACCGAAGGAGTCGTCATGGACCTCGCCCTGTGGATCGCCAGCGGCGCCCTCGCCCTGGTGTTCGCCGCGTCGGGCACCGCCAAGCTCGTCATGTCGCGCCAGCGGATGCTCGACACCGGCCAGACCGGCATCGCACCGTTTCCCATGCACGTCGTGCGCCTGACCGCCGCCTCGGAGCTGCTCGCCGCAGTCGGCCTGTTCGCCCCGTGGCTCACCGACACGGCCCGGGTGCTCACTCCCCTGGCGGCGGTCGGTCTGATCGTCGTCATGTGCGGCGCGGCCGTCTCGCACGCCTCCCTGCGGGAGCCCAAGGCAGTCGCCGAGAACCTGGCGCTGCTGCTCACCGCCGCCTTCGTGGCGGCGGGCCGGTTCGCCGCCCTCGGCTGAGCCCGCCCGCGCGGCAGGCCGCGCCTCAGGTGGTCAGGTCCAGGGCGCTGCGCACGATCGCGTCGGCATCGAGGCCGTGCAGGGCGTGCACCTCGTCGAGGTCGCCGGACTGGCCGAACTCGGTGACGCCCAGGCTGTGGGTGGGCACCTGGTTGACCGTGCCCAGGAAGGTGAGCGTGTGCGGATGGCCGTCCAGCACCGTCACCAGCGGGGTGGCCCGGTCGGCGGGCAGCAGCTGGTCCAGGATCCACGGCTGCGCGTAGGGCGTCGCGGCCGGACGCCCCCGCCGGGCCTGCAGCGCCTGGTAGAGCAGCCCCGGGCTGGTCACCACCAGCACGTCGGCAGGGATCCCGAGCTGCTCCAACCGGTCTGCGGCCTGGATCGCGTTGGGCACCACCGCGCCCATGGCGGCGAGGGTCACGGCCGGCTCCGCGGTGCGGCGCAGCCGGTAGCCACCGGCGACGACCTGGGCCCGGCGCCGCTCCCGCGCAGCCGGGTCCGTCGGCACGTCGGCCAGGGTCTGGTCCACCGGCCGCGTCGACAGGCGCAGGTAGGCCGACACCCCGTCCGGGCGGCCCAGGCGCCCCAGCGAGGCGAGCAGGACCCACTCGGTGTCCTGGGCGAAGGCCGGTTCGTAGGTCACCAGCCCCGGCTGCTCCAGCCCCACCGACGGTGTGGTGATCGACTGGTGCGCCCCACCCTCCGGGGCCAAGGTGACCCCGGACGGGGTCCCGACCAGGATCGACTGGCCGCCGGCATAGATCCCGTAGGTCCACGGTTCCAGGGCCCGGTGCACGAACGGGTCGTACAGCACACCGATCGGCAGCAGCGGCTGGCCCCACCGCGACCAGGTGGCGCCCAGCTCGCCGATCAGCGAGACCAGGTTGACCTCGGCGATGCCGAGCTCGATGTGCTGGCCCGAGCGGGACTCGCGCCAGTGCAGCAGTGTCTCGGGGTCGTCGGCGAACCAGTCGCGGTTCTCCTCCGCTGCCCCCGTCCAGAGCCCCACCTTGTTGAGCCAACCGGCCAGGTTGGTGCTGGAGGACACGTCGGGGCTGACCGAGACGACCCGCCGGGCCGCCTCGGGGGCCTGCCGGGTCAGGTCCAGCAGCGCGCGGCCCAGTGACGCCTGGGTGGTGGCGGTCCCCTTCGGCGTGCGACCGAAGTCGGTGGGCACCGCGACCTCGGTGTGGCGTGTGACCGTCTCCCGGGCCAGCGCCCTGCCGCGCTCCAGCGCCCAGGCACCGGCTGGTGAGGCGGGGTCCAGCGGCGCCCACGGGTCCGCGAGGTCGGCACCGAGCCGGCCCGCCAGGTCCGCCATCTGCTCCCCGGTCAGCAGCGAGGAGTGGTTCTGCGGGTGCCCCTCGCTGGAGAGCCGGTTGCCCTTGACCGTGTAGGCCAGGATCACCGTCGGACGGTGGTCGTCGATCTGCGCGAACGCTGCGTCCAGCGAGGGCAGCGAGTGCCCGCCCAGGTCCCGGAAGGCCGCCGCCAGGTCCTCGTCGGACAGCCCGGCGATCGCCTGGCGCACCCCGTCGGCCGCCGTCCCGTCACCGGGCAGGTGCTCGCGCAGCTCGGCCGGGGCGCGCCGCAGCATCCGCTGGTACTCCGGGTTCGGCATCGACTCCATCCGCTGTCGCAGCGCCTGCCCGCCGGGCCCCTCGAAGAGCTCGCTGATCCGGGCGCCCCACCGCAGCGTGATCACCTGCCAGCCCGCCGCCGCGAACAGCTGCTCGAACCGGCTCGTCTGGATCCGTGGGGCCACCCGGTCCAGGGACTGCCGGTTCATGTCCACCACCCACACGACCTCACCCAGCGTGGCGACCTGCGGGTCGAGGACCGCCTCCCACACCGCGCCCTCGTCCAGCTCGGCATCACCGAGGAGGGAGTACTGCCGACCCAGGACCGTCCGGTCGGCCGGCTCCTCGGCCAGCCCCGCGACATACCGCCTGGAGATCGCGCCCCAGATGGGGGCGGTCGCCCCGATGCCGACGGACCCGGTCGAGTAGTCCACCGGGTCGGGGTCCTTGGACCGCGACGGGTAGGACTGCAGCCCGCCCAGGGCGCGCAGCGTGGGCAGGTAGTCCGCGTCCAGCTGACCCGTCACGTAGTTCAGGGCGTGCAGCACGGGCGAGGCGTGCGGCTTGACCGAGACCCGGTCCTGCGGGCGCAGGTGCCGCATCCAGAGGTCCGTCATGACCGTGACCATCGAGGCGCACGACGCCTGGTGACCGCCCACCTTCAGGCCGGAGGTGTTGGGGCGCACCCGGTTCGCGTGGTCGATGATCGCTGTGGACAGCCACAGCACCCGGTCCTCCACCTGGCGGAGGGTCGCGTCATCAGCCGGCGGGGACGCGTCCGCGGCCGCGACACCACCCTGGGGCGAGAGCTGGGTCATCGTTCGTATCCCTTCTGGACGACATCCGACAGGAGCACGCTAGCCCCTCAGCACAGCGAGGCCGGAGCCCGGAGAGCTATCCGGTGAACAGCGCGCTGTAGGCGTTGACAGCGGGCTGTCCGCCGAGGTGGGCGTACAGGACGTTGGAGTCCTTGGGGATCTCGCTGCTGCTCACCAGGTCGATGAGCCCGGCCATCGACTTGCCCTCGTAGACGGGGTCGATGATGACCCCCTCGAGGCGGCCCGTGAGCCGCATCGCCTCCAGCGTGGACTCGACCGGGATCCCGTAGTAGTCACCGGCCCAGCCCTCCAGCACGGTGATCTCGTCGTCGCGCAGCTCCCGGTCCAGACCGATGAGCTCAGCGGTGTTGCGGGCGATGCGCTCCACCTGCTCCCGGGTCTCCGTGATCCTGGCGGAGGCGTCAATGCCGATGACCCGGCGCGGCCGGTCCTGGCCGGCGAAGCCAGCGATCATCCCGGCGTGGGTGGACCCGGTCACCGAGCACACCACGATGGTGTCGAAGAACACCCCGAGCTCCTGCTCCTGCACCGCCACCTCGTCGGCCCAGTTGGCGAACCCGAGCCCGCCGAGCTTGTGGTCCGAGGCGCCGGCGGGGATCCCGTAGGGCACGCCGCCCGCCTCTCGCACGTCCTCCAGGGCACGGCGCCAGGAGTCCTTGAAGCCGACGCCGAAGCCGGACGGGTCCAGCCGGACGTCGGCGCCCATGATGCGGGACAGCTGGATGTTGCCCACGCGGTCGTTGACGACGTCGGGCCAGTCGACCCACTTCTCCTGCACCAGCACGGCCTTCAGCCCGAGCCGGGCCGCGACGGCAGCGACCTGCCGGGTGTGGTTCGACTGGTAGCCGCCGATGGACACGAGGGTGTCGGCGCCCTGGGCCAGCACATCGGGGACGATGTACTCCAGCTTGCGGGTCTTGTTGCCGCCGAAGGCGAGGCCGCTGTTGCAGTCCTCGCGCTTGGCCCAGATCCGGGCACCGCCGAGGTGCTCGCTCAGGCGCTGCAACGGGTGGACGGGGCTGGGGCCAAAGGTCAACGGATACCGCGGGAAGTCCTGCAGGGCCATGAAATGTCCTCCTAGATGGTGGGTCGCGTGGTGCTGGGTTGGTCAGGGAGATGCGCTGAGGGCACCGAGGTGGGGACGGAGCCCGCTCAGGTCGACGGCCTGTTCCACGGCGTGACCGAGCTGGAGCACCGAGAAGTCGGAGCGCGGCCTGCCGATCACCTGGAGGCCCACCGGCAGACCGTCGGAGGTGGTTGCTGCCGGCACCGAGAGGGCCGGGCAGCCGGTCACCGTGATGAGGTACGACGAGCGCATCCACTCCAGGTAGTTGCGCATCGGCACGCCGTCGACCTCGTCCGGGTACAGGACCTCGACGGGGAACGGGGGCACCTGGCTCACGGTGGTCACCAGGAAGTCGTACTTCTCGAAGAACCGCTGCACCCGGTGGTAGACGGTCGTGCGCAGCTGCTCCGCCCGCCCGACCTCTGGCCCGGTGAGGCGCCGCCCCTCCTCGATGTTCCAGATCGCATCGGGCTTCAGCTGGTCCCGGTGCTCGTCGAGGAGCCTGCCGTAGGCCACCTCGAACTGCAGGGCGCGCAGCACCAGGAACACCTCATCCGCCTCGGTGAGGACCGGGCACGCGTCCTCGACGTGGCAGCCCAGGTCGGTGAGGGTGGTCCGCAGTGGCGCGAGGGCCTCACGCACCCGCGCATCGAGCGGCACCTGGCCCCCGAGGTCGGGGGCCCACGCGATCCGGACGCCGGACATGCTCTTCTCCAGCGGTGCCGTGAAGTCCGCGCCGGGGATGCCGAGGAACTGGGGGCTCAGGTCGTCCGGGCCGGCGACCACCGACAGCATCAGCGCGAGATCCTCGATCGTCCGGGCCATCGGGCCCTTGACGGAGATCTGGCCCCAGCCGAACGTCTCGGGCCAGGAGGGCACCAGGCCCGGGGTCGGCCGCAGCCCGACGACGTTGCAGAACGAGGCCGGGTTGCGCAGGGACCCGCCGGTGTCGCTGCCGTCGGCGATCGGGACCATCCGGGCTGCCAGTGCCGCGGCACTCCCACCGCTGCTGCCCCCGGCGCTGAGGCCGAGGTCATAGGGGTTGCGGGTCGGACCGAAGACCGGGTTGGTGGTGTGCGACCCGAGACCGAGCTCCGGGACGTTGGTCTTGCCGATCGCGATGGCGCCGGCCGCCCGCTCCCTGGCGACCATCAGGTGATCCTGGTCGGGGACGTGGGAGGCGAACAGCGGCGACCCGTAGGTCGTGCGGACCCCGGCGGTCGGCAGCGTGTCCTTGTGCGCGATGGGCAGTCCGTGGAGCGGGCCCACCTCAGCACCCGCGGCCAGCTGCTCGTCGGCGTGCCGCGCGGCCTGCTGAGCGCTGTCCTCCGTGAGGGTCACCACCGCATTGACCAGCGGGTTGACCTCGTCGATACGCGCGAGGTGTGCCTCGAGGACCTCCCGGGCCGAGACCTCCTTGACCCGCAGCAGACGGGTCAGCTCGACCGCTGTCTTGTCGACGAGCTCGCTCAACTCAGGACCTCCATCAGCTGCAGGACGGCGAGCAGCCCGAAGAGGACCAGCGCCGTGACCAGGACGATGTTGGACAGGGGACCGTTGCGCAGGTCCTTGGCGACGTGCGTGCCGTTGAGCAGCCACAGCAGCGCGGCAGCCAGCAGCGGCAGGAAGAGGGCGCCCGTGGCGGCATACAGGAGCACGAGCTGGACGGGTGCGCCCATCGCGCTCACCACGATCGTCGCGAGCATCATGAAGAGCACGGAGCCCCGGAACACGGGAGACCGGGTGGACACGTGCCGTGCCGCCTCGGCCTCCGGGATGCCTCGCAGAACGCGGATGCCGTCAGCGGCCAGGTAGGCGATGCCGTTGAAGCCGGCCACGATCGAGCTGAAGACGATGAAGAAGAAGACGATCAGGAAGACCACCCGGGCAAAGCCACCGGCCATGGCGGCCACCGGTCCCGCCAGGTTGGCCAGGCCCTCGGTGCCGGCGAGACTCTCACCGGTCGCATAGAGCAGTCCCGTGCCGATGACGGCCATCGCGACGGCGAACCCGAAGATCAGGATGTAGCACAGCGCCGTGTCGCGGCGGACGGTGCCCAGGAACTCCCGGCCGGTCCACCCCTTCTCCTGGATCCAGTAGCCGTAGAACCCCAGACCGACGCCACCGCCGACGCCGCCGATGAGCGCCAGGACGGCGAACACGGATCCTTCCGGCAGCGAGACCGTCGCCGTGGAGGCCACGATCCCCGGCGAGTCCATGTTCTGCAGCGTCAGGACCGCGAGCAGCCCCATGCCGACGACCAGGATCGCGGACATCGCGATCATCATGGTCTCGAAGCGAGAGTAGCGGTTGACGATGACCAGCACCCCGGAGACCAACCCGATCACGATCGTCGTGGGGAGCGCCGGCAGGACGGGTGCCATCGCGGTCACCGCCAGCGCCGCCACCGAGCTCAGCCCCGCGCCATACAGCAGGGCCACCACCAGGACGACGACGAGGAAGAGCGAGGGGAGCCATCGCCCGGCCCGGCCCAGGTTGCCCATCAGGGAGCGGTCACTGCCGAGCTGCAGACGACCGACCGCCTCGGTCAGGGTGTACTTGACGAGCACCCCGACGAGGACCGCCCAGAGCAGACCCATGCCGAACTTCTCGGCACCGTTGAGCGAGGTCACCATGTCGCCGGCGCCCACCGAGCCGATCGCCAGGGTCAGCCCCGGACCGTAGCGCGAGATCCTGTCCCGGAGAGTGCTGGCAGGGGCGGCCGTCGTGGCTCGGGCGGAGTCGAGGGTCGTCATGGGAGTCCTCCTGGGGGTGCGGCATCGTCGGCGCTCAGATGCCACTGACCGTAGAGATTTGCTTCGACACGGTCAACAGTTCTGCCCATATGACAGAATCGGCCATATTGGCGTCTGATTCTGCAGTTGGCGGAGAGGTTGGTGGCCGAATGCTCGACGAACTGGATCATCAGATCGTGGCCGCGCTCCAGGTGGATGGCAGGGCACCCTGGGTCCGCATCGCCCGGGCGCTGGGAGAGCAGGAACGGACCGTGTCGCGCCGCGGGAGGCGGCTCCTGTCCACGGGCGAGGTGCAGGTCACCGGGATGACCCTCCCTGCGGCCGGGGCCGTGGTGGGGATCCACTGTGAGCCGGGACGGATCCGCGTCACGGGTCGGGCCCTCGCGGGGCGCGCCGACACCATCTACAGCCACGCCCTCACCGGTCATCTCGATGTGGTGGCGCACGCCAGCTGCCCTCCCGAGCGCATCGAGCGCCTGGTCCTGGACGAGCTGCCGGCAGTCCCCGGCGTCCGGGAGGCCTTCGTCTGGCCGGTGCTGCGTTACGTCCGGACAGTCCACCAGTGGCGCCCCGGCCTTCTCAGCCCGGACGCGGAGGCCCTGCTGCTGGAGGACTCCTGCCAGCCCGACGAGCTCCACATCGGCAGCCTGGACGACCTCGACCGGACGGAGCGCACCATCGTCGAGGCCCTGCAGCAGGATGCGCGTCGGAGCTATGAGGAGCTGGCGCGGCTGACCGGCCTGTCCGAGGCGACCCTGCGGCGCCGACTCGACCGGATGCGACGCTCCGGCCGACTGCTGATCCGCGCCGTGGTCGACCCTGTGGCGCTGGGCTATCCGGCCAAGGCCTTCCTCTGGGTCAGGACGAAGCCGGCCGACGTCCAGACCGTCGCGGACTCCCTGGAGCGCGCGCCCTTCGTCCGGTATGCCACCCGCATCGCCGGCGACCACCAGTTCGTCGTCGAGGTGGCTGCCGCGACGATGGAGGAGCTGGACTCGATCACGACCGGCACGGGGTGGTCCACGGCACTCACGGGCGTGGACGTCTCCGTCATCACGACCACCTTCAAACGCAGTGGCCTGGAGCCGGCCACCTCCTAGCCGCGCGGAGCCGAGGGCGCCCAGAACTTCTAAAACAGATAACCGTTGACGATAGACACTGGGAGGTCTAACGTAGAAAACATCAACCTTTAGAAAGGAGCCCGGTCATGGCCACCTCACACGCACCCCACCCGGCCGCTCACAACTCCGCCCACCACCTGTTCCCGGACGGCTCCGCCACCGGCGCGGACCGTGCCTTCTTCCTGCTGCGCACGGTCTTCGTCGTCGCCCCGATCGCCTTCGGCCTGGACAAGTTCTTCGGCCTGCTGACCGACTGGGACGCCTACCTGGCCCCGTGGATCGACAACCTCGTGCCCGGCACCGCGCACCAGGCGATGCTGCTGGTCGGCGTCGTCGAGATCGTTGCTGGTCTCGTCGTCGCCATCACGCCACGGTTCGGCGGGCTGCTGGTCGCGGCCTGGCTCGCTGGCATCATCGTCAACCTCCTGACGATGGGTGACTACCTCGACGTCGCCCTGCGTGACTTCGGGCTCCTGGTCGGCGCACTGGCCCTCGCGGCACTGGCGTGGGACCGCCCCCGCCGGCACACGTCCTGAGGTCTACCGCCGGGCGGGGAAGGCGGTCGCCGGGGTCACCGTGACCACGGTGCGGGAGCCACCGTCCTTCACCGGACCGTCCGGAGGCTCCACCGAGGCGGGCGCGGTGAGGTTCGCGCCTTCACCGCGCGGCTCACGTGGGGAGTCCGCGACAGCGGACTCCTCCCCCGGTCCGACGCCCGCCGCCGTGCCGCCCAGGGCCACGGGGTCTGCCTGCTGCACGATCGCGAGCGCAACGTCGCGGAGCTTGGTGTTGGTCTCGTTCGATCGTCTGCGCAGCACCTCGAAGGCCCGGTCGAGGGAGATGCCGTACCGCTGCATGAGGATCCCCTGCGCGACTCCGATCGTCAGCCTGCTCTGCAGCGCGGTCCGTAGCCCGACGGAGTGGTAGGCCTGCTGGACGGCGACTCCGGAGAGTCGGGCATAGACCGCGGCCAGGTCGATGGAGGCCTGGCCGAAGGCCCGGACCCGTCGCGAGTACATGCTGAGCGTGGCGGTCCGGCCGTCCACGGGGAGCAGGAGCGTCAGGGACGAGCCGATCTCAGCCTCGCGGGTCTCCCGCACCCACCGTGGCCAGCGGGTCTCGGTGGCCAGGTCCGGGATCCTGATGATCTCGTGGTCCCAGGACACCTCGAGCCCCGGTCCCTCACCGAGCACCACCTGCCGGTGGTCCAGCTCCCGCGCCACGGGGTCGGTCGCGGTCGCGTGCTCGATGTCACGGTCCCGCCAGAGGGAGACGGCACAGAACTCGCACCCGGGCACGTTGGCCAGCGCCTGCTCCACGACCTGCTCGAGGGTGTAGCCGAGTTCCGGCTCAGCGCTCAGCAGCTCGACGAGTCGGGCCAGTTCCTCTCCCTGCACCATGCCTCTTCCTGGACCTCGATCACCTTGTCGAGCAAGTCTGCGTCACCCGCGAGCGCCCGACCAGTCCCCAGAACGCACACCCGTACCGACGGGAGCGCAAGGGCCCACTGCGGCCCAGCGGTCACGCGCGCAGCGTCTCGCTCGGCAGGACGCCGTAGACCCTGCGGTAGTGCGCTGTGAACCGGCTGCTGTTGAGGAAGCCCCAGCGGGCGGCGACGGAGGTGACCGTCGTGGTGCCGTCGGGCACGGACTGGGCGAGCTCGGCGTGCACGCGATCCAGACGCACCCGCCGCAGGTGCGCCATCGGCGTCGTGTTCAGGTCCTTGCGGAAGGCCAGCTGCAGCGTGCGGACCGAGACGCTGGCGGCGCGCGCGATGTCCGTCACCCCCAGGTCGAGATCGGGGTTGGACTCCATGTAGTCGATGGCACGCCTGGTCGTCGCGGTGGAGACGTCACCGGTCGTGGCGCCCGAGGGGTTGACCGCAGCAGGGTCGAACACGGCGAGCAGTGTGGCCGCGAGGAGTCGCCCCGCCGCGCCGAGGACGAGCGGGCTGCGGGATGCCTCGTCGTCGCGCTCGGCCAGCTCCGTCACGAAGTCCACCGTGCGCTGCCAGCTGAGGGCGGCACCGGGCGACAGGGGCGTCCTGACGAACCGGCTGACCCGGACGGACGCGGGCTCGTCCTCCCCCTCGGTCAGTGCGTCGAGCAGAGCCAGGTCGACCCCGATGAGCTGCAGGCTGGCCCCGTGGACGCAGGTCCGGTACGGCTGGTCCGGCGGCGCGATGAGGATGACGTCACCGACCCCGACGCGCTGGTGCGAGCGGCCGACCTCGACATCCATCGTCCTGCTGAGCGTCCGGGACACCACGAGGCGCTCGAGCGGATGCATCGTGTACTTCGTGGTCATCGTGTTGTGCAGCATGTCGAGCTGCACGGGCCCCAGGTCGACCCGCCGCTGACTGAACCGGAAGTCCTGTGGGCTCCCGCTGACCCGCAGCCGGTTGTCGGAGTAGGCCTTGGCGATCAGGGCGTGCGCCCGCTGCGGGTCGGTCGTCCTGAACTCCGTCAGGACCGGGCCGTGCATCCGGGTCGCCGTGGTCACCCCCGAAGTGTCGCACCGTCGTGCCCTGTCAGCCAGCAACCACAGGGTTGCGGAGCACCCCGAGCCCAGGAATCTGGCACTCGACCACGTCGCCGGGACTCACGTGGATCGCTCCCGGGGTCCCTGGCGAGATGATGTCGCCCGGCTGGAGAGGCATCACCTTGCTGTGGAAGCTGATCAGGGAGGCCGGTGAGTAGCGCATCCGTTCCACGGTGTTGCTGCGGATCTGGTCACCGTTGACGACGGTCGAGACCTGGATCCTCGGGACGCCGCCGGCGTGCGCTGCCACCTCCTCGAGGGGCACGATGCGCGGTCCGAAGGAGAAGAAGCCGGGAAAGTTCTTGGACCGGGTCAGGAAGCGCGGATTCCGCTGCAGGATGTCCTCGGCCGTCTGGTCCAGCACGTTCACCACGCCGAGGACGTAGTCGAGAGCCTCCTCGGGCTCGACGTTGCGACAGTGCCGTCCGATCACCAGGCCCATCTCGGCCTCGCTCGTGGTCCGCTGGCTCTGCACCGGGATCGGGATCGGGTCGCCGGGGCCGATGATGGTGTGGTCCAGCTTGATGAAGGAGGCCGGCTCCTCCGGGACGCTCTCCGACAGGTCGCTGGCGTGGTCGACATAGTTCAACCCGATGCCCCAGATCATCCGCGGGTGCCGGTAGGGCGCCGTGAACTGCACCGCGTCCACCGGGCGGAAGGCGCTGTCGGGGGCAGCGGCAGCACGCTCCGTGAGCTCGGTGATCCGTTCTGCACGGATCGCCTCCAGCAGCTCCGTCGGCACGTCGTTCCCGAGCGCGGCAAAGGCGATGACCCCGCGGTCGGGATCCACCAGGACGGGTGTCTCGGCGGACTGCTCGGTGATGGTGGCCAGGTGCATGTGAACTCCTCGGATCGGTCGGTATGCCGCTCGCCGCGGTCGGCGGGTCAGTTCCCTGCTCGGTGGGTCGCCTCGTCGTGTCCGGGTCAGCGGGCACGGACCATGCCGCCGTCGACCCGGATCTCCTCGCCGGTCACGAACGAGGCACGGTCGCTGGCCAGAAAGGCAACGACGGCGGCGAACTCCTCCGGCTCGCCGTAGCGTCCGACGGGGATGCTCGCCTGTGACGTCGCCCGGACCTCGGCCACGGTGCGCCCCGTCCTGCCCGCGGCGGCCTCGTCGAGGGCGGCCAGCCGCTTCGTGGCGATGCGACCGGGCAGCACCATGTTGACCGTGACGCCGTCGCCGGCGACCTCGGCGGCCAGGGTCTTCAGGTATCCCGCGAGCGCCGCCCGCCCCACGTTGGACGCGGCGAGGTTGGGGATCGGCTGCTGGACACCGCTGGAGCCGATCGCCACGATCCGTCCCCAGCCACGCTCGCGCATGCCGGGGAGGATCCGCTGGACGAGATCGACGTGGGTGCGCAGCAGGAGGTCGAACGCCGTGAGGGCCCCCTCTGCCGTGAGGTCGGTGGCCGTGCCCGGCGGGGGCCCGCCACCGTTGAGCACGAGGATCTCCACCGGGCCGAGAGCCCGCTCAGCGGCGTCGGCGATCGCTGCCGCCGCCCCTGCCTGGCTCAGGTCGGCCACGATCGGGGCACCGGAGGCCAGCTCGGCGGCTCTGGCCCCGGTCCGGTCAGCGTCGCGACCCACGACGGCCACCCGAGCTCCTTCCTCGTCCAGTGCCTGCGCCACCGCACTGCCCAGCCCGGAGGTGGCACCCAGCACGACGGCCGCCCGCTCCTCGAGGCCCAGTCTCATGGTGTCACCTCCACGGTCGGGACCCCTGTCCGGCGTGCTGCCGCACCCGGTGCCAGCAGCTCCATCGCGCTCGCGGCGTGCCGGTCCACGAGGTCACTCATCGCGGCCGGCAGGCCTGGCGCGGGTGGCCGCACGGTGGCCTGGCCCAGGACACCCCGTCGCTGCAGGAGCGCCTTGCGCAGGGCGAGACTGATCCCTGCCTGTGCCTCGAACACAGCGATCGGCAGCCAGCGCGCCCAGGCCTGCCGGGCCGCCCCGAAGCCACCCTTGTTGAAGGCGTCCAGGGTCGCGCGCAGCCCTTCGGGGTGGCTGAAACCGGTCATCGCGCCGGACGCTCCGACGCTCAGCTCGTCGACCAGTCCGACGCCACCCAGTCCCCCGAACACGGGGACCGCTCCGACGTCCGAGGACCCGGCCGCAGCCAACAGCTCGGCGATCGCCGGCGCGGTGGGAGCGGCCTCGGCCTTGATCGCACAGACGAACGGACAGCGCCGCACGACCTCCGCGAGACCGGAGGGGCTGATGCGCACGCCCGATGACGCCGGATAGTCCTGGAGCACGACGGGCAACCCGCTGGCCTCGTGGACCGCGGTCAGGTGCGCGACGGTGGCCATCGCCTCACCGGACGGGATCATCACCATCAGTGCCCGTGGCCCGGCGCGATCGCGCAGCGCGTGAACCACGTTGACCGCCTGCTCCACGGCGACGGCGGTGCTGCGGGCGCCGACGCCCACGACAACCGGCAGACCGTCGGCAGCCTCCGCCACCGTGCGGACCACTGCGCGATGCTCCTCCAGGCTCAGGGAGGTGGCCTCGCCGAACACACCCAGCGCCACGACACCGCTGGCGCCGGCCGCCCGGACGAAGTCCACCTGTCGCCTCATCGACCGGTGGTCGAGCGCACCGTCCGCGTCGAACGGCGTCGCCAGGATCGACCAGAGGTCCCCGGGGAGGGCCTCCCGCGGTGTCATGAGGCCACCTCCGGTTGCGCGCCCCGGACCCGGTCCACGAGATAGCTCGCGATCGCCAGGCTGGACGTGGCCGCAGGCGAGGGCGCGTTGCGCAGTGCCACGACGCTGCCCTGCAGGTCGATCCGGAAGTCGTCCACGAGGCTGCCGTCGCGGTCCATGGCCTGGGCACGGATCCCGTGTCGGCCCGGCAGCACGTCCCCCAGCATGAGATCCGGGACGTAGCGCTGGGCCGCGGCGACGAACCGACGCCGGCTCAACGAGCCGGCCATCTCCGCGACGCCGGTGCGCCAGTTCTTGCGGGCGAACGGCAGGAACCCCGGCCAGGACACGGTGTCGGCCAGGTCCCTCGGGGACACCGTGCCCCAGGTGTAGCCCTCCCGGGCGAGCGCCAGCACCGCGTTGGGACCCACCAGCACCTCGCCGTCGACCTGCGGGGTGAGGTGCACCCCGAGGAAGGGATAGCGCGGATCAGGCACCGGGTAGACGAGCCCGTTGACCAGGGAGCGCTTCTCGGGACGGATCCGGAGGTACTCCCCCCGGAACGGCATGATGCGCGGCTCGTCGGAGGCACCGAGCTGGCGGGCGAGCCGGTCCACGTGCAACCCGGCGCAGAGGACGACCGTGTCGAACCGCTCGACCTCCTCCTCCGGACCGGCACCGCGGCCTGGCCGACCGGCGTTTGTGCTCCTGGTGGTCACCGACACCCCGCTCGCCGTGTTGCGCAGTCCGACCACCTCGGTGCTCGTGCGGACCCGCCCGCCCCGCTGCACAACCAGCTCGGCCAGCTTGCGGGTCACGCCGGGAAAGTCCGCGATCGCCGTCGTCGGTGAGTGCAACCCTGCCACGCCCCGCACGTGGGGCTCGATCTCCGTGAGCTCGTCCGGTCCCAGGCGTCGCACGCCAGGGACACCGTTGGCGTGCGCCCGGCTCTCGATGTCACCCAGCCGCCCGGCCTCGGTCTCATCGAGGGCGACCAGCACCTTGCCGATCTCCCGGTAGGCGATGTCGTGTTCCGCGCAGAAGTCCTTGAGCATCCCGACCCCCTGGCGGCACAGCTGTGCCTTGAGTGAGCCAGGGGTGTAGTAGATCCCCGCGTGGACCACCCCGCTGTTCCGTCCGGTCTGGTGCTGGGCCAGCTCGGACTCCTTCTCCAGCACGGTGACCGAGGCGTCCGGTTCGGTCTCCAGCAGTCGGTGGGCGACGGCGGCACCCACGATGCCACCACCCACCACGGCATAGCGCGGGGCAGTCATGCGGTCCTCTCGAGATTCCAGATGGTGTCGGTGTCAGGCTCATGTTCCCCGAACGCCGACACCGGGGCACCTGACACGGGTCGGGCGGTCACGCGGTGCCTCCCGGGCCGGCGTGGCCAGCTGGGTCCTTCTCGTGCTCGGCGGAGCCGTGTCCCTCGCGCCGGTCCTCACCCGCTGCGACGTCCGCGTCCGGCCCGGTCACCGTGTTCTTTCGTTCCTGCCGCTCACGGTAGCGGCGGGCACGTCCGAGGTCCCGCACCTGCGCGTCCACAATGCGCCGGATCCACGGGCCCAGGAGGGGGATGAGGAGCAGGAGCGCCATCAGCACCAGCAGCCACACGGACGTCGAGCGCTGCAGGAAGATCGTCATGTCGCCGCCGGAGATCACCATGGTCTGTCGCAGCGTCTCCTCAGCCAGCGGCCCGAGGACCAGGGCGATCACGAGCGCCGCCGGCGACATGCCGTAGCGCCGCATGAAGAAGCCGAGGACGCCGCACGCGAGCATGATCCCGACCTCGATGATGCTGCCGTTGACCGTGAAGGTGCCCATGACGCACAGCACGATGATGATCGGTGCCAGCAGCCGGAACGGGACCCGCGCGATGCTGGCGAAGCTCGGGATCATGAAGATGTTGATGAGCAGCAGCATCACGTTGCCCAGGTACATGCTGGCGATGAGCCCCCAGGCAAAGTCCGGGTTCTGCTCCATCAGCAGCGGACCGGGCTGCAGGCCCCACATCAGGAAACCGGCCAGGAGCACCGCGGTCGCCCCGGAGCCCGGGATACCGAGCGTCAGCAGCGGCACCATCGCACCCGCCGAGGCGCCGTTGTTGGCCGCCTCGGGACCGGCCAGACCTGCCATGGCACCCTTGCCGAACTTCTCCGGGGTCTTGGAGACGGACTTCTCCATGTTGTAGGACATGAGCGAGGCCACGGTCGCTCCGGCACCGGGCGCCGTCCCGACGAAGAAGCCCAGGAGGGACCCGCGGGTGATGGCGCCCCTCGAGTCCCGGTAGTCCTGCCGGGTCGGCCAGAACGCCCGATCGCGCACGGTGACCTTGGCGTAGGCGATCGACTCCTTGTGCCCACCGCGCCAGAGGGTGTACAGGATCTCGCCGACGCCGAAGAGACCGATGGCCACGGGGACGAAGTCGATGCCGTTGATCAGTTCGGTGGACCCGAAGGTGTAGCGCTGCTGACCGACCCCCACGTCGATACCCACCGTGGCGAGCGCGAAGCCCAGGAGCGCAGACAGGACCCCGAGCAGCTTGTTCCTGCCGATGATCACGATCAGGGTGAGCAGCCCGGCCACGACCACCAGGAACAGCTCGGGAGGACCGAACGTCTTGGCCACGGAGGCGGTCATCGGCGCGAAGAAGCTGATGAGGACCGCACCGACCGTGCCCGCCACGAACGAGGCGATCGCCGCCATGACCAGTGCCGGGCCGGCCCGACCCTGGCGGGCCAGCGGATAGCCGTCGAAGGTGCTCGCGACGGTGGCCGACTCGCCAGGGGTGTTGATGAGGACCGAGGTGATCGTGCCGCCATACATCGAGCCGTAGTAGACAGCGGCCAGCATGACGATCGCTCCGGACGGGTCCAGTCCGAAGGTGAGCGGGAGCAGGATGGCCAGCCCGGCCGACGGGCCCAGCCCAGGCATCACGCCGACGATCATGCCGACGGTGACACCGGCCGCCAGGAGGAAGAGGTTCTGCAGCGTCAGGACGGTGGCGATGCCACCGCCGAGGGCCTCGAAGATTTCCATACCACTCTTTCAGTCGGGTGCCGCGGGGGTCAGAAGCGCGGCAGGATGCCTGAGGGGAGCCCGGCGTTCAACGCGGTCTGGAACAGCAGGTACAGACCGAACGGGACCGCGACGGCGAGGACCAGGTTGGTGACCCAGCGCCCCGGGTTGAGATAGCTGAGCACCGCGAGCATGAACACGGCGGAGGCCACGATGGCGCCGAGCGAGAGCAGGGTGACCAGCAGGACGAGCGAGGCGAGCACCATGACGAGCATCGCCATGGGGTGTCTGCCGAGGTCACCCTCACCCATCTCCTCCTCGACGACGTCGGACTCGTCACCGGGGTGGCGCCAGCTGTGCCACGCCCCGAACGCGGCCAACAGGGTGGCGGCGACCCCGATGATGCGGGGGAAGTACCCCGGGCCGATCCGACCAGCCTTGGTCACCCAGTCCATCTGGAAGGCCAGCTGTGTGTAGGCGGCCATGACGACGAGCAGGACCACGAAGAAGACCAGCTTGGCCGACCACCCGTGCCGGTTGGCGGTCGGCGGCGACGGCTCCTCCGGAGGGGCCACCTCTGGGCGGTGATCGACGGAGGCCATCGGCGTCACAGTGCCCCGGCCTCGGTCAGGATCTCGGTGAAGTCGTTGACCGTCGTCCCGAGGGACTCATAGAACTCGTCGCCCCAGAGGATCTTCTCGGTGAGGTAGTTGGACTCGATGTACTCCTGCCACTCCGGTGTCTCGACGACCTCCTTCATGGTCTTGATCCACCAGTCCTGGGCCTCCTGCGGAGCGTCCGGGGGCAGGATCATGCCGCGTGGCATCGCGGGCAGGTTCTCGATGCCCTTGTCCACACCGGTCGGCACGTCGGGGAGCGCAGGGAGCGCCTCGGCACCGGTGAACAGCAGCGGCGTGACCTCCTTGGCCTCGATCTGTCCGAGGATCGAGCCCGTGTTGGACACCATCCCGTCCAGGGAGCCCGACAGCAGTGCCGTCTGGAGCTGCCCCTCCTCGTTGAAGGGGACGTACTCGATCTCGTAGCCGGCGGCCTCGGCCAGCAGTTCGTGGATGATGAAGTCGACATTGATCGTGCCGATGCCGCCGACCACCACGCTCTCCTCGCCGGAGGCGAACTCGACCCAGTCCTCCCAGGTCTTGATGTCGCTGCTGCCCGGCACCACGAACAGCGCGTCGTCGGTCGCGAACAGGCCGACCGGCGTGAAGTCCTCATAGGTCCAGCCGGTGTCGGCCTGGAGCGGCGTGGTGATGAACGAGCCGGAGGTGGTGGAGATGCCGTAGCCGCTGCCGCGCTGGTTGAGCAGATAGCCCCACCCCGTGGCGCCGCTGCCACCCTCGCGGTTCTCCAGCCGGATGTCCTCCGGATAGAGCTCGTACTGGTTGATGATGTCCACCATCGTGCGGGCCATGATGTCGTTGCCGCCTCCGGGGCCGAAGGCGATCGTCCAGTCCAGCTCGTCCGAGGGGTACTCCCCCGCCTCACCGCCGCCGCCGTCGCCTCCGCAGGCGGCCAGGGTGATCGTGAGCGTCACTGCACCGATTCCGGCGATGATCCTGTTGCGCATCGACTCTTCTCCTATCCCGGCTTCGTTGCCGGTCGGTTGTGGCCTGCGAGGCCGCAGACTCAGGGGGTGCTACGAACTGCGTGGCGCCAGGGCGTCGAGCCTGTGCCAGGTCCCGACCCCGAAGGCGACCAGGTCGCCCGCCGTGTCGGTCATCCGGGACTCGACGTGCACGAGCCGCCGGCCCGCCCGGATGAATCGACCGGTCGCGAGGCAGTCGGTCGTCACCGGGCGGAAGAATCTGAGCTGCATCTCGACGGTGACCGACGCCGACAGGTGGCGCTGGCAGAGGTGGCCCATCGAGATGTCTATGGCCGTGGTCAGGATGCCGCCGTGCACCGCGCCCTGCGGGTTCGTGAGGTGTCGGGCGTAGGGCAGCCGGACCGTGCACGTGCGGTCCTCGTCGTCGAAGGCGATGTCCAGCCCCAGGAACCGTGACAGGAAGAAGTCGCCGAACTCCTGGGTCCCGGACCCGGCGGCGGACGTTGCCGCGGCCACCGCCTCCGGGAAAGCGGTCCGGCTGGGCAGTGACCCGCTCATCGACGCGGTCACGACCAGGTGAAGTGCGGTGGGCGCTTGGCCAGGAAGGAACGCACGCCCTCGGCGAAGTCGTCCGTGTCGAACGAGGAGTTGCGCAGCTCGGTCGTCGCCTCGTCGTCCCGGGCCTGGCCCCCCACCACCCGACGGACCATCTCCTTGCCCGCCCGCACGCTGAACTGGGCCCGCTCCGTGAGAGTCCTGGCGAACTCGTAGGTGTGCGTCTCCAGCTCCTCGGGGTCGAGCACCTCGTCGAACAGACCGAGTTCCACGGCCCGCGCAGCCTGGATCTGCAGACCGCCCATCAGGATCCACTTCGCCCGGGAGGGCCCGGCCAGGTCGACGACCCGCTTGGTGGACTCCAGGCTGTAGACGAGCCCGAGCTTGGCCGGGGTGATGGCGAACCTGGCCCGGGAGTCGGCAAACCGGATGTCGCACGCCAGGGCGAGGCCCGCACCGCCACCGATGCAGTAGCCGTGGATCATCGCGATGGTCGGCTTCGTCAGCCCTTCCAGGGCCTGCTCCGCGGCCGCGACCTTCTCGTTGTAGTTCCGGGCCGCGGTGGCACTGCCGCGCTCCCGCTCGAACTCCGAGATGTCTGCACCGGACGCGAACGACTTCTCGCCCGCTCCGCGAAGCACCACGACCTTCACCGAGCTGTCTGCCTCCAACGGACCCAGCACGTCCGGCAGCGACCGGTACATGTTGATCGTGATGGCGTTGTGGCTCTGGGGGCGGTTGAGGGTGACCGTCGCGATGGCACCCTCCCGCTCGACGACCAGCTCCTGCTGGGCAACCTCGGCGGTCATCGACGCGCCCCCTCGGCCGACGCGGTCGTTGCCACCTCGGCGTCGTCGTGCAGATCCGGGTGGGCATCGAAGGCGACGCCCCGGGCATACAGCTCCTGGATCCGCGCCCGGTCCAGCCCGACCTCTGACAGCAGCTCGGTCGTGTGCTGGCCGAGCCACGGCGCCGGGTTCCGCACGCCGTAGTCCGGCAGGTTGGAGAACTTCGTGGGCGGCGCGATCGTCCGCATGGTCCCCATGATCGGGTGCTCCACCTCGGTCACGACACCACGCGCCTCAACCTGGGGGTCCGCAAGGGCCTGGTCGTAGGTCAGGACCGGACCACACGGCACGCCGGCCCGGTCGATCACCTCGATCCACTCCTCGGTGGTGCGGGTCTCCGTGATCAGCTCGATCTCCCGCTCCAGCTCGTCGAGGTTCGCCATCCGGTCCGGAAGGGTCGCGAAGCGCGGGTCCTCGAGCCACTCGGGCCGCTCCAGCGCGCCGGTCACCAGCCGCTCCCACAGCCGGTCGTTGGCGGCGCCCACCGTCACGAAGCCGTCCGAGGTGCGGAACGCCTGGTAGGGCGAGGAGCGGCGGTGCCGCGTGCCGGTCGCCTGCGGCACCTCGCCGCCACCGAACCAGGCACCGGACTCCCAGACCGTCCAGGCCAGACCGGCCTCGACCAGGGAGATGTCCATGTACTGCCCCTCGCCCGTCCGGCTGCGCAGGATCTGGGCCCCGAGGATCGAGTAGGCCGCGGTCGCGCCCGCGGCGATGTCGTTGATCGCGATGCCGACCTTGGCCGGTCGGGACCCGTCACCGGTCATCCGCATCAGACCGGTCAGACCCTGCGCCATGATGTCGAACCCCGGGCGGTGCCGGTACGGACCGGTCTGGCCGAACCCGCTGATCGAGCAGTAGAGGATGTCGGGTCGCACCGCACGTGCCGCGTCGTAGTCGATCCCGAGCTTGGTCGCCACGCCGGGCCGGAAGTTCTCGATGATCGCGTCCGCGGTCTTGGTCAGCTCCAGGAAGGCGTCGAGGCCCTCGGGCGTCTTGAGGTCGAGGGACACGCTCCGCTTGCTCCGGTTCGGCATCGCCGAGGGGTAGGACTCCCCGTTGACCTTCGGCGCGAGGCGCCGGGAGTCATCACCGGTGTGGGGCTGCTCGATCTTGATCACATCGGCACCCAACTCGGCCAGGACCATCGTGCAGTAGGGACCGGACAGGAATCGGGTGAGGTCGAGGACTCGGAAGCCATCTAGTGGAAGCATGGGGGCCTTTCCCGCATCTTGGGACACGTATTTCGCATCTCGGAACTTCTGAGGGCTTACAGTAGGCGCCATCACCCAGAGGGTCAAGGGGTGCGACGAGACTTTTCACCGGCGGCTTCGGAGGACGCGGATGAACGGACAGCGACACACCAAGGTGCAGTCGATCGACCGTGCTGTGCAGATCCTGCGGTGCTTCGATGCCGCCAACCCGGAGCTCGGCATCAGCGACCTGGCACGCCGCACCGGGCTCTCCACCAGCACCGTGCACCGTCTGCTCGGCTCCATGCTGGAGAACGACCTGATCCGCCAGTCGTTGGATCGCCGGTATGCGCTGGGCCCCCTGGTCGTGCAGCTCGCGACCGGAGGGGCACTGGCCGGCACCCTGCGCTCGGCCGCTCGCCCGCACGCCCAGTGGCTGCGCGACGAGACGAACGAGACCGTCGGGGTGCACGAGCACATCCCCGGCGGTCGGCGCGTCGTGATCGACCAGGTGGAGAGCCGCCAGGAGCTGCGCCGGACCTACACCGAGTTCGGGTCGCCCATCCGGATCGTGCACGGCGCCCCGGGGAAGGCGATTCTCGCCTTCCTGCCTGGTCCGGAGCAGGAGCGCTACCTGGCCGAGCCCATCGAGTCGGCGACGCCGCGCACCATCACGGACCCCGATGCCCTTCGCGCGGATCTCGCCCGGACACGGGGCCGCGGATTCGCCTACTCCGACGCGGAGCGCACCCCCGGCATCCGCTCCCTGGCCGCTCCGATCTTTGACGTCAGTGGCTCGGTGCTCGGGTCCATCGGGGTGTCGGTGCCTGCCCTGCGCGTGCCCGACGAGCGGGTCGAGGAGCTGGGCCTCCTGTGCCGGGACGCCGCCCGGTCCGTCTCGGAGGCGCTCGGTGCGACGGGCGAGACGATCGCGCAGGCCCTCGCACGTGCGGAGGCCCCTGACGCCACCGGCGGGCCTAACGGGCGGTGAGACCGGCTCGGAGCCTGGTTGTCCGGTTGGCGTGCTCGGAGTAGCGCGGCACCCACCGCGCCAGCGCCGCAGCGGCACCCACCCCGAGGGCAGCGGTGACCCAGATGCCGGCAGCCAACGAGCCCAGCGCGGCTCCTGCCGCGATCACCAGCGGTCCCGCGCCGTCCCCGGTGTCCTGGAACAGCCGCCAGACCCCCAGGAAGGCGGCCCGCTCCCCCGGCGGAGCGACGTCTGCCCCCACGGTCATGATCAGGCCGGACCCGATCCCGTTGCCGAGCCCCATGAGGGCGGCGACCAGCGCGAGGGTCGGGATGGTGTGCGCCAGGGGCAGCAGGGTCATCGAGATCGCCAGAACCACCATCGAGGGGATCCCGATCCAGAGCCGCCCGAAGTGGTCCATGACCTTGCCGGCCGGATAGAACAGCAGCATGTCCAGTGCCCCGGACAGCCCGAAGATCAGGGAGATCACCTCCGGGTCCAGGCCCAGGTGCTCACCCCACAGCGGCAGGACCGTCTGCCGGGCGCCGCGCACCGCGCCCACCAGGAACGTCGTCAGGCCGAGCGTGACGAAGAGCCGGCGGTGACGAGCCATCACACCGAGCAGCGTCACGGGCGGGCCGGGGCGGTCACCTCGAGTGGTGCGCAGATGAGCCGGATCCCGGACCACCAGGACCGCCACGGCGGCCAGGGCTGCGCAGCCGGCCGCGAGCCAGTACGCCGGACGGATCGAGGCGCCTGCCACGACCAGGGCTCCCAGGAAGGGGCCGATGAAGTAGCCGATCCGGTGCATGCCTCCGAGCGTGGACAGGACCCTGGCCCTCTTGTCGGCCGGCGTGATCTCCGTCAGGTAGGCGTGGCGGGCGAGGTTGAACACCGCCGTGGCGGCCCCCAGCACCAGCGCTCCGGCACCGAGCAGCCACAACTCGGTCGCCACGGCGACACAGGCGAGACCGACCATGCCGACCCCGGCGGCGAGCAGCATGGCGCCGCGGTCCCCGATGCGGGCCGCCAGAGCACCCGCCGGCAGGTCCGCGATGATCTTGCCGACCGGGATCAGCGCCGCGATCACCCCCGCGGTGGCAAGGCCCCCTCCCAGCCGCGTCGCCGACAACGGCAGGAGGGGAAGCACGACACCGATCGCGATCCCGAAGAGCACCGATGGCACGAACGCCCCCAGGACCACCGCCTGGAACGGGAAGGTCGGCCCGGTCGGGCTCGGGGAGCGGTCAGCCGACACCTGCGCCTCCTGGACTGTTCACATCATGAACGATACTGTTCAGGTAATGAACAGCACTTCACCACCTCCGGTCCAGTCCGTCAAGCGGGCGCTCGACGTGCTCTTCCTGTTCGATGACCACGAGTCCGTGCTGACGCCGGCCCGGGCCGCGACGCGTCTCGGGCTCAACCGCACCACCGCCTGGCGCTATCTCCAGACCCTGGCCTCCTCCGGTCTCGTGCGGGAGGCGGGCGAGACCGGCCGGTTCGCCCTCGGCGGGCGCACCGTCGCCCTGGCGGACGCGTACACCCGGCAGTGGGGCGAGTTCGGGACCGTGGGTGGGATCGCCCTCGTCGGGCTGCGGGACCGCACCGGGGAGACGGCGGCCCTGCACATCCGCCAGGGCTGGACCCGGGTCGTGCTGCGTCAGGTGGAGTCGCGGCACGAGCTGCACCGCACCTACCGGGACATCGGCCAGCCGATATCGCTGCTGCTCGGCTCCCCCTCGCTCGCGATCCTGAGCCATCTCGACCCCGGCGAGCGCACGGCATACCTCCAGGCACGCACCGATCTGGACGCCCGGGCGCGAGCGGCCGTCGAGTCCCAGCTGGCCGAGATCAGGACGCTGGGCTACGCCACGAGCGAGAGCCACCGGGCAGCCAACCTGGCCTCGATCGCGGCGCCGGTGCGTGATCCCGCAGGGGCGGTTCTGGGCGCCCTCAACATCACCGGGCCGGATCACCGCTTCACGCCGGAGGCCCGGAGGGAGTGGGTCCCCGAGGTGATCGCCTCGGCGCGCTGGGTCGAGCACGCGCTGCGGGAACATCCGGCGGAAGCGGACCCGGCCTCAACCGACGGAGCCGACTCGGCCCCGACCGCACCCACCTCACAGACCGACTGAGGAGTCACGTGTTTCGCCTCGAGACCCTGACGGCACGGGTGCACAGCGCTCCCGTCGTGCTCCCCCTGCTCGACCGGCCGGCAGGTCGTCGTCGCTTCGTCTCCTGCCAGCTCCGGACGGACGGTGGGATCTCCGGGTTCGGCGTCACGGGGCAGCTGTTGCCGACCGCCGTGAGGGCGGTCCTCGTGGACGAGCTGCTGCCCCTCGTGCGGGGCCGGGACGTCCGGGACGTGGAGGGCATCCACACGCTCATCGAGCAGAGGCTCAACCAGCGCCGCTTCACCGGGGTCGTCGCGAGCGCGGTCGCCGCCCTCGACATCGCGATGTGGGACGCCCACGGCCGCGGGGCGGGGCGGTCCGTGGCCGAGCTGCTCGGCGGACACGCAACCGGTGTCGCGACCTACGTGACCTTTGGCGCCTCCACCTACACCCAGGGCCAGCTGGTCGAGGCAGCCCAGCACGCGGTGGCAGCGGGTTATGACTGTCTCAAGATGGTGGTGGGCGGCCGCGCGGGCGGGTGGCGCGAGGACGCGACCCGGGTCCGAGCGGTGCGCGAGACGATCGGTCCGGACATCGCCCTGGCCATCGACGCGAACTGCGAGTTCTCGCCACTGGAGGCCCGACAGCTCAGCCGTGCACTGGCCGACGCCGACCTCGCGTGGTTCGAGGAGCCCCTGGCCGGCAACGACCCTGCACAGCTGGCCGACCTGCGGCACCGCACGGGGACCCCGGTGGCCACGGGACAGATGGAGGGCAACCTGTGGCGGTTCCGACAGTTCGTGGACGCCGGTGCCGTGGACATCCTGCAGGCCAACGTCGTGTACTCCTCGGGCTTCACCGAGGTCCGCCGGGTCGCAGCACTCGCGGCAGCGCACAACGTCACGCTCGCCTCGGCCGGCGGGTGGAGCCAGCTCAACATGCACCTCATCGCAGGTGTCCGCAACGGCGACACGGTCGAGATCCACCCGGGCCTGCAGGGCATCGGAGACAGCATCTTCCCCGACGCTCCCCAGCCGGAGCGCGGACGCCTGACCCTGCCCGACGGACCGGGTCTGGGCATGACTGTCGACGAGGACTACCTCGACGCGACGGCGGTGACCCCTGCGTAGGCCCAGCACGACGTCAGCGCAGCCGCCCGCGCGGACGATCAGGCCCGCGTGCTCAGCAACACCTCGTTGAGTGCCTCCGTGGAGGACGGGTGCGTCCAGATCCCGTCGCGGAGCTGGCTGCGGGTCGTGCCGGTGCGCATCGCGAGCGCGACCAGGTTGATCAGCTCCTGCGCGTCGACGGTGTGCAGGGCGGCACCCAGCACCTCGTCCGTCTCGGGGTCGACGACGAACTTGATCAGGCCGTGGGTCTCCCCCAGCGTCTTGGGCCGCGGCATCGCGGCGATGCCCGCCACCGGCTTGGCATAGACGTCGACCCGCCGTCCCTCCCGGGCGGCCTCCGCCTCGGAGAGCCCCACGCGGCCGAGGGGCGGCGTCGTGAAGACGGTCGTCGGCACGGCCACCCGGTCTGCGCGCGAGCGGTTCCCCTCACCGGTGAGCTGCGAGAGCACGATGCGGTGGTCGTCGTAGGAGACATAGGTCTGCTGCGGTCCCCCGTTGACGTCCCCGACCGCCCAGACACCCTCCGCGCTGGCGCGCAACAGGTCGTCCACGACCACCTCGCCGCGCTCTCCCACGGCGATCCCGGCAGCCGCGAGCCCGAGGCCGTCGGTGGCGGGCACCCGTCCCACGGCCACCAGCACCGCGTCGGCGGCCACGTCGCCGGCACCCGTGCGCACCACGACCTCGGAGCCGGTGTCGTCGATCGCTGTCGTCGCGGCGCGGGTCAGGACCCGGACCCCCAGGTCGGCGAGTGCCTCACCCACCGAGTCCGCCACGTCCTCGTCCTCGCCGCGCAGGATCCGTTCCCCGCGCTCGAGCAGCGTCACCTCGCTGCCGAACTGGGCGAACATGCTGGCGAACTCGAGCGCCACCGGGCCCGCCCCCACGATCGCCAGCCGCGCGGGGAACGGGTCGACGTGCTGGATGGTGGTCGAGTCGTGCACCCGCGGGCCGTCCGCGCCCGGCACGTCGAGAGCCCGCGGCAGGGCACCGGTATTGACCACGACACGGTCGGCGGTGATGTCGAGCTCCTCCGCACCGCCGACCACCCGGACCCTGCGCGGGGCCGTGAAGTGCGCAGCGGCGCCGACGACGAGCCGGACCCGGTCGACCGGTTCCAGTATCGCCCGGTTGGCGGCGTTGAGCCTGTCGATCAGGGTGTCCCGACGGTCGACCGCTCGGCGGAAGTATGCCGAGGCCTCGTCCTCCTCGCGCCGCACCTCGGCGCTGTGGACCAGGGCCTTGGTCGGCACGCACCCGATGTTGATGCAGGTGCCGCCAACCATGTCCGCGGCCTGCTCGACCAGGGTCACGCTCCGTCCGTCCCGTCCCAGGGCACCGGCGAGTGTCTTGCCCGCCTTGCCCCACCCGATGACCAGGATCTCGGTGTGCAACGTCTCCGTCATGGCGCCGACGCTACGCGCCCCGCGCGGGCTCTGCCCGGATCACTCCGCAGCCGTGCCGTAGCCGACGAACCAGGTCGGTTCGACGCGATACATCCTGATGTCGTCGCCCCAGGTCGTCGGGTCGGACCCGTAGTGCGCCGTCCAGTGCGCGATCGTCTCCTCCCAGCCCGGGTCCCGGGCGGTGAGCCGGACCGCCTGCCCGTGGCAGAAGACGCCGAGCCGCTCCCCGTCGAGGTGGGCCACGCTCACCGCGGGACGCGCCTGCAGGTGGCGCGCCTTGGCCGCGCGACCGTCGGTGCCGAAGGTCCACCGGCCGTGGAGGAAGTGCCCGTCCACGGCGCTGACCCGCGGCTCGCCGCGCGCCGTGACGGTCGCCAGGCTCAGCACCCTCATGCCCTCCAGCGCCCTGACCACGGTCGCGGCGTCCAGCCGCCGCTCCCCGCTGATGATCTCGCGGAGGTGGCTCGTGCCTGCCGCGTGCGAGGCGTCCATCAGGTCCTGCAGGGCGGCAAGCTCCTCGGGGGTCTCCCTCATGCTCCCGAGGCTAGTCCCGGCCGCGGGCGGTTCACAGGTCGGCGCACTGCCCCGACCGCCTGCCCTCCACCGCGTTGGGCCGGCCGTCGTCCGTGGGCGGCGGCGTGTTGGCCCGGCACGTCAGGGCACCGTCGATGGCGTTGTCCGCCAACAGGACGGGCACCTCACCGGTGGTGTTGCGGTCGAGCGTCGTGGCCCCAGCGATCGTGTTGCCGTCCACCGTGACCACACCGGTGCCGTCGCGCAGGGTCAGCGGTCCCTCGATCACGGCATCGGTCACCTCCACGCCCCTCGCCCCGCTGCCGGAGAGCGGACCCTCGATGGTGACGTCATCGGCATACAGGCTGCCTCCCCGGACCGTCACCGGTCCAGCGACCTCGGCACCCGCCGCGAGGCAGGTCAGGCCGCTGCTCACGGTCACCGGTCCGGTGTGGACGCCGCTGACGGTGGTGTCGCACGCCTGGCCCGTCACGGTCATCGTCACCACCACCGGCACATACGGCGTGGCCGGGTCGTCACTGCTCACACAGAGGGTGGCGGTGTAGTCGCCGGCTGCCAGGCCGGTGCTGTCCATCAGCACCCGCACCCCGGACTCCTGCCCGCGGGCGGTCTGCCCGGAGGCCGGCTCGACGTCCAGCCAGGCCACCTCGTCGGGCGTCTGGCACGGCATCAGGTCCGGCATGGCCACCTCGGTGATGAAGCGTCCGCGGCCGCCCTCCTGCTCCAGCTCCAGCACCGCGCCGGTCCGGTCGACCTCGTAGACACCGTCCTCGGTGGTGGTCAGGATGTTGCCGTTGCCCAGCGGGTGGACGCCGGCGTGGGAGGTGGCCCGCGGGATCGTGTAGTGCCCCAGGTGCTCGCCGGCCGCGGAGTACTCGTGGATCCCACGCGGCAGGAAGCCGGTGCCGGTGGTCCAGTTCGCCACCAGCACGGTGCCCTCCGGCGTCTGCGCGATCTGCTCCGGCCAGCGCAGGCCCGTGGCGAACCTCGCGTTCGCACTCGTGCCGTCGGTGCTGAAGGAGTGGATCCCCTCGCTGCCGTTGGCCGAGACCAGGACGTCCTCGTCGCGGACGGTGATGAACCAGGGTCCGTCCAGGTCGTCCGCTCCTGGCTCGACGAAGTAGCCGAGGTGGTTGCCGTCGGCGTCGAACTCCACGATCGAGTCCGCGTTGGCGCCGCTGGCGACCGTCACCAGGAGGGTGCCCTGCGGGGACCAGGCCATGCCGCGGATGTTGAGCATGACCGAGGGGTCCGCGCCGTCGGGCAGGGGCGCGAAGAAGCCGACGAAGTTGCCGTCGAGGTCGTACTCGGTCACCACGTCCTGGATCTGGTCGGCGACCAGGAACCCGGTGTTGTCCGCGTTCGGGAGCACGTGGTTGGGGGTGTAGAGCGTGCTGTCCGAGAACGCGAAGTGGGGGATGAACTCCGGGTCCAGCAGCGTGCCGTCCTCGGGGTCGAAGGCCATCACACCGCGGTGGTCGCGGGAGGAGTTCGGCACCAGCAGCACACCCTCGCGCAGCTGCTCGATGCGCTCGTCCGACGGCCCGGCCTCCGGGTCCTCGAAGGTCCAGTCGAGCACGCCGTAGCCGGAGTTGCCGATGGTCAGCGGCTCGGAGGTCACGGTGCCGGCGGGCTGGGTCGCCGAGAGCTCCTCGGCGCTCACCCCGACCACGGGGATCTCGACGACCTCGAGTGCGAGCGCGACGGTGGCGACTGGGTGGTGCGGGTCGTTGCTCGCCAGGCAGAGGCTGGCGGTGTACTCCCCACCGGCCATGTCGGAGGAGTCGAAGGTGACCGTGACCTGCTGCGACTCCCCTGCGGCGACCGTGCCCGAGGCCGGGTCGACGGAGGTCCACGCCGGCAGGGCGCAGTCACCCTCCTGGGTGAGTGACCACTCCATCGGGGCGCCGCCCTCGTTGGTCACCGTGACGACGTGCGCCTCCTGCTCGTCGACGCCCAGCAGGGTGGACAGCCCGGTCGGGTCCAGGACCATCTCGGCCTCGCCCTTGACGAGCACGACCGGGTAGTGCACGTCGGCGATCTCGGCCCCGCCGGCGTGGGTGCCGTCGGTGCTCAGCTGCACGTCCCCGAAGAGCGCCGCCCCGCCGACCAGGGAGCTGACGTCGGCGGTGACGGTGATCGTCTGGGTCGCGCCGGGCTCGATGGTGAAGGTCGCCGGCTCGACGGTCATCGTCACGCCCTCGGGCGGGGTGACGGACGTGCTGTATGCCGTGGCGACGTCCGCGACGTTCGTCACCTCCCGCGTCCACGAGCAGGAGCCGAGACAGTTCTGGTCGACGAACGCGGGCAGGTTCAGGGTCCTGGGGTCACCGCCCAGGTCGGGGTCGGCCGCCGCGAAGTCCTCGGTCGACTCGTCCATCGTCAGGCCGATCCGGCCGGCGGCGTCCAGGTCCACCAGACCCGACCCCACGTCATACGGGTCGGCGGGGGTGAGTCCGTCGTCCTTGAGCATGCCGGACGGGTCGGCGGTCGAGGCGAGGGCCGAGCGGATCTGCGCCGGTGACCAGTCGGGGTGCAGGGCGCGCAGCAGCGCGCCGGCACCGGCGCCGTGCGGAGAGGACATCGAGGTGCCCTGCATGAACTCGTAGGTGGCGGCCTGCCCGTCCGCGGCCATCGTGGCCGCCAGGATGTTGCGGCCGGGCGCGGCGAAGGTCGGGGCCAGCAGGTCGAACTCGCTGGGGCCGCGCGAGCTGAAGTCGGCGACCATCGTGGACCAGGCGTCGGTCATCGTCAGCACGCTGCCGCTGTCCAGGACGGCGGTCGTGCCCGGGTGGTCGACGACGAACGCGCGCAGGGCCACGCCCTCGCCGTTGGCCACCATGACCGAGGGGATGCCCGTGCTCTCCAGGGCACCCATGACGACCGGCGGTCCGGGGAACTGGTTGACCATGATCACGCCGACCGCGCCGGCGTCCTCGGCGTTGTCCACCTTGACGGAGAAGTTGCAGCCACCACGCTCGATCAGGGCCAGCGCGCCGTCGAAGACGCCGGCCGGGAAGTCGTCGCACCCGCCGCCGTTGCCCGGGGCGACCACGGAGGCCTCCCGGAGCTCGGCCGCGACAGGGCTGGTCACCCCCGGACCCGTGCCGGGCACACCCGCCAGACCGGTGACCTCCTCGGGCACCGGCGTCGGGCCGGTCACGGAGACGTCGTGCGCGATCAGGCGCGGGCTGTTGGTGGCGGCGACGGCGGCGTTCCACGGCGCCGTCTTGGCCACCGTCCCGGCACCGGGGCCGTCGTTGCCGGCCGAGGCGGCGACATAGATGCCGGACTCGTATGCCGACAGGAACGCGAGGTCGACCGAGTTGCCCCACGGGTTGTCGGGGCCGGAGATCGAGTAGTTGAGCACGTCGGTGCCGTCGATGATGGCCTGCTCGATGGCGGCCACGCTGGCGACCGAGGAGCACAGGAAGCTGCACACCTTGTAGGAGATGACGTTGGCGCGTGGGGCGACACCGGAGACGGGCAGCTCGTAGGTGTCGGCGCCGACGTCGAAGACGGCCGTGTGCTGGTTGCCGGCCATCGTCGAGCCGGTGTGGCTCCCGTGGCCGTTGTCGTCGGTCGCGCTGGCCGTGCCCGTGAAGTTGTAGGCGCCGATGAGCTTGTCGTTGCAGATGTCCTCGTGCCTCGTGGCGTCCGGGGCACAGACGCCGACGTAGGTGCCGGTGCCGTAGGGGTTGGTGTGCGTGTAGCCCTCGCCGTCGGTGGCGGCGAACGAGGGGTGGTCGGCGTTGACGCCGGTGTCGAGCATGCCCACGACGACGCCCTCACCGAGGGTGCCCACGTCCGCTCCGGTCTGCCCGGCCCAGATCGCCGGGCTGTTGATGATGTCGTTGCTGACGTCGGTGTCCAGCTCCCACTCCTGGTCGGGCTCGACCGCCGCGATGCCCGGCACCCCCACCAGGGCGGCAGCCTCCTCGGCCGAGAGCTCCACCGTGAGCCCGTTGAGCGCATGGGTGTAGCTGTCGGTCACCTCCACGTCGCGCCCGAGCAACGACTCGATCTCCAGGCCGGCGTCCTCCTGGAGCTCGGCCAGGTGCTCGAGATAGGCCCGGCTCTCGGCACTGTCCGGGTCCAGGCTCGACTCACCGGTGACCTGCGGGCTGGTCGCGGCCAGGCCCTCGGTGCCGCCCTGGTAGGTCGCCAGCGGCGACTCCGCCAACCGGACGATGTAGAGACCGCTGGCGGACTCGGGCATCTCCCCGTCGCGTGCGGGCTCCGCGGCGTCTGCTCGGGACTGCGTGTGGGGTGAGGCTGACGCGGAGCCCGCTGCCGACCTGCCGGCGACACCGGCGCCCGGGTCGTCGGTGACATCGTCGACGACGCGGGAGCTGGCGATCTGCGGGGCGGTGATCGTGAGTCCCAGGGCAAGGGCGAGGGACGCAGCGACCCTGCTGCGCGGGCGGGGGGTTGGCATGCAGCGGACGTTAGGCCCAGCCGGCCTGCCGGACAACCCCCGGAAGGTCAGGTCTCTCCTACAACTTCTGGACAGTTCGTCAACATTTCCTGGGCAGGCGCCGAGCCGCGCGGTGGAACACGTCACAGCGCGGCTTCGTAGGGTGGCCCGGTGAACGAAGCGTGCTGCTCACCTCCGCGGCAGACCGGCTCGCCGGTCGCGCCACCGTCCCTCGTCAGCGGCGGCGTGGCCTGGAGCACCTGCGACGGCGTGGCCGGGAGCACCGGCGACGGCGAGCCGCCTGCCGATCTGCAGTGGCTGCCCGGCGGTTCCTTCCTGATGGGCTGTGAGGGCCCACGGGCCCGACCGGAGGACGCGGAGGGCCCCGTCCGCTCCGTGCAGGTCGGCGACTTCGGGATCGCAGCGACCTGTGTGACCAACGAGCAGTTCGCGCGGTTCGTCGACCGGACCGGCTACGTGACCGATGCCGAGCGTGCGGGTTGGTCGTTCGTCTTCCACCTGCTGCTCCATCCCGGGGCGCGCGGGTACGTGCTCGATGCCCTGGTCCCCGGTGCCCCGTGGTGGTTGGCCGTCGGCGGGGCGTCCTGGGCGTGCCCGGCGGGACCGGGATCGTCGACGGCGGCGGTCCCGGACCACCCGGTGGTGCACGTCAGCCTGGCCGATGCCCGCGCCTACTGCGCGTGGTCGGGCACCCGGCTGCCCGAGGAGGCGGAGTGGGAGTATGCCGCGCGCGGCGGCCTGGAGCAGCGCGACTACCCGTGGGGTGATGTCCTGCTGCCCGAGGGCCGGCACCGCTGCAACATCTGGCAGGGCAGCTTCCCCACGGTGAACCGTGAGGACGACGGCTGGCTGGGCACCGCACCGGTCCGGTCCTTCCCACCCAACGGCTTCGGCCTGCACAACGTCGTGGGCAATGTGTGGGAGTGGTGCGCCACTCCCTGGACGGAGCCCGAGCGTGAGATGAGCTCGTCCGACGCACCTCCCGCGCCCGAGGCCGAGTGGGTCATCCGCGGCGGTTCCTACCTCTGCCACGAGTCCTACTGCAACCGTTACCGGGTCTCGGCGCGCAGCCGCAGCACGACACACAGCTCCACCGGGAACACCGGGTTCCGGGTCGCCGCGCGTCAGTCCACGGGCTCGTAGACGGTGACCTCCTCGGTCGGGTCGACGTCGAACACGACCCTCTCCAGCGCGCCGGTGAACGGGAACTCACCCTCGTAGGTGTCGGTCACCGGTGACAGCGCGTCCCGCCCCACGTCCAGTCCCTCCCAGCCGTGGAAGTCCGGAAGGACCTGCGGGAAGTCCGTCTCCGCCTGGAGGACCTCGTCGATGTACAGCCGACCGGTGCCGCGCTGGTCCCCAGTCTTGACGAACTGGAAGCGCAGGGTCGACACCTGCGCCGGGACGGGGTCCCGCGAGCGCAGCCGGTAGTGCGTGCCGAGGAAGTTGTACTCGTAGTGCAGGTGGTCGTCCTGCACGTACATGACGTAGCCGCTGCTCACACCGCCCAGCGCAACGAGCACCCCCTCCGGCCGGTCGGCCGCACCCGCCAGGAACGCCGTGATGCTGTGGGAGCGGTTCATCGTCGGCGGTGCGGCGGCCACCGGGAGGTGGCTCATCCCGGGGTAGTAGGTGAACGTCGTCCGGTCCCGGGGCGACCCGGGACGCGGGACCTTGGCCCGCATCGCGAACCGACGGTCATCCAGTGGCAGGACACCGTACCTGTCGGCCTCCTGCCAGAAGAGCTCAATCATCTGCGCCAGCCGCTCGGGCTCCGTCGCCGCGAGGTCACGGGTCTCCGACGGGTCCTCCTCCACGTGGTAGAGCTCCCAGACGTCGTTCTCATACGGCTCGCCACGGGTGTGGAAGGTCACCGCCTTCCACCCCTCGTGCCAGATGCCGCGGTGACCGAACATCTCGAAGTGCTGGGTGCGCCGACGGCTCGGCTCCGAGGGCTGCTCGAAGCTGTAGGACATGTCGGTGCCGTGCATCGGCATCTGTTCGACACCCGCCAGCTGCCTGGGGCTGTCGACACCCAGCAGCGACAGCACCGTGGGGGTGACGTCGATGACGTGGTGGAACTGGCTGCGCAGGCCGCCGCGCTGTCCGATCCCGTCCGGCCAGTGGATGATCAGCGGGTCGCGGACGCCGCCCTCATGGGTGTTCTGCTTGTAGCGCTGGAACGGTGTGTTGCTCACCTGCGCCCAGCCCCACGGATAGTTCGGCTGCACCGCCGGGCCACCGATGAGATCCATCCGGCGGATGTTCTCGTCAAGGTCCTCGGGGATCCCGTTCTGGAACGACGCGGTGTTGAGCGAGCCCTCGGGACCGCCCTCCTGGCTGGCACCGTTGTCGGAGAGGAGCACGATGAGGGTGTTGTCCAGTCGCCCCAGCTCCTCCAGGGCGCGGACCAGCCGACCGAGCTCGTGGTCGGTGTGCTCGATCATCGCGGCGTAGGCCTCCTGGAGCCGGGCATACAGACCCTGCTCCCGTGCGGGCAGGTCGGCCCAGGCACGCACTCCGGGGTTGGGGGGTGACAGTCGCGTCCCCGGGGGCAGCAGCCCCAGCTCCAGCTGCCGCTCGAAGCGTCGCTGACGCAGGACGTCCCACCCCTCGTCGAAGCGCCCGCGTTGCCGGTCGAGGAACTCCTGCGGCGCCTGGTGCGGTGCGTGCGCCGCGCCGAAGGCGAGGTGCAGGAAGAACGGCTTCTCCGGGGTCACAGACGTCTGGTCCCGGACAAAGCCGATGGCCCGGTCCACGAGGTCGGCGGTGAGGTGATAGCCCTCCTCCGGCGTCGCCGGCGGGTCGATGCTGTGGTTGTCGTAGGTGAGCTCGGGATAGAAGCTGTCGGTCTCAGCGTCCAGGAAGCCGTAGTAGCGCTCGAACCCGCGGGCCAGTGGCCAGTGGTCGTAGGGGCCGGCCTGCGTGGTGTGCTCGCTCGGCGCCAGGTGCCACTTGCCCACACACATCGTGTTGAAGCCCTGGCTCCTGAGGATCTCGGCGATCGAGCCGGCGGCGTGGGTGACCCGGCCCCGCCCGCTGGGATAACCGGTGTCCAGGTTGGACAGCAGGCGCATCCCGACGCTGTGGTGGTTGCGCCCGGTGAGCAGGGAGGCCCGGGTGGGAGAGCACAGGGTGGTCGTGTGGAAGTTGGTGTAGCGCAGGCCACCTGCGGCCAACCGGTCGACCGTCGGTGTCTGCAGCTCGGACCCGAAGCAGCCGAGATCGGCGAAGCCCACGTCGTCCAGCACGACGTAGACGACGTTCGGGGTGTCCGGCGCCGGACCCTGGGGCTCTGGCCACCAGGGCGTGGACTCGTCGTGGGTGCGGCCGATCACGCCGTGGAACGGCTCGGGGAAGGACGTCATCGAGGATCCTGGATCGCGGTGTCACCGCTCAGCGTGGGACCCGGGGCGGCCTGCTCCTGCTCCTGGAGGAGGGCGATCAGGGCCCGGCGCTCCTCCTCGGGGATGTAGTCCGCGTAGTAGTCGTAGAGGTTGCGCCGGGAGATCCGCGCCGCGGTGATGCCGTCGCCCGCTCTGATCTGTGCCAGCACGTCCTCGTGGTGACGCAGTGACCGCTCCATCAGCGCCTGACTGTTCGGCGACTGCACGATCTTGTCCGAGATCAACGACAGCACGACCTCACGGACCACGTGGTTGCAGACCTGGATGAGTGAGTTGCGGCTCGCCATCGCGATGGCGTCGTGGAAGGCGACATCGGCCTCGCTGAACGCCTGGTAGCCGTCCCGGATCGCGTCCCGCATCGCTGCGACCGTCGCCTCGATCGCCGCCAGCTCCTCGGCGGTGCGCAGCTGGGCCGCGAGCAGGTTCGCCGAGGAGTCCAGGATCATCCGGAAGGAGACCAGCTCGGCCAGGCCGATGCCGTCGACCTGCGTCAGCCGCGTCAGCTGCTTGGCGATCCCCTGGGACGAGAACGGGAGGATCTCGGGGCCGCGCGGGTCGCCGGGCCGCGACCGCACCACGCCGTTGCTCTCGAGCACCCGCAGGGCCTCCCGGACCGTCCCCCGGCTGGCGCCGAACTGGCTGACGAGCTCGCGCTCGCTGGGGAGCCGCTGGCCGGGCCTCAGCTCGCCCGAGGCCAGCGCCTGCTCGATCTGGTCGACGATGGTCTGGTAGAGACGGACCGGCTGCACCTTGTGGAAGGCGCGCGGCCCCTCGTCGCCGGTCACGGCTGCGCCTGCGACGGGACCGCGGGCCAGCTCGGCGTGGCGGCGGCCGGGCGGTGCTGCTCGTACCAGGCCGCTGCGCGGAGCACCCCCAGGTCGTCGAACCGGCGCCCGGAGAGCTGGACGCCGATCGGGCGGCCGTCGTCGGTGAACCCACAGTTGACCGTGGCCGCCGGCTGGCCCGACATGTTGTAGGGGACCGTGAACCCGATGTGCTGCATGCCCTTCCCGTTGTCGGGGTAGGGCATCGGCTGCTCGGCAGCGAAGGCTGCCACCGGCGCGACCGGCGACAGGACGATGTCGAACGGCAAGGTGGCCGCGACGGCGCGGGCCTGCATCTGCATCACCTGCTGATAGCACTCCAGGACCCGCCTGCCCGTGACGTCGGCACCCGGGGCGCACCAGGCGGCGACGTACGGCAGGACAGCGGCCTGCTGTTCGCTCGAGAGCGCGGAGAAGTCGTTCCAGGAGCGCACGCGCCAGAACAGGTCGACGGCGTCGAGCAGGTCGGGAGTCATGAAGGGGTCGAGGGTCTCGACGTCTGCTCCGGCCTCCGCAAAGAGCTCGGCGACCCCGCGCACGGACCGCTGGATGTCCTCCTCCACCGCACCGCCGCAACCGGCATCCAGGTGCAGGCCGACCCGCAGGCCGCGCACGTCGAGGCCCAGGTCCTCCCAGGCGATCGACTCGGCAGGCAGGCTCGTCCAGTCCCGGTCGTCGGGCCGCGCGAGCACACTCATGAGCAGGGCGGAGTCAGCCACCGTCCGGGTCATCGGTCCGGCACAGCGCCCCAGGTACGGCGCATCGAGCGGGATCCGTCCGGCGCTGGGCTTCAGCGTGGCCAGGCCCAGCCAGGTCCCCGGCAGCCGGATGGAGCCACCGATGTCGGTGCCGACGTGCAGCGGTCCGTAACCGGCGGCTGCGGCGGCGCCAGCACCGGAGCTGGACCCACCGGTGGTCCAGCGCGGGTCCCAGGGGCTCCGGGTGACGCCGTGCAGGCTGGACACCCCCGAGGAGAGCATCCCCCAGTCGGGCATCACCGTGGACCCGAGCACCACCCCACCGGACTCGACCACCCGCGCCGTGACGGGAGCGTCCCGGTCCGGGATGACCGCCTCCACCCCGGCGGTGCCCGAGGGCATGGGGATGCCGGCGCGCGCGATGTTCTCCTTGAGGGTGATCGGGATGCCATCGACCGGCCCGGCCGGCCGGCCCTCGCGCCACCGCTGCTCGCTGCTCTTGGCCGCGACCCGCGAAGCGAGCGGGTCGCGGTGCCACAGGGCGTTCAGCGTGCCCTCACGGGACTCGATGACGTCCTGGAGGGTGTCGTGGACCTCTACCGGAGACAGCGTTCCGGCCTTGTAGGCCGACCGCAGCTCCACGGCCGTCATGCCGGCCAGAGTGGTTTCGCTGGACACGTCACAGATCCCTTCCGTCAGGACACTCCGACCGGGTCTCACCGGGCTGCACCCTTGACAACCCGCCGGTTCTGTCGTCAGGCTACACTCCACAAACCAGTGCACTGGTTGGACCAGTAGCACGGGCTCACGTGGTGCGGCGCCCGACGGTGGCGACCCAGCCGCATACCGTCCTCGCCCCCCGACCCGGATGGAGATCTGACAATGAAGTCTCGACTGACAAGCCGGACGCTGGCGCTGCTCGCGGCGGCCTCCCTCGTCACAGCCTCCTGCTCCGCGGGAGCTCCCGGCGAGGGTGGGACCGGCACCGACCAGGGAGGGTCGACCGCCGGCGGTGGCTCCGCGGACACCGAGGAGCTCTCCATCGGCTTCGGCGCGGAGCCGGAGAACCTGGACCTCACGACGACCGCAGGGGCGGCCCTGCCCCAGGTGCTGCTCTACAACATCTACGAGACGCTGGTGAAGGTCGACCAGGACGGGACGATCGTCCCGGCGCTCGCGAAGTCGTGGACCGTTTCCGAGGACCGCAGGACCTACACCTTCGTCCTTCAGGAAGGTGTCACCTTCTCCAACGGTGACGAGTTCACGGCCGAGGACGTCAAGTACTCCATCGAGTCGGTCCGGGACGACTGGACCATCTCGCTCAAGGAGCCGATGGACATCGTCGAGTCCGTCGAAGTCGTCTCCCCCACCGAGGTGACGGTCACCCTGAGCGAGCCCAGCAACAGCTGGCTCTACCGGATGACCACCCGGATCGGCGCCATGTTCAGCCCTGACGCCACGGAGGACCTGGCGACCGAACCCGTCGGCACCGGTCCCTACGAGCTGCAGAAGTGGACCCGCGGTGACTCGATCTCACTGTCCCGCAACGCGGAGTACTGGGGCGACGAGCCGGCGTTCGAGACGGTGAACTTCAAGTACTTCAAGGACCCGACCGCCCTCAACAACGCACTGCTGACGGGCACCATCAACGTCATCGGCCTCCTGGAGTCGCCGGAGACCCTCGGCCAGTTCGAGGGCAACGACAAGTACCAGGTCATCGAGGGCACCACGAACGGCGAGGTCCAGCTCTCGTTCAACAACGGCAGCGAGCCGATGCAGAACGAGCAGGTCCGCCAGGCGGTCCGCCACGCCATCGACCACCAGGCCCTTCTGGACACGTGCTGGGCCGGGCGCGGCACCCTCATCGGGAGCATGGTGCCTCCGACCGACCCCTGGTACGAGGACCTGACCGGGCTCTACCCGTACGACGTCGACAAGGCCAGCGCCCTGCTCGAGGAGTCCGGCCACGCGGACCACACCTTCCGGCTCCGCCTCCCGACCCGCTCGTACGCCACCTCGTGCGGCACCGTGGTGCAGAGCCAGCTCGAGCAGGCGGGCTTCAACGTCACGATCGACCAGCTCGAGTTCCCCGCAGCCTGGCTGAACACCGTGTTCACCAACGCCGACTACGACATGACGATCATCGCCCACACGGAACCCCGCGACATGACCAAGGTGTTCGGTGACCCCGGCTACTACACCCGCTACGACAGCGAGGAGTTCCGCGACCTGCTGCAGCGGGCCGACAGCGGCACCGAGCAGGAGGAGGTGGAGCTGCTGAAGGAGGCCGCCCGCCTGCTCTCCACGGACGCCGCAGCCGACTGGCTGTTCGTGCTGCCGAACCTGATCGTCGCGGAGGCGGGCATCACCGGGCTGCCCCAGAACGCCGTCTCGGAGTCCTTCGACGTGACCGGGCTGGGCAGGTCCTGACCAGCGATGGCTCTCCGACTCCTCATCCGGGCGGGCATCCTCCTGGCCAGCGTCGCGGTGAGCAGTGTCCTGGTGTTCGCCTTCATGGCGGTCATCCCGGGTGACCCGGCCCGCGTCGCGCTGGGTGTCAACGCCTCCGAGGCAGCGGTCACCCAGCTCCGTGAGGAGTTCGGCCTGAACCGACCGCTGCTGGAGCAGTACCTGGAGTGGATCGGCGGGCTGGTGACGTTCGACCCCGGACTGTCCTATGTCACCCGGTCGGAGATCGGTCCCCTGCTCGCCGACCGCGTCATGGTCACCCTCTGGCTGGTCGGGACGGCGATGATCGTGGCGCTCCTGGTGGCGCTCCCGGTCGGCGCGGTCATGGCGGTGCGGCACCGACAGCTCTCCGGGCTGACCCTGTCGGCCCTCTCGCAGGTGGGCGTGGCCATCCCCGCGTTCCTGGCCGGGATCCTCCTGATCGCGCTGTTCGCCGTGTGGCTCGGGTGGTTGCCCGCCAACGGCTGGACCGCACCGGTGGTGGACCCGGTCATGTTCGTCAAGCAGCTGATCCTGCCGGCCACCTCCCTGGCGCTGGTCCAGTCCGCGGTCCTCACGAGGTACGTTCGCAGCGCCATCCTCGAGGTGCTGCGGGAGGACTACCTGCGCACGGCGCGGGCCAAGGGCCTCAAGCCGATGCAGGCCCTGGTGCGGCACGGGCTGCGCAACGCCGCCGTGCCGGTCGTCACGGTGCTCGGCCTCCAGCTCTCCACGCTGCTGGTCGGCGCCGTCGTCATCGAGCGCGTCTTCGTGATCCCGGGGCTGGGCAGTCTCCTGCTCGACAGCGTCTCGCAGCGGGACCTGATCATGGTGCAGGACGTCGTGATGGTTCTGGTCGTCGCCGTCCTGGCGATGAACTTCCTGGTCGACGTGCTCTACCTGATCATCGACCCCCGACTCCGGGCAGGTGCCCGATGAGCGCCGAGATCCCTGAGGTGCTGCCGACCGGGCAGACCGGCGCCCGGCGGCGGGGCCTGCGCAACCACAGCCTGTTGATCGGCGCGGCCCTGGTGTGCCTGGTCATCGTCATGGGCCTGCTCTCCTTTGTCTGGACACCGCACAACCCCACCCTGGTGAACCCCGCCGCTCGGCTGCAGCTGCCGTCCGCCGAGTACTGGTTCGGCACGGACAAGTTCGGGCGGGACGTGTTCAGCCAGATCCTGGTCGGCTCCCGGACGACCCTGTTCGTCGGCATCGTGGCGGTCGGCGTGGCCGGAGTGATCGGGGTGCCGCTGGGCATCGTGTCGGCCATGGCGCCGAACTGGTTCGGTGAGCTCGTCATGCGGTGCAACGACCTGCTGCTGGCCTTCCCGGCCCTCCTGCTGGCCATCATGTTCACCGCTGTCTTCGGGTCGAGCACCCTGGTGGCGATGATCGCGATCGGCATCGCCACCATCCCCAACTTCGCCCGACTCATCCGCAGCGGCACGCTGCAGGTGCTCAAGACGGAGTACATCCTGGCGGCCCGCGCCAGCGGTCGCGGCCCGTTCGCGATCGGGCTGCGCCACGTGCTGCCCAACGTCAGCAGCCTGATCATCGTCCAGGCCTCGGTGTCCTTCGCCATCGCGGTGCTGGCCGAGGCCGCCCTGTCCTTCCTCGGTTTCGGCACGCCGCCGCCGACCCCTTCCTGGGGCCGGATGCTGCAGGAGAGCCAGGAGATGCTCTGGTCGGCACCCCGACTCGCGCTGTTCCCCGGCGCGGCGATCGCGGTGGCCGTCCTCGGTTTCAACCTTCTGGGCGATGGCCTGCGGGACCGCTTCGACCCCAAGCTGGAGGATCGACGATGACGACACACGCGGCACCGCCGCTCGCGCAGGACGTCCTGACCGTCACGGGTCTCGGCGTGTCTGTCGGGGACCGGTCGCTGGTGGACAACCTGGACCTGACGATCCGGCCCGGCGAGCGCGTCGGGCTGATCGGCGAGTCGGGGTCCGGCAAGTCGCTGACTGCCCTGGCGCTCATGGGGCTGCTCCCCGAGGGGCTGGCCGCCACCGGGTCGGTGCGGGTCGCTGACGTGCACCACGACATCGTGGGAGCCGACGAGAACCAGCTGTCGCGGGTGCGCGGCAACGACATCGCCATGGTCTTCCAGGAGCCGATGACCGCGCTCAACCCGACGATGCGCGTCGGCGCCCAGGTCGCGGAGGCCATGCTGATCCACGGCACGCGACCCACCAGGCGGGCCGCGATGTCGGCCGCGGTCGACCTGCTGGAGCAGGTCGGCCTGCCCGACCCACCGGGCACCGCCAGGTCCTATCCCCACCAGCTCTCCGGTGGTCAGCGACAGCGCGTCGTCGTCGCGCTGGCACTGGCCAACGACCCCGCCCTGCTCATCTGTGACGAGCCGACCACAGCCCTGGACGTCACCGTGCAGGCGCTCGTGCTCGACCTCATCGTCCGTGGGGTGATCGACCGCGGTGCCGCGATGCTGTTCATCACCCACGACCTCGCCGTGGTGGCCACGGTGTGCGAGCGGGTCCTGGTGATGTACGGCGGGCGGATCGTCGAGGCGGGCCCCGTGCAGCAGGTGTTCACCCGACCCCGCCACCGCTACACGCAGGGCCTGTTGGCCGCCTCCGACCTCTCCGTGGTCGACGACCGGGGTCGGCTGGCCACGGTGCCCGGCACCGTGCCGGCCGCCGGACAGTTCCCTGCCGGGTGCGTCTTCCGCAACCGTTGCGGCCACGCGACGGACGTCTGTGCCAGCACCCCAGCGTGGACCGGCCAGGACGCGAGCGACGGTTTCGCGTGCCACCATCCCGCCCCTGCGAGCGAGGTCGGACATGGCTGAGCAGTCGCCGGCGATCCGGGTGCGCGACCTCACCCGTGACTACCACCGACCGCGGCGCTCCCTGCTGCGCGCGAGCCCACCGGTGCACGCCCTGCGCGGGGTGAGCTTCGACGTCGCCCCCGGGGAGCGCTTCGGGATCGTGGGCGAGTCGGGCTGCGGCAAGTCCACGCTCCTCCGCCTCGTGTCCGGCCTGGACCGCGCCACGAGCGGGAGCATCGAGATCGAGGGGCGGGAGATCACTCACCTGTCCACCCGGCGGCTGGGTTTCCTCAGGGAGCGTCTCCAGCTGATCTTCCAGGACCCGATGAGCTCCCTGGATCCCCGCATGCGGGTGGCCGACATCATCGCCGAGCCGATGGTGGGGCTCCGCCACCCCATCTCCCCGGGTCGGGTCGAGGAGCTCCTCCAGGCCGTCGGCCTGTCCCCCGAGGCCGCCACCCGCTTCCCCCACCAGTTCTCCGGTGGTCAGCGTCAGCGGATCTCGATCGCACGGGCGCTCTCGGTGAAGCCGCAGATCCTGGTCGCGGACGAACCGGTGAGCGCGCTCGACGTCTCCGTGCGGGCACAGGTGCTCAACCTGATTGCCGACCTCGTCGACGAGCTGGCCCTGACGCTGGTGTTCGTCTCCCACGACCTCTCGGTGGTCCGGCACGTCTGCGACCGGGTCGCGGTGATGAACGAGGGACAGATCGTCGAGATGGGCCCGGTCGACGAGGTCTACGAGAACCCCCAGCACCCCTACACGCGAGAGCTCATCGCTGCCGTCCCCACCCTGGACAAGGCCCTCGCTGGGTCCGGGGCAGCCGACCTCGCGGCACCGACAGGAGCAGATCAGCCATGACAGTCCACACCACCGACCGCGACCGACTGCTGGACGCCTGCACGGCCAACATCGACCAGTTCAACCCCACCCTCAACTCGGTGGTCCTCGACCTGCGCGAGGACGTCGCCGGGCGCCGGGCGGCCGAGCGAGGGGATCCGGGGCGGTGGGGTGGCCTGTTGGACGGTGTCCCGGTCAGCGTGAAGGACGTCTTCGCGGTGGAGTCCACCCCGACGACCAACGGCACCTCCTACTACCGTGACGCGGTCGCCGCCTCCGACGCGCCCCTGATCCGCGCGATCCGTCGCTCCGGCGGGCTGGTGCACGCCAAGGACAACCTGTCCGAGCTCAGCTGCGGCGCGACCAACGAGAACGAGTTCTTCGGTGACTGCCTGAACCCCTGGGACCTGAGCCGCATCCCTGGTGGCTCCAGCGGGGGTTCCGCGGTGTCGGTCGCGTCCGGGATGTCCGTGATCGCCTACGGCACCGACGCCGGCGGCTCGGTGCGCATACCCGCAGCGATCAACGGAGTCACCGGCCTCCGCCCGACGACCGGGCGCCTGCCCAACGGCCGCGGCGACGGAGTGCCCCCGGCGATGCCCGACTTCTCGACGGTCGGTCCCATGGCGCGCCGCATCGGCGACATCGCGCGCGCGGTCGTGGCCGTTGACGCGCATGTCCCGGACGACCCCTCCTCGGTCCCCCATGCCAGGGACAACCTCCTGGACGCGCTCGGGGGCAACGTGTCGGGTCTGCGCATCGGGATCCCGAGCGACTGGTTCTTCGACGACTGCGATCCGGGCTTCGCCGAGGCCGTGCACGATGCCCTCGCTGTCCTGGAGTCACGGGGTGTGGTCCTCCAGGACATCGATCTCCCCGGCTCCCGGCGCACGCACGAGACCCAGACCACGATGGTGCTGCCGCAGTACGTCTCGGCCACGAACGGTCGCTTCGACGCGGCACCCGAGACCTTCGGCGCGCAGGTCCTCAGCCGCCTGCAGATCGGTGCCGCCACGTCCGCGGTGGAGTATGTCGACGCCCTGCGCCGGCGCAACGAGTGGAAGCGGACCCTGGCCTCGGCCTTCGAGGGCATCGACCTGATCGCCACCCCGACCGTGCCCGTCGCACCGCCGGTGACCGGTGGGGCAGACATGATCTCCGCGACGCGAGCCGTGTCCCGCAACACCTACGCCTGGTCGCTGGCGGATGTGCCGACCCTCACCCTGCCCTGCGGGATCGCGGACGGCTTCCCCGTGGGTCTGCAGCTGACCGCGGCACCCTGGGAGGAGCGCGTCCTGGTGGCCGTCGGAGACGCGTACCAGCAGCTCACTGACTGGCACCTCGCGGTGCCGCCCCTGGGCGCCGACCCGACACTCACCTGAGGGGCCACCCGGACCGCGGCTCAGGCGGAGAGCTGGAGCGTGGTGAGGCAGGTGGGGCTGTCGGCGTCGGTGGCAAACTCGGCGGCGCCGGTGCGTCCCTCGTGCTCGATCCTGATGGTGCCGGTGATGTCACGCGGCAACCAGAAGCCGGCGAACCCGTTGGTCCCGGTGGTGACCCGCTCGTCCACCAGCGTCGCGCCGTCGGTGCCAGTGATCCTCACGTCCACCTGCGTGTCGACCAGCTCCCCCTGGCACCCGGCCAGGCTGTGGAAGTAGCACTCGTGGGTGCTGGTGACGAACGGGGCGACCGACAGATAGAAGGAGTCCTCGGGCAGTGCGAGCGCGACCTCCTGCTCACCGTCGGTCAGGGTGACCTGGGTCGGGGTGACCGAGGCGCCGAACGGCAGCGGACGCGCGTCGGTCGAGGAGTCCAGCGTGTCCACGATCTGGGTCGCGCTCAACCCCTCGAGGCCGTGAGCGGCCAGGAGCGCGGCGTCCGCAGTCGCGACCGAGTCACCGGCCCCTCCCACGGCGTCCCCGGCCGGGTCGCTGCTGCAGCCGGCAACGGCGAGAACGAGGACGGTGAGGCCGAGGGCGGCGGGCAGGCGCATGGTCAGACTCCCGGGTCGGGGGCGTGGACGGCGGCTCACGGGGCCGCTCAGCCCATGGTCTCACCACCTGCGGGAGCAGGTGCGCGCGGTGCGACGCTCAGGGCCGGCGCACCGCACACACCCGGTCTCGGGGGGCCGGGTCAGGCCCAGTCGCGGGTGTCCAGGATCGGTCCCGCACCCTCGGTGAGCGTGGCGACCGCCACCACGTCGGCCCGGAACCGCAGGCCGTCCCGCACGCGGGGGCCGATCTGGGCCACCAGCGCGGCGGCGTCGACACCCGGCTCGGGCACGACCTCGCACCGCAGGGTGTCCACGTGGTCGGCGCGGCCGACGACGAAGCGGTAGTCGGCCACGCCGGTCACCGCACCCATCACGGTGGCGATCTGCGCCGGGTGCAGGAACATGCCCTTCACCTTCACCGCCGCACCGGTCCGCCCGAGCACCCCACGCAGCCGCAGGGACCCGTCCGGGCCGAGCATCCAGCCGGACAGGTCGCCGGTGCCGAAGCGCACCAGCGGGTAGTCCGGCCGCAGCACGGTCACCACGACCTCGCCCTCGGTCTCGTCGGTGATCGGCTCCCCTGTCCCGAGGGCGCACACCTGCACCAGCACGCCGTCGGCCAGCACCAGACCCGCGCCGTCGCCGTTCTCGTAGGCCAGCAGGCCGGTCTCGCCGGTGCCGTAGGCCATCCGGACAGTCGGCACCCGCTCCCCCAGCAGCTCGCGCAGGGAGTCCGGCAACGGCTCGGCGGTGACCAGTGCCCGGTCCAACCGCCACCGTTCACGCGGCAGGCGAGCCTCGTCATACCGCTCCACCAGGGCCTTGAGATAGCTGGGCAGACCGGCGTATGCCGTGACGCCCAGGTCGGCGATGGCCCGCACCTGGAGGTCCTGGTTGCCGATGCCGCCGGGCAGCACCCGGGCACCGGTGGCCAGCGCGCCGGCCTCCAGCATGGCGCCGGCCGGTGACAGGTGGTAGCCGAAGCAGTTGAGCACCGTGTCGCCGTCCCCGACCCCGAGGTCGGCGAAGACCTGCCCCCAGCGCCAGCTGTCGGCGCCGGCCAGCTGCGGCTCGTACAACGGGCCGGGCGACTGGAAGACCCGGACCACGTCCGCACCCTCGGCCAGCATCCCGCCGAACGGTGGCCGCTCCTTCTGCAGGTCCACGACCGCGTCCTTGGGCAGGACCGGCAGCTCGGACAGGGCCGCCACCGACGTCACGGCGGTCGGGTCCACGCCGGCCTCCGCGCAACGGTCGGCCAGCCCCGGCACCGCCGCGGCCCGCCCCATGAGGTCGGCCACCGCCCGGTCCAGGCCATGCTCCTGCAGGTGCCCACGCAGGGCTGCCTCAACACTCATCCCGGCTCCTTGTGTCACAACCAGCGCTTGCGGCGCTTGTAGTGCTTGACGTCGCGGTAGCTCCTGCGGTCGCCCTCCTCGCCGAGGCCGAGGTAGAACTCCTTGACGTCCGGGTTCTCCCGCAGGTCCGCGGCGCTGCCCTCGAGGACGATCCGCCCCTGCTCCATGATGTAGCCGTGGTCGGCCACCTCCAGGGCCCGGCGGGCGTTCTGCTCGATGACGAGCACGGTCAGACCGCGCTCCTCGTTGAGCCGCTTGATGTAGCCGAAGATCTCCTGCACCAGCAGCGGCGCCAGGCCGAGCGACGGCTCGTCCAGCATCAGCAGCTTGGGCCGGGCCATCAGCGCCCGCCCGATGGCGAGCATCTGCTGCTCACCGCCGGACAGGTAGCCGGCGACCCGGCTGCGCATGTCGGCCAGCTTGGGGAAGTAGGAGTAGACCAGGTCCAGGTCCTCCCCCGACCCCTTCTGGGTGTAGGCGCCGGCCGTGAGGTTCTCGGCGATGGTGAGGTGCTCGAAGACGTGGCGCCCCTCCATGCACAGGCTCATCCCGAGCTTGACCCGCTCCGCGGCGTCCATCCGGGTGATGTCCTGCCCCTGGAAGGTGACGCTGCCGTCGGTCACCTCGCCGTGCTCGCTCGGCAGCAGCCCGGAGACCGCCTTGAGCGTGGTGGACTTGCCGGCGCCGTTGGAGCCGAGCAGCGCCACGATCTTGCCCTCCGGCACCGCCAGCGAGAGACCGCGCAGCACCAGGATCACGTCGTCGTAGATGACCTCGACGTTGTTCAGGGCCAGCATGGACCCCGCCCCGGGGGCGGCGGGCGCCGCCCCCGGTGCGGTGGTGTCGGTGCGTGAGGTCACGGCGTCGCGCCGGCCTCGAGCTCGACCATCATGCCGTCCTGCGCCTGGTAGATGCCGGTCGAGGTGGAGCCGCGGTGGCTGTCCGCGGAGAACTCGAGCGGACCCCCACCGATGACCTCACCGGTGTCGATCGGACCCATGGTCTCCAGTGACTCGCGGATGTTGGCACCAGTCAGCTCGTTGCCCTCCACCAGCGTGTGCTCGATGCCCTCGGCCATGGCGTGCATGGCGTACCAGCCCTGCACCCAGGACGTGCCGATGGTCTCGGGGTCGGTGCCCTCCGCCTCGAGGTACTCGTTGATCGGCTCGTGGCCCGGCTTCTCGACACTCATGGGCGCGAACGGCTGGATCAGGATGTGGCCCTCGGCGACGTCGGCACCTGCGGAGTCGATGAACAGCTCGTTGGCGCACCAGTTGAGGCAGACGATCTTCATGTCCAGGCCCTGCGCCGCGATGTCCTTGGCGACCAGCGCGGCCGGGGAGGCGACGTTCTGGATCACGATGTACTTCGCGCCCTGGGCCTGTGCCTGGGAGAGCAGGCCGACGTAGTTCTGGGAGCCGGCCGGCATGGCGTAGGCCTGGTAGCCCAGGTCGTAGCCCTTCTCGGCGACCCAGTCCTCACCGTCCTGCACCGGAGCCTGGCCGAACGGGCTGTCGTTGTGGAAGACGGCGACCTCACCACTGCCACCGGAGTCCTCGTTGATCCAGTTGAGCGCGACGCGCATCTGGTCGGAGTAGGTCGGCGCCACGACGAAGTTGTAGGGCGCCTCCGCCGGGTCGGTCAGCGGCTCGGCGAAGGAGCCGGACATGAACGGCAGCTCGTCCTTGCCGACGCTCCCCGACAGTGCCTCGGTGTCGCCGGTGCCCCAGCCCTGGATGGCCACGACCCCGTCGTTGACGTACTGCTTGTAGAGCGACTCGGCCTGCGGCACCTCGTAGGCGTAGTCGTTGGACTCGGCCGCGATCTGCCGGCCCTCGATGCCTCCGTCGCCGTTGCGCCACTTGATGTAGGCGAGCATGCCCTGGTTGTAGGGCGTGCCCACGTCACCGGTGGCCCCACTCAGGTCTGCGATGATGCCGATGCTGATCGGCTCGTCGGAGTCGGCGTCGCCGCCGCCCCCGTCGTCGCCACCGCACGCGGACAGGACGAGCGCGGACGCGGCTGCCAGAGCCACCGCCACACTGCGGGACTTTCCGAACATTTCTGTCTCCTTCATAGGGGTGTGTGACTCTTTGACCTGGGTCTCGGGACCGGGTGGTCCGGAGGGGTCACGGGTATGCAGTTCGGCCGGCTAGTAGCGGAACGGCCAGAATCTGACGTAGTCCTTCATCCGTTGCCAGATGCGGTCCAGGCCGCGCGGCTCGAAGATGAGGAAGGCGATGATGACGGCACCGAAGGTCGCGTTGCGCACGGCCGGGAGCTGGTCTCCCAGGAACGGCATCGTGGACTCCAGGGCGTTGGCCAAGCGGCGGATCAGCTCGGGCAGCAGCGTCATGAAGACCGCTCCGTAGACCGCACCGGCAATGCTGCCCAGGCCACCGACGATGATCATCGCCAGGTAGAGGATCGAGACGTCGAGGGTGAACTTCTCCCACGACACGACCTCGCTGTAGTGGGCGGTCAGCGAACCGGCCAGCCCGACGAAGCCGGAGCTGACGGCGAACGCCGTGAGCTTGGCGCGGGTCAGGTTGACACCGATCGCCTCGGCGGCGATGTCCTGGTCACGGACCGCCATGAACGAGCGCCCCAGCCCGGTGCGGAAGATGTTGCGCGCCGAGATCACGGTGAGGACCGCCAGGACCAGCAGTATCCAGTACCACTGCTGCTCGAAGACGTCGCGACCGCCGATCTCGAAGCCGAGAAAGGCGAGCCGGTCGACGTTGATGTAGCCCAGGCCCTCGGTGAGGAAGTCGCCGATGTCGCGGCGCACCAGGAACTCGATGATCACCTGGCTGGCCAGGGTGGCGATCGCCAGGTAGAGACCCTTGAGTCGCAGACCCGGCAGACCGAAGAAGACGCCGACCGCCGCGGTGAGGAGGACCGCCAGCAGGATCGCCAGCGGGGTCGGCAGTCCGATCCGGTCGGACAGGATCGCCGAGCTGTAGGCACCTACGGCCATGAAGCCGCCCTGGCCGAGCGAGATCTGCCCCGTGTAGCCGACCAGGATGTTCAGCCCGACCGCGCCGATGACGGCGATCAGGATGGTGTTCGCGATCGAGAGCCAGTAGTTGTCCAGGACGAACGGCAGGACCAGCAGCAGGACCGTCATCAGGCCGAGCCGGAAGTACTCGGCCCGGGTCGCGCGCAGGCGCAGCTCTGAGGTGTAGCTCCGGTGGTGGATACCGGTGGCGGTGGCAGCCATCGTCAGCTCACACCCTCTCGATCCGGGTCTCGCCGAAGATGCCGTACGGACGCACGAGCAGGATCAGGACGAGAGCGATGTACGGGATGACGTTGGCCAGGCCGGAGTCCAGGTAGCCGGCGGTGAACTGGTGCAGCAGGCCGATCGTCAGGCCACCGACGATCGTGCCGGGCACCGAGTCCAGACCACCGAGGATGACGACCGGGAAGACCAGCAGGCCGAAGGAGGCGATGTTCTGGTCGACGGCCGAGATGTCGCCGAGCAGCACACCGGCGATCAGCGCGCTCACTGCGGCCAGCGCCCAGGCCATGGCGAAGATCCGGCGCACCGAGATGCCCATCGTCATCGCTGCCTGCTGGTCGTCTGCCACCGCCCGCATCGCGATGCCGTGCCGGGACCTGCGGAAGAAGATCGTGAACGCGGTGAGCACCACCGCAGCGATGAGGATCGCCGAGAGCCGGTTCAGCGGGATCATCGCGCCGAAGATCTCCACCGAGCTGCGCGGCAGGATCGCCGGCTGGCTCTTGGGCGTCGTGCCGTAGAAGGCCTGGACCACGGCCTTGAGGAACATCGAGAGCCCGATGGTCACCATGATGATGCTGATCGGGTTCTCCCCGACCATCGGGCGCAGGATCACCCGCTCGACCAGGACACCGATGACGGTGGCGACCACGACGCCGAAGAGCGCCGCACCCACCAGCGGCAGCCCCATCACGACGAAACCCGTGTAGAACATGTAGGCACCGACCAGCAGGAACTCGCCCTGGGCGAAGTTGATGACGCCGGTGGCCTTGTAGATCAGGACGAAGCCGAGCGCGGCCAGGGCCAGGATCGCCCCGTCCGCCAACCCGTAGGCCAGCAGGCTCAGGAAGGTACTCATCGGCGACCACTCCAGACGGGTCGACGGCCCCGGCCCTCCGGGATCGTGTAGGTGGTCAGGTCAAAGATCCTCAGGTCCAGCTCCCGCTCGACGCTGGAGCCGTCCTGGTAGGTGACCCGGCTGCGGATGCTCACCTGGTCATCGCCCCGCTGCAGCGCCGCGATGATGTCGGCGTACCGCTCCGCGATGACGTTGCGCCGCACCTTGCGGGTGCGGGTGATCTCGTCGTCGTCCGGGTCCAGCTGCTTGTGCAGCAGGACGAACCGGGTGACCCGGATCGTCTCCGGAAGGTCCTCGTTGGCCCGGGTGGTCTCCTCGGCGACGAGGTCGTAGACCTCGGACTTGGCGGCCAGGTCCGTGTAGGTCGTGTAGCTGAGCCGTTCGTGCTCGGCCCAGGACCCGACGGTTGCCGGGTCGAGGGTGATCATCGCGGTCATGCCGCCCTTGTCCGCGGGCGAGTCGCTGGGGGCGAAGACGACCGCCTCCTCGACATACGGGCTGAACTTCAGCTTGTTCTCGATGAACGCGCTGGAGTAGCGGGTGCCGTCGGCCGCGGTGAGCACGTCCTTGGCGCGGTCGATGACGACCAGGTGACGGTTGTCGTCCAGGTAGCCCGCGTCACCGGTGTGCAGCCAGCCCTCGGCGTCGACCGTCTTGGCCGTCTCCTCCGGCTGACGGTGGTAGCCGCGGAACACCGAGGCCGAGCGCAGCAGGATCTCGCCCTCGTCGGTGATCCGCAGGTCGGTGCCCGGGATCGGGGTGCCGACGGTGTTGAACGGCACGTCGTCGTCGCGGTGCACGACGGCGATGCCGCAGATCTCGGTCTGGCCGTAGATCTGCTTGAGGTTCACCCCGATCGCGTGGAAGAACCGGAACACGTCCGGCCCCAGCGGGGCTCCACCGGTGTAACAGCGGCGGATACGGGCCAGCCCGAGCTGGTCCCGGACGGGGCGGGTGGCCACGGCGTCGGCCAGCCTGTGGCTCAGGCTCAGCACGGCGCCCGGCTTCTTGCCGGTGACCCGCATCGCGGCGACCTTGTCCCCGACGTCATAACCCCAGCCGAAGACGCGGCGCTTCAGCCAACCTGCCTCGTCGATGCGGACCTGGACCTCCGACAGCATCGACTCCCAGATCCGCGGCGGGGAGAACATCAGGTCCGGCCCGATCTCCCGCAGGTCGCTGCGCTGGGTCGAGCTGTCCTCGGGGAAGCTGATGGTCAGTCCGTTGGAGAGGCCGCACGCCACGGCGAGCATCTGCTCGCCGATCCAGGCGAACGGCAGGAACGAGACATAACGGTCCTTGGAGCGGATCGGGTCGATCTGCGTCAGGTGCTCGCCCATGGTGAGCAGGTTGTGGTGGGACAGCTCGCCCAGCTTGGGCTTGGACGTGGTGCCCGAGGTGGTGCAGATGACCGCGATGTCGTCGGCCGAGCCGGCCGCGACCTGGTCCTCGAACCAGGTCGGGTGCTCGCTCGCGCGCTGCCGGCCCAGCGCCTCCAGGTCGGTGAACTCGAGCAGGACGGCGTCGTCGTACTGCTCCAGGCCGTGGGGGTCGTAGTAGACGATCCGCTCGACGAGCACCGGCTCGGTGTCGGCCGGCGTCTCCTCCTCAAGGAGTCGCAGCAGCTTGTCGACCTGCTCCTGGTCCTCGGCGACCACGATCCGGGCGCGGGCGGTGGCCAGGATGTGCCGCAGCTCCTCACCGATCGAGGTGGGATAGATGCCGACGACGGCGCAGCCCATGCTCTGGGCGGCGAGCTCGGCGATCAGCCACTCGGGCCGGTTGTCACCGAGCACGGCGATGATCTCGCCCCGCTCGATCCCGAGCGCCGCGAGCCCGTGCGCGGTGTCCTTGACACGCTGTGCGTAGCCGGCCCAGGTGATCGGCTGCCAGATGCCGTACTGCTTCTCCTGCATCGCCACGTCGTCCGGGCGCGTGGCCGCCATCTCCAGCAGCAGCCGCGGGAACGTCCCTCCACGGGGGGCTCCGCCCCCCGTGGACCCCCCGACCTCTCTTGCACGGGGGGCTCCGCCTCCTGTGGATCCCCCAGCCTCGCTCCCCCCAGTTCTCGTAGTGGTGTCGTCAGCCCCACCCGGATTTTCGTCGTGGTCTCGCACGTCCTCAGCCACGGTCACCCTCCTTCGCGGTCTCCTGAGCGACCTGCTGCTCCATGTGGGCGACCGCCTCCCGCACGGCCTGGTCCTCCTCCTCAGCGCCGAGGTAGGCCTCGATCACCGCCGGGTCCGCCTTGACCTCGTCCGGGGTGCCGTCAGCGATCTTGGCGCCGAAGTCGAGCACGGTGACCCGGTCGGAGATGTCCATCACGACGTTCATGTCGTGCTCGATCAGCACCACCGAGACCTGCGCCAGCTCGTGGACGTCGAGGATGTAGCGCGCCATGTCCTCCTTCTCCTCGGCGTTCATGCCGGCCATCGGCTCGTCGAGCAGCAGCAGCGCCGGCTGCAGGCACAGCGCCCGGCCCAGCTCGACGCGCTTCTGCACGCCGTAGGCCAGGGCGCCGACGTGCTTGTTGCGCACCGCCTGCAGCTGCAGCAGGTCGATGACCTCCTCCACCAGCTGCCGGTGCTCGATCTCCTGCCGCCGCGCCGGGCCCAGCCACAGCATCGAGGACAGGACGCCCTTCCTCATGTGGATGTGGCGGCCCAGCATGAGGTTCTCCAGGACGGTCATCGCGGAGAACAGCTCGATGTTCTGGAAGGAGCGGGCCACCCCCAACCGCGCGATCTTGTAGGGCGCGAGGCTGGTGAGCGTGTGCGTCCGGACCTCCCCCGTGGTCCGGTCGGCGTCCTGGCGGTGCCCGCCCCGGGAGCCGGGCACCGTGTGCAACCGGATCTCACCCTCCTGCGGGTGGTAGAGCCCGCTGATGCAGTTGAGCAGCGAGGACTTGCCGGCGCCGTTGGGGCCGATGATCGCGTGGACGTCGCCCTCGGTGACGGTGAGCGAGATGTCGCGCAGCGCCTTCACCCCACCGAAGCGCAGGGAGATGTTGTCGACCTCGAGCAGTGGCTGCCCGGCCGGGAGGTGGCTGCCGCGCAGTGAGTGCTGGTACGCCCTGGTGAGCACTGGCCGCTCCTGATGTTCGTCGTTGAGCCTCGGAGGTGACGGTTTCCGGATCAGACCCGGTTACTCGCCGGTGCTGACTCTAGATTTTCACTATCTGAAAAGCAAGCACCTTCACCGGAAAGTTATAACGGAGTATGGTTCACTTGCCGCAGCAGACGGAAGAGGAGGTGGGGCAATGAGCACGGGACGGGCCGAGACACCGCGCGTGGACGAGGCCGGCGCCGGGGGCCGCGGGGGCCTCGGGACGGTGCGCAACGCGGTCCGGCTCCTGGAGCTGCTGGGCGAGGGACCGGCCTACCAGCAGCTCACCGACCTGGCCGAGCGCTCGCAGATGTCGATCCCCACCGTCCACCGGCTGCTGCGCTCGCTGGTGCTCGCGGACCTGGTCGTGCAGGACCCTCGCTCCTCGAGGTACGGCCTGGGACCGGAGCTGACCCGCCTGTCCAACCACTACCTGTCGCGCCTGCCCCTGCTGGGCGCGCTCGGTCCCTATCTGTCCCAGCTGCGGGACCAGATCGGCAACACGATCCATGTCGAGACGCTGGTCCACGGTGAGGTCGTCTACGTCGACCGCGTCGACGGCACCGACCGCGGCCCCTACCGTGACACGCACCGGGTCGGACCGGCCCTGAGCTGCGCCGGGGGGCGCCTGCTGGCCGCCCGCGCCACGGACGAGGAGTGGCTCCGCGCCCTGGACCGGGCCGAGGAGACCGACCGGACCGCCGCCGACGAGTCGGGTGCCCGCGCGACCTGGGCGGCGGCCGACCACCTGGCCCACGAGCCGGACGACCCGACGCTGCCGGCCGAGGTTGCGGTGCCGCTGGTCGACGGTCAGGGTGTGACCGTGGCGGCGCTGGCCGCCAACCTCGACCGACCCGACGACGCCGAGGCCGTCGGCCGCGTCGCGGGCCACCTCGCCCGGGCGGCCCGCGCGGCAGGAAGGACCCTGGGGCATGCCTGAGGACCCCACCCCCTCCTCCTCCTCCTTCGACCGAGCGCACGGTGACCCGGAGAACAGCCCCACCGAGCGCGCGGTGGCCCGGGAGAACACCCCCACCGAGCGCGCGGTGGCCCGGGAGAACACCCCCACCGAGCGCGCGGTGGCCCGGGAGAACACCCCCACCGAGGGCACGGGACTGCGCACTCCCCCACCCGGCGACTGGGCCGAGGTGGCCGAGCTGATCACCTGGGACACGGCATACACCCAGCTGTGGGAGCCCGGCGACCGCTCGGGCCGCTGGTTCACGGGCGGCACGCTGAACCTCTCGGTCAACTGCCTGGACCGGCACCTGCCGGAGCGCGGTGACCGGGTGGCGGTGCACTGGGAGGGCGAGCCGGGCGACCGCCGGTCGATGACGTATGCCGAGCTGCACGAGCAGGTGTGCGCGCTCGCCCGGGCGCTGCGCGGCATGGGCGTGGGCGAGGGTGACCGGGTCGGTCTGCACCTGGGCTGGCTGCCGGAGACCGTCGTGGCGATGCTGGCCTGCGCCCGGATCGGGGCCGTGCACACGATCCTGCCCGCGCCGCTGCCCGTCGAGCCGCTGGCCGACCGTCTCGACCTGCTCGACCTGAAGGTGCTGTTCACCCAGGACGGGGCCTGGCGGCACGGGACGGTACTGCCGCTCAAGGCGCGCGCCGACGAGGCGCTCCTGGCCGGCGGTTCGGTGCAGCACACGATCGTGGTGCGGCGCACCGGCATGGACGTCGCCTGGTTCGAGGGCGACCGGTGGTACCACGACCTGGTCGCCGCGACCCGCCCCGGTCCCTCCGCGAGCGAGGGGACCGGAGACCCGTCCGCGCCCGTCGCCCTGGCGCCGGACCATCCCGTCGCGACGGTGCCGCTGGCCAACCGGGGCGGCCACCCGGTCTCGGTCGTCCACGGCACCGCGACGATGCTGGCGGGTGCCCTCGCCGTGCACCGTGAGCTGCGCACCGGCGGGGTCTTCTGGTGCGCCGGCGACATCGCGTGGGCGGTCACCCAGTTCCACGGGATCTACGGACCGCTGGCCTACGGCGACACGACCGTGATGTACGAGGGCACCCTCGACGTGCCCAGCCAGACCCGCGCCTGGGACATCATCGCGCGCTACGGCGTGGAGAGCATGGTCACCAGCCCCTCGGTCGTGCGCACGGTCCGCGGCTGGGCACGCGAGCTGCCCGAGGTCTCCGCCCTGCCCTCGCTGCGGCGGGTCACGACGGCGGGCGAACCGGTCGAGCAGGAGCTGGCGCAGTGGTTGAGCGAGGCGTTCGCCGCCCGGCACCTGAGGGTCTCGGACGCCTGGGGGCAGCTCGAGCTCGGCGGCGTCGTCCGGGTCACCGAGTCGGCCGGGACCCAGCGCGTGGGCGCGGACCAGATCCCGGGCACCCTGCCCGACTGCGGCCTGGACATCGTCGACCCGGACGGACGGTCGGTGCCCGACGGCGAGATCGGTGAGGCGGTGCTGCGCCTGCCGTGGGCCGGGACCATGGTCGGCGTCGAGGGGTCGGCGGCGGCCGTGGCCGACGCCCACTGGACCCGCCACCCAGGCAGCTACTCGACCGGTGACCTCGCGGTCCGCGACGGTGCCGGCGACGTGGCCTTCCTGGGACGCACCGACGACGTCGTCTCGATCTCGGGACAGCTCGTCTCCCTGCGCGAGGTGCGGGAGGTCCTCGCCGAGCACCCCTTCGTCGCGGGGGCCGAGGTCACCTGGCGCAAGGACCCCGAGCTCGGTCGGGCCCTCGTGGCCGCCGTCGCGCTGAGCGAGCAGGTCGGCCCCTCGCCCGACCTGGATGCCGTGGCGGTGGAGCTGATGGACGCGGTCCGCGAGGTGATGGGCGGCCTTGCCCGGCCGCGCGCGCTCCTGGTCGTCGACCGGTTCGGCGACGAGCTCGGCCGCACCGAGCGGGCCCGCGCCATCGCGACCCTGGCCACCCCCGACCGCGCCGGCTCCCCCCGCCAGGTCACCTGGGCCCAGATCCTCGCCGCCGCCGGCCAGTAGCCCGCGCCCCTCGGCATACAGACTCCGTCAGTCCCGGCACTGGGCCCTGCCGGCAGCCGGTGACGGCGGGCCGCCGCGCAGGGCGCTAACGTCGGTCAGATGACAGCCCCGAGCACCCCCGCACCGACCCTCGTCCGCGACGTCCGACCGTGGGGCGGCCCCCCGGTGGACCTGACCGTGACGGACGGGGTGATCACCGGTGCGTCCCCCACCGCGCCGTATGCCGAGGAGCCGGGCGGCCCTGCCGGTGCGCCGGCCACGGTGGTGGAGGGGCGGGGACGGCTGGTCCTGCCCGCCTTCACCGACGCGCACTGCCACCTGGACTCCAACCGGGTCGGGCTGCCGTTCCGCCCGCACACCGGTGGCCCCGGGGTGTGGACGATGATGCTCAACGACCGCGCGCACTGGCGGGAGGCGGAGGTCGGTCTCACCGAGCGGGTGACGAACCTGCTCGGGCTGGAGATCGCGCACGGCGCGACGACCGTCCGCTCCTTCGCCCAGGTCGACGTGGACGCCGGCCTGGAGCGGCTCGAGGCCGTCCTGTCCGCCCGGGAGACCCACCGGGACCGGGCGAGCGTGCAGGTCGTCGCCTTCCCGCAGGCGGGTCTGCTGCGCGAGGAGGGGTCGGCGCAGGTGCTGGAGGACGCCCTGCGTGCCGGCGCCGACGTGGTCGGTGGCATCGACCCGTGCACGCTGGACCGCGACCCGGTGCGCCACCTGGACATCGTCTTCGGCCTGGCCGAGAAGTACGGCCGTCCCGTCGACATCCACCTGCACGAACCGGGCGACCTCGGCCTGTTCAGCGCCGACCTCATCGTCGAACGGACCCTGGCGCTGGGCATGCAGGGCAACGTGCTGATCTCGCACGGCTACGCGCTGTTCGACGACCCGACGAAGGTCGGGGGCCTGCTGGAGCGGCTGGCCGAGGCGGACATCGCGATGGCCTCGGTCGCCCCGGGCGGGAAGTCACGCGTGCCCGTCGACCAGCTGACCGGGGCGGGGGTGCGCGTCGGGCTCGGCCAGGACGGGCAGCGCGACTACTGGTCGCCCTACGGCAACGGCGACATGCTCGACCGCACGTGGCAGCTGGCCTTCACGATGGGCCACCGGGCGGACGACCTGATCGAGCACGCGGTCGCCGTCGCGACGCGCGGCGGCCGCTCGATCGTCGACCCCACGGTGCCGCGCCTGGCGGGCACCGACGACCGGCCCGGGGTGGCGGTCGGCGACCCGGCCGACCTGGTCCTGGTCGCGGGCGAGACGGTCACCTCGGCGGTCATGGACCGGCCCAGCGACCGCACCGTCCTCCGGGCCGGGCACGTCGTCGCCGACGGGCTCGAGCTGGTCTGAGACCGTGCCCACCTCCCGACCGCCGACCCGGCGCTTCACCCGGGACGAGCTCGAGTCGTTCCGGGGCCGCGAGGTGCCCGACCTGCTCCCGCGCGGCACCGGTGCGGCCGCACCGCCGGTGCGACTGATGTTCGTGGGCATCAACCCGGGACTGTGGACCGCCGCGACGCAGACGCACTTCGCCCACCCGGGCAACCGGTTCTATCCGGCACTCCTCACCGCGGGCATCCTCACGCGGCGCATCGACCCCTCGGCGGGGATGACCGACGAGGACCGGGCGCAGGTGCTGGCCCGGGGTGTCGGCATCACCAACCTGGTCCGCCGGGCCACCGCGCGCGCCGACGAGCTGACCGCCGAGGAGCTGCGCGAGGGCGCGGCGCGGCTGAGAGCGACCGTGCGCCGGGTGCGGCCCGACGTGGTCGCCGTCGCCGGCGTCACGGCCTACCGCGCTGCGTTCGGGGTGCGCCGGGCGGCGGCCGGTGAGCAGCCGGGCGACCTGGAGGGTGCCCGGCTCTGGGTGGTGCCCAACCCCAGCGGCCTGAACGCCCACGAGACCGTGGCCTCGCTGGCGGTGGCCTACGCCGAGCCCGCCCGCGCGGCCGGCGTGATCTGAGCAGCCACCTGCGGCGGCCCGATCCCTGTGCACCTGAGGTGCCGGTGAGAGCTCACCCCGCCTGCGCCAGGACCAGCGGCAGCACCTGCTCGGCACCGGCCAGCCGCAGCGTCCGGGCGGCGACCGTCATCGTCCAGCGCGAGTCGACCAGGTCATCGACCAGCAGCACCGGACCCCGCAGACCGCCGAGCTGCTGCGCGAGCTCGGGGCCGACGGCGAACTGGTCCCAGACGGCGGCGAGGCGGAAGGCGCTGTTGCCGCCCGACTCCCCCGTCGGCCCGCCGTTGGTGGCGGTGAGCTCACCCAGATAGGGCAGCCGACCGAGCTCGCCGATCCGCCCGGCGAGGGAACCGACCAGCTGCGGGCGCTGCCGGGACGGCACGGACACGATCGCGACGGGTCGCTGGGCCCAGTCCCAGTCGGCCAGCACCTTGGTGACCGCGTTGACGATCTGGTCCGGCACCGTGGTGTCGGGCCCCTGGACCAGCTCGCGGACCCGCTGCCCCCACCCGAGGTCGGACACCCTGGCCAGCGCCCGACCTATGGCCATGGCCTCGCCGGCCGCGATCTTGCCGCGGACCGGCACCCCGAGCCGGTCCATCCCCGTGGGCCACTGGGCGCGCGGCTCGACCGGCACACCGACCCGCGCCAGCTGGCCCATCGCCAGGTCAACGGCCTCGGCCGGGACGTCCGTGGGGCACCAGACGCCGGCGCACACGTCGCACCGGCCGCAGGGTGCGGCGGTCGCGTCGTCGAGGCACTGCTGGAGGAAGGCCATCCGGCAGGTCCGGCCTCGCTGGTAGTCGAGCATCAGCTGCTGCTCCCGGTCACGAGCCTCTGCGACCCGCTCGTAGCGCACCGCGTCGTAGGTCCACGGCTGCCCGGTGGCCACCCAGCCGCCCTGGACCTTCTCCACGGCGCCCTCGACGTCGAGCACCTTGAGCAGCAGCTCCAGCCGGGTGCGGCGCACGTCGACCTGGGTCTCCAGGGCAGCGGTCGACAGCGGCCGGGAGGCGGCCGCGAGCGCGGTGAGCACCGCGTCGGCCTGCTCCTGGCGGGGCATGGCGGCGGAGGCGAAGTAGGCCCAGATGTTGCGGTCCTCGACGCCCGGCAGCAGCAGGACGTCCGCCCGCTCCGTGGCGCGCCCCGCGCGGCCGACCTGCTGGTAGTAGGCGACCGGGGAGCTCGGCGCCCCCAGGTGCACGACGAACCCCAGGTCGGGCTTGTCGAAGCCCATCCCGAGGGCACTCGTGGCCACGAGGGCCTTGACCTCGTTGTCCCGCAGCCGTCGCTCCAGCTCGAGCCGGTCGGCCGGGTCGGTCCGCCCCGTGTAGGCCGCCACGGTGTGGCCGGCGCGGGTCAGCGTCGCCGCCAGGTCCTCGGCCGCCGACACCGTCAGGGCATAGACGATGCCGCTGCCGGGCAGGTCTCCCAGGTGCGCGACCAGCCAGGCGATCCGTCGCTCCGGCGTCTCCAGCTCCAGCACGCCCAGGCGCAGCGAGGCCCGGGCCAGCGGCCCGCGGATCGTGCTGACCTGCCGCGCCGAGCCGTCGGCCCCCACCGAGAGCTGCTCGACGACGTCGTGCACCACCCGCTCGTTGGCGGTGGCCGTGGTGGCCAGCACCGGGGTGTCGGCCGGCAGCCCGGCCAGCAGGGTCCGGATCCGGCGGTAGTCCGGACGGAAGTCGTGACCCCAGTCGCTGATGCAGTGGGCCTCGTCGACGACCAGCAGCCCGCAGCGCGCCGCGAGGTCGGGCAGCTGCTCCTCGCGGAAGCGGGGGTTGTTCAGCCGCTCCGGGCTGACCAGGAGCACGTCCACGGAGTCCTCGGCGAGCTGCTGCCGCACCGCGCCCCACTCCTCCGCGTTGGCCGAGTTCATCGACACCGCCGTGATCCCGGCACGTCGGGCCGCCTCGATCTGGTCGCGCATCAGGGCGAGCAGCGGCGAGACGATGATCGTCGGCCCGGCCCCCTGCTGACGCCGCAGGGCGGTGGCCACGAAGTAGACGGCGGACTTGCCCCACCCGGTGCGCTGGACCACCAGGACGCGCTCCCGCCGGTCCACCAGCGCCTCGACCGCCTCGAGCTGACCATCGCGGAAGTCGGCGTCGTCGCGCCCGACGAGCCGCCGGAGTGCCTGCAGCGCCTGTTCTCTCATGCACCCCACGCTACGGTCCCCCGCCGACACGAGCGGCGCCCCGTCCACAGGGCACCCGCCGGGCCACGCGCGGCGGTTCGGTGGGCACCGCTCCTGCTCCTGCTCTCACCTAGGCTGGGCCGCGTGCAGTGGGACAACTACGACGCAGCCCTGTTTGACCTGGACGGAGTCCTGACGCCGACCGCCGAGGTGCACATGAGCGCCTGGGCCCGGATGTTCACCGACTTCCTGACCGCGCGGGGGGTGAGCGAGCCCTACACCGAGGACGACTACTTCGCGCACATCGACGGCCGTCCACGCTACGAGGGTGTGGCCGCCCTGCTGGAGTCCCGCGGGATCGAGCTGCCGGAGGGCTCTGCCGAGGACCCGCCGACCGCCGAGACCGTGTGTGGCCTCGGCAACCGCAAGAACGAGCTGTTCACGGAGGTCCTGCGCAGCGACGGCATCCAGGCGTATGCCGGGTCGCTGGCCCTGCTGGACCACCTCGAGCAGGTGGGGGTGCGGATGGCAGTCGTCTCCTCCTCCAGGAACGCGCCGGAGGTGCTGGAGGCGGCCGGGATCGCCGACCGGTTCCCGGTCGTCGTGCACGGTGGGGTCGCCCAGGAGCAGCAGCTGGCGGGCAAGCCCCGCCCGGACACCTATGCGTATGCGGCGGAGCAGCTGGGTGTGCCCACGTCCCGGTCCGTGGTGCTCGAGGACGCGATCAGCGGGGTGCAGGCGGGCGCCGCGGGTGACTTCGGACTGGTCGTCGGCGTGGACCGCGGCGCGGGTGCCGAGCCGCTGCGGGAGAACGGTGCCGAGGTGGTCGTCCAGGATCTCGCCGAGCTGATCGGAGAGCGCTCATGACGCAGACCCGTCACCGGGCCGACGAGAGCGACGCCCCCGTCGGGCAGCACGAGCGGCCGCTGCTCGAAGCCCCTGTCGACCCCCTGGACCGGACCCGTTTCCCGGCCGAGGAGTGGCGACTGGTCGAACGCGCCTACGACAACGCCGACCTGGGCGTGACCGAGACGATCTTCGCGGTCGGCAACGGCTACCTGGGGATGCGCGGCAACGTGGAGGAGGGCCGCGACACCCACACCCACGGCACCTTCATCAACGGCTTCCACGAGACCTGGCGCATCCAGCACGCGGAGGAGGCCTATGGGCTGGCCCGCGTCGGCCAGACGATCGTGCACGTGCCGGACCCGAAGGTCATCAAGCTCTATGTCGAGGACGAGCCGCTGCTGCTGGCCGACGCCGACCTCGAGGAGTACGAGCGCTCCCTGGACTTCCGTGACGGTCAGCTGCGTCGCTCCCTCATCTGGCGCACCTCGTCCGGCAAGCGCGTGCGGGTGACCACCAGCCGGATGGTCTCCTTCGCCGAGCGGCACCTGGGCCTGATGTCGATGGATCTGGAGCTGCTCGACGGGGACGCTCCGATCGTCATCTCCAGCCAGCTCCTCAACCGCCAGGACGGCTTCGACGAGTACCACGTGCCCTCTGCCGCGATGGGCGAGGGCGTGGACCCGCGCAAGGCCGAGGGCTTCGACCGGCGTGTCCTGGACCCGCAGCACCACTCGACCCAGGACGGACGCGCCGAGCTCGGCTACGTCTGTGCCGAGTCACGGATGACCCTGGCCGTGGCGGTCGACCACGTGATGGAAACCGAGAACCCGTACACCACCGAGGTGCTCGCCGAGCCGGACAGCGCCAAGCAGGTCTTCCGGATCGAGGCCCGCCAGGGCCACCCGATCCACCTGGAGAAGTTCGCCGTCTACCACACCTCCCGGGGCGTGCCGGTGCGCGAGCTGATCGACCGCTGCCGCCGCACCCTGGACCGGGTGCGCGCCGACGGCCTGGAGCACCTGCAGCAGGAGCAGCGGGACTGGCTGGAGGACTTCTGGTCCCGCGCGGACGTGCGCGTCCCGGGTCAGCCGGCCGTGCAGCAGGCGATCCGCTGGAACCTCTTCCAGCTCGCGCAGGCGTCCGCACGGGCCGACACCGCCGGGATCGCGGCCAAGGGCGTGACCGGTTCGGGCTACGGCGGCCACTACTTCTGGGACACCGAGGTCTACGTCATGCCGTTCCTGACCTACACCTCCCCCCAGACCGCGCGCAACGCCCTGCGGTTCCGGCACAACATGCTCGACGCGGCACGTAGCCGCGCGCGGGACATGTCCCAGGAGGGGGCACTGTTCCCGTGGCGCACGATCAACGGCGCGGAGGCCTCGGCCTACTTTGCCGCCGGCACGGCGCAGTACCACATCAACGCCGACGTGGCCCACGCCCTGGTGCAGTACGTCAATGCGACCGGTGACCGCCGGTTCCGCCTGGAGGAGGGTCTGGACATCCTGGTCGAGACGGCCCGGATGTGGGCCGACCTGGGGTTCTGGGGCACCAACGGTGACGCGGCCTTCCACATCCACGGGGTCACCGGCCCGGACGAGTACACGACCGTCGTGGACGACAACCTGTTCACCAACGTGATGGCCCGGGCGAACCTGGTCAGCGCCGTCGAGGCGGTCACCGAGCTGCGCGCCTCGGACCCGCGGGACTACGCCCGAGCGGTCCAGCGGCTGGGCCTGACCGACGGGGAGGTGACCGCGTGGCAGCGCGCCGCCGATGGCATGTTCATCCCGTTCGACGAGGCACTGGGGGTGCACCCGCAGGACAAGCACTTCCTGGAGCACGAGGTCTGGGACCTGCCGCAGACCCCGGCCGACAAGCGGCCGCTGCTGCTGCACTTCCACCCGCTGGTGATCTATCGCTTCCAGGTCATCAAGCAGGCCGACGTGGTGCTGGCGATGTACCTCGCCGGGCAGTCCTTCACGCCCGAGGAGAAGCGGGCGAACTTCGAGTACTACGACCCGATCACCACCGGCGACTCCAGCCTGTCGGCCGTGGTCCAGTCGATCATGGCCGCCGAGGTCGGCTACCACGAGATGGCTCTGCGCTACTTCTATGACAGCCTCTTCGTCGACCTGGCGGACCGCCACGGCAACACCGCGGACGGCGTCCACGTGGCGTCCACCGGTGGCGCGTGGGGCAGCCTCGTCGGCGGTTTCGGGGGCATGCGGGACCACGACGGCATGCTCCGGTTCGACCCGCGGCTGCCGGACGACTGGGCAGAGCTCGGCTTCGGGCTGTGCTGGCAGGGGTCCCGGCTGGAGGTCGTGGTCCGCGCGACGGACCTCCGCCTGCGGGTGACCGACGGCGTGCCCATCGAGGTCGACGTGCGGGGCGAGACCGTGCAGGTGGGCGCCGAGGACGTCGTGGTGCCGCTGGACGGCATGGGACCACGCATCGACGGCATCCTCCCGCCGACCCCCGTCGTGGGTGCTCACACGCAGGAAGGACAGCGACTCATCTCGGCAGCGCCTCGCGACTGAGCGAGGGGCGCGTGGGGCGTTTTGCATCGTGGTGTGGTCGACTGGACCCATGACCGAACAGAACGACAGTGCCTTCGAGGGGGCCGCCGCCACCCCGGAGCCTGCCCCTGAAGAGTCCCTCGGCGCCTCGCCGGAATCGGCCGCGGATGCCGTCCCCGCGTCGCCCGCGCCGAGCGAGACCGATCGGCTGGCCGCACAGGTCACGGGACCAGAGGACCAGGTCGGGATGGCTGCCCTGTGGCGCCTCACCATGGGGCTGGACCACTGGTGGTTCATCGCCGTCGGCGATGAGGGTGCGGAGTCGCCAGCCGCCGCCGAGATCGACGGCCAGCTCATGCTGCTGACGTTCACGACATCGGAGCGGGCACGTGACTTCGCCGTCAAGCAGGAGATGATCGGCCCCGCCGACGACCTCAATGCGATCGCACTCCCCCCGGCCGAGGTGGTCCAGTCCAGTGCGGCCTACAGCAGCGCCGGGATCCACGGCCTCATGTTCGACCCCCACATCAGCGGCTTCTTCATCCCCAGCGAACAGCTGCCCATCGTGTGGGACGCGGTGACCAGCACCCGCGCCTCCGAGTAGCCCACCCGACGGGTCCCCACCCGGTCAGGGCCGCGGGATCTCCAGCTCAGCACCGGCCTGGATGTGCAACGAGTTCAGGCCGTTCGCCAGCTGGATCTGCACGATCGCCCGGTCGACCGGCAGCTCGGGCAGCTCTGTCACCGCGATCTGCGACAGGGTCTGTCCGGGCTGCACCACGACCGTCTGCCCGCCGTCGGCCGCGGCCGGGAACATCCCGAGCGCGGCCACCACCGCGAGCACCAGAACCGTCGCCACGGTCAGGGTCACCGTCAGCCGACCGCGGCGGGTGAGCACCAGCCCGCGCGAGGGCCGGGCGGCACGTGCCGACACGGGCGCGGTCTCACCGGGAGCCACCACCCGCAGGTGGTTGCGGCGGCGCGGCGACCGACCCGCCGGCACGGGCTCGAGGTCCTGCAGGATGTCGTGCAGTGCGATGGCGCTCATGGTCCCTCCGTCTCTGCCGGTCCGAACGCCTGTGCGATCGGACGCATGTTCCATGTGTAGCACAGTCGTACGAACTTGTCGACACGCCATATCGAACGGGTGTTTGCCTGCCCATTCGAAAGCTCGTACGATGTGACCACGTGAAATACCTAACCAGGGACCACTGACAAAGCTCTGACCTGCTGGTTCAGTGCAACGCGAGGGTTCCGGCAGCGAGAGGGGCAGGACGACGATGGCTGACATTCACGACCTACCAGAGCGCGACGGACGCGCGGACCTGACCGTTCGACAGGCGACGGTGCTGCAGGTCATCCGCGACTCCGTGGACCAGCGCGGCTATCCGCCGAGCCTGCGCGAGATCGGTGAGGCCGTGCAGCTGGCCTCACCGTCCTCCGTCGCCTACCAGCTGCGGATGCTGGAGCGCAAGGGCTACCTCCGCCGCGACCCCAACCGACCGCGCGCCATCGAGGTGGTGCTGCCCGGCGGCGAGGAAAGCACCGCGCCGGGCTATCGCCGGCACGCTCCCGCCCAGCAGCAGGCGGACCAGTCCGCCGCAGACGCCGGGGGCGCCCGGATGGACTACGACGAGACCGGGATCGGCGACGCCCGTCCGGAGGCGTCCTACGTCCCGGTGGTCGGCCGCATCGCCGCCGGTGGCCCGATCCTGGCCGAGGAGGCCATCGAGGACGTCTTCCCCCTGCCCAGGCAGATCGTCGGGGACGGTGAGCTGTTCCTGCTCAAGGTGGTCGGTGACTCGATGATCGATGCCGCCATCTGTGACGGCGACTGGGTCGTGGTCCGCCGTCAGCAGGACGCGATCAACGGTGACATCGTCGCGGCCATGCTGGACAACGAGGCCACCGTCAAGACGTTCAAGCGCACCAACGGCAAGCTGTGGTTGCTGCCGCACAACGAGGCCTACGACCCCATCGACGGCGACGACGCCGTGGTCCTGGGCAAGGTGACGGCGGTCCTGCGCCGGGTCTGAGCCACGCGGCGCCTCCCCGCACCGACGCGGTGCGGGTGCCCGGAGTGCGTCCTCTGAGCTGGTGCCGCCTGCCGGTCCTCCCCCCTCCCGGCGGGCGGCACCTATGCCACGACAACGCCGCCCGACCCCATCGGTCGGGCGGCGCTGTCGTGCGTCAGGGGCAGCCGGTCAGTGCGTCAGAGCGCGCCGCGCGCCTGGTTGAGACGCTCCCGCTCCTCGTCCGTCATCTCGGTGCCGTCGCGGTCCGGGCGGTAGCCCTGGGCGCCGAAGGCCTCCGGCTCGCCGTCGCCGTCACCGGTGTCGGTCCCGGACTCCAGGGTCGCGTCCGAGGGCGCGTCACCGGTGTCGGCCCCTGCCTCCAGGGTCTCGTCCGCGGGGGCCGTCCCGGCGTCGTAGGGAACCTCCCGGTCGGCGGCGAGCTCCGCACCGGGCTCGGCATCCGTGATCGGCGACCCGGTCTCTGCGCCGGGCACCTCGTAGGCCGTGGTGCCGGTCTCACTGGCCGCGTAGCCGGCCGCCGCGCCGCCGGCCACGGCACCACCGGCCACCGCGCCCCCGAGGGCGGCGCCGCCGAGTCCTGCGCCGGAGTCCTCCTCAACATCCTCGGGGTAGCCCGTGCCCGTCTGACCGGGGGCGCCGGTCACTGCGTCGTCGGTCGCCGTCCCGGCGCCGGCCGTGGGCTCGACGTTCTCGTAGGGGCTGTACTCGCCCGCTGTCGAGCCCGGCTCCGGCGGTGCCTCGCTGCCGACCGGCTCCACCGTGCCGAACGCGTCCGCATCGCCAGCCGCGGCATCGGCGTCGGCGGTGTAGACGGCCTCCTCCTCCACGGTCTGGTCGATCACCGGCTCACCCTCCGCTCCGGCTGCGACACCCTCACCCGCGGGGGCCGTCGTCGCGTGGTGGCCCTCGTAGGCCGAGGAGTGCGCGGCCGGACGGTCGGAGGCGTACCCGGACCGGGCGACCCGGGTGGGCTCCTCGTCGGCCGGGTCGCTCGGCGGCACCGACCAGGTGGTGGAGACCGGCTCCTCGGGTGCCTCCTCGGCCGACCAGTCCTCCTGGGCAGCCGGGTTCTCCTGCTGGTAGGTCGCGTGCTGCGTCTCGTCCCAGTCGGGGTCGCGCGGGCTGGGCGTGTGCTGGCCCCCGGGTGTCGTGCCCGCACCGGCGTCAGAGCCGACGGGCTCCGCACCGGCCGCCGTGTCGGTCGCGGGCAGACCCGCAGCCGGGTCGGAGCCTCCCGCCACCGGAGCGCTGTCGGGCGCCGCGGCCTCGTCACTCCGGGGCAGCCCACCCGTCGCTGCTCCCATGCCTGCACCGGGCGCGCTCATCTCGTCGCTACCGCCGGGCGTCGTGTACTCACTGGTGACCGCCCCCTCCTGGTAGTCGGTGGTGAGCTCCCCCTCCTGGTCACTGGAGGTCACTCGCGCCGGCTCGCTCTCCGAGCGCGCGTCATACAGGTCCTCGGCCGTCTGCTCGCTTCCGAAGGTAGCCGTCGGGTCGGCCTCACCGGTCGACTCTCCCCCGGCCGCTGTGGGCCGCTCCGCCCCGTAGTAGCTGTACAGCGTGGACTGCTGGCTGTCGTCGAGGTGGTTCTCGGCATCGACCCGCGGAGCGTCCTTGATGAAGTCCTTGGTGTAGGGCACCCGGATGTTGCCGCCTGCGACGTCCGCGCCGCTGAGCGGGACGAAGGACTCGCGCAGGCCGAACAGCCCGCTCTTCACGCTCACCCACGCCGGTTGACCGGTGGCGTCGTCCAGGTAGATCTGACCCACTCCGCCGACCTTGTCGCCGTTCTGGTCGATGACGTCGGCGTCAGTGAGACTTGCAAGGTGTTCGCTGTTGATGGGCACGTGCACTCTCCTTGCTCGGGTCCCGGCCATGGCGCCAGGATCATTCCGAACGTAGCCCCCGGTGACGGTGGGCGCCACCGGAGTCGGAGCTGGTGCACCTCGGAGAAGTGCCGGACGGTGCTGCCCCGGGAAGAGGCACCGCCCGGCACTTCCACGGGCTCGGGATCCGGCCCGTTCCCCGTCGCGGGTCCCGGTCTCCCGGGTACCACCCTGCCCTGCCTACCCACTTCCCGCATCATCCTCAGGAATGAACCTTGACCGCCTCAGGGACGACGGCCGGGGACGGGTGTCAGGACAGATCGACCGGGGCACCGGCGATCACACCGAGGGTGTGGGCACGGTTGACGGCGCTGAGCCGGTCACTCACACCGAGCTTGTCGTAGATGTTGCCGAGGTGACGGTGCACGGTGCGGGTGGAGCAGCCCGCCTTGCGGGCGATCACCGTCGCCTTGTAGCCGTGCGCCAGCAGCTCCAGCACCTCGACCTCCCGACTGGTGAGCCCGGCACCGTGGACGGCGTCCGGCTCGGCGACCTGCTGGGTATGCCGTGGCAACCGCAGGAGCATGCCGAGCCCCGTGACGACGGGCTGGACGGCGCGCAGCAGCGCCAGGTCCTCCTCGGTGAAGTCCGGGCCGGCGCGGCCCACCATGAAGACGACCACGTCCGAGCCTCCGTGGACGGGGAGGGTGGCGACCTGGTCGATCCCGAAGGTGACCATGACGCTGGCGCGGGTGCCGGACTGTCGCCAGGCGTCCGCGCCGAAGGCACGGGCGGCGGTGGTGGGCGTCAGGTCGCCCAGGAGCACCGGGGCCAGGAGCGGGTCGGCGAGCTGGTTGCGGACCTGCTGACGCATGTGGCCCTGCGTGCCCGGGGTCAGTCGGCGACCCAGCACCTGGATGTCCAGGTGCGTCACGTCGGCGCGGATGAGGAGCCCCAGGCTGGCGTGCAGCTCGGGGATCAGGATGTCCACGATGGCATCGACACGGTCTTCGAGGTGCTCCGGCGCCAGGGATACCGCTGTCACCATCTCCACCACGACCGCGAGCGGGTCACGGGTGCTCAGCACAACCTTGATTGTGGCGCAGATCACGCGCGATGTAAACGACTATCCTTCCGGACGAAGCGCCATGGGGCCGGCCGCGGCCCGGCACCGGAGTCGGCGTCCAGCCTCGGCGGGGCCCGGAGCAGGCGTCGGCGTGGTGTCTCAGCGCCGACCCAGCGGACGCAGCTGGCCCGAGTCGCGCAGCACCCGGCGCACGGTGACGGGGTCGGCCACCTCGGGGTGCGGGAGCTCGAACCCGGCGGGACGGGCGACGAGCTGGGGGCTGTGCCGGTGCACGGAGGCGTCGGCCACCGCGTACCCGTGCCGCTCCAGGATGTGCTGCTCGGCCGGCCGGAAGGCGTCCAGGTCGGTGCGCACCTGGTTGATCTGGTCAACCAGGTCTGCCGGGTAGCTGGCGCGCTCACCTGGGAGGGGGCCGTGCCCGGGGACCCGGGAGACGGTGTTGGTGGACTCCAGTGACCAGGTGGCACCCTGCAGCAGACCGGCGGAGAAGCTGGCGCGCAACCAGCGCAGCCGGGTCGTCTGCTGTCCCGAGCCGGCGATCGAGAGCGTGTGCCAGAGCCGGCCCACCAGGGAGCCTGCCGGGCGGGAGCGGAACACCGCCCCGCCGTCGCTGACGAGCACGGCGGCGTGGTCGGACCACACCGGCTCGACGCCGAGGTTGTCGTAGATGCCACCGTCGGCCAGCTGGATCCGCGAGAGGAGGCCGTGCGCCACCTGCGGCGCCTCCGCGGGGTCGGGCACGCCACCCTGCAGGGCGAGCGTGCGCCCGTCCAGCTCCATCGGTGGGAAGAACGGAGGGTAGGCGCACGAGGCGGCCACCGCGTCGGCGATGCGCAGACCCGGCGGCGGAGCGGCATACCCGAGGCGGTGGTCCCCGATGCGCCCGCGGGGTGCCACCGAGCGGGAGTCCGCGAAGACCCAGCTCACGCCGTAGCCGATCTCGGTGGCGGAGGTCAGGATCACCGGGCCAGAGCGGTCGTTGTAGCGCAGGTCGGTCGACCACCAGGGCACGATCGCGGCCATCTGCTCGGCCAGGTTCCCGACGCTCGCGTCGGGCCGGGCCCAGCCGCTGGGCCTGATCCGCGAGAGCAGCGCCGGCGTGCGGACGTTGCGCCCGGTCAGCCGGCGCAGCGGCTCGGCCACGCACTCCTCGAAGCCGACGACCGGTGCCGCCGGTCCGTCCGGGTCCGGCCACTGCAGTCGGGGGTCCGCGAGCAGGTTGGCCACGATCGCGCCGCCCGAGACCGCACTGATCGTCCGGAGCCGGCCGAGGATGCCGAGCTCGTTGAGCCGACGGGTGGCCCCGAGGTGGAACAGGGCCGCCCGGAACCCGCCGCCGGAGAGACACAGGGCCGTTCCGTGGCGTGGGCCGGGCGCCGACGGGCCGTGGTGTGCCGTGGCCCGCGCGGCGTCCATCTGCGCGGCCTGAGGGTCCCCCGGGGTGAGGGGAGGCTGGGGCTGGTGGTGCAGCACGGCCCCAGGCAACCGTTGTCGCGTGACCAGATGGTGAACACCACGCTGACCGTCAGGTGTCCACCGGGCGATCGTCCGGGGTGCGACCCGGAGTGGCGCCCTAGCGAGACACGGCACCGTGCCTCGCTGCTCAGGCGATCGCGGTGGACACCAGGTCCACGTCGTCCTCGGTGTTCCACAGGTGGAAGGCCAGTCGCACCCGTTCGGCACGGGTGGCACAGACGACGCCCGCGGCCTGCAGACGGTCGGCGCGGGTGCCGTCCGGGTCCTCCAGGCACACCACGGGTCGGGCGCACGGCTCCGCGCCGATGCGGTCGCGCAGCAGGTTGGCGAGCCGGACGTCGTGGTCACGCACCTGCGCGAGGTCGAGCCCGGCGAACACCTCCCCCGCCGCGGCAGCGCCCAGCCAGCAGAGCCAGGCCGGCGAGACGTCGAAGCGACGCGCGTCCCCGGCCAGTGTCATGTCCGGGCCGTAGACGCTGTCCCAGACCGACGCCCCGGCATACCAGCCCGCGTTGTTCGGGACGATCGCCTCCGCCACCTCCAGCCGCACGGTGAGGTAGGCCGTGCCGCGCGGCTGGCACAGCCACTTGTAGCCCGCGCACACAGTGAGGTCGAACGCTCCCGCGTCGACCGGCATCCAGCCTGCCGCCTGGGTCAGGTCGCACAGGGTCAGCACGCCGTGCGCGGCCGCGGCGGCAGTCACGGCGGCGACGTCGGCCAGCTCTCCCGTGCTGCTCTGGGCGAGGCTGAAGGCCACGAGGTGGGTGGAGGGGCGGATCTCGGCGGCCAGCGCCGACAGCGGCACGTGGCGGACCGTCACTCCGCGGTGCGCCTGCACCATGAAGGGGTAGGTGACTGAGGTGAAGTCGCCTGTGACACAGAGGATCTCTGCGCCGTCGGGCACCGAGGCGGCGACCGTACCGACGAGGACGGAGGTCTGCGAGCCGATGGCGACGGTGCCGGTCGGGACGCCCACGAGCTCGGCATACTGCGCCCGTGCCGTCTCGGCCAGCTGGCCGTACTCGACCGCACTGGCCTGCCCCGACTGCCACTTCCCCAACGCCTCCTGCAGCGCACTGACGACCGCGCGCGGGGGGAGGCCGAGGGTTGCCGCGTTGAGGTAGCCGGGCACCGGCTGCCAGAGCGTGTGCACCCGGTCGGTCAGGGGAGAACGGTCCGCCACAGTGGTCATTCCCCCACTGTGACGGACAGCGGTCGGTTACACAACGCCATACTTGTTGCAGAATGACTAACAGCGCGTTATCCCGTCACCCTCCGAAGAGTCCGCCGCTGCTGGTCTTCTCCGTGGCGCCGGTGACGACCCCCTCGGACGGCTGGACCAGGACGTGGCCCTGACCGCCGAAGGCCATCTGCAGCATCTCGCCCGTGCCGCCGCGGACGAGGGACTTCAGACCGCCGGTGTCGACCCTGATGTCCATCGTCACCCCGGAGGTCCACAGGACGACCGCCTGCGCGTCACCGAAGGTCGGGGCGCTCGCGACGTCCAGCGCGACCGGCTCACCGTGCGTGGTGACGGCGACGTAACCGGTCCCGCGCAGCGTCACGTTGTAGAGGCCACCGGTCATCATGCCGCCGCGTGCCTGGATCCGGTGGATGTCCCACTCGATCGAGGCCGAGAAGGCGAGCACGCTGTTGCCGTTGACCGACACGGAGTCGTTCTCGAGGTAGAAGACCTGGATGTCCGCGGCGTCGTGCGCCAGGAACAGCTCGCCCTGGCCGGTGCACTCCATGAGGTCCACACCCTCACCGGTCACGGCCGACTTGAGCAGCTTGTTCAGACCGCCGGAGCCGCGGTTCCTGAAGGTGATGGAGCCCTGGTAGGCCACCATGGATCCGGTGCGCGCCCAGACCGGGCCGTAGCCCATCGAGACCTTCAGCAGCTTCTTGTTCTGCTGGACGAACGGGTCGGTCGCCTGGTTCTCCGCGTGCTCACTGAACAGCTTGCCGTGAATCGCCATCTGTCGTCTGCTCCCTCGCTCAGGCCGGGGCGCGCCGCGCCGTCCGGCTCCCGATGACCCCTGACAGAACCGTCACGGGTTGTTCTGCGGGGGCTATGCTCCCAGTCATGGGATTCCTGGACAAGGCCCGGGCCGCAGCGAGTGATCTGGCCACCAAGGCGGACACGGCGCTGAGCCAGGCATCGGCGAGCTGGAGCGGCGCAGGGGACGCCGAGCGCCTGCTGCGTGACTACGGTCTGCTTGCCTGGCGCGAGCAGCACGGGCAGCCGGTGGACCCGGCCGACCTCGCCCGGGTCCGCGGCGGCCTGCAGGCACTGGAGCAGGAGGGGCGGCTCGCGGGCCTGCAGCTGCAGACCGCGCCTCCCCCGCCGCCTCCCGGCGGGGCCTCGGCGCCTCCGCCGCCCGGTGGGTTCTCCTCGCCCTCGCCGCCCGGTGGGCCCTCGGCTCCGCCGCCCGGTGGGCCCTCGGCACCGCCGCCTCCGGGTGGGTTCTCCTCGCCACCACCACCCCCTCCTCCGCCAGGCTTCTGACCTGACCCTGCGTTTGCGCGGACCGGGTCGTCAGTCGCGCGCGATCACCGAGAGCACGTTGCCGGCCGGGTCGGTGAACCACGCGATGAGCGGTCCGCCGCCGGTGTGGATGCCGAGCTCGTCCTGCTCCATGTCCTCGTAGCGCTCGAAGGTCACGCCGCGCTCGGTGAGGGCGCGCACGCTCGCGGCCACGTCGTCACTGGGGAAGTTGAGGACCGTGTAGGTCGCGGGGGTGTGGTTCGGCTTGGGGTAGAGCAGCACGCCGCGATCACCCAGCTTCAGGGTCAGCATGTCCATCGGGCCGCCCTGGCGCTCCACCGGGATCCCGAGCACCCGCCCGTAGAACTCCTCGGCGGCATCCAGGTCGTTGACGGAGAAGCCCGAGAAGGCGTCGTCGGTCCCCAGGCCGGCGGCCGTGGCCGCGGGCTGGTCCGTCATCTCGGCACGGTGCTGGGGACTGAGCTGGATGATCTGCACGTAGTTGCCGTCGGGGTCCTGCGCCGTGGCGAACAGGCTGCCGTCCCGGTCCTCCAGCGGCGCGACCCACGTGGTGCCGGCGTCCTCCATCCGGGCCACGACGGCGCGCGCGTCCTCGACGTCGAAGTTGATGAGCGTCCGGGCCGGGTCGGGGTGGGTGGCCTGCACGTCGTCGCGCGCGTCCAGGAAGAGCCAGAACCCGGCGTACTCCAGGATCCGGTAGTTGTCCTGCCGCTCGTCCCGCTTCGGCGGGAGCACGGTGGTGTACCAGCGGTGCAGGCGGTCGGGGTCGGTGGTGCCGAGCATCAGGCTTCCGAGTGTGGTGTCCATACCTGTGCCGACCGCCGGCCGCCCGCGAACTCATCGGCACCGACCGTTCCCGACCCTCGGAGTCCGCCTGCCGTCGCACCGGTGCTCTCAGGCGACCGGGAGCTCCGCCCGCACCGCGTGCACATAGGAGGCGACCCCGGCCGTGAGGATGTCGTCGTTGAAGTCGTAGTCGGCGCTGTGCAGCGGGGTGCTGGTCACGCGGAGTCCAGACCCTCGGTGGACAGCAGGACGACGACGGCGTCCTTCGGCAGGTCGAGATCGGCCCGGCGCGACGGGTCGCTCAGCGCGGCGCGCACGCCGGCCAGGGTCGCGGCACCGCAGGGCCCGGACGAGACGCCGAGGTCCTCCAGCTCCCGGGAGGCGGCGAGCGCCTCCGCGTCGGCGACGGTCACGGCGGCGTCGCAGCCGTCGCGCAGCACGGGCCAGGCCAGGCCGGAGACCGTGCCGCAGTTGAGGCCGGCCATCACGGTGTCGGCGGTCGGGACGGAGGACGGTATGCCGTGGTGCAGGCTGGCGAGGACGCACGCGGCGGTGTCCGGCTCGACGGAGAGCACCCGGGTGGGCGCCGCGGCGGGGACCCCCACCTCGCTACCGGGGAGCTCGCGCCGGTAGTGGGCGACGACCGCCTGGGCGAGGGACCCCACACCCACGGGGACGGCGACGAGGTCGGGCTGTCGCCCGAGCTGTTCGTCCACCTCCTCGATGAGGGTCTGGTAGCCCTCGACGATCCACTGCGGCACCTGCTCGAAGCCCTCCCAGGCGGTGTCCTGCACCAGCTCGCGCTCCGGGTCCGCGGCGGCGTAGTCGGCGGCGTAGTCGGCGGCGGCGCGGACCGCCTGGTCGTAGTCACCGTCGACGCGGACGACCTCCGCGCCCTCGGCTGCGATGTGCGCGGCGGTGCTCTCGGGCATCACCTCGGGCACGAAGATCGTGGCCGTCGTGCCCAGTTCCCGGGCCGTGCGCGCGACCGCCCGCCCGTGGTTGCCGTCGGTGGCGGTCACCAGCGCGGCCCCCGGGGTGCGCGTCACCACCTGGTGGCAGGCCCAGGAGGCGCCGAGCACCTTGAAGGCGGGCAGACCGAGCCGGGCGGACTCGTCCTTGACGAGCACGCGGCCCACTCCGAGCTCGACGGCCAGCGCAGGGAGGTCCACGAGCGGGGTGGGTGCGAAGCCGGGCAGGGTGCGGTGGAACTCGCGGGCGGCGCTCCTGCCGGCCGCGAGGGACCACCGGCGGGCGGCGGGACTGCTGAACCACGACGTCATGCCGCCAGTGTCCGCACTGAGACCGTTCGGGTCCAGCGCCTGGAGTCGGTGATCACCGTGGCGAGTGTCCGGATCGTCACGGAAGGCACAGTGCTCGACCCACCGTCGTAGTGAGGACTGCTGCATAAGGTGCGGTTATCCTTGTCTGCATGTTTGACGTCGCAGGTTTACGCGTGATGCGTGCGATCGCCGCCGAGGGCAGCTTCACCGCCGCCGCACGGTCGCTGGGGTACACCCAGCCGGCGATCTCCCAGATGGTGCGCCGCCTCGAGCAGCGGACCGGCACGGTCCTGGTGGAGCGGTCCGGTCGGACCGTGCGCCTCACCGAGGCCGGCTCCGTGCTGGCGCGCCACGCCGTGCAGGTGCTGGCGGCGCTGGACAACGCCGAGGCCGAGGTGGCGGCCATCGCGGGTCTGGAGAGCGGCCGGGTCCGCCTCATGGCGTTCCCGTCCTCCTCCGCCACGCTGGTCCCGACCGCCCTGGCGCGGGTCAAGGCGGCCCACCCCGGCGTGACGGTCCAGTTCTCCGAGGGCGAGCCGCCGGAGTCCCTGGCGGCCCTGCGGGCCGGCCTCTGTGACCTCGCCGTCGCCTTCACCTACGACGGCACGGACGCCGGCCGGGGCGAGGACGACCTGGAGGGGCTGGAGGTCATCGACGTCCTCGACGACCCGGTGACCGTCGCGCTCCCCGCCGGTCACCCGCTCGCCGACCGTGAGGTCGTCCGCCTCACCGACCTGCGTGACGAGCAGTGGATCGCCGGCTGCCCGCGCTGTCGCGGTCACCTGCTCGCGCTGTGCGACGACGTCGGTTTCCACCCGGAGGTCAGCTTCGAGACCGAGGACTACGTCGCGGTGCTGGGGCTGGTGGCGGCGGGGCTCGGGGTGGCCCTGGTTCCCCGGCTGATCCTCGCCTCGGTCTCCCACCCCGAGGTCCGCACCCTGGCGCTCGAGCCGCGGTCCAGCCGCTCGGTCCAGGTGGTCACCACCTCCGACCTGCTCCGGGTCCCCGCCGTCCGGGCGACCGTGGACGCACTGTGCGCCAGCGCACGGGACCTGGACCTGGCTGAGCCCGTGGGCCCGCGGGCCCGCTCCTAGGATCGGTGTCGTGGCTCTCGCGACCGTGCTGCCGCCGCCCGTCCCGGTGGACGAGGCGGACTACCGCCGCCTCCGTGACCTGGTGGCCGCCGGTGGCGTCACCGTGCTCACCGGTGCCGGCATGTCGACGGCCTCGGGAATCCCTGACTACCGGGGGCCGGACGGGTCCCGTCGGGTCCAGCCGATGCAGTATGCCGAGTTCCTGGGTTCTGCGGAGAACCGTCGCCGTTACTGGGCGCGCAGCTATGTCGGCTGGGCCAGGTTCCGGGCGGCCGGGCCCAACGAGGCGCACCACGTGGTCGCGGACCTGCAGCGCGGTGGCCAGGTCGAGGAGCTGATCACCCAGAACGTGGACGGCCTCCACCAGGCGGCCGGGTCACGCGATGTCATCGAGCTGCACGGCAACCTCAACGTCATCGTCTGCCTCACGTGCGAGGAGCGTTTCGACCGCGTCGAGGTGCACCGGTGGATCGCGGAGGCCAACCCCGGGTTCAGCGCCGAGAGCGAGGAGATCCGCCCCGACGGCGACATCGTCCTGGCGGCCCAGGACTTCGCGGACTTCCGCCTCGTCCGGTGTGTCACCTGCGGCTCGGACCTGCTCAAGCCGGACGTCGTCTTCTTCGGGGGCTCGGTCGCCAAGCCGCTCGTGGAGCGGGCCTACGCCGCCGTCGAGTCGGCCGACGCCCTCCTGGTCCTGGGCTCCTCGCTGCAGGTGATGAGCGGGCTGCGCTTCGTCAAGCGCGCCCACGCCCTCGGCCTACCGGTCGCCCTGGTCACCCGGTGGCCGACCCGCGGGGACGCGTGGGCCTCCCTGCGCATCGACGGCCTGCTCCAGGACGTCCTCCCCCGGCTGCGGGCGGACTGCCTACAGCTGGCCTAAGGCGCTCCGACATGGAGCGGCTGAGACCTCGTCTCTATGAATGTCCCTGTCTGCAGGCGAGGATCCCCGCATTCCTGTCGCTACTTCAGCGTCGTCACACCCAGTCCCGCCTCGTCCAGCACCAGCGCGTAGCTCCCGTCCCGGTCGGTGCGCAGCACCACGGTGCCCGTCTCGGCGAGCATCGCCAGGGCGGTGCGGCTCGGGTGCCCGAACGTGTTGTCCTCGCCCACGCCGATCAGCGCCACCGCCGCTGCGGCACCGGTGACCAGTGCCTCGTCCTGCGCGGCGCTGCCGTGGTGGGCGACCTTGAGCACATCGAAGCGTTGCCCGGTGAGCGCCCGACGGACGCCCCGTGCGGCAGCGGGCTCGATGTCGCCGGTGAAGAGCACCCGCACGCGGTCCAGCCCGCCGCCGCCGGGAGCGATCCCGGCCGCCGATGTCCCTGGTGGTGCCGCGACGGTCAGGTCCAGGACGATGCTGCCGTCATTGGCGCCGAGCGACAGACCACCGGCCTCCTCGGCCGGTGGCCACACCACGTCCGCACTCACCTGGCCCGAGTCGCCCCAGACGAGTCGGTCGCCGGCGGCGACGGCATACGTCGGAATGCCCGCCCCGGCCAGCTGCTCCAGCACGTCCGCCGCCTCGGCAGGTGGGTCGCGCACCGGCGTCACGTAGGCGGCGGCGACCGGGATCCGCCCGACCACGGCTTCCAGGCCCCCGATGTGATCGGCGTGGAAGTGGCTCAGCACGAGCGCGTCCACCTGCCGGACGCCGAGCAGGTCCAGGCACGCGGAGAGCAGTTGCGGGTCGGGACCGGTGTCGACCAGGACGACCCGGCCCGGCCCGGTGGGCACGGCGAAGGCGTCGCCCTGGCCGACGTCACAGCCGGCGACCACCCACCCGTCCGGTGGCCAGCCGTGCCGTCCGGGAGTCGGCCACAGGACAGCGAGGCACAGCAGGACCGCCGACCACGCCAGCCGCGGGCGGCGCGCGGCGTGCCAGCGCAGCCAGGGGCCGGCCGCCAGCACTGCCACGGTGAGCGCCGTCAGCAGCCAGGCACCGACCACACCCTCGACCCACCCGATCGACCCCATCGGCACGGTCGCCCCCCAGCGGGCCACCGCGCCGATCAGCCAGGCGGGCAGCGCTGCGAGCCAGGCGACGACGACACCGGCCGGCAACCAGAGCGCCCCGGCCAGGGCCGCGCCGATCCCGGCGATCGTGGTGGGCGCGACCAGGGGTGCGGCCAGCAGGTTGGTCAGCACGGCCACCGTGCTGACCGTGCCCTGGAGCAGCACGATGACGGGTGCACAGACCACCTGGGCCGCCAGCGGTATGGCGATCGCGTCCCCGAGCAGGGACAGTCGCCGAGGCAGGTGGCCGGCGATCGCGTCGCCCCAGGGACGGGCGAAGACGACCAGCCCGAGCGTGGCCAGGGTCGACAGGGCGAAACCGTGGGACCGGGCCAGCCACGGGTCCCAGCAGAGGAGGACCAGCACCGCTGTCGCGAGCGCCGGCAGGCTCGCTGCCCGGCGCGAGGAGCTCAGCCCGATGAGGCCGACCACGCCCATCGCGCCGGCGCGGAGCACGCTGGGCTCCGGACGGCAGAGCAGGACGAATCCGATGAGGCACAGCAGCGCCACGGCCGGCCGCCACCGGCGGGGCACCCCGGTCCACCCGCACAGCAGGACCGCGGCCCCGAGGACGATCGCCACGTTTGATCCGCTGACGGCACTGAGGTGCGACATGCCCGTCGCCAACATGGCATCCGACAGGTCGCTCGGCGTGAGAGACGTGTCCCCGATGACCAGGCCGGGGATCAGCGCCCGGGCGTCGACCGGCAGCGGGTCGACCGCCTGCCGCAGCCGGTCACGCACGTGCTCTGCTCCCGCGAGGACCGGCCCGGTGCTGGTCAGCACGGTGGGACGGTCCAGCGGCGTCGCCACCGCGACGGCGGAGTCGCCCGCGTCCGGTGGTCCGAGGCGTGCGCGGGTCGTGACCGTGCCCCGCCACGGGACGTGCTGCCAGGTCGTGTCGGCGAAGACGACGACGGGTGTGCTGACCCGGCTCGCCTCTCCCCGCCCCTCGACCCGCCGGATGCGCAGCTCCAGGACGACGAGATCCGGCCGTTCGTCGCCCCGGTCGATCACCCGCGGCTCGGTGAGCACGGTGCCGGTGAGCGTGACCACGGCGCGCTCCACCGCCAGTTGCGGGACGGTGCCCGCCTCGTCGGTGGCGCGGTGCGCCGCGCCCGAGAGCAGCGCGAGCGAGACCGCCACCAGACTCAGCGCGAGGATCTCGCCGAGCCCGCGCCAGCGTCCGCGACGCCACCCCGTCACGCGACGCTCCCCCGTGACCTGACGCCGCCCCGGGGCGTCGCGGGCGCGGAGCACTCGAAGGACGACTGCCGCCGCGAGCAGGCAGCCGACGCCCACGACCAGCTGGGTGCGGGCGCTGTGGACGACCAGGCCCACCAGCGCCGCCCACGCCGTCAGGGCCGGTACTAGCAGGCGCAGATCGAGCCGCGGCGCCGCGCCCGCCGCCTCGCCAGACGTCGTATCCGTGCCCGTACCCGCACCCGCGTCCGTTACCGCTGGTGCTGCGCCCTGGAGCGTGGCCTCTGCCCGAGGCCGGTCGATGGCTCGTGCCTGACCCGCCGCTGGCGGCCTCACAGCGTGACGTGCGGCCGCAGCTTCTCCAGGGTCGCCTCCCCGATCCCACTCACCTCCAACAACTCGTCCGCCGTGCTGAACTGACCGTGCTCCGTGCGCCACTGCACGATGGCGGCGGCAGTCACCGGCCCCACACCCGGGAGCTCCTCGAGCACGGCCTGGTCGGCCGTGTTGATGTTGATGGGTGCAGCACCGCCCCCGCCCGCGTCGTCGCCGGCCGCGGCCGGTCCGCCGGTCGACGCTCCCGGCACGCCTCCCGGGTCGGCCACCTCCGGCACCTCCTCCCCGGGGCGCGGCACCCAGATCCGCTCGCCGTCTGCCACCGGGCGAGCCAGGTTGAGACGGCTCGTGTCCGCACCGGCCGCGAGACCACCCGCCGCGTCCACCGCGTCCTGGACACGCGCTCCGCCGCCGAGCCGGACCACCCCGGGACGCTCCACCTCACCAGCCACGTGCACCAGCAGGTCCTGCTCCGCGGCCGTGGTCGCACCCGCCGTGGGAGGCAATCCGGCCCCAGCACCGACTCCTGCGGACGGCTCCGCGGAGACGACCGCGCTGTCGGCCGAACCTGCCGCGGTCCCGCCCGCGCCCGCTCCCCCGGGCTCTGCGACCGGCCGTGGTGTCCCGCTCGCCGCCAGCGGGGCGACCGGCACCGGCTCGCTACCCTGCTCGGCGCGCCACCAGCGGAACCCGAAGACCGCGGCCGCGACCAGCACCACGACGATCAGGGCCACGACGGCCGCCGGACGCACAGAGAGGTTCACCGAACGCAGCGGACCCGGCAGGGTGAGCAGCCGAGGGCTGCTCCGCTCGCAGCGGTGGCGGCCGGGATCGGGCGGCAGCCAGTCACCGCCGGTGACGACGGCGGGGTCGGACGGATGATCCTCCCCCCGTCCGGAAGGGACCCGGTCCTCCTCGGATGGCACCCCCGCACGGGCGGGCATGCCCTCACCAGCGGGCGTCCCCTCACCGGCGGACATCTCCGCACCCGCGCGCAAGCCTCCACCGGCAACGCCGTCCCCTCCTCGGCGCTCCCGCGTGGTGCGCTCGAGCAGCGCAGCCAACCGATCCTGCTCCGACATGACGGCAACGCTAGGCAGCATCACCCCGGCGCCCACGCCCACCGGGCTCCGCTGTGGACACCGTTGCCCGGCCCGCTCGGTCTGTGGACACCCATGCCCACGGCATACCTGTGGCAGTGCGCATGTGCTGCTCCCGGGAGAGCCGGTCGCCCCTGGTCAGCCGGTGACCTGCTTCCTGGGAGACTGGACCCGTGCCCACTGCCGTCCTGACCGACTCGACCGCCTGCCTCACCCCGGAGCTGGCCGACGAGGCCGGTGTCACGGTGATCCCGCTCCACGTCCAGGTCGGCAGGCGGACGCTCGCCGAGGGCGTCGACATCAGCGTGGACGAGGTTGTCGACCTGCTCCGGGCGGGGAAGGAGAAGGTCGGCACCTCCCGTCCGGCCCCCGGCGAGTTCGTGGTGGCCTTCCGGCAGCTCGCCGAGCGCACCGGCTGCGACTCGATCGTCGCGGTGCTGATCTCGGCGGAGATCTCCGGCACCGTCGAGGCTGCCCAGCTGGCCGCCGAGGCGGTGCGGGACGAGGTGTCCGTGCACGTGGTCGACTCGCGGATCCTGGGGATGGGGATGGGCTACGCCGCTGCCGCTGCCGCCGACGCCGCCCGCGCGGGCGCCTCCGCCGAGCAGGCCGCGGAGGTCGCGCGGACCCGGTGTGCTGCGGCGTCGACCTACTTCTATGTGGACACCCTCGAGCACCTGCGGCGCGGCGGTCGGGTCGGGACGGCCCAGGCGCTCCTCGGCTCGGCGCTGGCCATCAAGCCGTTACTCACCCTGGCCGACGGCGAGGTGCAGCTCGCCGAGCGCGTGCGCACCCGGGCCAAGGCGCTGGCACGGCTGGAGGAGAAGTGCCTGGAGGCGGTCGCAGCCGTCCCGGCCGACCACGCCGTCGACATCGCCGTGCACCACCTGGCGTGGGCCGCTCAGGCCGAGGGCCTGCGGGACCGGCTCCGCGAGGCCGTGCCCGCGGGCGGACGCGTCGACCTGGTGGAGCTGGGTGCGGTCGCCGGCGTGCACACCGGCCCGGGCACGCTGGCCGTGACCGTGGCCCCCAGACTCTGACGGACGCCCTCAGGTCCGACGGAGCCCCTCAGCTCGGTGCCAGCCCTCAGGCCGGCACGATGTTGACCAGCTTCGGGGCCCGGACGATCACGGTCCGCAGCTCCGCGTCACCGAGCAGCTCCCGGATCCGCACGGTGCCCAGCGCCAGCTCGCGCAGCTCGTCCTCACCGATGTCCGGGGCCACCTCGAGCCGGTCGCGCACCTTTCCCTTGACCTGCACCACGCAGGTGACGGTCTCCTCGACCAGCAGGGCCGGGTCGGCCTCCGGGAACGGCTCGTAGGCCAGCGACCCCTCGTGGCCCAGCCGGGACCACAGCTCCTCACCCAGGTGCGGGGCGACCGGCGCGACCATCTGCACCAGCGGCTCGATCGCCGCGCGGGGCACCCGGTCCAGCTTGGTCAGGTGGTTGTTGAACTCGATCATCTTCGCGACGGCCGTGTTCACCCGCAGGTTCTCGAAGTCGGTCCTGACACCGTCCGCCGTCCTGGCCAGCAGCCGCGCGGTCGGCTCGTCCAGCGGCTCGTCGGAGACCGTCACCTCGCCGGTCTCCTCGTCGACCACGTTGCGCCACAGCCGCTGCAGGAAGCGCTGTGAGCCGACGACCGCGCGGGTCTCCCAGGGGCGGTACTGCTCCAGCGGGCCCATCGACATCTCGTACACCCGGAAGGTGTCCGAGCCGTACTGGGCGCGCATCTCGTCCGGGGTCACGACGTTCTTCAGGGACTTGCCCATCTTGCCGTGCTCCTTGACGACCGGCTGGCCGTTCCAGGTGTATGCCGGGTCGCCCGTCTCGGAGATGACCTCCTCGACCTCCTCGGCCGGGACCGGCTGCCCGCGGTGGTCGCGGTAGACGTAGGCCTCGATCATGCCCTGGTTGATCAGTCGGCGGAACGGCTCCTCGCTGCTGACGTAGCCCAGGTCGTGCAGGATCTTGTGCCAGAACCGGGAGTACAGCAGGTGCAGCACCGCGTGCTCGGCACCGCCGATGTACAGGTCGACACCGCCGGGGTCGCGGGACCCCTCGGGAGCACCGGCGACCGGCTGCTCGCGCGCCCCGATCCAGTAGGCCTCGACGTCCGGGTCGACCGGGGCCTCCTTGTTCTCGGGGTCCTGGTAGCGCAGGTGGTACCAGCAGGATCCGGCCCAGTTGGGCATCGTGTTGGTGTCGCGGCGATACCGCCGGGGGCCGTCGCCCAGGTCCAGCTCGACCTCGACCCACTCGGTGGCGCGGGCCAACGGCGCCTCGGGCATCGACTCGGCGTCCTGCGGGTCGAAGGTGCGCGGGCTGTAGTCCGGCACGTCCGGCAGCGTCAGCGGCAGCTGGTCGTCCGGCAGCGCGTGCGCGACACCGTCCTCGTCCCAGACGATCGGGAACGGCTCGCCCCAGTAGCGTTGCCGGCTGAACAGCCAGTCGCGCAGGCGGTAGGTGATGGTGCCCTCGCCCAGGCCACGGTCCGCCAGCCACTCGATGATTGCGGCCTTGGCCTCGTCCACCGGGAGGCCGTTGAGGTCGATCTCCTCGTTGGCCGAGTTGATCGCCGGGCCCTCACCCGTGAAGGCCTCGTCCTCGGGGTGGCCCTCGGGCGGGTGCACGGTGCGGATCCTGGGCAGGTCGTATGCCGTGGCGAAGGCCCAGTCGCGCTCGTCCTGTCCGGGGACGGCCATGATCGCGCCGGTGCCGTAGCCCATCAGGACGTAGTCGGCGACCCAGACCTGGATGGCCTCGCCGGTGGCCGGGTTGATCGCGTGCGCACCGGTGAACACACCGGTCTTGGCCTTGGTGTCGGCCTGCCGCTCCAGGTCGGACTTGGTCGAGGCCTGGCGGCGGTAGGCCGCCACATCCTCGCGGTGGGTCTCCGGGACGATGTGCTCCAGCAGCGGGTGCTCGGGAGCGAGGACCATGAAGGTCGCACCGAAGATGGTGTCCGGGCGGGTGGTGAAGACCATGATCTGCTCGTCGTGGCCCACGACCGGGAACGAGACGTTGGCGCCCTGGCTGCGCCCGATCCAGTTGCGCTGCTGGATCTTGATCTTCTCGGGCCAGTCCAACCGGTCCAGGTCGTCGATCAGCCGGTCGGCGTAGGCGGTGATCCGCATCTTCCACTGGCTCAGGTTGCGCTTGAAGACCGGGAAGTCGCCGCGCTCGGACTTGCCCTCGTTGGTGACCTCCTCGTTGGACAGCACGGTGCCCAGCCCGGGGCACCAGTTGACCGGCGCCGAGGAGACGTAGGCCAGCCGGTGCTCGGCCAGCACCTGCTCGCGCTCGGTCGGGGTCAGCTGGGCCCACGGCTGCCCCGTCGGCGTCAGGCGGTCGCCCGCGGCGAACTGGGCCACCAGCTCGCTGATCGGCCGCGCCGCACCCAGCTGGCCGTCCGCGCGGACTGCCGACTCGTCATACCAGGAGTTGAAGATCTGCAGGAAGATCCACTGGGTCCACCGGTAGAAGTCCGGGTCGATCGTCTCGATGGAGCGGCGCTGCTCGTGCCCCATCCCCAGGGCCCGCAGCTGCCGGCGGTACGTCACCATGTTGGCCTCGGTGGTGACGCGAGGGTGCTGACCGGTCTGCACGGCATACTGCTCGGCCGGCAGGCCGAAGGCGTCAAAGCCCATGGTGTGCAGGACGTTGCGCCCGGTGGTGCGCTGGTAGCGGCTGAAGACGTCGGTGGCGATGAACCCCAGCGGGTGCCCCACGTGCAGTCCCGCACCCGAGGGGTAGGGGAACATGTCCATCACCATGACGTGGCCACGGCCCAGGCGCGGGTCGTCGGGCTCGGCCCAGGGTCCGGCCGGGTTGGCCGAGTGGAAGGTCCCCTCGCGCTCCCACCGGTCCTGCCACGCGTCCTCGATCTGGTTGGCCAGCTCCGCCGTGTAACGGTGCGGGGTCTCGCTGGCCCTCGTGTCGCTCGTGCTGTCGGTCGTCATCTCGTCCTCGGGTAGGTGCCTGCTGGCTGCTGACACAAAAAAGCCCCTCGCCCAGGAGGGGTCAGCCGCGCTGGCTCGTGTCGGGCGCTCAGCGCGGCTGCATAAGAAGGAGCGTCATACAGCGCATGTGGTCAGGTTACCGCAGGCCGGCCAGGCCGGGACAGTCGCCGGCACGTGCACGACGTCTACCCATCGCAGGCCCGGATCGTGGGTAGACCCCGGGCACGTGTCACGCCTCGCGGAGCGGCCGGGACTCAGCCGCGGTCGTAGGCGGCCAGGATCAGGTCGGCGGCGCTCACCGCGGTCAGCTCGCCGGCGATCACCTGCTCCCGCACCTCGTCGCGCACGCGCGCCACCGACTCACTCGCGGCCAGCCGCGTGGCCAGCTCGTCGCGCACCAGCGCCCAGGTGAACTCCATCTGCTGGCTGGCCCGCTTGTCCGCCAGGCCACGACGGCCCAGGAACTCGCGGTGCCGCAGGATCCGGTGCCAGACGGTGTCGACCCCGGTCTGCTCCACCGCCGAGCAGGTCAGCACGGGCGGCACCCACGAGTGGGTGCCGGCGTAGACCAGGCGCAGCGTCCCGGCCAGGTCCTTGGCGGTCACCTCGGCCTCGCGGACCCGGTCGCCGTCGGCCTTGTTGACGGCGACGACGTCGGCCAGCTCGAGGATCCCCTTCTTGATGCCCTGCAGCTGGTCGCCGGTGCGCGCGATGGTCAGGAAGAGGAAGGTGTCGACCATCCCGGCGACGGTGACCTCGGACTGCCCGACGCCGACCGTCTCGACCAGGACCACGTCGAACCCGGCGGCCTCCAGGACGGTGATCGACTGCGCCGTGGCTCGCGCGACGCCACCCAGGGTCCCGGCGCTCGGCGAGGGACGGATGTATGCCGAGGGGCTGGCTGAGAGCTGCCCCATCCGGGTCTTGTCGCCCAGGACCGAGCCTCCGGTACGGACGCTGGAGGGGTCGACGGCGAGCACCCCGACGCGCTTGCCCTGACCGATGAGCCAGGTGCCGAGCGCCTCGATGAAGGTCGACTTGCCGACGCCCGGCACCCCGGAGATGCCGACCCGGACCGCGCCGCCGGCGTGCGGGGCGAGCCCGGCCATCAGCTCACGCGCGCTGTCACGGTGGTCGGGCCGGCGGGACTCCACCAGGGTGATCGCCCGGGCGAGCGCGGTGCGGTTGCCCGCGACCACCTCGCGCGCCAGCGCTGCGGCGTCGATGGCCATCAGTGCCCGAGGTTCGCGCTGAGCCGTTCCAGCAACGACAGCGCACTGTCCGCGATGACCGTCCCGGGCAGGAACACCTCGGCCGCCCCCATCTCGCGCAGGGACGCCACGTCGTCCGGCGGGATCACCCCACCGATGACGACCATGATGCCCTCCCGGCCCAGGTCGGCCAGGGACCGGCGCAGGGCGGGCAGCAGCGTCAGGTGCCCGGCGGCCAGGGAGGAGACACCGACCACGTGCACGTCGGCGTCGACCGCCTGCTGGGCGACCTCCTCCGGCGTGGAGAACAGCGGACCCACGTCGACGTCGAAGCCCATGTCGGCGAACGCGGTGACGATGACCTTCTGGCCGCGGTCGTGCCCGTCCTGGCCCATCTTGGCGACCAGGATGCGCGGACGGCGACCCTCGGCGGCCTCGAACCGTTCGGTCGCGGCGACGACCTGCTCGACGTTGCCGGCTCCCCCGGCCTCCTGGCGGTACACGCCCGAGATGGTACGGATCACCGCGCGGTGCCGACCGTAGGCCTGCTCCAGCGCGTGCGAGATCTCCCCGACCGTGGCCTTGGCCCGGGCGGCGTCCACGGAGAGCGCCAGCAGGTTGCCGTCGAGCGAGCCGTCCGTGCCGCCGCCCTGCTCGGCGCTCGCGCGCAGCGCGTGCAGCGCGGTGTCCACCGCGGACTGGTCCCGCTCGGCACGCAACCGCTCCAGCTTGGCCAGCTGAGCGGCATACACCGCGTCGTTGTCCACCCTGAGCACCTCGAAGGGCTCCTCGTCGCTCACCTGGTAGGTGTTGACGCCGATGACGGCCTGCTGGCCGGAGTCGATGCGCGCCTGGGTGCGCGCGGCCGACTCCTCGATGCGCATCTTGGGGATGCCCTCCTCGATGGCCTTGGTCATGCCGCCGGCGGCCTCGACCTCCTGGATGTGCGCCCAGGCGCGGGCGGCCAGGTCGTGGGTGAGCCGCTCGACGTAGTAGGAGCCGCCCCACGGGTCGATGATCTCGGTGGTCCCGGTCTCCTGCTGGATCAGCAGCTGGGTGTTGCGGGCGATCCGCGCGGAGAAGTCGGTCGGCAGGGCGATCGCCTCGTCCAGGGCGTTGGTGTGCAGGGACTGGGTGTGTCCCTGGGTCGCTGCCATGGCCTCGATCGCCGTGCGCTGCACGTTGTTGTAGGCGTCCTGCGCGGTCAGGGACCAGCCGGAGGTCTGGCTGTGCGTGCGCAGCGAGCGCGACCTGGGGTTCTGTGGGTTGAAGTCGTTGACCAACCGCGCCCACAGCGCCCGGGCCGCCCGCATCTTGGCGACCTCCATGAAGAAGTTCATCCCGATCGCCCAGAAGAAGGACAGCCGCGGGGCGAAGGCGTCGATGTCGAGCCCGGCGTCCAGCCCGGCGCGGAGGTACTCGACCCCGTCGGCCAGCGTGTAGGCCAGCTCGAGGTCGTTCGTGGCGCCGGCCTCCTGGATGTGGTAGCCGGAGATCGAGATCGAGTTGAACCGCGGCATCCTCGCGGCGGTGTACTGGAAGATGTCGCCGATGATGCGCATCGACGGCGCCGGCGGGTAGATGTAGGTGTTGCGGACCATGAACTCCTTGAGGATGTCGTTCTGGATGGTCCCGGACAGCTGCTCCGGCGCGACGCCCTGCTCCTCGCCCGCGACGATATAGAGCGCCAGCACCGGCAGCACGGCACCGTTCATCGTCATCGACACGCTCATCTGGTCCAGCGGGATGCCGTCGAACAGGGTGCGGGTGTCATAGATCGAGTCGATCGCCACCCCGGCCATGCCGACGTCGCCGCGCACCTGCGGGTGGTCGGAGTCGTAGCCGCGGTGGGTGGCCAGGTCGAAGGCGACCGACAGCCCCTTCTGCCCGGCGGCCAGGTTGCGGCGGTAGAAGGCGTTGGACTCCTCGGCGGTGGAGAACCCGGCATACTGCCGGACCGTCCACGGCTGGGTGGCGTACATCCCCGGGTAGGGTCCGCGCAGGAACGGCGCGAGACCCGGGTAGGTGTCGAGCGCATCCAACCCGGCCAGGTCTGCAGCGGTGTAGAGGGGCTTGACGTCGATCCCCTCCGGGGCGGCCCACGGCTGGGTGTCGGCGACAGCCTGGTGGTATGCCGCGGGGTCGGGTGGGGTGGGGTGCTGACTGTTCAGGGGGAACCCGGCGAAAGACTTCGGGATGCTCACTGCGCCACCTCCGTGCTCGTGCCGACGCCGAGTCGCTCCCGGGTGCGGTGCAGGAACGCCAGGGCGTCCAGGCCCAGGGCCGCGTGGTCGTCGACCTCGACGCCGTCGACCGGTGCGCCGGCCAGGACGACGTGCTGGGCACCCGCTGCCCGCAGGGCCGTCACCAGGTCGGCGCCCCAGTCCGCATAGGCCCTGTCCGCCCCGGCCAGCGCGACGACGGCCTCACCGCGATAGGCGGCGAGCACCTCCTCGACGTCCGCCGTGGCACCGATGGTGCGGGCGGTGATGCCGCCCGCGGTCAGCAGGTTGGTCAGGAAGGTGGCTCGGGCGGTGTGCTGGGCGACAGTCCCCATCGTGGCCACGAGGACCGGGGTCGTCGCGGGCTGGTCACGCATGGCCTCGAAGTCGGCACCGTTGCGCACCACGTCCCGGGGGACCGGGTAGGCGCGGCGCTGCGGCAGCGTCTCGGCGACCTGGGGGAACTCGCTGAGGCCGGTGAGGGGACGCTCGCGCCGGGCCACCTGCGCCCGGCGCCTGCTGACGACCTCGGCGATGGCCCGGTCCCAGCTGCCGTCCTTCAGGTCGTGGATCAGGCCGCCGGTCTCCTCGACCCGGGTGAACAGGTCCCAGGCGGCCACCGCCAGGTCCTCGGTGAGTCGCTCGACGGCGTGCGACCCCCCGGCCGGGTCGGTGACCTCTGCGACGTGCGACTCCGAGACCAGCAGGCTGGAGGTGTTGCGGGCGATCCGGCGGCTGAACGACTCGGGCAGGCCGAGCGGCTCGTCGAACGGCAGCACGGTCACTGCCGCGGCTCCCCCGACGCCGGCGGAGAAGGCCGCGACCGTGGTGCGCAGCATGTTCACGTAGGGGTCGTAGCGGGTCATCATCGGCCGCGACGTGACCGCGTGCTGGGACTGCCCGCGGAGCTCCGGCTCGACGTGGCTCAGCTCGAGCACCCGCGCCCAGAGCCGTCGTGCGGCCCGGAACTTGGCGATGGTCGGGAACTGCTCCGCCGTTGCGGCATACCGGAACTCGATCAGTCCGGCAGCAGTGCTGGGGTCGTGTCCCGCCTGGGCCAGCAGGCGCAGGTACTCCGCGCCGGCCGCGATCGTGTAGGCCAGCTCCTGCAGGTCGGAGCCGCCCCGGTCGTGGACGGCGGTGCCGTCGACCGTGATCGCCCGCAGACCCTCACGCACGGCCAGGTCGGCGACGTCGCGCACGACCTCCTTGGCCATCGGGCGCTTGTCGCGGTGGCCGATCGGGTTGGCGCCGAGGTTGGTGCCGGGGGCGGGTTGGACACCCCGGTGGACCAGGTGCCGGACGAACTCCGAGGCCGCGCGCACAGGCTGCTCGGGGGCGTCCAGCACGACCGGCGCGAGGTCGAGCAGCACCGGCTCGAGCACGGTGTCGAGGGACTCGATGGCGATGCCCGCCTCACCGAGCACGAGCCAGAGGGACGTGACGCCGTTCTCGAGGTCCTCGGTCACGTGCTGCGCCGTCAGCTCGGCGTCCGGGTCCTCGAACCTGGCCCGGATGTCCCACGCGCCGAACGGCCTGGTCGCCGTGGCACCGCGGGTGAACGGGGCCTGACCCGGAAAGCCGGTGTCGGGCACCTCGGCGGCGGTCTGTGGGGTGCCCAGCGGCAGCACGGGGATGCCGTCCAGCGTGGTCCGCGTCAGGGCGCCCCAGGCCGCGGAGTCCGGATCCGCGCCCGTGAGTCGACCGCTCTTGCGGAGCACCGCGGCGACAGCGGCTTCCCAGACCTCCTGGGACGCGCCCTCACCCGGAGCCAGCGGCAGGGACTCGGCAGTGGGAGGGGTCGACATGCCCCGATCGTAGTTCCCCCCAATTCTTGGGGAGGATCGGACCGGCCCTCGCGCCTTCTTGGGGAGGATCGGACCGGCCCTCGCGCCTTCTTGGGGAAGACCGGACCGGCCCTCGCGCCTTCTTGGGGAAGACCGGACCGGCCCTCGCGCCTCTTTGGGGAAGATCGGCCCGGCCCCCGCGCCTTCTGGGAGACCGGACCGGCCCAGCCGTCGGTCGGATGCTCTCGCTGTCGACCCGGGAGGGCACCGAGTCGGTTGACGGTCCCGGTCCTGACGCCGAGTTGTTCCGCCGTCTCGGCCTCACGGCGGTGTGGCTGGCGCCGTCGCGGCCTCACGGCGGCGTGGCTGGCGCCCTCACGGCAGTAACGACGGGTAATGCCATCGCAATTACTGGCGCGTATTTTAGATGACGCATGCACTCTTTACAGCCCGATGACCCGTCGCACCCCGAAGGTATACCAGTTAGGCGTTGAGAAAAGAGGATGTCCGTCACTACGCTTCACAAAACCGCCTCCCTCCGGAAGGACTTTCTATGCGTATGCCTAAGCAACAAAAAATGACGCCGGTCGTGGCTCTCGCCGCGGGACTGGCACTCGGGGCGGGGGGACTGATGGCCGTGAGTCCACTCACGGCGGATGCGGGGGCTCCGGCCAAGAAGGTGATCCACAGCGAGGACGCGCCTGCGGCGATCGGCCCCTACTCCCAGGGAATTCGGGCAGGTCAGACCATCTATGTGTCAGGTCAGCTGCCGATCGACCCGGAGGTCGGTGACATCGACCCCTCCCACGGCATCACGGAGCAGACCAACCTCTCCATCGAGAACATCAAGGCCGTTCTGGCCGCTGAAAACATCGACCTGGACCATGTCGTCATGAGCAATGTCTACCTCGCGGACATGGATGATTTCGCCGCGTTCAATGAGGAGTACGCCCGCCACTTCGGTGAGGACGCCGCCCCTGCCCGGGCCACCGTGGAAGTCGCACGACTGCCCAAGGACGCCCTGGTTGAGATCTCAGTAATCGCCATCAAGTAAGGAGTAGGCTGATCATGACACTTTCGTCAACAAAGCTTTCCCGTCGCGGCATTCTGCAGGCCATGGGGGTGGGTGCGGCCTCCCTCGCGGTCGCCTCACCCGCTGCCGCGCAGACCGCTCCTGCCTTCACCGCCCCGGCCCGGGACGCCAACTTCTGGCGGGCGGTCCGGCGCGAGTTCATCCTGGACAAGAACGTCCTGTTCATGAATGTCGGCACGGTGGGCTCACCTCCGAAGGACGTCCTGCGCGAGCTGCAGGTGCGGGCCGAGGAGGTCTCCCGCGACGCGATCTCCGGCTACGGCTCGTTCGACGAGATCCGCGCCGAGCTGGCGATGGCCTACGGCGTCGACACGGATGAGTTCGCGATCAGCGACAACACCTCCGACGGGATGGCAAAGATCTTCGCCGGTCTCAACCTGGGGCCCGGAGACGAGGTGCTGACGACCAACCATGAGCACAGCGGCGGCAACTCTCCCCTGCGGGTGGCCGAGGACCGGCACGGGGTGACCACGGTCCGGGTCACGCTCCCGGTGGGCGACGACCAGACCGCCGAGGACTATGTCGCGCTCTTCGAGGAGAGGATCACCTCGAGGACCAAGCTGATCATGTTCTCGGCACCGACCTACCTGACGGGCACGATGCTCCCGATCCGGTTGTTGTGCGAGCTGGCGCAGCAGCACGGCATCCCCACCCTCGTGGACGCAGCGCACGTGCCCGGGATGATGGCCTACAACTTCCGCGACCTGGGGGCGGACTTCATCGCCGGAGCCGGAGCCAAGTGGCAGTGCGGTCCGGCGGGCTCGGGAGTCCTCTACGTCCGCAACCGTGTCACGGCGGCCAACCCCAACCCGCTGCCGACCTTCTGGCCGACGATCTCGTCCGGGTACTCCGGACAGGGTGCGCGCACCGCGGACGCGCCCGGCTCCTACGACATCGGCAAGACCCTCCAGAGCTGCGGCAACGGCCAGCGTGTCGTCTACGACGGCTTCCTGGCGGCGCACCGGATGTGGGAGGAGATCGGTCGGGAGCGGATCCAGGACTATGTCGTCGGTCTCAGCACCACACTCAAGGAGCAGATCGTGGAACGGTGGGGTCGCCAGGCGCTGTACTCCCCCGTCTCCGACGAGCGGCTGCGGTGCGCGCTGACCTCGTTCAACCCGTTCCAGGACGCGACCGACGTCATGAACCAGGAGAAGTCCGTGGAGTTCGTGGCCCGGCTCAAGGACCAGCACGGCATCGTCATCCGCAACACCACGACGCCCGCGCCCAGCGGTGACGTCTACTACCCGATGCGGGTCTCCACGCACCTGTTCCACAACGCGGGCGACGTGGACCGGGTGGTCGAGGCCGCCTGGCAGGTCTCCCAGCAAGTGGCCTGACCGCGGGCGGGTGCCGGGCCGCCGCGGCTGGCGCGGGTCCTGTCGCAGGAACTCACGCTCAGCCGTGGCGGCGCTGGCGCAGCTTCTCGCCCTTGGCGTGGGCCTGGTCGCGCAGCTCCACCGCGTATGCCGACAGGGCCTCCCGCAGGCGGGTCGCCTCGGTGCCGTCCCCGGCACCGAGCACCCGCACGGCGAGCAGACCGGCGTTCTTGGCTCCAGCGACCGACACGGTCGCGACCGGGATCCCGCCGGGCATCTGCACGATCGAGAGCAACGAGTCCATGCCGTCCAGGTGCTTCAGCGGCACCGGCACGCCGATGACCGGCAGCACCGTGACGGAGGCGAGCATCCCGGGCAGGTGCGCCGCTCCCCCCGCCCCGGCGATGATGACCCGCAGCCCGCGCTCCTCGGCGGAGCGGCCGTAGTCGATCATCTCGGTCGGCATCCGGTGCGCCGAGACGACGTCCGCCTCGTAGGCCACGCCGAACTCCTCCAGCACCTGGGCGGCGGCCTCCATGACCGGCCAGTCGCTGTCGCTGCCCATGACCAGCCCGACGACGGGCGCGGGGGCCGGGGTCGCTGTGGCGTCGCTCATTCGTCGATCACTCCCTGCAGGTAGTCGGCGGCGTGCCGGGCACGCTCGCGCAGCGCCTCGAGGTCGCCGTCACCGGTGACGGTGACGTGCCCGAGCTTGCGGCCGGGCCGGACGCCCTTGCCGTAGAGGTGGATCTTCAGCCCGGGGTCGCGCGCCATGAGGTGCCGGTAGGTCGGGTAGAGGTCCGGGTGCTCCCCGCCGAGCACGTTGGCCATCACCGTCCACTCCTGCCGGGCCGACGGGTCACCCAGCGGCAGGTCGAGCACGGCGCGCAGGTGCTGCTCGAACTGGCTGGTGACGGCGCCGTCGATGCTCCAGTGCCCGGAGTTGTGCGGCCGCATCGCGAGCTCGTTGACGAGGTATGCGGGGGCGCCGGTCCGCGGGTCCGTCACCTCGAACAGCTCGACCGCCATGACGCCGGTGACGCCGAGCTCTCCGGCGACCCGGAGGGCGGCCTCCCCGATGGTGGTCGCCAGGTCGTCGTCCAGCCCCGGGGCCGGGGCCAGCACCTCGGTGCAGACGCCGTCGGTCTGCACGGTCTCCACGACCGGCCAGGTGGCCGCCTGCCCGCTGGGGCTGCGCGCCACCATCACGGCCAGCTCGCGGGTGAAGGCGACCGCCTCCTCGAGCAGGACCCCTTCCCGCATCGGGCCGTCCTGGCCGACGGCCTCGAGCCACTCAGCCACCTCCCCCGCCGAGCCGATCCGCCGGACGCCCTTGCCGTCATACCCGCCCCGGGGGGTCTTGGCGATGACCGGCCAACCCACCTCGTCACCGAACGCCGTGACCTCCTCGGCGGTCGTGGCGGCGGTCCACCGGGGGCAGGGGATGCCCAGGTCGGTGAGCCGCCGGCGCATGACGATCTTGTCCTGGGCGTGCAGCAACGCGTCGGGGCCGGGGTGGACCGGGTGACCGTCCGCGAGGAGCGCGGAGATGACCTCCGGCGGCACGTGCTCGTGGTCGAAGGTCACCACGTCCACGTCGCTCGCGAAGGACCGGACCGTCTCCAGGTCGGTGTGGTCACCGACCGGCGCGTGCGGCACGACGAGTGCCGCCGAGGCCGTCTCGGACTCGGCCAGCACCGAGAGGGTGAGGGAGAGGGCGATCGCCGGTTGCTGGCTCATCCGGGCGAGCTGACCGCCGCCGATGATGCCCACGACCGGGAACCCGCCCTCCGCGCGCAGCGGTCCAGATGCCTTCGTCACGCACGTCACCCTAAGGGATGGGCCGTACACTCCCGTGGTGACCCAAACCCGTTCGACGAGCGAGACCGGGCTCGTCGGGCGGATCCGGGGGGCCTATGAGGTGCTGGCCCGCGAGGTCGCCAAGTTCGGCACCATCGGGCTGCTCGCCTTCATCCTCGACACCACGCTCTACAACTACTTCGTGTTCGGCGTCCCCGGGGCCGAGGCCATGGGTCCGCTGCACGACATCCCGCTGCGGGCCAAGATCCTGGCCACCTCGATCGCGATGGTCTTCTCCTGGCTGGGCAACCGCTACTGGACCTTCCGACACCGGCGCAGGGCCGCGGTGGCGCACGAGTTCCTGCTCTTCATCTGGTTCAACATCCTCGGTCTGCTGATCGCCGTGGCCTGCCTGGGCTTCTCCCGCTACGTGCTGGGCCTGGACAGCCAGCTGGCCGACAACGTCTCGGCCAACGGGGTCGGACTGGTGCTCGGCACGCTGTTCCGGTTCTGGGCCTACCGCACCTACGTGTTCAAGGGCGACGCCCTGGCCTAGCCTGAGTCCGTGTCGAGTGACTCCCTGCCCACCTACGCCGACGTCGAGGCGGCCGCCGCGGTCGTCGCGGGCCGTGCCCACCGGACGCCCGTCCTGCGCTCCCGTCGGCTGGACGAGCGCGCCGGGTGCGAGGTCCACCTGAAGGCCGAGCACCTGCAGCGCGTCGGTGCCTTCAAGTTCCGTGGCGCCCTCAACGCCCTCTCGTCCCTGGACGCCGACCAGCGGCACGCCGGGGTCGTCGCGTTCTCCTCCGGCAACCACGCCCAGGCGGTTGCCCTGGCCGCGCGCGAGCTCGGCCTGCCCGCGGTCATCGTGATGCCGCACGACGCCCCGGCCCTCAAGGTCGCGGCGACGCAGGGTTACGGCGCCGAGGTCGTGCGCTACGACCGTTACACCGAGGACCAGGAGCAGCTCGCGCACGAGCTCGCCGCCTCGCGAGGCATGACCGTCATCCCGCCCTACGACCACCCGAAGGTGATCGCCGGGCAGGGCACTGCCGTCCGGGAGCTGATCGAGGACGCAGGGGAGCTGGACGTCATCGTGACCCCGCTCGGCGGCGGTGGCCTCCTGGCCGGCAGCATCCTGGCGGCCGGTGCCCTGGCACCGGGGGCGCGCCTCTACGGCGTGGAGCCGGCGGCCGGTGACGACGGGCTCCGATCACTGCGCGAGGGGCGGATCGTCACCATCGAGACCCCGCGCACCCTCGCCGACGGCGCGCAGACCACCCATCTGGGACGGCTGACCTTCCCGATCATCCGGGACGGTGTCACCGGGGTCGTGACCGCCACGGACGAGGAGCTCGTGGAGGCCATGCGCGTCGTCGCAGCGGACCTCAAGCAGGTCGTCGAGCCGACCGGGGTGCTGGCCCTGGCCGCGGTGCTCTCGGGCGCGGTGCAGGACACCCGCGGCGCCCGCGTCGGTGTGGTGCTGTCCGGTGGCAACGTCGACCTGCACCGCTTCGCCGAGCTGGTGGGTGCACCCTGACCAGGACCACTCCACAGCGGGTCCCCCGACCGGCCATCCCGCGCGAGATCTGGATCCTGGTCGGCGCCGCGTTCGTCATCGCGATCGGCTTCGGGATCGTCGCGCCGGTGCTGCCCGCCTACGCGCGCTCCTTCGACGTCGGGGTGGCCGCCGCCTCGGTGATCGTCTCGGCGTTCGCGTTCTTCCGGCTCGTCTTCGCGCCGGCCGGCGGGATGCTGGTCGCGCGGCTGGGTGAGCGACCCGTCTACCTCCTCGGGCTGCTCATCGTGGCCCTGTCCTCCTTCGCGACGGCCTTCGCCCAGTCCTACGGTCAGCTGCTGCTCTTCCGCGGCCTCGGCGGCATCGGCTCGACGATGTTCACCGTCTCGGCGATGGCACTGCTCGTCCGGCTGGCACCGCCCACCGCCCGTGGCCGGGTCTCCTCGGCCTACGGGTCGGCCTTCCTCATCGGCGGCATGGTCGGTCCCGTGCTGGGCGGTCTGCTCGCCGGCCTGGGGCTGCGCGCACCCTTCATCGTGTATGGCGTGGCGCTCGTCATCGCTGCCGGCGTCGTCGCCGTCGGGCTGGGTGGGGCGCGGTTGCGACCCGCGCCGGACCGGGCGTCGCGCCCGACGATGACGGTGCGCCAGGCCCTCGGGTCACCGGTCTACCGGGCCGTGCTGGTGTCCGGCGTCGCCAACGGCTGGACCAACTTCGGTGTCCGGATGGCGGTGCTACCGCTGCTCGCCGCAGCAGTGCTGGACCGGCCCTGGGTGGCAGGGGCGGTCCTGGCGGTGGGCGCGGTCGGCACCGCGGGGACGCTGCAGCTGTCCGGACGCTGGGTGGACCACCTGGGCCGCAGGCCCCTGGTGATCGCCGGTCTGCTGGTCATGGCGGCGTCCTTCGCGCTCCTCGGGCTGGCGTTGCACCCGGCGCTGTCGACAACCGCGGGCCTGACCGTGCTCCTCGGTCTGTCGCTGACGTCGGGGATCGGCGCCGGTCTGGTCAACCCCGCCCAGCAGGCGTCCGTGGCGGACGTCGTCGGCCAGGACCACAACGGTGGGACCGTGCTGTCCACCTTCCAGATGTCGCAGGACGGCGGGGCGATCGTGGGCCCGGTCCTCGTCGGGCTGGTCGCCGACCAGCTCGGGTTCGCCACCGCGTTCGCCGTGACCGGGCTGATCTGTCTGGTCGGTGCCATGGCGTGGCTCCGGGCGCCCGAGCCGATGGTGCACCACGCGCCGCCGCCCTCCCGCGACTGATCCCGGCACCCGCGTGGGGTCCGGTCAGCGCACCGGCGACATCGAGACATAGAGCGTGAAGACCGCCGGCTCGGCCTGGGTGAGCTCCAGGCGTCCGCCGAAGGACTCGGCGGTCTCCCGGGCGACGGCCAGCCCCAGCCCGGTGCCGGTGCCGGTCGTGGTGCCCCGTTCGAAGATCACCCGGGCCAGGCGCGGCGGGATGCCCGGGCCCTGGTCAGTCACCTCGATCACGGCCGACGGACCGCTGCGGTGCGCCCGGATGTCGACATCACCGTCCCCGTGCGCCAGCGAGTTCTCGACCAGCGTGTTGAGGATCTGGGAGATCGCGGAGGCGCTGGAGCGGACGATCATCCCCCGCTCGATCGTGGAGTGCAGGGCGCGGCCGGTCCCGGCGAACGACGGCTCCCACTCCTTGAGCAGCTGGGTCAGCACCGTGTCCACGGACACCGACCGGCCGCCGTCGGCGTGCCCGGCGCGGGTGCGGTGCAGCAGGTCGTCCACGACCCCGGCCAGGCGCTCGGTCTGGCCGATCGCGATGTCCGCCTCGTGGCGCGCGGTCTCCAGGTCGTCGGACTCGCTGATCTCCTCCAGCCGCAGCAGGAGGGCGGCGAGAGGGGTGCGCAGCTGGTGCGACGCGTCGGCCGCGAAGGAGCGTTCTGCCGTGAGAGCACGCATGAGCGCGTGGTGGTTGCGGTCGAGGACGCGGGAGAGGCTGTCGATCTCCTCCATGTCGGAGGTGAGGGGCACGAGTTCGTCGGTGAGCGGCTCGAACGCGAAGCCTCCGGCGCCGTACTCCTCGGCACGCTGGATCAGCTGGCGCATCGCCTGGGCCGTGCGCCCGGCGCGGCGCTCGGCCAGCCGGAGCATGGCATACCAGGTCACCGAGATGACGATGGCCGCGGTGAGCAGGATCGCGAAGCCGAGCACCCACGGGGTGACCAGGGGGTCGCCGTTGGCCGCGCGGTCGCGCTGGACCTTGAACAGCAGCGTGGCGACGACCCAGGAGAGCCCGAGGCCGAACACCGCCGAGCCGACCCCGGCGACGAGCGCCAACCACCGGAACTCGGCGCCCACGGGAGTGGCTAGCTCTCCGGCTCGTTCTCGAAGCGGAAGCCGACACCGCGGACGGTGACGATGTGCTTCGGGTCGGCCGCGTCGTCGCCGATCTTGCGGCGGAGCACGGACACGTGCATGTCCAGGGTCTTGGTGGAGCCGTACCAGGCGGAGTCCCAGACCTCGCGCATGAGGTCCTCGCGGGAGACGACCCGGCCGCCCTCGCGCATCAGCACCCGGAGCAGGTCGAACTCCTTCGCGGTGAGCTGCAGCTCCTGCCCGCGGAAGAAGGCCCGGCGCGCCTTGGTGTCGATGGAGATCGGACGCTCCTGGTCGTCCTCGCGCCCCTCGCCGCCGCGTCGCAGCAGCGCACGCACGCGCGCGAGCAGCTCGGCGAGGCGGAACGGTTTGGTCACGTAGTCGTCGGCACCGGCGTCCAGGCCCACCACGGTGTCGACCTCGTCACCGCGGGCGGTGAGGATCAGCACCGGGCTGGTGAGCCCGTCGCGACGCAGCTGGCGACAGACATCGAGGCCGTCGACATAGGGCAGCCCCAGGTCCAGGATCACCAGGTCCGGCGGCTGGGCGGTGGCCGTCGTGAGCGCCATCCGCCCGTCACCGCAGACGTCCACCTCATAGCCCTCCCGGCGCAGCGCCCGCGCCAGCGGCTCGGAGATCGTCTCGTCGTCCTCAGCCAGCAACACCCTCGTCATGAGGTTGATGATACGTAGTCCCGGGCGCGAATCACCGGCACCCTGGCCTAACCGGGCCAGTTGGGGGTGCGCTTCTCCGCGAACGCCGCCACTCCCTCGGCCCGATCGGCCGAGAACGCCGTGGCTCTCCAGGCAGCGTCCTCCACCTGGAGGCCGGCCTGCAGGTCGAGGCCGGCGCCCAGCCGCATCGCACGCTTGGCGTTGCGCACGCCGACCGGGCTGTGACCTGCCACGACGCCCGCCAGCTCCAGTGCCCGGTCACGCGCGGTCCCGGCGGCGACGAGCTCGTCGAGGATCCCGAGCTCGAAGGCCTCCCTCGCGGGCATCTTGGCCGCGGTGAAGATCGCCTTGGCCGCCCTCGACCATCCGACACGCCGGGTGAGCAGCTGCGTGCCGCCTCCGCCCGGGATGACACCGACCGAGACCTCCGGCAGTCCGACGAGGGCACCCTCGCCGGCGATGATCACGTCGCAGGACAGCGCGATCTCCAGGCCGCCGCCGAGCGCGAACCCCTCGACGGCCGCGAACGCCGGCACCGGCAGGTCGAGCACCCCGCCGTAGGCCTGCTGCGTGATCGGCCGCTGCCGCATGAGGTCGGCGTCGGTGAAGGAGTTGCGCTCCTTGAGGTCGGCGCCGACGCAGAACGCCTTGGGGTGTGTGGAGGTGACCACGACGGCCCGGACAGTCCGGTCGGCCGCCAGCGCGGCCGTCGTCGAGGCGATCTCCTCGGCGAAGGCGGTGGAGATCGCGTTCATCGCCTCCGGTCGGTCCAGGGCCAGCTCGACGACGTGGCCGCCGTCCCCGTGGCGGGTGACCCGGAGCATGGTCGGAGAGTCGTCGTGCGTTGCCTGGTCGCTCATGGCGCCAGGCTATCCAGCCGGTCGGACGTGCACGACGTCGCCCGCCAGGTGGACGGTCCGCCGTCCCTCCCCCTCGACGACCAGCGCACCCGAGTCGTCGATGTCGACGGCCGTGCCCGTCCTGGTGCCTCCCTCCGGCAGGTGCACCTGCACCCGCTGACCGAGGGTCGAGCACTGTCCCACGTATGCGGCTCGGCCGGCAGCCAGGTCGCTCACCAGGTCTGCGAGCCGGTCCAGGTAGTCGGTCACGAGCTGTTCGCGCGCGCCGTCGGGCAGCAGCGCACCCCGCTCACCGCCCCGGGCGAGCCGCCACGACGTCGCGGTCGGCACGGGCAGTTGGTCACGGGTCTGGTCGATGTTGATGCCCGCACCGACGACGACCACCGGACCGTGAGCCCCGCCAGGCAGCGCCTGCGCGAGCACCCCGCAGATCTTGCGCCACTCACCGTCGTCCTGCGCCAGGACGTCGTTGGGCCACTTGAGGACGGCCGGCACGGCATACCGGCTGTCCGTCAGGGCCCGTGCGACGGCGAGTCCGGTGACCAGGGGGACCCACCCGATCAGCCGCGGGTCCGGCGCCGGGATCACGACACTGATGGCGACCGAGGTGCCCGGCGGGGCGGTCCAGGTCCGACCGCGACGTCCCAGGCCGCCGCTCTGGTGGTCGGCGACGACCACCCGGCCCGGGCGCGGGTCGCGGGCGGCCAGGAGATTGGTGGAGTCGGTGCTCGGGAGCCACTCCGGGCGCTCCCAGGTCAGGTGGGTCACCCGGTCAGGTTAGGACGCCGCGCGCGGTGCCCGTCGAGGGCACGGCTCCCGACCATGGTGCGGGGACGGCCCGCCCCCTAGCCTGAGGGGGTGATCGATGGGGAGAGTGGACACGCAGACGTCATCGTGGTGGGCCTGGGCGCCATCGGGTCCAACGCGGCCTGGCGGCTGGCCCAGCGTGGGGTCCGGGTCATCGGCGTCGACCAGCACGAGCCCGGTCACCCGTGGGGCGGGTCGCACGGCAGGACCCGACTGTTCCGGGTCGCGTGCCTCGAGCACCCGGGCCTCGTGCCCATCGCACTCCGCGCCCGTGAGCTGTGGCGCGAGCTGTCGGCGCTCAGCGGTCAGGAGCTGCTCCTGGAGACCGGCAGCATCATGATCGGGCCGCCGGGGTCGCGCATCATCGAGGGCACCCTGGCCGCTGCGCGCGAGCACAACCTGCCGGTCGAGCGGCTCACCCCGGAGCAGATCGCCGAGCGCGCTCCCGGCCACGCCCGTCTCGATCCCGGCGACGTCGGCGTGTGGGACCCGGACGGCGGCGTGCTGCGCCCCGAGGCCGCGATCGTGGCCGCGACCGAGGCGGCCCGCGCCGCCGGGGCCGAGGTGATCACCGGCGAACGGGTCAGGTCCGTCGAGGCCGACGCCCGGGGTGTGACCGTCCGCCTGGCTGACCGGGACCTGCGGGCCGACCGGGTCGTCCTCGCCGCCGGCCCCTGGCTGGCGGGGTTCGTCCCCGGCCTGCCGCTGACACCCCACCGCTACGTGATGACCTGGTTCCGCGCCCGTGACGGCCACGAGGCCGGCCTGGACCGGCTCCCCGTCTTCATCCGCAGCGCCCCGGGGACCACGGAGTGGATGTGGGGGCACGGCGCGCTGCCCGGCGACCTGGCCAAGGTCGGTGACGAGTTCGACGGGCCCTTTGACGCCGACGACCCCGACGCCATCGACCGGGAGATCCACCCGGGCGACACCGACCACATCCGCGACCTGGTGGCGGCGACCTTCGACGACCTGGAGCCCGAGCCGGCCGAGCAGGTCACCTGCGTCATGGCACACACCCCGGACGGTCAGTTCGTGGTCGGCCCCACCGACGACACGGGCCGCGTCGTCGTTGCCGGAGGCTGCTCAGGCCACTCGTTCAAGCACGCGTCCGCGCTGGGAGAGCTCGCCGCGCAGTGGGTGAGCGGTGAGGAGCTGTTCACGGACACGAGCTTCCTCGACCCGCGCCGGTTCCACTGACGCCCGCGGGATAGGTTGTCCCCCATGACTGCGGACCCCCAGGACGCCACCGCACCCGACATCCACACGACTGTGGGCAAGCTCGCCGACTACCGTGCGCGCGTCGAGGAGGCGGTGCACGCCGGCTCCGCGCGTGCGGTGGAGAAGCAGCACGCCAAGGGCAAGAAGACGGCCCGCGAGCGCATCGCGATGCTGCTGGACGAGGGGTCGTTCACCGAGCTGGACGCGCTGGCCCGGCACCGGTCGACAGCGTTCGGGCAGGAACAGAGCCGCCCCTACGGCGACGGGGTGGTGACCGGCTACGGCACCGTCGACGGACGCCCGGTCGCCGTCTTCGCCCAGGACTTCACGGTCTTCGGCGGCTCGCTCGGTGAGGTGTTCGGCGAGAAGATCGTCAAGGTGATGGACCTGGCGATGAAGGTCGGTTGCCCGGTGGTCGGGATCAACGACTCCGGCGGTGCACGGATCCAGGAGGGCGTGGTCGCCCTCGGGCTCTACGCCGAGATCTTCAAGCGCAACGTCCACGCCTCCGGGGTGATCCCGCAGATCTCGCTGGTCCTGGGGCCCAGCGCGGGCGGCGCGGTGTACTCCCCCGCGATCACCGACTTCGTCGTCATGGTCGACCAGACCTCGCACATGTTCATCACCGGTCCCGACGTCATCAAGACCGTCACCGGTGAGGACGTGACCTTCGAGGACCTCGGCGGCGCCCGGACGCACAACACGGTCTCCGGGGTCGCCCACTACATGGGCAGCGACGAGCAGGACGCCATCGACTACGTCAAGGAGCTGCTGGCCCACCTCCCGCAGAACAACCTGGAGGAGCCGCCGGTCTTCGAGACCGACCCGGACATGAGCGTCACCGACGAGGACCTCGAGCTGGACGCGCTGATCCCGGACTCGCCCAACATGCCCTACGACATGCACACCGTGATCCGTCACGTGCTGGACGAGGGTGAGTTTCTGGAGGTGCAGCAGCTCTTCGCACCCAACATCGTGTGCGGCTTCGGCCGGGTCGAGGGCCGCGCGGTCGGCATCGTGGCCAACCAGCCGATGCAGTTCGCCGGGACCCTGGACATCAACGCCTCCGAGAAGGCCGCCCGCTTCGTGCGGACCTGCGACGCGTTCAACGTGCCCATCCTGACCTTCGTCGATGTGCCCGGGTTCCTGCCCGGCACCGACCAGGAGTTCGGCGGCATCATCCGTCGTGGCGCCAAGCTGCTCTACGCCTACGCCGAGGCGACCGTGCCGCTGGTCACCGTGATCACCCGTAAGGCCTACGGTGGCGCCTACGACGTCATGGGGTCCAAGCACCTCGGCGCCGACATCAACCTGGCCTGGCCGACCGCCCAGATCGCGGTGATGGGGGCCCAGGGCGCGGCGAACATCCTCTACCGCAAGCAGCTGGCCCAGGCTGCCGCGGAGGGACGCGACGTCGACGCCGAGCGCGCCGCCCGGATCCAGGAGTACGAGGACACCCTGGCCAACCCCTACATCGCGGCCGAGCGCGGCTACGTCGACGCGGTCATCGCCCCGTCGGAGACGCGGGTCGAGATCATGAAGGCCCTGCGCACCCTGGCCACCAAGCGGGACACCCGACCCCCGCGCAAGCACGGGAACATCCCGCTGTGAGCACCGAGCAGACGTCCACGCCGACCCTCAGGGTCGTCTCCGGCAAGGCCACACCCGAGGAGATCGCGGTGCTGGTGGCCGTCCTCACCGCGGCCTCCGCGGGTGGGAACGGTGGCGCTGCGCCGTCCCCTCGCCGGTCGCTCTGGAGCGACGCCTCACGCGTCCCCGGGAGCAGGGTCGCTCCCGGCCCCGGGGCCTGGCGCGCCTCTGGCCTGCCCCACTGAGGCGGGCGTCCTGAGCCACTGAGCCTGGCCTGACTCACCCTACGTGCACGGCCCCTCCACGTGCCGGCATCCTGCACACGCCACCTCGCGGGGTCGGCTCAGGCGGGTCGGCGGCCCGTGCGGCGCTCGAAGGACTCGGCCAGCTGAGCCAGGTCGGGCCCGGCGAGGGCACCGGAGGCGATCACCTGCTCGGCCAGCTCGAGGTCACCGGTGAGCGCCCGGAACAGCCGGGGCACGGTGATCCCGTGGTCCGGGACGTCGAGAACCGTCACGGGATCGCCGGTGAAGATCTCGCCCGGGAGCTCCACCGAGCAGTAGGCACCGGTCAGCCCGCGGACCGTGAACCGCTTGATCCACTGCCGCTCCCCCAGGTGCCCGGCGAAGGTACGGCACGGGATACGGGGACCCGCGACCGTCAGTGCCGCGCCCGGGCCGGCAAGGTCGCCGAACACGAGCCGGGTGCCCACGACGAGCCCGTCGACGTCCAGACCGGTCGTGGTGACGTTCTCCCCGAAGATCCCTGAGCGCAGCGACCGCCCCAGCTCGGACTCCCACCAGTCCAGCTCCTCGCGGGCGAACAGGTACACCGCCTTGTTGTCACCACCGTGGAACCGGCGGTCCCCGATGTGGTCCCCGACCACACCGCTGCCCAGGCCACCCGCCTTCGGTCCCGGCGCCCGCACGGTCAGCGAGCTGACGGCATACTTGTCGATCCCGGTGGTCCCCGTCGGTGCACTGGTGTGCTCCGTCACCACGGCCTTTCCGACGTTCACGGACAGGACACGGGGCTGGTTCTGCATGGCCGCCACCGTACGCGGCCGCCCACCGCGTCAGGACGGGAGGATGCCGTAGGCGTGCGTGGCGGTCACCGACAGCACCAGGCGCTGCTCGGCCACCATCGCCGTGCGGAACTCCTCCCAGTCCGGGTGCTCCCCCGAGAGCGTGCGGTAGAGGTCCACGAGTGCGTCAGCCGCCGCGTCCTGCGGGTCGGTGGTCACCCTGCCGAGGGCGGCGTCGCCGTCGACCACGAGGTACTCCCAGCGACCGCCGGCCACCATCAAGGTCGCGCGGGGGTCGCGCCCCAGGTTCCTCGTCTTGGCCCGGTCCCCCGTGACCGAGACACGGAACGTATCGGTGCCGGCGTCGAAGTGGTAGCCGACCTGGGACAGCTGCGGTCGGCCGTCCCGTTTGAGCGTGGCCAGCGTGGCCAGGTCGTGGGCGGTCAGGAACTCGCGGTGCGCGTCGGTGAGGGCCATGGCGCCAACGTAACGAAATTCGCTGCCCGCACGGCCCCGCTGGGATAGCGTCGACCCGTGACCGACACCACCAGCCGTCCCCCCACCGCCATCGACCGGATCGCCGAGGAGCACCTCCAGGCGGGCATCGATCTGAGTCCGATGACCGCGACCTATCTGGGTGTGCCGGGGCGCACCGACGAGATCGACGACCTGTCCACCACGGGGCTGCAGGCGCTCGTCGACCTCAACGGCCGGACGCTCGCCACGCTGGAGGGCGTCCCGGTCGAGGACGACGTGGACCGGGTGACGCTCGCGGCGCTGCGTGAGCGTCTCTCGCTGGAGGTCGAGGTCCTCGAGCGGGTGCTGGCCGGCACGGACCCGGTCGAGCTCAACGTGATCGCCTGCCCGGTGCAGTCCGTCCGCGACATCTTCGACATCATGCCCAAGGAGACCGCCGAGGACTGGGGTGTGATCACCCGTCGCCTGCGGGCCGTGGGCCCGGCCCTGGAGCAGTATGCGGGAGCGCTGGCCTTCTCTGCCGGGCGCGGCCAGGTCTCGCCCCGCCGCCAGGTCGAGAAGGTGGCCGAGCAGTGTGCTGACCAGGCCGGGGAGGCGTCCACCTACGGGGCGCTGCTCACCGAGGCGCAGGGCCAGTCCGAGGAGCTGCGCGCGGAGCTCGCGGCGGCCGTCGAGGACGCCAAGGGGGCCTTCGGCACGCTGGCCAGCTATCTGACGGACGAGCTGCTGCCGCAGGCGCCGGAGTCGGACGCGGCGGGTGTCGAGCGTTACCGGCTCGCCTCCCGCAGCTTCCTCGGGGCGGAGATCGACCTCGCGGAGACCTACGCGTGGGGCCTGGAGGAGGTGGCGCGGATCGACGCGATGATGCTGGAGACGGCGCAGGCCATCCGGCCGGGGTCGACGGTCAAGGAGGCCATCGCGGTCCTCGACGACGACCCGCGCTACCAGATCAAGGGCACCGACGCCCTGCGCGAGTGGATGCAGACCACGGCCGACGAGGCGGTCGCCAACCTGGCCGACACGCACTTCGACGTGCCCGAGCCGGTCCGCCGGATCGAGTGCATGATCGCGCCCAGCCAGACCGGCGGCGTCTACTACACGGGGCCGAGCGAGGACTTCTCACGGCCGGGCCGCATGTGGTGGTCGGTGCCCAAGGGCGTCACCGACTTCACCACGTGGCGCGAGCTGACGACCGTCTACCACGAGGGCGTCCCGGGCCACCACCTCCAGATCGGGCAGACGGTCTACCGCGGCGAGCTGCTCAACCGGTGGCGCCGGCTGGCCTCGTGGACCTCCGGTCACGGCGAGGGCTGGGCGCTATATGCCGAGTGGCTGATGGCCGACCTGGGCTACATGGACGACCCGGGCAACCGGATGGGCCTGCTCGACGGCCAGGCGCTGCGGGCGACCCGCGTGGTGCTGGACATCGGCATCCACTGCGGCTTCGAGGCGCCCGAGGAGGTCGGCGGGGGTGAGTGGACCTATGACAAGGCGTGGGAGTTCCTCAACAACCACACCAACATGGACGAGGGCTTTGCCCGGTTCGAGCTGGACCGCTACCTGGGCTGGCCGGGACAGGCGCCGGCCTACAAGATCGGCGAGCGGCTGTGGCTGGGGCTGCGCGACCAGGTCCGCGAGGCCGAGGGCGACGCCTTCGACCTGAAGGCGTTCCACCGACGCGCCCTGGACATCGGTGGCGTCGGACTGGACACACTGCGGCAGGCGGTCCTTGGCAAGCTCTGAGCTGTGGGCACCAGACCGGGGGCAGACGGACGGCTGACCAGTGGTGCGTTCGCTCGGGCCACCGGGTTGTCCACCAAGGCGCTGCGGCTCTACGACGCCTCCGGCCTGCTGACGCCGGCTGAGGTGGACCCGAGCTCTGGCTACCGCTACTACGCGCCGGGTCAGGTCGACCACGCCCGACGGATCGGCCTGCTACGCCAGGCGGGCATGCCGCTGGCCCGGATCCGGGTGCTCACCCGGGCCGAGGATGCGGAGGCGGCCCTCCTGCTCGGGCAGTGGTGGTCTGCGCAGGAGGAGGAGACCGCCCAGCGGGCCGGCATCGTGGCCTACCTGCGGGACGCCCTGCTCGAGCGTCCCCGGCCGGCCTTCCCGGTGCACCTGCGACACGCGCCCGAGCGGACCCTGGCCAGCATCACCGCGCACGTCAGTCAGCAGGCCCTGGTGCAGACGATCATCGAGTTGCGGACCCACGTGCGCGAGCACCTGCAGCAAGCCGGGGCTGTGCACGGGCCTGAGCACTGGGTGCTGTACCACGGTGTCGTCACCCCGGACAGCGACGGCCCCATCGAGGTCTGTGTCCCCTACGAGGGCGAGGTCACACCATCGCGCAGGATCGTGCTCCGGGTCGAGCCCTCACGCCGGGAGGCGGTCGTCGCGCTGACCGCGGAACAGTGTCGGTATCCCCCGATCCTGGACGCCTATGCCACCGTGGAGCAGTGGATCGGTGAGCACGGTCGACCGGATGGACCACCCCGTGAGATCTATCCGGTCCCCTGGGACGAGCGACCAGACGCCGGTCCCGTTGCCGAGATCGTGCGCCCCTACCGCCCCGCCGGGACCCGTGGCACCGGGACCCGTGGCACCAGGACCCGATGACTTCTGGCACCCACGGCGGTCCCAGTTCCAGCACTGCGAACAGCCGCAGTCGACCGGAAGGAAACACATGGGCCAGCTCATCTGCTCGATGATCACCTCACTCGACGGCTATGCCGAGGCCGCGGAGGGAGACCTCGGCACGGGAGCCGCCGATGACCCCGAGGTGCACACCTTCATCAATGACCTCTTCCGGCCCGTCGGCACCTACCTCTATGGGCGACGGATGTACGAGACGATGGTCTACTGGGAGACGGCCCACACCGCGCCCGACCTTCCGCCGCACGTCCGTCAGTACGCCGACGACTGGCAGGCCGCGGACAAGGTCGTCTACTCCACGACGCTGGAGACGGTGGCCAGCGCGCGGACCAGGATCGAGCGAAGCTTCGACCCGGAGAAGGTGCGCGCACTCAAGTCCGAGTCCGACCACGACCTCACCGTCGACGGACCGACCCTCGCTGCCCAGGCGGTCCGGGCCGGCCTGGTGGACGAGTACCACCTGTTCATGACCTCGACCGCGGTCGGCGGCGGCAAGCGGTTCTTCCCGGAGGGCGTCCGTCTCGAACTTGAGCTGGTGGAGCAGCGGGCCTTCGACAGCGGGCTGATCTACGCCCGCTACCGCACCCGCTGAGCGGCACGGCACGAGCCCGCGCGCAGTCGTGTTGACCCTGCCCCTGGGGCAGGGTGCACGCTGCAGTCATGACCGAGACAGAACCGTTCCGGCCCTCCCGCCACACCCGCTACAGCGATCCGGGCCCGTGGGGGCACCTCCTCGCGGCGGTCGACCCCGACGTCGAGAGCGTGTCCGCAGCAGCGCGCAACCTCATCGTCCACTATCGCGAGGACCAGGCTGTGCTGCCGCCGCATACTCGCTCGGACATCCACGGACGGTGGCTCGTGCGCACCCTCGACCGCGACCAGGAGCGTCACGGCTCCAGACTCGCGGAGCATCGCGAACTGACCGAGCGCGTCCAGGGCTGCTGCCGCGACCACGCCCTCTTCGCCTGCGCGGTGCTGCGGCAGCACGGGATCGCCGCTCGGGGGCGGGTCGGCTTTGCTCGCTATCTCAACCCGGGCTTCTGTCACGACCACGTCGTCGTCGAGGCCAGACTGCCCGCCGGCGGTGGTCGGTGGGTGCGGTTCGACCCGGAGCTGACCGGGCCGCGCGGGACCCTGGAGACGCCGATGGACATGCCGTTCGGGCTGGAGTCGCCCTTCATCACCGCCGCGGAGGCCTGGCGCGGGTGGCGGGCTGGCGACCTGGACGCCCAGGAGTTCGGAGCCTGCCCGAACAGCCCGGTGCGCGGGCCCTGGTTCATCCAGAACTACGTCCTGCGGGACGTCGCTCACCGGCACGGCGACGAGCTCCTGCTGTGGGACGCCTGGGGAGGCATGGCGGCACCCGGGGAGCAGCTGTCCCCGGAGACGGTGGCGCTCACCGACCGGGTCGCCGCGCTGACGGTGGCTGCCGATGCCGGCGCGTCAGCGGCCGAGGCCGAACTGACCAGGCTCTACACCACGTCGCCGCGGTTGCGGCCGGGTCCCACAGTGCGGCGCCACGACCCGTTTGCCGTGCAGGCACCCCCTGTGGTGGAGAGCCTCAGCGCACCGCGACCCGCGGTATAGCCGGCCGCGTCTCTGCACCGACCTATCCGTCGCGCTCCTGTGCTCGCTCCTGGTCAGACATCCCTGCGTCCTGGTCAAACATCCCTGCGTCGCGCGCCATGGTCATCGTCGTGCTGGCGCCGTCCAGCTCCTCCCGGATGATGTCCGCGTGCCCGCTGTGGTGCGCCGTCTCGCGGAACATGTGCAGCAGGATCCGGCGGACGCTCTGGTGTCCCGGGTCGGGCGCCCACGGCGCCCTGGGCAGCGGGATCAGCGCCTCCAGGTCAGGCACCTCGCGGATGAAGGCATTGGTCCGCGCGGCCTGGGCCGCGAACTCCTCCAGCCACTGCTGGAACGTCTCCCCCTCGGTGAGCTCGTAGGCGTGCTCGGCGGCGGCCATGTCGAACTCGGCGTCCGGGTCCGCCTCCGTGATGGTCCTGAGCCATCCCTGCTCGTTGAGCGTGACGTGCTTGAGCAGGCCTCCGAGCGTCAGCTGGCTCGAGGTGCTGCGGGTGCGGGCCTGCTCCTCGCTCAGGCCACGCATCGCGATCAGCAGGTTGTGCCGCTGGTCGTCATAGATCTCGACGAGCGTCTCGCGCTCACTCGCCCCGGGCCTCTGCGCATCCGTCGTCATCCTCCGACGGTAGCGCCGACCACTGACATCACGCCGCGCGAGCGCGGCGTGGGCCCGCCCTCGGACACGGCGCCCGCCAGCCGCAGAAAGGGTTCCGGCCAGTCGCTCAGAAAACAGGTTGTCACAGGTCTGCACTGTGCCCTACTCTTCATCTATTCAAATTTGATCACTCGGAAGGGGTCCCCATGATTCACGCACGAGGTCTCAAGCAGACCTTCCTGACCGGCCAGGGCAGGCACAAGACACCGGTCCACGCCGTCGCCGGGGTCGACCTCGATGTCGCCGAGGGTGAGGTCGTCGGCTTCCTCGGCCCGAACGGCGCTGGGAAGACCACCACCCTGCGGATGCTCACCACGCTGCTGCGCCCCACCGAGGGGACGGCGACCGTGGCCGGCTATGACGTCGTCTCCCAGTCCCAGCAGGTGCGTCAGCGGATCGGCTACGTCTCGCAGGTCGGCTCCACGTTCTCCGCGGCCTTCGCCGGGGACGAGGTTGCCGACCACGGCATGCTCTACGGGATGTCCAGGGCGGACGCCGTGCGCCGGGGCCAGGAGCTCTTTGAGCAGCTGGACCTCCAGGGGCTCTGGAGGCGGATGCCCCGCAGCATGTCCGGCGGCCAGAAGCGGCGCCTCGACATCGCCATGGGCCTGATCCACGACCCGGGTCTGGTCTTCCTCGACGAGCCGACCACCGGTCTCGACCCGCAGGCAAGGGCCAACCTCTGGGAGCACATCGCGGGCCTGCGTGCCCGGCGCGGCGCGACGGTCTTCCTCACCACGCACTACCTCGACGAGGCCGATGCTCTGGCCGACCGGATCATCATCATCGACAAGGGCCGCATCGTGGCCAGCGACACCGCCGACAACCTCAAGGCGCAGGTCTCCGGTGACCTGGTCGACCTCGAGGTCTCCTCCGATGCCGAGGTGGGCGGCGCCCGGGCGCATCTCGAGGCCATCGCGAGCGACGTGAGCGTCGAGGGGCGCCACGTGCGCGGGCGGGTCCCGCGCGCCGGCCGTGAGGTGCCCGGGCTGCTCCGGGCCCTGGTCGGCAGCGGCACGACGCTGGACTCCATCGAGGTCCACCGCCCGACGCTGGACGACGTCTTCCTCACCCTCACCGGGCGCTCGCTGCGCGACGCCGAGACCACCACCGACCCGGCGCCAGAGGGTGCCGAGACGATCCTCGAAGGAGCGACCCGATGACCTTCCTCCGCGAGTCCTTCATCGTGTTCCGCCGACAGCTCCGGATGAACCTGCGCAACCCGGCGTGGGTCCTCATCGGGATCCTGCAGCCGGTGCTCTACCTGTTCTTCTTCGGCCCGCTGCTCGAGCCGATCGTCGCCAGCTTCCCGGGCGCCCCCGACAACGCCTACACGTTCCTCGTGCCCGGACTGCTGGTGCAGCTCGGCATGTTCGGGGCGTTCTTCGCCGGTTTCGGTCTCATCGCGGAGTGGCGCGAGGGCGTCGTCGAGGCCGAGCGGGTGACCCCCGCCAGCCGGACAGCCCTCCTGGTGGGACGGCTCATGCGTGACCTGCTCCAGCTCCTGGTCCAGGCGCTGATCCTGGTGGGTCTCGGGTTCGCCATGGGCATGCGTGCCCCGCTGCGCGGCGTGCTGCTGGGGGTCGGCCTGACGTTGTTGATCGGCGGGGCCTGCGCCGCTGCCTCCAACGCGCTGGCGCTCACCACCAAGAGCGAGGACGTCATGGCGCCGGTCATCAACATGGTGATGATGCCCGTGCTGCTGCTCAGCGGGATCATGCTGCCGATGACACTGGGCGCCGACTGGCTCCAGCGCACCAGCGACTTCATGCCGTTCCGCTGGGTCGTCGACGCGGTGCGCAACGGCTTCGCCGGCGACTTCGCCACCAGCGGCATCATGTGGGGTGCCGCATGGTCCGTGGGCCTCTGTGTCCTGGCCATCTGGTGGGGCACCGCAGTCTTCCGGCGCGAGAACGCCTAGAGCTCTCCGGCAGCACGCCAGCACCTAGGATCGGGCGATGGCCGTCAACGTCACCCGGATGCTCCTGCTGGGGGCAGTGGCCATGTTCGGGCCCGTCAACGGCTACCAGATCCGTCGCGAGCTGGTGTCCTGGCAGATCGACCAGTGGGCCAACGTGCGCCCGGGGTCCATCTACCACGGCCTGTCCAGCCTCGCCGAGCGCGGGCTGCTGGTGCGCCACGAGGTGGTCGACGGCACCCGGGACGTGTCGGTCTACGAGCTCGCGGCGCCCGGGCAGGCGGAGCTGTCCCGCCTGCTGCGCGAGGGGCTGGAGACGGTGACGCTCTATGACAGCCGCGGCTTCTCGGCGGCCTTCAGCATGCTGCCGCTGGCCGGCGACGAGGCCGTCCCCGCGCTCGAGCGCCGACGGCAGGCCCTCCAGGAGCACCTGGCGGGCCTGCCGGAGCCGCCGCCGGCGGGTCAGCAGCCCCGACCCCCACGGGCGACCACGGCCGCCGAGGACCTCGGCCCGCCGCACGCCCGCAGGATGCTGGCCCTCTGGGGCCGCAAGCTGACGACCGAGCTGCACTGGCTCGAGGAGGTCCTGGCAGACCTCGTCTCCGGGGCCCTGCCCTACCGGCTGGACGACGACTGGGCCTGGCAGCCCGCCGAGGACGATCCCGGCTGGCAGATGGACCAGGACCGCGAGCGCTACCGTCGGCTGCTGGAGCAGCAGCGCTGAGGCGGTTCCGGGCGATACCGTGGGCCGGTGCCTGCCTCCCTCGTTCTCGCCTCTGCCTCCCCCGCCCGACTGTCGACGCTTCGCTCGGCCGGGGTGGATCCCCGGGTGGTCGTGTCGTCGGTCGACGAGACCGCGGCGCAGACCGCCGCCGAGCAGGCCGCCGGTGGTCCCCTGGAGGCCGCGGACGTGGCGCTGCTGCTGGCCAGGGCCAAGTGTGAGGACGTCGCGGCCACCGACCCCGGGGGCGACGTCGTCCTCGGCTGCGACTCGGTCCTGGAGCTCGATGGTGAGGTCCACGGCAAGCCTGCCGACCCGGCCGAGGCGGTCAGCCGCTGGCAGCGCATGCGCGGGCGCTCCGGCATACTCCACACCGGTCACTGGGTGGTCGACCTGCGCGACGCCGGCAACGGCGGGACGGGTGGCACGGTCGGTGCCACGTCCTCGACGCTGGTGCACTTCGCGGACCTGTCCGATGAGGAGATCGAGGCCTATGTGGCCACCGGCGAACCGCTGCGCGTGGCTGGGGCCTTCACCGTCGACGGACTCGGCGGGCCCTACGTGCGCGGCATCGAGGGCGACTACCACACGGTTGTCGGCGTGAGTCTGCCGCTGCTCCGCAACCTGCTTGACGACCTCGGGATCCCCTGGCACACACTGCGATCGGCCGTATGACGCACGGCCGGCAGAGCGGACCGGCGCGCGGCGCCCCGCCGCGCGTCCTGCTCGCCTCGGCGGTCGAGACCCTGGGCACGGACGTGGTGCTCGACTGGTGCTGCCGGCTCGTGCTGGATCGGGAACGACCGGACGACCCCGACCTCGCCTGGCTGGGCGGCACCGAGGACTGGCTGCCCTACTGGCGCCGGGTGTGGGGCGCCCGCGGCCTGCTCTACGTGTGGGACGACCAGGCGCTCGCGGCCGTCGCGGCAGCGCTGGCCGACCCCCACTGGCGGGTGCGCGAGATGGCCTGCAAGGTCGTGCGTGCCCACGCCCTGACTCCCCTGATAGGTGAGGTGGCGGCGCTCCGGGACGACGAGAACGCCCGGGTGCGCGCCGCCGCCGAGCGCGCCCTCGTGGCCCGGCGAGGGCGGTGCGCACCGGGGCGGTCCAGCGTAGGGGCCTGTCGCGGGACGACGGACCAGGTGCAGAGACGGGTGACTGAGTCATCCCATGACTCAGTCACCCGTCCCCAAGACGTGCCGGACCGGTTGGTCCCGGTTACGTTTGACGGCATGGATGGCGACCTGCCCGACGACGCGCACCGCACCCCGCCGGATGTCGACGAACTGACGATCGAGGCGCTGGGCAGGCTCAGCGAGGCGCTCGAGAAGGTGGAGATCGCCCGGGGCGACCTCTACCGGTTCCACCAGATGACGGGGTCGGCCGACTTCGCGCTGGGGGACGCGGTCGACCTGCTCCGGCGTGCCGGCCACGACGAGATCGCCGACCGGATCGACACCGAGCTCGTGGGCCGCAACGTCCTACCCGGTCGGTGGAGCTTCCAGGTCGTCGAGGACTACGACGACACCTACTGGTCGGTGTTCCGCCGGTTGGAGCAGGAGGCCCGGGAGGCGCTCGTGGGCGGCACCCGCCACCTGCACGAGGCCCGCCTGAAGCAGCAGCGCCGCACGGTCGGCCTGCCCGGGCACGAGGCGACCCCGGCGCAGGACCAGGGCTAGCCACACGACATGGGCGTGCTGCTCGCCCTCGGTTCCTCCGCCGCCTACGGGTTCGCCGACTACTTCGGGGGTCTGCTGTCCCGTCGGCGCAGCTTCCTGGTGATCGCCCTGCTGAGCCAGACCGCCGGCCTGGTGCTGAGCCTCGTCGTGGCGGTGCTCCTGCGCTGGGGCCTACCCCAACCGGCGGACCTCGCCTGGGGTGCGTTGTCCGGTGTGGGCACCGGCCTGGGCATGATCTTCCTGTACCGCGGGCTGAGCCGTGGCGACATGAGCGTCGTCGTGCCGGTCAGCGCGGTGGGCGGTGTCGCCCTGCCGGTGCTGGTCGGTGTGGGTGTGCTCGGCGACCGGCCCTCCGCGCTGGCCTGGCTGGGGATCGCAGCGGCCGTGCCCGCGATCTGGCTGGTCTCCCGGTCCCGTGGGTCCACGCGGTCCGGCACAGCCGACGGCGTGACCGACGCGCTCGTGGCCAGCGTCTGGATCGCCCTGCAGTACACCGCCCTGGCCCAGGCGGGCGCCGAAGCCGGCCTGTGGCCGATCGTGGCCGGCCGCCTCGCAGCCGCAGTGTGCATCCTCCCGGCCGTCGTCACCTCCGGTCCCCATCAGCCACTGGGCCTGCGCCTGTCACTGGGAGCCGTCGGCACCGGAGCGCTGGCGACGCTCGCTCTGCTCCTCTACCTGCTCGCCACCCGCGAGCAGCTCATGACGACAGCGGTCGTCCTGTCCTCGCTGTACCCCGTCCTCCCCGTGCTCCTGGGCATCACGCTGCTGCGGGAGCGCCTGAGCCGTGCCCAGGTGGTGGGCCTGGTTGGGGCTGCAGCCGCCATCGTGCTCGTCTCTGCAGGGTGAGGGTGCCGCGGGCCGGCCGTCCCGGCGCGGCACCTGAGGGTGCAGCACGCCGGGACGACGGTCAGCTCAGCGGACGCCGATCCGGTCCAGGACGACCTCGGCGCGCTCGGCCATGAGGTCATGCCCGTCCCTGGTCAGGTAGCCCTGCTGGCGCAGCCTGTTGTCCAGGGCCCGCTGCTCGGCCAGGAACTGCGAGCGGTTGTTCCACCTCTGCCCGAACTCGGTCAGACTGACCGGGTTTGCGACGCCGTTCATGTCGCCGGGAGCGGCGGCACCGAGGAACTCCGCGACGCCGGACTCCAGCAGCCCGTATCGCACACCGCCGAGGGCGTTGCCCGCCTCGTCCCGCGCGAGGTTCCCGTCGGCATCGCGCTCGAACCAGCGGCTGTCCGGCAGCGCCGTGTCGCGCTGGTGCGCGTCGACGAGCGCCTGGGTGGCGGCCCACATCGCGGGCTCGCCGGGGTAGGGCGTGTAGACCGACGGGAAGACCCGGGCCGGGCGGCCGGCCCTGAGGAGCTCGGCGTTGTCCGGCACGACGGGCGACATCGAGTAGGTGTGCGACGTGCCCGGAACCTGCCAGACGCGGGCGTCGCCGTCCAGCTCGCGCGGGAGCAGCGCGACCTTCGGGAACAGCAGCGCGTCGCCCTCGGTGTCGACGCTGAGCCACGGCACGTCCACGTCGACCGGCTCCTGTGGGCCCTCGAGGAAGGCCAGGCCGAGCCCGTCGTCGACCAGCGCGGGGTTCTGGAACTCGGCGTCGCTGATGGGGCGCTCGACCCAGTTGGCCGCGGCCGTCAGGTAGCCGTCGAAGACGTGGTGCCCGTTGGCCGCGGTCACCGCCTCGTGGAAGTGGTTGACGTAGGTGTTGAGATACATCCCGGACTGGGACTGGCCGACCAGCAGCATCGTCCGGACCTCGGCCCCACCGAGGAGCTGGCTGCCCGCGACCGGGTCACGCAGGGCGTTGCCGGTCTGGGTGAAGATGTCCCAGGCCAGGCCGGACTCGGTGCAGGGCACCACCTGCCACACGCCGCCCGGTGCCTCGAGGTCCACAGGCGTCCGCTCGCACTCCTCGTCCTGCCAGGTGAGGTCGTCGTAGCGGGCCGGGTCGAAGGTGTAGAGGGCGTCGACGTTGATCGGCTTACTGGTCACCCCGACGTAGGTGTGGTTGTTCTCGAGGATGGTGCTGTACAGCCGGCGCCACATGTCCTCGATGTCGTAGCCGTTGGACGCGTTGTAGATGTCGACGATCACGGTGCCGGAGGCCCGCTGCTCCTGGGCTGGACGACGAACCAGGATGCGGTTGGTGTAGGGGACCTCGCTGCGCTGGACGCCCAGGCTGCCGTCGGCCTTGGTGTAGACGTTGGCGTAGCCGGAGAGGAAGAACTCCTCCTCGACGTAGCCGTGGCCCTCGAGGTCGACCGGCACGCGCGCGTGGTCGGCCGCGTTGAACGGGTAGGAGTCGGTCGTGCGCGGGACGTGCACCACCGACGGCACGGCCGTCAGCTCGTCGAGGGCATCGCCGGGATCGGCCGCTGCCCCCGTGACCGGGGCGGCCGACAGGACCAGGGCGGCGACGGCTGTGGCGACCGTCGCTCGGTGGGACGCAGACATGGGAAGGCTCCTTCGGGACGAGGTCGACAAGGGGGTCGATCGTCCCCGAGCCTCACCGAGCGCCCGCCGCACGCAAGGGTGTTGCCGCATGTTGCCCCCGGCCCCCGCCCAGGCGGGGTCAGACCGGCGGGACCGCCCGATGACGGGAGGAGAAGTGCCGGTCCCGGCGCGCGGCATACCGCAGCCGGTGCAGCAGCTCCGCCCGGAGCGCGTCGGCCTCGACGACCCCGTCGATCACCAGGTCGGCGGCGAGCCGCTCCAGGTCGACGTCCTCCTCGTACTCCGCGCGACGCGCGGCCACGAACGCGGCGCGCTCGTCCGGGTCGGCGATCTCGGCGATCTTGTTGGCGTAGACCGCGTTGACCGCCGCCTCGGGGCCCATCACCGCGATCTTGGCGGTCGGCAGTGCCAGGGTGGCGTCCGGCATGAACCCCGGGCCGCCCATCGCATACAGGCCGGCGCCGTAGGCCTTGCGGACCACCACGCAGAACTGCGGGACCGTCGCCTCGGAGACGGCCGAGACCATCTTGGCCCCGTGCCGGATGATGCCGCCGCGCTCGACCTCGGAGCCGATCATGAAGCCCGGCACGTCGGCCAGGTAGACCAGCGGGATCCCGAAGGCGTCGCACAGCCAGATGAACCGGGTGGCCTTGTCGGCGGAGTCGGTGAACAGCACCCCGCCCTTGACCGCGGAGTTGTTGGCGACGATCCCGACGGTCTCCCCCGCCATGCGGCCGAAACCGATGACCAGCTCCGCGGCGAACAGCGGCTTGATCTCGAAGAAGCTGTCGTCGTCGACCAGCCCGTCGATGACCTCGCGGATGTCGAACGGCAGTGACTCCGACTCCGGGACGGTGTGCCGGGTCAGCGGCGCCGCCGGCTCCTCGGCCTCGTAGCGGGGGACGGGGCTGCGCCAGTTGTCCGGCACGTAGGAGAAGTACAGCTTGGCCAGCTCGATCGCCTCGGTGTCGTCGGCGGCCAGCAGGTCACCGACACCGGAGACGGTGCAGTGCATCCGGGCGCCGCCCATCTCCTCGAGCGAGACCTTCTCCCCGACGACCATCTCGGCCATCCGCGGACTGCCGAGGTACATCGAGGCGTTGCCCTCGACCATGATGATGAGGTCGGTGAAGCTGGGGATGTAGGCACCACCGGCGGCCGACGGGCCGAACAGGCAGCAGATCTGCGGCACCTTGCCGGACAGCGCGACCTGGTTGTGGAAGATCCGCCCTGCCCCGCGACGGCCGGGGAACAGCTCGACCTGGTCGGTGATGCGCGCGCCGGCGGAGTCGACGAACCAGAAGATCGGGAGCTCCTCGCGCAGGGCCGCCTCGGTGGCCCGGATGATCTTCTCCACCGTCCGGGCGCCCCACGAGCCGGCCTTGACGGTCGGGTCGTTGGCCACCACGATCGCGGGGCGGCCGTCGACCTCGCCGCGACCGGTCACCACCCCGTCCGCGGGCAGCCCGGTCGCAGTCGCGTTGGCGTAGCGGCCGTCCTCCACGAAGCTGCCCTCGTCGAAGAGCAGGGCGATCCGGTCGCGGACATAGAGCTTGTTCTGGCTGTCGAGCTTGGCCCGCGCCTTCTCCGAGGGTGCCTGGGAGTCCTGGTATGCCGTGGCGAACCGGCGGCGGACGTCCCCCACCCGGGCGTCGGTCCCCTCGGTGGGGTCGGCGAAGGGCGCCTGGCCGGGATCGGGCTGGGAGGTCATAGCGCTCATCGTGTCAGGTGTCGGGCTCAGGCGGCCGGCAGGCCGAGGCCGCGGGCGATCAGCATGCGTTGGACCTCGGAGGTGCCCTCGCCGATCTCCAGGATCTTGGCGTCGCGGTAGAACCGGGCGACGGGGTACTCCTCCATGAAGCCGTTGCCGCCGAAGACCTGCGTGGCCATCCTGGTGGCGGTGACGGCGGACTCGGTGGCATACAGCTTGGCGATCGCGGCGGCCTGCTTGACCTCCGCCACCGAGCGCCTGCCCGCGGCCTGCTGCTCACGCAGCCAGGCGGCCTTGTAGACCAGGGCCCGGGCGGCCTCGGTCATCACCGCGATGTCGGCGACCTGGAACGAGACACCCTGGTAGGTCGCGATCGGCCTGCCGAAGGCCAGGCGCTCCTGGCTGTAGCGGGTGGTCTCCTCCAGCATCCGCTGCAGGCAGCCGACGGCGAGGGCGGCGATCGCGATGCGACCGTCGTCCAGCGTCTTCAGGAACTGCTTGAACCCGTGGCCGCGCTCGCCGAGCAGGTTCGCCTCGGGGACCCGGGCGCCCTCGAAGGTGAGGCCGTGGGTGTCGGAGATGTGCCAGCCGAGCTTGCGGTAGGGCGGCTCGACGGTGAACCCGGGCGTGCCGTTGGGCAGGATGATCGCGCTGATCTCGGGCCGGCCGTCGGCCAGCTCCCCGGTCCTGGCGGTCACCGTGACGACGGACGTGATGTCCGTGCCGGAGTTGGTGATGAACGACTTGGCCCCGTTGACGACCCACTCACCACCCTCCAGGACGGCGCGGGTGCGCGTGGCGCCGGCATCCGAGCCGGCCTCGGGCTCGGTGAGACCGAAACCGGCGAGCGCTTTGCCCTGCACCAGGTCCGGCAGCCAGCGCTCCTTCTGCTCCTGGGAGCCGTAGGTCTGGATCGGGTTGATGCCCAGGCCGACCCCGGCCTCCAGCGTGATGCCCATGGCCTGGTCGACCCGGCCGAGCTCCTCGATCGCCACGCACAGGTAGGAGAAGCCCTCGTGGCCCATCCCGGCGCCACCGAACTCCTCGGGCGCCTCCAGACCGAAGAGGCCCAGCTCGCCCATCTTGGGCACGAGGTCGGCCGGGAAGTGGCTGGTGCGGTCCCACTCCTCGACGTGCGGGGCGATCTCGGCCTCCGCGAAGTCGCGGACGAGTCGACGGAAGTCCTCGTGGTCCTTGCTGAGCTCGAACATCGCTGGCCGGCCTCTCTTCGGTGCTTGACGTTAACGTCAACGTAAAGCACGATGGGTGGCTATGACAAGTGCGCAGGCCGCGGCCCCTCACCCACCGAGCACCTGGACCATCGCGGAGATGGCCGAGGAGTTCGGGATCACGCACCGCACCGTGCGCCACTACGAGGAGCTCGGCCTGATCTCGCCCGAGCGCCGCGGAACCCAGCGGATCTACCACCGCCGGGACCGCATCCGGCTCGCCCTGATCATGCGGGGTCGGCGGCTCGGGTTCCCGCTGGAGGAGATCCGCACGATCATCGACATGTATGACGAGCAGCCGGGTGAGGCCGGTCAGCTGCGGTACCTCCTGGCCCAGATCGACGACCGCCGCCAGGACCTGGAGAGCCGGCGCCGCGATATCGAGGACTCCCTCGCCGAGCTGGAGGAGCTGCAGCACCGCTGCCAGGAGGACCTGCGGCGCCTCGGCTCACGCCGGCCCTCGTAGCGGTCTCCCACACCTCACTGCGTGAGACCGCGGCCCTTGCGGCGCCGGTTCTGACCCGCCCGAGAGAGCACCACCCTCCTGCCGTGGGCCTGCGCAGGTGCGGCAGGATCGGCCCATGACGTATGACGTGGCTGCCGTCCGTGCCCAGTTCCCCGCCCTCGCCGAGGGCGCGGCCCACTTCGACGGACCGGGTGGCACCCAGACGCCCGAGCCGGTGGCCCGCGCCGTCGCGGACACACTGCTGGCGGCCGTCGCCAACCGGGGCACGGTCACCGCGGCCGAGCGCCGCGCGGAGGAGATCGTGGGGGCCGCCCGCCGGGCGATGGGCGATCTCCTCGCCGTGGAGCCGCGCGGCGTGGTCTTCGGCCGGTCGGCCACCGAGCTGACCTTCCACGTCAGCCGCACCCTGGCGGCGGGCTGGGAGCCGGGGGACGAGGTCGTGGTCAGTCGTCTGGACCACGACTGCAATGTGCGTCCCTGGCTGTATGCCGCGGAGCAGGCGGGTGCGACCGTCCGGTGGGTGGACTTCGACCCGGCGACGGGTGAGCTCACCACCAAGCACCTGTCGGCGGCGCTGTCCGGGCGGACCGTGCTGGTCGCGCTCACCGCGGCCTCGAACCTCATCGGCACCCGTCCCGACCTGCCCGCGATCGCCGAGCTGGTGCACGGCGTCGGGGCGCAGCTCTGGGTCGACGGTGTCCACGCGACGGCCCACGCGCTCCCCGACCTGGAGGCCTCCGGCGCCGACTTCTGGGTGTGTTCGCCCTACAAGTTCCTCGGCCCGCACTGTGGTGTGCTGGCCGCGCGGCCGGAGACGCTGGAGCCGCTCCGGCCGGCCAAGCTGCTGCCCTCGACGGACGCTGTCCCCGAGCGCTTCGAGCTCGGCACCCTTCCCTACGAGCTGCTGGCCGGGACGACCGCCGCGGTGGACTTCCTGGCCGACCTGGTCCCGGGACAGACCGGCACCCGCAGGGAGCGGCTCGCCACGTCATACGCCGCCCTGGAGGGACACGAGGAGCACCTGCTGTCCCGCCTCGAGCCGGCCCTCCGCGAGCTGCCGGGAGTCCGGCTCCACAGCAACGCCGCGAGGCGCACCCCGACACTGCTGCTCACCATCGAGGGAGTCGACCCGCAGACGGTCCGGCAGCACCTCGCCGACCGGGGCGTCAACGCCCCCGCGGGCCACTTCTACGCCTGGGAGACCAGCCACCACCTGGGACTCGGGGCCGACGGCGGGGTCCGGGTCGGGCTGGCGCCGTACACCGACGAGGCGGACGTCGACCGCCTGCTCGAGGGACTGCGGACCCTGCCCTGCGGCTGATCGCACTCCTCCGTCCGCCGGCCGCCTGTCAGACCCGCTCGATGGCCTCCTGGGACGCGAGGTCCACGCGGTTGAACCGGGTGAGCTGGGTGACGTGCGAGGGGTTCAGCTCCTCGACGCTGCGGACCTGGAGCAGCTGCATGGTGCGCCGGACCTGGTCGGCGAGGATCTCGATCGCCCGGTCCACGCCCTGTCGGCCGCCGGCCATCAGGCCGTAGAGGTAGGCCCGGCCGATGAGGGTGAACTGCGCGCCGAGCGCCAGTGAGGCGACCACGTCGGCGCCGTTGCGGATGCCGGTGTCCACGATGATCTCGGTGTCCCGCCCGACCTCGCGGACGACCTGCGGCAGCAGGTGGAAGGGCACCGGTGCGCGGTCGAGCTGTCGCCCGCCGTGGTTGGAGAGCACGATCGCGTCCACTCCGAGGTCGGTCAGCTTCCGGGCGTCACTGACCGTCTGGACACCCTTCACCGCCAGCTTGCCCGGCCACATCGCCCTGATCTCGGCGAGGTCCCCGTAGTTGATCGAGGGGTCCATCGCGGAGTTGAGCAGCTCCCCGACCGTGCCACCGGTCTCCGACAGGGACGCGAACTCCAGCTTGGCGGTGGTCAGGAAGTCCCACCACCACCAGGGGCGCAGCGAGGCGTTGGCCACCGTCCGGAGGGCGAGCTGCGGCGGGATGGAGAAGCCGTTGCGGGTGTCCCGCAGGCGGGCGCCGGCCACGGGCGTGTCGACCGTGAACAGCAGGGTGTCATAGCCTGCGGCGGCCGCACGCTCGACGAGGCCGTAGGAGATCTCGCGCTGGCGCATGACGTAGAGCTGGAACCAGTTGCGTCCGTGCGGGTTGGCCGCCTTCACGGCCTCGATCGAGGTCGTGCCCAGTGTGGAGAGGGTGAACGGGATGCCCGCGGCACCAGCGGCCCCGGCACCTGCCACCTCTCCCTCCGTCTGCATCAGGCGCGTGAAGCCGGTCGGTGCGATCCCGAACGGCAGCGCCGAGGTGTCGCCCAGGACCGTGGTCGCGGTGCTGACCTCTGAGACGTCGTTGAGGATCGCCGGGTGGAACTCCACGTCCTCGAACGCCTGCACGGCGCGCTTCAGCGAGATCTCGTCCTCGGCGCCACCGTCGGTGTAGTCGAACGCGGCTGCCGGTGTCCGCCGCTTGGCGATCCGGCGCAGGTCCTCGATGGTCTGCGCCGACTGCAGACGGCGCCTGCGGCCGTTGCGCTCGAACTTCTTGAACTTCATGAGCTCGAGGACCTCTGCGGGACGAGGGGCCTGACGCTGGACCATGCTGGCTGTCTCCTTCGGGGGGCGGGACGGCACCGTCGGCGGGACGGGCTGTTCGGGCTGCTCGAGTCGGGTCATGGTGTGGGGATCATCCAGGAGAGGACTGTCGACTGCAGTCCGACGAGCAGGCACAGGGCGAGCAGCATGCCCACGCTCCACCAGATGACCTTCCGGAAGATATCGGACTCCCGGCCGACCAGACCGACCGCGGTGGCGGCGATGGTGAGGTTCTGCGGGCTGATCATCTTGCCCACCACACCACCGGAGGTGTTGGCCGCGACGAGCAGGGCCGGGTCGATGCCGGCCTTCTCGGCGGCGGTCTGCTGCAGCGTGGCAAAGAGCGCGTTGGCGCTGGTGTCCGACCCGGTGACCGCGGTGCCCAGCCAGCCGAGCACCGGCGAGAAGAACGCGAACGCCGCGCCGGTGCCGGCGATCCAGGAACCGATGGTGATCGTCTGGCCGGACTGGTTCATCACATAGGCCAGGGCGAGGACGGAGCCCACCGTCAGGATGGCGAAGCGGAGCTTGACGACGGTCTCCCGGTAGACGCCGAGGGTGTCCCTGCCCGACATCCGGTAGACGAGTGCCACCACGAGGCCCGAGACCAGCAGGAGCGTGCCGGGAGAGGAGAGCCACTGGAGGCTGTAGACGGTGCTGGTCGAGAGCTCGCCGGCCGGGGTGAACACGTTGCCGTCCAGCCCGGGCCAGGGGATCTTCACATCTGTCCCCGCCAGCCAGCCGGTCAGCGGCGCCCAGAGCTTGGCCAGTGAGAAGACCGCAATGACCAGCAGGTAGGGGAACAGTGCGAGGAACACCCTGGTCGGGGTGAGCGCCACCGTCGTGCGTCGGGCGGTCGCCACGCCACCTCCGGCGGCCTCCGGCGAGACCGGGTCGGCATCCTCGTGCGCGCGCTCGCTGTCCATCCGCTGCAGCGCCTCCCGGCCGCCGCTCGGCTTCCACACCCGCAGCACCAGCACGGCGGCGGCCAGACCCGCCAACGAGGCGACGATGTCGGTGAGCTCCACGGAGAGCCAGTTCGAGGAGACGAACTGCGCCACCGCGAAGGCCACCCCCACGGTCGCGGCGAGCGGCCACAACTGCCTCAGACCCCGGCGGCCGTCCACCAGCACCACGAGGAACAAGGGGACCAGGGCCGCGAGGAACGGCGTCTGCCGACCGACCACTGCACCGATGTGCTCGTAGTCGATGCCGGTGAGGTTGCCCGCGGTGATGATCGGGATCGCGATGGCCCCGAAGGCGACGGGGGCGGTGTTCGCGATCAGGACGACGCTCGCCGCCCGCATGGCGGTGAAGCCGACGGCCATCAGCATGACGCCCGTGATCGCGACCGGGGCACCGAACCCGGCCAGCGCCTCCAACAGGCCACCGAAGCAGAACGCGATGATGATCGCCTGCACGCGTGGGTCGTCAGAGATCAGGTCGATGACGAGGCGCAGGTCCTCGAAGCGCCCCGACCGGACCGTGAGCTCATAGAGCCAGATGGCGTTCACGACGATCCACATGATGGGGAACAGGCCGAAGGCGAACCCCTGGGTGGCGGACAGCCCAACCAGGTGAATCGGCATGCCGTAGGCAAGCACCGCCACGAACCCGGCGACAGCCAGAGCGGCCAGGCCTGCCCAGTAGGCCTTCCAGCACAGCACGCCCAGCGTCACGAAGATCGTCACGAGCGGCAGCAGCGCGACCAGGGAGGACCACAACAGGCTTCCTGCGACCGGCGCCAGATCAGGGGTGTACATATCGCCTCCGTACTCATCGGCGGCGCGACACTGGTTCATCGCCGTTGATGGACTGGGTGGTTAGGGATGTATTGGTTGATCTCTTAGTGGTCTGACCACTAAGAGAAGAGTAGGGATGCGCCGGGGCGGCGTCAAGACCCTCGCGCCAAGAAGTTCTTTAGCGCCGCCCGTGTGCTACAACTGACTCAGACCACACAAGGACACGACCACCCAGAGGTTGGACCACAGATGGCGAGTGCGGAGAGCGGCCCGGCGTGGGGTCCGGTGGCCCGCAACAGCACGCACGAGCTGGTCATCGAGGCCATCGAGGACCAGATCATGGCCGGGACCCTCACGGTGGGTGATCCGCTCCCGCCCGAGCGTGACCTGGCTGCCCGCCTCCAGGTGAGCCGGGCCGGCGTCCGGGAGGCCATCCGCGTCCTGGAGAGCCACGGTGTCCTGCGATCGAGCGTGGGCTCCGGTCGCGGCGCCGGGACCTTCATCGCCTCCATGCCGAGCGCCGCGCTGACCCGACTCCTCCGGCTGCACGTCGAGCTCGCCAACTTCCAGGTCGACGAGGTCGTTGAGGCGCGCATCCTCCTCGAACGTTCCAGCGCCGCGCTCGCCGCGCAACGGGCCAGCGCCGAGGCCGTCGAGGCCATGCGCGTCCCCCTGACCCTGATGGACACGGAGAGTCTGGACCGGGAGACGTTCAACGACGCCGACACGGACTTCCACGTCGCCATCGCCCAGGCGGGCGGCAACCGGCTCTTCTCCAACCTGACCGAGGCGATCCGCGCCTCGCTGCGCTCGCGCCACCTCGAGGCGTTCCGCAAGGTGACCGACTGGGAGGCCCTGGCGTCGGTGCTGCGGACCGAGCACCACGGCATCCACGAGGCGATCCGCGAGGGCCGGGCCGATCTGGCCGCCGATCTCGTCGAGGCCCACATCCGGGGCGCTGCGTCGGCCCTCCCCGACCTGACCGAGCACTGAGACGCGGCTCCGAGCACCTCGCCCACCACACCGCATACGGCCTGGCATTAGTGTGTGCCCATGCCGATCAGCAAGGTCCTTATCGCAAACCGCGGCGAGATCGCCGTCCGCATCGCCCGTGCCTGTAAGGACGCCGGCCTCGGGTCCGTCGCCGTCTACGCCGAGCCGGACCGTGATGCGCTGCACGTGAAGATGGCCGACGAGGCCTACGCCCTGGGGGGCAGCACGCCGGGCGACTCCTACCTCGTGCAGGAGAAGCTGATCGACATCGCGAAGCAGTCCGGGGCCGACGCGGTCCACCCGGGCTACGGCTTCCTGGCGGAGAACGCCTCCTTCGCCCAGGCCGTCCTCGACGCCGGACTGACCTGGATCGGCCCCGGCCCGCAGGCCATCGACGCCCTCGGCGACAAGGTCAGGGCCCGGCACATCGCCACGGCTGCCGGCGCCCCGCTCGTGCCCGGCACCAAGGACCCGGTGGCAGACGCCGACGAGATCGTGGCCTTCGCCCAGGAGCACGGGCTCCCGATCGCGATCAAGGCGGCCTACGGCGGTGGCGGACGTGGGCTGAAGGTCGCCCGCACCATCGAGGAGATCCCCGAGCTGTTCGACTCGGCGGTCCGCGAGGCGGTCTCGGCCTTCGGTCGCGGCGAGTGCTTTGTCGAGCGCTACCTCGACCGGCCCCGCCACGTCGAGACCCAGTGCCTGGCCGACCAGCACGGCAACGTGGTCGTGGTCTCCACCCGGGACTGCTCCCTGCAGCGCCGTCACCAGAAGCTCGTCGAGGAGGCCCCCGCGCCGTTCCTGTCCCCGGAGCAGCAGGCCGAGCTGGACCGTGCCTCCAAGGCGATCCTGAAGGAGGCCGGCTACGTCGGGGCGGGCACCTGCGAGTTCCTCGTCGGCCAGGACGGCACCATCTCCTTCCTCGAGGTCAACACCCGCCTGCAGGTCGAGCACCCGGTCACCGAGGAGGTCACCGGCATCGACCTGGTGCGCGAGCAGTTCCGCATCGCCGACGGTGAGGAGCTGGGCTACGACGCGACCGACGTCCGTGGTCACTCCTTCGAGTTCCGCATCAACGGCGAGGACCCCGGCCGCGGGTTCCTGCCCGCGCCGGGCTCCGTGCTGACCTACCGGGTCCCCAGCGGCCCGGGCGTGCGCGTGGACTCCGGTGTGGAGCAGGGGGATGTCGTCGCCGGCGCCTTCGACTCCATGCTGGCCAAGCTCATCGTCACCGGCCGGACCCGGCAGGAGGCCCTGGCCCGGTCGCGGCGCGCGCTGGCCGAGTTCGTCGTGGAGGGCATGCCGACCGCCCTGACCTTCCACCGCGCCGTCGTCGAGGACCCGGCGTTCGCCCCGGAGGACCCGACGACCCCGTTCTCGGTGCACACGCGCTGGATGGAGACCGAGTTCGACAACCGGATCGAGCCCTACTCCGGCCCGACGGCGGATGCCGACACCGAGCCCGAGGAGCGGCAGAACCTGGTCGTCGAGGTCGGCGGCAAGCGCGTGGAGGTCTCCCTGCCCGGCGGTCTCGCGCTCGGCAGCAGCAACGGGACCGGTGCCCGCAGGAAGGCGCCGAAGCGGTCCCGCTCCGGCGGTGGCGCGGCGGCGGCCTCCGGTGATGCCGTGACCGCACCGATGCAGGGCACCATCGTCAAGATCGCCGTCGAGGAGGGTCAGCAGGTGGCCGAGGGCGACCTGGTGGTTGTGCTCGAGGCGATGAAGATGGAGCAGCCGATCAACGCCCACAAGGCGGGCACCGTCACCGGTCTGGCCGCCGAGGTCGGGCAGACCGTCGGCAACGGTGCAGCGATCTGCGAGCTGAAGGACTGACCCGCCCGGGAATGCACCGGCCCGTCCGACTGCTGACACGCGCATGAGCTTTGACGACGTGGTAGACCTGCTCGACCGGACCCACGTGGTGGCCATCGTCACCACGCGGGCCAGCGGTGAGCCCATCGCGACCCCCATCTGGTCGGTCGTGCTCGACGGTGTGCCCTACCTGCGCTCGGCCTACGGGCCAGGCTCCTGGTGGTACCGGCACGTCCGCTCGGGCCGTCCTGTGGCCTTCGCGATGGGCGACGGCAAGATCTCCGAACGCGACCGCCCGGCCGCGCTGGACCTCCCCCGCGAGCCGGTCACGACGACCTACGTGCCGGTCGACGACGCGGTGCAGTCCGCGATCAGCGAGGAGCTGCGACGCAAGTACGCAGCAGAGCCCTCGTCCGTCCGGGAGATGCTCAGCGAGGATGCGCTCGCCTGCACCCTCCGCGTCGAACCGGTCTGACCGCACCGGCGGGGCCGCCGCAGCCGGGCGGGCCGCAGGCGATCCGGCGTGGCGGTGGCGACAGCGACCCCGCCGTGGTTGGCTCGTGCAGCGGAGCAGCCCACCACCTGCGGAGGACGTGACATGGTCGAGCACTACCCCATCCTGACGATCCTCCCGCCGGTCCTGGCGATCGTGCTCGTCCTGGCGACCAAGCGGGTGCTGGTGAGCCTGGGGTCCGGGGTCGTCGCCAGCGCCTTCCTGGTCGCCGACCTGGACCCCATCGAGACCATCACCCTGGTCTGGCAGGCCTTCTCGGCCATCTTCTGGTCCGAGGGCGCCGTCAACACCTACTACGTCTTCATCCTCGCCTTCACGCTCACGCTGGGCGTCATCGCGGCCCTCATCATGATGTCGGGCGGCACCCGCGCGTTCTCGGACTGGGCGGTGCAGCGCATCAGCACCCGGCGAGGGTCCAAGATGCTGGCCGCGGCCCTCGGCATCGTGATCTTCATCGACGACTACTTCAACGCGCTCGCGGTGGGGCAGGTCGCGCGCCCCGTCACGGACAAGCACAACGTCTCACGGGCCCACCTGGCCTACATCGTCGACTCGACCTCGGCGCCGGTCTCGGTCCTGGCCCCGTTCTCCAGCTGGGGCGCGAGCATCATCGGCATCATGGCGCCGATCGTGGCCGGGTCGACACTGGTGGTCAGCGACGTGGGCGCCTTCCTGGGGGCGGCGGCCATGAACTACTACGCCATCGCGGCCGTCCTGATGGTCTGGGTGATGGTGCTGCTGCACATCGAGATCGGCCCCATGCGCCGCGAGGAGCACCGCGCCCTCACCGCAGGCCGCACCTTCAACCCGGACGAGGTCATCCCCGGCGAGCTGGCCGAGGACCTGCCGGTGCACCACCCCGGTGCCAAGCGCGCCCTGGTCATCCCGTTCCTGCTGCTCGTGGCGGGCGTGCTCGGTGGGATCGCCTGGACCGGCTACCGCGCCGGAGGGAGCTGGGACGTCCTGTCGATCTTCGCCAACACCGACGTCAGCGCGGCACTAGTGTGGGGCGGGGCGCTCGGGCTGGGAGCCGCGCTCTACTACTACCTGCGCTACACCTCGGACAACCCGAGGTTCCGCACCGCCACCCTCGGCAGGGGGTTCTGGGAGGGCATCAAGTCGATGATGCCGGCCGTGTCCATCCTGCTCCTGGCCTGGATGCTGGGTGATCTGATCGGCCGGCTCGGCACCGGTGAGTACCTCGGCAGCCTGGTCGAGGCCGCCTCGGTGCCCCCGGCCTGGCTGATCCCGCTGATGTTCCTGCTGGCCGGCGCCATGGCCTTCTCCACCGGCACCTCGTGGGGGTCCTTCGGGCTGTTGCTGCCGATCGCGGGTCAGATCATGAACAACGTCGACGGCGGGTCGGAGCTGCTGCTCGCCGCGTTCGGGGCGGTCCTGGCCGGGGCGGTCTTCGGCGACCACTGCTCACCGATCAGCGACACGACGATCCTGTCGAGCACAGGCTCGGGGTGCAACGTCATCACCCACGTCACCACCCAGCTGCCCTACGCGTTGGTCACCGCCGGGATCGCCCTGGTCGGCTACGTCGTGTTCGCCCTCACGAGGAGCGGCACCGCGGGCCTGCTGGCCACGCTCGTGACCCTGGGCCTGAGCGCCGTGGCCGCCAAGGCCCTGCTCACCCCGCTCGAGGAGGAGATCCCGATCGAGGAGCAGGCCGACCGGCTGCTCCCCCAACCCGACTAACCCGGCGACTCACCGGCCACCGCCCCGGTGGGTCCGCTCGATCACGCCGCAGCGCAGGGTACGCGTCGGAGGCTCGACGGGTGTCAGCCTGCCGCCCTCCTGGTGCGCACCGCCCAGCGCTCGGGAACGTCACAGGACGTGCCGCACCGTGTCGGGACACCGGTCCACCCGCGGTGCGTCATCGTGCAGGCGAGATCCAACGCCACCTGACACGGGTCCTCCGCCGCGTCCCACGTGACCCGCACCGTGACGTCACCCACGGCGGCCGCCTCCCGGTCCCGGCACCGGTCCTCGTGGAACCGATCACCTCCGTGCCAGGCCAGGCCATCACCCTCGACCCGGATGCCGAGGGCCCGGTGGCGCAGGTCGCTGCGCCGCACGTGCCGCCGCCCACCTGCCACCCCGAGGCCCCGGTGCCCTGATTCGCCGTCGCGGTTCGCGGTCGCCGCGACGTGCAGCCCTGAGACCGGTGGATCCTGGTCATCGTGAGGGACCTGGAGCTCGAACCCCGCGAGGCCGTGCCCGCGAATGACACCACGCAGGACCCTCAGCTCCAGCGGACTCTCGACGCCCTCCACAGCATCCGCGCACGCCCGGCGCAACCGACCCGCCATCGGGTGGTGCCACTGGGCGTCCAGGAGCTCGAGCAGCGCGGCCGGGTCGAGGAGATTGCGCTGGGACGCGCGTCCGAGAAGCGCCGCGGTCTCGTCCAGGGTGAATCCGGGCTGCGCCGTCAGGTCGAGCACCGTCTGCCGGACGCTGGTGATCGGCAGGCGCCTGTGCCTCACGACCTCGACCCGACGTCGTCGCACCACCCTCAGCCCTGGTTGGCGCACCACCGTGCGACGGCTCGGGATCGCCAGGCTCAGCACCGAGGGTCTTCGGGGTTCCAGGCCCCAGATGAATGCTGCTGTCTGGTGCGAGAGCGCGGCACCGGACCCGGTGTAGAGCACGGCCGCCCAGACTCGCGCCGACCAGTCGAGGGGGCCCGTGTGGGTGGCGTAGACCCCGGGGTGGATCCGCTGCCACCGGCGCCCTCGGAGCTGACCATCGATCTGCCTCGAGCTCATGCCGGCCGCGAGCGCCTGCGGCCGACTGATGGTGCGGCACTGTCCGCCAGCCACGCTGCGGACGGCTTGCTCCGTCTGCTGATCCATCGGCTCATCGTGCACCGGGACCGCTTCGATGCGCCGGGTCCGTCCACAGGCCTGCCCACTCCAAGGCTTGGGCTCCACCGCCCTTGGCCCCCCGGCTGCGCCGCGTGAACTTCTTCCCTCCGTGTGGACTTTTCCCGCGGTGCGGTGCAAAAGCCCACACAGAGGAAGAAAGTCCACAGGACCACATCAGCGCGCAGAGCGGCGTCGAGGGGCGGGAGCCCACGTGCCACCCGGCGCGGTGTCAGTCGGCGAGCGCGGGGATGACCTCGCTCTCGAACAGCTCGATGCCGGAGGTGTCCCACGCCGCCTCGGCGAAGTAGTGGATGGCGTAGCCGAGCCCGGCGTCACGCAGCGCGCCGAGCTTCTCGACGATCTGTTCCGGCGTGCCCACGGCCGGCTGCCTGCGCATGCTCGCGATGGCCGCGTCGGCCTTCTCCGCGGACTGTCCCGTCGTGACCATGTGGTCGCGCAGCCAGGCCAGTCGCTCCTCGACCTCGGCCTCGTCGCGACCGATGGCGGTGTTGTAGTTGGAGCTGCGCACGATGCTGTCGAGGTCCCGGCCGATGTCGCGGCAGTGTCCGGCGAGCACCTCCGACTTGTGCCTGAAGCCTTCCAGGTCACCGAAGAAGTTGGTGTAGTCGGCGTACTCCGCGGCGATCCGCAGCGTCTTCTGTTCGCCACCGCCTGCGATCCACATCGGGATCCCGTTGGCCTCCGACCCGGGCAGACTCGTGCCCTGCAGCGGCCGCGGGTGCACCAGCGCCCCGTCCACCTGGTAGTGCTCGCCGTCCAGCGTGGCGCTGCCTGTCGTCCACGCCTGGCGGAAGATCTCCACCCCCTCGCGCAGCCGCGCCAGCCGCTCCCCCGCCCGCGGGAAGCCGTAGCCGTAGGCCCGCCACTCGTGCTCGTACCAGCCTGCGCCGATGCCCATCTCGGTCCGCCCGCCGGAGACGATGTCGACTGTCGCTGCGACCTTCGCCAGGTAGGTCGGCTCCCGGTAGCTCATGCACGTGCACATCTGGCCGAGCCGCACCCTGGACGTGGCGGCCGCGAAGGCCGCCATGAGGGTCCACGCCTCGTGGCACGGGTCGTGCGTGGGCTCGGGCGTGGTGTGGAAGTGGTCATAGACCCAGATCGACTCCCACTGCGGGTTCTCGTCCGCACGGACCGCCAGGTCCCGCATCACCTGCCACTGGTCGGCCGGGGCGATCCCGTGCAGGTCCATCCGCCAGCCCTGGGGCACAAAGATTCCGAAGCGCATAGGGACAACGTATGTTGCTCGGCCGGCTCCGCGCGCACCAGGCGGGGCCCGGTGCGTCGTCAGGCGGGGCCCGGTGCGTCGTCAGGCGGGGCCCGGTGCGTCGTCAGGCGGAGAAGAACGGTCGGGTGCCGCGGGGCGGGAAACCGTCCTGCGGAGCCTGACCGGCCAGGTCTGCCCCAGCCTGCCGGGCGAGTCGATCAAGGCCTTCGGCGAAGGGGGACGGCGTGGGGTTGGACGCGGCTGCGCCGAGGTCGTTGACCATGCGCAGGTAGAACGGTCTGCGGCTGGCCGCACCGACCCAGACCCGGTGCACCGGAGAGACCCCGATCGCTGTCAGCTCCGTCAGTGCCACGGTCCGTCGGACGATCCGGCCCTGCGCGACCAGTCGCCCGTCTCGGACCCTCACGGAGCGCCACAGCTCAGAGAGCCCGAAGAGACCTACTGCCACCAGGACCCAGGCAAGGTGGTTGCCCTTGACCGCGCCGAGCACGCCCATGGCTAGCACGACGATTCCCGGGATGACCAGGCGTAGCCGCGTGCTCCAGTGCGGTCTGCTGACCAACTGGTCGCCTCGGTCCACCGTTGCCCGCCCTCTCACCTGCGCTCTCGACGGGATTACCCTGCCACAGGAGGGTCCGACCAGGGGACCAGATCGCCGCTCGGCGGAGGACACACGCATACTGGGTACATGACCGAGACACGTCGCCGGCACCGCAACGACGACAGCGTCATCACCCGGCTGCTGCACACCTCAGCAACCTGGGCCGTGGTGGGGCTGTCGGCCAACACCGCCCGCACCGCCTACGGAGTGGCCCGGTTCCTGCAGGAATCGCTCGGCCACCGGGTGGTCCCCGTGCACCCGCGCGCCGAGCCCACGCTCGGGGAGACCGGCTATGCCAGCCTGGCGGACATCCCCGACGGGGTCACGGTCGACGTCGTGGACTGCTTCGTCAACTCCTCGCGGGTGGGAGCGGTCGTCGACCAGGCGATCGAGCAGGCCGAACGCCTCGGCATCACCGCCGTCTGGCTGCAGCTCGGCGTGGTCGACGAGGAGGCGGCGCAGCGCGCCAAGGACGCCGGGCTGAGTGTTGTCATGGACACCTGCCCGAAGATCGAGTACAGCACCCCCAGCGGTTTCTGAGGCCCACCCTCACTACAACCCCACCGAGCGCGCGGTCACCCGACATCCCGGCCCACCGAGCGCGCGGTCACCCGACACCCCGGCCCACCGAGCGCGCGGTCACCCGACACCCCGGCCCACCGAGCGCGCGGTCACCTGACGTCCCGGCCCACCGAGCGCGCGGTCACCCGACACCCCGGCCCACCGAGCGACCGACATCCCGGCCCACTGGGCGCATGGAGCGCCAACCAGGACGACTGAGGGCGCCCACCCAGCGGGTGGACGCCCTCGCGTCATGGTGCAGGAGCCTCAGAGAGACAGGGCCTTCTTGGCCATCGCCGACTTCTTGTTGGCGGCCTGGTTCTTGTGGATGACGCCCTTGCTGACCGCCTTGTCCAGCTTGCGGGACGCAGCCTGCAGGGCGGACTGGGTCGCCTCGGCGTCGCCGGAGGCGTGCGCCTCGCGGAACTTGCGCATCCAGGTGCGCAGCTCGGCCTTGTGGGCGCGGTTGCGCTCGGTGGCCTTGGCGTTGGTCTTGATGCGCTTGATCTGGGACTTGATGTTTGCCACGAAAAGTCTTCCTGCTTGGTCGGATTGTGTCGTTGAGGGCGACACACACAGTTCGGGACCGGGCGTGGGGCACCCTTTGCGTGAACCGTGTGAGGGTTGTGCTGCATGCGCGCACGACCTGAAGCGCGCACGCAAGGACGAAATCTACCAGTCCGGTGGGAGCTGACCCAAACTGCCGTATGCGGATCGGTCCCGACCCGGCCCTGCCTGCGGGACGTCGCCCGGCTGGCTGGGCTCCGCCTCCACCGGCCGGAGCCGGTGGAGGCAGGAGCGTCAGGGCGTCGCGGTGGTCTCGCTGGTGTCGTCGGTCGGGTCCACGCTGACGGAGCCGCCCTCCGGCGACAGCTCGATCGCGCGGGCGATCGCCTCGTCGAGCCGCTGCTGGGCCTCGGCGAAGGCCTCCCAGTCGCCGTCGCGCAGCGCTGCCTGGCCGTCCTCGTAGGCCGTCTGGATGTCGGCCACGGCGTCGGCGAGGTCTCCGGTCGGCTCCTCGCCGGTGGGCGGCTCCGCGGTCTGGTCCTCACCGTCTCCGGGCGGCTCGACGCCCTCGGTAGGCGGCACGACCGGATCGGTGACCGGTTCGTCGGTGCCGGTCCCCTCATCGCCCGCCGTCGCACCGGAGTCCCCGCCGAACAGCTCGTCCAGTGCACCGTCCAGCGTGTCCGACCAGGCCAGCTCGTTGCCGAAGGAGACCACGACCAGACGCTGCAGCGGGTAGGACGACCCGCCGGCCGCGCGGACATAGATCGGCTCGACGTAGAGCAGCCCACCGCCGACCGGCAGGGTCAGCAGGTTGCCGATCTCGACCCGTGACCCGGCCTGTCGGTTCAGCGACAGGAACTGGGACAGGGTCTGGGTGAACGCCTCGGAGTTGGCGTTGGAGGACTCGATCTCGTTCTGGAACTGTCCCGGACCCGTCACGGTGGAGTCACGCGGCAGCTCCAGCAGCCGCATCTGGCCGTAGCCCTCACGTTTCTCGCCGGCTGTGTCGCCGGCATCGGCGTCGACAGCGAGGTAACCCACGAGGTTCTGTCGGTCCCCACCGGGGATGTAGGTGCTGGTCAGGGAGAAGGTGGGCTCCTCCTGACCGGGCATGGCGATGCTCAGGTAGTACGGCGGCATCGCGACCACGGTGTCTCCGGCGGCGCTCTCGTCGGCCGACACCTCCCAGAAGTCCTGGCCACCGAAGAACGCCTCAGCGGTGTCCACGTGGTAGCGCGCCATGACCTCGCGCTGCACCTTGAACAGGTCCTCGGGATAGCGCAGGTGCCCCATCAGCTCACCGTCGATCTCCGACATCGGCTGGACGGTGTTCTCGAACGCCGAGGACCACGCCTTGAGCAGCGGGTCCTCCTCCTCCCAGGCGTAGAGCGTGACCTCGCCGTCGTAGGCGTCGACGGTGGCCTTGACCGAGTTCCGGATGTAGTTGACGTCGCCCTGGCCGATGGAACGGACGTTCTGCGAGGTCGCCACGAGCGAGTCGGTGGTGACCTCACCGAGGGCCTCGAGCTCGCTGTAGGGGTAGTTCGCGGACACGGTGTAGCCGTCCACGATCCACTTGATGCGCCCGTCCACCACCGCCGGGTAGGGGTTACCGTCCAGGCGTAGCCACGGGGCGACCCGCTCGACGCGCTCCCGTGGCTCCCGGTGGTCCAGCATCCGGGACTCGGGGCCGACACTGTCGGACAGCAGGATCTCGACCTGGCGGTACTTGATGGCGTAGGCCAGCTGGCGAGCGAAGGAGCCCATGTCGACACCGCCGCCACCGGTGTAGGTGTTACGGGTCTCCCCTGACTCGTTGGCGCTGTCGGGGAAGTCCAGCTCCCGCGGGGTGGCGCCGTCGGGGGCACCCACGATGGAGTAGGACGGGGAGTGCTCGCCGAAGTAGATCCGCGGCTCGAAGTCACCGAGCTCGCCGACGGGCGGGATGTTGCGGTGATAGAAGATCGGCTCGCCGTCCTTGGTGCGCTGGTTGCCGTAGGCGGCGACCAGTCCGAAGCCGTGGGTGTAGACCGTGTGGTCGTTGACCCAGTTGCGCTGGGCATCGGGGATGCCGTCGAGCCGCAGCTCACGGACCGCGACGACGGTGTCCACGGTCTCACCGTCGACGTCGTAGCGGTCGACGTCCAGGGCGTCGGGGAACTGGTAGTAGTTGCGCACACCCTGCAGCTGCCGGAAGGTGTCGGACACGATCGCCGGGTCGACGATGCGGATGCCGGGCACGGTCTCGGCGTCCTCCCGGAGCTGGCCGGGCGTCGCCTCCGTCTCGGCCTCGTAGGGCGTGACCTCGGTGTCGGTGAGCCCGTAGGCCGCGAGCGTGGCATCGATGTTGCGCTGGATGAAGGGCTCCTCCAGCTGCGCCTCCGAGGGCTGCACGCGCAGGGACTGGACCAGGGCCGGGTAGGCGCCTCCGACCAGCAGAGCGATGACGACCAGCCCGGCCAGGCCGATCAGCGGCAGGCGCCAGTTGCGGGTCCAGATCGTGGAGAGGAACAGCAGGGCACAGAGGATGGCGGCGATGGCCAGGACGCCTCGGGTCGGCAGGACCGCGTTGACGTCGGTGTAGGTCATGCCGGTCATCCGCCCGTGCTCAGCGGTGGCCAGGCTGTAGCGCTCCAGCCAGAAGGCGAGCGCCCGCACCCCGACCAGGACGGCGAGCAGGACCGACAGGTGGATCCGGGCAGCGGGGGTGGTCTTCTCCCCCGGCCCCTGCAGCTGCAGGCCGCCGTAGATGTAGTGGGTCATCAGCGCACCGACCAGAGCCAGCCCCAGGGTCAGCGTGGCGAAGCTGACCAGGACGTTGAGCCACGGCATCGTGAAGACGAAGAACCCGACGTCGATGTTGAACTGCGGGTCCGTCACCCCGAACGGCTGGCGGTTCACCCACAGCAGCACGGTCTGCCACTGGGCGGCCATCGCCGAACCGGCGAAGAGGCCGAGCAGGATCGGGGCGCCGAGGAAGACCAGGCGGCGCACGGGGTCGAGCGCCGCGCGGTAACGGTCCAGGTTGACCTGCTCGGGGCTGCTCGGGGCGTAGATCGGCCGGTTGCGGTAGGCCAGGTGGAGCGAGGACCACACGAGGAGGCCCGTGACGACACCCGCGCTGACGAAGAGGACGATCTGCGTGAGCAACCGGGTGGTCAGCACGGTGCGGTAGCCGACGGAGTCGTACCAGAGGAACTCGGTCCACAGCTGGGCGAGCCAGGTGATGGCGGTGAGCACACCGACCAGGATCAGGACGGTCGGCAGGAACCTGCCTCGTCCTCCCAGACCGGGCCGCCCACCGCCCGGCCGCCCCCCGCCGGCGCCGGCAGCCGTGCCCTGTCCGCGCGGTCCGCGGGAGCCGATCCCGAACGGGTTCTCCGGGCCCCGGGACCACGGGTCCTTGGGCATCCGGGCCGAGTCGTCCTGCGGCTCCTCCGGAGTCGTCCCATCACGCTCAGTCACTGCTACCCGCTTCCTCGCGGCCGATCGGGTCGGCCAGCCCACCACTTGTCCCCCCAACGCTAACCCAGCGGCCCGGCGGGAGCCGTGCCCAGGTCGGCAGGGCCGCTCCCCCCAGGCCGTCGGGCGGCGACGCGTCCCGCGTCGACGGCAGCGGATGGCACGATGGGCTGGTGTCCGACCTGTCAGAGATCCTCACCAAGGCCGCCGCCGACACCGAGCGGCACGTCGCCAAACTGGGCTGGGACCAGGCCCCCAGGCTGTTCGCCCTGGTCCGCACCGACGCGCTGATGGACGCCGAGCCGGGGCTGCGCGCCCAGCTCGCCGGCTCACCGCCGGAGGGGCTGACCTCGATCGAGCAGGAGGGCATGGCGCAGACCTCCAACATCGAGACGATGCTCGGCACGCTCGGCTGGCCCGACGGGGTGGACGGTGCGGCGATCGCGCTCGAGCGCATCGTGGTGCCACCGGAGGCCGAGCGCGACCTCCCGCTGAACCCCACCGAGGCGACCGAGGCGCTGGCTCAGCACCCGGCCCGCCGGGACGTCCGCCTGCTGGCCGCGGTGCTGCGCAGCGGCGAGTCGGTGTGCCTGCTGCGGCAGCGCGAGCACGACAGCGACGACGCGGTCGCGATCGGCAAGGACATCGCCCCCGGCCTCGTCGAGGCGCTCCGGGCCACCCTCAGCAACTGACCCCTCAGCACCGGGGCAGCGCGACGTCCTCCCCCTTGCCGAGGCCCCCCGGGCCACCCTTCCCTCAGCACCGGGGCAGCGCGACGTCCTCCCCCTTGCCGAGGCCCTCCACGATGTCCCGGGCCTGGCTGAAGGTCTCGATCTTGACGACGTCCAGGTCCCCAGGGACCCGGCCGGAGACCTCGTCGCAGTTCTCGGCGGGGGCCAGGAAGTAGTCCACGCCGGCATCCTCCGCGGCGTGCATCTTCTGCCGGATGCCACCGATGCCACCCACCGTGCCGTCCGAGCTGATCGTGCCGGTGCCGGCGAAGTCCAGGCCGCCGGTGAGCTGCCCCGGGGTGATCTTGTCGTAGATGGCCAGTGAGAACATCATGCCCGCGGACGGACCGCCGACGTTGCCGGCGTCGATGGTGACCTCGTAGGGCAGCTCGAAGTCGCTGGCCAGGTAGACGCCGATGACGGTGCGCGGTGGCGCGTCGGGGTCGAGCGGGTCGGGGTCGCCCTCCCCCGTCGGCACGTCGAGCTCGAGCTCCTCACCGTCCCGCAGGATGGTGAACGGCACCGCCTCACCGGGCTCATAGTCCTGGAGCCTGACGCGCACGTCCTCCGGGCTGGTGATCTCCGTGCCGTCCACCGAGACGATCTGGTCGTTCACCTCCAGGGTGTCGGCCGCCGGGGCGTCCTTGATCACCTGGGCGACCTTGACCTCCTCCGGCACCTCGATGCCGATCGCCCGCAGCGCCACGACCGCTGCACCCAGCTGCGACTGCGACATGAGCTCGACGTTCTGCTCCTGGATCTCCTGCGCGGTCACGTCGGGGGGATAGATCAGGTCGGCGTCGTAGACATCCGTCGCCGGGTTCAGCTCGGCCAGCAGCCAGTCCCAGCCGGTGACCTCCGAACGCGGCCCCCCGTCGATCAGGATCGTCAGGAAGTCGAGGCTGCCGCTGGTCTCGTAGGTCTCCAGACCCTCCACGTGCACGATCGGGTCACCGTTCAGCTCACCGAGCGTGTCGTGCACCCCGGCGGGTCGGTAGATGACCTTGTCGACGGTGACCAGGTTGAGCACTGCCACGGCCGCCACAGTGAGCACGGCCAGCGCCAGCCCGAGACCGGTCGCCCACCCGATGCGGGTATGCGGTGGGTGCGGGGGGCGCTCGACCGGCTGGCCCCCGTAGTAGTTCACAGGCCGACCCACTCGGTGGACCCGGTCTCGAACAGCTGCTTCTTCCAGATCGGCACCCTGGCCTTCAGCTGCTCGATCAGCGTGCGGCACCCCGCAAAGGCCTCCGCCCGGTGCGCGGCCGAGACCGCGCACACGACGGCGGTGTCTCCCACAGCCAGCTCCCCGCGCCGGTGGACGGCCGCGACGCGCTGGACCCCCGGCATACCAGCGACCTCCCGGGCCACGGCGGCGAGCTGCTCCACCGCGTCGGGGTGGGCGCTGTAGTCCAGGCGCACGACACCCTCGCGTCCTCCGTCGTGGTCGCGGACCGTCCCGACGAAGATCGCGACGGCGCCGGCGGCCGGGTGCCGGACCGCCGCCAGCACCTCATCGACCGATGGACCGGAGTCCACGATCTCGACACGGACGACCTGCTGTTCCACACCACTCACCGCGCCATCATCCAATACGCGGCCGGGAAGAGCCTGAGCGTCCCCCGGGTGCATCCTGGTCCGGTGCTCACGGTCGTCGGCGTCGGCGGCGGAGCAGGGCGGCGGTGGCGACGACCGCCACGGCTGCGCTCGCGGCGCCGGCCGCTCCCAGGGCCGCGTCCTTGCGCTCGACCCGACGAGCCATCAGGGCGTGGTGTCCCCTGACGTCCTCCAGCAGGACCTGGACGCAGGCGGCGTTGTCGTGGGCGGGGCGCCACCCGTTGCGCATGAGCTGCCGCGGGTCGACCACCCACGGGTCGGACACGTAGGCCAGGTCGGAGGCCGGCAGCGGGAGCACCCCGAGACGGTGCAACCGGTCCGCCGCGCCGTGTGCCGCGCTGGGGGCCACGGCGACGTGGCGCATGCCGGAGAGCTCCTCGAGCTGCTCCTGGCTGAGGCTGCCGGGTGCCCCGACGGCCACCACCGGCCCGAGCTCCTGGTGCAGGACGACGCGCACCGCCGCGCCGAGGTCGTCCACGTGGCAGAACTGCCAGCGGGGCGCTGACCCCTTGAGCGTCAGCAGCCGGGGAGCCTCGAAGTGGCGCGTGATGATGCTGTCCACGCCGGGTCCCACCAGCGCCGCGGGCCGCACGGAGGTGACCCGCAGACCGGGGTGCACCTCCCGGGCCCGGTCCAGCAGCTCCTCCACGTCGACGAGGTCCGCCACCATGCCCTCCGTGTCCCCCGAGCGCAGCGGGCTGTCCTCCGGGAGCGGCACCTCGTTGTCCGGGCGGGCACCGTAGATCATCGCGCTGGTCACCACCACGAGGTGCCGGACCCCCGCCGCCGCGGCGGAGACGGTGAGGGTCTGCAGCTCCCGCATCATCCGGTCCCGTCGGACAGCCGGGTCCTCGGAGAGCTCGCTGGCCAGGTGCACCCCGTGCGCGAGGTGCACGAGGGCGTCCACGTCGCGCAGCGCGTCCACGAGGTGCGGCGAGGTCAGGTCGGTCAGCCGCCAGTGCACGTCGGTCGCCGCACCGGACCGGCTGTCCAGCCCGATCACCTCGTCGCCGTCGGCCGTCAGCGCTCCGGCGACCGCCGTGCCCAGACGCGAGCCCGCCCGGGTGACGGCGACCCGCAGGGAGCCGGGCGTACGCCCAGAGCGAAAGCGCCCGGATTGGGAACTCATGGGCGGCTCCTCGTGTTGTGTCGGGTAACGGTTGGTGCGCCACCTGGAGCGGCGTTGCCGTCGATCATCCTCTCAGGACGGGCATGATGGGCAACCGGATACAGCGCGACGGAAGGAAGAGCCGTGTCGGACGAGAAGAACCCCGGCGACCGCGGAGCCGGTGACAACGAGACCGACGGCCAGAACCAGCCGATGGGTTTCCGCGGCAGCGGCGACCAGGGCTCCGGAGCAGGCGCCTCCCCGGGCGGCGCCGAGGACCCTCTGGGCGCCCTGTTCGGCGGGGGTGAGCTGCCACCCGAGCTGCGCCAGCAGCTGGAGGCCATGGGGCTGGGGCAGATCGACCCCGCCATGATGCAGATGGTCCAGGCGCAGGTGCAGGCCATGATGTCCGGGGGTGACGACGGGTCCGCGGTCAACATGGGCGTGGCGACCGACGCCGCCCGGCGGGCCGTCGCGGAGACCGGCGACCAGAGCATCGCCGACTCCACGCAGCGCGACGTCGAGCAGGTCGTGCAGGTGGCCAACCTCTGGTTGGACCAGGTCACTGACCTGGCGCCCCCCGAGGGGCGCGTGCGAGCCCTGAGCCGGGCCGAGTGGGTCGAGCAGAGCATGCCGGTGTGGCAGACCCTGACCGAGCCGGTCGCCGCGGGCGTCGCGGCCGCCATGACCGGCGCCATGCAGGACCAGCTACGCGAGCTCGGGGACGGCGAGCTCCCCCAGCTGCCGGGGATCCCCCAGGGCATGGACCCTCGCGCGCTCCTGGGACAGATCGAGCCGATGATGCGCCGGATGAGCGCCGGCATGTTCGGTGCCCAGGTGGGGCAGGCCGTCGGTGGCCTGGCCACCGAGACGGTGTCCGGCACCGAGGTCGGGCTCCCGCTGCTGCCTGGCGAGACGGTCGCCCTGGTGCCCGCCAACGTCGCGGCCTTCGCCGAGGGCCTGCAGATCGACCCGGGCGAGGTGCACCTGTACCTCGCGGTCCGGGAGGCCGCCCGCGTCCGGTTGTTCGCTGCTGTCCCCTGGCTGGGCCCCCAGCTGCTCACCGCGGTCCAGGACTACGCGCGGGACATCAGGTTCGACACGGAGGGCATCGAGGCGGCCCTGCGGACGGTCGACCCCAACGACCCGCAGGCCATGCAGGAGGCCGTCTCGGGCTCGCTGTTCTCCCCGGAGCCGAGCGAGGCGCAGCGCGCCGCCCTGACCCGCCTGGAGACCTACCTGGCGCTGGTCGAGGGGTGGGTCGACACCGTCGCCGGACGCGCGAGCGAGCCACACCTGCCCAATGCCCAGTCCCTCGCCGAGGCGGTGCGGCGGCGCCGCGCCACGGGTGGGCCGGCGGAGAAGGTCTTCGCCTCCCTGGTCGGCCTCGAGCTGCGCCCGCGGCGGCTCCGCGACGCGGCAAACCTGTGGGCCGCCCTGGAGGCCGAGGCGGGCGCGAGCGCCCGTGACCGGGCCTGGGACCACCCCGACCTGGCCCCCCGGGCCGCCGACCTCGACGACCCGCTGGGCTTCGTCGAGCGCGCCACCCGCGCCGACACCGACGACTCGAGCATGGATGAGGAGCTGGAGCGTCTGCTCAACGACGAGGAGTCCTGAGCCAGCAGGTCGCTGACAACGACGGCTGCTACAGCGACACCGGCAGCTGCGACAGCCTGCCCGCCTTCGGGGCGGCCCGCCGGTGACGAGCAGGTCTCAGGTCTCCTCGACGTCGTCGACCGGAGCAGTCGGGTCAGCGTCCCCCTCGGCTCCGAGCGCGGTGTCCAGCTCGGGGCGCCCCATGCCGAAGGCGACGCCCCGCAGGTAGGTCCTGGACTCCTCATAACGCTCGTAGCGACGGACGAGGGCCTGGAAACGTGGCCCGTGGTTGGCCTCGAGCAGGTGTGCCAGCTCGTGCACGATCACACTGTCCACGACCCAGGCCGGCATGCCCTCGAGGTTGGTCGACAGTCGGATGGCGCCCGTCGCCGGGCTGCAGGAGCCCCAGCGTTGCTGCTGGTTGGTCACCCAGCGGATCGACGTCGGGCGCGCCCTTCCGTCCAGGTAACGCTCCGACAGGGCCAGGGCCCGTCCCATCAGGTCGTCCCGCTGGAGCCGCTCGCGCGCCCGGGCCCGCAGGACCCTCGCGAGGAGCCGGTCGACGTGCTCCTGCTCCTGCTCGGGTCTGAGCCCGGCCGGCATGAGCACCACGAGGGTGTCGCCCTCCAGACGCGCCGACACGGTGCGTCGCCGCCGGCTGCTGCGACGGATCTCGATGCGCGGCTGCGGCGTCCTGGGGGATCCTGCGCCGCCGTGGTCGAGAGGTCTGCCGGTCATGGGAGGCCACGTTAGCCGCCTGGATGGACCCGGAACACGGATGTCCACAGGCACACGACACGCAGCAGTCTGAGCACGAATTGTGCGTGATTCGTGCGTGGGTGTGTCTAGGGTGGGAAGGAATTGCGGGTCGCACGACCCGCACGAGTCGGGTTCCGGCCCGCGAAATGATGAGGAGTGAGTGACCATGGCTGAGACCAACGAGACCTACCAGGGCGAGTTCTACTGCGTGAAGTGCAAGGAGAAGCGCGAGGCTGAGGGGAACGTTGTGGAGACGAACGGCCGTCGCATGGCCAAGGGCAAGTGCCCGGTGTGTGGCACCAACCTCAACCGGATCCTCGGCAAGGCCACCAGCGCCTGAGCCGGTAGTCACGCCTGCACGAGGGCGGGTCGGTGTCTGCACCGACCCGCCCTCGTGCTGTCCGGAACCTGGCCTCACGACAGCCCTCCAGGCCTCACTGTGGATAACGCCCTCGCGCCGCGCTGCTCCCGTGGCAGGGTCACGACATGTCCCCGATGGTCCGGCTCCGCCCCACGGCCCGCGCGGTGCGGCGCGGCGCCGGCGAGGTCCAGTTCGGTCTCTCGCCGGCCAGCGGCATCGTGCTCGCCGGACTGACCGAGCGCGAGACCGACCTCCTGTTGTCGCTCACCGGTGCGGCGGGCACGTCGCGTGACGCCTCCCTGGCCCGCCAGTTCGGGGTGCCCCTCCAACGCGTCGAGGAGCTGGTGGACACGTTGCGCGGGCACGGACTGCTGGTCGACCGCGAGGCTCCGGTCGAAGTGCCCGCCGAGCAGGTCGTCTGCGTGAGCGGCCGCGGCACCGTGGTCGAGCGGCTCGGGCAGGAGCTGCGCGGGGCCGGGGTCGGCCGGCTCGTCACCCAGGACGACGTCCGCGGGGACGCGGGAGGCGACAGCGCGGGGTGCGGACCCGGCGACCTGGCGGTGGTCTGCTCCCGGGACGTGGTGGCGCCGGACGAGGGCAGGGCCTGGCAGCGTGCCGGTGTCCCGCACCTGCCAGTGGTCCTGCGCGACGGCGAGGTGGTGATCGGCCCGCTCATCCACCCCGGCCGGTCAGCCTGCCTGCGCTGCCTGGACCTCCACCGCGGCGACCGCGATCACGCGTGGCCCAGCATCCTCACCCAGCTGAGCTCTCCCCCAACCGATCTGGCTCATGCGGTGGACGCCCCGCCGGCCCAGGCAGCCACCATCGCCACGATGGTCACCATGCTCGTGCTGGAGTGCGTGACCGCCCCCGGCCGGGCCCTCGGCGTCTCCTGGCACGTCGGCCTGCCGTGGCCCGAGGTCCACACGAGGGTCTGGACGCCGCACCCGCGCTGCGGGTGCGGCGCACCGGACACAGCGGGAGACGGGGCCGGCACACGGTAGGTGTGTCGACCCCGCCTCGGTGGGTGGTCCTGCTGCGACGACTGGCAATGCGCCCCGGCACGTGCCGGTGTCACCGCATCAGGAGGTGTGCCAGCAGCAGGTGCTGCCGCTGGGCGGTCGGCTGCAGGCCACCGGCCAGCTTCTGCCGGTGCGCCCGCTCGAGCTCCGTGGTCCGCTCCCGGTGCCGGGAACGAGCCAGCTGCTCCTCCATCAGGTGATACATCGTGGGTCTCCTTGTCAGTGTGGGTCCGCGCCGCTCAGGCGGCGACGGGGTTCTTGCGGGGCCGGCCGCGGGGCCGCTTGCGCGGCACCACGACACCCTGGAGCACGAGCTGACCGCCCCAGACACCCCACGGCTCGCGCCGCTCCAGTGCCTGCTCCAGGCAGAGGGCGCGGATCGGGCAGTCGTTGCAGAGTGCCTTGGCCGCCTCGACCTCCTCGGGCAGTTCCGCGAACCAGAGGTCCGCCGGGTGCTCCCGGCAGGGCAGCTCGGCCTCGGTGTCGATGGTCCCCCCGACCAACCAGGGAGTCGACGGCTCGGTGTACTCGGCGTTCCTGACGCCTGCGTGGGTTGACACGCTGTTCCCTTCCTCGCGAGATGTGCAGTGGCGGTGTGGGCCCGTGGCCCCGTCCTGATCAGTCATGGCTTGGCTCCTTGGTGGAGGACCGTGACCTGGGGCACCTACTGCAGATGCACAAAGGCCGCGGATCCTCTGATGGGGTTCCGCGGCCTGCGAGGGGGAGGTGGACCTAGTCCAGAGCCCTCACACGGGGGAACGCCACATCGGTGGCAGGGTTGTCGATGGCGGCACCGAAACCGGCACCGAAGATGTCCGTGCCGACGCGCACCCGCCGAACCTCGAGCGGGCGGACGGAAACACGGCACAGTGCACCCTTGGTGCCTGCCTTGCCAGTCATGGTCATGGTCTCCATGGTTCCGCCTCCTCTCACTCGTGTCTGTCGGCCCCCGGTTGTCACCCCCGGCGGGTTGGTCAGGACCTACCGTACGCCGGGCCCTCACGGGCGCGCAATCTATTTATCGCGATTTGCTGGAGAATCTTTGTGCGGCCCCTCAGAAACGCCCTGACCAGCCAGAACAGCGAGCACGTCCGCACCGTAGAGGTCGAGCTTGCGGGGCCCGACGCCAGCGATCCGGGCCAGCGCCTCCGTGCTGGTCGGTGTCGACTCGGCGATCGCCGTCAGGGTCGCGTCGGTGAAGACGACGAAGGCGGGCACGTCCTGCTCCCTGGACACCTGGAGGCGCCAGTCCCGCAGTCGCTCGAAGGTCGCCTCGTCGTAGGTCGGCGGGCAGTCGCCACAACGGCCGACCTTGCGTTCCGCCGCGGTCTCCAGGACGGTGCCGCAGGTGCGGCAGGTCTTGGGTCGGCGGGGGGTGCGGACGGTGGCCTTCTCGGTGCGGCCCTGCGCCCCCTTGCGCAGTCCCAGCAGGTGCCCCGCCGGCTGGAGGAAGCGGGAGGGCTTGCGGGTGCCCCGGCCGCCGGAGCCGCGGGCCGCCGCCCAGCTGAGCAGGAGCTCCCGCCGGGGCCGGGTCAGCCCCACGTAGAGCAGCCTGCGCTCCTCCTCGATGCGCTCAGCACCCTCGGCCATCGACACAGGAAGGAGCCCCTCGCTGCAGCCGATGATGAAGACGACGTCCCACTCCAGCCCCTTGGCCGCGTGGAGCGAGGCGAGGGTGACGCCCTGCACGGTCGGCGCGTGCTGCTCGGCCGCCCGCCGGTCGAGCTCGGCCACGAAGGTGGCCACGCGGGCCTCCGGCTCCACGGTCACCAGGTCGTCGGCGAGGTTGGCCAGCGCCTCCAGCGACTCCCAGCGCTCCCGGCTGGCGGCCCCTGCCGTCGGGGGCTGCGGGCTCCAGCCCGCGCCGCCGATCACGTCGCGGACCGTCTGCCCCAACGGCCGGCTGCCGGTGTCGCTGCGGCTCGCACCCCGCAGCAACAGCACCGCCTGGCGCACCTCGGGGCGGGAGAAGAACCGCTCCCCACCACGCACGAGGTAGGGCACGTCGCGTCCGGCCAGGGCGGACTCGACGGCCTCGGACTGGGCGTTGGTGCGGAACAGCACGGCGATCTGGGCCGCGGGCGTGCCGGCATGGATCCGGGCACGGATCTCACCGGCCACGCCCGCCGCCTCGGCCACGTCGTCCGGGTAGGCCGTGAGGCGTGGTTGCGGTCCCGCCTCGCCCTGGGCGCGCAGCTCGACCCCGCCGCGGGCGCCGGGGCCCAGCACCAGGTTGGCCAGCTGCACGACCTGGGGCGTGGAGCGGTAGTTGCGCACCAGGCGCACCACGGTGGCGTCCGGGTGGCGCTGCGGGAACTCCAGCAGGTGCCTGGGTGAGGCCCCGGTGAAGGAGTAGATGGTCTGGGCGGGGTCCCCGACGACGCAGACCTCCTCGCGCCCGCCGACCCACAGGTCCAGCAGTTGCTGCTGGACCGGGTTGACGTCCTGGTACTCGTCGACGACGAAGTGGCGGTACTGGTCCCGCACCGACGCTGCGATCCTGGGGTGAGCGTCGAGGATCCCGACCATCAGCAGCAGCACGTCCTCGAAGTCGATGACGTGCCGCTCCCCCTTAACGTCCTCGTAGGTGCTCATCAGCCGGGCGACCGCGGTGAGGTCCAGGCCTGCCACACCGTCCCGGCGGCCGCGGACCGCCTCCGGATAGCCCTGCGGGGTGATCAGGTTGACCTTCGCCCACTCGATCTCCGCGGCCAGGTCACGCAGCGCGGGCCGGTCCAGCCGCAGCCGGAGCCGTCCGGCGGCCTCCGCGACGGCGGGCGCCTTCTGCGCGACCACCTCGGGTGGGGCACCACCGACGGCCTGCGGCCAGAAGAACTGCAGCTGCCGCAGTGCTGCCGCGTGGAAGGTGCGGGCCTGCACCCCGGGGACGCCCAGGCCACGCAGCCTGGTGCGCATCTCCCCCGCCGCGCGGGCGGTGAAGGTGACCGCAAGCACCTGGGACGGCTGGTAGGTCCCGGACCACACGCCATACGCGATCCGGTGGGTGATCGCCCGGGTCTTCCCGGTCCCCGCCCCGGCCAGGACGCACATCGGTCCGGTCGGGGTGGCCGCGACGGCATACTGCTCCGGGTCCAGACCCCGCAGTATGTCGTCCGGCGAGCTGGGCGGACCTGTCGCGGACCCCTGGAGCGGCAGCGTCACCGGGCCGGTCCGGGCACAGGGTTGCTGTCGCTGGCCACCTCGAGCGGACCGCCGTGCCAGTGCTCGATGAGGTGCCGGGCGATCGACACGCGCGGTGGCAGGGCGACCTCGCCGGAGCGCGCGGCGAAGGAGAGCTCGCCCCGGGTGAACCAGTGCGCCTCCGCGATCTCGACGGGGTCGAGGGTCAGCTCGGTCCCCTCGGCGAGCGCGGTGTAGCCGACCATGAGCGAGGCGGGGAACGGCCACGGCTGGTTGCCCCGGTAGGTGAGCTCACCGAGGGAGAGGCCGACCTCCTCCCGGACCTCCCGACGGACGGCGGACTCGAGCGACTCGCCGGCCTCGACGAAACCAGCCAGCACGGACAGCCGGTTCTCCGCCCAGTGCGGACCCCGGGCGAGCAGGATCCGTTCGTCCCGGTCGATGACCGCCACGATGATCGCCGCGTCGGTCCGCGGGTAGTGCTGGGAGCCGTCGGCCGTGCACCGGCGGACCCAGCCGCCCTCCTCGACCTCGGTGTGGGCGCCACAGCGCGGGCAGTAGCCGTGGCGCGCGTGCCAGTTGGCCAGGGCGACGGCCGTGGTCAGCACCCCGGCGTCCGTGTCATCGAGGTCGGAGCCGACCTCCCGGAGGGTGCGCCACCCGCGGGCGGTCTCCTCGGGCAGGTCGCCGCCCTCGGGACGGAGCACGGCCACGTAGGTGGTGCCCTCGTCGTCGTGCCCGAGATACAGCGTGGTCGCGGCGGCGTCGTCGAACCGCGGTGCGCGGTGCACCAGCCGCAGCCGGCCGTCGACCCGGCAGGTCAGCGCGCGCCCATCGGCGAGGTCGATGACCCGGGTGCCGGCGTCTGCCAGGGCACGCGCGACGGGGTCGCCGTCCCGCCGGCCGTTGCCATTGCGGTGGAGGGTCCCCCGGGACAGCGACAGGTCGAGCAGTGACTCGGAATCCAGACTCACGTCTCCACTGTAGGCGGGTCTGAGGACAGTCGTGTCGCGCGGCGTCCAGCACGGTGCGGACCGGACGTCATACGGTAGGGACCGTGATTCGCAGCGACCTGGCCCTGGCAGCACTGGCCACCGCCGCCGTGCCCGGCATGCGGCCGGTGTCGGTCGCCGCCGTCCGCACGGCGGAGGAGAACCCCCTCCACCAGTCCGCCCTCGTCGAGGACGTCACCGGGCGGATGTGGGTGGTCCGCTCACCACTGAGCGCGGCGGCGGGTGCCGAGCTGGAGCGCAACGACGACCTGGTCCGGCAGCTGGGCAAGCACCTGCCGTTCAGGGTGCCCGCGGCCGCGGGCTATGCCGACCTCGGGCCGGACGGCAGGGCCGCTGTCTACCCGTATGTCGAGGGGCTGGCTCTCAGCCTGCGGCACCTGCCGCAGGGGGCCGGCCTGGCCAGCGCGGTCGGACGTGCGGTCGCGGCGATCCACAACATGCCCCGGGAGCTGTTCGAGGAGCACGCCGTCCCCGTCTTCGACGCCGCCGAGTACCGCGCGCGCAAGCTCACCGAGCTGGACCGGGCCGCCGAGACCGGTCACGTCCCGAACGGTCTGCTGGCCCGGTGGGAGCAGGCTCTGGACGCTGCCCCGATGTGGCAGTTCACGACCGTCCCGACCCATGGCTCCCTCGACGGGTCCTCCTTCCTGGTCGCCTTCTCCGACGACGACGCGTCCAGCGGCCGGGTGGTTGGCCTCACCGGCTGGGAGCGCGCCCAGGTGGCCGATCCCGCGGAGGACTTCGCCCGACTGGTTGAGAAGTCCCACCCGCGGGCGGTTGACGCGGTCCTGGAGAGCTACTCGATGGCACGGTCGCAGCGGCCGGACGGTTACCTGCTGAACCGCGCGCGCCTGGCCTCCGAGATGCGCCTGCTGACCGGTCTGGTGGCCGGCATGGGTGCCGGTGACCAGGCCTTCGTCCGGGGCCGAGCGGATCAGCTGCGCAAGCTGGACCGGCTGACCGCCAATGACGACTCCCTGGTCCCGCGGACCGCCCTGGCCCCGCCGGTCACGACCCAACCTGCGCAGGAGCACCTCGTCGAGGGCGCGCAGCCTGTCGACGGGGAGCACCCTCTGGAGGACCAGCAGCCTGCGGAGGGTCAGCCGTCCGCGGACGGGCAGTCCGTGGACGAGCATCAGTCCGCGCCTGAGCAGCAGTTCGCCTCGGTGCAGGGTGCCGAGAGCCTGTCCACCGCACCGGTTCCGCCGGTCCCGGAAGAGGACGACGAGCCGGCCTTCGTGGTGGAGCCTCCCGCCGACGGCGGGCACCTCGAGCCGGCCCACCCCGAGCGCGACCACGCCCACGACCAGGGACCCGCCCGCGACGAGGAGCTGCACGAAGCGAACGGTGCGGCGACCACCGACGACGCGAGCAGGGACGAGCCGGCACCGCGGGTCTCCCCGGCCGATGTCACGGCCCCGATCCCGATGTTCCGTCCCGTCGAGGAGGCCCACGAGAGCAGCCAGGGCACTGACGTCGCGGACCAGGGTGCCGACGAGGCCGACCAGGGAACCGACGTCGCCGATCAGGGTGCCGACGAGGCCGACCAGGGAACCGACGTCGCCGATCAGGGCGCAGACGAGGCCGACCAGGACACGGTCGATGCCGTCGCCGCTGCCGCTCCTGCCGGGGACCAGGGCAGGTCGGACACGAAGGTCACGTCGGACAACCTGTCGTCGGCGCCCGACGCGGGTGACACGTCGGCCCCTGACGAGCCGGCCCCCTCCGTGCCAACCCTCCCCGAGATGCTGGAGGACGAGCCGGACGAACCTCTTCCCTCCCCGCTGGACGGCGGGAGTGTCGACCCGCCCGAGGGCAGGGCGACCGCGGCCGGCCACGAGACCTCGGCAGGCGAGTCAGCGCAGGGCACCCGCGAGGACCTGGCACTCGAGCCGTCGGAGCGTGAGGCGCGGGCCCGAGAGGACGGCCACGCGCGGGAGCGCGAGGACGACGGCGAGCGGGAGCGCGAGGAGGACGGCGAGCGGGAGCGCGAGGGCGACGGCGAGCAGGAGCGCGAGGAGCGCGAGACCCGCGAGCGCCTCCACACGCTGTACGGCATGCCGGATGAGGCGGACATCGACCCCTCTGAGACCGACGGCCCCGGTCGCGCCTGACCCGCGAGGACCACGGAGCACCTCGCCGGACACACCCGTCCGCAGACACCAGTCCGCCCGGCTACCCCTCGGTGGCCCGCGCCACCAGCTCCTGGAGGTCCAGCTCGGGCGGCAGGTCGGGGCGGACCGTCTCACCGGTCGCCGCATAGAAGAACGCAGCCCCGACGCGGTCGGGGTCCATGCCACGCAGCCTGGCGTAGGCGACGCGGTAGACCGCCAGCTGCAGGATCCGCGTGGCCTCCCGCTCGCTGCCGGGACGCGCACCGGTCTTCCAGTCGACCACGACGAAGCCGTCGGCCTCGGTGAACACGGCGTCGATCCGACCACGGATCGCCCGACCTCCGATCAGCGTCTCGACCGGCACCTCGATCTCGACCGGCACCCTGCCGGCCCACTCGCTGGCCAGGAAGTTCTCCCGCATACGGGAGAGGTCCACCAGCTCGTGACCGGTGTCCTCGGTGTCTGCGAGCAGCTCCTCCACCTCGACCAGGGAGGGCATGCCGTAGTGCCGCTCCACCCACGCGTGGAAGGAGGTGCCGGCACGGGCTGCGTGAGCGGGCGGCCCGGGGACAGGCCGCCGCAGATCGCGCAGATAGGCGTCGCGGTCGGCCGTCAGCTGGACCAGGCCGGAGGTGGACAGGTGCGCTGGCAGCTGCGCCTGGCCGGCGGTCTGGCGCGAGGCGCGCAGCTCCTCGCGCTCGCGCAGCAAGCGGGCGACGTCCGCGCCCACCTCGTCTTCCGGTCCCGGGGAGGTCAGCGTGCCGGTGCGGCGGGCGTCCAGGACCGCCTGGACGACATCGGCGACGAGCCGTCGACGGGCATCCGGGACCGTGGGCCAGGGAGCCAGCTCCTCCTCCGCCAGCAACGGGTTGACTGCCTGCTGAGGGTCGTCCGGGTCCGGCATCGCCTCCCAGCGGTCGGTCTCGACACCGTCGCCCGCTGCGACGAGCTCCAGGAGGAAGCGCGAGGTCTCCCGCGGCGACTGGCCTGTGGACCAGACGGGGGCGGTCACCAGCAGGTCGTGCCGCGCGCGGGTGAAGGCGACGTAGGCCAGACGTCGCTCCTCCTGCAGCTGGTGACGTCCGCCGGCGATCGCGAACGCCTCGAGACCCTCCTTGAGCTCCTGGGTGTCCTGCACCGCGTCCAACGGGGCAGCGGGGAGCCCCGCGGCGTCACCGCGTAGCGGGTAGGGCAGCTTGCCGATGCCGGTGAGCCACCCCCTGTCGGTGGGCGTCCGTGCCTTCCATCCCGTCTCGGTGACCCTGGTCTGGGTCGAGTAGGACGGAAAGATGCCCTCGGCCAGTCCCGGCACCGCCACGACGTCCCACTCCAGGCCCTTGGCCGCGTGGACGGTGAGGACCTGGACCGCCGACTCCGACACCGCGACCTCGGCCATCTCCAGGCCCCGCTCCCGCTCCCGGGCGGCCTCGAGCCAGTCCACGAAGCCACCGAGGGTCGGTCGCTCAGCCGTGACCGAGAACGTCGCGGCAACCTCCGCGAGGGCATCGAGCTGGGCCCGTCCCCAGGCGGGCGGCAGGTCGGGATCGGAGGCGACCTCCAGGTCCAGGCCGATCGCCCGCTCGGCCTCGACGAGCAGCTCGGGCAGCGGCAGACCAGCCAGGGACCGGACCCGGTCGACGGCCTGCCCCAGTGCGCGCACCCGGTCTCGGGCGACCTCGCTGACCCTGCGGCCCCGTGAGGCGGTCCAGGTGGGCGGTGGGAGCCGGTCGAGGGCGTCGGAGAGCACCACCTCGCTGCGTGGCAGCCCGTCGCGCTCGGCCAGCGCGCCGACCCACGCCCAGAGCCCGTCGAGGTCCGCCGCACCCAGCCGGCACAGGGGTCCGGTCAGGAGGCGCATCAGCGCATCGCCCCTGGTCGGGTCCTGCGCCACGGTCAGGAGCGCGACGAGGTCGGCGACCTCGGGAGCACTGAGCAACCCACCCAGCCCGACGATCTCCACCGGGAGACCCTGCTCCCGCAGTGCCTGCACGACCTGGTCGAACTGGGCACGGTTGCGGCACAGGACGGCGGCTGTGCGGCCCGTCGGGGCTCCGTCGGCGTCCAGCCAGTGGCCACGGACCCACTCGGCGACGTAGTCCGCCTCCTGACGGTGTGTCAGCAGGCGCGCGGCCCGCACGTTGCCCGCCTCGGCTCCCGGCCGGGGCCGCAGCTCGGCGACGTGCACCCTGCTCGCGCGCCGCAGCGCCGCTGACACGTCGTTGGCGACGCTCAGGATGCGCTCGGAGTTGCGCCAGGAGGTCGACAGCGGCAGCACGGTGGCGGGCCGTCCACCGGCCGGGAACTCCTCGGGGAAGCTGCTCAGCGTGGTGGCGCTGGCCCCGCGCCAGCCGTAGATGGACTGGCTGGGGTCGCCGACCGCCGTCAGGGGGAGCTGGTGACCGGAGAACAGACTGGACAGCAGCACCATCTGGGCCTCGCTGGTGTCCTGGAACTCGTCCAGCAGCACCGCGCGGTGCAGCTGGCGTTCCTGGGCGCCGACCGACGGCAGCGCTGCGGCCAGGCGGGCCGCGATGGCCATCTGGTCGGCGAAGTCGAGGAGGCCACGGGCGCGCTTCAGCTCGCGGTAGCGGTCCACCAGCGGATAGACCCGCGCCTGGTCGCGCAGGTCGGCGGCCGTGTCCGCGGCGATCTTGAGCGGCTTCTTGTGGTCCCGACCGGGAAGGCCGACCAGCCTCGCGGCGTAACGCTCGACCAGCTCCCGGGCCGGCGCGGTCTCCACCAGGTGCTCGGCCAGCTCCCCCGACAGGGACAGCACAGCATCCACGAGGGTCGAGGGAGCCTTCTCGAATCCCGACAGGTCGGCGTCGGTGGTGTGCACCACCTCGTGCGCGAGCTGCCAGGCCGACGCCTCGGAGAGCAGTCGGGAGTCGGGCTCGATGCCCCACCGCAGCCCGTGCTCGGAGACCAGGCGTCCGGCATACGCGTGGTAGGTCGAGACCTCCGGGAGAGGCACCTCGTCCTCCTCAGGCGACCACAGACCCCGTTCGGTGGCGGTGCGCAGTCGACGGCCGATCCGCTCGCCGAGCTCGATGGCCGCCTTGCGGGTGAAGGTGAGGCCCAGGACCTCCTCGGGGCGGACGATGCCGTTGACGACGAGCCAGACCACCCGGGCCGCCATGGTCTCGGTCTTGCCCGACCCGGCGCCCGCGACCACGAGGGTCGGCTCCAACGGTGCCTCGATCACCGCGACCTGCTCCGCCGTGGGTGGCAGCTGACCGAGGGCGGCCGCGATCTCGAGCGCGCCGAGCGACGGTCGTCCCGGGCCGTTGCCCACGGGGGAACCGATCTCTCCGCGCTGTTCCAGGGGTGTGGTGGACAGGTGTGGGTTCACGCGAGCATCCGCCCCTCCGGCTGGATGGGGCAGCTGAACTTCACTGGACACACGCGGCACCACGCACCGGGTGAGGCAGGGAACTGGGCACCGGCCATGCCGCTGGCCGTGCGCGCGACCAGGTCGTGGGCCCACTCCGGCTCGGGGTCCTCGCCCAGCGGCGCCTGTCGCTGCAGCCCGTGGTTGAGGGTCGTCGTCCCGCCCGGGGCGCCGAGGTGCACCAGCGCGGCACCTGCGGTCCCCACGCCGGGCCGGTCAGTGTGTCCCGGCGTGGACGGTGCCTCGAGCGGCTCTCGGACCTCCCCTGCCCGGGCCCCCGTGGTGCCCTCGGTCGGAGCACCGCCGGAGTGCCGCCGGTCGTCGGGCGGCTGCCCTGCAGGCTGCCCGTCATCGAGCTGAGCGAGCAGTCGCTCGCCCCCGCCCTCCACGACGGCGACCTGGTAGACCCCCAGCTGCGGGTGGTGCGGGATGTCCTTGCGGGCGGGGCGGGACGAGCCGGTCTTGAGGTCGATCACCAGCAGCTCACCCGCTGCGTCGCGCTCCAGGCGGTCGACCCGCCCGGTGATGAGGGCGCGCTCGTGCTGCGCCGTGAGGTCGAGCTCGACCCCGAGGAGCTCACGCCCCTGTGCGGTCGCCTCGGCCACATAGCTGGTGTAGCGGTGCAGCATGCGCACGGCTCGCTCCCACTGCCGGGTCTGGACCCAGCCCTCCCCCAGCGCCAGCTCGTGCCACCGGCCCCGCAACGCCTCCGTCAGCTCCTCGGCAGCAGCCCCTGGCGCCGCGGAGACCACGTCGTGCACCAGGGTGCCGACGGCGCTGGCGGTGGCCCCGCCGGCGTCGCCGCCGTGGCTGCCGAGCAGCCACCGCAACTGGCACTCACTGAACGCCTGCACGCGCGAGGGCGACACGGGCACGGGGCCGTCCTCCTGGAGCGGCCGGTCGTCGGACAGGCTCCGGCCACGCCACCAGGCGGCCGGGGCCGCGCCCCCGACGCCGGCCTCCTCCAGGGTGAGCAGGTGACTGGCCGCCCGGTCCCGTGCAGCGTGGTCCCCGTCGCGCTGTGCCCGGACCACGTCTGCACGCAACCTGGCCACCAGGCTCCGCAGCGTCAGGGGCGGTGCGACGTCGACCGGAACCCGCTCGCCGTCGGTGGGGTCCACCAGGTCCAGGAAGCTCGAGGGCTGGTCGTCGACGCTGGCGACGGCCGTCACCAGGAGCGAGCCGGCGCTGCGGGTCAGGGCGGCGTAGAACTGCCGGACCTCGTCCGCCCGGACCTGGGCCTGGGCGGCCCGCAGGCCGGCCGTGCCCTCGACCGGCCGCCCGTGGAGCACGGACACCAGCGTCTCGGCGCCCAGGAGTGAGTCCCGCAGCCGCAGGTCGGGCCACACGCCCTCCTGGACGCCCACCACGGCGACCAGGTCCCACTCCCTGCCCGCCGCCGACTGCGGGGTGAGCACCTCGACGGCCTCCCTCGGACGGGCCCTGGCCACCAGCGAGTCGGGGCTCACCTCCAGCGCCCGGACGTGGGCAAGGAAACCGTCGGGTCCACGCCCGGGCAACCGGTCGACATACGACTCGGCGGCACCGAACAGCGTCATCACGGCATCCAGGTCACGGTCGGCGCGTGCTCCTGCCGCCCCGCCGGCGAGGGCCGCGGCACGCCAGGAGTCGGCCACGCCGGCCGTGGCCCAGAGGGCCCAGAGCACTGTCTCGGCGGTGACACCCGGTGCCCAGCCGCCGTCCGGCCCCCGGGTCGCGGCGGCGCGACCGGCGGCCAGGACCTCGGCGAGGCGCGCGGCCGGGCCCGCGTCGAACCCGAGGAGCCGCAGCCCGGCCGGCTGGTCGAGCAGGGCGGCCAGCACCTCCTCGGACGGTCGGGCTCCGCCGTCCTCGCGCTCTGCTGCCGCCAGCACCCGGCGCAGCCGCATGAGGGCGACCGGGTCGGCACCGCCCAGGGGGGAGGTGACCAGCTCGACCGCCTCGGCCGCGGAGCAGCCCTGCCCCGGCGGCCGGAGACACACCTCGTAGGCCAGGAGGAGGGCCCGCACGACGGGGTGCTCCTGGAGCGGTCCGGTGCTGGGCGGCTCGTGCACCGGCACGCCAGCACCCACGAGGGCACGCCGCACCTGGTCCAGCCGCGAGCGGCTGCGCGCCAGGACGGCCATCCGTGACCAGGGTGTTCTCCGGTCACCCAGGTGGGCATTCCGGAACCAGCCGGCGACCAGGGCGGCCTCCTGGGCCGCGCTGCGGACCGTGACCACCTGCAACGGCTCCGCGCTGTCGCCGCCCGCCGCGCTGTCGCCGCCGCCCTCCGCGGTGGCCGCTGGCCGGCGGTGGTCGGTGCCCGTCGTGGCGCCGATGCGGTCGACCACCCGGCCGGTGGCCTCCAGCAGGCCGGCGGAGCGGCGGTGGCTCACGGTGAGCACGGCACGGCGGGGCACCCCGCCGGAGCGGGCGGCGAGCCGGTCCGCCAGACGGCTGAACCGGGCCGGGTCCGCACCGCGGAACCCCTGACCGGTCACGTCGCCGTCGCCGATCAGGACCACCGACAGGCCCGGGTGGTAGACCTGCTCGACCAGCCGGGCAGCGGAGGCCGTGAGCTCCTGCGCGTCGTCGACCACGATCAGGCGCACCCGTCGTCGCACCTGGTCGAGCAGCTCAGGGTCCGCGGCCAGCCGGTCGGCGGCCGCCGTGCAGATCCACGCGGGGTCGTAGGTGCTGGGGCGCTGGAGCGCCGTCACCTCGTCGTACTCCCGCAGGACCTCAGCTGCCGCCGCCCACTCCGATCGACCGTGACGGCTGGCCAGGTCCCTCAGCTCCTCGGGCCCCAGGCCGTTCTCGACGGTGCGCATGAGCAGGTCGCGCAGCTGGTCACGAAAACCCCTGGTGGACAGGGCGTCGCGGAGGCCGGCCGGCCACGCCGGTCCCCGTCCGGACTCGCGGTGGCCGGCGAGCAGGTCGGCCAGCACGACGTCCTGCTCGGCACCGGACAGCAGCCGCGGCGGCGGCTCGTCCTCGGACGCGGCAGCATCGGTCAGCAGGCTGAAGGCGAAGGCGGAGGGAGTGCGCGCCATCGGCTGGGTCGTCGTGCCGCCGACGGCGGCGGTGATCGCGTCACGCAGCCGACCCGCGGCGACCCGCGTGGGCGCCAGCACCAGCGCCGTGTCGGCCGAGAGGTCGTCCCTGGTCACGCGGTCCACCACGGTCGCGACGGCGACGGTGGTCTTCCCCGTGCCCGGGGCGCCGATCACCTGCAGCACCGGGACCCGCTCACGGACAGCCGCCAGCTGCGAGTCGTCGAGCAGCTCCTCCGTGGTCATCACCGGCCCCATCAGATCAGGAGCCACTGACACCGTCCCACCGGGCGCGGCGCATCTCCACGCCGCGGCTGGTCAGCGGGGTGCCCTCGGCCAGCAGCCGGGCCCGCGCCTCGTCCTCCTTGCCCGGCGGCAGCCGCCCGTCCGCCCGCACGATGCGCCACCAGCACGTCCCACCGCCGTACCGGGACATGACCTGACCGACCTGGCGGGCTCCGCCGTACTCCAGCAGCTCCGCCACGTCCCCGTAACTCAGGACGCGGCCGGACGGGATACTGTCAACAAGTTCGATCACCCGGCCCGCGAAGACGGGAAGTGGCGCAGGGTCCGCCAGGTCTGGGTGCATCGACCCAGGATAGGACCGAGAGCTCCCGCGGGAGCACGACCCGAGGAGGACCACCTGCCGAGCAACGACGTCACCCCACCCGCTCGTCTCCCCCGAGCGGCCCGCCGAGAGCAGCTGCTCGCCACAGCTCAGGAGGCCTTCGTCGAGTCCGGCTACCACGCGACCTCGATGGACGAGATCGCCGAGCGCGCAGGGGTCAGCAAACCGGTTCTCTACCAGCACTTCGACGGCAAGCTGGAGCTGTACCTCGGTCTGCTCGAGACCCAGAGCGACCTGCTCATCGACCAGCTGGAGGCCGCCCTGACCTCCAGCGAGGACAACGCCGAGCGGGTGGCCGCGACGGTCCGTGCCTACTTCGAGTTCGCGGACGCCCCGCACGACGCGCACCGGCTGCTTTTCGAGACCGACCTGGTCAGCGAGCCCGCCGTCCGCGACCTGCTCGACCGGCCGTTCCGCCAGTGCGCCGACGCCGTCGCCAAGCTGATCGTCCAGGACACCGGCATGCCCTTCGGCAGTGCCCAGCTGCTGGGGGTCAGCCTGGTCGGTATGGCCCAGGCGTGCGCCCAGCGCTGGGTCGCCGAGGGGCGACAGACACCGCTGGAGGAGGCGATCGAGCTCATCTCGACGGTTGCCTGGCGCGGTCTGGGACGGTTCCCGCTCAACCGGGCAGAAACCGGCTCCGACTAACGTTGACGCCGAAGACCACAGACCGACCAGAGATTTGAGGGAGCATGGAAGTTCGTATCGGTGTCAAGCACGTCAGCCGTGAGGTCGTCATCGAGTCCTCGCAGAAGCCCGACGAGGTCCAGAAGATCGTCTCGGCCGCGCTCGCCGGCGAGAAGGTCCTGGAGCTGGCCGACGAGAAGGGTCGCCGCGTCGTGGTCCCCGTGGAGGCCGTCGGCTACGTCGAGATCGGTGTCGAGGAGGCCGGCCGGGTCGGGTTCGGCAGCTACTGAACGCACGCAGGACAGACCGCCCCATCGTCTGATCCCACACTGTGAGACGGCATCCCGATAAACTGCGGATGGCCCTGACCCTCCCGGTCAGGCTCGGGCAACCAGGTCAACGACCGCCATCAGCCCGGTGGCACAGAAAGGTGCGATCGACATGATTTGGACCATCATCACGGCGCTGATCGCCGGCTGCATCATCGGCCCGCTAGCGCGTCTGATCCTTCCCGGCAAGCAGAACATCTCCGTCCCGATGACGATCCTGCTCGGTGCAGTGGGGGCTCTCCTGGGGTCCTGGCTCTACACGCTGATGAGCGGCAACGAGAACACCGGCGGTGTCGACTGGATCGCGTTCGCCCTCGGCGTCGTGGTCGCCATCGTGCTCGTGCTGATCTACGGCGCGGTCACCGGCAGGGACACCAACAAGCGTCTCGGCTGACCTCTCACGCACCACAAGAGGCGTGGTCCCCGTCCGGGGGGCCACGCCTCTTCGTGTGGCCAGGTCGCTACGGGCCGTATGCCGTGGGGCCGGGTCACGGCGTGAGGCCCAGCCTGGCCATCCGCTCGCCGTGCAGCTCGATGAGCCTGGTGAACATCCGTCCGAGGTCGGCCAGGTCCACACCGTTCCCGTGACCACCGACCAGCAGGCCCAGCAACGCGTCCCGCTCCAGCGCGACATACTGCGTCTGCGCGATCGCCTCCCCGACGAGGCGCCGGGCCCACAGGGCGAGGCGCCCCGCCACCGCGGGGTCCAGCTCGATGGCGTCGGTGAGGGCGCGCACCACGAACTCGTCCTGGGCGTCGACCTGCAGCACCGACTCGATCAGCTCCCGGGAGCGTCCGTCCACGTGCTGCGCGACCTCCCGGTAGAAGTCGCGGGCGATGCCGTCGCCGACGTAGGCCTTGACCAGCGCCTCCAGCCAGTCCCGCGGGCGGGTGCGCTCGTGGAAGGCGTCCACCGGCGCGGCGAAGGGGGCCATGACCACCTCCGGATCGTGGCCCAGCTCCCGCAGCCGTGCGGCGATGCGCTCGAAGTGCTCGAGCTCCGCGCCGGCGGCGCGGCCCATCCAGATCCGGACGCCCAGGCCGGGGGCACCCAGCGCGTCGGTGGCCATCCGGAGCCCCGCGGTGAGCTCGGCGTAACCGATCGCCCCCAGCAGGTCGGTGAGGGCCTCCGCCGATGGTCCGGTCGCGGCCGTGGCCGGGCCGTCTGGGTGCACAGGATCCATGCCTGCACCGTAGCGCTCCGTCGAGGGCTTAGACTGAGCACACCAGCGGTGCCCGGTCGGCATGACGCCTGGCTGCCACAGCAGCCGCCCCAGAAGACTTCCGATCGGCCCGACCACGCAGGGCCCTCCTGCGGCGCGCACGCGCCGGACACCGGGCGACATCAGTCTGTCCTCCCGGCTCAGGGTCCGCTGACCGGAAGACGTCTCCCATGGAAGAAACCCGCACCTTCGCCGATTTCGGCGTCCACGCCGACATCGTGGCCGCCCTCGCGGACGGCGGCATCACCCACCCGTTCCCCATCCAGGCGATGACCCTGCCGGTCGCCCTCGACGGCCACGACATCATCGGCCAGGCCAAGACCGGCACCGGCAAGACGCTCGGCTTCGGCCTCCCGATGATCCAGCGGGTGACCGCGCCCCAGGACGAGGGCTTCGACGCCCTGCCCAAGCCGGGCGCCCCCCAGGCTCTCGCGGTCGCCCCGACCCGGGAGCTGGCCGTCCAGGTCGCCAGTGACCTGACCAAGGCCTCCGCCCAGCGTGGTGGCATCCGCGTCCTGACCGTCTACGGCGGTCGCGCCTACGAGCCGCAGATCGAGGCGCTGCGCCGCGGTGTCGAGATCGTCGTCGGCACCCCCGGTCGGTTGATCGACCTGGCCCAGCAGGGTCACCTGGACCTCGGCCACGCCCGCACCGTCGTCCTCGACGAGGCCGACGAGATGCTGGACCTCGGCTTCCTGCCGGACGTCGAGAAGCTGCTGTCGATGACCCCCGCCGGCCGCCAGACCATGCTCTTCTCGGCCACCATGCCGGGCGCCGTCGTGTCGCTGGCTCGCCGCTACATGACCCAGCCGACCCACATCCGGGCGATGAGTGAGGACGGCGAGGGCCACACCGTGGCCGCCGTCGAGCAGTTCGTCTACCGCGCGCACGCCATGGACAAGGTGGAGATGCTGGCGCGGATCCTGCAGGCCGAGGGCCGCGGGCTGACGATCATCTTCTCGCGCACCAAGCGCACCGCGGCCAAGGTCGCCGACGACCTGACCGAGCGCGGCTTCGCGGCCGCCGCCATCCACGGCGACCTGGGTCAGGGCGCGCGCGAGCAGGCCCTGCGCGCCTTCCGCAACGGCAAGGTCGACGTCCTGGTCGCCACCGACGTGGCCGCCCGCGGCATCGATGTCGAGAACGTCACGCACGTCATCAACTACCAGTGTCCCGAGGACGAGAAGACCTACCTGCACCGCATCGGCCGCACCGGTCGCGCGGGCGCCACGGGCGTGGCGCTCACGTTCGTCGACTGGGACGACCTGCACCGCTGGGGCATGATCAACAAGGCTCTCGACCTCGGGATCCCCGAGCCGACCGAGACCTACTCCTCCTCACCCCACCTGTTCAGCGAGCTGAAGATCCCCGAGGGCACCCGGGGCACCCTGCCCAGGTCGGCGCGGACCCGCGAGGGGCTGGCCGCCGAGCGCTACGAGGACCTTGGTGAGACCGGTGGGCGGCACGGCGGCGGGGGCCGCGGCCGCGGGGACCGCACCGGCGGCGGGCCGGGCCGCTCCGGTGGCAGGAGCCGCTCGGGCGGCGGCCGGGGTCAGTCGGAGCGAGGCGCCGAGGCCCAGTCGGGCACGCGTCCTGCCGACGGTGAGTCGCCCCAGCGCAAGCCGCGCCGTCGCCAGCGCCGTCGTGGCGGCAGCGACCAGCAGGCGACCCAGCGCGCCGGCGAGTGACCACCGCACTCACCAGCTGAGCTCGGCTCCCAACGGCGCCGCCCCGCTGCCCTGCTCGAGCAGGGCGGCGAGCACCTCCGGGGTCGTGGTGTTCTCGCCGAGCTCGTTGACCTTGCCCGCGCCGTGGTAGTCGCTGGCGCCGGTGGGGAGCAGGCCCAGCCGCTGTGCCAGCGCCGCTGCGTGCGCCCGCTCCCGGGGTGAGTGGTCGCGGTGATCGACCTCGATCCCGCCCAGGCCGGCCTCGGCCATCGCCTCGATGACGTCGTCACCGACGACGCGTCCCCGCGCGCCGGCCAGGGGGTGCGCCAGCACCGCCATCCCGCCCGCGTCCCTGATCACCTCGACGGCACGGATGACGTCGGTGGCGTAGTGACCCACGTAGTAGCGCGACCCCGACCCCAGCACCCCCGCGAAGGCGGCGTTGCGGTCGGGGTAGCGTCCCGCGGCGACCATCGCGTCCGCCAGGTGCGGTCGCCCCGCCGTCGCCCCGTCCTCCAGCTGTGCGAGCACCTGCTCGTAGGAGTCGAGGTAGCCGTCGGCGATGAGCAGGTCGGCCATCGCCCGCAGCCGGGCGCCACGGGAGTCCCGCGCCCGCTGCATCTCCTCGCGGAGGACCTCGCCGTCGGGGTCCACCAGGTAGGCCAGCACGTGCACGCTCGTCCCCCGGCTCTGACAGGACAGCTCCAGTCCGGGGATCACGGTGAGGCCCGCCGCGCGACCGGCCCGGTCGGCCTCTGCCCAGCCGCCCGCCGTGTCGTGGTCGGTGAGCGCGAGCACGTCCAGCCCCGCGGCCACACCCGCCCCGACCACCTGCTCCGGTGTCTCGGTGCCGTCGCTCCAGGTGGAGTGGGTGTGCAGGTCGATCCTCATGACGTTCAACCTACTGAGGCCTCCCCCGGCATACTGGATCGGGTGAGCAGTCCCCCACAGACCGAGGAACCCTGATGCGACGCACCCCCACCCCCTTCCGCGCCGTGGCCGTGACCGCGACCCTGAGCGCCCTGCTGCTGGCGGGGTGCGGCGGCGACGAGCCGGAGGTCGAGCAGACCCCGCCGGCGGAGACCACCGAGGAGTCCTCGACGACCGACGGTCCGGCGACCACGGACGGGGCACCGACCACCGAGGCACCCGAGGACGACGGGGCCACCGAGGAGCCCACGGACGCGGCCGAGGAGACGGCGGCCCCCAGCGGCCCGGTCACCGCTGCGGACGGGGCCTTCCAGATCACCCCGCCCGACGGGTGGCTGGACGTGCGCGACCAGGTGGAGCAGCAGGTCGAGATCGCGGTCCGGGACGACGAGATGACCGACGACTTCTTCGTCAACCTCGTGGTCGCCAGCGAGGAGCCGATCGGCGACCTCGCGGACTCGATCGAGGCGGCCGCCGAGCAGGTGGCCGGGGCCGACGGTGACTACGAGATGCTCGACCCCATCGAGATCGACGGCACCGACGCCTACGGTTTCGTCCTCACCCGGACGACCGGTGGCGTCGAGGTCGCACAGACCCAGTGGTGGGCCGAGCACAACGACCGCCTCTACGTGACGACCTTCAGCACGGCCAAGTCCCAGCAGGAGGCCAGCCAGCCCATCATGGAGGACCTCCTGTCCACCTGGGCCTGGCAGGACTGACCTGCCCGGGTATGCCGCTGGGCCGGGTCCGGTGACCCGGCCCAGCGGCATACGGTGGTCCGGTCAGCGGGGGGCACCTCGCGCGCGCATCCGGGCGCGCTGCGCGGCGACGTCGAGCCCGAACCGGCGCCGGGCGAGGTACTGGCCGATCCAGACCCCGCCGGCCAGGCCGAGGCCGGTCGAGACCGCCAGCACGACCTCGGCCGCTGCCTGCGGCAGCAGCACCGTGTTGTCCATGCCGAGGAAGATCGCGCGATAGACGGCCATGCCGGGCAGCAGCGGCACGATCCCGGCCATCACCATCGCCAGCTCGGGGACACGGAGCAGGCGGTGGGCGGCATAGGCGACCGCGCCCACGACGATCGCCGGGACGACCACGGCCTCCGCGGGCCCCAGACTCGCCAGGATCATCAGCTCGTAGACGGCCCACGACCCGGCCGCGATGGCCGTGGCCAGCAACACGGCCCGGAACCCGGTGTAGGTGGCCCAGGCGAAGCCCGCCCCGATCGCGGCGGCGGCCAGGGTGGACTGCAGCGGCATGCCACCCACGGAGATGAAGGGCGAGATCTCCATCGGGATGCCGAGCCGCCAGGCGATGCCCAGGACGGTGGCGACCCCAACCGCCAGGCCCAGGGTCAGGATCAGGACCTCCAGCCCGCGTGCGGAGGCAGTGACGTAGTAGCCGTCGATGGCGTCCTGGGCCGCGCCCATCACGCTCAGCCCGGACAGCAGCAGGATGATCCCCGAGATGACCACCAGGGACGGTGACTCGACCCCGGGGATCTCCCAACCCTTGGAGCGCGTCCAGAAGATGACGACCGCCACCATGGTGGGGATGGCAGCGCTCACGGCCTGGTTGAGGAAGTCGGCGACCCCGGCCCGGGTCAGCCTGCGCTGGACCGCGACGACCACGACGGTCGTCACGGCGGCGATGAGCCACATCATCGGGCCGGCACCGAACAGTGCAACGACGCCGACCGCCAGCATGGCGTCGCCCGCCGTGACCAGCCAGCGGCGGTAGGGGTGGGGCGCGGACAGCACCGCGGCCAACCGGTCCCGGGCGACCTCGGGGTCGGGCGCGTCCTCCCCGGGCTGGGGCTGGGCGATCTCATCGACCAGCAGCTGCAGGTTCTGCAGCCGCGTGTAGTCCCGGGTGCGCACCCGGATCACCCGCATGACCGCGAGCGGGTCCTCGTCCAGGCCGCGGTGGATGGAGACGGTGATCGAGGTGAAGGTGATGTCGACGTGGGCCGAACGGATGCCGTAGGCACCGACCAGGCGGAGCACGGTGGCCACCACGTCGGCCGCCGAGGCCCCGGTGGAGAGCATCGCCTCACCCACCCGCAGGGCCAGGTCGATCACGGCCCGCGCGTGCCGCTGCGAGACGGCGTCGTCACTGCCGGGCAGGCCGATCGCCACGGTGGGCGGACCGACACCGCGCACCGCCCACTGCGCGCGGTGCCGCCAGGCTCTGCCGACGCGCGGGACGGCCCGCACCTGCCGCCCGGTGATCACCTGGGGGCCAGTGACATCGCCCCCCAGCGGCAGGTCGGGCAGGCTCGGCTCGTCGCTCACACCGACCAGCGTAGGGACTCCTCCGGGCTGCTGCGTCCCCGGGCGTGAAAGGATGGCCGCGTGAGTGAGAAGCAGCACAAGGCAGAGCACCGCAGCCGCCCCAACAACCCCGAGTTCCGCCGGTTCATCGCCAGCGGCTGGGCTGAGCACGGGGAGGAGCTGCCCGGGACGACCGAGGCCGCGACGTATGCCGCAGCGCGCCGGGAGGCGGTCTCCGCCGCCTTCCCCGGGGAGCGGCTCGTGCTCCCCGCGGGTGGGCTGAAGGTCCGAAGCAACGACACCGACTACGTCTTCCGGCCGCACTCGGCGTTCGCGCACCTGACCGGCCTCGGGTCGGACCGGGAGCCGGACGCCGTGCTGGTGCTGGACCCGCTCGAGGACGGCGGCCACGAGGCGGTGCTCTACTTCCGACCGCTCGCCGGGCGCGACACCGAGGAGTTCTTCGCCGACTCCCGGGTGGGTGAGTTCTGGGTCGGGCGCCGTCCCACCCTGGCCGGCATGGCCTCCGAGCTGGGCGTCGCGACCCGCGACCTGTCCGAGCTGTCCGACGCGGTCGCCAAGGACGCCGGGGCGGTGACCGTCCGGGTGGTGGCCGAGGCCGACGCCGAGGTGTCGGAGCTCGTCGAGATCGCCCGGTCACAGGCCGCGCAGCACGACGCGGAGGCCGCCGTGGAGGCCGACCGCGAGCTGTCCCGCTTCCTGTCCACCCTGCGCCTGGTCAAGGACGAGTGGGAGATCAACCAGATGCAGGTGGCCTGCGACGCCACCGCCGAGGCCTTCGACGCGGTCGTGGCCGAGCTGCCCGAGGCGGTCCGTCGCGGGCGGGGCGAGCGCTGGGTGGAGGGCGTCTTCGGCCTGCACGCGCGCCACTCCGGCAACGGCGTGGGCTACGACTCGATCTGCGCCGCGGGCGACCACGCGACGACGCTGCACTGGATCCGCAACACCGGTGAGGTCCGCGACGGGGAGCTGCTCCTGCTCGACGCGGGCGTGGAGGTCGACTCGCTGTTCACCGCCGACGTGACCCGCACGGTCCCCGTCAACGGGACGTTCACCGAGACCCAGCGCAGGGTCTACGAGGCCGTCCTGGAGGCCCAGGAGGCCGGCCTGGCAGCCGCGCGTCCGGGCAACAGGTTCAGCGACATCCACGCCGCGGCCATCCGCGTCATCGCGACCAGGCTGTTCGAGTGGGGCCTGCTGCCGGAGGGCGTCACCGTGGAGAGCACGCTGGACCCCGAGCACGGCCAGCTCCACCGCCGCTGGATGGTGCACGGCACCAGCCACCACCTCGGGCTCGACGTGCACGACTGTGCGCTGGCGCTGCGCGAGGACTACCTGGACGCCGAGCTGAGGCCGGGCATGGTCCTCACCGTCGAGCCGGGTCTGTACTTCAAGTCCGACGACCTGCTGGTGCCCGAGGAGTACCGCGGCATCGGGGTGCGCATCGAGGACGACGTCGTCATCACCGAGGACGGCTGCCGCAACCTGTCCGCCGCGCTCCCCCGCACGGCCGACGACGTCGAGGCGTGGGTCCGCGCGGGCGGCCAGCGCTAGACGACCCGGGGACTCAGCGCCAGCCCAGCCCCGGCGCGACGTGCCGCACCACGCTGTCCAGGATGTGGGCGTTGTAGTCGACGCCCAGCTGGTTGGGCACCGTGAGCAGCAGGGTGTCCGCCGCCGCGACGGCCTCGTCACCGGCCAGCTGCTCGATGAGCTGGTCCGGCTCCGCGGCATACGTCTTGCCGAACCTGGCCAACCCTCCCTCGAGCCGACCGACCTGGTCCTGGCTGCGGGTCTGCAGCCCGAAGAGCTGGTGATCTGTCGCACTGACCAGGGGGAAGATGCTGCGGCTCACCGAGACCCGCGGCTCCCAGTCGTGGCCGGCACGCTGCCAGGCGTCGCGGAACACCTGGATCTGCTCGGCCTGCAGCTGGTGGAAGGGCACGCCGGTGTCCTCGGTGAGCAGGGTGGAGCTCATCAGGTTCATCCCCTGCTGGGCGGTCCACTCGGCCGTGGCACGCGAGCCGGCACCCCACCAGATCCGGCGGCGCAGTCCGGGTGAGTGCGGCTCGATGCGCAGCAGTCCCGGCGGGTTGGGGAACATCGGGCGAGGGTTGGGCTCGGCGAACCCCTCGCCCTCCAGCACCTCCAGCAACCGCAGCGCACGCTCGCGGGCCAGCTCGGCGTCGGTGGTGCCCTGCGGGACCACGTGCCCGAAGTACTCATAGCCGCGGATGACCTGCTCGGGCGACCCGCGGCTGATCCCCAGCTGCAGCCGGCCACCGGAGATGAGGTCGGCGGCGCCGGCGTCCTCGGCCAGGTAGAGCGGGTTCTCGTAGCGCAGGTCGATCACCCCGGTGCCGATCTCGATGCGCTCGGTGCGGGCACCGACGGCCGCCAGCAGCGGGAACGGGGAGGCCAGCTGCTGGGCGAAGTGGTGCACCCGGAAGTACGCGCCGTCGGCACCGATCTCCTCGGCTGCGACCGCGAGGTCGATCGACTGCAGCAGGGCGTCGGAGGCCGTCCTGACCTGGGAGTGCGGGGAGTCGGTCCAGTGACCGAAGGACAGGAACCCGATCTTCTTCACTCCGTCACCAACCTCCGTGCACCGCAGGGCATTCCGTCCGTATGCCGCGTGCTCAGCCCTGCGGGTCGGGCGGACCGGGGCGGTGGCCGGGCCCGGCGGGCGGCGTCTGCGGGCCGCCGGGGCCTGCCGAGGGCTGCTGGGGCGGGGCCGACGGCGGCTGCTGGGCCGGCGGCTGCGAGGGTGTGGGCGGCCGGTGGGTGAGCGAGCCCGGGCCGCCGGGCAGCTCGACCAGGAGGTCACGGGCGCGCTGGGCGAACTTGTGCTCGGTCAGCACCTCGTAGCGCGTCGCGATGACCTGCGACACCGAGGTGAAGTCACGCCGGCCGCGCGTGAGCGCGTGCCCCAGCAGCGCCCACACCAGGGCGAACACCGCACCGAACAGCATGGACCACAGGACGGTCGTGAAGGCGTCGCCGCTGGGGGCGAAGAGGGCGAAGATGAGGCCGACGAACAGGCCCATCCAGATGCCGGTGACCAGGCCGGCCAGCGCCACGCGCCCCGTCGTGAGGCGACCGGTGACGCGCTCGACCTGGCGGAGGTCGGTGCCGACGATCATGCAGTTCTCGACGGGGAACTCCCGGTCGGAGAGGAAGTCGACGGCCTTCTGGGCGTCCTCGTACTTGTCGAAGACACCCAGCGACATGGGGTACTCGAGGGTCAGGCCACTGACCGGGCCGCGGCCGGTGCTGGAGATGCTGGTCACAGAGCCATCCTGACATTGAATCGGCCCGGAGCGCTCACCGAGCGTCCGGGCCGTGCGTGCGGGCGAGTGCTGGGACTCAGCGCAGGCCGAAGAACCGCCTGCGCGGCTTCATGGCCCTGCGTGCGACATCCGCGGGCAGGCGGTGGCGGAAGGCGCGGAGGGTGGCGTAGTCATAGGTGCTGCCGGTCTGGAAACCCATCAGGGTGTTCGTGCTCCTGTTCGTTGCGTGAAGACTCTTCAGTGGGTACAGCGCCGCGGGCTACCAGGAGATTCCCAGACGGCCGGTGAGGTCGGTCACACAGCGGCCGCCCACGGTCCCCTCGCTATCCTGCGGTGGTGAGCAGCAACCCCCGCGTCTTCGTCGCCCGCCTGGTCGGACTCAGCGTCTTCGACCCGCTCGGCGACGAGGTCGGTCGGGTGCGCGACGTGGTCCTCGCCATGTCGACGCGGCGCCGCAGCACCGGCCCCCGGTCCATCGGGCTGGTCGTCGAGGTGCCCGGCCGCAAGCGGGTCTTCCTCCCGATGACCAGGGTGACCACCATCGATGCCGGGCAGGTCATCACGACCGGCCTGGTGAACATGCGCCGCTTCGAGCAGCGCCCGGGCGAGACCAGCGTGGTCGCCGAGCTGTTCGACCGGCCCGTCCGCGTCATGATCGACCGGGACACCGGGCCGGAGCCGGCCGTCGTCGAGGACGTGGCCCTGGAGCTGCAGCCGAGCCGCGACTGGGTGGTGACCCGGGTGTTCTGCCGCAAGGGCGCTCCGGCACCGTCCCGTCCGGGGCTGCGGCTGCGCCGGCCCAGGGGCGAGACCGTGCTGGTGCCCATCGACGACGTCGAGGGGCTGCACCTGTCGGTGGCCGAGCAGGGTGCCCACGCACTCCTGGAGAGCATGGAGGACCGCAAGCCGGCCGACCTGGCCGACGCCATCCACGACCTCTCCCCCAAGCGCCGGGCCGAGGTCACCAGGGCCATGGACGACGAGATGCTCGCCGACGTCCTCGAGGAGCTCCCCGACGACGACCGCATCGAGATCCTCACCGGCCTGACGGCGGAGCGGGCGGCGGACGTCCTCGAGGTGATGGAGCCCGACGACGCGACCGACCTGCTCGCTGAGCTGCCGGCGGAGACCGTCGAGGAGCTGTTGGAGATGATGGAGCCGGACGAGGCGGCTCCGATCCGGCGGCTGCTGACCTACGACCAGGACACGGCCGGCGGCATGATGACCCCCGAGCCGGTCATCCTGGGCCCCCAGGCGAGCATCGCGGAGGCACTGGCCATGGTCCGGCGCGAGGAGATCTCGCCGGCGGTGGCCTCGCTGGTGTATGTCTGCCGCCCACCGCTGGAGACACCGACCGGGCGGCTCCTGGGGATCGTGCACATCCAGCGGCTGCTGCGGGAGCCGCCCCACCAGTCGATCGGCTCCATCGTGGACCGCGACTTCGAGCCCGTCCCCGGAGACGCGTCCCTGGAGACGGTGACCCGCCTGATGGCGAACTACAACATGGTGGCGGTGCCGGTGACCGACGACGAGGGGCGCCTGCTCGGTGCGGTGACCGTCGACGACGTGCTCGACCACATCCTCCCGGAGGACTGGCGCGAGGAACGGCACGACGAGTCGGGCACACCGCCGAGCACCGAGACGAACTCCCAGGGGGCAGCCCGTGTCTGAGCCGACTCCGAGCCCGCCACCGCGCCGCGACCGGCTCGCCGAGCGCGCGGTCGACCGCGAGGTGGAACGGCGCGCCGACCGGCTCGACCAGCCGCTGGCCGCGCGCCGCCGGTTGGTCACCCGGCCCCAGATGGACCCCGATGCCTTCGGCCGGTTCGCCGAGGGGTTTGCCCGGTTCATGGGCACCGCCCGCTTCCTGGGCTACATGACGGTCTTCGTGCTGGTCTGGATCGCCTGGAACTTCCTGGCGCCGGCAGACCTGCGGTTCGACCCCTACGCCTTCATCTTCCTGACGCTGATGCTCAGCCTGCAGGCCTCCTACGCCGCGCCGCTGATCCTGCTCGCCCAGAACCGGCAGGCCGACCGCGACAAGGTCGTCATCGAGCAGGACCGGACGCGGGACGAGCGCAACCTGGCCGACACCGAGTTCCTGACCCGGGAGGTCGTGGCCCTGCGGATCGCGATGCGGGACGCGGCGACCCGGGACTTCGTCCGCAGCGAGCTGCGCAGCCTGCTGGAGGAGATGGAGGAGCGCGGCCTGCGCCTGCAGGGACCCGACACCGACGAGACCGCGCCCGTCGCCGACGGCCGGGACCGATAGGACGCGCACGCACCGCGCGGGAGCCGCGACCGGACCCGCCTGCGGTCAGTCACCCTCGGCACGGAACGTGCAGCGTGCGGACGTACCATGGGGACATGTCTGCTCCCACCCTTGATGCCGTCAACGCTGCCCTGGCGACGGTCGACGACCCCGAGATCCGCAAGCCGATCACCGAGCTCGGCATGGTCGAGGCGGTCGACATCGATGAGATGGGGCGGGTCAACACCACGATCCTGCTGACGGTGCCCGGCTGTCCCATGAAGGACACGATCACCAAGAACGTCACCAGTGCCGTCCAGTCCGTCGCGGGCGTCACGGACGTCCGGGTGCAGCTCGGGGTGATGAGCGACGAGCAGCGCGGCGCGCTGCGGTCCCAGCTGCGTGGCGGGGCGCCGGAGAAGGAGATCCCCTTCGCCCGGCCGGACACGCTGACCAGGGTGTATGCCGTGGCCTCCGGCAAGGGCGGCGTCGGCAAGTCCTCGGTCACCGTGAACCTGGCCGCCGCGATGGCGGCCGAGGGGCTGCGCGTGGGCGTGGTGGACTCCGACATCTACGGCTTCTCGGTGCCCCGGATGCTCGGCGTGGAGCAGCAGCCGACGCAGGTCGACGACATGATCCTGCCCCCGATCGCCCACGAGGTGAAGGTCATCTCGATCGGGATGTTCGTGCCCGGCAACCAGCCGGTCGTGTGGCGCGGCCCGATGCTGCACCGCGCGGTCCAGCAGTTCCTGTCCGACGTCTTCTGGGGCGACCTGGACGTCCTGCTGCTCGACCTGCCGCCGGGCACCGGCGACATCGCGATCAGCATCGCCCAGCTGCTCCCCAACTCCGAGCTGCTGGTCGTGACCACGCCGCAGCAGGCCGCCGCGGAGGTGGCCGAGCGCGCCGGGTCGATCGCCCTGCAGACGCACCAGCGCCTGGTCGGCGTCATCGAGAACATGTCCTGGCTGGAGCTGCCCGACGGCAGCCGCCAGGAGATCTTCGGCTCCGGCGGCGGCCGGGCCGTCTCCGAGAGCCTGTCCCGCGCAATCGGTGCCGAGGTCCCGCTGCTGGGTCAGATCCCGCTCGACACGACCCTGCGCGAGGGCTCGGACTCCGGGGTGCCCGCGGTGCTCGGGACGCCGGACTCCCCCGCGGCGACCGCTCTGCGGGGCATCGCCCGCCAGCTGGCGCAGCGCGGGCGCGGCCTGGCCGGCCGCAAGCTCGGCATCACCCCGACCGGCCGCTGACCTCCGCGCAACCCCCGACCGAGCGCACGGCGACCTAACCCACGGCCCAGTCGAGCCGAGTGCGGTGGGCGACCTCCGTCGGCTCAGGTGGCGTCCGGGTCCCACGGCGTGGGGACCGACGGGTCGAAGGCCTGGGCCCGCGGCCTCGGGGCACGGCCTCCGGCGATCGCGGCCTCGTTGGCCGCCCGCGCCGAGGCTGACTCGCGCGGCGCTGCCACTGTGGACTCCGGCGACAGGGCCTCGCGCACGATGCGGCGGGGGTCGTACTGACGAGGGTCCAGGGCGCTCCAGTCGACGTCGTCGAAGCCGGGGCCCATCTCCTCGCGGATGTGCGTCTTTGCTCCCTCAGCCATGTCCCGCGCCGAGCGGACGAACTGACCCAGCTTGGCGGCATACCCGGGCAGCTTGTCCGGACCGAGGATCACCAGCGCGAGCACGATGAGCAGCATGAGCTCGCCGCCACTGAGGTTGAGCACGGCGCGCCTACTCCGAGCCCTGCAGGGTCATCGTCACGGTGCGTTCCTCGCCGTCGGGACTGCGCAGCAGGAGCTCGACCTCGTCGCCGATGACGTGGCTGCGCAGCACGATGATCAGGTGGCTGCCGTGCTCGATCTCCTCACCGTCGACCTCGAGGATCAGGTCGCCGGGCTCCACGCCGGCCTCGTCGGCCGGCCCGCCCTCGACGATGGAGGGGCTGTCGGCGAGGCCCTCCTCGAGCACCTTCGCGCCCGGCCCGGTATGCGTCATGTCGAGCATCACCCCGATGATCGGGTGGTTGCTGGAACCGGTCTCGATCAGCTGGTTGGCGGTGTGCTCCACCTGCCGGGCCGGGATCGCGAAGCCCAGACCGATGCTGCCGGACTGGCCGCCACCGAGGTCGCCGGGGATCTGTGCGATGGCGGAGTTGACGCCGACCACGTGGCCGTTGAGGTCCAGCAGGGGGCCACCGGAGTTGCCCGGGTTGATCGCCGCGTCGGTCTGGATGGCGTTGATGTAGGAGGTCGACCCCGAGCCGCCCCCGGCGATGACCGGCCGGTTCAGCGCCGACACGATGCCGGAGGTGACGGTGTTGTCCAGCCCGAGCGGTGCCCCGACGGCGACCACCGACGCACCCACCTGCAGCTCGTCGGAGTTGCCGAACTCGAGGGGCTGCAGGCCGGTCTCGTCGACCTTGAGCACCGCGATGTCGTACTCCGCGTCGGCGCCGACGATCTCGGCCTCCATCTCCCGCCCGTCCGAGAAGGTGACCTGGACCGTGCCGTTGTCGCCGGCCCCCTCGACGACGTGGTTGTTGGTGACCAGGTAGCCGTCCTCGCGCACCACGAAGCCCGAGCCGACCCCGCCGCCGGCACCGGAGCCCACCGAGATGAACACGACGCTGGGCAGGGCGTGCTGCGCGATCGTGGTGACGGCGGTGGGCGGCGTGGTGCCGACCGGCGCGGCCTCGATCACGCTGGCCGTGGGCTCCTGCTCGTCCTCAGCCAGGAGGCCGCCGAGGTAGCCCGCGGCGCCGCCGCCGACCAGGCCGAGCGCGAGGGCGCCGACCAGCAGTCCGGCGCCCGGGGAGCGTCGGGGCCGGGGTGGCGCCGTCGCTCCGCTCCCCTGGCCGTATGCCGTGTGGCCGGCCTGGGAGGACGTGTCGCCGTAGGCGGGGTGGCTGGCGGGCGTGGACGTGGCGTAGCCGCTGGGCAGCGGCGACGCGTAGGGGTCCGACGTGGTCGCCGCGTAGGGGTCCGACGTGGACGAGTAGGCCGGATGGCTGCCCTGCGGGGAGGGCGGGGCGTAGGCGGAGTGGCCCACGGTCCCGGGCCCCGGGTAGGGCGGGAAGGCAGAGGTCTGGGCGAGCGGGATCGCCGAGGTCCGGTCGATGGGCAGCGCGGACGTGTCGTCGCGGTCGGAGCCCGCCCCACGGTCGGAGTCCGCCCCACGATCGTGGCCCGCCCCGGGCTCGGAGGCTGAGGGACGGTCGGCTGTGTCGGTGCCGTCCGCGTCGTCGAGGTCTCGCTCGTCAGCCATGGGCCTGATTCTGCCTGATCACCTGAGCGGGACCGAACCCGCGCCCCTCAGCCCAGGACGGGGATCGGCTGGCTGTGGGAGATGTTGGAGCGCGCGGGCTGCGGGGCGCGGTGCGCCAGGGCCTCGCGCAGCTGGGCCCTGCCACGGTGGATGCGCGAGCGCACCGTGCCGAGCTTGATCCCCAGGGTCTGGGCGACCTCCTCGTAGGAGTAGCCCTCGATGTCACTGAGCACGACGGCCGCGCGGAACTGGGGGGAGAGCCCGGCCAGTGCCCGCTGGACGTCGTCGTCCAGGTGAGTGGCGTCATACTGCTCCTCCGGCCCGCGCAGCCTGCTGGGGAGCCGGGCGGCGGCCTCGTCGCTCAGCGCGTCGAACCGGATCCGCTGCTTGCGGCGCACGCGGTCCAGGAACAGGTTGGTGGTGATGCGGTGCAGCCAGCCCTCGAAGGTGCCGGGGCGGTAGGTGTGCAGCGAGCGGAAGACGCGGATGAAGACGTCGTGGGTGAGGTCCTCGGCGTCGTGCTGGTTGCCGGTGAGCCGGTAGGCCAGCCGGTAGACCCGGGCGGAGTGGTCTCGGACGATCTCGTCCCACGTGGGGACCTGCCAGTCCTGCTCTGGTGCGTCCATGGTGTCCTCCATCTCCGAGGCGGGGCCACCGCGCCCCTGCTGCGCGATCACCGTCCTCACACACTGGCAGACCTGGCTGGGAGATTCCTGAGGGCCCGCGGCGCATTAGTGTGGGGCCATGAGCACTCAGAAACTGGCGTCCTGGGCCTACGCCGAGAGCTTCATCGCCCCCAGCGAACTGATGGAGCGGGCGGCGGGCGAGGGCGAGGCCCTGGGTGCCGTGCCCGTGCACCCGGCGGTCGGCAGCGTGCTGCGGCTGCTGGCGGCGTCCCTGCAGGCCCGGACGGTCGTGGAGATCGGCACCGGCGCCGGCTCCTCGGGGCTGTGGCTGCTGCAGGGGATGGCCCCGGACGGCATTCTCACCACGATCGACGTGGAGCCCGAGCACCAGCGGATGGCCAAGAAGGCGTTCGCGGAGGCGGGCATCCCCCCGCAACGCACGCGGGTCATCGGCGGCGACGCCACGCAGGTGCTCCCCCGCCTGAACGACGCGACCTACGACATGGTGCTGATCGACGCCGACAAGCCCAGCTACCCGCTGTACGCCGAGCACGGGATCCGGGTGCTGCGCCGCGGCGGCATCCTCGTCCTGGACAACATGCTGTGGCACGACCGGGTGGCCGACCCGGCCGCGCGTGACGAGAGCACCACGGTGATCCGGGACCTCGGCAAGACACTGCGGGAGGACGACCGGCTCGTGCCGGCCCTCCTCCCGGTGGGTGACGGGCTGTTCGCCGCCGTCAAGCGTTGAGGGGGCTCAGCCCAGGCAGCCCTTGATGGCCTCGCCCAGGGCGGTGGCCTCGTCGGCGTTCATCTCCACGACCAGACGGCCGCCGCCCTCCAGCGGCATCCGCAGGACGATCCCCCGGCCCTCCTTGGTGACCTCGAGCGGGCCGTCGCCGGTGCGGGGCTTCATGGCTGCCATGTCTGATCTCCTCCTGACGCGGCCGCGGGCCGCGAGTTCCCTGCCGCGAGGCCGCGACGGTCAGTGCTTGGAAGCCTATTATCCCCCGTGACCAGCCTCCCCCGAAATCTGGGTCCTTGACCGGCGTGCGGCACACTGGGGTCGTGCGAGCCCGGGCTGCCGTCTTCGACCTCTACGGGGATCACCTCGGCCCTCGCGGCTACTGGGCCCCGATCTCCGGTGTGATCACCCTTCTCGGCTCGTGCGGCATCGCCGCTCCGGCCACGCGCACCGCGGTGTCGCGCATGACCTCCCAGGGCTGGCTGCAGCCGGAGACCCGCAGGACCATCCGCGGGTATGCCGCCACACCGGCCGGGCGGGAACGGCTCGGTGAGGCGTGGGCCCGGATCTACCGACCGGACACGGCCGGCTGGGACGGTCGCTGGCAGCTCGTGGTGACCGGCCGCCCCGCTGACCGGGGCCAGCGCGACCGGGTGGCCGCCACGCTGGGCTTCCTCGGCTACGGACGGATGGCACCGCAGACGTGGCTGGCGGCCCGGCCGGCCCCGGAGCTCGCCGCCGCGCTCGATGCCCTGGGCATCGACTACTCGGTCCTCACCACGACCGACCTGCCCGACGCCGACCGCGTGGTGGCCCGCACCTGGGACCTCACCGAGCTCGCCGCGAGCTACCGCGACTTCGCGGAGGACACGGCCCGGCTGCGCGACCGGGTCCGCAGCTCGTGGACACCGCAGGAGGCCTACCGCGTCCGTGCGACGCTGGTGCACCGGTGGCGCAAGTTCCTCTTCGTCGACCCGGCGCTGCCCGCCGAGGTGCTCCCCGAGGGCTGGCCGGGACAGGCCGCCCGCGAGCTGTTCCTGGAGGTGGCTGACCAGCTCCTGCAGCCAGCCCGTATCTTCGTGGGAGACGCCCTGGCCTCGGCCGGGGCACCGGCACCGGACCCCGCGACCGCAGAGGACACCCAGCGATGACTGACACGACTGTTTCCAGCCCCGTCACCCTCGAGCGCGACGGCGGCGTGGCCACTGTGCGCCTCAACCGCCCGGACGCGATGAACGCCCTCGACACAGCGACCAAGGAGGCGCTGCTGACCACGCTGCGCGAGGTCGCCGAGGATGAGTCCGTCCGCTGCGTCGTGCTGACCGGCTCGGGCCGGGCGTTCTGCGTCGGGCAGGACCTCAAGGAGCACGTGCAGCAGATGCAGTCGGACAGCTTCGGGCTGGGCTCGACGGTGCAGGAGCACTACAACCCGGTCGTGGAGCTGCTGGCCACCATGGACAAGCCCGTGATCGCCGCGGTCAACGGCGTCGCCGCCGGCGCCGGCGCGTCGTTCGCCTTCGCCACCGACCTGCGCATCCTGGCGGCCTCGGCCGGCTTCAACATGGCCTTCACCGGCATCGCGCTCTCCTGCGACTCCGGCGCGTCCTACCACCTGCCCCGCCTGATCGGCACGGCCCGGGCCAAGGAGCTGCTGCTGCGGCCCCGCACCGTGAAGGCCGAGGAGGCCCTGTCGCTGGGCCTGGCGAGCGAGGTGGTCGCCGACGAGGAGTTCGAGGCGCACGTGCGCGAGGTGGCACAGACCCTCGCGGCCGGCCCGACCAAGGCCTACGGCGCGGTGCGCCGAGCCGTGGCGTTCTCCGCCGGGCACACGCTCAGCGAGTCCCTCGCCCACGAGGGGGAGCTGATGAACAGCACCGGCGCGACGGCCGACCACCGGGCCGCGGTCGCTGCCTTCCTGGCCAAGGAGAAGCCGGTCTTCGAGGGCCGCTGACACTTTTTCTAGCGGTCTCGCTGCTCGATCCCGCATTCTGGTGGGGATTTTGCTGATCGGCCTGCTCCCGGCGTCCAGCAGAACCCCTATGAAAAGACGTGCAGCACCAACGAAGCCCCTACGAAAACGGCGGGTCACGGCGGGTTGTCGCGCGGGGGCTCGAAGCGGAACAGCTCCCAGGACCACCACACCTGCCAGCCGAGGAACAGCGCGACGATCACGACGGTGCGCAGCACGATGAGCCAGGTCGGTCCGGCCCGCCGGTCCGAGGGCGGCCACCCGCCCCCGATGAGCACCACGAACACCGGGAACAGCAGGATCAGGTAGCGGTAGATGCTGGTCCAGGGGTCCAGCGCGGCCGCCAGGTAGAACGGGTAGCCGAGGCTCCAGGTCTGCAGGACCGGTCCGAGGCCGCGGGCCCAGGGACCGAGCACCATCACGGCGAGCAGCGCAAAGAAGCCGACCAGCAGCCACACGCCGCGCGGGTCGCCGAACTGCCACTTCACCATCTCCAGGGTCGGGAGGAACGGCACGACCTCCTCACCGGCGCGCCAGGCCGACATGGTCACCGTGTAGCCGTCCGGGACGCCCGTGCCCCGCCAGACCAGGGCCGGCCAGATGAGCCCCGACAGACCGCAGCCGGCAAGGGCAGCGAACATCGCGGCATACTCCCCCCGGGACACCGGCTCCTCGTGCCGCCGACGCCAGCGCAGGACCACCGCCACCAGGGCGACCAGGCCCAGCGGCAGCGCGATCGGCCGGGCCAGGCCGGTCAGCAGGGCGACCGCCCCGGCAGCCAGCCACCGGTGGCGGATGAGCAGCCACAGCACGATGCAGAGCAGGAGGGTGGCCAGCGACTCCGTGTAGGCCACCTGCAGGACGGGCGCCGTGGGGAAGGCCGCGAACAGGGCGACCCCACCGAGCGCGGCCACGGAACCCACCCGCTCACGCAGCATCAGCCCCATCACCACGGCCGCCGCATAGCCGACCAGCGTCGCCACGACGGGCCCGGCCACGGCGAACGGCCACCCGGTCAGCGCCGTCAGCCACGTCGCGAGGGTGGGAAACATCGGGTAGAAGGCCCACTCGTTCTGCTGGACCTCGCCGCTCGCGTCCACCGGCAACCGGTCGGGATATCCCGTGGTCGCGATCTTCTCGTACCAGGCGCCGTCCCACAGGGTGGCCAGGTCGAAGTACCGGTGCACCTCACCGCTGAAGATCAGCGGGTCCTGGTGTACGTCGACGATCCACAGCAGGAGCACCGTGGTGAAGAGCCGGAAGGCGGTGTAGAGGCCCAGCAGGACCAGCAGGAACCGCCCGGTCGAGCGGGTCACCGGTCCCCGATCCGCTCGGCCATCCGGTCGAGCGAACGGCCCAGGAACCAGCGCATCGGTGGGTCGGTGAGCCGGGCGGTGTGGCGCCCCAACCAGCCCGGCCGGGGCACGATCTCCTCCCGCCAGACGACCCGCGTGCCGCTCCCCTCCGGCATGAGGTGCACCTCCGCACCACCGTCCAGCACGGGCCCGAGCTTGACGATCGTGAAGTGCTCCCCGGGCGCCCACTCGGTGACGACCATCCGGTCGACGACGGACAGCGGCCCCAGGCCGGTGTAGGCGACGAAGGTCCAGCCGGGCCCCACCGGGCCGGGGGTCGCCCGGATCCGGGTCAGCGGCTGGAACTGGCCGTATGACGCGAGGTCACCCAGGACGGCAAAGGTCCGTCCGGGGTCGGCCGGCAGGGTCCGCGCGATCTCAAAGGTCCCCACGGTCACTCTCCGGCGTCTGGTCCCGGCCGGTGAAGTCCACCGGGACGTCGGCGAGCTCGGCCCGCAGGCGGGCGATCTCGGCGTCCCGGTCCTGCAGCTCCTCGGCCAGCTGGTCCAGGACGCTGTCGACCTGCGACATCCGGTAGCCGCGCAGCGCCTGGTCGAACCGGAGCTCGATGAGGTCGTCCGACCGCACCGTCCCGCGCGCCAGGGGCTCGAAGGACTGGCTGGTCACGGGGTCCGCGACCCCGGGGACACCGGTGCGCAGCACCAGTGCCGCCGCCAGCACCCCGAGGGCGAGGACGCCCACGATCACCAGGATCAGGATCACCGACGAGCCTCGCGGATGATCCGGACCGCCTCGTCGGGGTCGTCGGTGAGCTGCAGCAGGCCGAGGTCGACCTCGGAGATCGTGCCCTCGGCGACGAGCGTGGCGCGCAGCCAGTCCAGCATGGGCCCCCAGAACGTGGTGCCCATGAGCACGATCGGGAAGTGCGTGACCTTGCCGGTCTGCACGAGGGTCACCGCCTCGAACAGCTCGTCGAGGGTGCCGAACCCGCCCGGAAGCACGATGAAGCCCTGGGCGTACTTGACGAACATGGTCTTGCGGGCGAAGAAGTAGCGGAAGTTGATGCCGAGGTTCACGTGCGGGTTGAGGCCGGTCTCGAAGGGCAGCTCGATGCCGAGCCCGACCGAGGTGCCTCCCGCCTTGACTGCTCCGAGGTTGGCGCCCTCCATGGTGCCGGGTCCGCCACCGGTGATGACGGCGTAGCCGGCCTCGACGAGCGCGGTGCCGACGGCCGTGGACAGCTCGTAGACCGGGTGGTCGGGCCCGAGCCGCGCCGAGCCGAAGACGCTCACGGCGGGACCGAGCTCGGAGAGGGTCCCGAAGCCCTCGACGAACTCGGACTGGATCCGCATGACGCGCCACGGGTCGGTGTGCACCCAGTCGCCGGGGCCGGCGTTGTCCAGCAGCCGCTGGTCGGTCGTGCTGGTCGGCACCTTGCGTCCCCGCAGGGTCACCGGACCCTTGCGGTACTCCTTGGGCTGGCTCACCACACGAACCTAAACCGTCGGGGCGGCCGGAGCGCAACCGGCGTGCGGTCCGCGGGCCTCAGGCGAGCCATCGGCGCAGCGCGGCCTCGGCCGCGACGATCTGGTCGGTGCGGCAGCGCTCGTCGTCGGCGTGCGCGTACTGCGCCTCGCCGGGGCCGAAGTTGACCGCCGGGATGCCCAGGGCGGAGAAGCGAGCCACGTCGGTCCACCCCTGCTTGGCCCGGACCGGCAGGGCGAGCGCGTCGACGAACGCCGCGGCGGCCGGCCGGTCGAGGCCGGGGCGGGCTCCCGGTGCACGGTCGATGATCTCGACCTCCAGACCGGCGAAGACCTCGTCCACGAGGTAGGACTCCGCCCGCTCCGTGTCCCAGTGCGGCGCGAAGCGCAGGTTGACGGTGACGACAGCATGGTCCGGGATCACGTTGTGCGCGATGCCGCCGGTGACGCCGACGGCGTTCAGCGACTGCCGGTAGGTCAGTCCGTCGACCTCGGCCTCCGGGAGCTGACCGCGCTCGATCCGGGCCAGGACCTCGGCGACGTCGTGGATGGCGTTGTGACCCATCCAGGGCCGTGCGGAGTGGGCGGCCCGTCCGCGGGTGTGCACCAGGGCCGTGAGGTTGCCGTTGCAGCCGCCCTCGACGGCGTCGTCGGTGGGCTCCAGGAGGACGGCGAAGTCGCCGGTCAGCAGGTCGGGGTGGGCGCGGGCCAGCCGGGCCAGACCGTTGTGCTCGTCGCTGATCTCCTCGACGTCGTAGAAGACGTAGGTGATGTCCCGGTTCGGCTCGGTCAGGTCGGCGGCGAGCCGCAGCTGCACCGCCACGCCGCCCTTCATGTCCGTGGTGCCCCTCCCCACCAGGTAGTCGCCCTCGCGGCGCACGGGCAGGTTGGCCGGCTCCGTCAGCGGCACCGTGTCGAGGTGCCCGGCGAGCACGACCCGCTCGGGCCGGCCGAGTCCGGTGCGCGCCACGACGGCGTTGCCGTCGCGCGTGACGCTCAGGTGCGGCAGGGCGCGCAGCGCGACCTCGATCGCGTCCGCCAGCGGCCCCTCCGCCAGGCTGACCGAGGGGATGTTGCACAGGCTGGTGGTCAGGCTCACGACGTCCTGGGCCAGGTCCAGTCGGGTCTCGTTGGGCATGGCCCGACCCTAACCGGGCCGTGCGTTCACAGGCCCCCACGGCGCCGTATGCCGCGCGGCCGGGGGCCGTTCGCGGGTCCGCCCGCGACTAGACTGGCTCCATGACCCCGGCCGGCCAGGATGACCCGGCCGCCGAGGCCCGCCGGCCGCGGCGGCGCAGCTTCCTGACCCTCGCCGCCGTCACGGCGGTGGCGGTGCTGGTGGGCGCGATCGGTGCCCGCTGGGTGATCGAGGAGTTCCGCAGCCCGACGTGCGAGCTCACCGCCGGCGACAGCACGGAGCGCCTCACGCCCGAGCAGGCCGCCAACGCCGCCACGATCAGCATGGTCTCGATCGAGCGCGGGCTGCCGCCCAAGGCGGCGACCATCGCCCTGGCGACCGCGATCCAGGAGTCCAAGCTCCGCAACCTCAACTATGGCGACGCCGACTCCCTCGGCCTGTTCCAGCAGCGGCCTAGCCAGGGCTGGGGCAGCCCCGAGGAGGTCACCGACCCGGTCTACGCCGCCAATGCGTTCTTCGACGCCCTCGAGGCCGTGCCGGACTGGTCCGAGTGGGTGGTCACGGAGATCGCCCAGGAGGTGCAGCGCAGCGGCTACCCGGACGCCTACGCCGACCACGAGGGCGAGGCGCGGGTGATGGCCTCCGCGCTGGTCGGCCAGACCCACGCAGGGGTCGCGTGCCGGCTGGACGAGCCCTCCGGCAGCGGGTCTGCCCAGGACGTCCTGGACAAGGCCGGGCGCACCTTCGGCGCACAGGGCACCGCCGAGGGTGCCGAGGTCCGGATCGAGGCCTCCGGTGCGGACCAGGCGTGGGCAGTCGCGAGCTGGGCGGTCACCCACGCGGAGGTCGAGCAGATCGTGCGCGTGGAGGTCGCCGACCGGGTCTGGGACCGGCACGCGGACCCGCTCACCTGGCAGGCCACAGGAGCCGCTCCCGACGGCACGACCGTCACCCTCACCGTCGCCACCGGCTAACCGCCCCCCTGCCCTCCCCCTCTCGACCGAGCACACCGTGGCCCGACGTTCCGCCCCACCGGGCGCACCGTGGCCCGAGCACGACAAGGCCCCCGCCCCGGCGAACCGGAACGGGGGCCTGGCACGATCTCAGGTCAGCGAGCGTCAGCGGCGACGTAGTCGCGGGCCGGTGACCCGACATACAGCTGACGGGGCCGACCGATCTTGGTGGCCGGGTCGTTGATCATCTCGCGCCACTGGGCGATCCAGCCGGGCAGACGGCCGATCGCGAAGAGCACGGTGAACATGTTGGACGGGAAGCCCATCGACTCGTAGATCAGGCCGGTGTAGAAGTCGACGTTCGGGTAGAGCTTGCGCTCCACGAAGTACTCGTCCTCGAGGGCCGTCTGCTCCAGCTCCATGGCCAGGTCGAGCAGCGGGTTGCCACCGCCGACCTTGGAAAAGATCTCGTGGGCGGTCTGCTTGACGAGGGCGGCGCGCGGGTCGTAGTTCTTGTAGACCCGGTGGCCGAAGCCCATCAGCTTGACGCCCTCCTCCTTGTTCTTGACCTTGCGGACGAAGTCCTTGACGTCACCGCCGCTGTCCTTGATCTGGTCGAGCATCGTCAGCACCGCGGAGTTGGCGCCACCGTGCAGGGGCCCGGACAGGGCGTGGATGCCGGCGGAGATGGAGGAGAACAGGTTGGCCTCGGAGGAGCCGACCATGCGCACCGTCGAGGTCGAGCAGTTCTGCTCGTGGTCGGCGTGCAGGATGAACAGCAGGTCCAGGGCCTTGGACAGCACCGGGTCCAGCTGGTAGGCCTCGGTCGGCTGCCCGAACGTCATCCACAGGAAGTTCTCGACCAGGTTGTAGTCGTTGTTCGGGTACAGGAACGGCTGCCCCTGGCTCTTCCGGAAGGCGTAGGCCGCGATCGTCGGCAGCTTGGCCATGAGCCGGATCGTGGAGATCTCGACGGCCTCGGGGTCGAAGGGGTCCAGGCTGTCCTGGTAGAAGGTGCCCAGGGCGGAGACCGCGGAGGAGAGCACCGGCATCGGGTGCGCGTCGCGCGGGAAGCCGTTGAAGAAGCCCTTCATGTCCTCGACCAGCAGCGTGTGCCGGCGGATCCGCTGGTCGAACTCCTCCAGCTCGGTGGCGGTGGGCAGCTCGCCGTAGATCAGCAGGTAGCTGGTCTCCAGGAAGCTGGACTTCTCCGCGAGCTGCTCGATCGGGTAGCCGCGGTAGCGCAGGATGCCCTCGCCGCCGTCGATGTAGGTGATCTCCGACTTGCAGGAGGCGGTGTTGACGAAGCCGACATCCAGCGTGACGTCCCCCGTCGTCTTCAGCAGCGAGGAGATGTCGAGGCCGTTGTTGCCCTCGACCGCCGGTACGACGGGGAGCTCAAGGTCGGATCCCTGGTGGGTGAGTCGGGCGGTGTCGGTCATATGTCCTCCTGCTCGGGTTCGGCGCACCATGGTGCTGGTGCGCCGGGCGGTCGGTGCCCGAGCAGCGGAGTATCAGCTCCCGCCCGGACCGGGGGTGCGGTCAGTGGTCGTTCTGTTCCTGCGGGGGCAGCGCTTCGATGATCGGGTGGTCCTTGGGGATGAGCCCGAGCTTGGCGGCACCCCCGGGACTCCCCAGGTCGTCGAAGAACTCGACATTGGCCTTGTAGTACTCGGCCCACTCCTCGGGGGTGTCGTCCTCGTAGTAGATGGCCTCGACAGGGCACACCGGCTCACAGGCACCGCAGTCCACGCACTCGTCGGGGTGGATGTAGAGCATCCGCTCACCCTCGTAGATGCAGTCGACCGGGCACTCGTCGATACACGCCTTGTCCTTCAGGTCAACACATGGTTGGGCGATCACGTAAGTCATCGACGGCTCCTGCTCCTGCTGGTGGTGGTGTAGTGGCCCGGGCACGGGACAGACCACCTCCTAGTATGCCGCTCGGCCCGGCAGAGCGGTAAGCCGCCCCGTCCCTCTGTGGCAGGCATCACGCTGGTCACCGGCGGCTCGGGTTGGTGCAGACGACCTCGTCCGAGGGGTGGTATGTCGTGGTGTAGGACTGGCGGCCGGCCTCGCTGCCGGACTGCGACAGGATGCGGGTGACCGTGATCGTGAAGCCCGGCTGCGGGCTCTGCGGCAGGCACGAGGCGCTGTCGTCCTTCTTCTTCTCCGGCTGGACGTAGCTGGTGCGGGCGCCGGTGATCGTGTCGACGTCGTACTTCCGGTCGCCCCAGAACGTCATGACGATGTCGCTGCCGTCGATGTAGGTCTGCACCACGATCGGGGTGTCGGTGTCGTTGGTCCAGCGGTTGTCCAGGAGCCCCACGGCGATCGTGGCCTCCTTGCCGACCGGGTAGCGCTCGATGTAGTAGGAGTGCGGGTGGAACTCGTCGAGTCGCACCCCGGCCTCCCAGGCCGTGTTGAGGACCGTGGTCGAGACCTGGGACAGGCCACCGCCGATGCCCTTGACCAGTCGGCCCCCGCTGATCACGCCGGCCTCGACGTAGCCGCGCTCCGGTGTGATCGGGGCGAGCGTGTTGGCCAGGCTGAAGGTCTCCCCAGGCATCACGACGGTGCCGTTGACGTGGCCCAGACCGACGCGGATGTTCTCGGTGCGGTCGGCGTTGGCGGCCCCACCGGGGAACGTGCTGCGGAACGTCGCCATGGCCGACATGTCCCACTTCGCCGCGTCCTCGTCGGTGATCTCCGGCTTCACCTCGGTGGTCCCCACCTTCGCGACGCGGTGCTTGCCCTCCTTCTGCAGAGCCTTCTTGAACTCCTCGATGAGGGCTTCCTCGTCGACGACCTGGCCCATCCGTGCCCTGGTGATCACGGCCCGCCCCCCGTCCAGCACCACGCCGGCGTTCTGCGGGGCGACGGTCGCCTCCTCGAGCGTGCCGCTGACGATCTTGAGCACGCCCTCGGTGTCGAGGTGCAGGGAGAGGGTGTGGTCGTCGCGCTGGCGCACCTCGAGCAGCCGGGCGATCTGGTTGGGGCTGATCTGGCTCTTCTCGCCGTCGACGTCGACGGTGATGGGTCCGGCCACGGCGGGTCCGGCGACGTCGCCGACGAACCGCTCGATCTCCGCCTGGGCCAGGACCGGGTCGGTCGGGGTCACCGTGCCGGTCACCGTCGTGACCTGGGGCCACACCCCCTCGATGGCGTCGCTGGTGGCTGCCACGTCGAGCTCGCGACCGAGCTCGGACTCCTTGGACCGGACCTCCCCGACGGTGAACCAGACCTTGCCCTCCGTCGGCTCGATGCTGACGTCGGCGGCGACCTCCCCCACGGCCCGCTCCAGGGCCGCCCGGTCCACCGTCACCGCCAGCGGCAGGTCCTCGCCGCCGTCGGCGATCCGGTGCCACAGCACCCGGGGGTCATAGCTCACGCCGGTGATGTTGCTGAGCGTGGTGTCCAGGTCCAGCGTGAGGCCCGCCTCGGCCGGCTCGATGCGGAAGGTCTCGCCCTCCACGTCGATCGCCACCTCCTCGGTGGCCATGTCCTCCAGGCGGGTCTCCAGGGTCGACCGGGCGTCCTCCGGGCTCAGCCCGCCGATCGCGATCCCCTCGACTGCCGTCCCGTTGGGGACCCGTCCACCGAGGTACTGCGCCGCCGCGTAGTAGCCACCCCCGAGCACGAGCACGGCAACCAGGCTGCGCACGAGGATGCCGATCCACTCGTTGCGCTGCGGCTCCTCCGGCAGGCTCTGTCGTTCTTCCACGGGCGGCTTCCCTCGCTGGTCGTCTGTGTCGTTCCGGGGCTGGGCTGACGCTCATGCGTCTGTGGCAGTATGCCGTGCCCTCCTGACCCAGACGCGTCACCGGGCGGGTGAGGTTGGCACTCCGCCCCGGATCGATGCCGACTTGTGACCTCCCTGGGCCACCCGACCCCGCCACCATCCCGCCACCCGATCCACCACCCGACGCCGCCACCGATCGCGCTCGTGAGTGGATCTCACACCCCGATAGGGGGTCAAACGTCACTCACGAAGGGTTGATGCGACGGCTGATGCGCGGCTCGACCTCACGAAGGGTTGATGCGACGGCTGATGCGCGGCCCGACCTCACGAAGGGTTGATGCGACGGCTGATGCGCGGCCCGACCTCACGAAGGGCTGATGCGACGGCTGATGCGCGGCCCGACCTCACGCTGGCCCACCAGCTCGTCCTGCACGGTAGGCACCAGCTCGGCCTGCAGGGTCTGCAGGAGGGCGGCCGCGACGCTGATCGCGATGACGGCCGGCTCCTTGCCGGGCAGTCCGGGCAACCCGATGGGGCTGGTGATCGTCGCGACGGCCGCCTCCGGGTGCCCCGCCTCGCGCAGCCTCTTGCGGAACCGCTGCCACTTGGCGGAGGACCCGATCACGCCGACGGACCCGAGGTCGCCGCGGCGGAGGGCGGCGTCGCACAGCACGAGGTCCTCGGCGTGGTCGTGGGTCATCACGAGCACGTGGGCGTGCGGAGGCAGCTCGGCCAGCACCGTCTCCGGGGCCGGGGCGTGGGTGGGGTGGAGGTCGGCGATCGCGTCGTCCAGCCCGAGTGCGCGCACCTGCTGAACCTGGCCCGCCCGGCTGTCGACCAGGTGGACCACGAGCGGCAACCGGGACAGGGTCCGCGCCAGCTCCTGTCCGACGTGTCCCAGCCCGAAGACGGCGACGACGGGGCGGGCGGCCAGCGGCTCGAGCAGGAGGCTCACCTCGCCACCGCAGCACTGACGGCCGTAGGCGGTGGTGGCGTGCTCGTTCAGGGAGAGCTCGAGGCGCTCGGGCTCCGTGGTGCCGGCCGCCAGCAGCTGCCGGGCGCGGCCCACGGCACTGGCCTCGAGGTTGCCGCCGCCGATGCTGTCCCAGGTGTCGTCGGTCCCGACCACCATCTTGGCGCCGGCCTCCCGCGGGGCGTGGCCGCGGACCGCGGTGACGGTGACGAGCACGCCGGACCGGCCCTCCTCCCGGAGGTGCGCGAGCGCCCGGAGCCAGTCCACCTCAGTCCACCGTCCGGCGGGTGACCAGCGGCTCGGGGGAGCTGACGGAGGGGTGCGCCTCGGCATACGGCCCCGGGCTGTGCCCGTCGACCGGCTGCCGGTCACCGCGGGCACCGGCACCGTCCGGCACCGTCGGGGCCCCACGGGCCCGGCGAGCGGCCTGGACAGCCCAGAACACGGCCTCGGGGGTGGACGGGCAGGCCAGCTCGACGACGTGGCCGGCAGGGCCGAACGCCGCGACGGCCTGCCGCAGCGCCTCCCGCACGCTGAACGCGAGCATCAGGGGCGGCTCCCCCACCGCCTTGGAGCCGTAGACCGCGCCGTCCTCGGTGGCGTGCTCGAGCAGGTGCACGTTCAGCTCGGCGGGCAGCTCGGAGAAGGACGGCAGCTTGTAGGTGCTGGCCGCACGGGTGGCGAGCCGGCCCCGGCCGTCGCCGTCGGAGGTGTCCCACCGCAGGTCCTCCAGCGTCAGCCACCCGACGCCCTGGACGAAGCCGCCCTCGATCTGGCCGAGGTCGACCAGCGGGGAGAGACTGTCACCGACGTCGTGGACGATGTCGGTGCGCAGGAACGTGTAGGCGCCCGTGAAACCGTCCACCTCGACCTCGGACACGGCGGCGCCGTAGGCGAAGTACTTGAACGGCTCGCCCTGCATCCGGGTGGCGTCCCAGTGCAGCCCCTCGGTGCGGTAGTAGCCGGCGGCGAACAGCTGCACCCGCCGCAGGTAGGCCTCCCGCACCAGCTCGGGCCACGGCACGCTCCGTCCACCACCGCTCACGGTGCCGTCGCTGACGTCGACCTCCCCGGGGTCGACGCCGAGCAGGTCGGCGGCCACGACCGTCAGCCGGTCACGGATCTGCTCGCAGGCGTCCTTGACCGCGCCGCCGTTCAGGTCCGACCCCGAGCTCGCGGCGGTCGCCGAGGTGTTGGGCACCTTGTCGGTGCGGGTGGGCGCGAGCCGGACGGCGCCGAGGGGCACCCCGAGGGCGGTGGCGGCCACCTGCCGCATCTTGGTGTGCAGTCCCTGGCCCATCTCGGTGCCACCGTGGTTGATCAGCACCGACCCGTCCTTGTAGACGTGGACGAGCGCCCCGGCCTGGTTGAAGGCGGTGAGGTTGAAGGAGATGCCGAACTTGACGGGCGTGCAGGCGATCCCGCGCTTGCGGTGCGGGTGGGCGGTGTTGAACGCCGCGATCTCGGTATGCCGTGTGGCCAGGTCGGCGCGCTGCGTCACCTCGTCCAGGACGGCCGGGAGGCGCTCGGCGTGCCGGACCGGTTGGCCGTAGGGCGTGCTCTGCCCCGGTCGGTAGAGGTTGCGCCGCCGCAGCTCCGTGGGGTCGAGGCCCAGGGCGGGTGCGCACCGCCCGAGGATGTCCTCGAGCACGAGCATGCCCTGCGGCCCGCCGAACCCGCGGAACGCCGTCTGTGAGGTCTTGTGCGTCCGGGCGATGCGGCCGTGCAGCTCCACGTCCGGCACGAAGTAGGCGTTGTCCACGTGACACAGCGCGCGGGCGAGCACGGCCTCCGACAGGTCCAGGGACCAGCCGCCGTCGGAGGTCAGGGTCGCCCGGAGCGCCTGCAGCCGGCCGTCGGCATCGAAGCCGACCTCCCACGAGGCGTGGAAGGGGTGCCGCTTGCCGGTCATGGTGATGTCCTGGGTGCGGTTGAGCCGCAACCGGACCGGGCGGCCGGTGAGCACCGCGCCGAGGGCCGCGACCGCCGCCAGGCCGTGCGGCTGCATCTCCTTGCCGCCGAACCCGCCGCCCATCCGCAGGCACTGGACGGTCACCTCGTGACTGCGCAGGCCGAGCACGTGCGCGACGATCTCCTGCGTCTCCGAGGGGTGCTGGGTGCTGCTCTGCACGAACACCTGGCCGCCGTCGTCGAGGCTCGCGAGCGCGGCGTGGGTCTCCAGGTAGAAGTGCTCCTGACCACCGATCTCGAGCTCGCCGCGGAACCGGTGGACCGACCGCTCGAGCCCGGCCGCGGCGTCACCGCGGGCGACCGTGCGCGCGGTCCCCTGGAACGACTCCTGCGCGATGGCCTCGGCGAGGGTGAGCACCGACGGCAGCGGCTCGTAGGTCACCTCGACGGCCTCGGCACCCAGTCGGGCGGCCTCGAGCGTCTCGCCCAGCACCCAGCACACGGCGTGCCCGTGATACATGACCTCGTCGGGGAAGAGCGGCTCGTCCTGCTTCACCCCGGCGTCGTTGGTCCCCGGCACGTCGGCGGCGGTGAGCACCCGCACGACACCGGGTATGCCGAGGGCCGGGTCGGTCCTCAGCCCGGTCACCCGGGCGTGGGTGTGGGGGGCCTGCACGGGCCAGGCGTGCAGCACCGCGGCCGTGCGCCCCACGAGGTCGTCGGTGTAGAGGGCGGCGCCCGTGACGTGCAGCTCGGCGCTCTCGTGCGCGACGGTGTGGCCAACGACGGCCTGCGGCGGCCGCCGGGACAGTGGCGTGCTCACCGCGTCACCTCCCCCGTGTCCCACCCATTCTTGGGGACGTTCGGACCGCCTGTCGCGGCTTTGTGGGGAGAATCGGACCGCGGGTGCTCGACATGGAAGCGCAGCAGGGCCTGCTCGAGCATCGCGCGGCGGTAACGGGCACTGGCGCGGTGGTCGTCCAACGGCGTGCCCTCGCCCGCGAGCACGTCCGCCGCACGCGCCACGGTGGTGGTGTCCCAGGTCCGTCCAGTGAGCGTCTCCTCGGTGGCCAGCGCCCGGACCGGTGTCGCGGCCACCCCGCCCAGGCCGATCCGGACCGAGGCGACCGCGCCTGCCTCCAGGCGCACGGCGATGGCCACGGCGACCGAGGAGATGTCGTCGAACCTGCGCTTGGCCATCTTGTAGAAGGCCGCGTGTGGTGCCGGTGGCAGGGGGATCCGCACCGCGCGGATGAGCTCGCCGGGCGCGCGGACGCTCTGCCGGTAGCCGGTGAAGTAGTCGGCTAGGGCCACAGTCCGCTCGCCCGCAGCGGATGACAGCAGCAGGGTGGCGTCCAGCGCCAGCAGCACGGGTGCGGCGTCCCCGATCGGTGACCCCGTGCCGAGGTTCCCGCCCAGGGTGGCGCCATTGCGGATCAGGCGGGAGGCGAACTGTGGGAACAGCTGGTCCAGCAGCGGCACGCGCCCGGCCAGGGACCGCTCGATCTCGCTGAGGGTGAGGGCGGCACCGATCTCGACCGCATCCGACGTGAGGTCCAGGCCCCGGAGCTCCTCCAGGTGATCGATCGCGAGCACCAGCGGCGGCCTGGCGTGTCCCAGGTGGCGCTCGACGCCCGCGTCGGTGGCGCCGGCCATGAGCACGGCGTCGGGTGCCTCCCCGACGAGGTGGAGCAGCTCCGGCAGGTCGTTCGGCCGCACAAACTCCCCCTGCCCGGAGGTCACCCGGGTCGCTGCCGGCGCGGGGGCGGTCTGCTCCCGGCGCAGGGCGAGCGCGTCCGTCGGGTCCGGGTCGCCGAGGGCGTAGGCGGCGTCGCGGATGGGCCGGTAGCCGGTGCACCGGCACAGGTTGCCGCTCAGGGCGTGCAGGTCGAACCCGTTGGGTCCGTGCTCGTCCGGGCGGTCCCCGGCGCGGAGGCTCTCCGTCCCGGCAGTCTGGGTGCTGGCCCCCGCACGCTCCGGACGGTAGAACTCGGCAGCCATCGCGCACACGAACCCGGGCGTGCAGTAGCCGCACTGCGACCCACCGCGGTCTGCGAGCTCGCGCTGCACCGGGTGCAGCGCTGCCGCGCCGCTCGGCCCCGGCGGGGAGCCCAGGCCCTCGGCCGTGACGACCTCCTGACCATCCAGCGCGAGCGCGGGTGGGAGACAGGAGTTCACCGCGACCCACCGCGTCCGGCCGGGACCGTCGGGGCGGGCGACGAGCACCGCGCACGCTCCGCACTCCCCCTCGGCGCAGCCCTCCTTGGCGCCGGTCCAGCCCTGCTCGCGGAGCCAGTCGAGGAGGCTGGTGTGGGGCCCGGTCAGGCAGGGACGGCTCGCGCCGTTGACGGTGATCTCGGTCGAGCCCAACGGAGTGCTCCCTCCGGCCGTGGCCGTGCGGACGACGGTGACCGCACGGTGCATGGTTCGGTGGCACCCGGGTCGCCGGTTATCCATGCGAACGACGGCCCGTGCTGTGACTTTCGAGCATAGCCCCGACACCCTCGGCACTCCCGCGCATACTCACGCCACCTGCACCACCCGCCCAGCGCCGCGTGTGAGGCGGTCGGGTGGCGGGGTGCACGCCTGTCCCCCACCGCAGGCCCTGCCTGGGTCCCATCCCTCCGCGGGCCACCGCTCGGCGTATCCGCCCTTCCCTCCCCCTCGAGAACCTGCACACGGCGTGCCGGGCCGGGTGCGCGTGGCGTGCGCCACGGACGGCGTGCCGGCCCGGGTGTGCGTGGGCACGGTCTCAGGAGGCCACCGGCTCGGACACGACCAGGACCAGGGACCCCTCGAACACCGGCTGGCTCCGCAGATGGCCGTGGTGCCGGTCCCACGCCCCGGTCGCGAGGTCGCGCGTCAGGTCGGCGGTGAACCGCTCGTGCACGTCCTCCCCCACGAAGCTCCACGCCGAGCAGGCGCGGCGCGCCCCGGGGTCGAGCAGCCTCTCGGGGCGGCCGTAGTAGGCCTCGTTGAACCCGTCGGTGCAGTCGAGCGGGATCGGCACGAGCGTGCTGGTGGTGCGACCACCGAGTCCCTCGGTCACCCGGTGCAGGGGCGGGTAGCGCCGCGCCTCGGTGGCGATGACCTCGGGGGCGTAGTCGGCGAGCCAGAACCGGTCGAGCAGGTCGGGGTCGCAGGTCAGCACCACGACAGGGCCGCGGGTCACCCTGCGGACCTCGCGCAGGCCGGCCGACAGGTCCTGCCACTGGTGGACGCTGAAGGTGGTCAGGGCCGCGTCGAACGCGTCGTCCGGGAAGGGCAGGTCCTCCGCGGTGGCGTCGACCGCCGGTGACAGGTGCGCTGGTCGCTGGGCGCGCATGGCGGCGGAGGGTTCGACCGCCGTGACCCGGCGGTCGACCGGCTCGTAGGACCCGGTGCCGGCACCGACGTTGAGAACCCGACGTGCCCCTCCGACGGCGGCGGTGAGGGCGCGCGCCAGGCGGGGGTCCGGTCGCCGATAGTCGCCGTATGCCGTGCCGATCCTGCCGTAGTCAGCGTCACCAGCGCTCCCGTCGGCTGCCCGCCCGTCCACACCCACCACCGCGCCGGTGTCAGTCGAGCTGTCCGTAGCGGCCCCGGTAGTAGACCAGGGCGGGGTCCACCCGCGGTGGGACCTCCAGGCCGACGACCTCGCCGACCACGAGGCTGTGGTCGCCGGCGGCGTGCACGCCCGTGGTGCGGCACTCGAACATGGCCAGGGCACCGTCGAGGAGCGCGACCCCGGTCGCCGCCCCGCGGTGGTGGGCCACCCGGTCCAGCTGTGCATGCAGGGGCCGCCCCGGGGTGCTGAGCCAGGAGGCGGTCGCCCGGGCACCGTGGGCCAGGATGCTGATGCCCCAGACCCCCGAGTCCAGGACCGCCTGGTGCCACCGGGCCGACTGCTCGACGGAGATGAGCATGAGCACCGGGTCGAGGGAGACGCTGGTGATCGAGTTGGCCGTCATGGCGTGGTCGTGGCGACCCGCGAAGGTCGTGGCCACGGTGACCCCGGTCGCGAAGCGGCCGATGGCACGGCGGTAGGCCTGGGGGTCGACGGGCAGCGGCGCAACGCCCGGGTCATCGACCACACCAGCTCCTCTCAGCACTGCTCGCGTCCCCGGACCCCATCGTGCCTCACCGGATGAGGTCACCGGTCCGCGGGTCCAGCTCGGTGTAGCCCTCACGCCCGGCGAGCCGCGCCGCGATGTCGTTGGACAGCGCGTAGTAGGGGGCGGGGGCGTCCTCCAGGACCGTCACCTGGGTGACGTGCTGGCGCAGGGCCCTGACCTGTGCGGCGAGCACGGCCGGGTCCACCACCTCGTGGGTGACCAGGTCGTCGTCCACCACGGACGGGGGGAACGGGTCGTCGGCAGCCGGGACGGACAGGCCGTTGGCCGGCACGTGCTCGGCCAGCCAGGCCCGGTCCTCGCGCGCCCACGACCGAGGGGTCAGCACGGCATACAGCCGGGGTCGGACCCGTTCGGGGAGCGAGGCGACCGCGGCCACGGTGACCCGGTGGGTCTGGATGTGGTCGGGGTGGCCGTAGCCGCCCTGGGCGTCGTAGGTGAGGACGAGGTCCGGCAGCAGCAGCGCGAGCCGCTCTGCGAGCAGCTCGGCCGCCTCGGCGACGGAGGCACCGGCGAACGCGCGGGGGTGCGCGGCCGCCGGTGACCCGGCCATGCCGCTGTCCCGCCAGCGCGGCTTGCTGTCGCGGCTCGCGCCGGCCGCGAGGTAGCTGTGCTCCACCCCCAGCTCGGCCATCGCCCGGTCCAGCTCCCCGGCGCGGTGCGGCCCCAGCGCGGGGTCGCCCTCCAGGTGGGCGAGGTCCGAGGGGATGACCTCGCCCTCCTCACCGAGCGTGCAGGTGATGACGTGCACCACGTCGCCGCGGGCGACGTGGTGGGCCAGTGCGACACCGGTGGCCAGCGTCTCGTCGTCCGGGTGGGCGTGCACCGCCACGACCCGGAGCCGACGGCCCCCGGGGTCGGCCAGGGCCGCGCCCGGGGACGGCCTGGTCACGGCCTCCGGGCCCGCGCGGCGGTGCGGGCCCGCTCCGTCTGGTCCAGGACGACCTTGCGGATCCGCACGGCCTCCGGGGTGACCTCGACGCACTCGTCCTCGCGGCAGAACTCCAGCGACTGCTCGAGGGACAGCTTGCGCGGCGGGATGAGCCACTCCAGGACGTCGGCTCCGGCGGACCGGACGTTGGTGAGCTTGCGCTCCTTGGTGATGTTGACGTCCATGTCGTCGGCGCGCGAGTTCTCGCCCACGATCATGCCCTCGTAGACCTCCGTGGTGGGTTCCAGGAACATCGAGCCGCGCTCCTGCAGGTTGAACATGGCGTAGGTCGTCGCCACCCCGGTGCGGTCCGACACCAGCGAGCCGGTCTGCCGGGTCCGGATCTCGCCGAACCAGGGCGCGTAGCCGTCGAAGACGTGGTTGGCGATGCCGGTGCCGCGCGTCTCGGTCATGAACTCGGTGCGGAAGCCGATGAGCCCGCGGGCGGGCACGACGAACTCCATCCGGATCCACCCGGTGCCGTGGTTGGACATCTGCTCCATCCGCCCCTTGCGGGCCGCGAGCACCTGGGTGATGGTGCCGAGGTGCTCCTCCGGGGCGTCGATCGTGAGCCGCTCGACCGGCTCGTGGAGCTTGCCGTCGATCTCGCGCGTGACCACCTGCGGCTTGCCGACGGTCAGCTCGTAGCCCTCGCGGCGCATCTGCTCCACCAGGATCGCCAGGGCCAGCTCGCCACGGCCCTGCACCTCCCAGGCGTCGGGGCGCTCGGTGGGCAGGACCCGCAGCGAGACGTTGCCGATGAGCTCCTTGTCCAGCCGGTCCTTGACCAGACGTGCGGTGACCTTGGCGCCCTTGACGCGACCGGCGAGCGGCGAGGTGTTCGTGCCGATCGTCATGCTGATCGCCGGCTCGTCGACCGTGATGAGCGGCAGCGGGCGCGGGTCGTCCACGTCGGCGAGGGTCTCACCGATGGTGATCTCGGGGATGCCGGCGATCGCGATGATGTCGCCCGGGCCGGCACTCGTCGCGGGCACCCGCTCGAGCGCGTCGGTGAGCATCAGCTCGGTGATCTTGACCTTCTGGATGCTGCCGTCGCTGCGGCACCACGCGACCTGCTGCCCCTTGGTGATGGTGCCCGAGTGGACGCGGCAGAGGGCCAGCCGGCCGAGGAATGGCGAGGAGTCCAGGTTGGTGACGTGCGCCTGCAGCGGCACCTCCGGGTCGTAGGAGGGCGCCGGGATGGTGTCCAGGATGGTGCTGAACAGCGGCTCCAGGTCCGGGCTGTCCGGCTGCTCACCGTCGGCGGGCTGGGTCAGGCTCGCCCGGCCGGCCTTGGCCGAGGCGTAGACGATGGGGAACTCCAGCCCCTGCTCGCCCTGGCCGGCATCGTCGAGCAGCTCGAGGAAGAGCTCGTAGACCTCCTCCGTCACCGCCTCGATGCGCGAGTCGGGGCGGTCGACCTTGTTGATGCACAGGATGACCGGCATCCGCGCGGCCAGCGCCTTGCGCAGCACGAAGCGGGTCTGCGGCAGCGGCCCCTCCGAGGCGTCCACGAGCAGGACCACCCCGTCGACCATGGACAGACCGCGTTCCACCTCGCCGCCGAAGTCGGCGTGGCCCGGGGTGTCGATGATGTTGATGGTGACGCCGTCGGCGAGGCCGCGCTCCTGGGCGGCCGCGCCCTTGTAGTGGACGGCGGTGTTCTTGGCCAGGATCGTGATGCCCTTCTCACGCTCCAGGTCACCGCTGTCCATCACCCGCTCCACGGTGTGTGACTCGGCGTCGTGTCCGGTGAACGCGCCGGCCTGCCACAGCATGGCGTCGACCAGCGTGGTCTTCCCGTGGTCGACGTGGGCAACGATGGCGACATTCCGGATGTCGTCGCGATTCTTCAGGGGCATGAGGATGATTTTCGCATCCCACGGGCCATGCTCACGACTTCGCGACCAGCTCCGTGCTCACGGCACCGACCATGGGGGCGTTGCTCTCCAGCCAGGGGACCGTCGCGAGCTCGTCGCGGGTGAGCCACCGCAGCAGGTCGTGGTCCTCCAGGGGACGTGGCTCACCGACCGGCACGGCCCACCACAGCGCCAGGGTGTAGCCGGGGACCGTGAGCGGCCACCGGCCGTCCCGGGGACCGGGGATCTGCTTCCCGAGCCGTATGCCGACGCCCAGCTCCTCCTGCAGCTCACGTCGGAGGGCGTCCACCGGGGCCTCCCCCGGCTCGACCTTGCCGCCGGGGAACTCCCACTGCCCCGCGAGTGCGGCCGGCGCCGAGCGCCGCGCCGCCAGCAGCTGGGTGGGCCGGTCGAGGCTGTCGACGAGGGCCGCCGCCACCACGAGTCGATCGGTCACTGCGCCAGAGTATTCGGCACCGCGACCGGGGAGATCCGGCCCCTCGGACACACTTTGGTCAAGGTTCGGCATCGATCCGCGTCACGTCCTTCCACTCCGGTCGGCAGACGCCTACCTTGGGCCCATTGCGACCAGCCGCCCGATCTCCGTCCGGCGGCCCCATGAGGAGGCAGAATGACTATCCGCAAGGTTGCGGCCATTGCCGGGACCGCCGCGCTGGCACTCGTCCTGACGTCCTGCGCGGAGTCCCAGCGCGACGACGGCGGGGACACGGGCGGCGACAACGCTGCCGGCGACAACGCCGACGACACGAATGCCACCGGAGGCGACGGCGGGTCCGCCGCGTCCGACGCCACGCTCGTCTTCGGCGCCGCGGGCGCCCCGACGACGTTCGACCCGTTCTACGCCAGTGACGGTGAGACCTTCCGGGTGACGCGGCAGATCTTCCAGAACCTGATCGGCATCGAGCCCGGCGGCACCGAGGCCGTGCCGGAGCTGGCCACCGAGTGGACCAGTGAGGACGGTCTGGTCTGGGACTTCGCGATCCAGGAGGGTGTGAAGTTCCACGACGGTACCGACCTGAACGCCGAGGCGGTCTGCGCGAACTTCGAGCGCTGGGCCGACCAGAACGAGGCCGGCCAGAGCCCGTCGGGCGCCTACTACTACGGCAACGACTTCGGCTTCGGTGAGGACACGCTCTACAAGGGCTGCGAGGCGACCGACGAGTTCACCGCCCAGGTCACCGTCTCGCGTGTGACCGGCAAGTTCCCGATGGTGCTGAGCCAGTCCTCCTACGCCATCCACTCTCCTGCCGCGATGGAGGAGTACGACGCCAACGGGATCGCCCTGGAGGGTGACGCCTTCGTCTTCCCGGAGTACGCGCAGGAGCACCCGACCGGCACGGGACCGTTCAAGTTCGAGTCCTACGACAACGCCGGTGGCACGGTCAACCTGGTCCGCAACGAGGACTACTGGGGCGAGCCGGCCGGCGTGGCCAACCTCGTCTTCAAGATCATCGCGGACGAGAACGCCCGCCGTCAGGAGCTCGAGGCCGGCACGATCCACGGCTACGACCTGCCCAACCCGGTCGACTGGCAGGCACTGAAGGACGCCGGCAACCAGGTCCTCATCCGGGACCCGTTCAACGTGCTCTACCTCGCGCTGAACCCGGTCGCCGACCCCCAGCTGGAGGACCCGCTGGTCCGTCAGGCGCTCTACCACGCGCTCAACCGTGACCAGTTCGTCTCCACCCAGCTGCCCGAGGGTGCTGAGGTGGCCACGCAGTTCATGCCGAACACCGTCAGCGGCTGGAACGGCGAGATCGCCGCCTACGAGTACGACGTGGAGAAGGCCAAGGACCTGCTCGAGCAGGCCGGCAAGTCCGACCTCACGATCGAGCTGTGGTACCCGTCCGAGGTCAGCCGCCCGTACATGCCGGACCCCCAGCGCGTGTACGACCAGGTGAAGGCCGACTGGGAGGCAGCCGGCATCACCGTCGAGACCATCACCAAGCCCTGGGCCGGTGGCTACATCGACGACACGCAGGCCAGCCGCGCCCCCGCCTTCTTCCTGGGCTGGACCGGTGACCTGAACTCGGCGGACAACTTCCTCTGCGCGTTCTTCTGCGGTGACGACAACCAGTTCGGCACCTCGGCCTACCCCTTCCACGGCGAGCTGCAGGATGCCATCGCCGCGGCGGACGCCGAGCCGGACGAGGCCACGCGCACGCAGCTGTACGAGGAGCTCAACGCCAAGATCATGAGCCCCGAGTGGCTGCCCGGCCTGCCGCTCTCGCACAGCCCGCCCGCGATCGTCGTGGGGCCGAACGTGCAGGGCATGGTCGCCAGCCCGCTGACGGCGGAGGACTTCTCCACGGTCACCGTCACCGAGTAACGCGACACCGCCCCATCCCGTGTCTATCCTGACGCGGGACAGGACAGACGACGGGCTGGGCTGCACACTGGCCCAGCCCGTCATCCTGTCCGGACAGCCGACTCTGCCCCTGGAGGTCTTGTGCTGAGATTCATCGTTCGCCGGCTCCTGCAGGCGGTGCTGGCGCTGTTCGTGCTGAGCGTGCTGCTCTTCGCCTGGCTGCGTTCGCTGCCCGGCGGCGTGGTCAGCGCGCTGCTCGGCGAGCGCGGCACGCCCGCGGCGGCCGCCGAGCTCCGCGCGCAGCTCGGTCTCGACGACCCGATCTTCGTGCAGTACTGGCGGTTCCTGGAACGTGCCCTGCGGGGGGACTTCGGCATCTCCAACGGTGTCTACCGCGGTGAGCCGGCGTGGGACGTCTTCGTCCAGCGACTGCCCGCGACGATCGAGCTCAGCATCGTCGCGATGGTCATCGCCCTGACGCTGGCGATCCCGCTGGGCTATATCGCGGCCCGGCGCAAGGGCGGCTGGCTCGACACGGGCAGCGTGGTCTTCTCCCTCATCGGGGTGGCGGTCCCGGTCTTCTTCCTGGCCTACGTGCTGAAGTACATCTTCGCCGTGCAGCTGGGGTGGCTGCCGCCGTCGGGCCGTGCGAGCGTCGGCATCAACGCCACCCACATCACCAACATGTACATGCTGGACGGGCTGATGACGCGCGAGTGGGACGCCGCCTGGGATGCCTTCAAGCACCTCATCCTGCCGGCGGTCGCACTGAGCTCCATCCCGTTCGCCATCATCTTCCGGATCACCCGGGCCGCGGTGATCGACGTGATGGAGGAGGACTACGTGCGCACGGCGCGCGCCAAGGGCCTGACGGCACGCACCATCCGGGGCCGGCACATCATGCGCAACGCCCTGATCCCCGTCGTCACGATCGTCGGCCTGCAGATCGGCGCCCTCCTGGCCGGGGCCGTCCTCACCGAGAAGGTCTTCGCCTACCAGGGCATCGGGCAGGCCCTCGCCATCGGCTTCGAGCGGCGGGACTACCCCGTGCTGCAGGTCCTGATCATGATGGCCGCGCTCATCTACATCGTCGTCAACCTGCTCGTCGACATCGCCTACGCGGTCATCGACCCGCGCGTCCGGACGAAGTGAGGACCCCTCCGTGACCTCCCTGACCAAGCCCGGTGACCGCAAGAAGGCCCGGATCGACTCCCTCGCCGAGGCCGGCGCGCTCTCCGACGAGGAGGGCGTGAGCCTCTGGCGCAGCGCCTGGCACCGGCTGCGCCGCGACCCCGTCTTCCTCATCGGGGCCGTCATCATCGCCGCCTTCGTCATCCTCGCCGTCATCGCGCCGTGGATCGCGCCCCACGACCCGGCCGCCCGTCTCCTCATCGACCAGCGCACCACGCAGAACCCGGTCCCCGGCCCCCAGCCGGGCTTCCCGCTGGGCGCGGACGACGCCGGCCGCGACATGCTCTCCCGGCTGATGGTCGGGGCCCGTCAGACCCTGATCGTCGGCGTCCTCGCCACGCTGGGCGGCTTTGCCGGCGGCATGGTCCTGGGGACCATCGCCGGCGGCATCGGCGGCTGGGCCGACACCATCGTGATGCGCATCGTCGACGTGATGCTGTCCATCCCCTCGCTGCTGATGGCCTTCTCCCTGGCCGCGATGTTCGCGCGCCCCAGCCAGTGGACGGTGATCCTGGCGATCGCCATCATCCAGATCCCGATCTTCGCCCGGCTGCTCCGTGGCTCGATGATGGCTCAGCGGCACAGCGACCACGTGCTGGCCGCCCGGGCCCTCGGCGTGCGCCCCGCGCCGATCGTCTTCCGGCACATGCTGCCCAACTCGGTCGGCCCGGTGATCGTCCAGGGCACGCTCGTGCTGGCCGTGGCCATCATCGACGCGGCCGCGCTGTCCTTCCTGGGACTGGGCAACCCCGACGACACTCAGCCCGAGTGGGGCCAGATGCTCGGCAGGTCGCAGCAGTACTTCAACACCCACCCCGAGGTCGCCGTCTATCCCGCCGTCTGCATCATCGTCGTCGCGCTCGGCTTCACCCTGATGGGTGAGTCCCTGCGCGAGGCCCTCGACCCCAAGTCCCGTCGCTGAGGAGGACGAGATGACCGCCCAGCCCACCGCGGACCCTGCCCTGGACCGCTCCGCCCGCACCGCCCCGCTGCTGGCCGTCCGTGACCTCACGGTCACGTTCGGCAGGGGTCGCCGTGAGTTCCGTGCTGTCGACGGCGTCAGCTTCGACGTCGCGCCCGGCCAGACCGTCGGTCTGGTCGGTGAGTCCGGGTGCGGCAAGTCCGTCACCTCCTTGGCGATCATGGGTCTGCTCCCGGCCCGGGGCAACACGATCGGCGGCAGCGCCACGTTCGCCGGCGAGGAGCTGCTCACCATGTCCGGCAACGAGCTGCGGGACCGGCGCGGGCGCGACCTGGCGATGATCTTCCAGGACCCACTGTCCTCCCTCAACCCGGTCGTGCCGCTCGGGACCCAGGTCGCCGAGGTGATCGAGCGCCACAAGCGGGTCTCCAGGGGCGAGGCGAGGGAGCAGGCCCGGGCGATGCTCGACAAGGTCGGCATCCCCGACCCGACGCGGCGGCTGAAGGAGTACCCCCACCAGCTCTCCGGCGGCATGCGGCAGCGCGCGCTCATCGCGATGGCGCTGGCCTGCGAGCCCCGCCTGCTCATTGCCGACGAGCCGACCACCGCGCTGGACGTGACGATCCAGGCCCAGATCCTCGCCCTGCTCAAGGAGCTGGTCCAGGACTCGGAGACCGCCCTGGTCATGATCACCCACGACCTGGGGGTGGTGGCCGGCCTGTGCGACGAGGTCAATGTCCTGTATGCCGGACGCATCGTCGAGCGCGCAGGTCGCCACGACCTGTTCGCCCGCCCGCGTCACCCCTACACGGGTGGCCTGCTGGCCTCCATCCCGCGCCTGCACGAGGAGCGGGGCAGGCTCACCCCGGTGCCGGGTTCGGTCTCCGACAACATCCCCTGGGAGCAGGGGTGCGCCTTCGCCCCGCGCTGCAGCTCGGCGATCGACGTGTGCGTCCAGCAGACGCCCGAGCTGGTGCCCGACCCGGGCCACGGCCCCGACCGCCTGCTGCGGTGTCACAACCCGCTGCCGGCGCCGCCGACAGCCGCAGGGAGCGGCCAGCCGGCCGAGGAGGAGACACCGTGAGCAGCCCCACCCAGGACCCGCAGCAGGTGCCCTCCCCCGACGTGACCGAGGACCCGACCGGCGGTCGCACGCCCGGCGCGAGTGACGACATACTGCTGGAGGTCCGTGGCCTGAAGGTGCACTTCCCGATCAAGAAGGGCGTGTTCATCGACCGCACGGTCGGCCACGTCTATGCCGTCGACGGGATCGACCTGCAGATCCGGCGGGGCGAGACCTACGGTCTGGTCGGTGAGTCGGGCTGCGGCAAGTCGACCTTCGGCCGCGCCATCCTGCAGCTGGAGACCACCACGGACGGCGAGGTGCTGTTCAACGGCACGGACCTGGCGTCTCTCGGGGGCGAGGCGCTGCGCACCCAGCGGCGGCACATGCAGATGGTCTTCCAGGACCCGCTGGGCAGCCTCGACCCGCGGCAGACGGTGGAGCAGCTCCTCCTCGAGGGGATGCGGGCGCACGGCCTGGTCATGGGCGGCGGCGCCCGAGAGCGGCTGATCGAGCTCCTGCGGGCGGTCGGGCTGCCCCGCACCGCCCTGAGCAAGTACCCCCACGAGTTCTCCGGGGGGCAGCGCCAGCGGGTCGGGATCGCCCGGGCGCTGTCGGTGAACCCGCAGCTCATCGTGGCCGACGAGCCGGTGAGCGCCCTCGACGTCTCGGTCCAGGCGCAGGTGATCAACCTCCTGGCCGACCTCCAGGAGGAGCTGGGGCTGACCTACCTGCTCATCGCCCACGACCTCGCCGTCGTCCGTCACATCAGCGACCGCGTGGGGGTGATGTACCTCGGCGCGCTCGTCGAGGAGGCCGAGGCCGACGACCTCTATGCCCAGCCGCTGCACCCCTACACCCGCGCCCTGATGTCGGCCGTGCCGGTCCCCGACCCGGTGGTCGAGGACAGCAGGGAGCAGATCCTGCTGGCCGGTGACCTGCCGAGTCCGGCCAACCCGCCGTCCGGCTGCCGGTTCCACACGCGCTGCCCGTGGCGGCAGGAGACCCGGTGCGACACCGAGCGTCCGGAGCTGCGGGTCGTGCAGATCGACGGGGTGCCGCCCAGCCAGCGCGTTGCCTGCCACTGGGCCGAGCAGATCGCCAGCGGTGAGCTGCAACCGCACGAGGTGGCGGTCACGCTCACCGACCCGACGGCCACGGAGTCCGACCACGACGAGGGCCTGTTCGGGCCGGCGTCGGTCATCGAGGCCCGCTAGACGGCCGGCCCGCGCCGTGGTTGTCGGGTCGGCCCGAGCGGGCCCACCGACAGGGCGACGCGACGACCCGTGGCCCGGAGGCGACGACCAACGCCCCGTTGGGCTACTGCTGGGTTAGATTGCGGCAATGAAGCCCACCGTGCTCGTGGTGCAACACGAGGACAACTGCCCCGCAGGCTGGTTCGCGGACTGGCTGCTCGCCGCCGGGCTCGAGCTCGATGTCCTCGAGGCGCACCGCGGGCGGGCGATCCCCGCGTCGCTGACCGACCATGCGGGTCTGCTCGTCCTCGGCGGCGAGATGGGGGCCGGCGACGACGCGACGACCCGGTGGCTGCCGCCCACCCGCGCCCTGATTGCGACCGTGATCGCTGCCGGCGACCCGTTCCTCGGGATCTGCCTCGGGCACCAGCTGGCGACGGTGGCCCTCGGCGGCACCGTGGCCCGCAACCCCCACGGGCACTCGCGTGGGCTGACGCCGTTCTCCCCGACCCCGGAGGCAGCGACCGACCCGCTCTTCTCGGCGCTCGAGCCGGGCGTGCAGGCGGTCCAGTGGAACAACGACATCGCCACGGCTCTCCCCCGACGGGCCACGACGCTCGCGCTCTCCCCGGACGGCTCGGTCCAGGCCGCCCGCTTCGGCCCGCGGGCGTGGGGCGTGCAGTTCCACCCCGAGGCGTCCCCAGCCATCTTCCGCAGCTGGACCACCGACAAGCCGTCGGCACGGGAGGCCCGGCCCGACGGGATCGACGTGTTTGCCGTGGCGGACGCGGTGGAGGGCAGCGCCTCGGCGCTGCGCAGGGCGTGGGAGCCGCTGGCCAGACGCTGGGCGCGGGTCGTCAAGGACGCCCACCAGTCCTGAGGGACGTCAGGACGCGGACGCCTTGACGATCACCACGGGACAGGCGGAGCCGCGCAGCACGCGCTGGCTCACCGAGCCGAGCAGCTTGCCGGCGAAGCCGGCCAGGCCGCGGCTGCCCAGCACGAGGAGGTCGGCCGTGGCCGAGCGGTCCAGCAGCGTGGGCACCACCTTGCCGTGGACGATGTCGACATCGATCTCGACCTCGGGGTAGTCCCGGCGAGCGGAGGCCAGCGCCTGCTCGACCTGCTGCCGCTGCCGCTCCTGCAGCGCCGCGAACTCCTCCTGGTCGGACTCGGTGACCACGAAGCCGCCCACCACCTCCAGCCCCCAGGTGTTGACCGCCAGCACCCTGGCGCCGCGCGCCCGGGCCTCGTGGCAGGCGACCCGTGCCGCGACGACGCTGTCGGCGCTGCCGTCCACGGCGACGACGACCAGGCCGTGGGGGTCGCCCTCGTGCCGGGCGTCGGGCGGCACGACCGCCACCGGGCTGGTGGCGTGCATCGCCACGCCGAGGGAGGTCGACCCGAGGATGAGCTCGGAGAGCGCGTTGCGGTGGCCCGTCCCCACGACCAGGAGCGCGTCCTGCTGGTGGGCCAGCAGCACCTCGACGGCGTCGCCCACGACCTCGACCGGCTCGACCGGCAGGTCCGGGAAGGTCGCGCGCACCTCGCCGACCGCCTGCTGCAGCGTGGACAGGGCCTCGGTGTTGTCCCGCAGCACGTCCCGGGTCGTCGTGTCCTCGGGGTCCACGACACCACCGGGCAGCCCGGCGACCTCGTCGGCCGCGTGCACCAGCTTCAGGGGCACCCCGTGCAGCGCCGCGGTGTGCGCGGCCCACCGGACCGCGTCCCCGCTCGTGCCGGGCACGTCAACGCCCACGACGACAGATCCCTTGGTCATCGGTCTCCTCCGTTGTGCCGGGCTGGTGGGTCCAGTATGTCGCACGCAATCCGGTGGCGCCCGGGCGCCGGACTGCGCCAGGGTAGCCGGATGGGACAGGCACCAGAGGGCTTCGAGTATGCCGTCACACCGGCCGGGGTGGTCCGCATCTGGCACCGGGGGCGGCTGGCGACCACCCTGCGGGGGCGGCGGGCGGCGGACTTCCTCGACGACGTGGGCGCCGGGGACGAGCAGCTGCTCATGGCGCGGGTCACGGGCAACTACCGGCGCGGCAACGAGCGGGTCGCCCGCCAGCACCCGCGCAACCGCGCAGCCGGTCGCTGACTCGGCGCTGCCGCGCGGACCGCGGACTCAGGACTGCTCGGCGGCGACGGCGGCCCGCTCCGCCGGCGACCTGAGGACACAGAACAGGTTGCCCTCGGGGTCGGCCAGGGTGACCCAGCCGGTGCCCGGTCCGTAGAGCCCGCGGTGGTCCGTCGTCACGGTGGCCCCGTGGGCGACGAGCCGGTCGACCTCCTCCTGCTGGGTCAGGTCGCGGGGCCGGAGGTCCAGATGGAACTTGTTCTTACCGGGCGTCGGGTCCGGCACCTCGATGAACAGCAGCGTGTGCCCGGTCCCGGGGTCGGAGATCGGGCACTCCTCGTGCCCGGGCTCGTTCGGGTCGTCGGCGTCCTCGACGTAGCCGAGCACGCCCTGCCACCAGGTCGACAGCGCGTAGGCGTCCGTGCAGTCGATCGTCGTGTGCGAGATGAAGGAGGTCATGGCCTCCAGCCTCACGCTCCGGACCGTGCCGCGGCAAGCGGTTTGCGCGACGGTGTCGAGGATCGGCGCGCGGCTCCGACGTCCTCGGTGAGAGGGTGGACCCGCCACCCTCCACGACGACGAGGTGCACCATGAAGTTCGTGATCCTGATCCACTCCAACCCGCAGCCGTGGGGCCACCCGACCGGCGACTTCAACGCCGAGCTGCAGGCCCAGTCACCGGAGGTGCGCGCCCAGATGAACGCGGAGTTCGAGGCGCTGCTCTCCGAGCTCAGCGAGCGTGGCGAGCTGGTCACCGCCGAGGCGCTGGGCGATCCCGCCACGAGCACGATCTACCGCTGGGACGGCGGGCCGATCACCTCCGACGGTCCCTATGCGGAGTCCAAGGAGCACTTCGCCGGCTACTTCCTCATCGACGTGGCCGACCGCTCCCGCGCGGAGGAGATCGCCCGGCAGTTCGCCAGTCCCGGCGACACCGTCGAGCTGCGACCGGTCATGTGGCCCGGCGGCGAGGACGTCTGACCGGCAGCCGGTATGCCGACAGGCCGGTCTCCCCGCCGCTGCCGCTGGGGGCGGGGACCGGCCCTGCGGGCGAGGAGACTGGACAGGTGAGGTTGTCAGGGCTGGAGGACGTGTGGCGCGAGGAGGCCCCACGGGTCCTTGCTGCCCTGCTGCGCCGTTCGGGAGACCTCGGCGCGTGTGAGGACGCGGTGCAGGAGGCGCTGCTGGCGGCGGCCGAGCAGTGGCCGCGGGACGGCGTCCCGGACAACCCGCGCGGCTGGCTGGTGCGGGTGGCCTCCCGGCGGATGATCGACCGGCTGCGCAGCGAGAACGCCCGGGTGGAGCGTGAGCTGCGTGACCACTCACTGACCCCGGGCGCTGCCGTGGCGCCCGGGGCCGACGAGGCGGCCGGCAACGGTCGGGACGACACGCTGCACCTGCTCCTGCTGTGCTGCCACCCGGCCCTCACGCCGCCGTCGCAGGTCGCGCTCACGCTGCGGGCGGTCGCCGGGCTCAGCACCGCACAGGTCGCCGCGGGGTTCCTGGTGCCCGAGACGACGATGGCCCAGCGCATCAGCCGGGCCAAGGCGACGCTGGAACGGGCGGGCGCACGCTTCGACGCCGTCCCGGCCCGGGAGCTGCCCGCCCGGCTGCACGCCGTGCGCCACGCGCTCTACCTGATGTTCAACGAGGGCCACTACGGCGGCACCGACCTCGGTGACACCGACCTGACCCGTGAGGCGGTGCGCCTGACCGAGCGCCTGCACCGCGCCCTGCCGGACGACGACGAGACGACCGGCCTCCTGGCGCTGGTGCTCCTCACCCGGGCCCGCGCGGCCGCCCGTCTCTCGCCGACCGGCGACCTCGTCCCGCTGGCCGAGCAGGACCGGGCCCGGTGGGACCGGCTGGCGATCCGTCGCGGCACCACCCTCGTCGAGCGGGTGCTGCCGCGCGGGCCGGTCGGGCCGTTCCAGCTCCAGGCGGCCATCGCCGCCGTGCACGCGGGGGCGGCCACGTGGGAGGAGACGGACTGGCTGCAGATCTGCGCGCTCTACCGGATGCTCGAGCGGCAGGCCCCGTCCCCGACCGTCACCCTCAACCTGGCGATCGCGAGCGGGATGGCGCACGGCCCCCGGGCCGGCCTGCAGCGCCTCCAGCCCCTGCTGGACGACCCGGCGCAGCGACGCAACCACCGGGTGCTGGCGGCCGCGGCCCACCTGCGAGAGCTCGCGGGCGACGTGTCCGGGGCGGTCGAGGCCTACCGCGCCGCCGCCTCGCTGACCCAGAGCCTCCCGGAGCAGCGCTATCTCAACACCAGGCTCGCGCGTCTCACCTGACCCGCGGGCCCTCGCGCGCCCCCGCCGACAGCGCTCGAGGTCACGGTGCCGGCCCCGCGCCCGACCGATCACCACACGGACTGGCAGTTCGTCGGCGGCCGGGCCGTGGTCGTGCTCAGCCCTGTCGCCCTGCCTCGCGAACTGCCAGTGCGTGTGGCGGCGCCGCCTGCTCCGCGGCCGCCACGAGGCGTTCACCGAGCTCCCGCACGACGGCGCGCAGCTCCGGTCCCCGCACGACGCGGAAGGGGACGGGCAGGGAGACCAGGCGCTCGGCATACCCGTGGGGGTTGCTGGTGCTGCCGGTGAGCCGGGTGGTCGTCGCGTCGATGGCTGTCAGCTCCCCCGCGACCGGGCCGAGCACCCGCTGACAGAGGTCCAGCGACCCGTCGATGACGACCTCGGTGGGGTACTCCCACCCCGCGCCGAGGTGCCGCTCGAGGGCGGCCACCGGGTCGAGGTCCGCCGGCGGCTCGAAGGTGTCCGGGCGCAGGCCGGCCCGCTGCACCCGGTCCACCCGGTAGGTGCGCACCGCGTCGCGCTCGATGGCGCGGCACAGCAGGTACCAGCGTCCGTAGCGCACCACGAGGGCCCACGGCTCGACCTGCGAGGTCCACTCGTTGCCGGACTCTGAGCGGTAGGCGAGCTCGACCACCCGGCGGTCCGCGCAGGCGCTCACCAGCGTGGCCGTCGTCTCCGGGTCCGGGCGCGCGGCGGTCCTGTCGGGGGCCGCGGCCGCGGTCCTGCGCACGGACTCCGCCTGCGCGGCCACACGCTCCGGCATGGCGCGCAGGATCTTGCCGAGGGCCGCGCCGACGGGGTCAGCGGGGTCCGCGGCGGGGTGGTGACCGTCCAGCACCGCCATGACCAGGGCGAGCGCCTCGTCCTGGCTGAACAGCACCGGCGGCAGCCGCAGCCCCCTCCCCGGGCTGTAGCCACCGGCCGGGCCGCTGGTGGACACGATCGGGATGCCCGCCTCGCGCAGGATCGCCACGTAGCGCCGGGCGGCGCGCGAGCTGACCCCGAGGCGGTCGGCCAGCTGGTCCGCGGTGATGCCCGGTCTCCCCTGGATCAGCTCCAGGGTGAGCAGCGCGCGGGCGGTGGGGCTGACCTCGGACCGCATTGACCTCTCCGTCCCTGCCGTTGATCGTCCGGGATCGAGTCTACGGTCGGCCCACGGGGGCTGGCCGCACGGTCGGCGCCGAGCACAGGAGGCACACCATGACCGAACCCGTCGCTGACACCGCTCCTGCCGAGGCTGCTACCCCCTGGGAACCACCGCTGGCGGGCAGCGAGCTCGAGCACCTGCTGGGGATGCTCGAGCGGCTGCGCACGACCTTCCGCTGGAAGGCGGACGGGCTGGACCACGCCGGCCTCACCACGCGGGTCGGGGCCTCTGCGCTGACCCTCGGCGGGCTGCTCAAGCACCTGGCGCTCGTGGAGGACCAGACGTTCTTCCTCAAGCTGAGCAACGTGGATCCCGGGCCACCGTGGGACCCGGAGGTCTGGGACGCGGAGCCGGAGTGGGAGTTCACCACCGCGGCCGACGACGAGCCCGAGGTGCTCTACGCGCTCTATGACGGCAAGGTCGCCCGGGCCAGGCAGCGGCTCCGGGACGCGATCGCCGACGGGGGCCTCGACCAGCCGACCGCCCTGTCCGACGGGGCGGGCCACCACGCGAGCCTGCGCCGCCTGGTCTGTGACCTCATCGAGGAGTATGGACGACACACCGGTCACGCTGACCTGTTGCGTGAGGCGGTGGACGGCCTGGTGGGTGAGAACCCTCCGCCCGGGTGGCGTCCCGTGTCGTGACCGGGGGCGGTATGCGGCACCGGGGGCGGTATGCGGCACCGGGGGCGGTATGCGGCGTGGTGCGGGCGTCGCCCTACGCTGGGTCGTCCCCGCCAACACCGCCCCAGGAGCCTGTCATCACCGGAGTCACCGCACCCTCTGCCGCCGCCCGCGAGCAGGCCGCCCAGCGGCTGGCCGCCCTGGCCACCCCTCCCGGCGCGCTCGGGCGGCTCGGTGAGGTGGCCGTCTGGCTGAGCGCCGCCCAGGGATCCGTGCCCCCCGCCCCGCTGGCCTCGGTGCGCCTGGTCATCCTCGCCGGGGACCACGGTGTGGCCCGGCACGGCGTCTCGGCCTTTCCCCCGGAGATCACCGGCGCCATGGTCCGCACCTTCCTGGCCGGACGTGCCGGCGTCAGCGCCCTCGCGCGGACCCACGGGGTGCACGTCCGCGTGCTGGACCTGGGCTGCAGCGATGACTTCACCGACCTCGACGACGGGGTGCGCACCGCGCTCCAGCGGCACAAGGTGCGGCAGGGCAGCGCGCCGATCCACCTGGACGACGCCCTGACGGCCGGGGAGTTCGACGCGGCGTGGGCCGCGGGTGAGTCGGTGGCCAGGGAGGAGATCGCCGCGGGCGCGGACCTCCTGCTCACCGGTGACATGGGCATCGGCAACACGACGCCGGCGGCGGCCCTGGTGGCAGCGGCGCTGGGTCGGCCCGCTGCGGAGGTCGTGGGGCGCGGCACCGGCGTCGACGACATCGCCCTGGCGCACAAGTCCGAGGTGGTCGACCAGGCCCTGGCCCGGGTCGGGGCCCGGTCCGCGGACCCCGCGGAGACCCTCCGTGCCCTCGGCAGCGCGGACCTCGTCGCCGCGACAGCGTTTCTGGTGACCTCGGCCCGCGAGGGTGTCCCTGCGCTGCTGGACGGCCTCATGGGAGTCGCCTGCGGGCTGTTCGCCGAGCGGATCGCCCCGGGCGCCGCCGCGTGGTTCGCGGCGGGGCACCGCTCCCCCGAGCCGGCGCAGTCACTGGCCCTGGAGGCCCTGGGACTGACCCCTCTCCTGGACCTGGGTATGCGGTTGGGTGAGGGCTCCGGTGCCGTCGCCGCGGTCCCCCTGCTCCACAGCGCGGTCGCCCTGCTCCGCGACGTGGCCCTGCTGGAGGAGCTCGGGTGAGCCTGCGCGACGGCTGGCGCCTGGCACTCGGCACGCTGACGCGCATCCCGGTGCGGCCCCCTGAGGTCGTCGACCGGTCCGTGGCCGGCGTGGCGATGCTCGCGGCCCCGCTCACCGCCGTGCCGGTCGCGGTCGGCGTGGCGGTGCTCGTCTGGTGGGGACGGGAGGGCCACCTCCCGCCGCTGGCGGTGGGCCTGCTCGCCGTGGCCCTGCTGGCGTGGGCGAGCCGCATGCTGCACCTCGACGGCCTCTCCGACACGGTGGACGGGCTCACCGCCTCCACCGACCGGGCCAGGTCGCTGGAGGTGATGCGCTCGGGCACGGCAGGTCCCTCCGGGGTGGTGGCCCTCGTGGTGGTCCTGGGACTCCAGGTGGTGGCGCTGGCCTCGCTCACCGCTCAGGAGTGGGGGCCGCTGCTGGCGGCCGCAGCCGTCGTGGCCTCGCGCAGCAGCCTGGCCCTCGCCTGCGTGCGCGGTGTCCCGGCGGCGCGGCCCGACGGGCTGGGCGCGGCGGTGGCCGGCGCGGTCCACCCGGTGGCGTCTGGGCTCGCGTGGCTGGTCACCGCAGGTCTCGTCTGGGCGGTCGCGCTCCTGCCGGGCTTCCATCTCGGTGGGCTTCTCGCGCCGGTGCTCGCGGCGCTGGGGGTCGCGGTGGCGCTGCGGGTGGCGGTGCGGAGGCTGGGTGGCGTGACCGGTGACGTCCTCGGTGCCTGCGTCGAGCTGAGCCTGGCGATCCTGCTGCTCGGGCTCGCCTGACGGCAGAGCCGCTCGTCCACCCGGTCCGGCTAGAGCACGAGCACGCGCCCGGAGACCACCAGGTGGACCTCCTCGCAGGCCGTCGCGACCTCGCGGTTGACCTCTCCCAGCAGGTCGCGGAACAGCCGCCCGGAGCGGTGGGCCGGCACGACGCCGAGTCCGACCTCGTTGGTCACCAGGACCACCGGCTGCGACCGCTCCAGGGCGGCCACGAGGCCGGCGACCTCGTGGCGCACCACGGCCGTCACCTCCTCGACCGGCGCCTCCCACAGGGCACGCCGGTCGATCGTCCGGGTGAGCCAGGTGCCGAGACAGTCCACCAGGACGGCCTCGTCACTCTCCGCGAGCGCGGTCGCGAGGTCGGTCGTCTCGACGGTCGTCCAGGTGGCCGGGCGGCGCTCCCGGTGGGCCGCCAGCCGGCGCGCCCAGTCCGGGTCGGGCTCCTCGGTCTCGTCGGGGCCAGGCGCCACATAGGTGACGCGCGCCTCCTGGCGCAGCAGGGTCTCCGCGTGGTGGGACTTGCCGGAGCGGACGCCCCCGGTGACCAGGACCCTCATACTGCTCCTTCTGTCGTCGCCACTCCGAGCGGCCACGTGCACCGGACGTGGCAGTGCCCAGCCTGCCACCACTGCAGCTGGAGCTGGTCGGCACGGCAGTGCGCCGGGACCAGGTCGCCGAGCAGTGCCCGGACGTCCGCCTCGTCCACACCGGGGCCGACGGCGTCGAGGGTCACGTGGGGCGTGGCGTCCGGGAACTGCCCGGCGTAAGGTGCGTGGTCCGGGAAGCTGCCCCACACCCGTGCGGTGAGCGCCGCGAAGGGGTCCGCGGGCTCGGGCAGCAGGTGGATGATGCCGTTGGGGAAGACACCCGTGCGGGCCAGTCGGTAGGTGAACGGACGTGCCGCCGCGGCGATCCCGGCCACGATCGCCAGGTCTGCCGACGTGGGCTCGCGCACCCACGGGCCGAGCACCGTCACGTGGGCCTGACCGAAGTGCGGGTCAGCCGACAGGTAGGCCGCGTCGTAGTGCGCGGTCCGGCGGCGCACGAAGTCATCCAGCTCCGGCACGGGCACCGCCAGGACCGTGTGCCCACGGTCCACGTGGTCCCCACTCCAGGCGTCGGTGGCAGCGCGGTGGGTGGACACCCTGCCGATTCTGTCGTTCGCCCGGCGCTCCCCCTGACCCGACCCTACGATGGGCACGTGCCCGAGGCGTCCGACCTCCAGATCCGGCCCGCCAACGAGGCGAGCTGGGAGGACCTGCAGGCGGTCTTCGGCGCCCGGGGCCAGGCGGCGCGGTGCCAGTGCCAGCGCTACAAGCTGCGGCCGCGCGAGGCCTTCGCCACCCAGCCGGTCGAGGAGCGGGCGTCGCGGCTGCGGGAGCAGACGGACTGTGGCGATCCTGGATCCACCACCACGAGCGGGCTGGTCGCCTACCTCGAGGGCGAGCCGGTCGGGTGGTGCGCCGTCGAGCCGCGCCCGGAGTTCCCCGGTCTGCGGCACAGCCCGGTGCCCTGGGCCGGGCGCGACGAGGACCGCGGCGACGCGTCGGTGTGGGCCATCACCTGTGTCCTCGCGCGTGCCCGGTTCCGCAAGCGCGGCATCAGCAAGGCGCTGATCCGGGCGGCCGTCGACCACGCGAGGGCCCGGGGTGCCACGGCGCTCGAGGCCTATCCGATGACGACGACGGCAGCCATCGCCGAGGAGATCCACGTCGGCACCGTCGGCAGCTACCTGGAGGCGGGCTTCACCGAGGTCAGCCGCCCGACCCAGCGACGTGCGGTGGTGCGTCTCACCTTCTGACTGACGGACCGCCCGGTGAGCACGTCAGCATCCCGTCAGCCACCGGGTCACGGCACGGAGAGCCGCTGGGCGGCCCCGACCCGGAACCACCGGTAGCCGTATCCCTCGAGACTGAGGTGGAGCCGACCGTCCTCGGTGTCGTGCAGCTCGTGGGAGAACAGGTCGAGCACGACCTGGTCCGGCACCACCTCGGGGACCTGCACGTCGAGGACCACGGGCTCTGCCGCAAGGTTGTGGGCGGCGACGACGGCTGTGTCCGCGACCTGGCAGCAGTGCGCGAGCACCTGGTGGTGCGGTTGTTCGAGCACGTGGAGCTCCTCGGCCCAGCCGATCTCGGGGCACTCGCGCTGGGCGGCGATGAGCACGCGCATGAACGACCAGAACGAGTCCGGGTCGCGCACCTGGGCCGAGACGTTGACGTGCTCCGGCGCGTAGCCGTCGGGCACCGTGCGCTGGATGAGCCGGCGCGTGGGTGCCGAGGAGAAGCCTCCGTTCGGTCCGTCGCTCCACTGCATCGGGGTCCGCACGGCCATCCGGCCCTCGGCGGCGAGGTCCTCCCCCATGCCGATCTCCTCGCCGTAGTAGATCGTGGGCGTCCCGGGCAGGGAGAACATCAGGCTGTAGGCCATCCGGACCCGCCTCGGGTCCCCCTCGAGCATGGGTGGGAGCCGGCGTTTCAGCCCCCGCCCGTAGAGCTGCATCGACTCCTCCGGGCCGAAGGCGGCGAAGACCTCCTGCCGCTCCTGCTCGCTCAGCTTGTCCAGGGTGAGCTCGTCGTGGTTGCGCAGGAAGGAGACCCACTGGGAGGTGCGGTGCAGGGTGGGTCGTTCCTGCAGGGCCTTGACCAGAGGACGCGCGTCGCCGCGGGCCAGGGAGAGGTACGTGGCCTGCATACCGATGAAGTCGAACTGCATCTGCAGCTCGTCGCCGTCCTCCCCGCCGAAGTAGTCCACCTGCTCGGCATAGGGCAGGTTGACCTCGCCGAGCAGGACCGCCGAGCCCTTCCGGCGCGTCAGGAAGGCGCGGATCTGTCGGAGCAGGTCGTGCGGGTCGGCGGGCAGGTCGCCGGAGGCCCGCTCCAGGTCCTGGAGGAAGAACGGGACCGCGTCGACCCGGAAGCCGTCGATCCCCAGCTCGAGCCAGAAGCCGATCACCCGCAGGATCTCGTCGCGGACCGCAGGGTTGGCGGTGTTGAGGTCGGGCTGGTGCTTGTAGAAGTGGTGCAGGTACCACTCACCGGTCCGCTCGTCGAGGGTCCAGATGGAGTCCTCGCGGTCGGGAAAGATCACCTGGCCGGAGGTGTCGGGTGGCTCGGTGTCCCGCCACACGTAGTAGTCCCGGTAGGGGTTGTCCCTGCTGCGCCGGGCGGCGCGGAACCACGGGTGGCGGTCAGAGGTGTGGTTGACGACCAGGTCGATGATGACGCGCAGACCCCGGTCGTGGGCGGTGCGGATGACCTCGACGAGCTGCCCGTGGTTGCCCAGCCGGTCGTCCACGCCGTAGAAGTCGGTGACGTCGTAACCATCGTCCCGGTCCGGCGTGGGGAAGAAGGGCATCAGCCAGATGCAGTTCACGCCGAGGCGGGCCAGGTAGTCGATCCGCTGTGCGAGCCCCGCGAGGTCACCGGTCCCGTCACCGTCCGAGTCGGAGTAGGTCTCGACGTCGAGGCAGTAGATGACCGCGCTCTTCCACCACAGGTCGCTGGTGTCGGTGATCCGCATGCGCGTCTCAGTCGTCCTCGAACATCGGCAGCACCTGCTCGGCGAAGGTCTCGATGAAGGTGAGCTGGTCCTGTCCGACGTGGTGCAGGTAGATGTCCCCGAAGCCCAGGTCGGCGTACTCCGCGATCCACTCGCGGTGCCGGCCGAGGTCCTCGGAGACGCGCACGCTCTCGTGTACCTGCTCGAGGGTCACCGACTCCGCCAGTGCGTCGAACTCCGCGGTCGTCTCGGTGTCGGCCGCCACCTGGGCCGGGAAGACGTTGCTGCGCCACTGGTCCCAGGCGATCTCCTCGGCCTCCTGGTGGGTCGGGGCCCAGGAGAGGTGGACCTGCAGGGCCAGCGGACCCCGGCCTCCGCCGTCGCGGTATGCCGACACGACCTCCCGCAGGACGCCCGCCGGTTGGACGACGGTGATCAGCCCGTCGGCCCAGGCCGCGGCCCGGGCGGCGGACTCCGGGGAGATGGCGGCGGCCAGGAGCGGCGGCGGGTCGTGGGGCCGGTCCCAGAGTCGGGCCCGGTCCACCGTCACGGCACCGTCCTGGCTCACCTCGTCACCGGTGAGGAGGCTGCGCATCACCCCGACTGCGTCCTCCAGGTGACTGACCCGCTGCCCCTTGGCCGGCCAGGGCTGTCCCGTGATGTGCTCGTTCAGGGCCTCCCCGCTGCCGAGAGCAGCCCACACCCGGCCGGGGAACATCTGCGCCAGCGTCGCCAGCTGGTGGGCCAGGACGGCCGGGTGGTAGCGGTGGCCGGGGATGGCCAGGGTGCCGATCGGGAACTCCGTGGTCGCCAGGGCGGCCCCCAGCCAGGTCCACGTGTTGCCGGAGTGCCCCTGCCGCCTGCTCCAGGGGGCCACGTGGTCGGAGCACATCGCCATCGGGAACCCGGCGTGCTCGGCATGCCGGACGTCCGCGAGCAGCTGCCGCGGAGGGATCTGCTCGTGGGAGGCGTGGAAACCGAGGCGAGCCATCTGCCCAGTCCAGCCCACCGGGCCGGTCACCGCAAGGGCAGGCGAGGGGGGCGGCTGACCCGGCCCGTCCGCATACGACTGCTGCGTCCGGCCGTCCCGGCTGACTGGCGAGGCGACAACAGCAGACCTCACGTCAAGCAACGTCGTGTACCGTGAGACCCATGCTGAAGGAGCCACTGCCGCCCGCGCCGGGCGCCGATGCCCACGTCAGCCTCGCCCTGGCGAACAGCGTCATCACCCTGCCGGGCGGAGGCCTGTGGGACGGCCTGACCAGCCCCGAGAACGCCACGGCCTGGCTGGTCGGACACGATCTCGTGCCCGGGGACACGGAGCTCCTGACCTACTGTCAGCAACAGCTCACCGGCCTGAGGCAGACCCTTCGCGCCCTCTTCACGGCTGATGTCCACGCGGAGCCACCGCCACCGGAGGCCCTCGATGCGGTCAACCGGGCCCTCACCCGGGTTCCGAGCGCGCTGCCGCTCCAGCACGACGACACCGGATTCTTCCGGTCGGCACAGCACCCGGTGACGCAACTGGTCGAGCACGCCATGGCGCGGATCTCCGATGACGCCGCCGGCCTCCTCGCCGGCGAGGAACGGTCCCTGCTCGCGCTGTGCGGGGCCGCGCCGTGTGACCGCTTCCTGCTCCGCACCCACGCGCGTCGCCACTGGTGCTCCACGCGGTGCGGCGACCGCGTGCGGGCTGCCCGGGCCTATGCACGCAGGCAGCACGAGACGCTGCCCGTGAAGCGACGAGAGACGGCTGCTCCCTAGCGCGACGGTTGCCGAGCAGGCCCAGCGACGGTCAGCCAGCCCCGAGAACACCGCCCTCACGCGACGGCCCGAGCTCGTGCTCGTTCAGCAGGGCCAGAGAGTCCTCCAGCGCCGTCAGGTTGTCCGGCCCGATCAGGCCCGCCCAGGTCGACCGGAGGACCTCGAAGGCGTGTTCGCTGCGTCGCAGCATGTCGCGGCCGCGATCGGTGTGCGTGAGGATGCGCGCACGCGCGTCCCTGGGGTCGACGTGCGCTTCGAGGTATCCCATGTCGATCAGCCGCTCCACCGTCTTCGCCGCCGCCTGCTTGGAGACGCCCAACGTCGCAGCGACGTCCCTGGTGGTCGCCCCCGAGCCGACGGCCTGCATCGCGAAACCGTGCGTGGAGGTCACGCCCGGGTGACCCTCCTGGGCGAGTCGTGCGTGGACCCCGTCGGTCAGCCGCTCGAAGGCCCCCAGAAGGAGGAGCGCCAGCTCATAGGCCGGACGGCCCGGTGTGTCGCGCCCGTCCACCATAGACAACCTCCTTGACCAACCCGCTCCGCGACTTGTACGGTGCCGAGTATAGACAATGTCATTGTCTACTCGTGGCCGCGTGCCCCTGCCGACACCCGAGGACGGGAGTCCCTGTCATGACCTTCACACCACACACCCTGGAGACCGCGCCGGCCGCTTCGGTGCCGGCGATGCAACAGGTGGCCAAGAAGTTCGGTGCCGTGCCCCGCGCCGTGGCGCTGCAAGCCGAGTCCCCGGCCCTGCTGACGGGCTTCCTCGCCGGGTCTGCTGCCGTGGAGCGGACGAGCCTCCCGCCGCTCGCCCGCGAGGTCGTCATCCTCACCGTCGCGGCGCGGAACGGTTGCGGGATCTGCCTGCGCATCCACGGCGCCACGCTGGCGTCCCTCGGTGGATCGGCACATCTCGAGGCCCTCACGAACCGCACCGCCCTGAGCGATCCGGCCCTCGAGGAAGCGCGACTCTTCACCGAGCGGCTCCTGGGGACCTCAGGGGACCTGCCGGACCCCGCGGTGCGCAGCTTTCTCGCCGCCGGCTTCACCCGTGAACACGCCCTCGACATCGTGTTCACCGTCGGCATCTACACGATGTCGACCCTCGCGAACCGCCTGGTGGGTGCCTGAGCGGCACCCACGCCCCGCAACCGTCGGGGTGCACCCGAGCGCCGATAGGAGACACCGATGCCTGAAGCGAACGACGTTGCCCGCCCGATCCGGACGATCTGCTACGCACCCGGACAGGACGTGGACGCCTCACGGGCGTTCTACACCGAGGTGCTCGGCCTGACCCTGTCGATGGAACGACCGGTGCTCGGGCTGACCTCTCCGGCCAACCGCACCGCCCAGGTCCTCGTCCCACCGGTCGGGTTCGAGCACCCGCAGCCGTCCTTCGGGATCGACCTGGGCCGGCCAGAGGCCGTCGACACGGCGCACGCCGCCGCGCTCGGTCGCGGTCTGCGTGTGGTCTACCCGCTCACTGACGAGCCCTGGGGTGTCCGGCGGTTCTTCGTGGAGGATCCGGGCGGGACGACCATCAACGTGCTCGCCCACCATGGCGGTCCACGGAGCGACCGCACACGCGTCACACGCGTCTCGCCCCGGTTGATCGTGCCGGATCCAGACCTGGCGTCTGCCTACTACCAGGAGGCCCTGGGTGCCGAGCAGATCCTCCGCGCCACCGACCCCGACGGACTCCCGGTCGCGGTGATCCACCGCCTCGACGGGTTCAGCTTCACGGTGTCCCCAGCCGTGGCGGAGTGGGGCTGGATCGCGCCCGACGAACTCGGCGGTGCGCCCGTGCTCGTCGAGATCGAGTGCGCGGACCAGGATGATGTGGCCGCGAGGATGGCCGACGGGGGCGGAGAGGTCGTCGTCCCCATCGAGAACCGCCCGTACGGCAAGAGGGAGGACGTGTGCGCGACCCCTTCGGCCACCTCTGGATCATCACCGGCGACCCGCGCTGAGCCACGATCCACCGCGACCGCACTCTGCGGATGGTGAGCCGGAAGCGGTACGCGCTCACGCACGACCGGACAAGCTCGAGGCACTGGCCGACACGTCGGGGGACGTCACGGGTCACACAGGCGTGACGCCGGCTGCAACGATGAGCAGGAGTGGGGTCGTCGGCGGCCCGCCACTGAAAGCGCGACTGCGAGGATGGGCATAGAGCTGTGGGACGACAACGAAAACAGCGCTCCAGGTTCGAGCCCCGAAGAGCAGTCATGTCAAGAGGAAGTGAGTGCACAACGCCTTGAGGCATCCAAGATCGCGCGATCGCGTCGCCCACGGGTTCACCGTCTCCAGCTCCCACTACTGGCCGAGGATAGACAGGAGCCTCAGCAACCTCCTGTTCGGCTTTGCCATGCTCGGGCCGGGCCTGTACCTGATCCTCAATGACCTTCCCCACACGTCGAGCTATCTTTCGCAGATCGTTCTCAGCGGGATGCCGACGACGCTTGGGGGGATCAGCATCATCTTCGGCTGCATCGGAATGACCACTGGCCTGGCGGGCGCTGCGCGCAAGGGCGATGACGCGATCGACCTGGAGTTATCTTCGCAGGGGATCACGGTGCAGGGAGGCTACGAGATCCCCTGGGAAGGCATTTCTCACGTCACCAGCATCACGTACTACAACCGGGCACCACTTCAGATCAGTTGGGATCGGGCTGACCTGAATCGTGCCTTCGTGCTCCACCTCAAGGAGCACCTGGGTATCCCGAGGATTGTCACGAAGGACGGTGTGCCGGAACTGAAGGTCAAGGTCGTTCATTACCCTGCCGTCGACTACATGCCACTTCATGAGTCGGTCATCTCTCAGTTCGAACGCCGACGCATCCCGGTCGACGTCGAGTGGAAATCGAAGGAGACGTAGCGGTCGTGGCAGGCGCCGCCTCAGGAGCCTCCGGCGCGATTGGCTCATAGGCACGAGATCGCTCGACGACTACTCGCACCTTGGCACGCGGCGCGCCAGGCAGGGGGATCACGCGAAATCTAGCGGCTCGCTCGCGCTTCGCGCAGGAGCGGGAGGATTCCGACCGCGATCGTGGTCACGGCGGAGAAGGCCCCGAGGCCGAGCAGGGCCCAACCCGCCAGGTGTGCGTCGGACTCATCCTCCACTTGAAGGCCGCTGGTGCCTCTGCCCGGTAGCCACCACCCGATCGCGTGCTCGGGGGTCAGCAGCGCGACCAGTCCCCACCCGATGAGCATGAGCCACAAGGCGCACGACGCCACGCGGAGGACCAGAGTGCCGGTGACCGCGGACCGAGGCAGGAGAACCAACGCCGGAGCACTCGAGGCCACCAGCGTCAGGGCGCTGCAGGCCACGAAGACGCCCCACACGCCCCAGGAGAGATACATCGCGCACCCGCCGACCGCCAGCATCGCCACTGCGGCGAGCATCGCCCAATATTTTGCACCAGGACGCAGTTGAGATCCCTCTGTCTGGCGGGAGTCCACTGGCTTACCGCCCTTCCGCCACAGCGATTGTCAGACGTTGAACCGGAACTCCACCGCATTCCGGCACAAAAGGCCATCTGATCAACTGGGGTCAGAGACGCTCAGCAGGACTCCCTCACCGCCCGTGAAAGCGATTCCGGCGAAGGTCGCCGCTCGAGCGACTTCGACGAACCCCAGGCCGGTGTGCAAGTCGATCGACGCGGGATTCCGGGCGTTGATCACGCTGAGGACTGGCTCTCCTGGCACGGAATCCGCGGTCACGCGCAGAACAGCCTGGATACCGCACCAGCCGACGGCGACACCATCCTTCTCGGCCATCAGGAGGACCGGAAGCCGCTCGATCAACTGACCGGCAGCATCGAGATGTTCCTCGACCGTGCCGCCGCGAGAAGACATCACAGCCGCCAGGCCACGAACATCATCCGGCTTCGCTGCCCTGATTCCGACCGCCCCTTGAGAAATCACCGAACGCGCGCTCGGCTCATAAGCCACGAAATCGCTCACACGGCTCCCCGTCTCGAAACAGTTCGGCACGCAGTCGAGATCACGCGGCACCCAGTGGCGTGATCGCGTCGATCTGCTTGCCTGCGCGATCCTCCGCGCGATCCAGCTCGTAGTGGCTCTGCAGACTGATCCAAAACTCCGCCGACGTGCCGAAGTACTTCGCAAGCCGCAACGCCGTGTCCGCCGTGATCCCCCGCTTGCCGTGCACGATCTCGTTGATGCGTCGCGGCGGCACTCCGATCGACACGGCGAGCTTGTTCTGAGTGATCCCGAATCCCTCGATGAAGTCCTCCATGAGGACCTCGCCCGGGTGGATCGGCGCGATCTTGTCAATGGTAGTCAACGATCTCCACCTCCTCCGGTCCGGCGTCCGTCCACACGAAACAGATCCGCCACTGGTCGTTGATCCTGCTGCCGTGCTGTCCGACTCGATCGCCCTTCAGCGCCTCGAGACGATTTCCCGGTGGCGTCCGCAAGTCACTCAACGCGATCGCGGATCCCACCTGACGAAGCTTGCGCAGCGCTACCCGCTGGATCCGAGGATCGATGGATGGCACACGCTCACGACGCCACAGCCGTTCGGTGTCCTTGCTCCCGAACGATCTGATCACGCGACCAGCGTATAACGCAGAGCGTCAATAACGCTAGACGTTAAACCGGAACTCCACCACGTCACCGTCGGCCATCACGTAGTCCTTGCCCTCGATCCGGACCTTGCCAGCGGCCCGGGCGTCAGCCATGGAGCCGGCCGCGTCCAGGTCCTCGAAGGAGACCACCTCGGCCTTGATGAAGCCCCGCTGGAAGTCGGTGTGGATCACGCCCGCCGCCTGGGGAGCGGTCCAGCCGTTGCGGATCGTCCAGGCCCGGGTCTCCTTGGGCCCTGCGGTCAGGTAGGTCTGCAGGCCGAGGTTCTGGAAGCCGACCCGGGCCAGCTGCACCATGCCGGGCTCGGAGACGCCCACCGACTCGAGCAGCTCGGCGGCCTCGTCCTCATCGAGCTCGGCGAGGTCCGCCTCGAGCTTGGCGTTGAGGTAGATCGCCTCGGCGGGGGCCACCAGGGCCGCCAGCTCATCGTGCAGCGCGGTGTCGGTGAGCCCCTCCTCGTCGAGGTTGAAGACATACAGGAACGGCTTGGTGGTTAGCAGTCCCAGGCCCCGCGCCAGGTCCATGTCGACACCGGCCGCGGCCCCCTTCGCAAAGAGGGTGTCCCCCTGCTCCAGGACCTTCTGCGCGGCCAGGGCGGTGTCGAGCACGGCCTTGTCGGTCTTCTTGCCCTTGACCTCCTTCTCGAGCCGCGGGACGGCGGACTCGAGCGTCTGCAGGTCGGCCAGGACCAGCTCGGTGTTGATCGTCTCGATGTCGTCCTTGGGGCTGACCCGCCCGTCGACGTGGACCACGTCGTCGTCCACGAAGGCGCGGACCACCTGGCAGATCGCGTCCGCCTCGCGGATGTTGGCCAGGAACTTGTTGCCCAGCCCCTCGCCCTCGGACGCACCGCGCACGATGCCGGCGATGTCCACGAAGCTGACGGGCGCGGGCAGGATCCGGGCGCTGCCGAAGATCTCGGCGAGCCGGTCGAGCCGGCGGTCCGCCAGCGGCACCACCCCGATGTTGGGCTCGATCGTGGCGAACGGGTAGTTCGCCGCGAGCACCGTGTTCTTGGTCAGGGCGTTGAAGAGGGTCGACTTGCCGACGTTGGGCAGGCCAACGATTCCGATAGTGAGTGCCACGGGGTCAGGAGTCTACCGGCCGGCGACCGGCCCTCCGGCCGCGCGGCCGGAAGGTCAAGGTTCGTCAAAGTTTCCCTCGGGCCGGAACCAGCACCCCACTCACGCCGTCGGTTTCCATGGCGGTTCGAGTTGACCCCCTCGCCGCCAGGGGGAGACACAGAGGAGCACAGACATGAAGCGTACGAACCTGAACACCACCCGCCGTGGCCTCGGCCTGGTCAGCGCGGCAGCCGCGGCAGCCCTCCTGCTCACCGCCTGCGGTGGCGAGGAGGAGACTCCGGCCCCCGACGCGGCCCAGGAGGAGGTCGCGGACACCCCCGAGGAGACCGAAGAGACCGCCGACGCGGCGGCCGAGACGGAGGCGCCCGAGAGCACCGAGGTCACCGGGGCCCCGGCCGACGACGTCGCGGCGGAGACCCAGGACGGCGCCGATGCCGCCGCGGAGACCGAGGCTCCCGCCGAGGGTGGCGCGGCCGCGGACTTCGAGACGGCTGCGCCGGGCACCGAGCTGGCCTTCGGCGAGCCGGCCGTCCTGCACACCCAGGAGCGCGAGGAGGGTGAGGAATACTACGCCTTCGGGTACGTCGAGTCCTCCGTCACCGAGATCGTGAAGGGCGACGCCTCGTTCTTCGAGCTGTTCGAGGACACGGAGGAGTACAAGGGGATGACCCCGTACTTCATCATGTCCGAGCACGAGGTGCTCTACGCCGAGGGCGACGAGGGCGGCACGAACCTTGAGCCCGGCTTCGAGGGTGTGCTCGACGACGGCAGCCCCGCCCAGGGCCTGATCGTCATCAGCACAGGCATCGCCGAGTGCCCCAACGAGTACTTCGAGGACTTCGTCACCGGCGCGACGGCCACCACGTGCAACGTGGCACTGGCACCCGAGGGCCAGGAGGTGACCGGTGCGGTGTGGACCGGCGTCCGTGAGATCGACGGCGGCTTCAGCGAGAACGCCTACCTGGAGGCCCCGGTCAGCTGGAGCTGACCCGGCGAGAGGGCGGCCCGCCGACCCTCGACCTCTCCCCACCCGACCCAGCGCCCCCGTCAGGCAGTATGCCGACGGGGGCGTCGGCATACCCCCTCACCAGGTCTCCTCCCCCGCGGGTGACCGACCCTCCCGCAGGGAGGTCCGGGAGGGGCCGACCCTGCCCCGTGCTACGGTCATGGCGTCCTACATCCCCGACCCGGGGCCGAATCCGGCCCGACCGCGGTTGAGCGGGTGAGCCCACGCCGGGACGAGCTGGCGCCGATCGGCAGCCACCACCCGGGCGAACGATGAACGCTGCGCACCACCGGTGCGCAGCGTTCCGCTGTGCCAGCTGCGCGGCGCACGAGATGAGACGAGGTGGTGACCGCTCGATCCGGTGGCTCAGCCCTGCCCTGGGGCACGGCCGCTCGTTCCCGACCACGACGACCAAGGACTGATTCATTTGGACGACTCGACGTTCCAGTTCGGCACCCTCTCGGTGGTTGCCCTCCTGCTGCTCTTCTACGGCGGCACCTTCTACATCTCCACCCGGATCGGCAAGCGCGAGGAGAACGCCGACGACTACATGACGGCCGGCAACAACGTCGGCTTCGGTATCTCCGCCGCGAGCATGACGGCCACCTGGATCTGGGCCTCCTCGATGTACGCCTCGGCCACGTCGGGCTACACATACGGCATCTCCGGACCCATCCACTACGGCCTCTGGGGCGCCCTGATGATCCTGTTCATCTACCCCTTCGGCAAACGGATCCGCGCAGTCGCCCCGCGGGCACACACCCTGGCGGAGGTGATGCGCGCGCGGCACGGCCGCTCCAGCCAGTTGATGCTCGCCGGCTCCAACGTCGTGGGCAGCGTGATCAGCCTGATGTCCAACTTCATCGCCGGCGGCGTGCTGATCAGCATGCTGTCCCCCTTCACCTTCATCCAGGGCGTCCTCATGGTCGCCTCCGGCGTGCTGCTGTACACGCTGTGGTCGGGCTTCCGCGCCTCCGTGCTCACCGACTTCGTGCAGGTCGTGGCGATGCTCGGAGCCGTCGCCGTCCTGGTGCCCGTTATCTTCTTCGCCGCCGGGTTCCCGGCTGCCTTCGAGACCGGTGCCATCCACGTCACCGCCCAGCAGGAGAGCTTCTTCTCCAGCGACGCGTTCATGAACCAGGGAGCGCCCTACATCGCGGCCGTGCTGGCCTACGCGATCGGCAACCAGACCATCGCCCAGCGCCTGTTCGCCGTGCGCGAGGACCTGATCAGGCCGACCTTCATCACCGCCACCGTCGGCTACGGGGCGATGGTCATCGGCGTCGGCATGCTGGGTGTCCTGGCCCTCTACCTCGGCATCACCCCCGAGGGGGGCGAGGTCAACAACCTGGTGCCCCAGATGGCCTCGGAGTACCTCCCGCCGGTGCTCATCGCCGTCTTCTTCATCATGATCATCGGCGCGCTCTCCTCCACCGCGGACTCCGACCTGTCGGCCCTGTCCTCGATCGCCATGGCCGACATCTACGGGCAGAACGTGGCAGGAAAGGACGCGGCGAACCCCAAGGTGATGCTGCTCGTGGGCCGCGCCACCATGGTGCTGGCCTCGGCCGTCGCGGTCGCTTTTGCGAGCCTCCAGCTCAACATCCTGGACCTGCTGGTCTTCGTCGGTGCACTGTGGGGTGCCCTGGTCTTCCCGGTGATCGCCAGCTTCTACTGGAACAAGGTGACCAACCGGGCGTTCACCACGGCCGTCATCGCGGCGCTGGCCCTGTTCCTCCCCGTCCGGTTCGAGCTGATCCCGATGACGGGTCTGCTCGCGATCGCGATCGACCTCATTGCCGTGGTCGGTGTCGGTGTGGTCCTGGGGCTGATGTCCTTCGGCTTCTTCGGGCTGCGGGTGGCGCGCGTCGTCGGGCTCCTGGCCTCCTTGGCGGCCGCGCCCTTCGCCATCGGCGCGCTCCACGAGTACGCCACCCTCTCGGCCTCGCTGGTGGCCTACGCGGTGAGCACCGTCGTGTGCTGGGCGATGTCGGTCGGCAACTCCGAGCCGTTCGACTTCGCCCTCATCCGGCGCCGCACCGGTGACTTCGACGAGACGCCGGCAGAGGCGACACCGACACCCGTCGGCGCCGCCCTCTCACGCGACGACCGCGATGACCTCGACCCGACGACTGCAGGGAGCCTCCGATGAGCACGACCGTCCTGACCATCTACGTCCTGATGTGGCCCGTCCTCGTGGCCGCTGTGCTCTTCGTGATCAGCCGGGCGTTCTTCGGCGAGTGGCGCAGTGCCCGACGCAGGGGCGAGGACCTCGTCTGAGTGATCCGGCACAAGGCGGCGGTGTCCGGCACAGGCTGGCACCGCCGCTGCCCTCACACGCCGACCGGCGCCGACGCGTCTCCGCCCAACGGGTGGCTGAGCTCGTCCTCGGGCAGGCGCGCCCACAGGATGGCCACCACGGCGAACAGCACCGGCAGCACGCCGGCCAGCAGGAAGGTGGTCCGGAGCCCGATGAGGGTCGACACCGGTCCCGCCATGGCCATGGACACCGGCATCAGTGAGATGGAGACGAAGAAGTCCAGGCTGGAGACACGCCCCAACAGGTGCGACGGCACGCGACGCTGCAGCAACGTTCCCCAGATGACCGTGGGCGCGGAGAACAGGACGCCGAGCACCGCGGCCGAGCCGACCACCTGCCAGATGCCAGTGGCGAACCCCATGGCGACGAAGGGCAGGCACCCGAGGCCCCACATGAGGATCATCCAGGTGAGGTAGCGCCGCGGCATGGGGAGCGAGGCCATGGCCAGTGACCCCAGAGCGCCACCGAGGCCGAACCCCGCCAGCACCATCGCGTGGTCCCCCGCGTCCCCGCCCAGTCCGTCCTTGAGCAGGAAGGGCACGAGGACCTCGAGCGGACCCATCATGACCAGGATCATGAGCGAGGCGAACAGCAGCGTGGCCAGGAACCAGGGCGTCCGCCGCAGGTAGCGGAAGCCCTCGGCGAGGTCGCCCAGCAGAGCGCGCAGCGGGCCGTCGGCCCCGCGCTCGTCACCGCTGCGGCGCACCGGGGTGAGTGGCACCCCCAGCAGGAACAGGAGACCGACCACCGAGCAGCCGGTCGCCGCGGCCATGGCCGCGCCGGGCGAGAGCGCCGCGATCAGGGCACCGGCCAGGGCGGGCCCCGCGGCCTGCTGGAGGGTCGGCCGCAACATGCCCTCGATCCCGTTGACCGCCATCAGGTCCTCAGCCGGCACCAGTGCCGGGAGCCACGCGGAGTAGGCCGGGAAGTAGAAGGCCATGACGACACCGCCGAGGAGGCCGATCACCATGAGGTGCCAGAGCTGGGTGAGATCGCTGAGGGCCAGGAGGGCGGCCGTCCCGAACAACCCGACGTGCGCCACCTCCACGGCCACGAGCACGGTCTTCTGCGCGACGCGGTCGGCCACCACTCCCCCCGCCAGCGCAGCGACGACCACGCCGATGGCCGACGTCGTCGTGACCATCGACAGCTCCCCCGCGCCGCCACCCAGACGGATGACCTCCCACACCAGCGCGACGACCCACAGCCCGCCACTGAGCAGAGAGAAGACCAGGGCGGCACCCAGCCGGCGGTAGGCGGTGTGCCGGAACGGCGTCAGCGCACGGGGCAGGCCGCGCCCGTGCGGGCGCTGCGACTCGTCGTGATCCGCCATCGCCCACCTCCTCGGACGAGAGTCCCATGCAGGACGACACCCGCGGAAGCCGTTTTCCCCGGCTCTGTCAGTGCCCTCTGACACGGTGTGGCCATGGACACCTCGACGCTCCTGGTGGGACTGGCCGCGGCAGCGCTCGGCCTGCTCATCGGATGGATGCTCGCCCGCTCCTCCGCCTCGGCCGCGCTGGCCCGCACCCGGGCCGAGCGCGACCTGTTGGGCGAGCGGCTGACCGCCCGTGAGTCACTGGACGAGGACGACCGGCAGACCGCCGCCGAGCTGGCCCCCCTCCGCCTGGCGCTGTCCCGCGTCGAGGCACAGGTCCGCGAGCTGGAGCGGGACCGGCAGGAGCAGTTCGGGTCCGTGGGCGAACGACTAGGCGAGGTGGCACGCCAGACCGCTGAGCTGCGGGAACAGACCGCCGGCCTGTCGGGTGCGCTCAACTCCTCCGGCGTGCGGGGCACCTGGGGCGAGTCCCAGCTTCGCCGCATCCTGGAGCACTCGGGCATGCTCGCGCGCTGCGACTTCGACGAGCAGGTCAGCGCCGTGAGCCAGCACGAGGTGACGGTGCGGCCGGATGTCGTCGTCCACCTGCCGCAGGACAAGGTGCTGGTGCTGGACAGCAAGGCTCCGCTCAGCGCGTTCCTGCGCGCCCAGGCCGATGGTCTCCCGCACGACGAGCGCACCGGGTTGCTGCGCCAGCACGCCCGAGCCCTCCGCGGCCACGTCGACAGTCTGGCCGGGAAGGCCTACTGGAGCGCGTTCCGCACCAGCCCGGAGCTGGTGATCTGCTTCGTGCCCAGCGACGCGGTGCTCGCAGCGGCCCTCCAGGCCGCCCCGGACCTCTACGACCACGCTCAGTCCAGGAAGGTGGTGCTGGCCTCCCCCGCGACGCTCCTGGCACTGCTGCGGGCTCTCGCCTTCGCCTGGCAGCAGGACACCCTGGAGGGCAACGCGCGCGAGCTCGTCCGTCTGGGCAGCGAGCTGCACCAGCGCCTCGGGACGCTGGGCAGGCACGTCACGGCCATGGGGTCAGCCCTGCGCCGCTCGGTGGAGACCTACAACAGCATGATCGGCACACTCGAGTCCCGGGTCATGGTCACCAGCCGGAGCCTGCAGGAGGCCGGAGTGGCCGGTCCGGGCCACCCGACGCTCGAGCCGGTGACCGCAGCGGTGCGTCCGCTGACGGCTCCCGAGCTCATCACCGAGGAGCTGGCCGAGGTGGCCGGCACACGGGAGGAGATCGACCCGGCGCTGACCACCCCGGTGACGGGCGGGGGGTCCCCGTCCTACTCCTCGGAGAGCTGGCGCAGGAACGCCTGACCGCGCTCGCTGGTGGGGTTGTCGAGCACCTCCTCCGGCGTGCCCTCCTCGACGATCTGCTTGTCGGCCATGAGGACGACGCGGTCGGCGGCGCGGCGGGCGAAGCGCATCTCGTGGGTGACCACGATCATCGTCATGCCCGCGTCGGCGAGCTCACGCATCACGTGGAGCACCTCACCGACCAGCTCGGGGTCCAGTGCCGAGGTCGGCTCGTCGAAGAGCATCACTGCCGGGTCGAGGGCCAGGGCCCGGGCGATCGCGACCCGCTGCTGCTGCCCGCCGGACAGGCTGTCCGGATAGACGTCTGCCTTCTCACCCAGGCCGACCCGGTCGAGGAGCTCCTCCGCGCGCTGCCGGGACTCCTGCGCGGAGCGCCCCAGCACGTCGCGCTGAGCCATCATGATGTTCTCCGCCACGGTCATGTGCGGGAACAGGTTGAAGGCCTGGAACACCATGCCGATCCGCGACCGGATGCGGTTGATCTCCGCCTCCTGATAGCTGAGTCGCTGACCGTCCACCTCGATGGTCCCGGAGGTGATCTTCTCCAGGCCGTTGATGCACCGCAGCAGAGTGCTCTTGCCGGCACCGGAGGGGCCGATGAGGACCACGACCTCACCGGTGTGGACGTCCAGGTCCACCCCGTCGAGGACCACGTTCTCGCCGAACGTCTTCACGATGTCGCGCATGCTGACCAGGGGCTGCCCCTGGGATGTGCTGGTCATGGCCTGCCCTCCGACTTCCGGTTCGCCGCGCTGGTCAGTGGTGTGCCCCCACCGTTGCTCCCGGTGGTGGCGCCCTGCTCGACCGGCCGCCGGTGCTTGCTCAGTGAGAACTCGAGCCGGTTCACCACGAAGGTGAGGATCAGGACGATGACCAGGTAGTACACGGAGACCATGAGGTACATCTGCAGGGGCTCGTAGTTCTGTGCCTGGAGGTTGCGCGAGGTCTGGAAGAGCTCGGTCATCCCGATGAAGGAGACGAGCGAGGAGTCCTTGACCGCGATGATGAACTGGTTGCCCAGCACCGGCAGCGTGGTGCGCAGCGCGAGCGGTGCCTGGATCCGGCGCAGGGTCTTGCGCCTGCTCATGCCGAGCGAGCGGGACGCCTCCACGAGCCCCTTGGGGACCGCCTGGAAGCCGGAGCGGAAGATCTCGGCGATGTAGGCCGAGTTGTGCGCGGCCAGGGCGAGCGCCCCCGCCCAGAACGCCGGCATCTTCGCGATCTCGGAGATGCCGAAGTACAGGACGAAGATCTGGGCGATCAGTGGCGTGCCCCGGATGACCCCGATGTAGGCGGTCGCCAACCAGCGCAGCGGCCGGAACCGGCTCATCGCCATCCACGCGATCACGCCGCCGAGCACCATGGCGATGGCCAGGGCCACCGCGGTCAGGCGCAGGGTCACCAGGGTCGCCTCGAGGAAGAGCGGCGCGTACTCGATGAAGCTGTCGAAGAAGCTCATCGTCGGGGCTCAGTCACCGCTGGTCTGCTCGGCATCATCTGCCGGCTGGCCGGAGCTGGACTCGAGGATGTTCTGTCCGAACCACTTCTCCGAGATCTCGGCGTACGTGCCGTCCTCGATGATGGTCGCCAACGCTGCGTTCAGCTCGTCCACGAGCTCGGTGTTGCCCTCACGGACGGCGAAGGCCGGCTCCTCGGTGTAGAGAGGCTCCCCGCACGCACGGAGGTCACGGTCCGCCTGGTCGATCTGGTAGAGCCCTACCAGCCGGTCCGTCATGCCGCCGTCGAGGCGCCCGACCTCCGTGTCCTCCAGCGCCGTGATGTCAGAGGTGAAGGTGCGGATCTCGCCGACCCAGTCCTGCTCGTTGAGGAAGCTCTCGTAGGTCGTTCCGGAGGCCACCCCGATGACCGGGCTGTCCATCTGGGTCGGGTCCTGACAGTCGCTGTCGTTGGTCACGAAGACCGTCGCACCAGAGAGGTAGTACGGGTCCGTGAAGTCGACCTGCTCGTCGCGCTCCTCGGTCGGTGTCATCGACGCGATGAGCACGTCGTAACGGTCGCTCTTGACACCCTGGATGAGGCTGTCGAAAGCACCGGTCTGGGTCTCCAGCTCGAGCTCCAGCTCCTCGGCGATCGCGACAGCGATGTCGTAGTCGAAGCCGGTCAGCTGGTCTCCCTCGAAGTGGCTGAAGGGCTGGAACTCACCACTCATCGCGACGACGAGCGTGCCGTCGTTGAGCAGCTTCTGGTCGCCGCCGCCGCAGGCCGTCAGGGCCAGGGAGGCAGCAGCCACCGCAACGAGTGCACCGGCGCGCCGGCCGTTCTTGGGCGTGGTCTTCATCAGTAGATCCTTCTTCCGTGGAGGTCTTACCCGTCGAACCTAGAAAGGTCAGGAGGGCAGGTCAAACCGACCCGCTGGGGGTGGACAACGCCGTGGGGATCCGCTATCACGCGCACGCGATGCACCCCGTCAAGACATTCCACATAGCGAGCGACCATCGATTCCTCGGCCTTGTTTCGTTGCCGATTCGTGATCTTCGACCTGCCATCCCGGACAATCTCGGCTACGGTCATTGACTCGGAGGGCGCCATGGCCCTCTGGACATCGAGACGCACCAAGGAGACAACCGATGGACGACTTCTGGAGCAGCTACGACTGGGCAGGGATGGCGCAGAAGGTCGTCATCGCCCTGCTCATCCTCATCGCGACCTGGATTCTTGCCCGCGTCGTGAAATGGGCGATAGGCAAACTGGTAGGCAAGATCAAGGCCCTGCAGCGCCAGGGAAATGACGGCCAGTCCCTCGGTGAGTCGATCGGGCAGATCGCCTCACTCCTGGTGTGGCTGTTCGGTCTCGTGGCCGTCCTCCAGGTGTTTGCCCTGCGGGACGTGCTGACTCCGATTCAGGGAATGCTCGACGCGATTCTGCAGTACGTCCCGAACATCATCGGCGCCGGCTTCGTCTTCTTCATCGGCTATGTCATTGCCAAGATCGTCCGGCAGCTGGTCGTGACCGGTCTCAACGCGGTGGACCTCGACGGTCTGATGCGCCGGGTGTCGCCGGAGACCGCCGCGGACGCCATCACTGGTGACCGTGCCCGCGCCGGCCAGCCCCTCGCCGCCGAGCCGGGCGCGCCCACCGGCGCGACCGCCGTGCAGCCCAGCACCGGTGCCAAGGTGACGTCCATCATCGGCAACCTGGTCTTCGCGATCATCCTCATCGTCGTCTCGATCGCGGCCCTGCAGATCCTGGGGATCGCGGCCATCTCCGACCCGGCCGTCTCCATGCTGAACACCATCCTCAACACGATCCCGGCGATCATCGCCGCGGCGGTCATCCTGGGGATCGGCTACCTGATCGCCAAGTTCGCCGGTGACCTGCTCGAGAGCACCCTCCAGGGCATGGGCACCGACCGGGCGATCGCCAGCATGGGCATCGTGCCGGAGGGCAGGAGCGCCTCCAGCGTCATCACCACGATCGTCAAGGTCGGCATCATGCTGTTCTTCGGCATCATGGCCGCGCGGGCCCTGAACTTCCCGGAGATCACCGAGATCCTCAACGAGGTCCTCGAGCTGGGTGGCCGGGTCCTGTTCGGCGGCGCGATCATCGCCGCCGGCTTCCTGGTGGCCAAGCTGGTGTCCAACGCCATCGGCGACGGCACTGCCAGCACGGTGATCCGCTACGCCATCCTCGTGCTGTTCGCCGCGATGGGCCTGCAGTACATGGGCATCGCGGACTCCATCATCAACCTGGCCTTCGGTGCCGTGGTCGTCGGCGGTGCACTGGCTGCTGCCCTCGCCTACGGTCTGGGTGGCCGCGACGCGGCCGCCCGCTCGCTGGAGCGGATGCGGGAGAAGGCCGACACCTCCTCCGACACCCCGCCCCTCTGATCCACGCCACAAAGGGCGCCCACGGTCAGCCGTGGGCGCCCTTTGTGGTGCGGGAACGGGTCAGTGCAGGGAGCCGGCGTCGTGGCGGATCTTGGCCGCCTCGACACCGTCGCGGGCCTTCAGGTCCCGCCGGATCTCGTGGGGCAGCGCGAACAGCAGCGACTCCTCGGCAGCCGTGATCGGCCTGACGTCCTCGAACCCGCGGTCGGCGAGCCACTGGAGCACGTCGCGGACCAGGACCTCGGGCACGCTCGCCCCACTGGTCACACCGACGGTGGAGACGCCCTCCAGCCACGCCTCGTCGATCTCGTCGGCGTAGTCGACCAGGTGACCGGCCCGGGCGCCGTGCTCGAGGGCGACCTCGACCAGGCGGACCGAGTTGGAGGAGTTCTGCGAGCCGACCACGATCATCAGGTCGCACTCCCCGGCCATCTGCTTCACCGCTACCTGCCGGTTCTGGGTGGCGTAGCAGATGTCGTCACTGGGCGGGTCCTGCAGCTTGGGGAACCGCTCGCGCAGCCGGCGGACGGTCTCCATCGTCTCGTCGACCGACAGGGTGGTCTGGGAGAGCCAGACGACCTTGTCCGGGTCGCGCACCTCCACGTCGGGGACCTCGTCGGGACTCTGCACGAGCACGATGTGGTCGGGGGCCTCGCCTGCGGTGCCCTCCACCTCCTCGTGGCCCTCGTGCCCGATGAGGAGGATGTCGTAGTCCTCGCTGGCGAACCGGACGGCCTCGCGGTGCACCTTGGTCACCAGCGGGCAGGTCGCGTCGATCGTCTTCAGCTGCAGCGCGGCGGCCTCCCGGTGGACGGCCGGGGAGACGCCGTGGGCGGAGAAGATCACCGTGGCGCCCTCGGGCACCTGGTCGGTCTCGTCCACGAAGATCGCTCCGCGCTTCTCGAGCGTGCGCACGACGTGCTTGTTGTGCACGATCTGCTTGCGGACGTAGATCGGCGGACCGTAGAGGTCGAGAGCCTTCTCGACCGTGACGACAGCTCGGTCGACACCGGCACAGTAGCCGCGGGGCGCGGCCAGCAGCACGCGCTTGGACACCTGGTCAGTGGGAAGGGCAGTCACGGTCTCCATCGTAGGCGACCAGCCGCGGAAGTCCGCTTCGCGCACAACCGCACAAGGGGGTATGCCGCGTGGTGGCCGCGGCAGGTCGCCGGCGGCGGTCCGGTGGCACCCTCACCGCGGCGGGCCCCGGTGCGCGGATCGTCCGTGTCTGGGTGAGGATGGGCGGTATGCCGAATCCCGCCACTCCCCGTCAGCTCGCCGACCGCTTCGTCCACGACCTGGCAGACCTGGACCCCTCCGTCGCTACCGGCCTCGGGCTGAACCCGCAGGACGACCGTCTCCCGGACCTGTCCCCGGCCGGTTACCAGGCCAAGGTCGACCTGGCCTCGTCCGTGCTGGCCGAGCTGGACAGCCTCGAGGAGGAAGCGGGCTCCGACGGCTGGGACGACCTGGAGCGGCGGTGCGCCACCCTGCTGCGGGACCGGCTCGGCATACAGGTCGAGGCCCACGCCGCAGGCGAGCACCTCCGCGAGATCCGCAACATCTTCGGCCCGCCCCAGGCGGTCCGGCAGATCTTCTCCATGATGCCGTCGAGCACCGAGCAGGACTGGGGCGTCATCGCGCGTCGCATGGCGCGCGTCCCGGAGGCCTACCGGTCGTGGACACTGACCCTCGACGAGGGCACGGCACGCGGACTGTTCGCGGCGCCGCTGCAGGTCCGGACCGTCATCGAGCAGCTCACCGAGTGGGCGGACACCCACTGGTGGCACGACTTCGTCGCCGGCGCCCCCTCGTCCCTGCAGGGCGAGCTCACCGCTGCCGCCGAGACCGCGACCGCCGGCACCATCGAGCTGCGCGACTACCTGCGTGACACCTACCTGCCGGCGACCGACGGCACGCCCGACGCGGTCGGTGCCGAGCGCTACCGGCTCAACGCGCGTCGCTGGATGGGGGCCGACCTGGATCTGGAGGAGGCCTACGCCTGGGGCTGGGCGGAGTACCAGCGGATCAACGCCGAGATGCAGCAGGTCGCCGAGCAGATCCTGCCGGGCTCGACCCCGGTCGAGGCGATGCGCCATCTCGACGAGCACGGCGAGATCGTGCACGGTGTGGACGAGGTGCGCGAGCGCCTCCAGCAGATGATGGACCAGGCGATCCAGGACCTGGACGGCACGCACTTCGACATCGCCGAGCCGATCAAGAAGGTCGAGGCGATGATCGCACCGGCCGGCAGCGCTGCCGCGCCCTACTACAGCCGTCCGTCGATCGACTTCTCCCGCCCGGGGCGCACCTGGCTGCCCACGATGGGGCGCACCAGCTTCCCGATGTACGACCTGGTCAGCACGTGGTACCACGAGGGCGTTCCCGGCCACCACCTGCAGCTGGCCCAGTGGGTGCACGTCGCACCGCAGCTGTCGGTCTACCAAACCAGCCTGGGGTCCTCCAGCGGCGCGACCGAGGGCTGGGCGCTGTATGCCGAGCGGCTGATGGACGAGCTGGGTTACCTGGACACCGAGGCCCGGATGGGCTACCTGGACTGCCAGATCATGCGGGCCATCCGGGTCGTCATCGACCTCGGCATGCACCTGCAGCTGCCGATCCCGGAGGACTCCCCCATCGCTCCGGGCGAGACGTGGACGCCGGAGCTGGCCAACCAGTTCTTCGCTGCCCACTCCGGCCGGCCACAGGACTTCATCGACTCCGAGATCATCCGTTACCTGGGCTGGCCGGGACAGGCCATCAGCTACAAGCTCGGTGAGCGGGCGTGGCTGGCCGGGCGCGAGGGCGCGCGTGCGGCCCGGGAGGCGCGGGGCGAGGAGTTCGACCTCAAGGCCTGGCACATGGCTGCGCTGTCCCTCGGGGCGCTCGGGCTGGACGACCTGACCCGGGAGCTCAGCGCGCTCTGACCGCGGGCCGCCACCGCCCTGTCGCGTCGGCTGCCCGACCGGGGTGTCGCCGGCGTCCGTGGCCCGCCGTGTCCGTCGTTGCGCCTATCGTGTCGCACGTGAGCCAGTCACCCGCCCCGCGTTCCCTGCCGGCCACGGCCCGGGACACGACGGCAGAGACGCCGTGGCCGGTGCGCACGCTCTCGATGAAGATCTCCGACTACGTCGACAAGATGTCGCCGCTGTGGGTCGAGGGCCAGATCGTGCAGCTCAACCGCAGGGCGGGGATGTCGTGGGCCTACCTCACGCTGCGTGACACGGACGTCGACATGTCCCTGTCGGTGTCCATCCCGGTCCCGGCGCTGGACACCCTCGCGGCACCGCCCGAGGCGGGTGCCCGCGTGGTGGTGCACGCCAAGCCCACGTTCTGGACCAAGCGCGGGGCGCTGCAGCTGGAGGCCAGGCAGATCCGCCACGTCGGCGTCGGCGAGCTGCTCGCGCGGCTCGAGCACCTCAAGCAGCTGCTGCGCTCCGAGGGGCTGTTCGAGCCCGGCCGCAAGAAGCCGCTGCCGTTCCTGCCGCGCACGATCGGCCTGGTGTGCGGACGCAACACGGCGGCTGAGCGGGACGTGGTGATGAACGTCCGGCGCCGCTGGCCCGCCGCCCGGTTCGAGATCCGCAACGTCTCGGTGCAGGGTCCTTCGACGGTCACGGCCGTCAGCGAGGCGCTGGCCGAGCTGGACCTGCTGCCCGAGGTCGAGGTGATCGTGCTGGCGCGCGGTGGCGGCTCCTTCGAGGACCTGCTCCCGTTCAGCAACGAGGCGCTGGTCCGGGCCGTGGCGACCGCCCGCACCCCGGTCGTCAGCGCCATCGGTCACGAGACCGACACCCCGCTGCTGGACTACGTCGCCGACTACCGCGCCTCGACACCGACGCACGCGGCGACGAGGATCGTCCCGGACCAGCAGGAGGAGCTGCGCGGGCTGACCGCGACCCACGGCCGCGGGCGCCAGGCCCTGCAGCGCCGGATCACCGAGCAGCGCCGCCGCCTGGAGGCTGTCATGAGCCGACCCGTCATGGCCGACCGCCAGGCCATCATCACGGCCTACCGGCGCGACATCGGGACGACGGTGGAGCGCGGTCGCCACTGCGTCACGGCACTGGTGTCGCGCGAGGGTGAGCGCGTTGCGGGCCTGGCGCGACACCTGCGGGCGGTGTCACCGCAGCACACCCTGGAGCGGGGCTACGCCGTCGTGCGCCACAGCGACGGCACCATCGTGCGCGACATCGACGAGGTCGCCGCCGACGAGCTGCTGCGCGTGACGGTGGCCCGGGGTGACTTCGGCGTCCGGCCGGTGGCGGAGCCCGCACCGGTCGTCGGCAGCAACGACAGGAGAGCCTGATGAGCGAGCCCCCACCCGACCCCGACCAGGACGCGATCGAGCTCGCGCACCAGCTGTTCGACCTCGCCCGGCAGGGGCGGACCGACCGGTTGGTGCCCTACCTCGACGCAGGCGCACCGGTCGACCTGACCGACGCGTCGGGCAACACCCTGGTGATGCTCGCCGCCTACCACGGACACGCCGACCTCGTGCGCGAGCTGGGTCGTCGCGGGGCCGACGTCGACCGGCTCAACGACCGCGGACAGTCACCGCTGGCCGGCGCGGTGTTCAAGGGCGAGCCGAGCGTCGTGGCGGCCCTGCTGGAGCACGGTGCGGATCCGGACGCCGGCCAGCCGACGGCACGGGCGACGGCGGAGCTCTTCGGCCGCTCGGACCTGCTCCCCCCTGCCTGACGCCCGTCCGCCCGACTGTTCACCCGGCATACGGTCGCGCCGTTAGAGTCGTTCCATGAGCTCCGACAGCACTGCAGGGACCCCGCCCGTCGCCGACCTCAGCTATGAGGAGGCCCGGGACGAGCTGGTCGCGATCGTGTCGCGGATCGAGGGTGGGAGCGCCTCGCTCGAGGAGTCGATGGAGCTGTGGGAGCGCGGCGAGGCACTGGCCGCGCACTGCCAGGCCAAGCTGGACCAGGCCCAGGAGCAGCTCGACCGGGGCGCGACGCCGTCCGCGGCGGGCGACGCGGGGTCGCAGCTCGGTGCTGAGTCGGCGCCGGAGGACGGTGGCCCCCTGGCGGATGACGCGACCGACGAGGACGACACCACTGATGCCTGAGGCCGGCTCCCGCACGCTCCTGGCCGTGGAGGACCTCCCGCGGTTGCGCATCATCGAGGAGCGCGACGCCCCCGCGGTGCTGGACGCCTTCGACGATGACGCGATGCGGCGGCAGGGCACCATCCGCACCCTCGAGGAGGCCCGCAACTGGGTCAGCTTCATGGGCGGGCGCGGCGAGCGGCTGGCGCTGGCGGTCGCCCTGGGGGGCCGGATGATCGGCGCGGTCGTGGTCAGCTCCATCGACCAGGAGAACGAGACCGGCTGGTTCTGGTACTGGATGCACCGGGACTACCGGGGGCGGGGCTGGATGTCGCGGGCCGCCGTCACCCTGGCCGACCACGCGCTCACCGAGATGCTGCTGCACCGGCTCGAGCTCGGCCACCGCGCCAACAACCCCGCCTCCGGCGGCGTCGCCCGGGCCGCCGGTTTCATCATGGAGGGCATCGAGCGCGAGAAGTTCCTGGTCAACGGGGTGCGGGTGGACGTCCACACGTACGCGCGGCTGGCTACCGACCCGTGGCCCGAGACCCAGCGCCTGCCGCTCGACCTCTGACTGACCGGTCGACGGGACCGGGCGGCTACCGGCTGTCCGCGGCCTCCAGGAGCCCGATGAACTCCTCGATCTCCGGCCACTCGGCGGTGCCGCGCACCACGGTCGTGCCCACCCGGTCCTCCCCCGGGCCGAGCACCACGGCACGCTCCTCCCCCTCGTAGGCCGTCCACTCCTGCGGGCCGTCCGGCCCGGTGATGGTGCGGGTGCCCACTTCCTCGCCGGCCTTCTCGGTCAGCGCCCCGAGCCACTCCTGGGTGGCCTCCGCGGTCTGGGAGATCTCGACGTAGTCCTGCGCCGGGGTGACCAGACCGACCCGCCACGACGGCTGACCGGCGAAGGTCTGGAAGTGGGCGAAGTTGGCGGTCCACTCCTCGCCCAGCACGGCCTCGGGAGTCCACACCGGCAGGTCGGACTCCTCAGCGGCCCAGCTCGACACCGGCGCCACGTCCACCTCGCGCCGCTCGAGCTCGTCGGGGTTGGGCATCAGGGCCCACCACGCGAACGCCAGGGCGAAGACCGCCAGCACGGAGTAGACCATGTTGGCGACCGAGTAGTTCTGCAGCCGCTTCAGCGCCTTGTTGCCCGCCGGCGGCTGTCCGGGGGCGGGGTTCGGCTCGGTCTCGGTCGTGCTGCTCACGTCCCTATCGTCCCACCTCCTGCTGAACGGTAGTGTCGGGTCAGCAACGACGCCCACACAGCGAGGAGCACCATGGCCACCGAGGACGCCCGCAGCACGTCGCACGAGTCGGTCCTCCCCGACCGCAACCTGGCCCTGGAGCTGGTGCGCGTCACCGAGGCCGCGGCCCTGGCCGCCGCCCGGTGGGTCGGCATGGGGGACAAGAACCGCGCCGACGGTGCGGCCGTGGCCGCCATGCGCAAGGTCATCTCCGGCGTCGCCATGGACGGCATCGTCGTCATCGGCGAGGGCGAGAAGGACGAGGCGCCGATGCTGTTCAACGGCGAGAAGGTCGGTGACGGCACCGGTCCCCGCGTGGACGTGGCGGTCGACCCGATCGACGGCACGACCCTGACCGCCAAGGGCATGGACAACGCCATCGCCGTGATGGCCGTCTCCGAGGCCGGGACGATGTACGACCCCAGCGCCGTCTTCTATATGGACAAGCTCGTGACCGGACCCGACGCGGCCGACGTCGTCGACATCCGCCTGCCGGTCCGCGAGAACGTCCGCCGCGTCGCCAAGGCCAAGAAGCGTGGTGTCGAGGACGTCACCGTCGTCATGCTCGACCGGCCCCGCCACGACCACCTCGCCCAGCAGGTCCGGGAGGCCGGCGCCCGTCTGAAGTTCATCACCGACGGCGACGTGGCCGGCGGGATCGCCGCCGCCCGCGAGACGTCGGGCATCGACATGCTGCTCGGCGTCGGGGGGACCCCCGAGGGCATCATCACGGCCTGCGCGGTCAAGGCGATCGGCGGGGTCATCCAGGGCAAGCTGTGGCCCAAGGACGACGAGGAGCGCCAGCAGGCCCTCGACGCCGGCCACGACCTGGACGCGGTCCTGGCCACGGACGACCTGGTGACGGGCGACAACTGCTTCTTCGTGGCGACCGGCATCACCAACGGCGAGCTGCTCCGCGGGGTGCGCTTCGCCGGCTCCGGCTCGGCCATCACCTACTCGTTGGTGATGCGCTCCAAGTCCGGCACCATCCGCGAGATCGAGGCGCACCACCGCCTCAACAAGGTGGCCGACCTGGTCGGACGTGGCACGCGGGGCTGACCGGCGATGACCGCCCCGACGGGGCCACCGCCCCCCACCGGTCGGACCCTGGTGGTGGGTGAGGCGCTCATCGACATCGTGGTCGGCCCCGACGGGCGCCAGGAGCACGTTGGTGGGTCACCGGCCAACGTCGCCGCCGGGCTGGCGAGACTGGCACACGCGGTCGACGTCCTGACCCACATCGGCACCGACGAGCGCGGCAACCGCATCACGGGGCACCTGGCCGCGGCGGGGGTGCGGCTGGTGCCCGGCAGCGACGGTGCGGCGCACACCCCGACCGCGACGGCACACCTCGACGCGGACGGCGTGGCCACCTACCACTTCGACCTGGCCTGGGACCTCCCCGCCGTCGACCTGAGGGGCGCGGGGCACCTGCACACCGGGTCGATCGCCGCCACCCTCGAGCCGGGCGCCAGCCAGGTGCTGGAGCTGGTGCAGGCCGCCCGGCGCCACGCGACCGTAAGCTACGACCCCAACCTGCGACCCAGCATCATGGGTGAGCCCCACGACGTGCGGTCCCGGGTGGAGGAGCTGGTCGGTCACACCGATGTGGTCAAGGCCAGTGACGAGGACATCCAGTGGCTGTATGCCGGCACGCCCGTCCCCGAGATCGCCCGCCTGTGGGGTCGGCTGGGTCCGTCCGTCGTCGTGATCACCCAGGGCCCGGGCGGCGCCCTCGTGGTGGTCCCCGGCGCCGGCGAGGAGATCCTGGTGCCCGCCGCCCCGGCCGCGGTCGTCGACACCGTCGGCGCGGGCGACTCGTTCATGGCCGGGCTGCTGTCCGGTCTGTTGGACCAGGGCCTGGTCGGGGACGCGGCCGCCCGGGAGCGGCTGCGCCGGGCCGGGCTGTCCGGCATACTCCCGGCTGTGGAGCGTGCCCTGGCCTGCGCGCACTGGACGATCGAGCGGGCCGGTGCCGCCGCACCGACCCGCTCCGACCTGTCTGGCTGACCTCCGGTCAGGCGGTCGCCCCGGCCTCCATCCGCCGCGCCCGCTCCAGGGCCCGCTTGCGGTCCTCCTCGCTGTCTGCCGCGATCTGCAGCGCCGCCTCCTCGTTGCGGGTCAGGTTGTCGCCCGTCTCCGGGTCGAAGACGTGCATGAGCAGCGGGTCGAAGAAGAACTTCGCCCGCTCGCCCTCACGGACCCGCGAGCGCGCCTCGAGGTTCACGACCATCTGCGTGCGCATGCCCTCGCCGTCCAGGTCGCGGTCGAGCTCGTCCAGCTTGGACTGCACGGAGGGGTCCGCCTCGAACGGGACGTAGGCGTAGAGCTCGTTGCCGAGCCACTCGGTGACGTCGACGTCCGCCTCGAAGTGGATCGCGTTGCCGCCCGGCTCCTGGATCGCCGAGTCCTTGATGAACTCCGGACGCAGACCGACGATGACCAGCTCCTTGCCCGCCACCTTCGGCGCGAACTCCTCGCCGAAGCTCACGTCGCAGAACGGCAGCTTGAGCAGGTTGCCCTCCACCCGTGCGGGCAGGAAGTTCATCGGTGGGGAGCCGATGAAGCCGGCGACGAACAGGTTGACCGGCTGCTCGTAGAGCTCACGCGGGGAGGCGATCTGCTGCACCACGCCCTTCTTGAGCACGGTGACCCGGTCGCCCAGGGTCATCGCCTCGGTCTGGTCGTGCGTGACATAGATCGTCGTCTGCCCCAGCCGGCGCTGCATGCGGGCGATCTCGGTGCGCATCTGCCCGCGCAGCTTGGCGTCCAGGTTGGACAGCGGCTCGTCGAACAGGAACGCGTCCGCGTCCCGCACGATGGCCCGGCCCATCGCCACCCGCTGACGCTGACCGCCGGAGAGGTTGGCCGGCTTGCGGTCCAGGTGGTCCTTGAGCTCGAGCATGTCCGCCGCGTCGTTGACCCGGCGCTTGACCTCGTCCTCGCTGATCGAGCCCTTGTTGAGCCGCAAAGGGAAGGCGATGTTCTCGTAGACCGACAGGTGCGGGTAGAGCGCGTAGTTCTGGAAGACCATCGACAGGTTGCGGTCGCGCGGGGCGAGCTCGTTGACCCGTTTGCCGTCGATCATCAGGTCGCCGGAGGTGATGTCCTCCAGGCCGACGACCATCCGCAGCAGCGTGGACTTGCCGCAGCCGGACGGGCCCACCAGGATCATGAACTCGCCGTCGGCGATGTCCATGCTGACCGCCTTGACCGCCTCGTAGCCGTCCGCGTAGACCTTGCCGAGCTGCTTGAGCTGGATCTGTGACATGTGCAGGTTCTCCTTGGGTTGAGCGGGCCTCAGCCCTTGACGGCGCCGGAGGTCAGCCCGGCCACGATGCGCTTCTGGAAGATGAGGACCAGGATCACGACGGGGATGGTCACGATCACGGCAGCGGCCGAGATCGCGCCGATCGGCTGCTCGAACTGGCTGGCGCCGGTGAAGAACGCCAGGGCCGCCGGAACGGTCCGGGCGTTCTCCGAGGTCAGCGAGATCGCGAAGACGAAGTCGTTCCACGCGGTGAAGAAGGTGATGATGCCGGTGGTGAAGACACCGGGAGCGGCCAGCGGGACGATCACCTTGCGGAACGCCTGCCAGCTGGTGGCGCCGTCGACCTGGGCGGCCTGCTCCATCTCCCACGGGATCTGTTGGAAGAACGCGGAGAGCACCCAGATCGCCAGCGGCAGGGTCAGCGCCAGGTAGGGGATGATCAGGCCCGGGATCGTGTCGAAGAGCCCGACGGAGCGCCAGGTGTCGAACAGCGGCGTCACCAGCGAGATCACCGGGAAGAACGAGACCCCCAGGGCCACCAGCAGGATCATCTTCTTGCCCGGGAAGTCCAGGCGTGCGATCGCGTAGGCGCAGAAGGTCGCCAGCACCACCGAGATGATGGTGGCGGCCAGACAGACGATGATCGAGTTCCACAGGGCCGGGAGGAACAGGTCACTGGCACCCCCGGTGAGGATCAGCCGGAAGTTCTCCCAGGTGAACTCGCGGGGGAAGTACTTGCCGTCGGCCTGGATGGAGTTGGGCTTGACGGCCAGGGAGAAGATCCAGAACAGCGGGATCAGGGTCCAGAGCATGACGGGGATCGAGACCGCGAACAGGCTCCACTTCTGCTTCGGTGTGGCGTCCATGTCTCCTCCTCTACTTCTTCGACCCGGCGAGATCGACGTTGAAGCCCTTCATGAAGATCAGGGCGATGGCGAACACGCAGAGGAAGAGGAGCACGGAGATCGCCGATCCCATGCCGATCTCCACGCGGTTGATGGTGGCGTTGTAGGCGAGGAGCGACAACGTCGTGGTGTCGTTGGCGCCGCCCGTCATGACGAAGACGTTGTCGAAGATGCGGAAGGCGTCCAGGGTGCGGAACAGCACCGCGACCATGATGGCGGCCTTCATGTTGGGCAGCACCACCTTGAACAGGCGCTGCCAGAAGGTGGCCCCGTCGACCTTGGCCGCCTCCTCCATCGCGCTGTCGATCTGGGCCAGACCGGCCAGCAGCAGCAGCGACATGAACGGCGTCGTCTTCCAGATCTCCGACAGGCAGATCGCCACGATCGAGGGCCAGAAGCCGCCGAACCAGTCGAAGCTGTCCGGGACCAGCCCGAAGGTCAGGAGGTTCAGCCAGCCGTTGATGAAGCCGGTGTCCGTGCGGAAGGAGTAGAGCCAGGCGTAGGCCGACACCACCGTGATGATCGAGTAGGGGATCAGCACGATCGTGCGCAGGGTGCGCCTCGGCAGCACCACACGGTGCATCATCATCGCGATGAAGAAGCCGAGCACCAGCTCGACCGCGACGGTGATCACCGTGATCAGCAGCGTCACGAAGAACGCCTTCCACCAGATCGGGTCGGTGAGGATCACCTGGTAGTTGCCCAGCCAGACGACCTCGCGGGCGTCCGGGTCCGTGAGCCGGTAGCGGAAGAAGGACAGGTAGACGGCCTGGATGATCGGCCAGGCGGTCACGGCCAGCATGACGATGAACGCCGGGCCGGCCAGCTTCCAGCCGAGCCTGCGCTCGGCCCTCACCCGGTCGCTCAACGCGGCCTTGGTCGAGGAGCGGGGACGCAGCTCGGTCTCGGTCTGCGTCTCGGTCGTGGTGCTCATAGCAGGGCCTCCCCTCTCAGCACGTCCAGGATCAGGGTGCTCGCGTCGGCGGGTGTGGTCTCGGTGACCGAGCTCGGCGGGCTGAACTCCCGCTGCAGACCGGTGGACAGGTCGCCGTAGTACTGCGTCTGCGGCCGCGGCACCGCGTTGTCCAGGGACTCCCGGATCAGGTCGGCCATCGGGAACTGCTCGGTGACGGCCGGGTCGTCGAAGACGGCCTTGCGGGAGGCCGGGTTGCCGGTGCCGGTCATGTAGAGCGTCTGGTGCTCGACGTTGGTGATGCACTCGGCGGCCTGGTAGGCGAGGTCCGGGTGCTCACCCGCGGCGCCGATGCCCAGCGAGATCCCGCCGTAGGGCGGGGCGGACTCGCCGTCCTCGGTCGTGGCAGGGTAGGGCGCGGCCTCGATGTCGTCGATGAACTCGACCCCGTTGGCCGGGAACGCCGCCCACACGTAGGGCCAGTTCACCAGGAAGCCGCTCGTGGCCGGGTCCTGGAACAGGTTCAGCGCCGCGGTCTCGTCGGAGGTGCCCATCGACGGGCCACCGACCCCGGTGTCGGACACCTTGCGGATCACCTCGGCGGCCTTGCGACCGGCATCGGTGTCGAGGCCGAGCTCGATGTCATCCACGTCCGGGCCGGGGTTGACCAGGATCTCGCCGCCGGCGCCCGCGATCAGCGCGTTGATCCAGACCGTATAGCCCTCGTAACGGTTTGCCTGGACGCCGATGGTGACGTCCTGTGCCTCGGCTGCCTCGATGAGCTGGTCCCAGGTGACGCCCTGGCTCGGGTCGATCCCCGCGGCCTCGGCCACGCTCTTGCGGTACCAGAGCAGCTGGGTGTTGGCCCAGAAGGGGACGGTGACCAGCTCGCCGTTCCACTCCGAGCTGGTGATCGCCGCGTCGACGCGGTCCTCGGTGAAGGTCTCGACCATGTCCCCGGGGACCGGAGCGAGGTAGCCGGCCTGGGCGAACTCGGCGATGAACACCGGGTCGATGCTCATCAGGTCGACGCCCGGGTCCTGGGCCGCCAACCGACGGATCAGCTGCTGTCGCTGGTCGCTGGCGCTGTTGGGCAGGAGCTGCACCTCCAGGGAGTAGGCACCGCCGGCGGCCTCCGTGCACTCCCGCGCGATCTGGGCCTGGCCCTTGCCGTTCGGGTCGGACCCGCCACCGTCGGGGTTGATGTACCAGGTCAGTCGCGTGGTGTCCTCGTTGCCGCCGCAGGCCGTCAGCCCGACCAGCACGCTCGAGGCGCAGAGCGCCACCGCGATCCTGGAGCGTCTTCTGCCTCTGCTCACATCTGGCTCCTTCGTCAGAACGTCTCCAGTTGTGCGGCAGCGGAGCCGTGTCGGGGAGAACCACGGACTTCACCCAGCGCCCAACCGGCGAACCTGTTGTGCCGTAACCCATAGAACACTCTTTGTGTGACCTGCGCCACCGTGCGGGCGCGCGTTGCCGAAGGTTTAGGCTTCAGCCATGCCCGAGTTCCGCTATTCCGACCTCCTGCCGACCGCCCCGGACGAGACGGCCTACCGCCTCCTGACGACCGAGGGCGTCCGGGTCGTCGAGGGTCCGGGTGGTCGACGCTTCCTCGAGGTGGAGCCCGAGGCGCTGCGTCTGCTCACCGAGACCGCGATGCACGACATCGCGCACTACCTGCGCCCGGGTCACCTGCAGCAGCTCCGGAACATCCTGGACGACCCCGAGGCGAGCAACAACGACAAGTTCGTGGCCCTCGACCTGCTCAAGAACGCCAACATCGCCGCGGGCGGTGTCCTGCCGATGTGCCAGGACACCGGCACCGCGATCGTCATGGGCAAGCGGGGCCAGCAGGTGCTGAGCGCCCCGGGCCCGGACGGACCGGTCGCCGACGAGGAGGCGATCTCCCGCGGGGTCTTCGACGCCTACACCACGCTCAACCTGCGCTACTCCCAGATGGCCCCCCTCACCACCTGGGAGGAGAAGAACACCGGCTCCAACCTGCCCGCCCAGATCGAGCTCTATGCCGACACCAAGCCCGGCCACGAGCTCTCCTACAACTTCCTCTTCATGGCCAAGGGCGGCGGCTCGGCCAACAAGTCCTTCCTCTACCAGGAGACCAAGGCCCTGCTGAACCCGCAGCGGCTGATGGAGTTCCTCGACGAGAAGCTGCGCGCTCTCGGCACAGCCGCCTGTCCGCCATACCACCTGGCTGTCGTCCTCGGCGGCACCTCCGCCGAGTTCGCGATGAAGACCGCCAAGTACGCCTCCGCGCGCTACCTGGACGGGCTGCCGACCGAGGGGACGATGGCCGCCCACGGCATCCGCGACCCCGAGCTCGAGGAGCAGATCCACGAGCTGACCCGCAACTTCGGGATCGGCGCCCAGTTCGGCGGCAAGTACTTCTGCCACGACGTGCGGGTGATCCGCCTCCCCCGCCACGGTGCGAGCCTGCCGGTCGCGATCTCGGTGTCCTGCTCGGCCGACCGGCAGGCCCTGGGCAAGATCACCCCGGAGGGCATCTTCATCGAGCAGCTGGAGACCGACCCGGCCAGGTTCATGCCCGAGGAGGTCGACGAGGAGCTCGACGCCGAGGCCCACGGTGTCTCCGGCACCGGCGAGCAGTCCGCGGTGCCGATCGACCTCAACCAGCCGATGGAGGCGATCCTGGCCGAGCTGACCAGGCACCCAGTGAAGACCCGGGTGTCACTCACCGGTCCGCTCGTCGTGGCGCGCGACATCGCGCACGCCAAGATCAAGGAGCGCCTGGACGCCGGCGAGGAGATGCCGGCCTACCTGCGCGACCACCCCGTCTACTATGCCGGCCCGGCCAAGACCCCGGAGGGTATGCCGTCCGGCAGCTTCGGCCCGACCACCGCCGGTCGGATGGACTCCTACGTCGAGCAGTTCCAGGCCGCGGGCGGCTCCAAGGTGATGCTGGCCAAGGGCAACCGGAGCCAGCAGGTGACCGACTCCTGCGCCGCCCACGGCGGCTTCTACCTCGGCTCGATCGGGGGCCCGGCCGCGCGCCTGGCCCAGGACTGCATCCGGTCGGTGGAGGTGATCGAGTACGAGGAGCTCGGCATGGAGGCGATCTGGAAGATCGAGGTGGAGGACTTCCCGGCGTTCATCGTCGTGGACGACAAGGGCAACGACTTCTTCGCTGCCGTGAGCAAGCCGCTGGCGATGTCGATCCCGCTGCGGCCCGGACTGCAGGAGGCACAGCGGTGAGTGGCTTCGGTTGGCAGCGCCACCTCTCAAACGGCGCGCCCCACCAGGGAGACCCAGAGGGGGCGGGCCCGACGAGTGGCACGGGTTTTCAGGATCTCCTCGCGCACAACCGGTCGTACGGGCAGGATTTCAGCCTGGGTGGCTTCGACGGCATCGCACGTGCCGGCGTCGCGATCGTCACCTGCATGGACTCGCGCATCGAGCCCCTGGCGATGGTGGGGCTCACCCACGGTGACGCCAAGATCTTCCGCAACCCGGGTGGCCGGATCACCGACGCGGCCCTCGAGGCGCTCGTGCTGGGCGTGCACCTGCTCAACGTCAGGCGGATCATGGTCGTCCCGCACACCCGGTGCGCGATGACGCAGATGTCCGAGAACGAGCTGCGCGAGAAGATCACCGAGGTCTCCGGGCAGGACGCCTGGTGGCAGCACTTCCACGTGGTCCCCGACCAGCGGGCCGCCCTCGTCGAGGACGTCCACCGCGTTACGAGCCACCCGCTGATCGGTGACCGCGCACAGGTCGGCGGGTTCCTCTACGACGTCGACACCGGCCTGCTGGACCAGCTCGTCTGACCGGGCGCACGCTGACTCGCGATCCACGCCCACCAGGCGCACGGTGTCGCGCGATCCACGCCCACCGAGCGCGCCGTCGAGATCGGTTGGGGCCCGGCGGTCCGGTCAGAGGGCGAGGCGCTCCTGGACGACGGAAGCCAGCCGCTCGGCATACTGCTGGGCGCGCTCGGCCGTGTCCGCCTCGACCATGACCCGCACGAGCGGCTCGGTCCCCGACTTGCGCAGCAGCACGCGGCCCGACCCGTCGAGCTCGGCGGAGGCGGCGGCGACCTCCGACTGCACCGCCTCGTCCTCGCCCACCCGGTCCTTGTCGACGCCCTTGACGTTGATCAGGACCTGCGGCAGACGCGTCATGATGCTGGCCAGCTCGGCCAGCGGCCGGCCCGCGGCGCGCACGCGCCGGGCGATCGCGAGCGCGGTGAGCACGCCGTCACCGGTGGTGCCGTGGTCGAGCATGATCACGTGGCCCGACTGCTCCCCACCGAGGGTGTAGCCCTGCGCGCGCATCTCCTCCAGGACGTAGCGGTCACCCACGGCCGTCTGCACGACCTTGATGCCCTCGCGCTCCATGGCCTGCAGCAGGCCGAGGTTGCTCATCACGGTCGCGACCAGGGTGTCGTGGGCCAGGGTGCCGCGCTCCCTCATGTCGACCGCGAGGACTGCCATGATCTGGTCACCGTCGACGGTGTTCCCGTCGGCGTCGACGGCCAGGCAGCGGTCCGCGTCACCGTCGAAGGCGAAGCCGAGGTCGGCACCACGGTCGATGACGGCCTGCTGCAGACGCTCGAGGTGGGTCGACCCGTGACCGTCGTTGATGTTGAGACCGTCCGGGTCGCCGCCGATGGTGTCGACGGTGGCGCCGGCCCGCTTGAAGACCTCGGGTCCGACGTGGCTGGCGGCCCCGTGGGCGGCGTCGACGACGACGTGGAGGCCGTCGAGCCGTCCGGGCACCGACTCCAGCAGGTGCTCCATGTAGAAGTCCGCGCCCTGCGGGAACGGCCGGATCCGCCCGACCCGGGCGCCCGTGGGGCGCTCCCACTCGGCGTCGAGGCGCCCCGCGATGGCGTCCTCGATGTCGTCGGCCAGCTTGTGACCTCCCCCGGCGAAGAACTTGATGCCGTTGTCCGGCATGGCGTTGTGTGACGCCGACAGCACGGCGCCCATCTCGGCGTCCATCCGCGCGGTGAGGTAGGCGACGGCGGGCGTCGGCAGGACGCCGGCGTTGAGCACGTCGACGCCCGCGGAGGCGAAGCCGGCCATGACCGCGGCACTGAGGAACTCACCGGAGGCCCGGGGGTCGCGTCCGACGACGGCGGCGGCCCGGTGCCCGCCGTAGCTGGTGCCGCTGGAGCCGAGCTCGTGGGCCACGGCGACCGACAGCTTCAGCGCCAGCTCTGCGGTCAGGTCCCGGTTGGCCAGTCCGCGCACCCCGTCGGTGCCGAATAGTCGCGCCACGTCATTCTCCTTCGTCATCTCGGACACCGACGGCGGCGCCCGACAGCACAGCCTAGGACACGCGGAGGGCCCCGACCGGCTTGTGCAGGTCGGGGCCCTCGTAGGCCGCCGAAGCGGCAGGTCGCTCCGGCGTGGAGCGGCCGATCAGCGCTTGCTGTACTGCGGAGCCTTGCGGGCCTTCTTGAGACCGGCCTTCTTGCGCTCGGGGACGCGGGCGTCGCGGCTCAGCAGGCCGGCCTTCTTCAGGGCTGGGCGGTTGAGCTCGGTGTCGACGCCGTTGAGCGAGCGGGCCACGCCAAGGCGGACGGCGCCGGCCTGGCCGGAGGGGCCACCGCCGTGGACGCGCACGAGCACGTCGTAGGCGCCGTCGAGCTCCAGGACGGTCAGCGGCTCGTTGACGATCTGCTGGTGGACCTTGTTGGGGAAGTACTCCTCCAGGGTCCGGCCGTTGATCTTCCACTCACCGGTGCCCGGCACGATGCGGACGCGGGCGACGGCCTGCTTGCGGCGGCCGGTGCCGGCCCCCGGGGCGGAGGCGGAGGGGCGACGGGCGGCCTCGCCGACCGGCGCCTCGGACTCAGAGGTGTACTCGGTCAGCTCGACCTCGTCGGCCTCGACCTCGGTGTTGTTCACAGTCATGTCTGTCACTGTTTCCTTACTGCGCAACCTGCGAGATGACGAACGGGACGGGCTGCTGCGCGGCGTGCGGGTGGCTGTCGCCGGCGTAGACCTTGAGCTTGGAGAGCTGCTGGCGGCCCAGGGAGTTCTTGGGGATCATGCCCTGGATCGCCTTCTCGACCGCGCGGGTCGGGTGCTGCTCGAGCAGCTGGGTGTAGCTCTTGGACCGCAGGCCGCCCGGGAAGCCGGAGTGGCGGTAGGCCTTCTTCTGCTCCAGCTTGGAGCCGGTCAGCGCGACCTTCTCGGCGTTGATGATGATGACGAAGTCACCGGTGTCAACGTGGGGCGCGTAGGTGGCCTTGTGCTTGCCACGGAGCAGGATCGCGGCCTGGGACGCGAGGCGGCCCAGCACGACGTCCGTGGCGTCGATGACGTGCCAGGAGCGGGTGATCTCGCTGGCCTTAGGTGTGTAGGTACGCACGTGTAACCCTCGTGTTCGTGGGAGTGGCATGAGCCGGACCCACCAGGTCGTGGGTTGGCAACAGTCCTCTAGTTTACGGGACCGCCGGGGACGGCTTCAAATCACGCAAGACCGCAGGTCAACCCCCCTTTCACGACCCTCGACGGGCATCATGCACATGTTCTGTGCACAGAGAGTGTGCATACTGGGTGAATGACCGACCCAGAGGAGAGTATGCCGACAGTCGCCGCCGACGGCGGGCCACCGGACCGCGACGGCCGGGCGGGAGCGCGGTCCGCCCGGACTCCCCTGCGGGTCCTGGCCCACCCCCTGCGCAGCCGGCTGCTCGCCCAGCTGCGGGTGCACGGCGCGGCGACCGCCACCGAGCTGGCGGTGGCACTGGAGACGAACACCGGCGCGACGAGCTACCACCTGCGCCAGCTGGCCGAGGTCGGCCTGATCGAGGACACGGGCGGGGGCACCGGCCGCCGCCGGGTCTGGCGGGCGCGGTCCGCCGGCGCCGCGGCCGAGGTGAGCGCCGGCATACCGGACCCTGAGGACCCGGACGACCTCGCCGCCGCCGACTGGCTGGCCCGCGACTACCTCGAGCACTTCACGGACCGGGCGGGCTCCTGGCTGGACGCCCGCACCGAGTGGCCTGCGCCGTGGCAGCCGGTGCTGGGGCTGGAGGACCACCTGGTCCTGGTGACCGCCGAGCAGATGACGGCCCTCCGCGAGGAGCTGGTCGAGGTGCTCGGCCGCTATCGCCGTCTGGGACAGGGCAACCCGCGGGCCAAGCGGGTCTCGGTCTACACGTGTGCGCTGCCTGTGGACCGCCCGTAGGCGGTCGCGGCCCCCCGGCCCACAGACGTTCACTCCCCGGTCACCGACCAGGCCCCGTGGGGTCGCTCGGCGGCTCTAGGTTTCGCCGCGGCACAACTCAACCGAGGAGAGACGATGACCGCACGCCCGAGACGGGTCCACGGCAGCACGGCCGTGAGCGCAGTAGTAGCAGTGGCCATGGCCGGAACACTCGCAGCACCGCTGCCAGCACAGGCCGCAGAGGAGGCGGACCCCACGCACCCGGTCTACCTCGGCCGCACGCACTACACGGGCGAGTTCCACTCCCACACCTCGATCAGTGACGGGCAGGCCCTACCGGTCGACGCCTTCACCCACGTGGCGCAGAACTCGGACGCCGACTTCTTCGGCCTCGCGGAGCACGACGTCACCTTCGACCTGCGCAACGCCGACGACTTCATCACCGACTGGCGGGACGCCGCCTCGGAGGAGTGGCGCTACCTGCACGAGCAGTCGGAGGCGTTCAACGCCGGCAGCGACCTCGAGACGGTCATCGCCGAGGAGCTGACCTGGTATGACGGCACAGGTCACCTCAACGTGTTCAACGCCGACTGGCTCGCGACCGCCAACAGCCCCTCGGGTGGCACCTTCGGGACCGGCAACATCATGTACGACCTGCCGACCATGTATGCCCGGCTCGCCCTGGACCCCGGTGCCGTCGCGCAGTTCAACCACCCGAGCACCACCGGGTGGGGCGACTTCTTCGACTTCAACCACCTGACTCCCACCGCGGATGCCAGCGTGCAGCTGTTCGAGTACAAGACCGCGAGCTACCACAGCCAGTGGATCCTGGCGCTGGACAACGGCTGGCACCTGTCCCCCACGTTCAGCGGTGACGAGCACGCCCGCACCTGGGTGACGAGCAACCCGGCGATCACCGGCATCTGGGCGAGCGAGCACACGGCCGACGGTCTCTACCAGGCCATGCACGAACGCACCACCTACGCCACGTTTGACGAGGACGCCATCCTCCAGCTCGGCGCCAACGGCCAGCTGATGGGGTCGATCCTGCCGGCGGACACGACCGAGCTCACCCTGGACCTCGATCTGACCGACCCCGAGGACACCTTCGCCACCGTCCAGATCTACACGAACGGCGGTGAGGTCGCGGCCGAGTTCACCGACCTCGACACCTCCACCGTCAGCCTGGACCCCGTCCTGCAGGTGACCGACGGCGACTACTACTTCGTCAAGGCGACCCAGACCGACGGCGACGAGCTCATCTCGGCCCCGGTGTGGATCGGCGAGCGGGTCCGCGGCGCCAACTACGCACCCGAGATCACCGTTGCCGACACCCTCCCGGCGACCGCCGCCGGGGGTGAGGTGGTCACCCTGCCCGAGGTCACGGCCACCGACGACAGCGGGGACCAGCCGGAGATCGACATCACGGTCCTCACCGGCTCCGGCGAGCTCCCGGTCACTGACGGGACCTTCACCGTGACCGGCCACGACGACCACTTCGTCGTCGTCAAGGCCACCGACGCCCGAGGGTCGACGGCCGCCGAGCTGATCCGCCTCACCGTGACGCAGGACGACCTCGACCCCGCCGTCGTCTTCCGGCACCAGGGGACGGTCGCCGCGGTCGGCGCCCGGCCCGGCGAGGCGGGCGTCAGCGCGGTCACCGACCGCGCGATCACCGAGGCCTACCTGCAGGTGCTCCCGGCCGACTCCGGCGACTGGTCCGCGGCCGAGACCGTCGCCTCCGACGGAGGCACGATCTTCGAGATGGACCGGGTCGCCCGCGAGGCGGCGACCTACCAGGACTCGATCACCGGTCAGGTGCTGCGCAGCCACGAGTTCGACCTCACCGGCCTGACCGCCGGTGAGCGCTACCAGTACCGTCTGGGCGTCTCACCGGAGGGCGCCTGGACGGAGGTCCGGGGCGAGTTCGTGGCCGGGGGCGAGACCAACGCACCGATCTACGTGATGGGCGACCTCCAGGTCTCCAGCTCCGACCCCGCGGACTACGCGCTGTTCACGTCCATGCTCGACACCGTCCGGGCCAAGCACCCGGGTGGTGACCTGATGGTCCAGATGGGTGACCTGGTGGACCGGGGCGGGCGCGCGGAGTACTGGGACGAGGCCTTCGAGCACGTCCTGGACGGCCTGGACCTGCAGGTCGCCACGATGGTCGGCAATCACGAGACCTACGGTGACAAGGAGTTCCACGACGTCCTCGCCGAGGAGCGCAGCGCGATCTTCACCAGCATGTACAACCTGCCGGACAACGGCTCGGCCGTCGGGGAGTCCTCCTACTCCTTCGACCGCGGGGACATCCACTTCGCGGTGCTCAACTCCAACTACGACCTCGACACCCAGCTCGCCTGGCTCGTCGAGGACATGCGCGCCACGAACAAGGAGTGGAAGGTCGTCCTGGGCCACTTCCCGTACTACGGCGGGAGCCACAGCGACGACGCCGGGATGGCCAACCAGCGGGCCCGGGTCACCGAGACCCTCGACCAGCTCGGCGTCAACCTGCACATCGGTGGACACGACCACGTCTACAAGCGGCACACCGTCTTCGACGGCCGACTGGCCGAGACCCCCGAGGAGGAGGCGGCCGGCACGACCTTCGTGACGACCGGCTCCGCGGGCCCGAAGTTCTACGCCAACCAGGTGAACTGGTGGGACGACGTCGTCTACGACGAGGACCTGCAGACCGGCATGGCCCTCGAGGTCACCGAGGCAGGGCTGCAGCTCACGGCCTACAACAGCGCCGGTGACACGATCGACGACTACACGGTCTCCCGACCCGAGGGCACGTGGAAGCTCAGCTCGGCCCGCATCGCCGGTGACCAGCTCGCCGGTGTCGGGTTCCTGAGCTATCCCGGCGCCGACGTCGAGGACCTGACGGTCACGGCCGTCGCGATGGACTACGCGCAGGAGGAGACCCTCGCGGTCCGTTCCGCCGACGTCACCCTGGACGAGTCGGGCACCGAGCAGTACGTCACCTTCGACGCGCCGCTCCCCGTCGACCCCAACAACGCCGTCCGGCTCCTCGTCTGGGACAGCCTCGGCAACGGCCGGCCCCTGATCCCGACGACCGTGCTGCGCGAGGGCGTGCTCGGGGAGGGCACCGCCGAGGAGCCCTTCGAGGTGCGGACCTGGGCCGACATGGAGAACATCCGGCACGCGCCGGAGGCCCACTACGCGCTGATGAACGACCTCGCTCTCGATGAGCTCGAGCGGAGCCAGGTCGGCTCCGGCACCGAGACGTTCCGCGGTGTCTTCGACGGCCGGGGGCACGAGATCACTGGCTTCCGCGCCGATGCTGACGGCGGTGGCGGTGTGTTCGCGACCAACGAGGGCACCATCCGCAACCTCGCGGTGACGGGCGCGCAGATCGACACCACCAAGGGAACCATCGGGGTCCTCGCGGACTACAACACCGGCACGATCGAGAACAGCTGGACCTCCGGTTCGATCATCGGCCGGGGGCGCGTCGGCGGCCTGGTGGGCGACTCCACCGGAGTCGTGCGCAACAGCTACTCCACGGCCGACGTCCGTTCCCGCACCACCGAGGCGGGCGGTGTCGTCGCCGTCGCCCTGGGCGGCTCCATCACCGAGAACGTCTACTCGACGGGCAACGTCACCTCGGACACCCGCAACGTGGGTGGCGTCGTGGGCTACGGCTACACCGGCACGACCGTGCGCAACGCCATCTCGCTCAACGAGTCGGTGACCGCACCGAGCTACGCGCACGCCGTGGTCGGCCGGGTCCTCAGCGGCAACACCGCCACCCTGGAGGGCAACCTGGCGACCGACGCCTCCTACGTCAGCGTGGAGAGCCTGAAGGACGCACCGGCCGAGACCAACCTCAGGGGCCGCGTGGTGCCGGCCGACACCACGGGCACTCCGGGGCTCTACGCCGACGACCTCGGCTGGGACCTCACCGACGTGTGGGTGTGGGACGACGCGGCCCAGCGACCCCTGCTGCGCGCCAACACCGAGGTCTACGTCGAGAAGCGACCGCCGGGCGAGCCCAACGTCGACGGCTACTACGAGATCGCCACCGCGCAGGACCTCGCGCAGCTGTCCACCTACCGCGCCGAGAAGTACGTCCTCACCGCGGACCTGGACCTCTCCGGTCTCACCGACTACACGCCGGTCGGCGGTCTCGCGCCGTTCACCGGTGAGCTGGACGGGAACGGTCACGTCATCACGGGCCTGACCTCCGCCCGTGGTGGTCTGATCAACATCAACAACGGCACCGTGCGTGACCTCGGCATCGTCGAGGCCGACGTCTCCCTGTCCGGAGGCCGCGTCGGGATCCTCGCCAACGTCAACGGCGGGACGGTCAGCGGGGTCTACACGACGGGCACGGTCACCGGCACCTCACGCGTCGGCGGGGTGGTGGGTGACTCCGCGGGAACCGTGCGGGACTCCTACACCACGGCGACCGTGCACTCGGACTCCACCGAGTCCGGTGGCGTGATCGGTGTGGCCCTGGCCGGCTCGGTCACCGAGCACGTCTACGCCAGCGGCCCCGTCTCGGCGACGAGCCGCAACACCGGCGGCGTCGTCGGCTACGCCTACACGGGGACCGAGATCCGTGACAGCATCGCGCTCAGCCCGAGCGTCACCGCCCCGAGCTATGCCCACCGGTTCCTCGGCCGGGTCCTCTCGGGACACACGGCCACCCTGGAGAACAACTGGGCCGCCGAGACCCTGGAGGCGTCCGTCCAGTCCAACCTCGAGGAGCCCGGTGCGGGCAACTGGTCCGGTGCGACGGCGACGCTGCACCAGACCCGTGACCCGCAGTTCTTCACGGAGACGCTGGGGTGGGACCTCACGGACGTGTGGACCTGGCACGAGGCGGCGGGCCGACCGGTGCTCGTGGCCACGCCGGAGGACTACACCGGTGAGCCGGTCCCACCCCTGCCCGCGCCGGAGCGGCCGGAGCTGGGCCAGGACCCGGCCGACGGTGCCTACCTCATCGAGGAGGCCGCCGATCTCGGTGAGGTGAGCGCCTACCCGGACCAGCACTTCCGGCTGGCCGCGGACCTGGACCTGACCGGCCTGGACGTCCGGATCGCCCCCGAGGGCTTCACGGGCACGTTCGACGGAGCCGGACACCGTCTCAGCGGCTTCAGCTCGGGCACGGGCGGTCTCTTCCCGCTCAACTCGGGGACCATCACGGGCCTGTCCCTGGACGGCACCGTGACGAGCACGGCCAGCAACACCGGCCTCCTGGTGGACGTCAACCGGGGCGAGGTGTCGGAAGTCTCCACGGCCGGCTCCATCAGCGGCGGGTCCACCGTCGGTGGCGTGGTCGGCTACTCCTACGGCGTCCTGCGCGACTCCTACTCCACCGCCGACGTGTCGGCGACGGGCGGGCGTCAGGCGGGCGGGGTCGCGGGCATCACCGGACGCGGCAGCCTCACCGAGAACGTCTACGCCACGGGCCGGGTCGAGGTCGTCGGCACCATGAGCGCGGGCGGGCTCAGCGGCTATGCCTACACCGGCACGACCCTGCAGAACTCCATCGCCCTGAACGAGGCCGTCCTGGCCACCGGCTACGCCGGGCGCGTGGTGGCCCGGGTCCTCTCCGGGGACACGGCCTCGCTGGTGAACAACCTCGGCGCCGAGACCGTCGACGTCAGTGTCGAGACCCAGACGACCGAGGGACCCGAGACGACCAAGGGTGCCACCGTCACCGCGGCGCAGGCGGCCGATCGCGCCACCTACGAGAACGTCCTCGGGTGGGACTTCACCTCCACCTGGGCGTGGGACGAGACCACTGCCCGCCCTGTCCTGCAGCACGAGATCGACTGAGGAGCCCGATCATGAAGCGCATCATCACCTCTCTGGCCGTCACCGGCGCCCTGGTCGGCGGTGGGCTGGCGATCGCCACCTCCGCCTCGGCCACGGACCCCTTCGCCCACCAGGCCACCGTGGACGGAGACCGCGTCGAGGTCTCCGTCGATGGCGAGGCCGCACTGGCGGGTGAGCAGGTCAGCGTCCTCATCCTCGACGGGGACGCCGACCCGGCGGACCCCGCAGCGTCGGACGTCCGCTACGCCAACCAGCTGGTACTGGACGCCGACGGCGACACCACCCTCCGGGTGCTCCTGCCGACGACCGAGCTGGGCGACTACGTCATCGCGCTGAACACCAGCGGGGACACCGAGCGCTATGTCGCGCTGCTCGACGGCTCCGAGCTCCCCGGCGACGGACCGGGCAGGCCCGGACCGCCGAAGAACCCGGGGCCGCCGGAGAACCCGGGGCCGCCGGAGAACCCAGGGCCGCCCGGGAACCCGGGCCGACCGGACACGCCGGGCCGACCGGACACGCCGGGCCGTCCCGGACACGTCACCAGACCCTGACCGGCCGACGGTCCCAGCGCGGGGCGGAGCACCTCGGGTGCCCCGCCCCGCGTTGCTGTTGCCGGGCCGCGGCGCGGCACCCGGATCGCCCTGCGACGTCAGAGGCGCAGCTGCCAACCGCCCTCGAACCCCACGGTGCGGAAGCCGAGCTCGACGTTGATGGCCAGCATGTGCGCGTTCTCGTCGGCGTTCCAGGTGTGGATCCGCTCCACCTCGGGAGCGAGGTCGGCCAGGGCCACCAGGTTTGTGGCCTTGACCAGCATCCCGAGCCGGTGGCCGCGGTGGTCGCCGTGGACCAGCGTGTCGTCCTGGAAGGCGACGGCGGGCAGATCGAGCCTCTGGCTGAGCAGGGTGTAGGCCACCAGGTCACCGCTGGGCACGTGCTCGGCGGCGGTGACGACCTGCAGCCGTCCGACCTCGGCCATCCGTTCGTCGGCGTGCCGCACCCGCTCGGCGTCCCACACCTCCATCTCGCCGTCCAGCCCGCCCAGCGGCACGTCGACACTCATCCGGCTGCGGAGCACCGCCATCCGGTCGCGCAGCTCCGGCGGCGTCACCCCGGCCCAGGTGAGGGGGCGGTATGCCGGACCGGCCGCCTGTGCTGCCTGCTCGGTGAGCCCGGTGGCCGGGCCGGTCGCGTCGGCGACATCGAGCACGCTGTAGCGCTCGACCTGCTCCAGCGCGAAGCCCAGGTCGGTGAGCAGGGTGGACACGGCATCGGCCGGGAGCTCGCCCGCACCGGTGGCTGGTCGGAGCCGCGGTGTCCCCTGAGCAGCCTGGCCGTGGGCGGTCCACGGCTGGACGGTGGTCCGCCCGTCCGCCTCGAGCTGGGGCCGGAGGACCGTCCAGAGCGCCTGCCCCACCCGCCCGACATCCACCCCGGGGTCGAACCCCAGCTCGAGCTCGGCCAGCCCGACGTTGTCGGTCAGCGGCAGGCCGGCAGAGAGGAAGCCGAGCACCCGGTCCGGCTCAGCGACCGTGGAGGCCACCAGGGCGATACGCCGGCGGTAGGGGGACCCGGCCATGGCCACCGCCCACGTGCTGCCGGAGTCGGCCAGGCTCGCGTCGCCGTACGCTGCTGTCATCGCCCGGCTCCCGACCCCGGCGATCGCCTCGGTCAGCACCGACTGCTCCGGCCCGGGGTCGTTGGGCACCCGCGTCACGAGCAGCTCGCCCACCTGTGTCTGGTCCACGGATCCAGTATCCGCGGCCCGGCAACCGTATTTCGGCGACCGTAAGCCGTTGGCTCTGCCAGGGCGCCGTGCGCGGACATACCGCCGCACGGACGACCGCCGGCAACCTCCGGACGGCTGAGGGCCGACCGGACGGATCCGGACGGCCCTCGGTGAGCAGGTGGCTCAGGCCAGCGTCGCGTCCAGCGTGATCTCGACGGCGAGCGCCTGGCTGATCGGGCAGTTCTCCTTGGCGCCCTGGGCGATCTTCTGGAAGGTCTCCTCGTCGAGACCGTCCGCGGTCACGTTGGTGGTCAGGTGGATCCCGGTGACGCCGGTGCCTGCGATGAAGGTGACCTCCGCGGTCGTGCGGACCTCGGTCGGCGGGGTGTCGTTCTTCTTCAGCTCGTTGGAGAACGCCATGGAGAAGCAGGTGGCGTGGGCCGCGGCGAGCAGCTCCTCGGGCGTGGTCGTGGTGTCCGAGCCCTCGGCCCGGGCGTTCCACTCGACCGGGAAGGTCGCGGCCCCCGAGCTGTCCAGGGACGTGCTGCCCTTGCCGGTGAACAGGTCGCCGTTCCAGGTGGTGCTGGCCTTGCTGACAACAGGGTTGGGCATGGGTGGCTCCTCGTCTCGAGATGGGGCTCCGCGGGCAGCGGGCCCGTCTCCTGCACCGTAGCGCCTCCCCCACCGGACATCATCCGCGGGACCGCGGTCGCCTCCGTCCCTCCGGCTGTCAGTCCGTGGTCGCCTCCGTAGCCCTCCGGCGACACGACAGTCGGGGGCCACACGGATAATGGCTCAGCGTGGTGGCCGTCCTGCAGGGATTCTGGCTGATCGCGGTCGTCATCGCGGTCGGCTGGGTCATCGCACACACCCGGCTGTTCGGACGCGACGGCCAGCAGCTGCTGGCCAAGCTGACCTTCTGGGTCGGCTCCCCGGCGCTGCTCTTCCTGGTCGTCGCGGACTCGGACGTGGGCGTCCTCTTCTCGGGGTTCCTGCTGGCGACCGCGGCCGGTGTGATCGTCACGGCCGGGGCCTACCTGGCGTTCGCCCGGTTCGTGCTGCACCGCCCGCTGCCGCACGCCGTGATGGGCGGGATGAGCGTCAGCTACGTCAACTCCAACAACCTGGGCGTGCCGATCGCCATCTACGTGGTCGGGGACGCCTCGTGGGCGGCACCGATCCTGCTCATGCAGCTGCTGGTGCTGCAGCCCCTGTGGCTGGCCGCCCTCGATGCGACCGGCCGGGGACAGGTCTCGGTCCGGCGGCTCCTCCTCTCACCGCTCACCAACCCACTGACGGTCGGCAGCCTGCTGGGCCTCCTCGTCGCGGTGACCGGTGTCGAGCTGCCCGACCTGGTCCGCGCCCCGATCGACCTCATCGCCGGGCTGGCGATCCCGGGGATGCTGCTCGCGTTCGGCATCTCGCTGCGCCTCTCGCCCGTCCCGCGCGGCAGGGGCAACCTGGTCGAGCTGGGCGGCATGGTGCTGCTCAAGCTCGGCCTGATGCCGGCGGTCACCTGGCTGGTCGCCGGCCCCGTCCTGGGCCTGTCCTCCCAGGAGGTGCTTGGCGCGGTCGTCATGGCCTCGCTCCCCACCGCGCAGAACGTCTTCATCCTCGCCGTGGCCTACCGCCGCGGAGAGAGCCTGGCGCGAGACAGTGTCTTCGCCACGACGGTGCTGGCGATGCCGGCCATGCTGCTCGTGGTCCATCTGATGGGCGCCGGCTAGGGGCACCCACCCGGCCCTGGTCGGAACACCACCGTGGAGCGCACCCAGGGCGCCGTCGTCCTAGCGCTGGACGAACACCGCCACGGTGCGCGCCGGGACCGACACCGTCCCGGAGCCGGCCTCCCAGACGGACCCCTTGACCACCTCGTCCGAGCCACCGGCCTGGACCGGGGACAGGGAGAGGTGGGCACCCGCCATACCGGGCAGGACCTGCTCGACCGGCTCGTCGCTGGCGTTGAGGACCACGACCAGGCCGTCCAGCGCCGGGTCGGTGTCCGCGCCCACGGTGTCGTCGATCCGCATGACGATCACGCCGTCGTGCGCGTCCGGGGTGCCGGACACCGGGAAGGAGACCTTGTCGCTGATCGCCGCGGCCGTGCCGAGCCGGAACAGCGGCGTGGAGGAGCGCAGCTCCAGCAGGTCCTGGGCGGCGGCCGAGGCCGTCGCGATGTCCTCCGGGGAGGGCTTCAGCGCCGGGTCGGCCAGCAGCGGGCGCTGGTAGTCCCACTTGGCGCCGTTGTCGGCCTCCGGCGGCAGCCCACGCCCGAAGCCGTTGTCGGTCATCGTGAGGTCGAGCAGGTTGAACCAGTCGCCGCTGTCGTAGGAGTTGCGGTCCAGGCTCTTGCTGCGCAGCAGGTCGGCGCCCGCGTGCCAGAACGAGGGGCTCTGGCTGAGGGTGACGGTCGCCAGGGACAGGGTGTTCATCCGCACCCGGTCCGCCATCGATGTGGCCTGCGGCAGCTTCAGCGTCAGCGCGTCGAAGAGCGTCTCGTTGTCGTGGGCATCGACGTAGTTGATGATCTCGTCGGGGTCCTCGGCATAGGCGGCAGGGGCCCCGTTGTAGTCCAGCTCGACCCCGCGGACGACCTCGCCGGTCTCGGCGCTGCGGAACGCGAAGTCCCGCAGGTTGCCGGCCAGCCCGATCTGCACCAGGTCGGTGTCGTGCGCCAGCGAACGCTGCTGGGTCGCCTCGTCACCGTTGACCGGTGCGCCGTTGGGGTCGGTGAACTGCCCGGAGCCGAAGCCCTGCCGGCGTGGGTCCTCGTCGAACGGGCCACCGCCCCGGACCGCGTCGCGCAGCCGGTCGTTGAAAGTGCCGATGCTGGTCCCGGCGAGCTGGCCCTGGACGGCCTGGTGGAACAGCCGGTTGCCGGCGACCTCCCCGAAGTTCCAGCCCTCGCCGTAGAGGGTGACGGCCGAACCGTCCACTCCGTCCTCGTCCACGGTCAGCTCATCGAGAGCCGCCCGCACCGCCTCCATGGTGTCCCGCGAGTGGTGACCCATCAGGTCGAACCGGAACCCGTCGACCTTGTAGTCACGGGCCCACAGCACGACCGAGTCGACCATCAGCTTCTGCGCCATCGCGTGCTCGGTCGCCACGTTCTGGCAGCAGGTGGACGTCTCGACCGCACCCATGGCGTTGAGCCGGTGGTAGTAGCCGGGCACGACCCTGTCGAGCACCGACTTCTCCCCCTGACCCGACTGCGCCGTGTGGTTGTAGACCTGGTCCAGCACGACGCGCAGGCCGGAGTCGTGCAGCCCGCCGACCATGGTGCGGAACTCCGCGACGCGGGCGCCGCCGTGGGCCGCCTCGGGCGTGGAGGCGTAGGACCCCTCCGGTGCCAGGAAGTGCCACGGGTCGTAGCCCCAGTTGAACGCGTCGGACCCGGCCTGCGCCTTGATGCAGGCCTGCTGCTCCGGGCTGTCCGGGGCGAGGGCCTCCAGGTCACAGTCCGGGGTGGTCTGTGCGGCGGGGTCCTCCTCGATGGAGGCGATGTCGAACGTCGGCAGCAGGTGCACGGTGTTCAGGCCCGCCTCGGCGAGCGCCTCGAGGTGCCGCGTGCCGTGGCTGTCGTCGGCGAAGGCGAGGTAGGACCCGCGGTGCTCCTGAGGCACGTCGGGATCGCTGAGCGAGAAGTCCCGCACATGCAGCTCGTAGATGGTCTGGTCGACCTCGTCGGCGAGGACCGGTGCCTGCGTGGTGCGCCACAGCTCCGGCTGCAGGGCCGGGTCGTCCAGGTCGACCAGGACGGACCGGGTCGAGTTGAGCGTCAGCGCGACCGAGTAGGGGTCGGTCACCAGGTTCGTCTCCACCTCCCCCGTGCTCGGCGCGAAGACCTCCACGGCATAGAGATAGTGACGGCCCGCCCAGTCGCGGTCGCCCTTCGCCGACCAGCTGCCGTCCTGGGCACGCGCGAGGTCGACCCGCTGCGCCTCCTCGACCGGTGCCTCGGCGGCCGCGTCGGCCGGCCACAGGAGCAGGTCCACGTCCTGCGCGGTCGGTGCCCACAGGCTCACCGTGGGCCGGCCCGCCTGCCAGGTGGCGCCCAGCTGCGTGTCCAGCGCCTCGGCATACAGGCTGTCGAGGACCCCCGGGATCTGCACGCCGGTGGCATCCATGAGTCGCCCGAGGTCGTCGTAGAGCGCGACGGCGACCTGACCCCGCAGGATCTCCCCGACCTCCTTCGTGGTCTTCCGGTCCAGCCGCAGCGACAGGTAGTCGGCCAGCTCCGGCCGCTGCGCCACGACGTCCTCGGGCAGGCCGGCCGGGTCGTAGGTGAGTGGGGCCGACCGACCGCCGGTGACCGCCTCCGCGTCGACCGCCAGGCCACCGTCGGGTGACCAGTGCAGACGCCAGTCCAACAGCGCCGGGTCAGTTCCAGCCGGCACCGCGTCGGCGGGCCAGGCGAGGAGCCCGGGTGCCAGCCAGTGCGCCTTGGCGGCCGTCAGGTCCGGGGCCACCCCCGCCTCCGAGGTGCTGACGCTCACCTCGTGGGTGGCCAGGACGTAGGTGATGGTCAGCACCACACCGTCGCTGGGCACGCTCACCGGGACATTGCTGCCGGGGTAGCTCTCGTCCCAGCTGAGGCCGTGGGCGACCTTGAACTCGTAGTTGCCGGCCGGCACCTGCGTGCTGGACCAGGTGTAGGTGCCGTCGCCGTCCGGGTCCTGCAGCCAGGGCAGCATGCAGTCCGGGGACCAGTCCCCCGGGCAGCCGAGCTCGGACTGGAAGCTGCCCGGAGCAGTGAGGACCGGGCCCTGCGCGTCGCTGGTGATCCAGTGCGTGGCGTGGTCGTAGTAGAAGGTGACCGGCCCGCCGGGTGCGGTGTAGGGGATGTCCGCGCCGCCCGGCGCGCCGCCCTGGCCGTAGTTCTCGTCCCAGCTCTTGTCGACCGCCGCCTTGTAGGCGTAGTCACCGGCGGGCAGGTCGTAGGTGCCCTTCCAGATCTGGTCGTTGGCGTCCAGGGTCAGCTGGGCCTGGTCGCACTCGGGCTGCCAGTCCCCGGGGCACCCCATCTCGGAGTTGTGCGAGCCGGGCGCGGAGACGAAGTCGGGCTGGGTGATCGGCCCGATGGGGCCCGGGGCCTCCCCACCGCCCCCGCCGGACTCCGCGCCGACGCGTGCCCAGGAGGAGTCGACCGACAGGTTGCCGGTGGCGTCCTGCAGGATCGCGCGGTACTCCAGCAGCGTGCCGTGCGGCACCGCGGTGACGTCGTGGAAGACGCGGTAGGGGGCGTTGTCGTCGGTGCCGAGGGCGGTCCACTCGTGTGTCCCGACGGGTCGGTAGGCGAAGGTGACCTGCGCAAAGACGTTGTCCGGCGTGGCCGCACCGATCTCCGCACGACCGCCCACCGTGCCGCCCGACGGCTCGGTGAGGTAGACCGCGGGGGCGTTCGGGGACGTCTTCAGCCTCGCGCCCTGGTAGACCTCGACGGACAGCGGGGCCACCTCGACCTCGACGCGGCCGAGCCGGTCCGTCCTGACCTTCCCGGTGTCGCCGTAGATGCCTCTGAAGGTGCTGTGAGCGGCATAGGTCGGGACGACCGCCGTGGCCGGCTCGGTCGAGTTGTTGGCCACGACGAGGTACTCCACCTGCTCGTCCGCGTCGACCCTGCTGACCGCGAAGATCCCCTCCTGTGCCGAGGCGTAGCGATGGATCTGCGCGCCGTCCACCAGGGCCGGGTGCTCCTGCCGGAGGTCGGCCAGCGCGGCGATCTGACGGTAGAGCGGGTGCCTGGTGTCGTAGCGGTCCATGCTGCCGGAGGGGGCGGCGATCACCGGTTCCTCGGCATACTGCGGCACCTGGGTGGCGAACAGGTCCTGCCGGGCGTCCTTGTCCCCGCCCGAGCCGATGAGGCCCTGCTCGTCCCCGTAGTAGACGACCGGCTGGCCCCGGGTGAGGAACATCAGCTCGTTGGTCAGCTCGACTCGGGCCTGCAGCTCCGCACCCGTGAAACCTGCACCGGCGAGCATCATCGCCGCGCGGCCCATGTCGTGGTTGCCGGTGAAGGTGGGCAGCTGGTAGGCGTTGGAGTCGGCATCCGTGTAGTAGTCGTCCATCGCGTAGAAGTCGCGCAGACCGGTCGTCGCGGCACCCTTGGCGAAGTCCAGGGAGCGTCCCTGGAACCCGAAGTCGATGGTGGCCGGCAGCGCGCCGGTCGTGGTGTAGCGGCTCATGAAGCGGGGATCGCCGTCGAAGACCTCGCCGAACATGAAGAAGTCGGCGTTGCCCTCCCGCGCGGACTCCAGCACCCGCGGGCTGAACTCCTGCCAGAACTCCATGTTGACGTGCTTGACCGTGTCGACACGAAACCCGTCGATGCCGAAGTCCGCCCACGTGGAGTAGATGTCGACCATGCCGTCGACCACCTCGTGGCGCTCGGTCCACAGGTCGTCCAGGCCGACGAAGTCGCCGTAGGTGCTGGACTCGCCGGCAAAGGTCGAGTCGCCGCGGTTGTGGTAGAGCCGCGGGTCATTGAGCCACTCGGGGACCTTGGCGGTCGCGTCCTGCTCGGTGCGGAAGGTCGGGACGTAGGGAAAGGACGTGGCCGGGTCGACCTCGGGGAACTCGTCGGTGCCGGCGTAGTCGGCGTCGTCGAAGACCTCGCCCGTCGCGGTGCGGTAGGGGCTGGCCTCCTTGGAGACGTAGGCGCTGCTGTCGCCCTCGTAGTCGATGACGTCGGCGGTGTGGTTGGTGATGATGTCGAAGTAGACCTTCATCCCGCGCGCATGGGCGTCGTCGATCAGCGCCCGCATCTCGGCGTTGCCACCCAGGTGGGGGTCGATCTGGGTGAAGTCGGTGATCCAGTAGCCGTGGTAGCCGGCACTCGCGTCGGCGCCGCTGCCCTGCACCGGACGGTTCGTGAAGGAGGGCGTCAGCCAGATCGCGGTCGTGCCCAGCCCCTGGATGTAGTCCAGCTGCTCGCGCAGACCAGCCAGGTCACCGCCGTGGTAGAAGCCCTTGTCGGTGGGGTCGAAGCCGTGGTCCAGGCGGTCACCCTCGATCCCGCCGCGGTCGTTGCCCTCGTCGCCGTTGGCGAAGCGGTCGGCCATCACGAAGTAGAACTGCTCGGAGGTCACCGGCTTGCGCAGGCTGTCCCCGGCGAGGGCCCGGTCCTCGTCAGTGACGTCACCGGCCAGCGCGGTGGGGGTCACCGAGTAGGCCTGCGTCTCGTCGTCGTAGCCGAACGCGATCGTGGCGGGCCCCTCGAGCACCAGCGGCACGTTGGCGGCGGGATGGCTCTCGTCCCAGCCGCCGTCCAGGGCGATCTTGAACTCCCAGTCGCCCGCGGGCACCTCAAAGACACCGGAGTATGCCGTGCCCTCCGGATCGATCAGGTCCAGCCGGGTGGCCGGGCACGCGGGGTCCCAGTCGGCACCGCAACCGAGCTCGTCCTGGAGCGAGCCGACCAGGGTGACGGTGCGACCGGGCGCCTCGTCGGCGAGCGCGGTGGGGCCTGCGGCGTGGGTGGCGCCGGCGGCGTGGGTGGCGCCGGCGAGCGCGGTGGGGCCTGCGGCGTGGGTGGCGCCGGCGACCGGGGTGGCGCCGGCGACCCGCAGGGTGTCTGACGGGACCGCGGCTGCGGGAGCGAGGGCGGCGGTCGCGGCGAGGGCCGAGGCGGCAAGGGCGGCGGACAGCAGGCGAGCCATGGGATCTCCGTTGATCGAGCACAGGGGCGGCGTGTGGGGGCCGTCGGTCAGCCTAGGGCGACGCCCGCAAAAGCGCTACGAGTTCTGCAAGATTTTGCATTCTCGTGACCTGAGGACCGCCATGGCGTCGCCGGCGGGATGTCAGTCGCCCTTGACGTTGACGACCTGACGCAGCGTGTGCCGGATCGTCACGAGGTCGGCCGCGTCCGCCATGACCTGGTCGATGTCCTTGTAGGCAGCCGGGATCTCGTCGAGGAAGGCCTTGATGTCGCGGAACTCGATGCCGACCATCGCCTCGCGGAGCTGCTCGCGGGTGAACCTCTTGCGCGCGGCCGTGCGACTGAACTGGCGCCCCGCGCCGTGCGGGGCAGAGCAGAGTGACAACGGGTTGCCGAGTCCGGAGACGACGTAGGACCGGGTGCCCATCGAACCCGGGATCAGCCCCGGCTGACCCTCGCGCGCCTCGATGGCGCCCTTGCGGGTGACCCAGAGGGTGCGACCGAAGTGGCGCTCCTGCTCGGTGAAGTTGTGATGGCAGTTCACGCGTTCCTGCTCGACCACCGGGACGTCCAGGAACTCGGAGAGGCAGGCCAGGACCCGGTCCATCATCTCGTCCCGGTTGAGCAGTGCGTAGTGCTGCGCCCAGCGCAGCTCACCGAGATAGGCCGCGAACTCCTCGGTGTCCTCCACGAGATAGGCGAGGTCGCGGTCCGGCAGCCGGATGTGCCCCTTCCGGCACAGCTCGCGGGCGACCCCGATGTGGTGGCGGGCGATCTTGTTGCCCACGCCCCGCGATCCGGAGTGCAGGAAGGCCCACACCCGGTCCTGCTCGTCGAGGCTCACCTCGATGAAGTGGTTGCCGGAGCCCAGCGTGCCCAGCTGCAACCGCCAGCGCCCCGCACGCTCACCCGGCTCGAACCCCGTCTCGGCCGCCAGGGTCTCGAGCTCCGCCACGCGCGGCTCGGCCGATGCGTGCACCGTGCGGTTCGAGACGCCCGCCGACAGGGGCACGGCCCCCTCGATCGAGGTGCGCAACGGCGTCAGCGACCTGCCGGCGAGGTCGTCAGCCGTGAACTGGGTGCGCACCGCGATCATGCCGCACCCGATGTCGACCCCCACCGCCGCAGGGATGACCGCCCGCTCAGTCGGGATGACGGAGCCGACCGTGGCGCCCAACCCGAGGTGCGCGTCGGGCATCAGCGCAACGCGCGGGTGGACGAACGGCAGGAGGGACGCGCGCAGCGCCTGCTCGCGGGTCTGACCCTCCAGCACGCTCGCCCAGCTGATCAGTCGCTCAGTGATCCGCTCCATGACCCTCCTCCCAAGCCGGCCGCGGGGCGCCTGGTGGGCCCGGGGACACCCCACCACCCTCAGCGTCGCAGGATCCCGCGGCCCGCACGACTGGTTGACGCACCACCGGTGGGATCGCCGACACGCCACGGCACGCTGGCTGGCGCTCGCGCTCACGTCCCGTCCAGGCCCATCCGCTGAGACACGCACACCCTCGCACAGTCGGCGTCGCACCCAGGTCAGCCTGCGAGCAGGTGCTCCAGGTGCCTCTCCAGCGGGCTCGTTCCCGCAGCCCTGTCGAGCAGTGCCGAACCGGCACCCTCCCCCGCCCCGCCGCTGGGGGAGCCCAGGTCGGTCGGCTCCGTGCGCTGCCCACCGACTCGCCCCCGCGTGGGCAGCACGGGTGGTGGGTGGCAGTCGTAGGTGTGCCCGGTCGGCGTGGTGATCCTGATGACCACCGAGCCGTCCGGCAGCGTGACCGGCCGATGTCGCCAGCCGGTGGCTTCCTTGGCGTAGTTGCATGCCTCGCACAGTCCGGCGCCGTTGGTGGGGTCGGTCTCACCGCCAGCTGCCCAGGGGACCACGTGGTCCGCGTGCCGCACGGGCGCGTCACACCACGGCGTCCGGCAGACCTGGTCCCGGGCAACGATGAACCGGCGAACCGCCCCGGTGAACCGGCGGCGTCGTCGGTCCTGACCGGTGACCACACCGGTCTCGGGATCGGCATACAGCCGGCCCAGCCACACCAGCGCCTCGTCCCGGGCCCGGTCCGACCCCGCGCCACCGGTCGGGTCCACCCCCGTCCCGCCGGTCGGGTCCACCCCCGTCCCGCCGGTCGGGTCCGCCCACGCGCCAACGGTCGCGCCCGTCGCCCGGCCACCGGGCGCGCCCTGACCGACAGACCCAGCTGCGGAGACCCGCCCGCCGCTGGCGACCAGGTCACGCGCATAGGGCGCCGGCACCGGGCCGAAGCCCTGAAGGCGAGCGGCCTCCTCGGAGGCCCCCATCAGCGCCCGGTCGCTCATCACCAGGCCGACCTCGATGGGCACCCGGTCGGCCTCGGCCTGCCCGGTTAGTCGCTGCACGAACAGGTCGGCGCGCAGCTGGTCCATGGACCGCTCGTCACCGGTCGCCCGCAGCGCCTTGGCCGCCGCATCCAGGGAGGCGTAGCAGGCGACCCCCTGGGCGACGGGAAGGTAGCCGGAGACCATCGACATCACGTCTGGTGCCGGACGGACGGTCACCCGCCGGTCCCGCGCTGCCCGGCGGCCACGATTCGTGAAGGCGTAGGGGTCGAGCTCATAGGCCTTCGCACGGGCCGCGGCCACCAGCTCCTTGTCCGAGGCCTGCTCGAAGCGGCCGGCCAGGTGCGCGTCGACCAGACCACGGTGCTCACGCGACAGGCAGGCAGTGGCGGCAACCACCTTGGTGGCCGTCCACTCGGGCACCAGACCCGCACTCGTCCCCTCGTGCAGGTGCGGCATCTCGGTGACCACCGCCCGAGCGAACCCCACGTGCCGCGAGCCCGCGTGCGGCGACTCCCTGCGCGCCAGGGCCAGCTGAGCGCTGATGCCCTTGTCCGCACGCGAGGGAGGCGCACCGGCAGCAACCGCCTCGTCGCGCAATGTCTCGGTCGCGACCACGGTGACCCGCGCCTGAGCCGCCGACAGCGCGTTCTTGGCCAGCTCCAGGCCGTGGAGCAGGTCGCACAGCTGGGCGCCGCTCTGCCCTGCCAGCGCCTCCAGGTCACCACCGTCGGTCAGCCTGGACAGCCACCCGCGCACCTCCTGGTGCTGCAACGTCTCCCCCATCGCCCCTCCCCAGGACCGTCACCGTCGTCGACCTCGTGACTCACGTTAGCACATGTGTACGTCTCCTGACCTTTGTGTGGGTGTTTCGCCGTTGGATCGGGACCCGTGCAGGGGCGGGAGCGAAAGGGGTTGACGTGTGACGCGCACGTCGTGTTGTCCGTAGGTTCGGGATTGCTGAAGTCCTCGATCCG
>NZ_QDDJ01000049.1 GCF_003121625.1 Ornithinimicrobium cavernae | reverse complement strand
CCGCCATTAGAAACTATAGTTCATACCGATTTTAAACTCACGTCCCGGGCTTGGCGGCGTGACTTCAAGATTTCTTTGGCTGTGGCTACGATAGAATTTATTACCGATGTTTTTTACCGTGAAATTCACATTGAAGTTGTCTTGATTAAGCGGCTGCCAGTTTACGAAAATATCATGTACGCCGTATCCGATACGTCTTCTCGTTTCGACTTTCGGCGCAGCGCCCGTTTTATACTCTTTAGACTGAGCATAGCGACCTAACCAACCGATCTCTAAATTCGGTTCAACAAATTTATACGAAACACCGGTACTCCATTGACGACCTTGCGGAATAACATTCAGCGGATCATTAGAAAGCGCAAAGTCCGCTTTCGGATCGGCATACGCCACACCGGCGGTTAATTTTAATGCGTTCCATTGATAATCCAACTCGGCTTCATAACCTTTCGTTTTTAAGGTTCCCGCATTGCTAATGATACTGTTGGTCGTTTGATAGAAGTTTTTAACTCTTTGCTCGAACACGCTGCCTTTTAAATTAAAATCGGCATATTTCCATTCAAAACCGACTTCCGCCAAACGTACGTCTTCGGTTTTCAATTTAGGATCGATAAAACGTAAGCCTCTGGCTTTATCTAATGAACCGCGGTTATCGGTTATGGTATTTGCCGAAGCTAAAATAGGGCTGCGACTTGCA
>NZ_QDDJ01000048.1 GCF_003121625.1 Ornithinimicrobium cavernae | reverse complement strand
CAAATCTTAAACCAAAATAACTTCGGTTTAGCAGCTGAATTAGGCTATGACTACTACGGTCGCGTACGTGGTAACGTAGATGAATTCCGTACAGTTAAACACTCTGCTCACGGTTTAAACTTAGCGTTAAAACCAAGCTACGAAGTATTACCTGACTTAGACGTTTACGGTAAAGTAGGTATTGCGGTTGTTCGTAATGACTATAAAAAATATGGTGCGGAAAACACTAACGAATCAACAACAAAATTCCACAAATTAAAAGCATCAACTATTTTAGGTGCAGGTGTTGAGTACGCAATTCTTCCTGAATTAGCGGCACGTGTTGAATACCAATACTTAAACAAAGCGGGTAACTTAAATAAAGCATTAGTTCGTTCAGGCACACAAGATGTGGACTTCCAATATGCTCCTGATATCCACTCTGTAACAGCAGGTTTATCATACCGTTTCGGTCAAGGCGCTGTAGCACCAGTTGTTGAGCCAGAAGTTGTAACTAAAAACTTCGCATTCAGCTCAGACGTTTTATTTGATTTCGGTAAATCAAGCTTAAAACCAGCAGCAGCAACAGCTTTAGACGCAGCTAACACTGAAATCGCTAACTTAGGTTTAGCAACTCCAGCTATCCAAGTTAACGGTTATACAGACCGTATCGGTAAAGAAGCTTCAAACTTAAAACTTTCACAACGCCAGATCG
>NZ_QDDJ01000047.1 GCF_003121625.1 Ornithinimicrobium cavernae | reverse complement strand
AGACCCCGACCAGATCACCACCGAGCAGTCCGCCCAGCTCACCAAGATCCTGCACGCCCTACCCACCGCCCAACTCAACCTCATCGTCCCCCTCAACACCCTCCTCGGCACCACCGGCATCCACACCACCACCCCCGGCCCCGGAAACGGGGCGCACGGGCCGGTCGGAGCGGTCGATCCCCAGGGCAACCCCATCCCCGCCGCCTTCGCTTCCACGAGGGCCCCCACGTTCGGGAACCCGACGGCCTCGGGTGCTGCTCCTCCCGCAACAGGCGGCACGTCCTGCACGTGTGCCTGCACCTGCGGCGCCACCACCACGGCATCCGCTGCCCGAGCAGACACCGCCGGAGCAGCAGCCGACGGCACGGCCCGAGGAGCCACCGAGGGTCCGACAGGACAAGACCGTCCCGACCGTGACGGTTCGACGGGAGAGGACCGCCCACCGCCAGCACCACCAGCGGGAAGCCCGCCCTCCGGTGAGGCCGGTGAGGTGGGGGTGGGTGAGGTGATCGGCAAGCACTGCCTGTTCCTGACCCCCGAGGAAATCCGGACAGTGGCGCTCACACCCGGGTCGACGTTGTACCGGTTGCTGACCGACCCGGTCACCGGGACCCTCATCGAACGGTCCACCACCGCCTACCGGTTCGACACGGCGATGCGGGCCTACATCATCGCCGCCGACGTGTTCTGCCGCGCCCCCGGCTGCCTGCG
>NZ_QDDJ01000046.1 GCF_003121625.1 Ornithinimicrobium cavernae | reverse complement strand
CTCGCCCATTAAGTCGGATTTAACTTCCGCTACGAATGAAGATTCCAATACGCCTGCACGGTCACCACCGGTTGCTGATGCCCACGCTTTTGCGATTGCCATACCTTCACCTTTCGGGTCATTTTCAGGGTGAACTGCGATAAGTGTCGGTACACCGAAACCACGTTTATATTCTTCACGTACTTCCGTACCCGGACATTTTGGCGCTGTCATCACAACAGTAATATCTTTACGAATTTGCTCACCTTCTTCAACAATGTTGAAACCGTGCGAGTAACCGAATGCAGAACCTTGTTTCATTAACGGAACAACATCTGCAACCACTTTTGAGTGTTGTTTATCCGGCGTTAAGTTGATAACTAAGTCAGCGGTTGGAATTAATTCTTGGTATGTGCCGACTTTGAAACCGTTTTCGGTTGCACGAGTAAATGACGCACGTTTTTCAGCAATGGCTTCCGCACGTAACGCATAGCTAATGTCTAAACCGGAATCACGCATATTTAAACCTTGGTTTAAACCTTGCGCACCACAACCTACGATAACGATTTTCTTGCCTTTTAAGAAATTGCAGCCGTCTGCAAACTCGTTACGATCCATAAAACGGCAACGACCGAGTTGGTCTAATTTTTGACGTAAGTTTAATGTGTTGAAATAGTTAGCCATTTTGTGCTTCCTTATTTATATGTATGATGTTGAGTGTGTTGTTTTATGATGTTGT
>NZ_QDDJ01000045.1 GCF_003121625.1 Ornithinimicrobium cavernae | reverse complement strand
CAGCGATGTCAGCTAAAATCTTACGGTCGATTTCAACAGAAGCTTTTTTCAAGCCGTTGATGAATTTGCTGTAAGATAAACCGTTTTGACGTGCTGCAGCGTTGATACGTGCAATCCATAATTGACGGAATTGACGTTTACGTTGACGACGGTCACGGTAAGCATATTGACCAGCTTTAATTACAGCTTGGAACGCAACGCGATAAACACGTGAACGCGCACCATAATAACCTTTAGCAGCCTTAAGAACTTTCTTATGGCGTGCTCTTGCAATAACACCACGTTTTACACGAGCCATTATTAAATCTCCTAATGTATATAATTAACTAAAATTCACTAAAGTACGTTTTAACTTGACTCAACGCTTATGCGTATGGTAAGCACGCTACTACTAATACTTGGTCTGCTTTCGCTACCATTGATTTGTGGCGTAAGTGACGTTTACGTTTAGTGGTTTTCTTAGTCAAAATATGACGTAAGTGAGATTGTTTACGTTTGAAACCGCCTGAAGCTGTTTTCTTGAAACGCTTAGCAGCACCACGTACTGTTTTAATTTTAGGCATTGTTTTATAAACTCCGCATTGTTTTATCTAATACATAATAATCAGGCGAAAAATACGCTTATCGCTAACCGTCTTTTTACTTGCAAAGCACTAATTATCTCGAACAGAGCGTTACCGCTCATAGCCCTTTACGGCTAAAAAGCAAATCAGGCTGCGAAATGTGCCTGTAGATTGCTTTTGTTTCTCTTTTT
>NZ_QDDJ01000044.1 GCF_003121625.1 Ornithinimicrobium cavernae | reverse complement strand
AGACCCCGACCAGATCACCACCGAGCAGTCCGCCCAGCTCACCAAGATCCTGCACGCCCTACCCACCGCCCAACTCAACCTCATCGTCCCCCTCAACACCCTCCTCGGCACCACCGGCATCCACAACACCAGCCCCGGCCCCGAAAACGGGACGCACGGGCCGGTCGGAGCGGTCGATCCCGAGGGCAACCCCATCCCCGCCGCCTTCGCCAACCCCACCGCCCTCGGACACCCCGCCGCCCTCGGGAACACCGCCAGGACCGGAACACCCTCCCCGGCCAGCACCTCCGACACCGCAGGCCTAACCGGCACGGCTGCGGGCCCTGCGAGCTGCACCTGTGCCTGCACCTGCGGCGCCACCACCGCCGCATCCGCTGCCCGAGCAGACACCGCAGGAGCAGGCGCCGACGGCACGGCCCGAGGAGCCACCGACGGCACGGCTCGAGGAGCCGCCGACGGCTCGGCAGGACAAGACCGTCCCGACCCCGACTCAGCAGGAGACGACCGTCGCGACCTCGGCCCGGCAGGTGTCGATGGTCCCGATCCCGGCCCGGTCGGACAGCCCCGCCCCTCAGCTGAACCCTTAACGGGTGTGCCGACGGGCACCCCGCCAGCGCTACCGCCCGGTGAGGTGGGGGTGGGTGAGGTGATCGGGAAGCACTGCCTGTTCCTGACCCCCGAGGAAGTCCGCACGGTGGCGCTCACACCGGGGTCGACGTTGTACCGGTTGCTGACCGACCCGGTCACCGGGACCCTGATCGAACGGTCCACCACCGCCTACCGGTTCGACACGGCGATGCGGGCCTACATCATCGCCGCCGACGTGTTCTGCCGCGCCCCCGGCTGCCTGCG
>NZ_QDDJ01000043.1 GCF_003121625.1 Ornithinimicrobium cavernae | reverse complement strand
TGCAGGATCAGGTCGTTGAGCAGGCTGGAGGCACCGAACCGGAACCACTGGTTGGTCAGCCAGTCCGCCCCGGCGACCTCGTGGACGGTGACCAGGAACCTGATCGCGTCCTTGCTGGTGCGGATCCCGCCGGCCGGTTTCACCCCGACCATCTGCCCGGTCGCCTCCCGCCAGTCCCGCACCGCCTGCAACATGACCAACGTGACCGGCAGCGTCGCCGCCGGGGCCACCTTGCCGGTCGAGGTCTTGATGAAGTCACCCCCGGCCAGCATCGACAGGAACGAGGCACGGCGCACGTTGTCATACGTCACCAGCTCACCGGTCTCCATGATCACCTTCAACCGGGCACCCCCACACGCCGCCTTGACCGCGACGATCTGCTCGAACACGGCCAGATAGTCCCCGGACAGGAACGCCCCCCGGTCGATGACCATGTCGATCTCATCCGCCCCCGCACTGACCGCGTCAGCCACATCCGCCAGCTTCACCGCCACACTCGCCCGCCCCGACGGGAACGCCGTCGCGACCGCGGCCACCCGCACCCCACTCTGGCCCAACACGTCCCTGGCGTGGCCGACCATATCGCCATACACACACACCGCCGCCGGCCGCGGCGTGGACAGATCACTGGGATCCGGCGTCAACGCCCGCGCCGCCAACCCCCGCACCCGCCCCGGCGTGTCCGCACCCTCCAACGTCGTCAGATCAATCATCGAAATACACGTGTCAATCGCCCACGCCTTCGACGTCGTCTTGATCGACCGCGTCCCCAACACCGCCGCCCGCGCCTCCGCACCCACCTGATCCACCCCCGGCAACCCGTGCAACCACCCCGCCAACGCCCGATTCGACAACCGCGACACCCCCAACACCTCACGGGCACGGGCAGGCGCATCG
>NZ_QDDJ01000041.1 GCF_003121625.1 Ornithinimicrobium cavernae | reverse complement strand
TCCGATCTGGGTAAGTGGGTTTTCGTCCCGAAAGGGTGTTTTTTAATTTAACGGAGCACTAATATGATCCAAGAACAGACTATGCTGGATGTTGCTGATAACTCAGGGGCTCGTAGCGTAATGTGTATCAAGGTTCTAGGTGGATCGCACCGTCGTTACGCTGCTATTGGCGACATTATCAAAGTTACTGTGAAAGAAGCAATTCCACGCGGTAAAGTTAAAAAAGGTGATGTGTTAAAAGCAGTTGTTGTGCGCACCAAGAAGGGTGTTCGTCGCCCAGATGGCTCAGTTATTCGTTTCGATGGTAATGCTTGTGTAATTTTAAACAATAACACTGAGCAACCAATCGGTACTCGTATTTTTGGACCTGTGACTCGTGAACTTCGTTCTGAGAAGTTTATGAAGATCATTTCATTAGCTCCAGAAGTACTGTAAGGGGAATGTAATGGCTGCTAAAATCCGTCAAAATGATGAAGTAATTGTTCTTACCGGTAAAGATAAGGGCAAACGTGGTAAGGTAACTCAAGTGTTACCAAACGGTAAAGTGATTGTTGAAGGCGTTAAAATCATCACTAAACATGAAAAACCGGTTCCTGCTTTAGGTAAAGCTGGTGGCTTAGTGAAGAAAGAAGCTGCAATTGATGCGTCAAATATTGCAATTTTCAACCCGAAAACAAATAAAGCTGACCGTGTAGGTTTTAGATTCGAAGACGGTAAAAAAGTCCGTTTCTTCAAATCTAATAATGAAATTATTTAATTAACTGGAGTAATGCGATGGCGAAACTGCATGATTACTACAGAGATCAAGTAGTTAATGAATTAAAAGCTAAATTCAACTACTCATCTGTCATGCAAGTCCCACGAATCGAAAAGATTACCCTGAATATGGGTGTGGGTGAAGCATTGACCGATAAAAAACTTTTAGATAACGCAGT
>NZ_QDDJ01000040.1 GCF_003121625.1 Ornithinimicrobium cavernae | reverse complement strand
CAGGTGATTTCATATTTGCAAGCGCATCGATTGTTGCGCGAACAACGTTAATTGGGTTGGTTGAACCGTATGCTTTAGAAAGAACGTTACGAACACCCGCCACTTCTAACACAGCACGCATCGCACCACCGGCGATGATACCAGTACCTTCGCTAGCCGGTTGCATGAATACGCGTGAACCAGTGTGTGAACCTTTAACAGGATGTTGTAATGTACCTTCGTTTAAAGCTACGTTAATCATATTGCGACGAGCTTTTTCCATCGCTTTTTGGATCGCTGCTGGAACTTCACGTGCTTTACCGTAACCAAAACCAACACGACCGTTACCATCGCCTACTACTGTCAAAGCAGTGAAGCTCATGATACGACCACCTTTTACGGTTTTTGATACACGGTTAACCGCGATTAGCTTTTCCTGCAGTTCACCAGCTTGTTTTTCGATGTTTGACATCTCAAATTCCTCTATTAGAACTGTAGACCAGCTTCACGAGCAGCGTCTGCTAATACTTGCACACGACCGTGGTATTTGAAACCTGAACGATCAAATGCAACTGCTTGAATACCTTTAGCTAAAGCACGTTCTGCAACTAATTTACCAACTACTGCAGCTGCGTCTTTATTACCAGTATATTTAACTTGCTCTTTAATTACTTTCTCAACAGTTGAAGCTGCTGCTAGTACTTCTGAGCCATTAGGTGCAATAACCTGCGCATAAATATGGCGAGGCGTGCGATGCACAACCAGACGGGTTGCACCTTGCTCTCTCATTAAATGACGTGCACGGGTTGCACGACGGATACGAGCTACTTTCTTATCCATAGTGTTACCTTACTTTACTTTTTCTTCGCTTCTTTTGTACGAACTACTTCATCTGAGTAACGTACACCTTTGCCTTTATAAGGCTCTGGACGGCGATATGCACGAATATCAGCTGCTACTTGGCCGATTAACTGTTTGTCT
>NZ_QDDJ01000004.1 GCF_003121625.1 Ornithinimicrobium cavernae | reverse complement strand
CGGGCGGGCCGGACGGGACCGGACAACAGGAGGCCGGCGCAGGCCTGCCCGCAGTCGCTGCTGCACGATCTTGGTGTCCATCACGTCCCCCTTCCCGCCCCATCGCGTCCCCTTGTCCAACACCCACAGATTAGCACAGGTGTGCGACATGCGCTAGGTGGACACGTCACAACCTGTGGAAACCCGCGTGCTCCGAGAAGCCAGGAAGCGAGGGCGGCAGGGCGCAGGACACCAGCTCGCGCAGGGCTCGGCGGGGCAACGGCAGGTGCCCTGCGTCCGGTCCCACTCACCGCACTGTCGGTGCCGTGGCGCACACTGTCCCTCATGGTGACTGCGACCGGCATCGGCTCCTGGCCGGGCACCGACGTGCGCGAGGCCCTTCGAGCAGTGCGCGACGTGCTGACGGAGGCCCCTGACGGCGTGACGACGGTGCCCTACCTGCCTGAGCTCCCGGCTCGCGGACCAGGAGCCGACATGGTCGGTCGGAGCGCCGGGCTGCTGGTGGACCTGCCGGTCGATCTGCAGCCGCAGGGGTGGCGACTCGTGGACCGTCCGGGCCGGGACGCTGAGCGCACCGCCTCCCTGTGGCGTCAGGACCTGGACGAGCTCGCGGAGGCCTACGACGGCTGGGTCGGGCCGCTGAAACTGCAGGTGACCGGCCCCTGGACGCTGGCCGCCTCGATCTGGCTGCCACTCGGAGACCGGCTGCTGTCCGACGCCGGAGCCACCCGTGATCTGGCGGACTCTCTCGCTGAGGGTGTCCGGGCTCACGTCGCCGAGGTCGCCCGTCTTGTGCCGGGCGCGGCTCTGATGCTGCAGGTGGACGAGCCGTCGCTTCCGGCGGTCGTCAAGGGACACATCACGTCCGACTCGGGCTTTCGGGTGCTTCCCACGCCGGACGCCAGTCAGGCGGAGCATGTGCTCGGCACGGTGTTGTCGGCGGCGCGGGACGCCGGGGCCGCGACTGTCGTGCACTGCTGCGCCGACGACCCACCGATCGATCTGCTCCGCGGTGCCGGGCCGGACACCCTGGCCCTCGACCTGCGCACGCTGTCGACGAGTGCCTGGGACGCGGTCGCCGAGGCGGTCGAGGCCGGCACCACGCTCTGGGCCGGCGCCCTGTCGGCCAGCCGCCCCACGGCATACGGGACAGTGCGTGACAGGGTCGCCGCACGGTGGCACGAGCTGGGTCTGCCCCCCTCGACCCTTGCCGACCTCGGTGTGACCCCGACCTGTGGACTGGCTGGCAGCTCACCGGAGGGAGCGCTTGAGCTCACCCGCGCCACCGTCGAGACCGCCCGCGCGCTGGCCGAGGAAGCCGTGCGGTGACCACGACCGCGCTCCCCGCCCCGGCAGTCACCCGCATGCCGTGGCAGGCGAAGTACGCCGCGATCGCGCTGATCTGGGGATCCAGCTACCTGCTCATGAAGGTCGGGCTGGAGGCCATGTCCGGTGTGCAGGTCGCTACGCTCCGCGTGTTCTGCGGTGGTGCCGTGCTGCTCCTGCTCCTCGGGCTCAACCGTGGACAGCTGCCGAGGGGCGCGCGCACCTGGGGTCACCTCCTGGTCACCGGCTCGCTGCTGTGCACCATCCCGTGGACCCTGTTCGCGGTCGGCGAGCAGCGCGTCGACTCCTCGATCGCCGGCCTGGCCAACGCCATCACCCCGGTTGCCACGGTCGTCTGCTCCGTGCTGATGCTGCGCAGCGAACGGATCGGCCGTATGCGGGTGCTCGGCGTCGCGATCGGGTTCGTCGGGGTGCTGCTCATCTTCCAGCCCTGGTCGGCCAGCCGGGGCCCGGACCCGCTGGGCTTTGCGATGGTCCTGGCGGCGTCGGCGAGCTATGGCGTCGGCTGGACCTACGTGCGCCGCTTCCTGCGCGGTGTGGATGCCGGCGGTCTGTCCCTGCCGACCGCTCAGGTCGTGGTCGCCATGGTGCAGATGCCCGTGGTCCTCGTGCTGTGGTGGCTGCTGGGCGCGGACGAGGCGATCACGGCACCGTGGACGCTGCACAGCGCGGACGCGTTCATCCCGCTCCTGGCCGTGATCGCGCTCGGGGTGGTGGGGACCGGTCTGGCGCAGTGGCTGCAGTTCGACGTGGTGCGTGCCGCCGGCCCGACCGTCGCCACGAGCGTGACCTATCCGATCACCGTGGTGTCCGTGCTGCTGGGCGTCGTCGTGCTGGGGGAGCGGCTCGGGCCGATCGTGCTCCTGGGCGGCGCCGTGGTGCTCCTCGCCTCGGTCCTCATCGGCCGCGGTGCCCGGGTCGACAGGTCAGCGGTCCGCTAGCCGCTCAGGGCCCAGGACGTGCCGACGGCCGGGAAGCCCCGGCCGCCGGGCAGGTTGGTCGTCCCCTGTCAGGGATTCATCGCCGGGGTGGCGTTGGTGTGCACGAACGGCTCGTCCTCGGCGACCCAGCTCGCGGTCACCACGTGCACGCCGTCACCCAGCGCGCTGTCGGAGAGGTCATACATCACCGCGCCGTCGGTCGGCCGCTCGGTGAGCTGCTGGGAGACCTCACTGCCGTCATCGATGCTGGCGGTCACGGCGACGTTCGGGCCGTGCGCCTTGAGCAGTGCGAACATGATCGGCGCGTCCGGGTTCACCACCCACTCCTCGACGTCCTCCTGGATACCGGGGTTGAGCCAGTTCAGCCGGTTGTCGCCGGTGGACGGGGTGATGTCCTGGTCAACCACCCAGCTGGCCCCATCGAGCTTGCGGATCGCGAAGGTGTGAGCGAACGGCTCGCCGTCACTGTCCTCACCCCAGAGGCTCACCACCTGGGCGGAGTTGTGGGTCTCCGGGTATGCCGAGCGGATCGCCCACTGCGGCTCACCGGAGGCGTCGGACAGGTCCTCGGCGAGGTCCTCGACGCCGTTCTCCTCGAAGACCGACACGTCGGGGAAGTAGGCCATCGCCTCGGGGCTGAGCATCGCGTAGGCCTGCTCGGTGTCACCAGAGGTGACCAGCTCGACATACTGCTGAGCGAAGCCCATCGCGTCACCCGCGCCCTCCTGGGGAGGCTCGGCCGTGGTCGGGTCCGTCCCGGTCGGCTCCTGGGTGGTCGGCTCCCCGCCGGTCGGGCCCTCGGTGGTCGGCGCTGGCGGGGCAGCGCTCTCGGTGGGTGCCTCCGTGGGGGCCGGCTCCTCAGTGGTCTCGGTGGTCTCCTCCGGCTCGGCAGACGTCGGTGCCTCGTCGCTCGCGGTGTCCTCGGCCGTCGTCGGCGGCTCCGCGACCTCGGGTTCTTCGGTGCCACAGGCACTCATCAGGACGAGCGCGGCGATCGGCAGCGTCCCCACGGCGATCCGCCTCGCCACACCTCGACGGTGTCCTCCCCGAACATGCTTCGTGCGCATCATTCCTCCTCGGTGCGGGCCGGTCGGCCGCGTTGCCCGGTCGCCTCATCAGGTCGGCGCCCTCATCCACCCAAACGCTTCGCGGAGGCACCACGGTTGCATGTCGACGGCCGCGCCGCATCCGCGGGGGTGTCAGCGCGGTGCGACAAGATAGGGCCGTGAGCGAGACGACATCGGCACCGGAGGACGTGCGGCACCAGTGGGAGGAGCTGGCAGAGGAGATCCGCCAGCACCAGTTCGCCTACTACGTCAAGGACTCCCCGACGATCTCCGACGGCGAGTTCGACGCGCTCCTCAAGCGCCTCGAGGCGATCGAGCAGGAGTGGCCCGAGCTGCGGGTCCCGGAGTCACCGACCCAGCTGGTCGGCGGCACCTTCTCCACCGAGTTCGCCGCCGTGGACCACGTCGAGCGGATGCTCAGCCTCGACAATGCCTTCTCTCTGGAGGAGGTGCAGGCCTGGGCGACCCGCGTGGAGAACGAGGCCGGCGGCGCCGACGTGCACTACCTCTGCGAGCTCAAGATCGACGGTCTCGCCGTGAACCTGCTCTACGAGAAGGGGCGCCTCGTCCGGGCAGCGACCCGCGGCGACGGCCGCACCGGCGAGGACGTGACCCTCAACGTGCGCACGATCGACGGGATCCCCCACCAGCTGGTGGCGCCGGAGGAGCAGGAGGGCGCGGCCGTCCCGATCCCGGACCTGCTGGAGGTCCGTGGCGAGGTCTACTTCCCGGTGACCGCCTTCGAGGAGCTCAACGCGTCCCTCGTCGAGGCGGGGAAGACGCCGTTCGCCAACCCCCGCAACACGGCCGCCGGGTCGCTGCGGCAGAAGGACCCGCGGGTGACCGCGACCCGCAAGCTGCGGATGCTCGTGCACGGCATCGGCGCCCGCACCGGGTTCGAGATGACCAGGCAGTCGCAGGCCTACGACCTGCTGTCCGCCTGGGGCCTGCCGGTCTCGGAGCACGCCAAGGTGCTCGATGACCTGGCGGCGGTGCAGGAGTTCATCGAGCACTTCGGTGAGCACCGCCACGACGCGGCCGAGCACGAGCTCGACGGGGTCGTCGTCAAGGTCGACGAGATCAGCGTCCAGCGCCGCCTCGGGTCGACCTCCCGGGCTCCGCGCTGGGCGATCGCCTACAAGTACCCGCCGGAGGAGGTCACCACCAAGCTGCTCGACATCCGGGTCAACGTCGGTCGCACGGGCCGCGTGACGCCCTACGGCGTGATGGAGCCGGTCAAGGTGGCCGGCTCGACCGTCGAGCAGGCCACCCTGCACAACGCCTACGAGGTGGAGCGCAAGGGCGTGCTCATCGGCGACACGATCGTGCTGCGCAAGGCCGGTGACGTGATCCCGGAGATCGTCGGGCCCGTGGCCGACCTGCGCGACGGCTCCGAGCGGCCGTTCGTGATGCCCACCGAGTGCCCCTCGTGCGGCACCACCCTGGCCGAGCAGAAGGAGGGTGACAAGGACATCCGTTGCCCCAACTCCCGGACCTGCCCGGCACAGCTGCGGGAGCGGCTGTTCAGCCTCGCCTCCCGCGGCGCGTTCGACATCGAGGCGCTCGGCGCGGAGGGTGTCAACGGGCTGCTCGACGCCGGGGTGATCAGCGACGAGTCGACCCTGTTCCGGCTCACCGAGGAGGACATCGCCCGGGTCCGGCTCTACACGCGGGAGGCGAAGAAGACCGATCCGCCCGAGTCCGTCGTCGACGGCAGGGTCCTGTCGGCCAATGGCGCCAAGCTGGTCGCCAACCTCGAGCAGGCGAAGTCGCAGCCCCTGTGGCGGGTGCTGGTCGCCCTGTCGATCCGGCACGTCGGCCCAACCGCGGCGCGTGCCCTGGCGACCGAGTTCGGGTCGATGGAGGCCATCCGGGAGGCGTCCGTCGAGCAACTGGCCGCCACGGAGGGCGTCGGTCCCACGATCGCGCAGTCCGTGACGGACTGGTTCACGGTGGACTGGCACCGCGACATCGTCGAGCGGTGGACGGCCGACGGGGTGCGGATGGCGGACGAGCGCGACGACTCCGTGCAGCGCACGCTGGAGGGGCTCACCGTCGTCGTGACCGGCTCGCTGGAGGGCTTCAGCCGCGACGAGTCCAAGGAGGCCATCGTGTCCCGCGGCGGCAAGGCGGCCGGCTCGGTGAGCAAGAAGACCGACTACGTCGTGGTCGGGGACAACGCCGGCTCCAAGGCCGACAAGGCCGAGCAGCTGGGCGTGCCGGTCCTGGACGAGGCCGGGTTCGTGCGGCTGCTGGAGACCGGCTCGCCGGACTGAGGCACACGGACCGGATCACCGCCGTCCCGGTCCCGTATGCCGTGTGTTCCCCACCGCGGGAGCGTGCCGGCAGCGAGCGTCACAGCGTGCCGGCAGCGAGCGCCACAGCGTGCTCGATGTCGCCGAACCCGGCAGCACTCGGCGCCACCCAGCGTCGGTCACCCGTCCCAGACGACGGCACCGTCGGCCGTCAGCCGCGCTCCGTCGCTGACCGGGTGGTCGCTGAGGCGCCCGTCGTGCATCAGGTGGCGCACCGGCACCGCGTGCTGCACCTCCGCGACGTCGGCGACGATCCGGCGGTGGCACCGCCACCAGACGGACTCGCTGCACATCACTGCGGTGCGGCGTTGCGCGGCTCCGGCCAGCAGCTCGGCCATCGCGGCGGTGAACTCCGGCGTCCGCGTGCCGGCGGCATAGGCGCGGAACTGTGCCACCCGCCACCACCGGTCCGGGCTGGCGGCGTCCTGCTCAGGGTCCAGGCGGCGCCGGCCACCGAGCCGCTCCTCCCAGCGATAGCTGATCCCGCGCTCCGGCAGCCACTGCTCCAGCGCCTCCCGGCGGGCATCCGGGTTGTGCCGGCTGCCCGGAAACCGGCGGATGTCGACCAGCTGCTCCACCCCGGCGCCGACCAGGAGGTCACCGAGCCCCTGCCGGTCGAGCGTGCCGTGGCCAACGGTCAGCAGCGGGTCCATCGGCCCATGCTAGGAGCCGACCGCAGACGCCGCTGCGCCCGCAGGACCCGCCGGCACCACGGCATACGGCCTGCCCGTCCTCCGCCGGCGGTCGCAGACCGCTCTCCATCGTCCGGGTGATCCGCCCGCCCGCCCGTCGCGGCAGCATGGAGGCATGCGCTGGCTCTGGCTCCCCATGCTCGTCCTGTTCGCCGTCCTCTCGATCGACGCCGTGCGGGACGGCACCTACTGGCTCGCCGCCGCGTATGCCGTGGTGGGCCTCGCGGTGTCCTACTGGCTCTGCCCGTGGCAGGGTGGGAGGACCCTGCGGCACGAGGAGGTCAGCACGATGGCTGAGGAGGACCGGCCGGTGGTCGTCTACTGGCGCCCCGGCTGCGGATACTGCATGCGGCTCAAGGCCACGCTCGGTGACCTCGGCGACAAGGCCCTGTGGGTCAACATCTGGCAGGACGACGACGCGGCAGCGTTCGTGCGCAGCGTCAACGACGGCAACGAGGTCGTGCCGACCGTGGTGATCGACGGCGAGCCGCACACCAACCCCGACCCGACGGACGTCCGCGAGCGGCTGGCGGCGCGGTCGTGACCTGCCGGGCCGCCCGGGACCGCGGCTGGGTCAGGGGCTGGGACCGCGTTCGGGACCGAGGCCGGGGCCGGGGCAGGGACCGTGGCACGGGCACGGGAACTACCCCTGATCGGGCGGTTCGTTGGGTAGGTCTCGTGCCCGTGTCAAGGGCGCAGGGGGTGACCCGATGACCGAGATCAGCATCCGGCGCGTCTATGACGGCGTGCCACCCGGCTGGCACCCCGTCCTCGTCGACCGGATCTGGCCGCGGGGCGTGGCCAAGGACGACCTGGACGTCACGTGGCTGAAGGAGGTGGGCCCCTCGACCGGGCTGCGGCAGTGGTTCGGCCACGACCCGGAGAGGTTCGAGGAGTTCGCGCGGCGTTACCGCGCCGAGCTCAGGGACTCCGACGCCTTCGACGAGCTGCTCCGGGAGACGCGCGACCACCAGCGGGTCGTCCTGCTCTACGGCGCGAAGGACGAGGAGCACAACCAGGCGGTCGTCCTCGCGGACCTGCTGCGGGAGCGGCTCTGACCGCTGGCCCTAGGGTGTCGCTCATGGCGATCATCTACCGGGCCACGCTCACACCGACCAAGACCGAGCTCGTGCAGGCGTGGCTCGACCAGCAACCGTGGGGCGGGGAGGGGAAGTCGAGGTGGTCGGCGGCTACCGGTTCGACGACCCGGACGGCGAGGTGGGCGTCGAGGCGATGCTCATCGGCCGTGGCGGCGCAGTGTTCCACGTGCCGGTGACCTACCGTTCTGCGCCGCTCGAGGACGCCGCGGAGCACCTGATTGGCACGACGGAGCACTCGGTGCTGGGCCAGCGCTGGGTCTATGACGCGGCCGGCGACCCGGTGGCCCTCGCCTGCTACGGCCGCGCGCTGCAGGGTCAGCAGGAGCAGGCGGTCCTCGAGATCTACGAAGGCGACACCCTCGTCGCGGTGCGCGACCAGACGGCCCAGCTGCGCGTGGAGCCCACGACGGCGAGAGAGGCTGCGCCGGACGTGCGGCTCTCCCGGGTCGTGGGTGACGTCGAGGGACGGCACCGCCTCGTCGTCACGTGGCCCGGTGGTGAGGGAGCGGTGGCCGCCACCGTCAGCTGAGCGTCAGGCGAGCGGACCGACCTCGTGGATCTCGTTGCTGAACGCCGTCCGTGACCGGTCCCCGTCCTGCGGCTCAACGTCCACGACGATGCCGGTCTCCACATCGAGGGACACCCAGTATGCGGAGGGGTAGCCGGCCCCTTCCCCGGCACCGGAGGGCGTGTCACCGGAGGGCGTGCCGCCAGCGGGCATGTCCTCAGGGGGCACGCCGTCGGCACCGAACTCCAGGGCCTGGCTGACCTCACCGAACAGCAGCGGGCAGCAGGAGCAGCGCGGGTCGTAGCCGTCACCGGCGTCCTCGGCCGAGGACGGCAGGGCACGACAGGTCGCGGTCCAGGTGAGCCGCCCGAGGCGCTCGCGGGCGTGCACGTCGGTGACCTCGACCCCGTGGGACAGCTCGACCGGGTCGAGCATCGCCACCCACCGGTAGTTCTGCCACATCGGGTCGTCGTAGTCCGGCCCCCGCGGTCGCTCCCGCACCAGTCCGTCCGGGCGGCGCACGGGCTCGACCGACTGGGGAGGCACCGTGTCCGGCTCCGGGGACTCGTCCCGGGGAGCCAGCCCCGGCGTCATCGCCGACCAGCAGCCCCGGCGGAGGAGTGACGAGGGCCTTCGCGGGGTGAGCCAGCGGCGCAGCCCGCTCCGCGGCTGCTCGAGATAGAGCACCGACCCCGTGCATGGCACGCCGGTCTCGACGTGCCGCTCACCTCCGGCCAGCACCTCCAGGTGGCCGGGCCGTCGCAGCCACGCCTCCACCGGCTCCTCCTCGCCCGCGGTGCCGCCGCAGGGCCGGTGCGTGAGATGCAGCGTGCCGAAACGCCACGGCGAGGACCGCGCGAGGGCCCGGAAGTCGTCCGGCCCCGGCGCGGAGGGGAGAGGTGAGGCGCTCGGCATACGACTCATCCTGTCAGCGCGAGCTCGACGGGACGAGCGGTTTCAGGGCGCGGCTCGCGGGAACCTAGACTGGCCCCCATGTCCGCTCTGTCCCGCGACGATGTCGCGCACGTCGCCATGCTGGCCCGCATCCAGCTCACCGATGACGAGCTCGACCGGTTGGCCGGTCAGCTCGACCAGATCGTCGGCTGGGTCGGTCAGATCAACGAGGTCGCCGCGCAGGACGTGCCGCCGATGAGCCACCCGCTGCCGCTGACCAACGTGACCCGCGCCGACGAGGTCCGCCCGAGCCTGACGCCCGAGCAGGCGCTCGCCGGCGCGCCCGCGTCGGCGCAGCAGCGCTTCAGCGTCCCCCGCATCCTGGACGAGGAGTGAGCGGCCGTATGTCGACAGTCACCGACCTCACCTCCCTCACCGCGGCGCAGATGGCCGACGGCCTGGCGGCCGGTGAGTTCACCTCCGTCGAGCTCACCCAGGCGCACCTGGACCGGATCGCCCTCCTCAACCCGGTGCTGAACGCCTTTCTGCACGTGGACTCCGAGGGTGCGCTGGCCACCGCAGCGGACGTCGACGCGCGCCGCGCCGCGGGCGAGGAGCTGCCCCGCCTGGCCGGCGTCCCGATCGCGGTCAAGGACATCGCGTGCACGCAGGGTCTGCCGACGACGGCCGGGTCCCGCACCCTCGAGGGCTGGATCCCGCCCTACGACGCCACGATCGTCACCCGCCTCAAGGAGGCCGGGCTGCCGATCCTCGGCAAGACCAACATGGACGAGTTCGCGATGGGCTCCTCCACCGAGCACTCGGCCTACGGCCCCACCCGCAACCCGTGGGACCTGGACCGGATCCCCGGCGGCTCCGGCGGCGGCAGCTCCGCAGCCGTGGCGGCGTTCCTGGCGCCGCTGGCGATCGGCTCGGACACCGGCGGCTCGATCCGCCAGCCGGCCGCGGTCACCGGCTCTGTGGGCGCCAAGCCGACCTACGGCGGCGTCTCCCGCTACGGCGTCATCGCCCTGGCCTCCAGCCTGGACCAGATCGGCCCGTGCGCCCGCACCGTCACCGACGCGGCCCTGCTGCACGAGGTCATCGGCGGGCACGACCCGATGGACTCCACCAGCATCGACGCCCCCGTGCCGCCGGTGGTCGAGGCCGCGGCCAACCGCGACCTGACCGGCCTGCGCGTGGGGATCGTCAAGGAGCTGACCGGCGACGGTTACCAGGCTGGCGTGCAGGCCCGTTTCGACGAGTCGGTCGAGCTGCTGCGCCGTGCCGGGGCCGAGATCGTCGAGGTCTCCTGCCCGCACTTCGACTACGCGATGGCGGCCTACTACCTGATCCTGCCGAGCGAGGCGTCCTCCAACCTGGCCCGCTACGACGCGATGCGCTACGGCCTGCGCGTCGGCCCGGACGGGGTCGACAGCCCCAGCGCCGAGCAGGTCATGGCCGCCAGCCGCGACGCCGGTTTCGGTGACGAGGTGAAGCGTCGCATCATCCTCGGCACCTACGCGCTGTCCTCGGGCTACTACGACGCCTACTACGGCCAGGCCCAGAAGGTCCGCACGCTCATCGCCCGGGACTTCGAGGCGGCGTTCGAGCAGGCCGACGTGCTCATCAGCCCGACGGCGCCGACCACGGCGTTCCGGATCGGTGACAAGCTCGAGGACCCGATGGCGATGTACCTCAACGACGTCGCGACCATCCCCGCCAACCTGGCCGGGATCCCCGGACTGTCCCTCCCCAGTGGGGTGGCGGACGAGGACGGCCTGCCCGTCGGCATACAGATCCTTGCCCCGGCCACCCAGGACCAGCGGATGTATGCCGTGGGGGCGGCCCTGGAGGCCCTGTTGGCAGAGCAGTGGGGCGGGTCGGGCAGCGTCCTGGACCGGGCCCCGGACGTCACCACAGGGGTCACCACCGGAGCGAGTGCGGAGGACGCGAAGTGAGCACCTACACCCAGGACGTCGTCTCCTACGACGAGGCGCTGACCAGGTACGACCCGGTGCTGGGCCTGGAGGTCCACGTCGAGCTCAACACCGCGACCAAGATGTTCTGCGGGTGCGCCCAGTCCTTCGGCGCCGAGCCGAACAGCCAGGTCTGCCCGGTCTGCCTGGGGCTGCCCGGTGCGCTGCCGGTGGTCAACGCCAGGGCCGTGGAGTCGGCGATCCGCATCGGCCTGGCGCTCAACTGCGAGATCGCGCAGTGGTGCCGGTTCGCGCGGAAGAACTACTTCTACCCCGACATGCCCAAGAACTTCCAGACCAGCCAGTACGACGAGCCGATCGCGTTCGAGGGCTACCTGGACGTCGAGCTGGACGACGGGTCGGTCTTCCGCGTCGAGATCGAGCGCGCGCACATGGAGGAGGACACCGGCAAGTCCACCCACATCGGCGGGGCGACCGGCCGGATCCACGGCGCGGAGTACTCCCTGGTCGACTTCAACCGGGCCGGGATCCCGCTCATCGAGATCGTCACCAAGCCGATCACCGGTGCCGGGGAGCGGGCGCCCGAGGTGGCCCGCGCCTACGTGGCCGCGCTGCGTGACCTGCTCAAGGCGCTGGACGTGTCCGAGGTGCGGATGGAGCAGGGCAACGTGCGCTGTGACGCCAACGTCTCGCTGCGCGCGAAGGCCGGCGACGACGCGACGGCGCCGGAGCAGCTCGCGGTCCCGCTGGGCACCCGCACGGAGACCAAGAACGTCAACTCGCTGCGCTCGGTCGAGCGGGCGGTGCGCTACGAGATCTGCCGGCACGCCGCCGTGCTGGACTCGGGCGAGAGCATCCTGCAGGAGACCCGGCACTGGCACGAGGACACCGGAGTGACCACGTCCGGTCGCCCGAAGTCCGACGCCGACGACTACCGCTACTTCCCCGAGCCGGACCTGGTGCCGGTCGCCCCGACCCGCGAGCGGGTCGAGGAGCTGCGGGCCACGCTGCCCGAGCCGCCGGCGCAGCGCCGCAAGCGGCTGCAGGCCGACTGGGGCTACTCCGACCTGGAGATGCGTGACGTCGTCAACGCCGGTGCGCTCGAGGTGATCGAGGAGACCGTCGCCGCGGGTGCCACGCCCGCGGCCGCCCGCAAGTGGTGGATGGGCGACCTGGCTCGTCGTGCCAACGAGGCCGGCAGCGCCGTGACCGAGCTCGGCGTGACGCCCGCGCACATCGCCGAGCTCGACGGGCTGATCCGCGACGGCCGGCTCAACGACTCGATGGCCCGTCAGGTCATGGAGGGCGTGCTGGCCGGAGAGGGCACGCCCACCGCGGTGGCCGACGCCCGCGGGCTGGAGCTGGTCCAGGACGACGGCGCCCTGGAGGCGGCCGTCGACAAGGTCATCGCGGCCAACCCCGACGTCGCGGACAAGATCCGGGACGGCAAGGTCCAGGCCGCGGGTGCCCTGATCGGTCAGGTCATGAAGGAGATGCGTGGTCAGGCCGACGCGGCCAAGGCACGCGAGCTCATCCTGGGCAAGCTGACCTGAGCGGAGCCCGGCTACCTGCTGCTCGCTCTGGTGCTTCGGGTGGGTCGCGCGCGCTTGGGCAGAGCGCGCCCCGTGCAACCTGCAGCAGGTTGTGCTTCTTCGAGCCGGCTCTAGCCAGCTCGAAGAAGCACAACCCGCTCTCAGTGCAGGGCGTGACATCGCCGGCCCTCGGTCGACGGGGCCGGCGAGGGAGCGCTCTGAGGACGAGTGGGATCAGTCGAGTCCCGCAGGATCCGCAATGAGCAGGAGCCGGTCGTCCTCGGGAGCCGGGTCGCCCCGGAAGGTGTTGCTGGTCAGCACCCAGAGGTCGCCGTCCGGACCGGTGACGACGCTGCGCAGGCGCCCGAGCTCGCCCTCGAGCAGGCGCTCCGGCTCGCCCACCGTGACGGACTGCCGGTCGGTGCCCGTGCCGCGGTCGATGACCGGGATCCGCCACAGCGACTCACCGCGCAGCGCGGCGACATAGAGGGTGCCGTCGCGGGCCACGGCGAGCCCCGAGGGAGAGGCGTCCTCGGTCGGCCAGCTCACGACCGGGTCGGTGAACTCCGGCTCGCCGCCGGGACCCTCGACCTCGGGCCAGCCGTAGTTCGCGCCCGGCTGGATCAGGTTGACCTCATCGAGCGCGTTCTGCCCGAACTCGCTGGCCCACAGCCGGCCCGCCGCGTCCCAGCCGAGCCCCTGGACGTTCCGGTGGCCGAGGGAGAGCACGGGCGAGGCCGGGTCGGGGTTGTCGGGCGCCGGCTCCCCGTCCGTGGTGACGCGCAGGATTTTGCCGGCCAGCGACGTCGGGTCCTGGGCGCTCGCGCCCTCGGAGGCGTCACCGGTGGTCACATAGAGGTAGCCGTCAGGCCCGAAGGTGATGCGGCCACCGTTGTGGTTGCCGGCCCTCGGGATGCCCTCCAGCACGACCTCGACCTCCGCCGCGTCGGCGCCCTCGCCCGGCCGCACCCGCAGCACCCGGTTGTCGGTGTCGGTCGTGGCATAGGCGTAGAACACCTCCGGGCGACCCTCGTGCCAGGGCGAGTCCGCGGCGACGGCGAGCCCCAGGAGGCCGCCCTCACCACCGGCCGCGACCCCCGGCACGGTCGTCACGAGCTCCGGGTCCGAGCCCGGCTCGACGCGGAACACCTGGGCCGTGTCGCGCTCGCCGACCAGGAGGCTGCCGTCCTCCAGCGCCACGAGTCCCCAGGGCACCTCGAAGCCGGTCGCCACGGTCACCACCGGACCGGTGGGCTCTGGTGCCTCTGTCACCGGCCCCCCACCACCGGTGCCGACGTCAGCGGTGCCGGACCCCTGACCGGACCCCTGATCCCCCGGCCCGGAGCCCTCGCCCGTGCCGACCTCACCACCCGGGCGCGGCCCGGGCACGGACACACCGGTCGGCTCGCGGTCCGCACCAGAGCAGGCAGCAAGCACCAGGGCCCCGAGTGCGACCGCCACAACGCTGTGGACACGCCATCGCATGGCCACACTGTGTCATGCATCACGCCCGGCGCCTCACTCCCCGCGGCCCTCGGCTAGCGTGGACGCGTGCCTGTCATCAGTGTCCCGCCGGGAATCATCGAGCTCGTGGAGCCTGTCGACGGGGTGGAGCTCGTCGCCTGGGACGTCGCTGGCGATCCGCCCCGCGACGATCTCGAGATCGTGGTCATCCCGCCGTTCAACTCCCCGTTCATCACGCGGCTGGCCGAGCTGCCTGCCCTGCGCGCCGTGATCCTGTCCACGGCCGGCTACGAGCACGCGATCCGGTTCCTGCCTCCTGGGGTCACCATGGCCAACGCCGTCGGGGTCCACGACACCACGACCGCCGAGATGGCCCTGGCCCTGATGCTCGCCGCCCAGCGTGACCTGCCGACCTTCGTCCGTGCGCAGGACCGCGCCGAGTGGCTGCCGTCCGGCGTCGACCGCTCGCTGGCCGACGCCCGGGTGCTCGTCGTCGGCTACGGCGGCATCGGCACGGCCCTGGCCAGACGTCTGGTCGCCTGCGAGGCGACCGTCACCGCGGTCGCCAGCCGGGCCCGCGACGGTGATGAGTATGTCGACAGGGTCCACCCCGTCGACGACCTGTCAGTGCTCCTCCCGGACCACGACATCGTGGTGCTGGCGCTCCCGCTGGTCCCGCAGACCCGCGGGCTGCTCGGGGGCGAGCAGCTGGCCCTGCTGCCCGACGACGCCCTCGTCGTCAACGTCGGCCGCGGCCCGCTCCTGGACACCGACGCGCTGGTCGCCGAGTGCGCCTCCGGTCGCCTCCGGGCAGCCCTGGACGTCACCGACCCCGAGCCGCTGCCGGCCGACCACCCCCTGTGGCGCACGCCCGGGGTGCTCATCAGCCCGCACCACGGCGGCAGCACCACCGCGTTCCCGCGGCGCCAGGCGAGGTACGTCACGACCCAGCTCGAGCACTATGTGCGGACCGGCGGGCTCGCGCACGTGGTGGCCACCGGCGCTGCCACCCCCGAACCGACCGACGCGGCCACCCCCGAGCCGACCGGCGTGGCCGCACCCGCGGTCGCCTCCGGAGCGGAGTCCTGATGGGACCCGCAGACGGCGAGCGGCGCCTGGTGCTGGTGCGTCACGCCAAGACCGAGCAGGTGCCAGGCAAGGTCGACCACGACCGCGAGCTGCTGCCGCGCGGGGTCGCCGACGCGCGTGCCGGGGGTGCGTGGGTCGTCGAGCACGGGCTGGTGCCGGACCTGGTGCTGTGCTCGACGGCGACCCGCGCGCAGCAGACCTGGCAGGAGCTCGCCGAGGGCGGGGGCCTCGGGGACGTCGAGGTGTGGCACGACCGGCGGGTCTACAACGCCTACCCCGACGAGATCCTCGCCGTGGTCCACGAGGCCCCGGCGGAGGCCCGGACCGTGTTCGTCATCGGCCACGCGCCCGGGATCCCTTCTCTGGGAGCGGGGCTGGCGGATGCAGAGACGAGTGACACCGCGGCCCTCGAGGCGCTGCGCGAGGGGATGCCGACCGCCGTCGGCCTCGAGCTCGCCGTGCCGGGGGAGTGGTCCGGGCTGTCCGAGCGCTCTGCGCGGTTGGTCGGCTTCCACCGGTGGCGGGGTCGGCAGGAGGCGCAGTAGTGAGCCGCCGCGCCACCCTGCTGGAGCCGGACTCCGCGGACCTGACCCTGCTGCAGGACCGGCAGGTGGCCGTGCTGGGGTTCGGCCCGATCGCCTCCGGGCACGCGCTGAACCTGCGCGACAGCGGGGTCGACGTCCGGGTGGGCGTGCTCGCCGAGAGCCGGGCCGCCGTGCGCGCCGAGGTGGAGGGCCTGCTCGTCGTGGCGCCCGAGGACGCGGTGCGCCAGGCCGACATCGTCGTGGTGCCGACCGACGACTCCACCGACCCGGCGACGCTCCAGCAGCTGCTGGAGACCGGCCTGGAGACCGGTGACCTCGTGCTGGTGACCGGTGGTGACCCGGTCCACGGGGGCGAGGTGACCGTGCCCGAGGGGGTCGACCTGGTGGTGCTGCAGACGATCGGGGGGCCGGAGCGGCTCCGCACCGAGTACCTCGACGGACGCGGGGTCCCCTGCCTGGTGGCGGTGGAGACCGACGCGAGCCGGGTCGCCTGGCCGGTGCTCACGGCATACTGCCAGGCCCTGGGGGCCCTGCGGTCCGGTGCCCTGGTCACCAGCGCCGCCGAGCTCACCGAGGCGAGCCGGTATGCCGACACGGCCGTGCACGAGGCCGTCCAGCGACTGGTGGAGGACGGTTTCGACCGGCTCGTGGAGCGGGGGACGGCGGAGGAGGTCGCCTACCTGGTCACGCTGCACGAGCTGAAGGACCGGATCGACACCGCGTGGGCCGCCGGTTTCGGCACCGAGCAGGTGCCCGACCACGACGCGGCCGAGCTGTCGAGCCGGCGGGCGGTGGCGCGCGCTGCGCACCCGATCGAGCAGGTGGGTCGGCGCGTGCGGGCACTGATGAGCTGGATCCGGTGACCAGGTAGTTTGGAGACCCGCAACGACGCAGGCCCAGGAGGACCCATGACCACCCAGACCGCACCGACGTTCGCTGTCGAGCAGCGGCCCGACCCGGCCACCGACGAGCAGGTGGCCGAGCTCCTGGCCAACCCTGCGTTCGGTGCGAAGTTCACCGACCACATGGCCCTGGTGGACTGGACCAAGGACGGTGGGTGGAGCGACCCGCGCATCACGGCCTACGGCCCGATCCCCCTGGAGCCGGCCGCGGCGGTCTTCCACTACGGCCAGGAGATCTTTGAGGGCATGAAGGCCTACCGGCACACGGACGGCACGGTGTGGACCTTCCGCCCCGAGGCCAACGCCGCACGGTTCGCCCGGAGCGCGCGGCGGCTGGCCCTGCCCGAGCTGCCGGAGGACCTGTTCGTGGAGTCGCTGCGGGCGCTGGTGGGCATCGACCAGCGGTGGGTGCCGGACCAGTCCCTCGGTGAGGTGAGCCTCTACCTGCGGCCGTTCATGATCGCCACCGAGCAGGCACTGGGGGTGCGTCCCACCAACCGGGCGCTCTACTGCGTGATCGCCTCGCCGGCCGGTGCCTACTTCCCCGGAGGCCTGAAGCCCGTGAGCATCTGGCTGTCCGAGGACTACGTCCGCGCGGCCCCCGGCGGCACCGGCACCGCCAAGTGCGGCGGCAACTACGGGGCGTCGCTGGCCGCGCAGGCGGAGGGCATCGAGAACGGCTGCGACCAGGTGGCCTTCCTCGACGCGGTCGAGCACAAGTGGGTCGAGGAGCTGGGCGGCATGAACCTGTTCTTCGCCTACCGCGACGGCACGATCGTCACGCCCGAGCTGAGCGGCACGATCCTGGAGGGCATCACCCGCAGCGCCCTGATCGAGCTGGCCCGCGAGAAGGGCCATGAGGTGATCGAGCGGAAGTACTCCATCGACGAGTGGAAGGCCGACGCCGCGAGCGGCGAGCTCGCGGAGGTCTTCGCGTGCGGCACCGCCGCCGTCATCACACCGGTCGGCACGCTGAGGTGGCGCGGTGGCGAGATCGGCATCGGCGGCGGCGAGATCGCCGAGACGCTGCGCAACTCGCTGCTGGACATCCAGTACGGCCGGGTCGAGGACGCCCACGGCTGGATGCACCAGCTGGTCTGAGACGCGCGGCCCTACCGTCGGGCCCTTCCCTGGGAGTACGATGCACCGATCCGAGGGAGACTTCTTCCGCTGCCAGCCGCATCCCGTGACCAGTGGTTGAAGCCGGAATGGACGAGCCATGGGCCGGTTCGTATGGAGACTGGGGTCCGTGGGCGCCGTGATCGCGGCGCTCATCGCCTCCACCGCGCTCCTCGCTGCGGCTATCACGACGGTCTCGGACGTGCCGGAACGGTCCTGGCGCGTCGACGGCCGGGTGAACGACGTGCTCGTCCTCGGCGACACCGTCTACGTGGGCGGCAACTTCCGGAACGCGACGAGCCCCACCGGTGAGGTCGTCTCGCGGTCCCACCTCGCGGCCTTCGACGTCCACACCGGTGAGCTCCGCCGGAGCTTCCGGGCGGATGCCGGCAGCAGTGTGCGCGCGCTGGCCACCGACGGCGAGGACCTCTTCGTCGGCGGCTGGTTCGGCCGAATCCAGGGGGTCTCCCGGACCCGCCTGGCCAAGATCGACCTGTCCACCGGCCTGGTCGACGCCACCTTCCGACCGGCCGTCGACGGCGCCGTCCTGGCCCTGGACCACAAGGACGGCGCCCTCTATGTCGGCGGCGACTTCCAGACCGTCGCCGGGGTCGCCCGCAACCGGCTGGCCAAGGTCGACAGCGACTCCGGGGCGGTGGACGCCACCTTCCGGGCCTCGGCCAGTGCACAGGTCCGCTCCCTGGTGGCCAACCCGGCGAGCAACGTGCTCTACGTCGCCGGCAACTTCGCCACGCTCTCCTCGGTCAGCCGTGCGGGGCTCGGTGCGGTCTCCACCTCGACCGGCGCGGTCGTCGGCCCGGCCTTCGCCTCCAGCGTGCGGCCGACGCTGGGCGTGACCATCAACGACCAGGGCACCGTGCTCTACGCCGCGGTCGGTGCCGGCAACAACAGCGCCAGCGCGTGGAGCACCAGCTCGGGGGCCAGGCTGTGGCGCCGGACCGCCATGGGTGACGTGCAGGCAGTGGACTACTTCGACGGTCGCCTCTACTTCGGTTTCCACGAGGGCTACGGCGGCGACACCACCCTGAAGCTGCTGGCGGCCGATGCGACCACCGGTGTGATCGCCGCGGACTTCTCCCCGACGTTCAACGCCTTCTGGGGTGTCTTCGCCATCGAGGCGCACGCGGCCGGCGTGGTGGCCGGCGGGGACTTCACCAACGTCGCCGGGGTCCCGGCCCAGGGGTTCGTGCGGTTCGAGGCGAGCAGCGGACCGCTGCCCCCGGACGACCGGGTCCTCGTGGACGGGGGGACCGCGTCCTGGACCTACTGGGACCGCGGGGCCACCTCGAGCGCCTGGCGCAACCCCGGCTTCGACGACTCCGCCTGGGAGGTCGGCAGCGCCGAGTTCGGCTACGGCGACGGTGACGAGCGGACCGTGGTGGACTTCGGCCCGTCCTCGGGGGACAAGTACATCACGACCTACTTCCGCACCTCCTTCACCGTCGACCAGCGCCCGCAGGGACTCACGATCCAGCTCCTCGCCGACGACGGCGCCGTCGTCCACCTCAACGGAACCGAGGTGGTGCGGGACAACATGCCGAGCGGGACGATCGCGTTCTCCACGACGTCGGAGGCGAACCGCTCCGGCAGCGCCGAGTCGACGGTCCGGTCCTTCACCATCGACCCGGCAACCCTGGCGATCGGTGAGAACGTGCTGGCCATCGAGGTGCACCAGGACTACCGGTCCTCCTCGGACCTCAGCCTGGACGCGGACCTGGTCGGTCTCGGCTGATCACCGGTGAGCTACTTCGGCGGCAACGTCCTGGCGTAGGCCACTCCGCGGGCCACGATCTCGCGCAGCTGCTCGTCGGTCCCCACCCCCTCGGCGTCGACGTGCAACCAGCCGGACATCACCCGCTCGCCCATGACCTGGGGCCGGATGTGCTCACCCACGGGGTCCGCGCGGCCGGGGTCCCGCCGGAACATCAGGGCGCCGTCGCTGCCGGCGGCGACGGCCATGTTGCCGTCGACCAGGAAGGCGAGGCCGCCGAACATCTTCTTCTCGGTGAGCCCCGGCTCGTCCGCGAGGACGTGACGGATCCGCTCGGCCAGCCCCTCGTCATACGTCATGCAGGCAGTATGCCGTCAGCCGGCCCCCGGCGCCCGTCACCCGGGCGCAGGGGCCGGCAGGCGGGCGGCCCTCAGGTGGCGGGACCGATCGACCCGAACGGCTGCGCGTTGGACCACATGGTCTCGAAGGCGATGCCGAGCGTGCTGGCCAGATCGCGGTGGTGCACCACGATGGTCGTCACGGAGGACCCGTTCTCCACCGGGTCCGGCATGTTGAACGCCACCGACTGCCGGTCGACGATGGTCATCTTCAGGGGGAGGTCCTCGCCGATCCGGACCTGCTCACCGAGGCGTGCATAGGCCTGCAGGAGCCGCTCGAGGTCGGGGTCCTCCAGCAGGGACCGCTCGTAGATGACCCGGATGGTGACCCCCGACGGGAGGGTCGCGTCGTCCGAGGACGGTGGCGCAAGGTACGGCGGCCGGACGACGGCGAGGATCTCCTCCTGCGCCCCGTTCCACAGGCGGTCGATGCGTTGCACGGTGTGCGCGGGGTTGCGCAGCACCTCCACGTAGTCCAGCGGCTCCCCGCGGTCCTGGCCCTCGAGGAACCGCGCCTGGAGGTCGACCGCGAGCGTGTGGGACCGGACAGCCAGCTGGTCGAGCTCGTGGCGCCGGACGGCGAGCAGGCTGTCGAACACCTGGTCCGGTGGCTTGGCCCGGTAGCGCAGCCCCGGCGTCCCCGAGACCGGGGCGACGAAACCGCGCTCCGCCAGGGAGGCCAGCACGTCGTAGGCCCGTGGGCGGGGGATCTGTCCCAGGCGTGCGATCTCCGCGGGGGTGGCGTCGTCCCGGCCGATCAGCGCGACATATCCCTGGGCCTCGTACCGGGTGAGGCCCAGGTGCACCAACTCTCCGACTGCTGCATCGTCCATCTGAAAACCGTACTGTAACTATTGACAGTGGTAACAATCCTGGGAGAGACTGCCGACGGTTGCCTACCCGGAGGTTCAATGATGTTCACCCGCCCTCGCCCGTCGCTGCGTCGTTCGTTCACGACCGTCCTCGGTGTCGCCCCCCTCGTGACCGCGCTCGTCGCCGCCCTGGGGGCCGCGCCGATGGACACCCCAGGTGATCCTTACAGCGACACGGAGCTGCAGGCGCGCACCAACCTGCTGGCCAACGACGCGGGCCACAACCTTCCTCCGGGCTCGTCGTTCAACAGCATCACGCCCCAGATCAACGCCACGGCCGAGGTCTCGTTCCGCGTGCAGTACGTCGCCGGTCTCGACCCGACGGTCGGCCGCCCCGGCGTGTGGTTCGGCAGCGCAGGTCAGGGCGAGATCGTCCACACCGGTGACGAGGGGGGCACCATCCCGGGGGAGGCGATCCTCAACGACCACGGCGACATCGCCTTCACGCTGGGCGGGGGCGGCGTGGACAACATGCTGTACCTCTACGACGCCGACGCCGGAACGGCCAGCAGGGTCGGGACCGCACCGGTGCTGCCGAACTCCTACTCGTCGGCGGCCGTCGACAACGACGGCAACATCGGGTTCCAGGCCTCGTTCTCGGCCGGCCGTGCCCTGGCCGCCCTCCGCGACGGCACCGGCGTCTTCTACGCGAGCGACCGGGGACTCGACCCGGAGAGCCCGTTCACCTACTTCTACACGGCGCAGTACAACCACGCCGGCCAGATCGCCGTGAAGGTGTCCACCTCCGACGACAAGGTGACCGCCCAGGAGCTCCGCGTGTTCGAGCCGGACGGCTCCTCGAGCGTCCTGCTGGCCAACCAGGCGGTGGACCCTCAGTCGCCCTACAAGAAGTTCGACAACAGCATCGCCGTGAACGACGAGGGGGTCATCGCCGCCGTGGCCGAGCGGGTCTCCGACGGCGCGAAGGTTGTCGTCCGCACGGACGGCGAGACGGTCACCGAGATCGCCGCCGAGAGCGCTGACGGGCCGGTGCGGACCATCGAGTACTTCCGCCCGGACATCAACAACGCGGGTCAGGTGGTCTTCCGCGCCGTCGGCCCCGCCGGACAGGTGATCTACGTCGGGGACGGCGGTGACCTGGTGGAGGTCGCCGCCAAGGGCGACGTCGTCGCCACCGACCTGGGCACCGCCCAGCTCGGCCAGCACAACACCAGCCCCGTGTTCGGTGGGGGCCCCACGATCAACGACCGCGGCGACGTGGCCTTCGCTGCCGGTGTCCACCCGGAGGGTGACAACCAGGTCGAGTGGGGGACCGGTGTGTTCGTGGCCTACGGGGGCGGTGACGGGTCCGAGCCACCGGTCGGTGAGGCGAGTGAGGAGATCGTGGCGACGGTTCCCGAGGACGTCGGAGAGGGGTCGTTGCTGATCTCGGTGGACCAGCAGGACCGGACGGTGCAGCTGCCGGAGATGGCGTCGCTGGGTGACCGGCTGACCACGGCGGGTGAGCTGCGGCCGGTGACGGTGACCGACTCGCGGGCCAGCGACCCGGGCTGGGACGTCTCGGCCCAGGTGTCGGAGTTCGTGGCCGCCGAGGGGGCCGGCTCCTTCGGCGGCGGCTTCCTCGGCTGGTCCCCGACGGTGGGGTCCTCCTCGGATGGCCAGGTGGTCACGCCCGGCGGGGTGGTCGCTCCCGGGTTCCCCTCGGGTGAGGGGCTGTCGGTGCCGCGCCCGCTGGGCTCGGCGGAGACGGGAGCCGGTCGTGGCTCGGCGGTGCTGGGCGCCGGCCTCGAGCTGCAGATCCCGGTGGACACGACGCCGGGCGTCTACACCGCCGTCCTCACGATCACCGCGATCTGATGCGTTTGTCACGGCTGCCTGCAGCCTCTCGGACGAGCAGGGGATCCGAGCGGCTGCGCAGGCCCTGGCACGGGCGTGTGCTCGCGGCGGTGGTCGCCGTCGCGGCGGTCGGCGTGGTGCCGGCCGTCGCGGCAGCGCAGTTCGGCCAGTCCGACACGACACCGGTCATCGCGTCCGGGTCCGGCACGAGCTCGGCCACGGCGGCATCCTCGGACACGGCACCGACACCCGAGAGCAGCGGTGCCCTGGGCACCTCCGCGACCGGCCGGTGGATCGTGCGCCTCGACGAGCCGTCCCTGGCCACCTACACCGGTGGGGTCAAGGGGCTCAGCGCCACGGACCCGGCGGTGGCGGGCACGGACCAGCTCGATGTGCGCTCCCCGGCGGCCGTCGCCTACGCAAACCACCTGCGGGCGCGACAGGACGCCTTCGTGACCAGCGCCGAGAGCCACCTGGGACGTGACCTCACGATCGAGCGGCACTACCGCGCGGTCCTGAACGCCGTCGTCGTCGAGGCCGAGCAGTCCGAGGCCTCCGCGCTGCGGGGACTGCCCGGTGTGGCGGCCGTCTACCCGGACGAGCTGCGGGAGCTCACCACGGACGTCTCCCACGACCTCATCGGGTCGGCGGCCATCTGGGACGGGGCGACCGGCGCCGAGGTCGGCACCAGGGGCGAGGGGGTCCTCGTGGGCGTCCTCGACTCGGGCATCAACCCGGACCACCCCTCCTTCTCCGCGACGGACGGCTCCGGCTACCAGCACGAGAACCCGCTGGGTGACGGCGAGTACCTCGGGGTGTGCGACCCGTCGAACAGCCGGCAGCCGGACGAGGCGATCTGCAACGACAAGCTGGTCGGCGCCTGGTCCTTCGACTACCGCTCCGACAGCGCGATCGACAGCGACGGCCACGGGAGCCACACGGCCGCCACCGCGGTCGGCAACGTCCATGACGCGACCTTCACGGTCGGGGACTCCTCGTTCACCCGCGAGGTGTCGGGCGTGGCTCCCCGGGCCAACCTCATCACCTACCGGGTCTGCCTGAACAACTGCCCGATCACCGCGATCCTGGCCGGCATCGACCAGGCCGTCACGGACGGTGTCGACGTGCTCAACTTCTCGATCGCGGGTTCCGACAGCCCGTGGGTCGACCCCGTGAGCGTGGGCTTCCTGGAGGCCGCGAACGCCGGGATCTTCGTCGCGGCGGCCGCCGGCAACGACGGGCCGGGAGCCAGCACCGCCGCCCACACCGGGCCGTGGGTCACGGCTGTTGCCGCCTCGACCACCGGTCGCGTCTTTGCCCAGACCCTGGACGTCACGACGTCCGGTGCCCCCGAGGGGCTCAGCGGCGTGGCTGCCGTGCCCTCCGGTGACGGTCCGGGCCTGACCGGCACCCTCAAGGCGCCGGTCCGCGACGCCGCACAGGTCGCCGCCGGCAACGGCACGGGCTGCGCCGCCTTCCCGACCGGGGCCCTCGACGGCGTTGTCGCCCTCATCGAGCGTGGCGGGTGCAACTTCTCGGACAAGGTGACCCACGCGGCCGCCGCCGGGGCCGACGCCGTCGTGGTCTTCAGCGACTCCGTCGGTCCGCCGACCACCATGGGCGGCCTCGCCGGTACCGCGGTGCCGGCCGTCATGATCGGCCGGTCCGACGGGCTGGCGCTGCGCGACTACGTGACCGCAGTCGGGGCCCACGCGAACGTCCGCCTCAACCCCGAGACCTCGCTGGTCACCGATGAGCAGTGGGCCGGCGTCATCGCCGGGTTCTCCTCGCGCGGGCCGTCTCGCTACGACCTCCTGGCGCCGACGCTCACGGCCCCCGGAGTCAACATCCTGGCGGCCGACGCGGGCGCGGCCGACGCCTACATGGTCCAGCAGGGCACCTCGATGGCCTCGCCGCACGTGGCGGGGGCAGGAGCGCTCCTGACGTCGTTGCACCCCGACTGGACACCCATGCAGATTCGCTCCGCCCTCGCCGCCTCCGCGGCCCCGGAGGTCCTCAGCTCGGGCGCCGGCCCCACGACGGCGTTCGACCAGGGCTCGGGGCTGATGGACCTGGAGGCCGCGGGGCGGGCGGGTCTGGTCCTCGACGAGACCTATGCGAACTTCCGGGCGGCCAACCCGGCCCCCGGCTTCGACGGGGACCCCCAGACCCTCAATGTCCCCGCCCTCGTGGACCACGAGTGCGGCTCCTCGTGCACCTGGACCCGCACGCTGACGAACGTGGCGGACGCCACGGCGACCTACACGGCGACCGGCGCGAGCGCGGACGGGCTGTCCCTGCAGGTTGAGCCGGCAACGGTCACCCTGTCGCCGGGCGAGTCCGCCACCGTGGTGGTCACCGCTCAGGCCGGCGGGCAGCCGGTCGGCGAGTGGGCCGGCGGGTCGGTCACCTGGTCCACCACGGACACCCACGCGAGCGGCGTGGCGATCGCGGACGCGCAGTTCCCGGTCATGGTGATGTCCACAGCCGCTCAGATCGACGTCGAGCCGGCAGCGATCGCCGCCGAGCAGGCCCCCGACACGGTCACGCAGCACACGCTGACCATCGGCAACACCGGTGGTCAGGACCTGGACTGGAGCGTGCTGGACGAGGCCGGGGAGCAGGCGATCACCCTGCACCCGGTCGCCGCCACCTCCCTCACGTCGTCGGCGCTTCCCCAGGACCGGGCACGGCCCGGCGACGGGGCAGGGCTCCAGCCCCTGCACAGTCCGCAGACCCTGACCACCGGTGCGACGCCGCCGTCGGTCGGGGTGCCACAAGCACCCGCCGGGTCGGTCACGATGACCCACTCGGAGTCCCAGGAGATCGTCGCGAACAACACCGTGGCCTGCTCCACCGAGGACGGTCTGACGGGCGACAACGGGTTCCTGCGGACCTTCACCCTCGCCGACTTCGCGATCACCAACGACTTCCACGTCACGGACGTGTCGTTCGGGGTGGAGGCGGTCAACCTCGGCCCCTCGACCGTGACCGTGCGGCTCTACACCCTGGACGGGCAGTCGCTGACCTACGCCAACCTGAGCCCGATCGGCAGCGCCGAGGTGACGCTGGAGCCCCAGGTCCTGCAGCTGGTGACGGTCCCGGTGAACGCCACGGTGCCGTCCGGGTCGACCCTCGTCGTCGAGCTGGACGCGCCGGCGACCAGCGAGACGAGTGGCTTCTTCGCCGGATCCAACGCCGCGGGCGAGAGCGCTCCGTCCTACCTGCGCTCGGCGGACTGTGGCATGCCGGAGCCGGCGCCGATGTCGGCGATCGGCTTCCCGAACACGCACCTGGTCATGAACGTCACGGGGACCACCGAGCTGCCGGACACCCAGCTGCCGACCTGGCTGACGGTCGAGCCGATGTCCGGCACCGTCCCCGGCGGTCAGAGCCAGGACGTCACGGTCACCGTCGACTCGGCGGGCATGAGCGCGGGGGAGGTCCACGACGCGGTCATCATGCTGGCCTCCAACGACCCCGACCACCCGACCACCCCCGTCGCGGTCACGGTGAGGGTCCCGGACGACGGGTCCGAACCGCCTGCCGGGGAGTCCAGCCAGGACATCGTGGCCACGGTGCCCGGAGACGTCGGTGAGGGGTCGTTGCTGATCTCGGTGGACCAGCAGGACCGGACGGTGCAGCTGCCGGAGATGGCGTCGCTGGGTGACCGGCTGGCCACGGCGGGTGAGCTGCGGCCGGTGACGGTGACCGACTCGCGGGCCAGCGACCCGGGCTGGGACGTCTCGGCCCAGGTGTCGGACTTCGCGACCGGGCCGGGTGACGCCCTGTTCACCGGTGGTTTCCTGGGGTGGTCCCCGACGGTGGGGTCCTCCTCGGAGGGCCAGGTGGTCACGCCCGGCGGGGTGGTCGCTCCCGGGTTCCCCTCGGGTGAGGGGCTGTCGGTGCCGCGCCCGCTGGGCTCGGCCGAGCCGGGTTCTGGTCGTGGCTCGGCGGTGCTGGGCGCCGGCCTCCACCTGGAGGTCCCGGTGGACACGACGCCGGGGGTCTACACCGCTGTCCTGACCATCACGGCGCTGTGATCTGATGCTCGGCATGGCACACGGAGGACGGGTGGCCGTCGCGGCGGTGATCGCCGGTCTCGCACTCGCGGTCAGCCCCGCGACCGCCCAGGACCAGGCGCAGCAGACCGACGGGGCGAGCCCCGCCCTGACCTGGTCGGTGCAACCGGCCGGCGAGGAAGGGGCCGACGGCCGTCCCCACTGGGAGTTCGAGGTGGAGCCGGGTGAGTCGGTGGAGGACCTTGCCCAGCTCAACAACTTCAGCGAGGAGCCGGTGACGTTCCGCGTCTACTCCCACGACGCGATCAACAGCCCGGACGGCGGCTTCACCCTGCAGCCCGCGGACGTCCCGGCCACCGAGGTGGGAGCCTGGGTCGCCCTGGACGAGCAGGTCACCGTCGAGCCGGGGGACAGCGTGAACATCCCGTTCACGCTCAGCGTCCCCGCGGACGCGACCCCGGGGGACCACGCCGGCGGCATCGTCGCGTCGGTCACCTCGCAGGCGACCGACGCGAAGGGGCAGCAGGTCCTGGTCGACAACCGGGTCGGCTCGCGCATCTACCTGAGGGTCGCCGGGGACGTCAACCCGGCTCTCGAGGTGAGCAACCTGTCGGTCTCCTTCGACCGGTCCTGGATCCCGTTCACCACCGGCACCGCGACCGTCACCTACGAGGTGCACAACGCCGGCAACCTGCGTCTGTCCGGCGAGCAGAACATCACCGGGCACGGGGTGTTCGGGCTCGGGAGGCACACGCTGACGCCCGACCCGGTCGGTGAGGTCCTCCCCGGCGAGTCCGTCACGGTCTCCCAGGAGGTCGAGGGGGTCCTGCCCCTGTTCCGGGTGACCGAGGAGGTGCTGGTGACCCCTCAGGTGCCGCAGACCGGCTCGGCCACCGCGCTCCCACTCGTCCAGGCGACCCAGGCGACCGACGCGTGGGCCCTGCCGTGGATCGAGCTCGTCATCCTGGCCGCCCTCGTCCTGCTCGTGGTCTGGTCCTCGTGGCGTCGACGGCGCACCAGGAGGAAGAACGCCCAGCAGATCGATGAGGCCGTGGCCAGGGCGCGCGAGGAGATGCGCAAGGAGCTGCAGGCGTCGGCCAGGTCGGCACAGCCCCCGGCTGCGGGCACGGCGGCTCCCGGCGCGGACCGGCCCACCTCGGGCGACGGGGACGCGGGAGACCGCTAGGACGGCGCGGGGAGGACGGCGAGCAGGCGCTGGCGCAGCGCGTTGGAGCGCTCGCTGAAGGCGCGCTGCGCCGCGGCGTACTCCGCCCGCCCCTCGGGTGTCTCGATCCGCACCGGCTCGTAGCCCAGCCCGGACAGGTCGTAGGGCGCAGCCCGCATGTCGAGCTCGCGGATCTCCCGGGCCAGGCGGAACGCCTCGAGCGTCAGGTCGCTCGGCACCAGGGGCGCGAGCTTGAAGCACCACTTGTAGACGTCCATGCCGGCGTGCAGACAGCCCGGCTGCTCCATCGCCAGCTGCCCCTCGCGCGTCGGGGACAGCCGGTTGAGCGGCGCGGCCTCCGGGGTGAAGAACCGGTAGGCGTCGAAGTGCGAGCAGGTGATGGTCGCCGCCTCCACGACCTCGTCGGTGCCCGCCGACCCGAGCCGCAGCGGCCAGCCCCCGTGCCGGATCTGCTCCCCGGAGGCGCGGTAGACCATTGCCCACTCGTGCAGCCCGAAGCACCCGAACCGGCCGGGGCGCGAGAGCGTCGCGGACAGCAGCCGGCGCACGAACAGCAGCGCCGACTCCCGCCGCTCCACGAACGAGGCGACGTCCAGACAGGCCCGCCCCTCGGCATACGTGTAGTAGGACCAGTCGGCCCGCTCGGCCGCGCCCTCGAGCGCGACCCCGGCGCCGGGGTGCCAGCGGCGCAGCTGCCCGGGGCGGTGGTCGTAGTACTCGAACAGGAAGTCCTCGACCGGGTGCCTGCGACCGTCCGCGCGGCGCTCCAGCCGACCGGTCGTCAGCCGGTCGACCTCGGCGGCGTGGGCGTCGGCACGCGCGCGCCAGACGGGTTCGGGGAGGACCTGCACGGTGCCCCAGGCTAACTGCTGACCAGCCGCGGTATGCCGACAGTCGGCTCAGGTGGCGCGCTCGACCAGCTCCTGGAGGAAGCCTGGCAGCCGTCCGGCACCGAAGTCGTAGAACCGCGCCCACTCGGGGGTGACCGCGATGCGGGCCATCCGGTCGTACGTCCTGCGGACGTTCTCCTCGAACTGCTGCGCCGCCTCCGCGTCCATCGACTGCCGTGCGGCCAGGAGGTACTCCTCGACCACGCCGTCGACGATCGTCAGGCGTGCCGTTCCGCGCACCGACAGGGCCCGTGCCCGGCCGGGCTCGGAGGTGAACGAGAGCGCGACCTGCGGCCGTGCGGTCAGCGCGACGACCTTGGGGGCGGTCGCGGCGGTGGCGACCACGATCTCCTGGCCGGTCCAGTAGAAGCCGACCGGGACCACCCGTGGTGTGCCGTCGGTGCCGGTGTAGGCGAGGTGGGCGGCGCCGCCGCTGTGGAGCAGCTCCTGGGCACCGGCCTCGCTCAGCTCCGCGCGTATCTGCTGCTGGTCCATCGCTGCCTCCTGGGTCGGGTCCGCCTGCGCGTGGGCGCGGTCGGTCGGGGACGGGTCAGCTGAACGGCGCCCGGGCGTCCAGCCGTTGTGAGCCCTTGCCGGCGAGGCGCCAGAGCCGGGCGGCGGCGTCGCGGTCCTCCTCGGTGATGAGGTTGCCCATCCAGCGCAGGGCCAGTCGCATCATCCAGGGGGAGCGCATGCCGATCGGCCCCAGCCGGGGCAGCACCCAGGGGACCGTCACCAGGCCCGCCAGCCGCCGGGCGATGGAGAACGCCTCGCCGTAGTGGTCGGTCAGCAGCGCCGGCCAGGCGGCAGAGAGGTCGGACTCCTCGGACAGCAGCTCTGCCGCCAGCCGGCCGGTCTCCAGGCCGTAGTCGATGCCCTCACCGTTGAGCGGGTTGACACAGGCCGCCGCGTCACCGATCAGCATCCAGTTCGGACCGGCCACCCCGGACACCGCGCCGCCCATCGGCAGCAGCGCCGAGGTCGGCATCCGCAGGTCACCGCTGACGCCGAAGTCCTCGCGGCGCTGGTCGGCATAGAGCTTCATCAGCGGCCGCAGCTGCACCTCGGCGGGGCGCCTGGCCGTGGCCAGCGTGCCGACACCCAGGTTCACCTGGCCGCCACCGAGCGGGAAGATCCAGCCATAGCCCGAGACGATCGAGCCGCTCTCGTCCCGCAGCTCCAGGTGCGAGCTGATCCACTCGTCGTCGCTGCGCTCGGAGTCGACGTAGGAGCGCGCCGCCACGGCATACACGGTGTCGCGGTGCCACTCGCGCCCGAGCATCTTGCCCACCGGCGAACGGACGCCGTCAGCGACGATCAGCCGGTCGCACTCGATCTCGAAGGTGCCGTCGGCGCCCTTGAAGGTCACGCCGCGCACGCGGCCGGCCTCCTGCCGCACCGCGGTCGCGCGGGCACCGTCCAGGCCGAGGGCGCCGGACTTCAGGGCGACCGTGCGCAGGTGGTCGTCCAGCTCGGTGCGGGGCACCGCGGACCCGTAGGCCGGCAGGCTGCCGGCGGCCTTGCGGCCCCGACCCTCCGTCCACTCCAGGTGCAGGGTCTGGCCGAAGCCGTGCGCCCGCAGCCCCCGGCTGGTGGGGTGGGTGCGGATCCAGTCGCGCAGCCCGAGCAGCTCCAGCTCGGCGATCGCCCGGGGGGTCAGGCCGTCGCCGCAGGTCTTGTCCCGGGGGAAGGTCGCCGCGTCGGCGAGCACCACGTCCAGGCCGGACCGGGCGGCCCACGCCGCCGCGGCCGAGCCGGCAGGTCCGGCACCGACGACGAGGACGTCGGTGCGCTGGGGAGGGGAAGAGACGGTCACCTGCACGATTCTCTCAGGTCCCCGGAGCGCTCTGGCTCCCACCTCGTGCCCTCGCGGCCACGGGGGAGTCTCAGGCGAAGACGCTGCGGTAGTGCGCGGTGAGAGCCGGGTAGTAGTCGTCCCACACAACCGTCGCCGGGTCGCCACCGGTCTCGGCGGCCACGAGACGGTCCAGGTAGTAGTGCCAGCCGGGGCCGACACCCTCGGCCAGGGCGGGGTCGGGGACGTCCTGCGCGAAGACCAGCGTGGTCACCCCGGCCTCCTCGGTCAGGTCGAGCCGGAAGCTCCAGACCTGTGGCTCGGCGTCGTCGGTGAGCACGGTCGAGGTCAGGCGCAGCAGCCGGGGCGCCTCGCACTCGTCGATCTGCATGCGCTCCGGGGCGGCGTCCTCACCCTCGAAGCCCATCCGGAACTGCACCTCACCGTCGGCGGGGTCGCCGGTCCAGTCGCCGATCCAGCGGGCGAGCCGGTCGGACTCGGTGACCGCCGCCCAGACGTCCTCGATGGGGGCCCGGAAGGTGCGGGTGAACTCCACGAAGGTCCGGCCGTCGTGGACCTCGCGGGTGCCGTGGGTGCTGGTCGGGGTGCTCATCCTGTCTCCTTGGTCGCAGTGGTGTCCGGGGCTGTGCCCGTGTGCCGGCGGTTCCGGCCGACCCGGCGCACCTCGAGGTCGAGGCCGTCGAGGGCGTGCTCCGGGATCGGCGGGGCCGTGGGCCGCCCCGCCGGGGCGACGTCGTCCAGCCACGCGCGGACCGGGTCGAGCGCGTCGGGCACGAGCCGGTAGTGGCGCTCGCGCCCGACGTCGTCGGCGTCCACCAGCCCTGCCTCGCCGAGCACGCGCAGGTGCCGGCTGATCGCCGGGCGGCTGATGCCGTGGCCCTCGGTCAGGTCCACGACGCGGGCCGCGCCCCGGCTGAGCCGCTGCATCAGCGCACGGCGCACCGGGTCCGCGAGGGCGGTGAACGGGTCCATAGTGTTATTGGTAACACGCTCGTTACCAATCCGTCAAGGCCGCGAGGCGCACGGTGCGGAAGCCGCGTTGCGTGTCGGGGGCCGACGTGCGGCGATTAGGCTGCCACCCATGCGCATCTGCAGGTTCACCACCGGAGAAGACCCCGAGTTCGGACTGGTCGACGGGGAGGGGAAGCGGATCGTCTCGATCACGGGCGACCCGCTCTACACCAAGATCGAGCTCACCGGCGCGAAGTACGACATCGAGGACGTGCGGCTCCTCGCGCCGGTGATCCCGCGGTCCAAGGTGGTGGCGGTGCAGAAGAACTACGTCGACCACGCCAAGGAGATGGGCGGCAGCGTCGCCGAGGTCCCGGGCCTGTTCTTCAAGCCGAACACCTCCGTCGTGGGCCCGGGCGACCCCGTGGTGATCCCGTCGATCACGCAGGAGGTCAGCTACGAGGCCGAGCTGGCGGTCGTGATCGGCCGGCTGTGCAAGGACGTCCGTGCCGAGGACGTGGCCGGCGTGATCTTCGGCTACACCGTGGCCAACGACGTCACGGCCCGGGACCTGCAGCGCTCGGACGGCCAGTGGTCCCGTGCCAAGGGGATGGACACCTTCTGCCCGCTGGGCCCGTGGATCGAGACCGAGCTCGACACCTCGGACCTGCGGGTGATCAGCCGGGTCGACGGCGAGGTCCGGCAGGACGGGACCACCGCGGACATGGTGCACGGCATCGGCCGGCTCATCGAGGTCGCCTCGGCCGCGTTCACGCTGCTGCCCGGTGACGTGGTGCTGACCGGCACCCCCGCGGGCGTCGGCCTGGTGGAGCCGGGCCAGCGCGTCGAGGTCGAGGTCGAGCGCATCGGCTCGATGAGCAACCCGTTCGTCCGGGCCGACACGTAGTCTTTGCCGGTGCAGGATTCTCCGGTCGGCGTCTTCGACTCGGGCTTCGGTGGGCTCACCGTGGCCCGGGCGGTCATGGACCAGATGCCGCACGAGTCGGTGCTCTATCTCGGTGACACGGCCCGCGCCCCCTACGGCCCACGGCCGATCGCCGAGGTGCGGCAGTACGCCCTGGAGTGCCTGGACCGCCTGGTCGACCACGGCGTCAAGGCCCTGGTCATCGCGTGCAACTCGGCGTCGGCGGCGATGCTTGCGGATGCGCGGGAGCGTTATGACGTGCCGGTCATCGAGGTGATCCGCCCTGCGGTGCGCCGTTCCATGGCGGCCACGCACAGCGGTCGGGTCGGGGTGATCTCGACCCAGGCCACCCACCAGAGCCGGGCCTACCTGGACGCGTTCGCCGCGGCACCGCCGACGGTCCGGGTGTTCAGCCAGCCGTGCCCGCGGTTCGTGGAGTTCGTGGAGGCGGGCGTCACCAGCGGTCCGGACGTGCTGGCCACGGCCCGCGACTACCTCGCGCCGCTGATCGAGGCCGACGTGGACACCCTGATCCTGGGCTGCACCCACTACCCGTTGCTGTGGTCGGTGCTGCAGTACGTCCTCGGCGAGCAGGTCACCCTCGTCTCGTCCGCCGAGGCGACGGCCACGGAGCTGTTCCGCGTGCTCACCGACACCGAGACGCTGCGCCCGGAGAGCCAGGGGGAGCCCTCGCACCAGTTCCTCACCACCGGTGACCCGCACGGCTTCACGCCGCTGGCCCGCCGGTTCCTCGGCCCGGAGGTCGAGCACGTCGGGCGCGCCTACGTCGGCAGGGAGGGGGAGTGAGCCTGCACCTGACCGTCGTGGGTTGCTCAGGGTCCTTCGCCGGCCCGGACAGCCCCGCGTCCTGTTATCTGCTCCAGGCCGAGATGGGGGGCCGCACGTGGCGGCTCGTGCTCGACCTCGGCAGCGGCGCACTGGGGGCGCTGCAGCGGCACACCGACCCGCTCGCCCTGGACGCGGTGGTCCTCTCGCACCTGCATCCCGACCACTGCCTGGACCTGACGGGGCTGCACGTGATGCGCAGCCACTGCCCCACCGGGCTGCCGGGGTCGCGGCTGCCGGTGCACGGTCCGGAGGGCACCGCCGAGCGCATGGCCCGGGCGCACGGTGTGGAGGGACCCACGGACGTCAGCGACGTCTTCGAGTTCGTCACCGTGCGCGACCGGCAGGACTTCACGGTCGGCCCGTTCCGGCTGGTGCCGGTGGCGGTCAACCACCCGGTCGCCGCCTTCGGCTTCCGCGTCGAGGCGGGCGGGGCGACGATCGCCTACACCGGTGACACCGACTCCTGCCCGGCCCTGCTCCCGCTCATGGCCGACGCCGACCTGGTCCTCGCCGACAGCGCCTTCGTCGAGGGGCGCGACCACGGCAGGGGCATCCACCTCTCCGGCCGCCGGGCCGCCCAGGCGGCGGTGGCCGCCGGTGGGGTGCAGCGGCTGATGCTCACCCACATCCCGGCCTGGAACGACCCGGAGGTATGCCGCGGGCAGGCGGCCGAGGTCTGGCCCGGCGAGGTGGAGCTCGCCGAGCCAGGCCGCACCTATGTGCTGTGACGGTCGCTAATAGAGCATGTTCGGCACGACCATGACGATCTGGGGGAAGATCGAGAACAGGACGATCGCCAGGGACAGCACGAAGATGTAGGGCACGGAGCCGAGCAGGATCTCCTTGAGGGGGATGTGGGGGGCGATGCCCTTGAGGACATAGAGGTTGAGCCCCACCGGTGGTGTGATCAGGCCCATCTCCATGTTGATCGTCATGATGACGCCGAACCAGATCGGGTCGAAGCCCTGCGCGAGGATCATCGGCAGCAGGATCGGCGTGGTCATCACGATGATCGAGACCGGTGGCAGGAAACACCCCATCACGAGCAGGACCAGGTTGATCACCAGGAGCACGACCCAGCGGTTCAGGTCCGCCTCGCTGACCGCCTGGGCCAGGTCCTGCGGGACCCGCAGGTAGCTCAGGACGGTCGCGATCACGGCGGAGAAGGCCGTGATCATCAGGATCATCGTGCTCTGGTTGGTCGACTCGAGCAGGACGTTCATCAGCTGCTTGCCGGTGAGGTCCCGGTAGATCAGGCTCACCAGGATCCAGACCAGCAGCGCGCCGATCGCCGCAGCCTCGCTCGGGGTCGCGATGCCGCGGTACAGCACCACGAGCACGAGGAAGATCAGCAGCGCGAACGGCAGGGTCCTGGCCAGGCTGGCGAAGCGGTAGGCCCACGTGTAGGTCCGCTCCGTGCGCTCCCGCCGGGCCTCCGCGAGGCTTGAGACGTGCTTGGTGACCGCCCGGTCCTGCAGGGTCTGCGCGATGAAGATCCAGACACAGAACATGACCGCGATGAGGAGGCCGGGCACGATGCCGCCGGCGAACAGCTGGCCGATCGACTGCTCGGCCGCGATGCCGTAGAGGATCAGCGTCACGCTGGGCGGGATGAGGATGCCCAGGGTGCCGCCGGCCGCGACCGCACCGGTCGCGATGCGGTCGGAGTAGCCGCGCTTCTCCATCTCCGGCACGGCTACCCGGCCGATGGCGGCCGCGGTGGCCGCGCTGGAGCCGGTCAGGGCGGCGAACAGGGTCGAGGCTGCGACCGAGCTCATCGCCAGGCCGCCGCGGACGCGGGACAACCAGGCCTCGCCCGCCTCGAACAGCTGGCTGCTGGCCTTGGACCCGCCGAACAGGTTGCCCATGAGGACGAAGAGCGGGATCGCCAGCAGGCCGAAGTTGTTGACCGAGTCGTAGGTCATCTTGCCGAACAGCTCGAGCTGCTCCGGCCCCAGGAAGAGCACGATCGAGACCAGCGCGGTGATCGCCAGGGCGAACGCGATCGGCATACCGGTGAGGAACAGGACCATCGCGATGATGCCGATGACCCCGCCCTGGGCGAGGGAGCTCATCGGTCCTCCCGTCCGGGGGCCGGTTTGGTCGTGCGACCCGGGCCCTCGTCCTCGTGCAGGGCGGCCTCGAGCTCGAGGTCGGCCCGGACCTGGGCCAGCTCGCTGGTGCCGGCCATCATCGTGACCGAGGTCAGCGGGATCCGGCCGGTCAGGCCGAGCACGCCCTCCAGGATCATCGCCAGCAGCTGCAGGGCCACGAACAGCATGCCCAGCGGCAGGATCGCATAGGCGATCCAGAGCGGGAACCGGAACGCCGTCGCGGAGCGGAAGTCGTAGAGGTAGGCCTCCTGCCAGTTCAGGTAGGAGGTGACCATGACGACCAGGACCACGCCGAGGCACAGCACCGCGTTGACGATCCGGGCGATCAGTTGCGGCCGCTCGGGGATGGCGTTGACCAGCAGGTCCACGCCGACGTGGGCGTGGTGCTTCAGGCCGTAGGCCGCACCGATGAAGGTGACGAGCATGAGCAGGTAGATCGTGCTCTCGGTCTGCCACACGGTCGGCTGCCGGAAGAAGTAGCGGGTGATGACCGCGTGCGTGGTGATCAGGGTGGCGGCCACGAGCGCGAGGGCGGACAGCCACCCCGAGGCCTCACAGAGCCAGCCGACCCAGCGCACCACCGCGGGAGGTCGCTGCTCCTGCTCCGGCGCGGCCTGGGCGACGGTGCTCATCGGCCCTCGCGGAGCTTCTTGGCCAGGTCGAGCAGCTCCTGCCCACCGTCGACGTTCGCGGCGTAGTCGTCCCACTGCGCCTTGGCCAGCGGCAGCCACGCCTGGAAGTCGGCGTCGGACATGGTGGCGACCTCGACGCCGGCATCCTTGAAGATCTTCTCGACGCGGGCGTCGTCCTCGGCGGAGGCGGTGTAGGCGTACTCCTGCAGGCCCGTGCCGACCTCCAGCACGGCGTCCTGCTGCTCCGCGCAGAGCTTGTCGAACGCCTCGTTGGTGATGACGAGCGGCTCGTACATGAACCAGAAGGTGTGGGTCGTCGGGGAGGTGTAGGAGGTGACCTGCTCCTGCAGGTGGTACGAGGCGAACGAGCCGGTGGAGGTCACCGCCGCGTCCAGGACGCCGGTCTGCATGGCGGTGTAGATCTCCGAGCTCGGCAGCGAGGTGATGCCGGCGCCCGCGTCCTCGAGCATGTGCTCGACGTAGGAGCCCGCGGCGCGCATGGTCATGCCGCCCTCGATGTCCTCCGGCGTGAGGACCGGCTCGCCGCCCTTGACACCGATGGCGCCGGCGTTCCAGACGTTCGTCAGCAGGGTCAGGCCGTTCTCCTTCATGTGGTCGCGGACGGCCTGCCCGATCTCGGCCTCGTCCCAGGCCTGGGCCTCCGCGTGGCTCTGCACGAGCGCCGGCATGAGCGTGATCGACCACTGCGGCACCCGGCCGGAGGCGTAGTCGAGCGGGAAGACCGAGGCGTCGATCGAGCCGGCCATCATGGCGTCGTACTGCTCGGTGGCCTTGGACAGGGTGCTGTTGGGGTAGACGGTCACGGTGACGCTGCCGTCCGTGGCGGTCTCGACCTCCTCGGCGAACTTCTGGGCGACCATCGCCCGGAAGTCGCCCTCGTCGCTGGTGGGCTCCGGCCACTGGTGGGAGAGGCGCAGCGTGGTGTCGCTGCACTCCTGCGCCGCGGCGGCGTCGGCGCTGCTGTCGCTCCCGTCCGCCCCGGCGTCGTTGTCGGCTCCGGAGCCGGGCGCGCAGGCGCTGAGACCGAGCGCGGCCGTGAGGGCGATGGCGGTGGCGAGGCTGCGGGATCGTGTCGAGATCATGGTTTCCTCCGTGGTGGGTCGCTGACCTGGTCAGCGGTGGGTGGGGCGGGGCGGTGCTGCGGTGCGACGGATGGTCGGGACGGTGCTGCGGTATGCCGGATGGTCGGGCGGGGGTGCGGGCTCACCTGGGTCGTGGTCTCACCTCATTCGGCGGTAACGGTCGTGGCGCGCGGTCAGCCGCGCCTGCTGGTCCTGCGACAGCAGCTCGCCCAGGTGCGCCGCGGTCGCGGCCACGACGCGCCGGCAGAACGCCTCCGGCTCCTCGGCCGCGTCCGGCTGCTCGGGCACGATCTCGTCGACGGCGCCCATCGCCAGCAGGTCGACGGCGCGGATGTGGTGCGCCTCGGCCATCTGCGGGGCCCGCGAGCCGTCGCGGTGCACGATGGCGCTCGCCCCCTCGGGCGGAAGGGGTGCGATCCAGCCGTTCTGCGCGCAGACCGTGCGGTCGGCGGGCATGAGCGCGAGGGCCCCGCCACCGGTGCCCTCGCCGAGGATCACCGACACGACCGGGACGGCGACCGTGGCCAGGTTGGCCAGGCAGCGGGCGATCTCCCCGGCCATGCCCCCGTGCTCGGCCTCGGTGGACAGGTCCGCCCCCGGGGTGTCGATCACGGTGATGAGCGGCAGGTCGAGCTCCTCGGCGAGGGCGAACCCGCGCTGGGCCACGCGCAGCGCGGCGGGGCCGAGGTAGGCGGACTGCTGGGCCTGCCGGTCCTGTCCCACCAGCACGCACGAGACGCCGCCCAGGCGCGCCAGACCGAGGATGACGGAGAGGTCGGACTCGCCCGAGCCGGTCCCGCGCAGCGGGATGAACCTGGTGGCGGTGTGGTGCAGCAGCTCGCGCAGCCCGGGGCGGTCGCTGCGCCGGGTGGCCTCGACGGAGGACCACGCGGGCCGGTCCTCCTCGACGCCCGGGGCGACGTGCTGTCCCTCCGGTGCCTGCGGGGTCAGCAGGACGTCGAGCGCGGCGATGGCGGTCTCGCGCAGTCCCTCGATGGGCACCACGCCGTCGATCACGCCCCGTCGGGTCAGGTTCTCGGAGGTCTGCACCCCCTCCGGGAACGGCGTGCCGTGGATGACCTCACGCACCCGCGGGCCGAGGAAGCCGATGAGGGCGCCGGGCTCCGCGACGGTGAGGTGGCCCAGGGAGCCCCACGAGGCGAGGACGCCGCCGGTGGTGGGGTCGCGCAGGTAGACCAGGTAGGGGAGCCCGGCCCGTCGGTGCGCCGCGACGGCCTGGCCGATCTTGACCATCTGGATGAAGGCGGCGGTGCCCTCCTGCATCCGGGTGCCGCCGGACGAGGGGGAGGCGAGCATGGGCAGGCCCTCGAAGGTGGCCCTCTCGAAGGCCCGGGTGAGGCGCTCGCTGGCGGCCGAGCCGATGGACCCGGCCAGGAAGCTGAACTCGGAGGCCGCCACGGCCACCCGGCGCCCGCCGAGGCGGCCCTCACCGGTGACGACGGCCTCGTCCAGCCCGGTGCGGTCGCGCGCACGAGCCAGCTGAGCGGCATACTCCTGCGAGGGGTCCGGCTGCTCGGCCGGGGTGTCCCAGGAGACGAACGAACCGTCGTCCAGCACGGCGGCCAGGACGTCGAGGACGTGGGTGCGGGTCATCGGCGGCTGCTACTCGTCCGCCAGCCACTGCCGGATCTGGTCGCCGTGCTGGTTCAGCAGCGGCGGACTGCCGTGGCCGGTGCGGGTGGTCTCGGCACCGGCGGCGTCGAAGAAGCGAAGCGGGGGACCGGGCAGCTCGACGGGCCCGAGGGTGGGGTGGTCGACCTCGACGACGAGGCCCTGCGAGCGGGTCTGCTCCCACTCGTAGACGTCCTGGAGAGTGCGTACCCGGCCGGACGGAATGCCGGCCCGGTCGAGGCGAGCCAGCAGCTCGGCCTGGTCGAGCGAGGCGAAGGTGGACTCCAGCAGGGCGATCACCTCGTCGCGGTGCACCACCCGCTGGTGGTTCGTCGCCATGGTGGGCGTCGTCGGGTCGAGGCCGAACTCCTCGCACAGCCGGGTCCAGAGCGCCTCGTTGCCGCAGGCGATCTGCACCGCGCCGTCCTGACAGTGGAAGAGCCCGTAGGGGCTGATCGAGGGGTGGTGGTTGCCCTGCGCCCGCGGGACCTCCTGCGCGACGGTCCACCGCGTCCCCTGGAACGCGTGGATGCCGACCAGGGCGGCCAGCAGCGAGGTGCGCACGACCTGGCCGCGGCCGGTGCGCTCGCGCTCCAGGAGGGCGGCGAGGATGCCGTAGGCGCCGTACATGCCCGAGATGAGGTCGCCGATCGGCACCCCCACGCGTTGCGGGTCGTCCGGGCCGGACCCCGTGATCGACATGATCCCCGCCTCGCCCTGGGCGATCTGGTCGTAGCCGGGGCGCTGCCCCTCCGGCCCGTCGTGGCCGAAGCCGGTGATCGACAGGACCACCAGGCGCGGGTTGAGCTCGAACAGGGTCGCGGTGGGGAAGCCGAGCCGGTCCAGGACGCCGGGGCGGAAGTTCTCCATCAGGACGTCGCTGCGGGCGATGAGGTCCGAGAGCAGCTCGCGGCCCTCCGCGGACTTGAGGTCGAGGGAGATCGACTCCTTGCCGCGGTTGCACGACAGGAAGTAGGTGGACACCGCCTCCCCGTCGCTCCCGTCGACGAACGGCGGGCCCCAGGTGCGGGACTCGTCGCCGTGACCGGGTGTCTCGACCTTGATGACCCGCGCGCCGAGGTCGGCGAGCATCATCCCCGCGTGGGGTCCGGCCAGGGCACGGGTGAGGTCCAGGACGGTGAAACCGGTGAGCGGACCGGACTCCGGCGGGTGCGTCATCGCAACTCCTTCGTGGTTCAGTGGCCTAGCCAATAGTCAACTAGTCCATTTGTCAATACGATGAGGGTATGGCGCGAGCGAACGACGACGCCGGCGGCCGTCCGAGGCCCGCCAAGCGTGGGGCCGTGCCGTCCCGCCTGGCCCGGCCACGGCTCTATGAGCAGATCGTCCAGGAGCTCCTGGCCCACATCCGTGAGGAGAACCTCGTGGCCGGCGACAAGCTCCCGCCGGAGCGCGAGCTGGCGCAGGCCCTCGACGTGAGTCGCGCCTCGCTCGCGCAGGCCCTGGTCGCCCTGGAGGTGGTCGGCGTGGTGCAGGTCAGGCACGGGGGAGGCGCCGTGATCCTGGACCGCGCGGCCGAGGACGACCTCCTGCTCCGGGCGGTCCGCGAGCACCGCGACAGCCTGCCCGACATCATCGATGCGCGGTCCGCGCTCGAGGCCAAGTTGGCGGCGCTCGCCGCCGAGCGGCGCATCGCCGAGGACCTGCACGCCATCGACGAGGCCCTCGACCTCATGGCGAGCCAGGTCCACGCCGGGGAGCGGTCGCTCGAGGGTGACCGGGCCTTCCACGAGGCGGTGACGCGGGCGGGTCACTCGGGGGTGCTGGCCCGGTTGATGGCCGAGATCGGCGAGCTCATCCTCGAGACGCGGATCGAGTCCCTGTCGCAACCGGGCCGGCCGGAGGAGTCCCTGCAGCAGCACCGGGCGGTCGCCGAGGCCATCCGTGCGCAGGACCCGATGGCCGCAGCGACGGCGATGACCCGGCACATCGCGACCGTGTCCGACGTGGCGTTCCTCCGGGCGGTCGGCGAGGCCGCAGACCCCGAGGAGGACCCGACATGACGGGCGCGCACCGCGCTGCGGAGCATCAGGCACAGCTGGACACCCAGGAGGAGACGACATGACCGGCTCGCACCGGGCGGCGGAGAACCTCGCCCTGCTCGACACCGAGGACGAGCGGCTCCTCGCCACGCTGGACCGGCTCACCCCCGAGGACCTGCGCCGGGACACCCTGTGCCCGGGCTGGAGCGTGGCGCACGTGCTCACCCACCTGGCGCGCAACGCCGACGCCCTGGGCAACCTCGTGCAGTGGGCCGCGGACGGGCAGGAGCGCCCGGCCTACGGGTCGGAGCAGGCCCGGCGCGACGACATCGAGGCCGGAGCGCGGCGACCGCTGCCGGAGATCCTGGCCGACGTGCGCAGGACGCTGCGGCAGTTCCGGGACGCGGCAGAGGTGCTGCGGGGCCCGGCCGGCGCCGCGACCGTGCGCAGCCGCACCGGCACCGAGGTCACCGGCGCGCAGGTGGTCGCGATGCGCACCCTCGAGGTGGTGTTCCATCACGTCGACCTGCTCGCCGGCTACACCTTCGACGACACCGATCCCGGCTGGGTCGCCCGGACGCTCCGCCGCGGGGTGCGCACCTGGGACGCGGACCCTGACGCTCCCGCCCTGACGCTGCGGCCCGACGACCTGGACCCGCTCGAGCTGCACGGCGGCGGCCCGGAGGTGGCCGGTTCCCCGGCGGCGCTCCTGCTGTGGCTCGCCCGCGGCCGGGACGACGGACTCCGTGCCGGGGTCGATCTCCCGGTGCCACCGGCCTGGGCCTGAGCCGTGGATCTCGGCTCACCCGCGGTGCACCCTCTGCCCGCCACGTGGGTACTGTGCCGCCATGGCTGAGCAGACTCCCGAGATCTCCTTCCTCCCGGTCCCTCCCCGTGACGAGCTGCCGGAGGGGGTGGGTCGGCTGTGGGACAAGTCGCAGGAGGCCTTCGGGTTCATCCCCAACGTCTTCCAGGCGCAGGCCGTCAACGGCGACCAGTTCCTCGCGTGGTGGAACTACTTCAACCTGCTGGTCAACAAGGAGGGCTACCTGACCAACGCCGAGCGGGAGCTCGTCGCGGTCGTGGTCAGCGGGCTCAACCGGTGCACCTACTGCACGATCTCCCACGGGGCCGCCCTGCGCCAGTACTCCGGCGACCCGGTCACCGCAGACCTGGTCGCGGTCAACTGGCGGCAGGCGGACCTGTCGCGGCGCGAGCGCGCGATGGCCGAGTATGCCGAGCTGCTCACCCGGGCGCCCGACGAGGTGGGCCGCGAGGACCTGGAGCCGCTGCGTGAGGTCGGTCTGGGGGACCACGAGATCATGGAGCTGGTCCAGGTGATCGGCATGTTCAACATGACCAACCGCGTCGCGACCGCCCTCGGTTTCGTGCCGAACGAGGAGTACCACTCGCACGCCCGGTCCTGACCTGTCTCCCGTGACCGACCGGTCTCCCGTGACCCAATTCCCAGCCGTCGGTGCCACGATGACCCTGTGAGGAGTCGCTGGGCAGCAGCGCTGGCCGGTGTCGCTGCGGGCGCGGTCACCCTGGCGGTGGCCGAGGTCGGAGCCGCGCTGGTCATGCGCGGCGGTCTCGGCACGGGCACGGCCTCGCCGCTGGTGGCGGTCGCGGGGGCCTTCATCGACCGGACGCCCGCCTGGCTCAAGGACTTTGCGATCCAGACGTTCGGCACCAACGACAAGCTGGCCCTCTTCGTCGGCATGGGCATCGTCCTGACGGGTGTCTGCGCCCTGATCGGTCTGGTGGGCGGGCCTACGAAACCCCTCTCAGAAGACGGGGAGGGCCAACGAAACCACTACGAAAAGGTGGAGCTGGGGCTGTTCGCCGCCGTCGGTGTGGTGGGCGTCCTCGCCGTGGCCGACCGTCCCGACTTCTCCTGGCCGGACGCCCTGCCCACGGTGGTGGGCACGCTCGTCGGCCTGTGGGTCCTGGACCGGCTCTGGCGCCGGCTCGCCCCGGCGACCGCCGCGGCGCCCGCGCCGATGGGCCCGGGGGCCGCGAGCCGTCGCTCGGTCCTCCTCTGGGGAGGTGCGCTGACCGCGGTCGGGGCACTCGGCATACTGGCTGGTCGGGCCCTGAGCCGGGCGGGTGAGGTGGTCGAGGCGGCCCGCACCCGGATCGGCCGGATCCGGGTGGCCGACCCGGTCACCGTCCCCGCCGGTGCCACGCAGGGCGTCGCCGGCCAGACGTCGTACCTCACCCCCAACGAGACCTTCTACCGGATCGACACGGCGGTCACCGTGCCGCAGGTGGACCCCGAGACCTGGCGCCTGCGGGTGACCGGGATGGTCGACCGCGAGATCGAGCTGACCTTCCAGGACCTGCTGGACGCCGAGCTCGTCGAGGCCCTGGTGACGCTGACGTGCGTGTCCAACTACGTGGGCGGCGACCTGGCCGGCAACGCCGTCTGGACCGGGCTGCCCGTCCGCGAGGTGCTGGCCCGCGCGGGGGTGCGGGAGGGCGCCGACATGGTGCTGTCCAGGAGCGTCGACGGGTTCACCGCCGGCACCCCGCTGGAGGCGATGACCGACGACCGCAACGCGCTGCTCGCCGTCGCCCAGAACGGCGAGCCGCTGCTGGCCGAGCACGGGTTCCCGGTGCGGGTCGTGGTGCCCGGGCTCTACGGCTACGTCTCGGCGACCAAGTGGGTGACCGAGCTCAAGGTGACCCGGTTCGACCAGGACGAGGGCTACTGGACGCCGCGGGGCTGGTCGGCGCTCGGACCGGTCAAGACCGCCTCGCGCATCGACGTGCCCCGGCCCGGTGAGCCGGTCGCCGCGGGGGAGGTGGTGATCGCCGGTGTGGCGTGGGCCCAGCACCGCGGCATCGACAAGGTCGAGGTCCGCATCGGTGACGGGGACTGGCAGGAGGCGACCCTCGCGGAGGAGCCGACGATCGACTCGTGGCGGCAGTGGATGCTCACCTGGCCGGCCGAGCCGGGGGAGTATGCCGTGAGCGTGCGGGCCACCGACGGCACCGGCGAGGTGCAGACGCAGGAGAGGGCGATGCCGGCACCCGACGGTGCCACCGGGTGGCACACCATCGATGTGCGCGTCGAGGGCTGAGTGACGGTGACGACGCTGGGGCAGCTGCGCAGGGCGGCTCTCCGGTTGCCCGAGGTCGGCGAGGGCACCCACCACGGGATGATCGCGTTCGCCGTGCGGGGCAGGGGGTTCCTCGCGGTGACCGACGACCGGGTGGTCCAGGTGCAGCTCCCCGACGACCTGGTCGACCGCACCCTCCAGACGCACCCGACCGCAGAGCCGCTGCTGCGGATGGGTGCCCGGGTCGGGGTCGCCGTGCCGCTCGCCGGGCTCGGGGGCCAGGAGCTGAACCAACTGGTCCGCGCCTCGTGGGAGCACGTGGCACCCAAGCGGCTGGTGGCGGCCACCCGGGCGGCAGAGGCCTCGACCGAGCACGGGCTTCCAGCCGGGATCGGGCGGCCGGCGACGCGGGCGCTGCTTGCCGCCGGGATCACCACCCTGGACGAGGTCGCGCAGCGGACCGACGCCGAGCTGCTCGCTCTGCACGGCGTCGGTCCGAGGGCGGTCCGGGTCCTGCGCGAGACGATCGCCGGAGAAGGGTAGGCGACCACCGCCGCCCACCCTGCCGGTCACCGTTGGTTAGGCAGCCACAGCGCGATCTCCGGCACGAAGATGAGGAGCAGGAGCAGCGCGAACTCGATGATGATGTAGGGCACCACACCCTTGAAGATGTCTGCCAGGTCCAGGTCGGGCACGACCGACTTCATCGTGTAGAGGTTGAGCCCGACCGGCGGGGTGATGACGGCCATCTCCAGGTTGACCACGAGGATGATGCCCAGCCACAGCGGGTCATAGCCGAGGGCCACGACGGTGGGCAGCAGGATCGGCGTCACGACGAGCAGCAGCGAGGCGGCGTCGACCAGGCAGCCGAGGAGGACCAGGATCACCATCATGATCAGGATGATGACGATGGGTGCCAGGTCCAGCGCGGTCACGTAGGCCGTGATCTTGTCCGGGACCCGGGCCACGACGAGCATCTGCGTGAAGATGAACGCCGTGCCGACGATGACCATCAGGACCGTGGAGACGAACGTCGTCGCGACCATGGCCGCCTTCATGTTCGCCCAGTTCAGCGCGCGGTAGAACACGCCGACGAGGACGATCGCACCGGCAGCGCCGACAGCGGCGGCCTCCGTCGGGGTCGCCCAACCGGCGTAGATCGACCCCAGCACGAGCAGGATCAGCACCATGGCGGGCGTGATCCGCAGCAGGGACGACATCTTCTCGGCCAGCGTGAACTTCTCCGGAGGGGCCGGTGCCCAGCTGGGCTTCACGACGGCCACGAAGACGACCCACAGGATCATCAGCCCGGACAGCATCAGCCCGGGGACGATGCCTCCGGTGAACAGGTCGGCCACCCCGACGCCGGTCACCGAGGAGTAGAGGATGAACATCAGGCTGGGCGGGATGAGCATGGCGAGGGCCCCGGAGGCCACCACCGAGCCGCTCGCATAGCTGGGCCTGTACCCCCGGTCGAGCATCTCGGGCACGGCCATCCGGCCGACGACCGCGACCGAGGAGATGCTCACCCCGGACATGGCACCGAAGGCAGTCGAGGAGCCGATCGCCGACGCCGCCAGACCTCCGGGAACGCGGCCGAGCCATCGGTAGGCCGCCCGGAACAGGTCGCGACCCAGCCCACTCACGGCGAGGACCTCGCCCATGAAGATGAACAGCGGAGCCGCCATGAGGGAGTAGTTCTGCAGCTGCGACACCAGCGCGATCGGGACCTGGTCCAGTCCGATCAGCCCCTGCATGAAGTACAGGCCCAGCAGTCCGGACACGCCCAGGGAGACGTAGATCGGCACCTTGATCGCGATGAGGACGACGAGCAGGGTCACCGCGAGGACGACGATGAGGTCCGCACTCATCAGGACACCCCCGCACTCGTGAGCGTGTCGACGTCATCTCCCACGGTGCGCCTCCGCCACGGTGAGAACAGGATCACCAGGGCCAGTCCCAGACCGCCGAGGTACACCACGGCATACAGGACCCACATGGGCAGGTTGAAGTTGCCCGACGTGTAGAGGCCGCTGAGGTAGGCGCCGAAGGCGGCCCGGTAGCCGAGCCAGGCCAGCAGCGCTCCGAAGGCCAGGGTGACCAGGCCGTTGACGACGTCGAGCACGCGCTGCACCCGACGCGGGAACCGGCGGTAGACCAGGTCCATGTCGATGTGCCCGTGGATCGCCGCGAGGTGGGGCATCGCGAGCAGGGTCGCCGCCAGGAGTGCTGCTGAGTTCAGGGTGAAGGCCCACTCCGTCGGTGAGGCGAAGAAGTAGCGGGCGATCACGTCATACACCGTCGTGACGGTCATCATGACGATGAGCAGCCCGGCCAGCACCCGGAGCCAGAAGGCCAGGCCGACCACGAGGTGGTCGGCCGTGCCCAGGGCCCGTGCCGGACCGGAACGGACCCTCCCGGTGACGTCGGGGGTCACGCGTTCTGCACCAGTTCGAGGGCCTGGTCGGCGACCGCTGCGTCCTCCATCCGACCCTTCCACCAGTCGACGACACCGGTGGTGGCCTCCTTGAACGCCTGGGTCTGCTGGTCGTCGAGCTCGACGACCTCCAGCCCGGCCTCCTTCATGGCCGGGAAGTACTCCTCGGCGTGCACCTTGAGCTGCGCGGCGGTGCCCTCCTCCTGGTAGGCCTTGGCACCCTCGCTGAGCGCAGTCTTCTCCTCCTCGCCGAGGGCGTCGTACCAGTCCAGCCGGCTGTAGATGTCGACGGAGTACAGACCGAAGTGGCCGGCGGTGCCGAACTTGAGCACGTTCTGCAGGTCGCGGGAGATCACCGTGCCGGGGTAGGAGATCATCCCGTCGATGGTCCCGCGCTCCAGGGCCTCGTAGATCTCGGCCGAGCTCATCGAGATCGGGGCGCCGCCCAGGGCCTTGACCGTCTCGCCCTCGACGTTGCCCGCCGTGCGGATCCTCATGCCCTTCAGGTCGCCGGGCTTGAGGATGGGCTTGTCGACCGTCCAGATGTACTCCGGCGCGGTGGGCATGCTGCCCAGGAGGCGCAGTCCCTTCTTGCCGATCTCCTCGTTGATGAGCGTGAAGAGCTCACCGTCGATGGCCAGCGCCCGCAGCGTCTGGTCGGTGCCCTCGTTGACGAACGGCAGCTCGTAGCACCCGAGGACGGGGTAGGTGGTGGACACGTACGAGCTGGTGGTCAGCGCCAGGTCGCACACGCCACGGGTCAGGCCGGGGATGAGCTGGTCGGCCGCGAGCAGCGTGCCCGAGTCGAACATCTCGAAGGACAGGGCGCCAGCGGAGGCCTCCGTGGCGGTGTCCATCAGCAGGGTGAAGGCGCCGTACAGGTCCTTGTAGGAGGGCGGGATGTAGGTGGCGACCGTGAGGGAGCCGTCCTCCTCCCCGCCGCCTCCGGACGCGGCACCGTCGTCCGGCGTCGTGCCGGTGGTCGGGGCACCGCAGGCCGTGAGGGCTGTGGCCGCTGCCGCGAGCGTCAGGAAACGCCGGCGACCCAGGGTGTTGCTGTGTGTGGTCCTCATGATGAGTCCTTTCCCGTGCTGGTTTCCAGATGTGGCAGGACCTGCTCGGCGAAGAGCTCCATGCTGGAGACCGCCTCCGACTGGGTCATGCCCGGCCACTGCATGCGCAGTAGCAGGTGGGTGGGCTGGGCGGCCGCCTGCAGCGCCCGGATCCGGGCGAGGACGCCCGCCGGGTCACCGATCAGGAAGCGCCCCTGGCGGAGCTGGTCGAACTCCTTGTCGAAGGACTGGCTCTCGGGCAGGATCTGGTCCTGTCCCCACTGCGCGTAGGCCTCGTACTTCACGGCGAGCGACCGGCGGACGACCTCGAGCGCCTGCTCCTCGGTCGGCGCGACGTAGACCTCCTGCATCACCGGGAGGTCGAGGTCGGGGTGCTCGTACTCGGCGCACGCGTCGCGGTAGACCCCGACCTGGTGGGCCAGGTAGTCGTCCTCGACGTGCGCCGCGGCGGCGACCCAGGGCAGGCCGCGCCGGGCGGCCCGGCGGATGGCGGCGTCGGTGTGCGCCGCCATCCAGATCGGCGGGTGGGGCTGCTGCACCGGGCGCAGGGCGACGGGGACGTCATCCAGCCGGACGTGGTCCGCCTCGAACGTCACCCGGTCCTGCGTCCAGAGGGCCCGCACCAGGTCCAGGTTGTCGAGGAAGCGCCGGAGCCGACCCTCTGTCCCCATCCCGAAGGCGGCGAACTCCACGTCGCGGTAGCCCAGGCCCACGCCGAGGGTGAGACGGCCGTCGCTGAGGATGTCGAGCGTCGCGGTCTGCTCTGCGAGGTCGACCGGGTTCTGCAGCGCGAGCAGACTGATCGCCGTGCCCATCCGCATGTCGCCGAGCTCGGGGATGATCCGGGCCAGCACCGCCAGCGGGTGGAGGTACTGGAACGGGTGGGCGAGGTAGTGCTGGGAGGTGAAGACCGAGCCGAAACCAGCGTCCCGGACGAGGCGGACCTGGTCCAGCTGCTCCTCGAAGGCCGGCACCGGGTCGGTGCCCACGGGGAACTGGCTGCACAGCAGCAGCCCCACGTGGAGCGGCGGTGGTGTCGGGGTCATCAGAACGACCTCGGCATCTCGAGCACGTGCTGCCCGACGTAGGAGAGGACGAGGTTGGTGGAGATGGGAGCCACCTGGTAGAGGCGCGTCTCACGGAACTTGCGCTCCACGTCATATTCCGTCGCGAACCCGTAGCCGCCATGGGTCTGCACGCACGCGTTCGCCGCCTCCCAGGAGGCCTCCGAGGTGAGCAGCTTGGCCATGTTGGCCTCCGCGCCGCACGGCAGCCCCGCGTCGAACAGGTCCACCGCCCGCCAGCGCATCAGGTCGGCCGCCTCGATGTTGATGTGGGCGCGGGCGATGGGGAACTGGATGCCCTGGTTCTGGCCGATCGGCCGCCCGAACACGACGCGCTCGCTGGCATAGCGGCTGGCCTTCTCGATGAACCAGCGACCGTCCCCGACGCACTCGGCGGAGACGAGGATCCGCTCGGCGTTCATACCGTCCAGGACGTAGGTGAACCCGCGCCCCTCCTCGCCGATGAGTGCCGAGGCCGGCACCCGCACGTTGTCGAAGAACACCTCGTTGGTCTCGTGGTTGACCATCGTCTCCAGCGGGCGGACCGTGATGCCCTCGACCGTGCGCATGTCCAGCAGGAACAGGGAGAGTCCGTGGGACTTCCGCTCCACCTCGGCGAGGGGGGTCGTACGCGCCAGCAGGAGCATGAGGTCGGAGTGCTGGACCCGGGAGATGAAGACCTTCTGCCCGTTGACGATGTAGTCGTCGCCGTCCCGGACCGCCGTGGTCTGCAGGCTGGTGGTGTCGGTCCCGGCAGTGGGCTCGGTGATCGCGAAGGCCTGGAGCCGGATGGACCCGTCGGCGATGCCCGGCAGGTAGGTGCTGCGCTGCTCCGCGTTGCCGTGCCGCAGCACGGCGCCCATCGTGTACAGCTGGGCGTGGACGGGGCCGGCGTTGGCACCGTTGCGGTTGATCTGCTCCAGGATGACCGACGCGTCGCCCATCTCCAGCCCGAGCCCGCCGTACTCCTCTGGCACCAGGGCACCCAGGGCGCCGGTCTTGGTCAGGGCCGCGACGAACTCCTCGGGGTAGCTGCGCGTGCGGTCGAGCTCACGCCAGTACTCGTTCGGGTAGTCCGCGCAGATCTGGTCGACGAGGCTGCGCAGGTCGCGTCGCAGCTCGTTGTCGGAGCCGATCTGGACAGTCGGTGCGGTCATGCCTGGACCTCCGGTAGGGGCGTGGTGGGGACCGTCGAGGGAGCGGTGGCTCGCGGTCCGAAGCCCTGCCGGTAGACCATGACCTTGCGCTCGAAGCTGACCACGACCTCTGCACGCTGGTTGTAGCCCTCGGTGTAGACGTGCACGATCCCGATCTCGGGTCGGGACCTCGACTCCCGCTTGCCGAGCACCTTGGACCGGCTCTTGAGGGTGTCGCCCTCGAACACCGGACGCGGCAGCGAGATCTTGTCCCACGCCAGGTTGGCGAAGACGTTCTGCGAGATGTCGGGCACCGTCTGCCCGGTGACCAGGGCGAGGGTGAACGCGGAGTTCATCAGCGGCTTGCCGAACTCGGTGTGCGAGGCGTACTCGTGGTCGAAGTGGATGGGCGCCGTGTTCTGGGTGAGCAGGGTGAACCAGATGTTGTCCGTCGTGGTCACCGTCCGCCCGAGCACGTGTTCGTAGACGTCCCCCACCTCGAAGTCCTCGAAGAACCGTCCGGTCCACCCGGGTTTTGTCGTCATGCTCAGGCCTCCTCGGCTGTTGGGTTGATCGTGTCGAGCCAGGCCAGGACCTGGGTGGTGTGCTCGCCGGGGGCCGGGACGGCGCCCAGCTCTGGTGGGGTGCCGTCGGGCGCGGTCGGGAGCCACGGGGGCAGCAGGGTGCGCACGGTCCCGACCGGGCTGGGCGTGGGCACCCACCGGTTGCGGGTGGTGATCTGCTCGTGCTCGGCGAGGTCCGCGATGCTGTTGAGTCGCGCCTGGGCGATGTCCGCCTTCGTCAGCAGGGCCTGGACGTCCGCCACGGGCATGGGGCTCAGCCGGGCGATGATGAGGGCCTCCAGCTCCTCGCGGTGCTCCATGCGTGTGGCGTGCGAGTCGAAGCGCGGGTCGTCGGCCAAGTCCGGACGCTCGAGGACGGTCTCGCAGAAGCGGCGCCACTCCCGGTCGTTCTGGACGGCGAGGAGCACCAGGCCGTCGGCGGCGGGGAAGGACCCGTAGGGCACGATCGTCGCGTGGCGCGCGCCGGTCCGGGCCGGCTCGGTGCCGCCGTAGTCGGCGTAGTAGAGCGGGTAGGCCAGCCACTCCGCGAGGGTGTCGAACATGGCGATGTCGACGGGAAGTGCCTGACCCGTGTGGTCGCGGTGGCGCAGCGCCGCCAGGATGCCGGTGCAGCACTGCGACCCGGCCGAGATGTCGGCGATGGAGATGCCGACCTTGGCCATCACGTCACCGTCTCCCGTCAGGGAGATGAGCCCGGCCTCGCCCTGGATGAGCAGGTCGTAGGCCTTGGCGGACGCCAGGGGGCCTGTCGTCCCGTAGCCGGTGATCGCGCAGGCGATGACGTGCGGGTGGCGGCGCTGGACGGCCGCCGGGTCCAGGCCGGCCCGTTGCGCGGCACTGGGGGACAGGTTCTGGACGAAGACGTCCGCCTGCGCCAGCAGGCGCTCCAGCACCTCTCTGCCCTCCGGGGACTTCAGGTCGAGCTCCACCGACTCCTTGCCGCGGTTCAGCCACAGGAAGGCGCTGGACATGCCGTGCACCGTGTCGTCGTAGCCGCGGGCGAAGTCACCCCCGCCGGGGCGCTCGATCTTGAGGACCCGGGCTCCCAGGTCGGCGAGCTGGCGGGTGGTCAGGGGTGCGGCGACGGCCTGCTCGACAGCCACCACGACCAGCCCCTCGAGGGGGCGGGGGGTCGGTGTCGTCGTCATCGGCTGCCGACCGTCGCGCGGTCGGGCCCGGTGACCAGCGCGCGCAGCGGGCTGAGTGCCTCGCGCAGCGAGGTGGCACCGCGCAGGTGGCGCAGGGACTCGTAGGCGGAGCCGCCGAGGGCCTGGTCGAGACCGACGAACGTCAGACAGTCGTCGAACTTCGCTCGCAGGTCCGCCTCGTCGACGGGGCGCGAGGCGTGGCCGCGCGCACGGTCCACCCGACGGGTGAGGACGTCACCGGACGTGGTGCGCACCTGCACCACGGCGAAGGCGCCCGAGGCAGGGCCACCCACCGGGGGTGTCGGGTCCTCCCTCTTCGTGACCTTGCGCAGGAGCGCCTGGGCCTCCGGACGGCCGACCTGGCCGTCGGTGAAGGAGTCGAGGATCAGGTGGCCGTCGAGCAGGGCGGCGGCCATCGCATACTCCATGCTGAACTTGCCCTGCAGTCCGCTCACGGGACGGGAGTGGATCAGTGGTGCCAGGCCGCCCGGCATCACCGTCACCGTGACGTCCGCGACCTGGTCTGCGGAGAGTCCCTCCTGCCGCAGCTCGAGGGCGGCATCGGCGGCGCAGTGCAGGTAGTAGCAGCACGGGTAGAGCTTGACGTTGAGCCCGGCGGCGTCGGCACCGGGCGGCAGCTCCCGTGAGGTGCGCCCCACGCCGTGGTGCAGGGCCAGGAAGCCGAGCGGCCCCTCCAACTGGTCGGGGTCCGCGGTGAAGCCGCCCGCGGCCAGGCTCGCGGCCAGCACGGCACTGCGTGCAGCGACACCGGCATGCAACGGCTTGGTCATCGTGCCGAAGTTCTGACGACTGCCACCCGCGAGGGAGCCGGCGATGCCGAGGGCGTGCCGGGTCTGTGCCAGGTCCAGCCCCATCAGCCTGGCCAGGCCCGCCGTGGCCCCCACCGTGCCGACCGTGCCGGTGGCGTGCCAGCCCTTGGCGTAGTGGCCCGTGATGCCCAGCTCGGCCGCCAGGTCACGGCAGGCGAACAGGCCGACGTCGAACGCCTCGAGGATCTCCTCGCCGGAGAGGTCGCGCTCCTCGCCGACCGCGAGCAGTGCGGGGAGGAGGACGGTGCTGGGATGGCCGATCATCGCGTCATCGACGTCGTCGTAGTCGAGGGCGTGCCCGGCGAGCCCGTTGAGGAGGGCCGCGTGCTGGGCGTCCGTCCCGCCGCCGGTCGTCCACAGCGTGGCCGGGCCGGCTGACCCGGTGCCCACGGAGGCCAGGCCGGTCGTGAGGGTCAGGTCGCGGCGTGCCGCGAGGCTGGCCGCGATCGTGTCCACGACGGCCCGCTCGGCCAGGTCGAGGGCGCGGGAGCGGTCCTGCGGTGCCCGGCCCTGCACGTGCTCAGCCAGGTAGTGCGTGTAGCCAGTCATGGCCACGACCTCCTTGTCGTACGTTCCACCAGGCGGCACGGCGTGCTAGCCTCCGGTACGGAGCACCGTAATAGGCGCATCGCGGATGCACAAGAGGTAACGGACAAACCCGGAGGAAACATGACCAAGGTCGGGGGATCGGTGGGGGCGGGGGACGGGGTGCGGTCGGTCCTGAACGCGCTGGCGGTCCTGGAGACCCTCGCGGCACGGCAGCCGATCGGGGTGTCCGAGCTGGCGCGTGAGGTCGAGCTGCCCAAGTCCTCGGTCCAGCGGACCCTGCGCACCCTGGACCAGGCCGGCTGGGCAGAGCCCGACGGGTCAGCGGGTGTCCGGTGGCGCCTCACCCGGAAGGTCTTCCGGGTCGGGCTGTCCGGCTCGATCGTCAAGACCCTGCCCGAGGGGGCCAGGCGACACCTCACCACGCTGCGTGACACCTACCGGGAGACGGTCCACCTCACGGTCGCGGACGGTGACCACGTCATCGTCATCGCCCGCGTCGACGGGACGAACTCCCTCCGCACCTTCCTCGAGGTCGGCACCCAGGCGCCCATCCTCAACAGCGCCGGTGGCCGGGCCATCCTGAGCAGGATGCCACCGGAGGTCACCGAGGAGCTGCTGGCCCAACCCGTGCAGGCACACACCCCGGCCACGATCACGGACGGTCAGGCGATCCGGGACCAGGTGGCCACGGCGCGCGCACGGGGGTACGCGACCAACGAGGCGGAGTGGCGCAACGACATCGCGGCCGTCGCGGCCCCGATCGTCGCTCCGGACGGTGAGGTCTTCGGCGCCGTGTCGCTGTCGATGCCGTCGAGTCGCTACCAGACGCTGGACATCCCCGCGGTGGGGGCGGACGTCGCGGCCATCTGCGCTCAGATCGCCGCGTCGGTGCACTACCGGTTGTGACGCAGCCGAATGACTTGCTGTCGGTGCACTACCGGTTGTGACGCAGCAGGATGGCCTGCGCCTGAGCGACCACCGGAGCGTCCACCATGGCGCCGTCCACCTGCACGGCACCGCCGGACTCGGCCGCGCGCACGACCTCACGCGCCCAGTCCACCTGCTCGGGCGTGGGGGCGAAGGCGGCATGCGTCCCGGCCACCTGGCGGGGATGGATGAGGAACTTGCCGGTGAACCCCAGCTCTCGGGCGTGGGCAGCGTCGGCCGCCAGAGCGCCGTCGTCGTTGAACTGGGCGGTCACCCCGTCGAAGGGGCCGGTGAGTCCACCGAGGCGGGACGCGAGCACCACGGCGCTCCGGGCGCTCAGCATCGCGGTGTGCGTGCCCTCGGCCCCGATGTCGACCGAGTAGTCGAGGTGGCCGAAGCCGAGCCGCGCGACTCCTGGCACTGCTGCCAGTTCGGCCGCACGCGAGAGGCCGAGGGCCGTCTCGATCAGCGCGATGACCGGGGCCTCCAGGGCCTCCGCCGTGGCGCGCACGGCCGCGGGGTCCTCCGCCTTCGCCAGGAGCACGGCGACCACGCCGGGCACACCGACGAGGGCCTGCACATCTGCCGCGTGGTCAGGTGACTCCGCCGGGTTCACCCGGACACAGGCTCGGGCGCCGCTGCGCAACCAGTCCGTGACCGAGGTGCGGGCGAGGTCCTTCTGGGGCGCGGCCACCGCGTCCTCGAGGTCGCAGACCACGAGGTCGGTCCCGCTCGCCACAGCCTTGGTGAAGCGGTCGGGCCGGTCTCCGGGGACGAACAGTGCGGACCGTGCGAACCGGATGTCCTCACCGCTCGTCGTGGTGCCGGACCCGTCGTTCTCGGGGTTCGTGTGCATGCTCAGGCGACTCACCTCCAGTGTGGTTCCAGGAGGGTAGCGTGCGGGCCGCCGGTGCCGGCGAGGGCGTCCCCGACGCCGGAGCCTCGGTGCCGACCGCGGGCCGGTGCACGGGTATCTTGGCGGCTACCCAGACCAGGAGCCTCCGTGTCCACCGCCTCCCGCGCACACGGAGCCGCAGAGAGGACCGCATGTCTACAGCCCCGGAACCATCCGCGACCGTCGAGGGCGGAGGTCGTGGTCCGCTCGACGGCATCCTCGTCGTCGACCTGAGCCGTGCGCTCTCGGGGCCCCACGCCGGGATGATGCTGGGTGACCTGGGCGCGCGCGTCATCAAGGTCGAGGAACCAGCCGGTGGGGACCAGTCCCGGGCGTGGGGGCCGTTCGTCGGCGGCGAGAGTGGGGAGAGGGGCACCTCGACCTACTTCCTGTCGTGCAACCGCAACAAGGAGTCCATCGCGCTCGACCTCAAGGACGGCGACCAGCGGGAGACGCTGGAGGCGCTGCTACGTCGCGCCGACGTGCTGATCGAGAACTTCCGCCCGGGCGTCATGGAGCGGCTGGGGCTCAGCACGGACAGGCTGCTGGAGCTGAACCCCGGACTGGTCGTCCTGTCGATCTCCGGGTTCGGGCACGACGGGCCCGAGAGCACCCGCCCGGGATATGACCAGATCGCCCAGGGAGAGGGCGGCCTGATGTCCATGACCGGGAGCAGCGCGGCTGATCCCCAGCGGGTCGGCGTGGCTATCAGCGACGTGCTCGCCGGGATGTACGGGGCCTACGGCGTGGCCAGTGCGCTGGTGGAGCGTGCCCGCACCGGGCGCGGCCAGGTCGTGCGGACGTCCCTGCTCGCCTCGGTCGTCGGCGTCCACGCCTTCCAGGGGACGCGGTGGTCGGTGGCCGGTGAGCTGCCCGTGCCGATCGGCAACCACCACCCGCTGATCGCGCCCTACGGTCTGTTCCGTTGCGCGGACGGGGCCGTGCAGATCGCCTGTGGGACGGACCGGCACTGGGTCAGTCTCTGCGGGGTCCTGGGACTCGACCCTGACGCGGACGGCTTCGGCGACAAGACCGAACGGGTCGCCCGGCGGGACGAGCTGGCCACGAGGATCGAGGAGGTGCTGGCGCACCGCACCGGGGAGGAGGTGCTGGGGGAGCTCAGCGCCGTCGGGGTCCCCGCGGGGCGGGTGCGCAACCTGCAGGAGGTGTATGCGTGGGAGCAGACGCGCTCCCAGGGCCTGGTGGTCGAGGTCGACCACTCGAGCCTCGGCCCGATCGAGCTGCCCGGGCCGCCGCTGCGGTTCTTCTCACCAGGACCCGACGGAGAGGTCGAGACGACGCGTGTGACGCACCGCCCGCCGCCCGTGCTGGACGCGGACGCCGCGGCCCTGCGCGAGTGGCTGGACGCCGACCCGGCACAGCCTGCCGAGCGGACAGGGGCCTGACATGGGTCAGGTGACTGACGCGGTGGACGTGATCGGCGGTGCAGGGCAGGCTCCCGAGGGAGACGTGGTCTGCGCCGTTGCGGATGACGTGGCCACGCTGACCCTCACGCGGCCACGGAAGCACAACGCGCTGACGAACCACATGTGGCTGGCCCTCACGCAGCACGTGGAACGACTCAACGAGGACCCCGCGGTGCGCCTCATCGTCGTGCGCGGGCACGGAGACGTGTTCTCTGCCGGAGCAGACCTGGCGGAGGTGGCGGCAGCGTGCGGCGACGAGGCCGAGGCAGTGGCCTTCTGCCGCCGTGTGGTCGACGCGCTGCTGGCGCTCGCCTGCTCGCCCAAGCTCACCGTGGCGGCCCTGTCCCACCACGTGACGGGTGGTGGGGCGGAGCTCGCGCTGGCCTGCGACGTGCGCGTGGCCGACAGCACCGTGCTCTTCCAGATCCCCGTGGCCAGGTTGGGACTCGTCCCCGACCGGCTGACCGTGCGCCGCCTGCTCCAGATCGGAGGACCGGGAGCCGCGCGCTCGGTGCTGTTGCTGTCCCGACAGCTCGATGCCGAGGCGCTCCACCGGCTGGGCCTGATCGACGAGCTCGTCGGTCCGGGCGAGCTCGACCAGGCCCTCGCTGCCGTCCTCGACACACTGCGCCTGAACTCCGAACTCGCGGTCCGGACGACCAAGCAGATCCTGCTCGACGAGGAGGGGGTCGGCTCACCGGAGGACCTCATCGCCGAGTTCGTCGCCTCACTGATGGGGGGCGACGTGGGCGAGCGCGCGCAGCAGCTCCTCAGGCGCACGGCCAACCGAGCCGGGGCCTGAGCCTTCGCGCGGGGCCCCGGCGGCTCGGCCCTCCGTGCTGCTCCTCCCGCCTCGGCCCTCCGTGCCGGTCGTCCCGGCTCAGCCCTCTGAAACCGGCTGTCCCGGCTCAGCCCTCCGTGCTGGTCGTCCCCTCGTAGAGACCGATGTGGTTGCCGTCAGGGTCCTCGAGGATGGCCCACCAGCTCGTCTCGCTGATCGGGCTCTTGTCCATGACGACCTTGCCGCCCTGCTCCTGTGCCTTGGCGAGGGTCTCCTCGATCGAGTCCACCTCGACATAGGAGCGTGGCTGCGTGAACCCCTCATCGCGCGGTGCCAACCCACCGCCGCTGATCTGGTTGGGCGCCTGCCACATGGGGTAGCCCTCGAAGCCGGGCACCTCGGCGATCTGCCACCCGAACAGGCCGCTGTAGAAGCCCTTGGCCCGCTCCATGTCTCCGACCGGGATGTCGATGTGCGTGATGTCTCCGTGTGGCATCGGGTCCTCCTGAACTCGGGACGGCCGCGGATCGACCGCTGACTCCCACTCTGGCACCGGGCGCCGACAGTGTCACGGGGCAATGCGTACGGGTCAGTCCCCGTCCGCATACGCCGCGCGGACGGAGAGGCCCACCTCGTCATACTCATCCGGTGCCTGGCCCATCGCCTGGCGCACGCGCAACCGGCCGTTGCAGAGCAGATCGATCCCGCCGTCGGAGATCCCGTCGTGCCGTTCCGCCTGCTCCAGGCCGCGGTTGTACCAGCCGAGGGCGCGCAGATGATCCCCGCGTTCGTGCCAGGCCTCACCGAGGAGGAGGTAGGCCGACACCTCCTGTGGGCGGCTGCGGCGCAGCTCCCGCTCCAACGGCAGGGCCTCGTCGACCCGGCCCTTTCTGATGAGCAGGCTGGTCAGGAAGACGCGCGGCTGAAGGTCCTCGGGCGCGAGGTCCGCCGCCTGCCGGAAGGCGCGTTCGGCGGCCTCGTCGTCCTCGCCGTACTCGAAGTGCTGGCCGGCGAGCAGCAGCAGGTGCACCGGCAGGGGCTCGTCCTCGGGGTGCGGGTCGGCTGCCCAGGACACGAGCCTGGTGGCAAACGCCTTCGCCACCGCCGGCGAGGCATCGGCGTGCTCGAGGTCGAGCTCGAGCAGGTCGGCGTCGGTCAACGGTTCCCGCATGGTGCCCACGGTAGCGAGGGAGCTGCCGCAGCGCCGACCGGTGGGTGGTCACATACCAAGCCCATGCCCACCGGACGTTCCAGGTTTGGGCAAGTGTGCGGCGTTGGTCTCGCGCGGTTCACCTCCGCGCTGGGCAACCTCCTTACCTTGCGGGGTATCACCCCCGACTGAAGGAGCCCCCTCGTGCGCCGAACACGCGCCTCTCTCGCTGTGGCGGTCACCCCGCTGCTGTTCCTGCCCGTGGTCCCTGCTCTGGGGGACACCACCGAGACCGAGACCACCACGGGTGTCGTCTTCCACGATGCTGACGGTGACCGGGTCCGCGACGCCGGCGAGGAGGGGATCGCAGGCGTCCTCGTCTCCAACGGCACGGACATCGTCCGGACCGACGCCGAGGGGGCCTACAAGCTGTCCGTCGATGACCAGACCACGATCTTCGTCACCAAGCCCAGCGGGTGGATGGTGCCGGTCGACGACCAGAACCTGCCGCAGTTCTACTACAACCACTACCCCAACGGCTCACCGGTCGAGCTGCGCTACGGCGGGGTGGAGCCCACCGGTCCGCTGCCGGAGTCGGTCGACTTCGCGCTGCGCCCGCAGGACGAGTCCGGCGAGTTCACCTCGCTGACGTTCGCGGACCCGCAGACCTCGACCAGGGCCCAGATCGACATGATGGGCAAGGACGTCGTCGCCGAGCTCGAGGGCAGTGACGCGTTGTTCGGTCTCACCGTCGGTGACGTCATCAACGACCCGCTGGACCTGTTCGACTACCACAACGACACCGTTGCCCGGATCGGCATCCCGTGGTGGAACCTGCCGGGCAACCACGACATGGACTACGACGCCCCCTCCGATGCCAACGCGACCGACACGTTCATCCAGCACTTCGGCCCGACGAACTACTCCTTCAACTACGGCGACGTGCACATCATCGCCCTCGACAACGTGGAGAAGAAGGGGGCAGCGCGCGGCTACATCGGCGCGCTGTCCGAGGACCAGCTCGCCTGGATCGAGAAGGACCTCGCCGAGGTGCCCGACGACACACTGATCGTGATCGCGGCCCACATCCCGCTGGTCAACGAGGCCATGCTCGACGCGGCCGGCAACAACACGCTGCGGCGCGAGCAGCTGTTCGACCTGCTCGAGGACCGCCCGCACCTCTACTCGATCGCGGGGCACGACACGTCCAACAGCTGGCAGACCGACATCGACTCCCGGTGGGGGTTCGACGGCGAGGTGCCGTTGCACCACCAGACACTGGCCGAGGTGCGCGGTGCGGGCTGGAATCGGGGCCCGCTCGATGAGCGGGGCGTCCGCCAGGCCGACATGGCCGACGGCACCCCCAACGGCTACTACACGATGACCTGGGACGGCGCGGAGGTCACCCCGCAGTACAAGCCGGCCAGCCTGCCGGCGGACTTCCTCATGCGGATCGGCTTCGAGGACGACAACCGGTCCTATGTGCCGGGTGGACCCAGCGGCTCGGGCGACTTCGAGGAGCCGGTCGTGTGGCACCCCCGCGAGATCTCGGGGAGTGACGACGAGAACGACCTGCACCCGCGCGTGGAGGTCAACGTCTTCGACGGCGGTGCCCGCAACGTGGTGGAGATGAGCGTCGACGGTCGTCCGTTCACCACGATGACCCACCTGGAGCCCACGACCGACGACTACCTCACGGCACTGCACGAGAAGTATGCCGGGACGCCCGACGACCCCGGGACACCCGAGTGGAACTCCTCGCACCTGTGGAGTGCCGCGCTTCCCGGCGACCTGGCACCCGGCACCCACGAGGTCACGGTGCGCAGCACCTCCGCGTGGGGCCAGGTGAGCGAGCGGACCTCGGAGTTCACGATCCGCAGCGGTCGCCCCTGAGAACCCGGCCCTGACAGGGCGGCTCACCACGCGTCATACCGGCGGTGAGCCGCCCTGCAGCCAGGGCCGGCAGGTGCCGGCCGGGTCGGAGGCCGCAGCCTCGGAGGCCTCCGCGGCGGCGGCAGGCTCCGGAGCGGCGGTGACGTGGTCGGGTGCGACCGTCTCCGGAGCGAGGCCGGGGACGGCGACCTCACGCAGCGTGTCGGCAGGGGAGTTCTGCGCGCGGCTCAGCAGCACGAACGGCACGGCCACCGCGGAGAGCGCGCCGCTGACCAGCAGCGAGGCGCCGTAGCCGCCGAGGTCGGCCGTCCGCCCGAGGGCCGGCTGCAGGACGGCGCCACCGGTCGAGCCCATGAGGGAGTCGAAGGACAGCACGGTCGCTCGTTGGCGCGACGGGATCAGGTCGTTCAGGTAGGCCCGGTGTACCGGGTCGTCGATCGCGGTCATGGTGCCCCAGACCGCGATCAGGACGACCGCCACCCAGAAGTTCTCCACGACGCCGAGCGCGAGCAGGACCAGCACGCTGGAGACGGACGCCAGCAGGATCGTGGAGGTCCGGCGGGGGAACAGGCGCCTCACCGCCGGTGCCAGGAGGCCACCCAGGATCGAGGCGCCCGACACCAGGGCCGCTGTCAGCCCCGCGACGGAGTACGCCTCCGGATCGCCCCAGAGCTCCAGCAGGTGCGGCTGCAGCGCATAGAAGACGAAGAAGCCGACCCCGGCGGTGAACGGGCTGGCCAGCAGCAGCCACCGCACCGGCGCCCGGCCGAACCCGTGGCGCACGGAGTCCCTGAGCACCGTGCGCGTGGCCACCAGGGCGCCCTGGCCGCGCACCGGCGCGAAACCCAGGTCCCGCATGAACCACGCAGCGACCAGCAGCATCACCAGCAGGACGCCGGCCCTGACCAGGAACGGCACCCCCAGGTCGGTCACCTGCGCGAGGTAGCCGCCGAACACGGAACCAGAGAGCATCGCTGCCCCACTGACGACCATCGACCGCCCGAAGACGGTCTCCAGGCTGCCGGTGTAGCCGGTCGCGCCCAGCGCGTCGACCAGCCAGGCGTCCACCGCGCCGGAGAAGAACGTGAAGCCCAGCCCTAGGAGCACGGACGCGAGCGCCCACGCAACGAACGGCGCCTCCCAGACCCACAGCAGCCAGTAGAGGACCGTCGCCACCCCGAGGGTGAGGGTGCCGAGCAGGTATGACGCACGCCGGCCGAGCGTGTCGGCCACCACCCCCGTGGGGATCTCGAAGAGCACCATCCCGGCCGCGTAGCAGGCGTTGGCGGCGAAGGCCTCGGTGTTCGACAGGCCGGCGTCGAGCAGGAACAGCGTGTTGATGCCCCAGATGAAGGATGCGGCGAGGGTGTTGCCGAGCGTGAGGCCGTAGTAGACCCCCTGCACGCTGCGTGGGGTGGGCACCCTGGTCATGACCGGACGAGCTGGTCGCGGCGGCGGGCGAGGTAGGCCCGCTCGGCGGGGTTGCCGGTGAGCTGGATGGCCCGGTCGTAGGCCGTGCGGGACTCGGCGCTCCGCCCGAGCCGGCGGAGCAGGTCGGCGCGCGAGGCGTGGAAGGCGTGGTAACCCTCGAGGCTCTCGGTGAGTCGGTCGACCTGTGCCAGTGCCAGGTCGGGACCGTCCAGTTCCGCCACGGCGATCGCCCTGTTGAGTCGCACGATCGGCGAGGGGTCGAGCGCCATCAACCGGTTGTAGAGGGTGACGATCTGGGACCAGTCGGTGTCACGGGCGGAGCGGGCGTCGGTGTGCACGGCGTTGATGGCGGCCAGCAGCTGGTATCGCCCGGGTGGCTCCCCGCTGGCGGCGACCGCGGCGAGCCGTTCGCGGACGAGGGCGTGGCCCTCGGCGATCAGGGGCCGGTCCCACGCGCCGCGGTCCTGCTCGTCCAGCGTGACGAGCTCGCCGGTCTGGGAGACGCGCGCCGCGCGTCGGGCATCGGTGAGCAGCATCAGGGCCAGGAGACCGGTCACCTCGCCGTCGTCGGGCAGGAGGGAGCGCAGGAGGCGGCCGAGGCGGATCGCCTCGTCGGTCAGGTCCGCGCGGAGCGGGTCGTCGCCCGTGCTGGCCAGGTAGCCCTCGTTGAAGACGAGATACACGACGGCGAGCACGCCGGTCAACCGCTCGTGCAGGTCCGTGGCCGAGGGCACGCGGTAGGGGATGTGTGCGGCCCTGATCTTCGCCTTCGCGCGGGTGATCCGCTGCGCCATCGTGGTCTCCGGCACGAGGAAGGCGTGGGCGATCTCCGCGACGGTGAGTCCGCCGAGGAGGCGCAGGGTGAGCGCCACCCGGGCCTCCATCGAGAGGGCGGGGTGGCAGCAGGTGAAGAGCAGCCGGAGACGGTCGTCCTCGACCGGGCCGGTCGGTTCGGGTGGGGCGTGGTCCGACAGCATCTGCGCCGCCTGGTGCTTGGCCTCGCGGTGGGACTCGCGGCGCAACCGGTCGATCGCCTTGCGCCGGGCCGTGGTGGTGAGCCAGCCGCCGGGGCTGGGTGGCACTCCGTCGTGCGGCCACCGCTCCACCGCTGCGACGAACGCCTCGGCCGCGGCCTCCTCAGCGAGGTCGAGGTCGCCGAAGCGGCGCGCGAGACCGGCGACCACCCGTGCCCACTCCTCGTGGTGGGCCCGGGCGATCGCGTCGGCGACGGGGAGCTGCGTCACGAGTCGAGAAGCGCCTTCACGGACTCCTCGGTGTGGAACGGACGGACCTCGACCGTCCCGCGGCACGCCCTGGACCCCTCGGCGGCGAGCGCGAGGGCCTCGTCGAGGTCGGCGGCCTCGATGACCCAGAAGCCGCCGAGCTGTTCCTTGGCCTCCAGATAGGGCCCGTCGGTGATGACCGGCTTGTCGCCCTGGCCGTCGACGGTCGTGGCGGTGGCGGCCGGCTCGAGGCCGTCGGCGAAGACGAAGTGGCCCTCGCGCTCCAGCATGTCGTTGAAGGCGCCGGTGTCGGCGAACGACTCCAGCATCGCCTCCTTGGACGCGTAGCCACCGAGCTCGGGGCGCTCGGTCGGCCCGAAGACCGACAACAGATACCTCGGCACCTCACTCACTCCGAGCCAGGTGGTGGGGGTCGCTCACGTCGGGTTCGACGGGCGGAGGGAACCGGTGCACCTCCTGGGGCCAGTCGAGCGCCACGGCGAGCCGACCGGCCCAGTAGCGCGCGGCTGCGTCGTCGCTGGCATCGATCACGGTGAAGCCGCCGAGGTGCTCCTTGCTCTCGACGAACGGTCCGTCGGTGAAGACCGGCTCCCCGTCGACCGCTGTGACGCTGCACAGCGTGCTCGAGGCGTCGAGTCCTCCGTCGCCGAACACGAAGACGCCGGCCTCCTCCATCTCCTTGATGACCGCGCGCCCCGAAGCGGCCTTGGCACGCAGCTGCTCCAGCGAGTGCTCGGGCACCCACTCGTCGTTGAAACTGATCAGGTACTGCGTCACGGTGTGTTCTCCTCTCAGACCAGGACACGAGGTGTCCCGGCGGTCGCCTGCGGCAGCCAGGCCAGCCACCGCATAATCACTCCACGAACGGCAGTGCCGTGATACGACATCATCCCGCGAGACGCGTGCCTCGATCCAGACTGACTTCTGACGACCGGACCGGGACGGTCAGTCGTCGTGGGGGAGGGGGAAGAGGTCCAGGTGGACCCGGACCCGCCGGGTCTCCTCGTCACCGTCACCGGGAGCGTCCTCGTCGCCGCCGGCGTCCTCGTCCGCGCCCTGTCGTTCCCGCGACCGCTCGACATAGGCGTGCAACGTCGTCATGAGCGCTTCGTGCAGCTCGGCCACCTCCTGCAGGGTCAGCAGCATCGTGGACTTGTTGTTGATCGACGACTTGACCCAGGCCGGGTCCTCGGCTTCCGAGCGCTGGAACCAGGCGGTGAGCGCGGCGGCCTGCCGTGCCACCTGGTTGCGCAGCATCGCCTCGACGGCGGGCCGCGTCGTGGCGTCCTGGGCGAGCTCGGTGCCGAACATGCTGAAGCCGACGGAGGTCCACCACCGCTCGCGACCACTGCCCCTGGTCGGGTCGTCCTTGACGAAGCCGTGCCGCTCGAGCTGACGCAGGTGGTAGCTCGTCTGCCCGGTGCTCTCCCCGGTGTGCCTGGCCAGCATCGTCGCGGTGGCCGGACCCCGGTCGGTCAGGTAGTCGTACATCGCCATCCGCAGCGGGTGCGCGAACGCCTTCATAGCCGCCGCGTCGATGGTCGGCTCGAGGTAGGGAGGACGCTCCGCGGGCGCGACGGAGGGGCTGTCATCGGGCGACGGCTTGCGCGTGGACATGATGCAGAGGTACCTTTGCAGAGAAATGTATGCAGATGAACTTCTGCACCTACTCTACGGGAGAATCTCATGGCCACGAGCGCGCAGCGGACTGCTCACCTGGCGCCCACTGATCGACGCGTGGTCGAACCGCTGGGCCGGCCGTTCGGCATACACCTGGGTGGCGTCGGGCTGGCCAACCTGGCCGACGGCATCGTCCTGGGGGCCGTCCCGCTGATCGCGGTCGGGCTGACCCGCTCGCCGGGGGAGGTCTCGCTCATCCAGACGGCGTTCTGGCTGCCGTGGCTGTTGCTCGGCGTGGTGGCCGGGGTAGTGGTGGACCGCGTCGACCGGCGGCACGTCCAGCTCGCCGGCTCGTTCGTGCGGGTGCTGCTGCTAGCCGGTATGACGGTGCTCGCCTTCACCGACCGGCTCACCATGCCACTGCTCATCGGCGCGGTCGGCCTCTACGGCATCACGCAGGTCTTCGTCGACCTGGCAGGATCATCGATCGTCCCCCAGCTGGCGCCGCGGTCGCGCCTGGCCGCGGCGAACGGCCGGATCATGGGTCTGCAGCAGGTGTGCACCTCCTTCGTCGGGGCACCGCTCGGTGGGCTGGTCCTGGTGCTGGGCAGCGGCTGGGCCTTCGGGATCCCGGCGGCCCTGGGCGTGGCGTTCCTGCTGCTGATCGGGCTGGGGCTGCGCGGTGACTACCGGGCGGAGCGGCCGGAGGAGGATTCGGCCGCCACGAGGTGGCAGCACGTGATGGAGGGGATCCGCTTCCAGCTCGCGCACCCCGTGCTCCGCCCGCTGCTGGTCAATGGGTCGGTGCTGAACTTCGCCAACACCGCCTACTTCGCCGTGTTCGTGCTGTGGGTGGTCGGTCCGGAGTCGGCGGTCAGGTTGACGCCACAGCAGTACCCGGTGCTGCTCGCGGTCCTGGCCGTCGGAGCCGTGATCGGCTCTGTGGCGGCCGAGAAGCTGGTCTCGCTCGTCCCCGAGGTGCCGCTGATCCTGGCCTTCGGGCTGCTCAACTCGGCCCTGTTGGTGGTGCCGGTGCTGTGGCCGAACGCCTGGGCGATCGCTGTCGCGTTCCTCCTGGGCGGATTCACGAACATGTGCGGCAACGTGATCCGGCGCTCGATCAGCCAGCGACTCGTCCCCGCGGCCAAGCTGGGCCGGGTCGGCGGTGCCTCCGGGATGATCAACTACGGCCTGATGCCCCTGGGTGCGCTCCTCGGCGGCCTGGTCGCCGAGGTGTGGGACCTGCCGACCGTGTTCGTGGGCGCGGTCGTGCTGATGCTGGTCAGCGGTGCCTGGGTGTGCACGCAGGTCAGCACGCGGCTGGTGCGCACGCACGAGCTGGTCTGAGTCGTTCTGGTGCCGGGCGGAGGCGGGTCCGGCCTCCCCGCGACCATGCCCTCCTCACGAAGCGCGCCGTCACGTGGTCCGGGCCATCCTGGCGAGCCAGTTTCTCTTCGCGAACCGGCAAGTCTGTGCGGGAGCACGGGGCGACTGTGCCGGGACGGGTGACTGAGTCATGAGGTGACTCAGTCACCCGTCCCCGGCCCAGGCACATCATCCTCCGTCCACAGCGTCGCTGCCCAGGTCGTGCGCTCCACACGACAGGCGACCAACCGCAGCAGCGAGACAGTCGCACGTCAGGCTGAGGTGGTGAGTCAGGGTCCACAGCGCCGCGCACCGTTCACGGGAGGGCACACGATCCGACTGCCGCTCGCCGAGCAGGTGTCGTTGGCAGTGCGGTCGGCGCGTCGCCGGGACGGCCACAGCCAGCGTCAGCTCGCCCGACTGTTCGGGTGGAGCCAGTCACGGGTCAGTCGCCTGGAGACCGACCCGGGCACGGCACCCCTCGCGGTGGTCCTGCGGGCCGTGGAACACGCAGGCCTTGAGCTCGCGGTGGTCGACCCCTCCAGGAGACGGTCGGACCCGACCTGGGTGGAGACCGATCTCGTGGCGCGGGACCGGGGTGGGAGGCGCTTCCCAGCGCACCTGCGGGTCGTGCGGTGCCCACTCGGCCCGGACTGGTGGTGGGACCAGGAGCTTCTCCGACTCAGGCGCCCGCTGGGACCGCGGCCCCTGTGGACCACGGTTGGCCGGGACCGCCTTGACCTTGGGCAGGACGAGGGGCGCTATTGAGCTGCCGATCGACTTCGCTCACCCCGGCGGCCCCGGGATTCACTGTACGGACGGCCTCCGTGCACGCCGTTCGCGCGCGAGGTCGAGGAATGGCGTGAGGAGCTCAGGATCGTCCAGCGCGGTGCGTTGCACGACGGAGTCGGGGTCGGCGCCCTGCATCATCCGCTTGAGCGGCACCTCGAGACGCTTCCCGGTGCGCGTGTGCGGCAGAGCCGCGACCCGGATGATCTCGTCGGGGACATGCCTGGGCGAGGCGTGGGTGCGGATCTGCTGCCGTATGTGATCGCGGAGCTCATCACTCAACTCGGCTGCGGGGTCGGTCAGGACGACGAACAGCGGCATCCAGTAGCCGCCGTCGGGCTCCTCGATGCCGAGGACGAGGGACTCGGCGACCTCGGGGACGTCCTCGACGACGTTGTAGATGTCGGCGCTGCCCATTCGCACGCCGTGTCGGTTGAGGGTCGAGTCGGAGCGGCCGTGGATCACCACGCTGTCCCGGTCGGTGACCGTGATCCAGTCCCCGTGCCGCCAGACGCCGGGGTAGACCTCGAAGTAGGACTCGCGGTAGCGGTCCCCCTCCGGGTCGTCCCAGAACCGGATCGGCATGGACGGCATCGGCCGGGTCATCACCAGCTCGCCGACCTCGCCGCGCAGCGGGTTGCCGTCGGGGTCCCAGGCGTCCATCGCCACACCGAGGTTGCGCACGGACAGCTCGCCGGGCCAGATCGGCACGGTCGGCACGCCGCCGCAGAACGCACTGCAGATGTCGGTCCCGCCGCTGACCGAGTACAGCGGCAGTCCTCCGGTCGCGGTGACGGCCCACCCGTGGGTGGACGGGCTGATCGGTGCGCCGGTGGTGGCCAGTGCGCGCAGTCCCGTCAGATCGAGGTCATCGGTTGGGGTGATGCCGGTGGCCCTGGATGCCTCGAGGTAGCCGGGGCTCGAACCGAACAGCGTCACGTCGTGGTCGTCGACAAGCTGCCAGAGGCGGCGGGCATCCGGGGCGGTGGGGGACCCGTCGTAGCACAGGATCGAGGCCCCGGTGGCCAGGGCGGAGGACTGGATGTTCCACATCACCCAGGACGGGGAGGTGAACCAGAACAGCCGGTCGGCGGGGCCGAGGTCCAGGTGCAACCCGAGGAACTTGAGCTGCTCGAGCAGGATGCCTCCGTGCGACTGCACGATCCCCTTGGGGCGCCCCGTGGTGCCCGAGGAGAACAACACCCACAGCGGGTCATCGAAGCCGACGCGCTCCCAAGCCGGTTTGGCCTCACCGGCCGCGACATCGGCCCATGCATGCGTCCGCACGTCTGAGATGTCCAGCCCACCCTCGGTGCCACGCTCAACGAGCAGCACATCGGTGACCGTGGGCAGCGAGGCCAGCACCTCGCGGACCGCCGCGCGACGGTCATGGCGACGTCCGGCATACCGATAGCTGTCCGCCGTGATCAGCACCTTGGCGCCCAGCGGCCCCAACCGGTCGCCGACGGCGGAAGGGGCGTAGTCCTGGCCGACGCTGGACCAGACGGCACCGACCCCGGCGGTGGCCAACAGGGCGACGACCGCCTCGGGCGTGTTGGGTAGGTAACCGACGACCCGGTCGCCGCGGCCCACGCCGCGGTCCCGCAGCCACTGCGCGACCGCGGCCACCTGCCGGCGCAGCGCACCCCAGGTGACCTCGGTCACCGCCTCGTCCTCGCCGACACCGACGATCGCGACCTGGTCCTGTGGTCTCCCGGTGAGCACGAACTCGGCATAGTTGACCTGCACGTTCGGGAACCACACCGATCCCGGCATGGCCTGAGGCGCCAGCACCGACCCGTGCTCGCCGAACACCTCGGTCAACCCGAAGAAGTCCCACACCGCACCCCAGAAGCCGTCCAGATCGGTAGTCGACCAGTCCCACAGGTCCTCGTATGCCGACAGTCGCCGGCCACTGACCCGCTCGGCGTGGGCGGTGAACTGTGTGACCCGTGCCCGCGTGAGCGTCTCCTCAGACGGGTCCCACAGCGGCGCCGGAGCGGTGGGGCTGGGCATCTGGTTCCTCCTCACGGTGTGGGATAGCCTGCTCGGCCAGTGCCTCGTTCGCCTCCAGGTGCTGGCGCAGGGCATAGGCGGCGCGTTCTGGGTCCCGTGCCCGGAATGGGGCGAGAAGGGTGCGGTGCGACTCCTCGCGGCGGTGGTGCTCGCCAGGCGTGAAGTCGCGCTGGCCGAACGCCAGCCGGACATAGCGCTCCGCTGCGTGCCACAAACTCTCCAGGATCCGCAGATCCCACTCGCTCGCGGCCGGACGGAGCAGTTCCAGGTGGAAGTCGTGGTGGGCGTCGTAGATCTCGTCGATCCCCTTTGACTCGTCACCGAACTGGAGGATGAGCGCCTCGAGCCGATCGAAGTCGTCGGGGACCAGGAGTTCGCACGACCGGAAGGCGATCTCGGGCTCTAGCCGCATGCGCAGCCGGTAGATACTGCGTAAGTCGGCCGCGTCCAGCGGTGCCACGACGGCGCTGCGGCCGGGGCGCGTGACCACTAGCCCCTGGGACTCAAGGCTGCGCAGCGCCTCACGGACCGGGATGAAACTCACCCCGAGCTCGGCCGCAATCGTCCTGAGCGAGAACCGCTGGCCGGGCAAGAGGTGCCCCGTCACGATCATTTTGCGGATGGCCACCACGACCTGGTCCACCGTGGACTGCGGGGCGCCACTCTCGGTCTCTGTCGTCATACCGCCTCGTTGGTTTTCGTGCGTGGAGGGTAGCCCGCCGGGCCGGGTGTGGCGCGCTGCCACGCCCCGACCCGGCGACGCTCAGCCCAGACCCGAGGTATCGACGTACACCCGCCAGTCCTTGATCAGGTCACCCTGGAACGTCAGGAAGGACGCGCCCTTCACGATTGTCTGTCCGCCGTCGTGGCCCGAATATGTCACCACAAGCTCGACACCGACCTGGCCGAGGGACTGGTCGATCGTGAGATCCGTGATCTCATGTGTGACCTTTGCGAAGTTCGCCTTCCACCCGTCAACGGCCTCCTGTACCTCGCGCATACCGGGCACAGGGACAGTGCTGTTGAACCGGAAGACAGCGTCGGCATGCAGGTGCTCCGGGAAAGCCGCCGAATCGTCGGTGTCCACGCCGGCATAGAACGCCTCAGTTCGCTGCCGGAGGGCAGCCCCGTACTCACGCACCGGTCAACACCACCTTCAGGGCCGCGACGAGCTCGGTCGCCGGTTCCTGTCCGGGGCCCTGGCTGCGCCAGGCGATGATCTGATCCGGACGGATCAGCAGTGCGCCGCCTGCTTCCAGTTCGTTTATCTCCGCCCACCTACCGGTGGTGTCTGCCGGGCCGTGCTCGTCGCCCACGACGTGGGCGATGAGGGGGACGCCGGTGCTCTCGGCAGCGGCTGCGGCGGCCTCGGCCCAGGCCCGACCAGCAGTGTCCGTCATGAGCGTGAAGCCCCAGGCGTCGCTGACCAGGTCCAGGGTCGAGACCTGCTCGCCGTCCTGTTCGAGCCAGGCGTGCGGGACCCGCCGCCCCGGGGTGGTGGTCGGGGTGTACACAGTGCCATCCAACGACTTGGGGGCGGTCGAACCGTCCGCCACAAACGAGCCCTCGGCGTAGGTGTAGCCCATCTCGATGTCGTGAGCCTGGAACTCGAACCGCTGTGTGCCGATCGCGTCGGCGGTCCGGGCCCGGATGGCGCCGCCGATCCGGCTGTCGCCGAACAGGGTCTCGAACGCCACGAGGTTGGCCTCCACGGCCGCTCCGGGGACCAAGCCGATCGCGGCGTCGATGACTGCATGGTTGGAGAAGGCGAGCAGCGCCCAGTCAGCACCGTCGATCGCGACCGGGATGCGCTCGGTCTGATAGCTGTCCAGCACGGCCTCGCCAGCAGACCCGTTGACCGCGGCCGCCAGCCTCCACGCAAGGGCGTGGGCGTCCTGGATGCCAGTGTTGAGACCGAGACCAGAGGTTGGCGGCTGGCGATGGGCTGCGTCACCGGCCAGGAAGATGTCACCGAAGCGCCACTGCGTGGCGACAACGCGGTCCAGGATCCAGTGGGAGACCTTGTACACCGTCAGCTCCAGGTCCGGCAGCTTCAGCAGGTCCCGGACCCGGGGGACGATGGCGGTCTCGTCGAAGCGCTCGGGGTCGTCCGGGCGGAACATGAAGTGGATGGTCCACTCCTCGGAGTGGTTGTCCCAGGTGGGGCCCATCTTCACCAGCGCGCCTGCGTCCCACGAGCTCTCGCCCTCGGGGTTGAGGAACCAGTGGATCAAAGTGGCCTCGTCGACATAGTCAGACAGGTCTGCCCCGAAGTGGACGCTCACCATGTCGACCATGTCCGTGGGGCCGGCCATCTGCACGCCGACCTGGGGACCCACGGTCTTGCCGCCATCGGCAGCAATGACGTAGCGGGCGTTGATGGTCTGGCCCTCGTCAGTCTCGTTGTTGACCACACTGACGTGGACGCCGCCTCTGTCCTGCTGCTCCCAACCGGTCACGGTGTGGTTGAACAGGATCTGGCCCGGAGCGCGCTTCTCTGCTTCGTCCCGTAGGAGCGGCTCCAGGCGCAGTTGGGGGTAGTTCGAGGCGAGGCTCGGACTGTCGGTCTGGTAGCGCACAGCGCACCTCCACGCTCGTGGGCTGGGCCACGATCATGCACGGCGGGATCATGCTCGACACGACCGGTCACCGGTTCGGCGACGAGAGCACGGGCTACTCGGAGTTCGGTCCCCAGCTGGCGGCCCGTCCGGGCGCGACGGGCTGGCTGGTCTTCGACCAGCGCGTGCACGACCTGTGCCTGCCGTTCACGGACTTCCGGCAGACCGTGGAGGGGGGTGCCCTGGTCTGGGCCGACGACGCGGTGGCGCTCGCCGCGGCCACCGGTCTCCCCGAGGCCGCCGTCACCGAGGAGCTGGCGGCGACAGAGGCTGTGGCCCACGGGACCGCCACCGACCGGCTCGGGCGCACTCACTTCGAGGCGCCGTTGGAGCCGCCGTATGCCGCGGTGAAGGTGATGCCGGCGCTGTTCCACACCCAGGGTGGCCTGGTGGTCGACGGGAACGCGCGGGTCCTCACGGCGGCCGACGAGCCGATCCCCGGCCTCTACGCCTCCGGGGGCGCCGCCGCCGGGATCTCCGGTCACGGGGCCGCCGGTTACCTGGCCGGCAACGGCCTGCTCCCCGCCCTGGGGCTGGCCTTCCTCGCCGCCGACCACGTGCGTGGTCAGAACCCGACGTCCGACGACCTGACCGCTGACTCCACACCTGCCTGACGACATACGAACCCTGCTGAAAGGACACCAGCGATGAAGCCGCTGCAGACCCTGATCAAGAACGTGACCGTGGTGCGCCCGGAGGCCGACGCCTCCCCGGAGGGGGACCGCCTCGACATCGGCATCTCCGAGGGGAAGGTCGTGCGGCTCGAGGCCGACATCCCCGTCGAGGACGCCGAGGAGGTCGTGGACGGGGGCGGCCGGTTGGCCTTCCCGGGGGCGGTGGACGGTCACCAGCACTGGGGCATCTACAACCCGCTGTCGGAGGACACCGAGACCGAGAGCCGCGCCAGCGCGCAGGGCGGGGTCACGACCGGCCTGACCTACATGCGGACCGGTCAGTACTACCTCAACGAGGGTGGCCCGTATGCCGAGTTCTTCCCCAAGGTGCTGGCCGCCTCGGAGGGCCGGTCCTACATCGACTACGCCTTCCATCTGGCGCCGATGAGTAAGCAGCACCTCACCGAGATCCCCGCGATCGTGAAGGACTTCGGGGTCACCTCGTTCAAGATCTTCATGTTCTACGGCAGCCACGGACTGCACGGTCGCTCCGCGGACCAGAGCTCGTTCCTGATGATTCCCGAGGGGGAGCGCTACGACCTGGCGCACTTCGAGTTCGTGATGCGGGCCGTGCAGCGGGCGCGGGAGGAGCTCCCGGAGCTGGCCGACAGCATCTCGCTGTCCCTGCACTGCGAGACCGCCGAGATCATGACCGCCTACACCAAGCTGGTCGAGGAGGAGGGTGCGCTCACCGGGCTCGCGGCCTACAGCGCCTCCCGCCCGCCGCACAGCGAGGGGCTGGCCATCACGATCGCCTCGTTCCTGGCGGACGAGACCGACCTCCCCAACATCAACCTGCTGCACCTGTCCTCGGCCAAGGCGCTGAAGGCAGCGATGACGATGGCCAGGACCTTCCCGCACGTGAACTTCCGGCGTGAGGTCACCATCGGTCACCTGCTCGCCGACATCGACACGGCACACGGACTGGGTGGCAAGGTGAACCCGCCGCTGCGTCCGCGTGAGGACGTGGAGGCGCTGTGGGAGCACCTGCTGGCCGGCGACATCGACTGGGTGGTCAGCGACCACGCGTGCTGCAAGGACGAGATGAAGTTCGGCGACCCGCGGGAGGACATCTTCGCGGCCAAGTCCGGCTTCGGTGGTGCGGAGTACCTGCTGCCCGGACTGGTCAGCGAGGGCCGCAAGCGCGGCCTGTCGCTGCAGCGGATCGCCCAGCTGGCCTCCTGGAACCCGGCGCAGCGCTACGCCCTGCCGAGCAAGGGGTCCCTCGCGGTGGGGTACGACGCCGACATCGCGCTGGTCGACCCGTCCGCCACGTGGACGGTGCGCGCCGAGGACTCGCTGTCGACCCAGGAGTACACCCCCTTCGAGGGCTTCGAGCTGGGCGCCCGGGTCACCGACACGTGGGTGCGCGGCCACCGGGTCCTGGAGGCGGGATCGGTGGTCGGTCAGCCGACCGGGCGATACCTGCACAGGCCGGCCTGACGGCATACCGCCCCTCATCCGCCACCACTCGGGAGATGCACTGTGACTGACCGACCCACCGACGGTCCGCTGACCGGACTACGCGTGCTGGACGCCTCGACCATCCTCGCCGGGCCACTGGCCGCTCAGATCCTCGGCGACTACGGCGCCGACGTGATCAAGGTCGAGCACCCGACCCGGGGCGACGGGATGCGCGGCCACGGCCTCGACAAGGACGGTGAGTCGCTGTGGTGGAAGATGATCAGCCGCAACAAGCGGACCATCGGCCTCTATCTCGGCAGCCCCGAGGGAGCCGAGGTCTTCCGTGCGCTGGCCCGCACGGCGGATGTGGTGGTGGAGAACTTCCGGCCGGGAACCTTCGAGAAGTGGGGGCTGGGTTATGCGGAGCTGTCCCGGGAGAATCCCGGTCTGATCCTGTTGAGGGTCACCGGTTTCGGGCAGGGTGGCCCGTATGCGGACCGGCCGGCCTTCGGGACGCTGGTCGAGTCGATGAGCGGGTTCGCCCACCTGACCGGGCAGCCGGACGGCCCGCCGACCCTGCCGGCCTTCGGTCTCGCCGACTCGATCGCCGGCATCGCCGGTGCGGCGGCGGTCTCGATGGCGCTGTTCCAGCGGGAGAAGGACGGCAGGGGCCAGGAGATCGACCTCGATCTGCTCAGCCCGATCATGACGGCCGTCGGCCCCGGGGTGATGTATGCCGACCAGCTCGGCATCGACCAGGAACGGACCGGCAACCGGTCGCAGAACAACTCGCCGCGGAACACCTACCAGACCTCCGACGGGCACTGGCTGGCAATCTCCACCAGTGCCAACACCATCGCCGAGCGGGTGCTGCGCCTGGTGGGGCATCCGGAGGTGATCGACGAACCGTGGTTCGCCACCGGGCGTCAGCGCGCCGGTCACGCCGACCTGCTCGACGGCTATGTGGGGGAGTGGATCGGGGCGCGGACCCGGGAGGAGGTCATCGCCGCGTTCGAGGAGGCCGGTGCGGCGGTGGCGCCGGTCTACAAGCCCAGCGAGCTGCTCACCGACCCGCAGGTGCAGGCGATGGAGCTGATCACCACCGTTGAGGACGAGACCTTCGGACCGATGAAGATGCAGAACGTCATGTGGCGGATGGGCCGCACCCCCGGGCGCATCCGCTCCACCGGCAGGGCACGCGGGCAGGACACGGACGAGGTGCTCAGCGAGGTCGGGCTCGACGAGGGGAGGCTCGCAGAACTGAAGCGGGAGGGCGTCGTCGGGTAACGCGCGCTGGATTCCCCGAGCTGTCGCCGTCGATGGGGCGGCTGGGTGTGGCACACTCTCCCAAGTATCTTGATGTCAAGATACTTGGGAGGTGGGGAATGTACGGGCGGCTGTTCTGGCCGGTGCTGACTCCGTCGATCCTGTTCGGTGTCGCCGCAGGTGCCACGGTGCCCGTCTCGGTACTCGCCGCCATGCAGCTCGGGGCCTCGGCCGCGCTGGCCAGCCTCATCGTGGCCGTCGTCGGCGGGATCGCGCTGGTCACGACGGTGCCGGCAGGCCACCTCATCGACCACGTCGGCGATCGGCGGGCGATGGCCCTGGCGACAGCCGTCGTTGCCGTCTTCACCGCCGTAACGGTCGGTGCGCTGGTGTGGGCCGGTCCAGGGGCCCTGGCCCTGTTCATGGCCTCGACGTTCCTGCGCGCCCCGGCGATCAATGTCTGGAGCCTGGCCCGACAGTCCTACGTCGCCGAGCGGGTCCCGTCCCACGAGGTCGGTCGAGCCATGACTGCGCTCGGCGGGACGATGCGCATCGGTGCTCTGGTCGGGCCGCTGCTGGCCGGGCTCCTGCTCATCGTCGCCCCGCTCTGGTCGGTCTATGTCCTGAGTGTGGCCTGCAGCGTGCTCGCTCTGGCGGTCCTCCACAGCCCACGCCTCGGCGGCCGGCTCGAGGAGGGCTACGACGCCGCCGGCCGGTCAACGACACCGAGGCACGACGGCCGGGCGAGCGGCGGGGAGCCCGCCCGTCGCCCGCGAATGGAGGTGCGCTGGCGGGCGGTGGTCCTGGCAGGTGTGGCCATCAGCACGCTCGCCGTCGCCCGGGTCTCGCAGGCCGTGCTCATCCAGCTGTGGGGCGTGCATATCGGTCTGACCGGCGCCCAGATCTCGCTGGCCATCGCCGGGGGTGCGGCCGTCGAGATCGTCCTCATGGTGCCCGGTGGCTACCTGAAGGACCGCCTCGGCCGATCGTCCATCCTGGTGACCTGCCTGCTCGTCTACGGCAGTGGCTTCCTGCTCCTTCCGCTTGCGCACAGCTGGTGGTGCGTGGTCGGTGCCGTCACGGTGATGGCGGTGGGCAACGGGTTGGGCGCCGGGGTCAACATGACCATCGGTGCCGACCTGAGTCCGAAGGTCGGTCGTGGCCGGTTCCTGGGCATCTGGGCGATCTTCTCCAACGTCGGCGTGCTGGGTGGCCCGGGTCTCGTCGCCGCGGTCCTGGTCGTGTCCACGAGTCAGGTCGCGGTCCTGTCTGTGGGCGGCCTTGCCCTGGCCGGCGCTGCGTGGATGAGCTTCTGGGCCAGGGAGATCGGACTGCCGACTGGCAGGCGGTAGCTCGGGCACGGGCCCGTTGACCGCGGGTAGCAGAGACGGGTGACTGAGTCATGGGGTGACTCATTCACCCGTCTCGGCCAGAGCACGCTCCCCACGCACGTGAAGTCAGCGGCTCTTGCCAGAGGAACCCCCCTCCCGTGGCGCGGCAAGGAGGTGCACGACGATGTGGGGGAGCAGGTGGCGGCAAAGAGAGGAGATCAGGTGTTCCCGACGTCGGAGACGCGACAGATGGAGGTGCCCGGCGCTGCGCTGCAGGTGCGCACGATGGGGGACGGGGAGCCGGTGTTCCTGTTGCACGGCTACCCGCAGACCCACGCGATGTGGGCGCCGATCGTGGCGGACCTTGCCCCGGGGCATCAGCTCATCATGCCGGACCTCAGGGGATATGGACAGTCCGTAGCCGTCGACCAGGACTTCACGTTCCGGGCGATGGCGCAGGATGTCACCGCTGTGGCGGACGCGTTGGGCCACACGCGGTTCCACGTTGTCGGTCACGACCGCGGGGCGCGTGTTGCCCACCGCCTCGCGCTGGACGCCCCCGACCGCGTGCTCTCCGTCGCGCTGCTCGACATCCTGCCGACCCTCGACGTCTGGTCACACATGGACGACCGGGAGCTGGCGCTGCGGTATTACCACTGGGCCTTCCTGGCCCAACCCGGCGGCCTGCCGCAGCGTCTCATCGGAGCCGACGGTGAGGGGTTCCTCCGGTCCACCCTCGAGGGCCTCGCCGGGACCCTGGACCTCTTTGACCCGCAGGCGCTGGAGGAGTACCTGGTGGCTGCCCGGCGCCAGTCCGTCGTCGACGCCTGGTGCGCCGACTATGCCGCAGCAGCCACGACGGACCTGGAGCACGACGAGGCGGACGTCGGCCGGACCCTCGACCTGCCGGCACTCGCCCTCTGGGGCCGGCGGGGGATGGTCGACCGGTTCGACCCGTTGACCGCGTGGCGGCGTTGGTTCCCTGGGGTCGCTGGTCAGGCGGTGGAGGCCGGGCACTTCCTCGTCGAGGAGGCGCCAACGGTCGTCGGGCCCCTCATCGCCGCCCATCTCGAGCGGGCGCAAGACTGAGCGTCCACGCGGGGGCTCGGCCGCTCCTCACTCACCCAGGCGGCCCTGCTAGTCCAGGTCGAACGCCTTGCGCCACGTGACCAGGGACTCCTCGGTGCTCCCGCCCGGCACGTACTCCAGGGCGACCGCGCCGTCGTAGCCCTTCGCCAGGAGTGCCTCGACGAACCCGCGGACGTCCCCGTCCGCACTGCCTGGTGCACCCCGGGTCGGCACGTCAGCGATCTGGACGTGGCAGAGCGCAGGGACCACGAACTCCAGGTCCGCGAGGACGTCCTCGCCATTGGTGGCCAGGTGGTACTGATCCATCAGCAAGCCGATGGCCGTCACCCCGCTGTGCTCGCGCACCCGCTCGATCACGTCGAGGGCGGCCCGGCTCGTCCGGACGGGGTAGTCCGGGAAGCCGCTGAGGGGCTCGACGAGCACAGCCGCACCGATCGCGGCAGCCGCCTCAGCGGCATACGAGAGAGCCTGCGTTGCCGCAGCGTCCTGCACCTCTTCCGGGACGTCGGGCAGCCGTCGGCCATAGGGCACGTTGAACAGGCGGGTCCCGAGCCGGGACCCGATGTCCATGGCGACATCGACGCTCGCGCGGAAGTCCTCTGCCTGGTCCGGGTGGGAGATGACTCCGCGGTCCCCGCTGGCCATCGCCCCCGCATACAGGTTCATCGCCGTCAGCTGCACCCCTGCGGACGTGACGGCCTGCACCAGAGCGTCGACCTGGTCACCGGACGGTCGCGGCTGACCATCGAAGGGCCACCAGTACTCCACCTCGGTGAACCCCGCTCTCCGTGCTGCCGCGGGCCGCTCCAGCAGGGGCAGCTCGGGGAACAGCGTGTGCAGGTTGGCCACCCACCGGATCGTGTCCATCGCCGTAGCCTGCCCGTTCACAGCGCCGCCCGCCACGGCTGACGGTAGGTGGAGGTGAGGTGCTCGGTCTCGTTGTCGGTGAGCACCCGGACACCGGGCGTGCGACCCACCAGCATCATCGTCTGGGCGGCCAGCTCGATCTCGATGGCCCGGTCGACCGCCTCCGAGACAGTGCGACCAGCGACGACCGGACCGTGGTTCTGCAGCAGGGCACCGTGGCACTCGATGTCCAGGTCACGCAGCAGCCGGGCCTGGGCGGCGTCGCCCGGTGGGTGGTACGGAATGAGCGGGAGGTTGCCGACCCGCATGAGCAGGTACGGCGTCAGCGGTGGGAGAGCGCTGTGGTCGTTCCACGGCGGGAGGCACGAGGCGGCGACCGCGTGGGTGGAGTGCAGGTGGACGACGCACACGGCGTCCGGGTCGCGCAGATACAGCGCGCTGTGCAGGCCGTGCTCCTTCGAGGGCCGGGGCCCTGAGACGTGCTCGAGGCCGTCAGCCCCCAGGGCCATCACGGACAGGTGGTCCTCGGTGAGTCCACCGAGAGCCGCGCCGGTCGGGCTGATGTGCACCCGGTCGCCGACCCGCACCGAGATGTTGCCGGAGGAACCGGGGGACAGGCCCAGGGACTCCAGGTGGCGGCCGCCCCGGCACGCCTCCGCCAGCAGATCGCTCACGCCAATCCCTCCCACCCGGCAACGAAGAGGTCCTCGCTGCCGAAGTTGCCAGATTTCAGGACAAAGTTGTGCCGTCGGCCGCTGGCTGTCGTGCCGGCCAACCACGACACACCGGGGCTCAGCTGCTGCCCCACCTCCAGGCGCCGCACGCCGAGCGACTCCAGCACGGCACCGGAGGTCTCCCCGCCAGCCACGATGAGTTCCGTGGCGCCCGCGTCGGACAGGGCGGTGGCGAGTGTGGCGAACGCGGTCTCGATCCGTTGCGGCACGTCCTCACCCAGATGGCGGGCCGCTGCCACGTCCGCCGGTGAACCGACGGAGTAGATGAGGACCGGCCGGCCCGGCCGCTCGCGCCACGCAGCCTGTGCCAGGCCGAGCAGGCGGTCCACCTCGGTCTGCGGATCTGCGGAGTATGCCGCGACGTCCAGCTGGGCGTGCGGCAGCACCTCGCGCGCACGGGCCACCTGGCGCTGGGTCGCCGCAGAGGCACTCCCGGACAGGATGACCCGGTGGCCCGGGACCGTGGCGAGGGTGCGCGGCTCGCTCGGACGTGCCGGCAGACCGAGCGCCAGGCCAGAGCCACCGGTGACGACCGGCTCGTCCTGTGTCGCGGTCGCGATGATCGTGAGGTCATCGTTGGACACGGCGTCCACCACGATCAACCGGTGCCCGTCCGCCTCCAGCCGGTCGAGCGCCCGACGGACGGCGTCGGGTCCGGAGTGCACGACCTGCAGCGGAAGCAGACCGACCTGGTGTCGCGTCTGCGGGGTGAGCAGCCGGGTCACGTCCGAGTCCCACATGGGGTTCAGCGGGTGGTCCTTCATCGGGCTCTCGTGCAGCAGCTGAGAGCCGACGAACAGGTGGCCCTGGTAGACCGTGCGCCCGTTGTCCGGGAAGGACGGAACGACCACGGCACGCCTCGCGCCGGTCAGCTCCAGGAGGGCATCGGCGACGGGCCCGATGTTGCCCTCCGGGGTGGAGTCGAAGGTCGAGCAGTACTTGTCGTAGATCTGCTCCGCCCCCAGCTCGAGGAGGAACCGCCCCGCCCGGACCGACTGGTCACGGGCGAGGTCGGTCTGCGCCGAACGGGTCTTCAGGGCGACCACGACCGCGTCGTCCTCCGCGAGCTCCGCCGCGTCCTGCTCGTGCGGCAGACCGAGCAGGACGGAGGTCCGGAGCCCACGGGCAGTCCAGTTGCCGGCGAGGTCCGTGGCACCGGTGAAGTCGTCGGCGACGGCTCCTCGCCTCACGTGTGCCGACATCAGCCCTCGCGGATCTGCTCGACCCACTCCTGGACCTGCGGGTCGGCGGAGTCGGCGATGTCAAGGGTGGCCTCGACCCACTCGGCGCGATCCACCTCTGCAAAGGTCACGCCGTTCTCCTCGAGGAAGGCGATGTTGTCATCCATCTCCTCGAGCGCGACCTCACGGGACCAGGTCGAGACCTCGGCGACGGCCTCGTCGTACATCTTCCTGGTCTCCTCGTCCCAGCCGTCGTAGGTCTCGCCCCACAGCTGGAAGTGGTTGCTGCCGTAGAGGTGGTTGGTGTGGGCGATGTAGGGCGCCACCTCGTAGAAGGAGTTGAACCGCGCCACATTGACCGGGTTCTCCTGTGCCTCGATGGCCCCCTGCTCGAGGCCCGAGAACACCTCGTTGAAGGAGAGCGGCGTGGGTGCCGTGCCCAGGGCCTGCCAGGTGCGGATGTAGGTCTCCTGGTTGGGCACCCGGATCTTCAGGCCCTCAGCCTCGGCCAGGTTGGTGATAGGGGAGGTGGAGTTGAGGACCCGCGGACCGCGATAGATGGCTCCGGTGAGGAAGAAGCCCGAGTCCTCCTTGATGGCCTGCATCATCTCGGTGCCCAGCTCACTGTCCCAGGTGCTGAAGTAGTGGTCAGCGTCCTCGTAGAGGAACGGCACGCCCTCGATGCCGGCCAGGTCCGAGTAGCGCTCCAGCGAGCCGATCGACTCGATGACGATGTCAACGGAGCCGACCTCGAGCTGCTCCTGCATCTCCTCCCAGCTGCCCAGCTGCGAGGACGGGAAGATCTCGATGGTGATATCGCCACCGGAGGCCTCCTCGATATTGTCAGCGAGGCGCTCGGCGGCGCGGTTCTCCAGGCTCTCGGGGCCGTAGGAGTGACCGAGACGCCAGGTGGTCGGTCCCTCCTCGCCGCCCTCAGCGCCTCCGGAGCAGGCGGTCATGACCAGGGTGCCAGCGGCCAGTGCGCTGACCAGGGCGATCTTGTTCCTCATGGTGGGTCCTTTCGGGTGGTGCTCTAGAGCAGGAGCGGGATGTAGGTGACGGCGAACAGCAGGGCGATGGCGACCCCCAGCCAGGGGATGGCCTCACGGACGGATTCCTGAAGTGGGATCCCGGCGATGCGTGTGGTGATCAGCAGCGAGATGCCGACCGGCGGGGTCAGCAGACCGATCGCCAGGTTGATCACGATGATCAGACCGAGGTGGATCGGGTCGATGCCGACAGCCAGGGCGACCGGGAGGAGGATGGGCGTGAAGATGATGATCGCCGCGTTGCCCTCCAGCACCATGCCGATCAGCAGGAACAGGACGTTGATGACAAGGAGGATCACGACCGGGTTGTCGCTGATCCCGAGCACGAAGTCGGCGACCAGGCCGGGGATGCCGCCGGTGACCAGTGCCCAGGCATACAGCTGAGCCATCGCGATGATCAGCATGATGGCGGCGATGAGCATGAGGGCCTCGACCATCGACTTCTTGATCTTTGCCCACGTGAGCTCGCGGTAGACGAGACCACCGAGGATCACTGCGGTGAGCACGGCCACGGCACCACCCTCGGTCGCGGTGAAGACACCGAAGCGGATGCCGCCCAGGACCACGATGGGGATCATCAGGGCCAGCACGGCGTCCTTGGAGGTCCGGAGGAGCTCGCGTCGGCTGACGCGCTCCTCTGCCGGGTAGCCCTTGATGCGCGCCAGCACGTAGGCGGTCAGGATGTAGACGAACCCGAAGGCCACCCCGATGTAGAGACCCCAGAAGAAGAGCGACCCGATGGAGACCTCGGCGGTGACGCCGTAGATGATCAGGTTGATGCTCGGGGGGATCACGACCGCGATCGTTGAGGCCAGAGCGGTGAGGGCGGCGGCGAAGCCCGCCGTATAGCCACGCTTGACCATCTGGGGGATCAGGATCTTGCCGGTCGCGGAGGCGTCCGCCACGGAGGAGCCCGAGATGCCACCAAAGATCATGTTGGTCAGAATGTTCACCGCGGCGAGCCCGCCACGGATGCTGCCGACGGCGGCATAGGCGAAGTCGATGAGCCGCCGCGTGATGCCCCCGTCGTTCATCAGGGCGCCGGCGAGGATGAACAGCGGGATGGCCATCAGCGGGAAGCTGCGAAGACCGGCCACGAGGCGCTGGGCGCCGACCTCCAGGGGGATCCCCTCGGAGAGGAACATCGACAGGAGGCTGGCCCCACCGATCGCGATGGCGACGGGTGTGCCGATGAGGAGCAGGGCTGCAAAGCCGAGACCGAGGATTGCGGGCACGGGTCAGACCTCCGTCTCTGCGCTGGCGATGGCCTCGGCCACCGGATCGGGGGTCGGGATCGGCGCCACGATGCGATACAGGATCAGCAGGACGCTGAGGGCGCAACCGACCGGGATGGCGAGGTACAGCGCACTGAGTGGGATCGTCGCCTGGAAGAGCATGGTCAGACCCGACAGGGACTGACGGCCGGCGGCGTGGAGCAGCTGCACGGCAAAGTAGCCGATCACTCCCAGGGTCACCGCGCAGATGAGGTCGGTGAGTGGGTTGACCAGACGCCGCACAGAGCGGGGGAGGGCGTTGACCGCGAAGTCGATGACGATGTGCTCACGTCGCAGGAAGGCGACCGGGACAGCCAGCATCGTGGACCAGACGAAGCAGAAGATGGCCAGTTCCTCGGACCAGACCGTGGGTGCGTTGAAGAAGTAGCGGCTGACCACCTGGATCAGCAGCGACACGGTCGAGACCGTGATCAGCACTCCAGCGATGAAGAGCAGGGCATTGGCGAGGAGGTCGGTGACGCGCTTCATCACTCGGCACCCCGGCGAACCATCAGCTTCATGACCTCGCCCGGCCCGTCGGCTGCGATCGCCGTGATCCGGGCGGCCGCGTCGGTCCAGTCCTCGGTGAAGGTGACCATGCGCTCCACCAGCTCGGGCTTGGCCAGGATCACGTCCAGGGCGCTGGCGATGTCGTCCTTGGTGTAGGTGGCGGTGCCGACCATGGTGATCTCCCGGATCTGCAGATCCCCCACCGGCACGGGGTGCGACCCGCTGAAGACCGCGACCTGCACCACGGTGCCGCCCGTGGCGGCACTGGTCGCGGCGGTCTCCAGCAGGCTCGGGACACCGGCTGCGAGGAAGACGAGGTCGAACGCGTTGCCCGGTAGGTCCTCGGAGCTCGCAACGGTCGAGTGGGCGCCGGCCAGGTCCAGCAGCCCGTGCAGGTGGTCGCGGGGCTCAGCCACCGTGATCTCGAGCTGCGGAGCCTGGGTGGACAGCACGGCCGTGATCAGCGTGCCGATGGTCCCGCCGCCCAGGACGAGAGCCGTGCGCGCGCCCGTCAGCTGGCCGGCTCGCCGGACGGCGTGGACGGCGACCGCCACCGGCTCGGCGAACGACAGCAGGCTCGTGTCGAGCTCCGCGGGGGCCGGAACCAGGGTGAAGACGGGCACCTTGACGAAGTCGGCCAGACCGCCGTCCCAGGTCGGCACCCCCAGCATCGCCTTGCGGGTGCAGAGGTGGTAGTCCCCACGGGTGCACAGACCACAGGTCTGGCACGGCCACTGCGGGTCGATGACCACCCGTGTGCCCACCGGCAGCTGGTCTGCGGACTCCGGGTCGATGTCGTCGACGATCCCGCCGACCTCGTGGCCGCTGATCAGCGGTGGCTTGCGGAACGGGTGGGTGCCGTGCAGGGCAGAGATGTCCGAGCCGCAGACGCCGGCTGAGGTGACACGGACAACTGCCTCGCCGGGGCCGGCGGTGGGCCTGGGGACCTCACGCGCGCTGGCAGTGCCGTCCTGGGCGAACTCGATGGCCTGCAACGGGCTCCTCGCAATCTACTCCGGATACAACGGTGTATGGGTAGCTGTTCGAGTGTGCGAACGAACAGTTCTGGGGACCGTAGCAAGCGCGACTCCCGTGAGTCAAGCGGTAGTATGGTCACAAGTCGGTTCTAGTGATGTTCGAACGCACACAAGGAAGTGAGCCAGTGAGTCAACAGGCGTATGTCGTCGCCACCTACAGCGTGGCGGTCGCCGGGGACCCCGAGGAGGCGGCAGCGGTCCTCGCTGGCGAGCAGTCCGCGGGGACCTTCACCCAGGTGGCCGGGGACACCCCTGAACTCCAACGGACCTTCGGTGCGAGGGTCGAGAGTGTTCGCCCGACGGGCCGGACCCGGGTCGCTGCCCGTGCCTATGACCGGGCGGAGGCACCGGAGCTCGTGCCGGAGTACGACGTGCGCATCGCCTACCCGGCAGGCAACGTGAGTGGCTCGGCCAGTCATCTGATGACGGTGGTCGCCGGGAACCTGTTCGAGCTGCGGACGCTGGCCGGTGTCCGCCTCGAGGACGTTGACCTGCCGGAGGTCACCGCCCGCGCGATCCAGCAGCCGATGCCGCACGGTGTCCGCGGCAGCAGGGAGGCCATGGGTCGCTCCGAGGGGCCCCTGCTGGGCACGATCGTCAAACCCTCGATCGGACTGGACAACGAGCAGGTCGCCGACCTCACCGGTGTCCTGGCCGGCGCGGGCCTGGACCTGGTCAAGGACGACGAGCTCAACGCCGATCTCCCGCACGCTCCGCTGCTCGACCGCGTGGACCGGGTGCAGCAGGTCCTGGAGCGGCTCGGGCACCCGGGGACGCAGTACGCCTACAACATCACGGGCACCCTGGACCAGATGAAGCGTGCTGCTGAGCACATCGAGGCCCGGGGCGGAACCACGGCGATGGTGGTCGTGCCGTGGGTCGGGCTGGAGGCGTTCGCCGAGCTGCGGCGCCACACCTCGCTGGTCCTGCAGGCCCACCGTGCCGGCTGGGGAGCCCTGGACAGATCGGCCGACGTCGGCATCTCCTTCCGGGTGTATGCCACGGTGCTGCGCCTGCTCGGTGCGGACCAGGTCCACGTCGGAGGGTTGCGGAGCAAGTTCTGGGAGCACACGCAGAGCATCTGTGCCTCGGTGGAGGCTCTGTCCCGCGAGGACTCGGTGGTGGCGGCGGCGCTCCCCGTGCTCTCCTCCGCGCAGACGGTGCTGACCGCCGCGGAGTCCTACGAGACGCTCAGGACGCAGGACCTCCTGGTCCTCGCGGGCGGGGGCATCCACGGCCATCCGGGCGGCCCCGAGGCCGGGGTGCGCAGCCTGCGTCTGGCCTGGGACGCCGCGGTGTCCGGGACGTCCCTGGCTGAGGTCGCCAAGGACCACCCGGAGCTGGCAGCTGCCGTCGAGCACTTCGCGGAGCGGGGCTGATGGACGTCTTCTTCGTCGCCGACGACTTCACCGGAGGCGTCGACGTGCTGCTGCAGGCGGCCAGGTGCGGGGAGTCCGCCACGATGTTCCTCTCCGAGGAGGCGTTCCTGGCGGCCGGACCGGGCGACCTGCGCAACTGCACGGGGGTCGCCACGACCTTCCGGCGCCGCACCCCCGAGGCGGTCCATGACAGTCTGCGCAGGATCCTGGACCACGCCGTCACCGCGCAACCGCGGGTGCTGCAGTACAAGATCTGCAGCACCGCCGACTCCTCACCGGTCCGCGGGTCGGTCCGGCCGGCCTTCGAGCAGTTCCTGGAGCGTGGGGCCCAGCGGGTCGCACTGTGGGCGGCGCAACCGGGACTGCGTCGCTACACGACGTTCGGCCACCACTTCGCCAACGACCGCGGCACGGTCTACCGGCTGGACCGGCAGCCCACGATGGCCAACCACCCGAGCACCCCGATGCACGAGTCGGACCTGCGGCTCCACTTTGCCGAGCAGATCGGTGAGGACGTCGGCAGTGTCACCATCGAGGACCTCCGCGACCAGGAGTCCCTGGGGGCAGCGTGGGCACGCGAGGCCGCTGCCGGGCGACGGCTCGTCGCGCTCGACGTCGTGCGCGAGGACGACGCCACCACTCACGGGACCTTCCTGGCGGGGGAGGCACCCGCATACGTCATCGGGTCGGGCGGTGCCACGCTGGGTCTGGGTGCCGGGATGGGGTGGCGGGAGGACCCGGCGCACCAGGTCCCCACCGAGGCGGCGTCCGGCCCCGTCCTGGTCGTGGCCGGGTCCTGCTCGAAGCTGACGGCGGCACAGATCGCCCACGTCGCGAACCGGCCGGAGTGGACCCTGCTGCCCTGGGAACCGGCCAGCGGGAGCGCGGCGGCGGTGGCCGAGCAGGCCGGGGTGAGCCTGGCTGCCGGCCAGCACGTCCTCGTGCACAGCGGCGGAGCGACCGGTGCGGCGACCGACCCCGAGCTGGGAGCGCGCGTGCCCGAGGGGCTGGCGCACGTCGTCCGCACCACTCTGGGGAGCTTCTCCAGGCTCGTCGTGGCTGGTGGCGACACCTCCGGTGATGTCCTTACACTCCTAGGCGCGACACACCTCACCACTGTGGCCGTGCTGGACCGTGACACGTGCCTCTGCGTGGTCAACGGGATCGGTGAGGAGACTCTGGAGGTCGTCCTCAAGGGCGGTCAGATCGGCGGCGTGGACTTCTTTGTCCGGGCCGCCCGAGGCGAGGGGGTCACGAGCGATGGCGACCGGTAAGCGCAGGCGGCAGGAGGCCATCTTCCAGGCGATCAGCCGGGAGGGCCGCGTCGATGTCGGAGCCCTGGCCGTGGATCTGGGCGTGTCGGCGATGACGGTCCGCCGCGACATGGCCGACCTGAGCAACCGCGGTCTGATCAACCGCGTCCACGGTGGCGCCACCAGCCGCCAGGACCCGGCGGTCCGGGCCGAGGTCATGCGCGCCGAGAAGCAGGCGATGGCCCGGTGGGTGGCCAGCACGGTGGTCGACGAGCAGTTCCTGGGACTCGACGTCGGCAGCACCTGCACGGCGATCGCGCGGGAGCTGAACGCCAGGGGCAGAATGACCGTGTTGTCGAACTCGCTGGAGGCGCTGCACGTGCTGCGCAGCGACGCTGTCGAGCGGCTGTGCGTCGCGGGCCAGATCAACGCCGAGGGCTCGATCATCCCGCACGATGTCGTGGCCGCCGTCGAGCCCTACGCCCTGGACAAGCTCATCCTCGGCTGCGGCGGCATCAGCGTCTCGCGCGGTGTCACCTACCACGAGGTCAAGGAGACCTTCTTCCGCCGGGCGCTCATCGACCGGGCCTCTGAGGTCGTCCTCGTCGCCGACCACACCAAGCTCGGGCGGGAGTCCAGCTTCTCGCTCGGGCGGCTGTCCCTCATCGACACGCTGGTCACGACACGCTCACCCGACGGGCCACTGGCCCAGAGCCTGGCCGAGGCCGGTGTCCAGGTCGAGGTCGTGGACGTGCCGGAGGGCGAGTAGCCAGCCACCCGGGCCGTGGGGTGCTCAGGCCCCCGTGACCATCCACGTGTCGCCACGTGCGCGCAGGTAGAGCCCACCGGCCCGCACCACCAGGAACCCGTTGAACGCCATCCAGAGCCACACCAGGCCGGTGACGCCGCTGGCGTCCGAGAACCACACGGCCAGTCCCATCGGCAGGTAGGCGACGAGGAACAGCGCCTGCGCCGCGGCCAGCCACCGGGTGTCTCCGGCGCCGATCAGGACCCCGTCCAGCACGAAGGCCACCGCGGCGACCGGCTGACCGACCGCGACGACAATGAGGGCCGCGGCCAGCCCGGCGCGGACCTCCTCGTCGCTGGAGAAGCCGAGCGGGATGACCCGGTGCAGCAGGACGGTCAACGCACCCAGCAGCACCCCGAACCAGACACCCCACCGGAGCAGCAGCACGGTGAGCGCCCGGGTGGCGGCGACGTCACCGGCGCCGAGGGACTTGCCGGTGAGGGCCTGGGCCGCGATGGCCAGCGCGTCGAGAGCCAGGGCCAGGGCACCCCAGTAGGTCAGGGCGACCTGGTGGGCAGCCAGCTGCGGCTCGCCGAGGCCGGCCGCCACCCAGGTCGTGACCAGCGAGACGCCGCGCAGCGAGAGGGTGCGGATGACCAGGGGGACCCCGCCGACCGCGGACCGCAGGACCCCCGAGGCGGTGAGCCGCAGCGGGGCCCCGAGCCGGCCGGCGGCGACCAGCACGACCCAGCCCAGCGCGAGTGCCATGGCGCTCTGGGCGATGACGGTGCCCCAGGCGGCGCCGGCGATGCCCCACCCCACACCGTGCACGAGCAGCAGGGACAGGCCGGCGTTGGCGGTGAACCCGACGACCGACACGACTAGGGGGGTGCGGGTGTCCTGGAGGCCGCGCAGGACACCGGTGGCGGCGAGCACCAGCAACATCGGCGGTATGCCGAGGGCCGAGACCCGCAGGTAGGTCACAGCCTCGGAGGTCGCCTCCGACGTGGCGCCGAAGACCCCCACGAGCGGTTCGGCCCACACGACCACGGCCGCGGCCGCGAGCACGCCGAGGATGACCGAGAGCCACAGGCCGTCGATCCCCGCGGACAGCGCGCCGCGCGAGTCACCGGCCCCCAGCCGGCGCGCGACGACGGCGGTGGTGCCGTAGGCGAGGAAGACGAAGACGTTGATGACGGTGAGCAGCACCGCGCTGGCGACACCCAGGCCGGCCAGGGACGACGTGCCGAGGTGCCCGACGATGGCCGAGTCGGTCAGGAGGAAGAGCGGCTCGGCCACCAGGGCGAAGAACGCGGGCACGGCCAGGCGCAGCACGTCCCGGCGCATCGAACCCGGCTCCGGCCCGGGCGAGGGGGGACCTGCCGTCACGGCCTACCCGGTCCACTCACCGGTGCGCCACGCGTGCTCCACGACCCGGGCGTAGGGCTCGACGTCCCAGCCCTGTGCCTCCACCCACTCCGCACGGTTGTAGGTGTCGGCGTAGCGGCTGGAGTCGTCGCAGAGGAGGGTGACGATCGAGCCGGGCTGCTGCCGGGCCCGCATCTCGCACGCGAGCCGCAGCACGCCATACATCGAGGTGCCGGTGGAGGGACCGCAGCCGAGCGCGAGCTCGGACCCCAGGAACCGCATCGTGGCGATCGACGCCGCGTCCGGCACGCCCAGCATCCGGTCCACGACGCCCGCCACGAAGCTGGGCTCGACGCGGGGGCGACCGATGCCCTCGATCCGTGAGCCGCGTGTCGGTGGGCTTTGGCCGTCGGCGAACGCCGGGAGGAACGAGGAGCCCTGCGGGTCGACGACGCACAGCCGGCTGGCGTGGCCCTTCAGCCGGAGGTAGCGACCGATGGTCGCCGACGTCCCGCCGGTCCCGGCGCCCACCACGATCCACGACGGCACCGGGTGGTCCTCCAGGGCCAGCTGCTCAAAGATCGACTCGGCGATGTTGTTGTTGCCCCGCCAGTCGGTGGCCCGCTCCGCGTAGGTGAACTGGTCCATGAAGTAGCCGTTGTGCCGCTGGGCCAGGTCCCGACTCACGTCGTAGACCGCGGCGGGGTCGTCGACCAGGTGGCACGTGCCGCCCTCGCGCTCGATGAGCGCGATCTTGCCGGGGCTCGTGCTGCGGTGCATCACGGCGACGAACGGCAGGCCGAGCATCCGCGCGAAGTAGGCCTCGCTGACCGCGGTCGACCCCGAGCTGGCCTCGATGATGGTCGTGCCCTCGTGGATCGAGCCGTTGCACAGCGCGTGCAGGAACAACGACCTGGCCAGCCGGTGCTTCAGGCTGCCCGTCGGGTGCGTCGACTCGTCCTTGAGATAGAGCTCGACGTCCCAGCCGGCCGGCATCGGGAGCTTGACCAGGTGCGTGTCCGCGCTCCGGTTGGCGTCGGCGGTCAGCCGCCGCACGGCCCCGTCGGTCCAGGTGCGGTCGGTCGGCCTCGGGGGTGACACGTCGGTCAGCGGCTCCACCGGGGCAGGGTCCGGGGACTGTGGGTATGCCGTGTGGTCGGCGCCCCGGTCGGGCGCCGGTCGGGTGTCCTGGCCCGTCACGTGACGGTGCCGGTGGGGGACAGGGCGCCCAGGAACGTCCTGGGGTCGCCGCGCAGGATGTTGGTGCGCGAGGTCTCGATGCTGCCCCGCGTGATCCTCGCCGCCGCTGCCGGATCTCCGGCGGCGACCGCGTCGATGAGGTCGGTGTGCCGGTGCCGCGGTGGGAGGGGCCCTCCCTGGGCGGCGCGGACAGCCAGGAACCACTGCATCTGGTCCTGCAGCTCGGCGACCATCTTGGTCAGCATGGGCATCCCGGCGATCCGGGCCACGCCGACGTGGATCTGGTTGTGGGTGTCCAGGTCGGGTGCGAGCTCGTCGCTCTGCTGGAAGCGCTCGTCCAGCTCCCGCAGGTGCTCGACCTGCTGCCGGGTGGCGCGCGTCGCGGCGAGCTCGCTCGCCGCGGGCTCGAGCAGCTCACGGAGGTAGTAGACGTGCTCGATGTCGGCGGTGGTGATCCGGTTCACGATGGTCCCGCGCTGCGGCAGGATCCGGATGAACCCCTCGGCAGCGAGCCGGTTGAGGGCCTGCCTGACCGGCGTCTTGCTCGTGCCCAGCTCGTCGGCGAGGGCTGCCTCGTCGACGAACGAGTCCGGCAGCAGCTGGGCATGGAGGACCCGGCTCTTGGCCAGGCTGTACGCCCGATCCACGAGAGAGCCCCTGCGCACTCCGTTCATGTCGGTCAGCGTAAAGCATCGGTCAAACTAGCGCCAGACTAAAACTTTAGTGTGGTTAGGTCTTGACACGACTGGGGTTTCTGCGTTGGACTCGACCCCACCTGTCGTTCCTCGTGGTGCGACGCCGGACCAAGGAGGGTTCAGATCCCATGAGTGTCGTCGTACTCGGAGACACCCAGGCCGTGGCAGTGGCCGGGTACGTCGCAGGGATGTCCGGCCGCAGGGTGCACCTGGTCCGACCGGACGCCCCACCTTTCCGTGAGGTCGAGGTCGGGCCCGAGGTGCATGCCGTGGAGGTGGTCGGTGCGGCGCAGGTGCCGCCCGGCCCCATCGAGGCCCTGGTGGTCGTGGCGGAGTCACGCGTGCTGGCTGACCTCCTGCAGCCGTTGGCTCCCCGGCTGACCGGGACCAGGATCCTGCTGGCACCCGGAGGCTTCGGCGGTGTGCTGCGGGTCCGGGCCTGGTTCCAGGAGTGGGGTCTGCCCGAGCCGCAGGTCGCCGAGGCCACCGGCTTCCCGGTCAGCGGCCGCGTGGTCGGCGAGCGGCTCTCCGTGCACAGCATCAAGCGGACGCTGCCGGTGGCAGGGGTCGACGAGACCGCCACGGCCGCCCTGCACGACTACTTCGTCGCGCTGCTGCCCGAGCTCGTCCCCTCGGACCTGACGACCACGTCGCTGTCGAACACCAACCACATGATCCATCCGGGGGTGGTCCTGGCGAACCTGTCCCGGGTCGACAACGGCGAGGCGTTCACGCTGTACCGCAGCGGCGTCTCGCCGGCCGTGGGCAGGCTGCTCACCGCGGTGGACCAGGAGCGGGTGGAGCTGGTCGACCGGTTGGGTGGTCGTGCGGCGGGTGTCCGCGACTGGATGCAGGACTTCTACGCCGCGGGTGGGATGAGCGGCGAGGACATCGGGGAGTGTCTGTTGTCCTACGACGCGTTCGGGCTGGTGCCCGCGCCGGTCCGCCTCGACTACCGCTACCTCGTGGACGACGTGCCCTTCGGTCTGGCCCAGTGGGCCCGGCTGGCGGACTCGGTGGGGGTCGACGTCCCGCACATGCGCTCGCTGCTGACCCTGCTCCGCGCGATCGCCCCGGAGCTCGACCTCGGTGCCGACGAGCAGGCGGCCCACCTCTTCACACAGTTCCTCGCATCCCACCAAGGAGTCCCCGCATGAGCAGCAGAATCCGTCACGAGCGCGAGACACTGGACACGCTCACCACTCGTCTGGTCAACGGCGACCTCGGTCGTCGGGGCTTCCTGATGGGCGCCATGGCCCTGTCGACCACCACCCTCCTCAGCGCCTGCGCCGGCGGCACCACTGCCCCGCAGTCCAGCGGCGAGGCCTCCAAGGTCATCCCGTTCTACACCGTGGAGAACGACCCGGCGACGCTGGCGTTCTACAACATGGCGATCGCGAACTTCAAGAAGGACCACCCGGACCTCGACGTCAAGGTGACCGTCTACGCCGACGCCAACCAGCTGCAGTACCTCACGACCGCCTTCCAGAACAACGTCGACCTGGGCATCTTCTCCCCGGCGGTCAGCTCGTTCGCCGACTTCGCACGGGCGGGCCACCTGGCCGAGCTCGACGACGTCGTGCAGGACATCGGCGAGGACGACTTCCTGCCGGGCACCCGGATCATCGTCGACGGCCACGACGTCGCGATGCCCCTGCAGAGCAACGCCTCGCTGGTCTACTACCGCAAGGACCTGCTGGAGGCCGCGGGACTGCCGGTCCCGGAGACGTTCGAGGAGTACCTCCACGCCATCGAGACGCTGGGCGCCAGCAACAACATCGCGGGCATCGCGATGGCCGTGGGGCCCACCCCGCAGCTGCCGCTGCAGTTCTTCGCGCCCTACATCTACCAGTCGGGTCACGACTACATGGACCGTGAGGGTCGCCTGACCTTCAACCACCCGGACGTGCTCGGTGCCGTGGAGAAGTTCACCTCCGTCATGCGGTTCGCGCCGCAGTCGATGTACAACGCAGCGTTCGGTGACATCGTCTCGGCCTACACGGCGGGTCAGGCGGCCTTCGCCACCTTCCCCGGCCGCCTCGGCGCGGTCCTGGCCGAGCGTGACCCGGACCTGGCCGAGCGCACGGGAGTCATGCGCATCCCGGCGGGTGACTTCAAGACCGGCCAGCTGCACTTCGGGTCCAGCCAGCAGTACGGCCTCTACTCCAAGACCGGCAACATGGAGATGGCCAAGGAGTTCCTCAAGCGCATTACCACCGGTGACGACGCCCTCGCCTTCGCCAAGACCGTGCCCGGTCACCTGCTCCCGCCGCTGAAGAGCGTGCGTGACAAGTTCCAGGCGGAGGTGGAGAACCCCAAGGAGGAGTTCTTCACCAAGCACGGCGACTGGCTCAAGACGTTCATGGACACTGCCCCGGACGCCATGACCGCGTCCGTGTCCATGGGGGCGGTCGTCGACAAGACCTACGAGCGCAAGATCACCAACCTGTGCCCGTTCGCCGCCGAGCTGTGGCCGTCACCTGCCTTTGACGGGGTCATGTTCCAGGAGATCCTGCTGGAGGACCGCAACACCGAGGAGGCCTGGAAGGACGCCAGCGGCAAGATGCAGGCCGTCATCGACGCCTTCCACAAGGAGCACCCGGACTGGACGCCGGAGATCATCTGAGGTTCCCGACCCACCGACCCACCCTGTCCCGGACCGTGGCCCCGCCCCGGTCCGGGACTGACCACGAAGGTTGAGTGAGATGGCCGAAGCCACGACCCTGCCCCCGCCCTCACCGGCGGCACCCCCGCCACCGGCGACCGCGCCGGCCCGACGACGCGACCCCCTGACCCGCCACCGGATGGGCCTGGTGCGGGTGCTGCAGTACGCGTGCCTGGCGGTCGTGGTGCTCGGGTCGATCATCCCGCTGTACTGGATCGTGCTCAACGCCTTCCGGGTGGACAGCGAGATCGCGGCCTACCCACCCACCTTCCTGCCGCGCTCCTTCACGATGGAGCACTTCACCAGCCTGTTCGAGGTCTACGGGTTCCAGCAGTACCTCATCAACAGCATGCTGGTCTCCACGACGGCCACGGCGGCCGCTCTGGTGCTCGGTGTCATGGCGGCCTACGGCATGAGCCGCTTCCGCTACCGCGCCGTGCGCGCCGTCGGCGAGCTGTCGCTGCTGGCCTACCTGCTGCCGCCCATCCTGGTGCTGGTGCCGATCACGCAGATCCTCATCGGCAACGGGCTGGGTGACAACAGGGTGGCCCTGGCGGTGCTGTACGCCGCCACGCTGCTGCCCTTCGCGCTGTGGATCCTGCGGTCCTACTTCAACGGCCTCGGCATCGAGACCGAGGAGGCGGCGATGATCGACGGGTGCACGCGGTTCGGTGCCTTCATCCGCGTGGTCCTGCCCCAGGCGCTGCCGGGGATCGTCTCCACCGCGATCTTCACCTTCAACGCGGCCTGGAGCGAGTACCTCTTCGCCTCGACCCTGATGACCAGCAACGAGAAGCTGCCCGCCAACCCGGCCATCTTCCTGCTGATGGGCCACATGGGCACCGAGTCGTGGGGCCTGCTGATGGCCGCGGCCATCACGATCATCCTGCCGGTCCTGGTGCTGTTCTTCATGGCCCAGCGGTGGCTTGTCTCCGGCCTGACCGAAGGGGCGGTGAAGGGATGAGGACGCGTCGCAGCCTCAGCGACCGCACCCTGGCGCACCTGCTGGTCGCGCCGGCGCTGGTCCTCATCGGAGTCTTCGCCGTCTACCCCTTCGGCGTCGCCGTGCTCAACAGCTTCAACTACGTCGACATCAACACCGGGGCGCTCACCCCGGTCGGGATGGACAACTACGTCGCCCTGGTGACCGACCCCCAGATCCGGGCGGCGTTCGGGCGCTCCGTCTACTGGACCGTCGCCAACATGGTGCTCCAGGTGGGGATAGGCGTGCTCATCGCCATGCTGCTCAACCTCAACCTGCGGGGCCAGCGCATCGCGCGCGTGCTCGTGCTGGTGCCCTACATGGTGCCGGCGATCGTCGCGGCCCTGGTCTTCCGGTTCATGTTCAACGACGTCACGGGCGTGGTGAACTACGCCCTGCGCAGCCTCGGGCTGATCGACGAGCCGCTGAACTGGCTGTCCGACCCGCAGCTGATGATGCCCACGCTGGTGCTGGTCAACGTCTGGAAGTACACCCCGTTCTTCGTCATCATCGTCCTCGCCAAGCTGCAGACGATCCCGCGAGACCTCTACGAGGCGGTCGCCATCGACGGCGGCGGGTGGCGGCACCGGTTCACCGCCGTCACCCTGCCCTCGATCATCCCCGTCGTCATCGCCGGCATGATGCTGCGGACCATCTGGACGGCCTACGACTTCGATGTGCCCTTCCTGCTGTCCAACGGTGGCGGGCCCTCCGGGTCGGCCATCACCGTGCCGCTGGCCATCCGGTCGCTGGCCTTCGAGCAGCAGCAGGTCGGTGTCGCCTCCGCCCTGGCCGTGTGCACGGCGATCCTGCTGACCGGCGCGCTCTACTTCTACCTGCGCGGCTACAAGCGCAGCGAACGGTCGGAGGGCTGAGGCGTGGCTGACACACCGCTACGGATCGCCGTCGTCGGGGCGGGGCCGCGCGGAGCCTCCGTCGTGGAGCGGCTCATCGCCAACCACGAGCTCGCCGGCCCGCGTCCCGTGCAGATCCTGCTCATGGACCCGCACCCGTTCGGCAGCGGTCGGATCTGGAGCGGGGACCAGCCGCACCACCTGCTGATGAACACCCTGTGCGCCGACGCGACCCACTTCACCGACGACACGGTGGCCTGCGAGGGCCGGCTGGTCACCGGACCGACGCTGTATGAGTGGGCCACCACCGTCGTGGCCGCGGAGCCCGCAGGTCACGAGCCCGAGATCGTCGACGAGGCGGGCCGGCTGCAACCGTGGAGCCATCCGTCCCGCAAGCTGCTGGGCCGCTACCTGGAGTGGTGCCACGCCCAGGACCTGACCCGGCTGCCCGACTCCATGTCCCTCACGCCGGTGCCGGAGGAGGTCATCGCGGTCCGTCCCCTGGACACCGAGGCCGAGGGTCTGGAGGAGGACGCGGGCAGCTACCGCGTCAGCACCACCGGTGGGTCCTGGCTGGTCGATGCCGTGGTCCTGGCGACCGGGCACAGCGACCTCAGGGCGGGCCCGCGCCAGGCGCAGCTGGAGGAGCACGCACGGCGGCACGGTCTGTTCCATGGCCCTCCGGCGAACCCGATCGACCAGGACCTCGACGGCGTCGCGGCGGGGGAGAAGCTGGCGGTCCGCGGCCTGGGCATGAACTTCTTCGACTACATGTCCCTGCTGACGACCGGGCGGGGCGGCCGGTTCACCGAGACCGGCGACGGCGGCCTGGTCTATGAGCCGTCCGGTCGGGAGCCGGTGATGGTGGCCGGTTCGCGGCGCGGCGTGCCCTACCGGGCCAAGGGGGCCTTCGGCACCATGACGCCGACCTTCGAGCGGCGCTACCTGACCGACGAGCACCTGGAGCTGCTCGCGGGCGCCGGGCGACAGCTGGACTTCATGACGGACCTGTGGCCCTACGTCGCCAAGGACACGTTGTGGACCTACTACTCCGTCCTGGCCGCCACCCGTCCGGAGGCCCTCACCGTGGAGCTGGACGAGCTCGTGTCGCACCTGGACGACCACGAGTGGGGCGACCCCGGGCTGACGCGCGCCCTCGCGGACATGGTCCCGGAGGAGGCCGACCGCCTGGACCTCGAGCAGCTGGACCGGCCCCTGCGGGGCCGCACGTTCGCCGACCAGGCCGAGCTCACCGCGTGGTGGAGGGCCGACCTCGCCCACGACTACGCGCAGTCCCAGCTCGGCTACGGCAGCGCGCTCAAGTGCGCCTCGGTCGCCCTGGGAGCCGGCCGGGCGCCCATCCGCAACCTGGCCCGCTACGGCGGGTTCACCGGCACGTCCTACTCCCGGCACATCGAGGGGTGGTTCCGCGGGTTCGGCGGCGCCCTGGCCAGCGGCCCGCCGGCCCGGCGCATCCTCGAGCTGGGGGCCCTGGTGGACGCCGGCCTGGTGATCCCTGCCGGCCCCGACATGCGCGTCGAGGCACGCGAGGACCACTTCGTGGTCACCTCACCCGCCGTCGCGGGCACCGAGCACCGGTGCCAGGGCCTGCTCGAGGCCCACCTCCCGCCGGCCGACGCCGCCCACTCCGGCAACCCCCTGATCAGGCAGCTGGTCGACGAGGGGCACGCCCGCCCCTACGTGATCCCGGACCCCGGGGCCCCCGACTTCGTGTCGGGCGCCCTCGAGGTCGGCCCCCAGCCCTATGCGCTCGTGAACAGCGAGGGCCAGGAGCAGGCGGGGCTGTATGCCATCGGCGTGCCGCTGGAGTCGATCCACTGGGGGACCCAGCTGGGTCCGCTCGCCCGCACCAACTCGCGCTTCCTGCGCGACACCGACGCCGTGGCCCGCGCCGCGCTCACTCATGGAAAGGCCCGACATGACCTTGCCCGGACCCCCGTTGGACAGGCTGCGCGACACCACGCGTGAACACACCCAGGAGTTCTGGGAGGCCGTCTTCGGGCAGGACCCGACGCGCCGCACCGACGCCCTGAGCCGTGCCGAGGCGACCGAGGTCGCGCGGGTGGCCCTGGAGGCGACGGGGGACGAGCTGGTGCTGCCCGCGACCGACGGGGCGGAGGCCGACCGCGCGACCGACGGCGGTCTCACCGGCCCGGCGCGCACCGCCCTCCTCGACCACGTCCGGTCGATGGCGCTGGACCCCACGGCCTGCGGGGAGCGGGCCATCAGCGCGCTCACGGAGGCGGGGGTGCGTCCGGCCCAGATCGTCGGCGCCAGCCAGGTCGCCACCTTCGCCATCTTCCTGTCGCGGCTGCTCCGCTCGCACGCGCTCCTCGACGAGGCGCTGAACGGCACCACCGAGAGCCAGCCCCTGCCGCAGGCCCCGGTGGACGGCGACGAGCTCGGTCACCCGCGCACCGAGTTCCCACTCATGGACTGGTCCGGCTGGGTGCTCGCCCGGACGGTGGACTCGCCGGGAGCGCCGGACGACGCCAAGGGTGCCTCCGACTACTACGGCGTCCTGAACCACGTGCCGGACCTGCTGGCGCTGCGGACCGCGCTCTACGACGCGATCATGACGGGGCCCGGCGAGCTGGACCGCGCCGACCGCGAGCTGGTCGCCCTCGCCACGTCCCTGGAGACCGGGTGCTCCTTCTGCGCCTCGGTGCACGGGCGCCGGCTGTTCGCGCTGTCGCGGGAGACCGGCTCCGGCCCGTTGCTGAAGCACCACGGGCCGGCGGCACTGCCGACGGACCGCGAGCGGGCACTGGCCACGCTGGGGGCTGCCGTGGCGCGGACGCCGGTCGCGGTCGACTCCGGTCACGTCGCGGCGCTGCTGCAGGCCGGCCTGACCCCCGCCGAGGTCATGGACGCCGCGGCCGTGGCGGCGATGTTCACCTGGGCCAACCGGTTGATGCTCACCCTGGGTGAGGGCACCGCCAAGCCACGCCGTTGATCCTCCGCCCGGGCGGGGCGGGAGGCGGTTGAGCAGGTGACGGTCCGCCCCGGTCGGGACGGGAGACGGCTCAGCCGGTGACGGTCCGGCCGGCCTGCAGCACCTGCCGCGGGCGGGACGGGTCGGCCAGGACGCTGATGTCGGCCAGCGGGTCCCCGTCCACGAGGACCAGGTCGGCGACGGCACCCGGGGCGATGCGCCCGAGGTCCGGGCGCCCGATGAGGTCGGCGTTGACCGACGTCGCCGAGCGCAGTGTCTCGTAGGCCCCGATGGCCTCGGCCTGCAGGGTCAGACCGGACAGCTGCTCGGTCTCCAGCGTGCCCATGAGGTCGGTGCCGAACCCGACGCGCACCCCGGTGCGGAGCGCGAGCCGGACGGCGTGCTGCCCGGCGTCCAGGACCTCGGCGTTCTTGTCGCGCGAGACCGCCGGCATGCCGAGCTCTTCACCGCGCCGGCCCATGGCCGCATAGGTGGCCAGGGTGGGCACGAGGAACGCGCCGTGGTCGGCCATAAGGGCCGCGGACTCCTCATCGAGGAGGTTGCCGTGCTCGATGCTGCGTATGCCGTTTGTTACCGAGTGCCTGATGGCCTCGGGGGAGTAGGCGTGGGCCGCGACGTAGCTGCCCCGGCGGTCGGCCTCCTCCGCGACGGCCGCCAGCTCCTCGGCCGAGTACTGCGGGATCCGCAGGGGATCGGTGGGGGAGATGACCCCGCCGGAGGTCATCACCTTGATCGCGTGGGCGCCGGTGCGGAACCGCTCGCGGACCGCGCGGCGCAGGTCGTCCACGCCGTCCACGACCTCGGTGGAGTGCCCCCCGCACACGCAGATCTCCAGGTCGGCCGAGCGCGGGTCGCCGTGGCCCCCGGTCTGGCTCAGCGCCGGCCCCGTGTAGAGGTAGCGCGGTGAGCTGAACAGGCCCTCGCCGATGGCCGACGCGAGGCCGGCGTCCCCGCCGGCCACGTCCCGCACCGTGGTGAACCCGCGCGCCAGGGCCCGGCCCAGCCGGCCCGCCGCTACGTGCGCGACGTAGCTCAACGGTCGGCCCTCGTTCTCCACCATGCTCAGCGACACGGCATACGCATGGAAGTGGGCGTCGATCAGACCGGGGAGGAGGGTGCGCCCCGCCCCCTCGATGACCTCGGCGTGCGGGTCGGCCTGCTCGCGGGCCGCCTCACCGACGGCGGTGATCAGGCCGTCGCGGACCACCACCGGTCCGTCCACGAGGGACTCCGACTCGCCGTCGAAGACGGCGACGTCCGTGATGACGACAGTGGTCACGAGGACACCCCCTCCCGCAGCCGCCGGGTGCCGTCCTGGTCGACCTCGAACGTCACTGGATCCACGGCCACACGGTACAGCTCGGCGGCCGCGCGGACGGAGACGAAGCCGTTCCGGACGTCCTTGGCGACCCGCGCCGGGTCCCGGCGGGCCGGGTCGCCGTGGCCGCCCCCGCCGCCCGTGTTGTTGACCAGGACGTCGCCGGTGTCGAGGTGGTTGTAGCTGCCGCCCTGCACCTTCTCGCGGTCCGTTCCCGGGTTGAGCACGATGTGGTTGTTGTCGCCCTCCAGGCCGCCCTCGACGCCCCACGGCTTGGTCACGGTCTTGTAGACCAGGCAGATCCCGGTGGACGGGCTCAGGAACCGGTAGGTCCGGCCGACGCCGACCCCACCGCGGAAGGTGCCCGCGCCACCGGTGTCGGTGCGGTAGCCGTAGGACTCGATGAACATCGGCGACTTGGACTCGAGCACCTCGATCGGGTTGTTGCGGCACCCGGGCTCGGACAGGTGCATGATGCCGTCCTCGCCGTCGTCCTCGGACGTCGCGCCGAAGCCGACCGCCTCGTTGGTCGCCTCCAGCCACGGCTCGTTGTTCCGCGGGTTGACACCCAGGCCCATCATCGAGCACACGTCACCGCCGGACGCCGCGGGCACGCCCTCCATGCCGCCGGAGGCCAGCGCCTTGAGGATCACCTCGCCGGCGATCAGGCCGGTCCACAGGGTGAACGTCGGCTGTGGCGGCTCGGCGTGCATCACCGAGCCCGGCTCGGTGATGATCCGCAGCGGCCGGAAGTTGCCGGCCACGACCGAGGTGTCCGGCGTGGTCAGGGACTTGAACACCAGGCTGGAGAGCGCCTCGGTCAGGCCGCGCGGGCAGTTGATCGGGCCCCGGACGTTCATCTCGCTGCCCGTCCAGTCGATCACCATCTCCTCGTCGGTGATGGTCACGGTGACGTTCATCCGGATCAGCCGGTCCAGGTCGACCCCGTCGTTGTCGACGAAGTCGTGCGCGGTCCAGGTGCCCCGGGGCAGCTTGTCCAGGGCGAGGCGCGCCAGGCGCTCGCCGTGGTCGTTGATGGCGGCCATCGCGTCCACCAGCACGTCGGTGCCGTACTTCTCGGCGATCTCCTGCGTGCGCCGGACCCCGGTGATGCACGCGGACACCTGCGCCTGGATGTCGCCGATGGTGCGCTCGGGCAGCCGGCTGTTGAAGCGGATCAGGTTGAAGATGTCGTCGTTCTGCACGCCGCCGCGGTAGAGGCGGCTGCACGGGAAGAAGATGCCCTCCTGCGACATGTCGGTGGAGTCCAGGACGTAGCCCGGGTCCTTCTGCTTGAGGTCGAGCACGTGGATGCGGCACGACGCGAAGCCGATGAGCTGGCCGGCGTGGTGGATCGGTGCGAACACCAGGGGGTCGAGGGTGTGGGCGGCCGACCAGTAGGGGTAGTTGAGGATGAACACGTCACCCTCGCCCATGGCGTCCGCGCCCAGGAACTCCAGCGACTTCTTGATCCCGTGGTCGTTGCCCCGGGTGAAGATCGCGATGCCGGGGGCGTCCGCGACGACGTCGCCGGCGGCGTCGTGGATGCCCAGGCCGTAGTCGTGGATCTCGTAGACGACCGTGTTGTAGGCCGTGCGGCACAGGTTGCGTGCCATCTCCTCCGCGCCGGCCAGCAGGCCGTGCCGGATGACCTCGGTCGTGATGTTGTCCGTGCCCGTCCTCATCAGTTGGCTCCTGCGTCGTCGTGGGTGAGGGTGATGACCAGCTCGCCGAGGGCACCGACCTCGCAGTGCTCCGAGGCGTGCAGCACCGTCGTGGCCGTCCGCTCGGCCACCACGGCGGGCCCCTGGATCCGGTCGCCCTGCAGCAGGTCCTCCCGGGTGTACAGGGCATAGGGGACGGCCGGCTCGTCGTCCGAGCGGAACACCGAGCGCACCCCCGCCGGCTCGGGGGAGCCGGACGTGCGGGTCGGCAGGGTGGGCAGCACCGGACGCTCGACCGCGCCCACCGCCTGCACCCGCAGGGTCGTGATCTCGACCGGGTCCTGCATGACGTGGCCGTAGAGCCGCTCGTGCAGCTCGGCGAACGAGGCGCCGACGGCACCGACGAGGTCGGTGTCCCCGTCGGGGAAGGGCAGGGTGACCGAGTGCTCCTGCCCGGAGTAGCGGACGTCGAGGGTGCGGACCATCGTCTGCCGGTCGGTCGGGAACCCCTCCTCCTCCAGCAGCGACCGTCCCTCGGCCTCCATCGCGTGGAAGGCGTCGTCGGCCGCCTCCCGGGTCAGCTCGGCCAGCGGCATGACCTGGGTGCGCGAGAAGTCGTGCTGGACGTCGGCCATCAGCATGCCGAAGGCACAGAAGGCGCCCTGGCCCGGGGGCACGACGACCGTGGGGATGCCGAGCTCGCGCGCGACGTCGACCGCGACCAGGCCGCCGGCGCCACCCAGCGAGAGCAGGGTGAAGGTGCGCGGGTCGCGCCCGAGGTCGACGGTGATCGCCCGCACGGCGCCCATGATCTTGGTGTTGGAGATCTGCACGATGCCGCGGGCCAGCGTCCCCACGCTCATCCGCAGCTGCTGGGCGATCGGCTCGAGGGACTTCAGCGCCAGGTCGCGGTCCAGGGTGAGGGAGCCGCCGAGGGCGGTCTCCGAGCCGAGGTAACCGAGCGTGAGCGCGGCGTCGGTGAAGGTCGGCTCCGTCCCGCCGTTGCCGTAGGACGCGGGACCCGGCGTCGCGCCGGCGCTCTGCGGGCCCACCTGCAGGGCGCCCGCCCCGTCGAGCCAGGCGAGGGAGCCGCCGCCCGCGCCGATCGTGTGGATGTAGAGCGAGGGGGTGTTGATCGGCAGGCCCTCGAACTCCGCACCCTGGTAGACGACCGGCTCGTGGTCGAGGACGAGCGAGGCGTCCAGGCTCGTGCCTCCCATGTCGATGGTGATCAGGTTGGGCTGGTCGATGATGCGGGAGAGGGCTGCGGCACCGATCACGCCTCCGGCGGGCCCGGAGAGGATGAGGCTCACCGGCTGGTGGCGTGCCTGGGAGGCGGTCATCGCCCCGCCCCCGGAGCGGGTCATCAGGAAGCGTCCCCCGAACCGGGCCTGCGCCAGCTCGTCCTCCAGGGCGGCCAGGTAGCGGGTGACGATCGGCTTGATGTAGGCGTCGATGACGGCGGTGCTGGTGCGCTCGTACTCGCGGTACTCCCGGGACAGGTGGTGGGACAGGGTCACCGCCACCCCCGGGGCCTCCTCGGCCAGGATCTGCCCCATCCGCGTCTCGTGCTCGGGGTTGGCGTAGGCGTGGAGGAACGCCACGGCCACGGCCTCGTAGCCGCGGGCAGCAACCTCCCTCGCGACCCTCCGGGCGTCGTCCTCGTCCAGGGGGCGGTGCACGCCCCCGTCGAAGGTGCTGCGCTCGTCGACCTCGAAGGTGTCGTAGCGCTCCATGAGGGCCGGGGGCTTGCGGTAGGTGATGTCGTAGTTGACGCGCCGGTCGGTGCGTCCCAGCAGGTAGACGTCCCGGAACCCCTTGGTCCCGATGACCGCGATCCGGGCGCCGTTGCGGGTCAGGAGGGCGTTGAGGCCCAGGGTCGTGCCGTGGGTGAACATGGCGACCTCGTGGACCGGGGCACCGGCCTTGTCGAAGGAGCTGAGCACCCCCTCGGTCGGGGCCTGCGGCGTGGTGGAGACCTTGTCGAAGACCAGCTCCCCGGTGCCGGGGTCGAGTTTGACCACATCGGTGAACGTGCCTCCGACGTCCACCGCGATACGCGTGGTCCGGTCCATGGCTCCTCCTGTGTCAGCGCAGAACGGGGTGACCTGCACCCGCGGACCTGCAGTCTGCGAGCGCCCGGACCCGACAGATCGGTCGCGCTGCACACCGGCGACCGCCGCGCCCGTGCGCGGTGCACAATTGCCCCGGCCCGCACCTTCGTACCTTCAGTCACCCCCGCGGGTGCCGTCGCAGCGGCCACACCGCATACCCGAATGACAGGAACGATCGATGAAGCTCTGGACCCACCCCCGATCGGCCGTCGCTGCGCTTGCCGTCAGCGGCCTGCTCCTCACGGCCTGTTCCGTCGACAAGCCCGACGCCAACGCTGCCGGTGACGACGACTCCGCCAGCACCTCCGGCTCCGGCGGGACCGCGAGCGCCGTCCAGATCACCGGACCGGACTCGGTGCCCGAGGCCCCCGAGGACGAGGAGCTGTCCGTCGCCTTCTTCGGCTTCGCCCGGGCCAACTCCTTCGCCGCGGCCACCTTCGCCGGCATCGAGGAGTATGCGGGGGAGCACAACGCGACCGCGGAGTTCCTCGACCCCAACTTCGATGCCCAGAAGCAGGCCAGCCAGATCCAGGACGCCGTGACGTCGGGCCGCTACGACGTCTTCATCGTCCAGGCCAACGACGGCACGGCGGTGATGCCGGCCATCGAGCAGGCCCTGGCCCAGGACATCACGGTGGTCATCGAGTTCACGCCCGTCGGCACGCAGTACGACACGGCCGAGCCGCAGGTCGACGGCACCATCACGCTCGTCGACGTGCCCACGGAGAACGGAACGACCCTCGGTGAGCTCGGGGTGGAGGCCTGCGAGGAGGCCGGGGTCGACCCGTGCCAGGTCGCCTACCTGGAGGGCTTCAAGAGCCTGCCGCTGGACAACGCCCGGACGGACGCCGTCAAGGAGGTCCTCGAGGGTGCCGACGGGGTCGAGCTCGTGGCCTCGGTCGAGGGCGGCTACACCCGCGACTCGGGACGCACGGCGATGCAGGACATCCTGCAGTCCCACCCGGACGTCAACGTCGTCATCGGCTCCTCCCAGGCCGTGGCCGGGGCGGCGGGCGTCGCCGGCGACCGGGAGATCGCCTTCATCGGCAACGGCGGCTCGCGTCAGGCCGTGGACGCCGTGCGCGCCGGGGACTGGTTCGGCACGGTGTGCCTGCCGGAGCGCACCGCGGGCGCCACTGCCGCTGCGCTGGGCCTGGCCGCCGCCCGCGGTGTCGACGTGCCGGACACCAACACCTCCGCGGCCCTGTCGCCGGTCGAGGGCCGGTGCACGCAGGACACCGTGGGTGACATCCAGGGCGAGTACGACGAATGACAGTCGGCGTGGCCCTGCAGGGCATCGTGAAGAGCTATGCCGGCACCCAGGTACTCCACGGTGTCAGCGTCTCCTTCACCCCCGGCAGGGTCTACGGGCTGGTCGGTGAGAACGGCGCCGGCAAGTCCACGTTGATGAAGATCCTCACCGGCGTGGAGCGGCCCACCGCCGGCTCGGTCGTCATCGACGGTGAGCCCGTGGTGCTGCGCAACCCCGCCGACGCCCTGGCGCGGCAGATCAGCATCATCTCCCAGGAGCTGACCACGGTGCCGGCACGGACCGTGCTGGACAACGTCTTCCTGGGCGACTGGTCGAGCCGGGGCGGGTTCCTCCGCGGCGCGGAGGACCGGCGGCGCTACGAGGACCTCTGCGAGCGGGTCGGGTTCCGGCTCGACCCCGACCGGGTCGTCGGCGCGCTGTCGATCGCCGCGCAGCAGCAGGTCGAGATCCTGCGGGCGGTCTCCCGCGGCTCGCGGCTGCTCGTGATGGACGAGCCGACCGCGGTGCTCACCGACACCGAGACGAAGGCCCTCCTGGCCCTGGTCAGGCGGCTGGCGGACCAGGGTGTCATCGTGGTGCTCGTCTCGCACTTCCTCGAGGAGATCCTCGGCGTGGCCGACGAGATCACCGTGCTCCGCGACGGTCGCCACATCCTCACCGGGCCCGCGGCGGAGCAGACCGCCGAGTCGCTGGTCACCGCGATGGCCGGCCGCGCGGTCGACGTGATGTTCCCGCCGCTGCCGGAGGTCGCCGCGGACGCACCGGTCGTCCTGGAGGCCCGAGGACTGGTCCGGTCGACCGCCGTGCGCAACGTCGACCTCACGGTCCGCCGGGGCGAGATCGTCGGCCTGGCCGGCCTGGTCGGCAGCGGACGCTCCGAGGTGGCGCGCCTCATCTTCGGCGCCGACCGGATGGAGCGGGGAGAGGTCCTCGTCAACGGCCGCCCCGTCGGCGTCCGGTCCCCGGCCGACGGGATGCGGGCCGGCATCGCGATGGTGCCCGAGAGCCGCAAGGACCAGGGGCTGCACCTCAACCAGTCCATCGCCAGCAACGTCACCCTGCCCAGCATGCGGCGGCTGGCCCGCTGGGGCCTGCGGCGCGGCCGGGCCGAGCGCGCGCTGGCGGCCGACGCCGTCCGCCGGCTCAACGTCAGGGGCGCCAACCTCCTGGGCCCCGTGTGGACCCTGTCCGGTGGCAACCAGCAGAAGGTGCTCTTCGCCAAGTGGGTGGCCCGTCGCCCGCAGTTGCTCATCGTCGACGAGCCCACCCGAGGGGTCGACGTCGGCGCCAAGGCCGAGATCCACCGGCTCCTCGCCGAGCTCGCCGCCGACGGCATGGCGGTGCTGCTGATCTCCTCGGAGATCGACGAGGTCATCAACATGGCGCACCGCGTGGTCGTGCTGCGCCAGGGCCGGGTCACAGCGGAGGTCGACGCACCCGAAGCCACCCCCGAACGCGTGCTGTCCGCCGCCTTCGCCGAACGAGAGGACCTGTCATGACCGCGACCGTCCCCCAGACCGCCCCGACGAGCACGACACCGACTCCGCAGGAGCGGCGCGGCCGGCGCTCGCAGCTCGCCCGCGACTACGGCATCGTCATCAGCATCGCGGTGCTGGTGCTCGTGCTGTCGGTGACCACCGACACCTTCCTGACCGGCAGCAACCTGCGCAACCTGGCCGACCAGCTCGTCGTCGTCGGGATCCTGGCCTGCGGCGCCACCCTGTGCATCATCTCGGGCGTCTTCGACCTGTCCTCCAGCGCCGTGCTGGCGGTGAGTGCCATCGTCGGGGTCCTGGCGACCCAGGAGTTCGGGGTCGCCGCAGGCTTCCTGGTGGCCGTGGCCGTCGGGGCCCTGCTGGGTCTGGTCAACGGGCTGATCGTCACGGGCATCGGGGTGCACTCCTTCATCGCCACGCTGGCCTCGAGCATCGTCTTCCGCGGCGTGGCCGTGCTGATGACCGGCGGCGCCATCGTCTACCCCCTGACCGACCAGATGATCGACTTCCGCACGCTCAACTACGCGGTGCAGCCGATCGGCCTGACCCTTGCCTCCTGGTTGTTCTTCGCGGTCCTGGCGATCACCTGGGTGCTGCTGTCCCGCACCAACTTCGGCCGGAGCCTGTATGCCGTGGGAGGCAACCCGGAGGCCGCTCGCCTGGCGGGCATCAGTGTCGAGCGCACGCGGATCATGGCCCTGGTGATCAGCGGCACCTGCGCGGCCCTCGCCGGCCTGGTCCTGGCCTCGCGCGCGGGCTCGGCGCAGGCCAGCCTCGGCACCGGGCTGGAGCTCACCGCCATCGCCGCGACCGTCGTGGGCGGCACGAGCATCATGGGTGGTGAGGGGGCGATCTGGCGGGCCGGCGCGGGCGTCCTGATCCTGCAGCTGTTCAGCAACGGCTTCAACCTGCTGGGGTGGGACACGACCTACCAGCAGGTCCTCACCGGAGCCCTGATCCTCATCGCCGTCAGCGTCGACCAGGTGCTGCGCAGGAAGCGGAAGTAGCCAGCGGGAGCGGGGACGTCATCGTCCGCCCGATGACCGACAATGACGTGGTGCACGGCACCGTCGGAGTCCGCATCGCGCCCGGGTCGGTCGCGGTCGGGCTGCTGCCGGCCGGGCCCGACCCGGGCGCCGCGACCCCGCTCCTGCGCAGCGCCGCGCTGGAGGGGCTGCCGGGGTCGCAGGTCTGGGACGCCCAGCTGACCCAGCACCTGGACGGCCTGCTCGACCCGGCCTGGCCCGAGCCGCTGCACGGGTCGGTCCTGGACATCGGGCCGGTCCTGGACGCCGTGCTGCGCCCCGGCGCCGGCGTCCGCCTGGGCCGGGTGACCACGGTGCGGATCGCCCCTGCCCTGGGCCCGGGGCAGCAGCCCCTGCTGCGCTGGCCGCAGTGGCTGCGGGACCAGGTCGACGGTGGCTGGGTGCACCTGGTCGGCGGCACCGACCTGCTGGGCCGGTCCCCGCACCCGATCGACACCTCGGTCCTGGACGCGGCCCTGCGGACAGCCGATGCCCAGGAGGCTGACGTCATCGCCGTCGCCGCGGTCGGGGCGCTCCTGGAGTCCGACACCGAGTTCGCGGTGGCGGAGTACCTCGTGCGCCACACCGACCGCCCCGTCGTGCTCTCCCACGAGGTCGGCGGGCGGCGGTACATGGAGCGCGAGAACGCCGCGATCCTCAACGCGGCCCTGCTCGGCCCGGCCGGTCGGCTGCTGGACCTCGTCGCGCAGGCGTCACCCGGGCTCCGGCTCGAGGACCAGTCGGTGCTGCGGGCCGACGGCTCGCGGATCGGCCGCGAGGAGGCCCGCTTGTTCCCCTGGTCGCTGGTGGACACCGTGCCCGCGGCGCTCGCGCAGGGTGCCGCCGCCCTGGTGGGGACCGACACCGCCCTGGTGCTGGTGTGGAGCCCGGAGCGGGCACGCCTGCTCACGCTGGAGGGCGGCGTCCTGCGCGCCCACCACTTCCGCTCGCTCCCGGACGTGCCGGACGTGCGGGTCGCGCAGCGGCACGCCGCCCACGTCTCGGTGCGCGGCACAGCTCCCGGGCAGCACCTGAGCAGCGACCTGCTCGGTGGTGACCAGAGCGTCCTGCTGGTGCCGGGCACCCCGCCGGACCGCTCGGGATGGTCGGCTGAGAGCCGGGCCGACTTCGAGCGCTATGCCGCCGAGCTCGTGCGGCAGGTGCCGGAGGCCGTCGCCCTCGACGAGGACCTGGCGGGGGTCTGTGCGCTCGGCGCCGCGATTGCGCGCGCCCAGAGCGAGGTGGTGCGCTTTGCTGTCGTGGAGGACATCGGCGACCTCGGGGCGCAGCGCAACCTGACCAGGGAGCTGGCCCGGGGGCGGGTGCTGTCAGCGGTGGGGGCACCGGCCGAGCAGGTCACGATCGCCGACCAGGCCTCCCCCCTGTCGTTCCTGAACTCCGGGCCGGTCCTCATCCGGGTGCAGGTCGTGGGCACCACGACAGGCGGTGTCTCGTGAGGCTGTCGGTCGAGTCGTTCGACGAGCTGTTCGCCGGGAGCCAGCTGGGCGTCATCTCGGCGGCCAGCACCTCGCCCGGCTACCACGACCTGTGGGTGCGGGACGTCTGGGCGGACCGCGGCCCGGTGGAGCTGGTCGCGCCGGAGGACGTCGACCGCCTGTTCGGTCCCGACGACCTCGCCGCGTGCGTGGGCATGGTCGGGTCGCTCACGGCCGTGGAGGAGACACCGTTCCGGGATGACGCGCCCCTGATGGCGGTCCGGGAGCTGGAGCGGGTCCTGGGACGCCGTGTGGCCGCGCTCGCGCCGTTGAACGCGTCCGGCCCCAACCTGCTGCTCACGGTGGCGGCGGCGTGCCTGACCGGTCTGCCACTGCTCGACTGTGACGGACAGGGGCAGATCCTGCCCCTCATCGACCAGACCACCTACACCCTCGGTGGGCTGTCGGCGGCACCCCTGGCGGGCGTCGGCCCCTGGGGTGACATCGTCACCCTGCAGTGTGCGCCCGAGCGGACCGAGACCCTGACCAGGGCGGCCGTCTCGGGTGCCGGTGGGTGGCTGTGCTGCGCGCTGTACCCGTCTCCCGTCCGCACCCTGGTGGCCGCGGGTATCCCGGGTGCGGTCTCCCGCAGCGCCGAGGCGGGGCGGCTGCTGGTCTCCGACCGGGACCAGCTCGGCTCCCGGCTCGCGCAGCAGCTCGGTGGCCGGATCCTCGGGCGTGGTCGCGTCCGCGAGATCAGCCAGCACCGGGGCGTGACGGCGGCCTCGCGGCAGCCCGCCCGTCCGGTGACGATCGTGCTCGACGACCTGGCTCCGCAGCGGGGTGAGCTGCAGCTGGAGGTCCGCAACGAGGCGGTGCTGGTCCTGTCGGACGGGGCGGTTGCCGCGGCCGCACCGGACATCATCTGCCTGCTGGACCCGCTGCGGCGCCGGATGGTCGACATGCTCGAGCTCAAGGCCGGCGACGTCGTCGAGATCCTGGTGCTGCCGGCCAACGAGCGGTGGTACACCCCCGCCGGGGTCGAGCTGGCCGGGCCGGCGTCGTTCGGCCTCCCGATCAACCGACCGGCGACCGTCCCGTGAGCCGCTGCCCGTTCCCCGGTGAGGAGAGCCCGTGACCGCGCCCCCATCAACCACAGGTCCCGGGCACACCGCACCCCAGCGTGGTGCGATCACCTGGGGTGAGCTCCGGCGGACCGAGCCGCTGCGGGCGGTCCACCTGCCCGTCAGCGCCGGGCTGGACCGCGAGGTGCACGCCGTGCGCCTCGTCTCCGACGTCGAGGACATGCGCAGCTGCCGCCCCGGCACGGTGGTGGTCCTGGACACCCCGGTGGCCACCGCGGCGTGGGCGGTGCCGATCGCCCTGCGGTATGCGTGGGAGCGCAACGTGCGCTGCGTGGTCTGCCAGCTCGAGCCCGGGGTCGCCGGTGGCGTGACCCGGCTGGCCCACCGGCTCTCGGTCCCGGTGGGCTTCTACGACGGCAACCTCTCGGACCTGGCGCTCCAGCTGTCGGCCATCATCAGCGCGCCCGAGGCGGCGCGGGCCCGGCACCTCGCCTCGTGCGCCGCCCGGCTGGCGGGGGAGAGCACGGTGCCGGCGATGCTGACGGTCCTGGAGGAGGAGCTGCCCGGTGTGCGGGTGGCCGTCTGCGGGAGCCGGGACGGCGTGCTGGTGGGCTCCCTGCCGCCCGCGCCCTGGTCGGGGTCGGTGATCCGCGTCGACCTGTCGGCCCTGGACCACGTGGCGGGCCGGTCCCTGGTCGCCGTGTTCGACCACGGCTCGGTGGCCTGGGCCCAGACCGTGCGGGCCACGATGGAGATCGCCCGCGCCCACGTGCTGGCGGCGGAGGCCTCGGACCTGCTGGACCTGGTCCGGCGCACGGAGGTCGAGCGGTGGACCCTGCACCAGCTGATCAGCCCGACGCCCGAGGCGGGCAGCCGTGAGGGTGAGAGGGCGGGCGCTGTCCCTGGCCACCTGGGGTGGGATCTCAGCGGCGATCTCGTGGGCATCGTGCTGCTCACGGCGGGGGAGGGGCCGCCCGCCCCGGGCTTCGACATCGCCCTCGCGGCGGCCTGGGACACGAGCCGGGGACTGTCCCGGCCGGTGCCGCTCGAGCAGGGCTGGGCACTGTGGGACGTGCTGCCGCCAACGACGGACGACCTGGACGAGGAGGTCACCCGGGAGGTGCGCGAGCGCAAGGCGCTGCGGCAGGTGGCCCAGCGCGTGGAGGCCACCCTGGCCTCGCTCGACCTCGGTGTCGACCTCGTGGCCGGCCTGGGGTCTGTGGTCAGCGACGCGAGCGGGCTGGGCCGGACGCTCAAGCAGGCGCTGTTGGCCGCGCGGGCGGCGCGCTCACTGCCGGAACGGCGCGTGGCCTCGTTCACGGCGCTGGGAGCGCGCGCCTTCGTCGCGGCGGCCGACAGCCCCGACCTGCGCGAGGTGGCCGCCGACACCCTCGCGCCGCTGCTGGCGGACCGCGACGGTGACCAGCTCGTCCTGACGCTGGCCACCTACCTGGACTGTGGTGGCTCGACCAGCCGCGCGGCCGCCCGCCTGGGCGTCCACCGCAACACCGTGACCGCCCGGATGGAGCGCATCCGGGGGCTCGGGCTGGATGTCGACGACCCCGACCGGCGGCTGGTCCACCACCTCGCCGCCTACATCACGGGGCCGATGAAGGCGTAGGCCTCCCGCGCGTGCTCGGTCGTGACGATGCCGGCGTCGATGTCCGCCTGCACGAGAGCGCGGTCGCGCTCGGCCGGGTCGCCGTAGCCGCCGCCACCGCTGGTGAGGCAGCGCACGACGTCGCCCTTGCGGAGGCGGAGGCCGTTGCACTTCAGCATCCGGCGCTCGTCCTCCCGGCCGGGGTTGATGATCACCTCGGGACCGACGCCCTCGCCGCCGCCCTCCAGGCCCCAGGGCGGGGTGACCGCGCGCTCGAACCACAGGGAGATCGTGCAGTCGGTGAGGGCCTCGTACTCGCGGACGACACCCACCCCACCGCGCCACCGGCCGGGGCCCGCGCTGTCGGGGCGCATGCCGTAGTCGGAGATGCGGAACGGGAACCGCGCCTCGAAGACCTCGATGGGCAGGTCCTTCAGCGAGCCGTTGACGTTGTTGATCAGGGCACTCTCACCGTCCGACCCCTGCCAGGCACCCCAGCCGCCGAGGGTGGCCTCGAGGCTGACGTAGTCGCGGTCGACCCGCGGGTCCGCGCCGGCCAGCATGACGATCATGGAGTCGCCGTGGCTTGCGGCGGCCACCTGCTCCGGCATCGCCGGTGCCAGGGCCCGGGCCACCATGTCGATGAGCAGGCCCAGGTGGGAGAAGTACCACTGGCACGCGGCCGGGGCGACCGCCCCGAAGACCGAGCCCTCGCGGACCTGCACCGTCATGGGACGGAACGACCCGCCGTTGCCGGGGACGTCCGGGCTCACGAGCAGCTTGTAGCCCACGCGCAGGGCCGACACCGTCTGGGCGTAGCCGCAGTTCACCGGGCCGACGGCCTGGTCGGCCGAGTCGCGCACGTCGAAGTCGATGCTGTCGCCGGCGACGGTGATCGTCAGCCGCACGGGGATCGGCTCCTCGAGGGTGATGCCGTCGTTGTCGAGGAAGCCCTCGGCGGTGTAGACGCCGTCGGGGATCCCGGCGATGACCTCGCGCTCCAGCTGCTCGGTCTGGGCGAAGATGTCGTCGCGCGCCTGCCGGAGCGCTGACAGCCCGAACCGCTGGGTGATCTCGGCGAGCCGCTGCTGCCCCATCTCGATGCACGCGATCATCGCGTTCATGTCCCCGGTGGTGGGGTAGGGGAAGCGGACGTTGCGGCCGATCGTGTCGATCAGGGCGGCGACCTTCTGACCGCCCTCGACCAGCTTCTGCGGACCGAGGCGCAGGCCCTCCTGGAAGATGCTGACCGAGTCCATCGAGCCGCCCGGGTCCTTGGAACCCACGTCGATCCAGTGGGCCCGGGACGCGGTGAACCCGACGAGGGTCTCGTCGACGAAGACGGGGCCGAAGATCGTCACGTCGTTGAGGTGGGTGCCGCCCAGATAGCTGTCGTTGAGGATCCACACGTCGCCGGGCTGCCAGCACTCCCGGCCGAACATCTCCTCGGTGGCGATGGTGCAGGTCTCCAGGTTGCCCAGGAAGATCGGCAGCCCTGCGGACTGGCCGAGGACCTGGTGCTGGTCGTCCAGCAGGGCGACCACGCAGTCGCCGCCCTCGTAGATGATCGGCGTGTAGGCCGAGCGGATCAGGGAGGCGTTCATGTCCTCTGCCGCGGCGGACAGGGCGTTGCGGATGATCTCGACGGTGACCGGATCGACGGTGCGGGTGTTCATGAGTTGTCCTCCGTGGTCAGGATGAGGTTGCCGATCGGGTCGACGGTGATGGTGAAGCCCGGTGGCACGACGGTGGTGGCGGTCTCCTCCAGGACGACCGCGGGTGAGGCCAGGCTGGCGCCGGAGCCGAGCTGGGAGCGGCGGAGCAGGGCGCTGGACTGCCGCGCGCCCGAGAAGACGACGTCGGCGCGGTCCGCGGGCAGCGCGCCGGACTGCTGTGGCTGGGTCGCGGGCTGCGCCCGGCCCAGGTCGCCGAGGCCCGTGACGCGCAGGGTCACCAGCTCGATCGGGGCACCCAGGTTGGAGTGCCCGTAGCGCTCGTCGTGCATCTTGGCGAACCGCTCGGAGAGCCCGCCCAGGAACTGCGGGGTGGTGGGCTCCTCCGCGTCGTTGAGCGGCACGGTGATGGTGTACTCCTGCGCGACGTAGCGCACGTCGACAGCGAACTGCAGCACGGTGTCCTTGGGCGCGACGCCCTCGTGGGCCAGGAAGTCGGAGACCTCGGCGCCCAGCGCCCGGAGGCGGTCGGCCATGACCTGGGGCTCCAGGTCCTCGTCGCGGTAGAAGAAGGCCTCGGACTGGTCGCTGCGGATGGAGGACTGCAGCATCCCCCACGCGGAGAACGCACCGGGGAAGCGGGGGACGATCACCTCCTTGATGCCGAGCTCCTCGGCCAGGAAGACCCCGTGCATCGGGCCCGCCCCGCCGAAGGCGACGAGGGTGAACTCGCGGGGCTCGATGCCCCGCGCAACGGTGATCGTGCGGATGGCCTGGGCCATCTTGGCGTTGGCCACGTCGCAGATGCCCTCGGCCATCTCCTCGACGGACAGGCCGAGTTGCTCGCCGAGCGCCCCGACAGCCGTGCGGGCCGCCTCGACGTCCAGGTCCATCTGCCCGCCGGCGAACCACTTCGGGTCCACCCGGCCGAGAACCAGGTTGGCGTCGGTGACGGTCGGCTCGACGCCGCCGCGGCCGTAGCAGGCCGGGCCGGGGTTGGCCCCGGCCGACTGCGGGCCGACCCGCAGGCCGCCGGACTCGAGCCAGGCGATGGAGCCGCCGCCGGCGCCCACCGTGTGGATGTTGACGACCGGCATGAGCAGCGGCAGGCCCTCGATGGTGGTCTCGGGCGAGGTGTCCGGGACGCCGTTGACGACCAGGGAGACGTCGAAGGACGTGCCGCCCATGTCGACGCAGATGAGGTTCTGCCGGCCGAGCAGGTCAGCGAGCGCGACGCCGCCCATGGCCCCGCCGACCGGTCCCGACAGCAGCGTCTGCAGCGGGCGCTCGCGGGCGGAGTCGACGGTGAGGATGCCGCCGGAGGACTGCATGACGTGCAGCGGCACGGCCAGGCCCTTGTCGTCGAGCGACTGCTCGAGCTTGCTCAGGTAGCGCCGGATGACCGGGCCGGTGTAGGCCTCGACGGTCGCGGAGGAGGTGCGCTCGTACTCCCGCCACTCCCGCGCCGCCTCGTGCGACAGGGAGATGGTCACCTCGTCGCCGAGCTCCTCGCGCAGGATCTCGCGGGTGCGCAGCTCGTGCTGCGGGTGGCGGAAGCTGAACAGGTAGCCCACCGCGATGGCGCGGATGTCCTCCTCGCGGGCCCGCTGCGCGGCGGCGCGGACGGCGTCCTCGTCGAGCGGGCGCAGCTCCTCGCCCTCGAAGGTCATCCGGCCCGGGATGCCGACGATGTCCGAGAGCGGCACCAGCGGCTCCGGCTTGCGGTAGTGCAGGTCGTAGAGCTTCCAGCGCGGACCGCGGGCGATGTGCAGCTGGTCGCGCGCACCCTCCGTGGCCAGCAGGAGCACGCGCTCCCCGCGCCGGGTGAGGAAGGCGTTGAGCCCCTGCGTCGTCCCGTGGACCAGGAAGGAGATGTCCTCGACTTCGCTGACCAGGGACGAGAGGGCGGTGAACACCCCCTCGGTCAGGTCCTGGGGCGTCGTGGACGACTTGCCCGCCCGGTACTCACCGCTCTGTTCGTCATAGCTGATGACATCGGTGAACGTGCCCCCGATGTCCATCGACACTCGATGCTGGCCCATGGCTGCTCCTTCGTTGGTAGACGCGGTCAGGCTAGAAACCGACCCCCACCCCTCAGCAGTGCAGACGGACCACCGGGTGCCACCGACCCTGTGCCGGCAGCACGACGCGCCGGTCCGGCCCGTCACCATGCTGACGGGGTCAGGTGGGCACATCCCGGTATGCAGGAGGCGCGAGTGAGCGAGGACGAGTCGGCTGGACCACGGGTCACCACCGAGGCGGTCGGGGACCTGCCCGTCGCGGTGCAGGTCACCGGACACACGAGCCCGCTCGCAGGTGGGGGAGACACCGCCTGGAGCGGCTTCACGGGCGCCGCGGGCGAGTGCTGTGTGGTGCTCGCCGAGGGTGGTCCGGAGCTCCACGTCGGGCTGGGTCCGGAGGCGCACCTCGACAGCGAGACGGTGCACCGTGCCGCCCGCACCGCTGGACGCCGGCTCGTGCAGGACATCCCGGCAGACGGGCCGGACCTGGTCGTCGGAGTGCGGCTGGCCGCGGACGCTGAGGGGAGCCTCGGCCTGCTGCCGGCGGTCGGCGCCGTGACGGCCGGGCTGCTCGAGGGCGTGCACAGCCACCCCGCGGCAGACCGGCTGCGGCTGCACCTCACCGAACTCCCGAACGACCCCGGGGTCGAGGCGGCGGTCACGGAGGCCTGCGCCATGGCGCAGGCGGTGGGCCTGGCCACCGAGCTGGTCGACGCCCGGGCCAACCAGCTGACCCCCACCTCACTGGCCGCTCGCGCCGAGCGGCTCGCCACGGCATACGGGCTGGAGTTCAGCTGCCTCGACGAGGCGACCCTGCAGGAGCAGGGCCTCGGTGCGCTGCTGTCGGTCGGTGCCGGGTCGAGCGAGCCGAGCTGCCTGGTGCGCCTGGCCTACCGGCCCGAGCCGGCGGGTGGTGACGCGTCGCCGGTGGCCCTGGTGGGCAAGGGGGTGACCTTCGACAGTGGCGGACTGTCGCTGAAGGACCCGTCGGCCATGGTGGGGATGCACTCGGACATGGCCGGTGCGGCGACGGTCCTCGCGGCGATGACCGCGCTGCGCGGGGTGGGCGCCGAGGCGCCGGTGGTCGCCTACCTCCCGCTGGCGGAGAACCTGCCCGGGCCGGGCGCGACCCGGCCGGGTGATGTGGTGCGGTCCCTGTCCGGCAAGGGGATCGAGGTCGTGGACACCGACTTCGAGGGGCGCGTGCTCATGGCCGACGCCCTGACGATGGCGGCCCGCGAGCACCCGGCGCTGGTGATCGACGTCGCGACCCTGACCTACCAGGCGATCATCGCCCTCGGCCCCGAGATCGGCGCCGTGGTGGGGCGTGACGCGGGGGTCGCCGAGCGCCTGCAGGCCGCGGGGGAGCAGGTGGGGGAGGCGTGGTGGCCGCTGCCCTACGCCACCCGCTATCGCAGCCAGGTCCGCTCGGTCGCGCCCGGCGCCGACGTGCGCAACCACCCGGGCGCCGACTCGGGGCGGGCCATCACCGCCGCTCTGTTCCTGGGGGAGTCCGTGCCCGAGGGGATCCCCTGGGCGCACCTGGACATGGCCGGTCCGGCGATGACCGGCAGCGGTCTGGACGCCCGGGCCACCGGGTTCGGGGTGCGGACACTGATCCGCTTCCTGAGCCAGCACAGCGCGCAAGCAACCGTCGAGGAGACCTCGTGAGCAGGACAGCAGTCGTCATCGGAGCCGGCCAGGGGATGGGCCGGGCGGTCGCGGAGCGGCTCGCCGCCCGCGGCGCGCACGTGCACCTGGTCGGGCGCACCGAGGCCAAGCTGCAGGAGGTCGCGGACGCGATCACCGCGTCCGGCGGCACGGCCACGGTGACCACCGCGGACCTCACCCGCCCGGACGCCCTCGAGGGGCTGCTCGCCGTGCTCGACGGACCGGTCGACGTGCTGGTCCACACCGTCGGCGAGAGCCTGATGAAGTCGATCAGCGAGACCACCTTCGAGGACTGGCAGCGGATGCTGTCGGTCAACCTGACCTCGGCGTACGTCGGCGTGCACGCCCTGCTGCCCCGGCTGCGCCAGAGCGAGAATGCCACGATCGTCCTGGTCTCCTCCAAGACCGCGCTCAAGGGCTACCCGGTCGTGGCGTACTCCGCCGCCAAGGCCGGTGTGCTCGGCTTCGCCCGGGCCCTAGCCAGCGAGCTGGCGCCCGAGAGCATCCGCGTGGTCCCGCTCTGCCCGGGCCCGACCGACACCCCGATGCGGTGGTCCAGCACCCCCGACATGGACCCTGCCCTGGTCATGAGCAGCGACGCCATCGCCGACACCGTGGAGTATGTCGTGGGGCTGCCCCGCGGCACCGTCACCGACACGTTGCTGGTGCAGGCGGCGCAGTACGACTGATAAGACGAGGTGCGTGGGCGTAGCGGGAGGGACGTAGCCGACAAGCCCACAAGCTCCTGACCGTACCCCTTTGGATCGTCGGTCACCGAGTCGGTCCCGGACCGTAGCCTCAGAGCATGGAGCTGAATGCGAGAGAGTGGGCGACGGTTGTATGGGCCCTGCTGTTCGCCTGCGGGATCGTGGTGTACCGGCCTACGCGGCAGTCCTTGGGGGCCCTGTTTCGCGCCCTAGCCAGTTGGAAGATCATCGCGTCGTTCGTGCTGATGACTCTCTACATTGGCGCGGCTATCGTTTGGGCTTATCGCCTCGGCGTGTGGGATTTCAACCTCTTCACTCCGACGTTGACTTGGTACCTCACATCGGCGGTTGTCCTGTATCTCAACTCGACTCGCTCGATGAGTGAAAAGGGATACTTTCCCAGGATCGCCCGCGAAACGATAGGAATACCGGCCTTCATCACCTTCCTTATGAACGCCTGGCCATTCCATTTCATAGTAGAATTACTATTACAGGGCTTACTCATCGTCCTTATGCCGATGCAATTTCTGGCACATAATAGGAAAGAGTATCGGGACACCCCAGCCCGAACTTTGTTAGATGCGCTAGTAGCCGTGGTTGGCATCGTGTTCATGGTGCGTGCCGTGATCTGGCTCGTGAGCAATTGGGGCGACGAAGTTCTGAGCCAGTTCCTTGCTGGTGTTGCCACGCCAGCGGTGCTAACATTCATCCTCTTGCCGTTCCTCTACATGTTTGCACTAATTGCCGCGTATGAGAGGGCATTCACGACTATGTCATTTCGAGTGCAACCGGGCGCATCCACCTGGCGGGGCAAGGTCGCTCTAGTGTTAAAAAATCGGTTGTCGGTTCAACGCGTGGACAAGCGGGCGCGGCGTGTATGGCGAGAGATAGCGCTAGCGTCGACGCTGCGAGAAGCCTTCCGGGCCTACGAAGCGGGTGCTCGCGCCGACGACGAACTCGAGAAGCGCGAGCGGGAGGCGCAGGAACGGTTGCGCCGATACGCAGGAGTTGATGGTTTCGACGACGAGGGGCGGCGCCTGGACCAGAGACAGTTCCAGGCAACGAGGCGTGCTCTAGAGTTCTTGGCTGCCTGCCAAATGGGGCACTACCGGAATCGGGGTGGGCGGTACCCGTCGGACATATTGGAGATTCTTGGCGACGAGCCGTTCAAGGGGCAGGGGTTACCGGGCACAGCAGACGTGGTCTTGAAAGTCGACAGGCGCGGTCAGCGTTGGTGGGCCTGGCGTCGGACGGTCAGCGGTTGGTACTTCGGCATCGGAGCGGCTGCGCCGCCGCCTGATCAGTGGGTTTATGACGGTGCTTCTCCCCCGGCTGGCCCACCAGGGGAGTTCAGTGGTTGGCGTCGGACCCACGAGTACTCGGATGAAGCGGCCGTGCACTGGTAACCGGGCCCCGCGCAGCGGCGTCCCTTGACTTGAAATAGCAATACAACATCCGATGGGTCCAGAGAAGGGGGCTCGGCAGTCTTGACTCGGCGTGTCACGTCCAGGACTTCCCGTCGCGGTCCTGGCTGACGGGCGCCTAGCTCGCTGCCGCCCTGGACTGCTTCTTAATGGGGTGAGACTAGCGAACAGTCGGCAACCCCGACTGTGCTTGTCTGTAGGGGACTCTCAGTTCACTGGGCGCTTGCCCCAACAGGAGGAGTAGCAGGCGGCCGAGGCCAAGAAAAGGGCGCCGAACACTCCGACCGCTACGGTCATCGCTTGCGGTGTGTGTTTAAACGCGATCGGGTCTAGTCGGGCCAACCCGGCACAATCGACGCCAAGGAGCACTGAACCAGCCCCCATCAAACAGGCCCTGGTCGACGGACGGAAGCGATCCACCGATCTGTGACCAGCGTTAGCGTGGGCGGATGAGTGGACTGCGGCTCCTCCTGCTGGCCGACACCCACGTCCCGGCTCGGGCGCGGGGCCTGCCCGCCCAGGTGTGGGACGAGGTGGACCGCGCCGACGTCGTCATCCACGCGGGGGACTGGGTGGCGCCGGCGCTGCTCGACGAGCTGGAGGGCCGGGCCCGTCGGTTGGTCGCGGTCTATGGCAACAACGACGGACCGGAGCTGCGCCGCCGCCTGCCCGAGGTGGCGCGGGCGGAGCTGGAGGGTATGCAGTGGGGCGTGGTCCACGAGACCGGCAGCAAGGTGGGGCGCGGGGAGAGGATGCGCGCGGCATACCCGGACCTGGACGTCCTGGTCTTCGGCCACAGCCACATCCCGTGGGACTCCGAGCACGACGGCCTGCGGCTGCTCAACCCGGGGTCGCCGACGGACCGGCGGCGCGAGCCGTACTGCACCTATACGACCGCTGCCGTCGAGGACGGTGCGATCACTGCGCTGGAACTGCACCGGCTGCCGCCGAGGCGCACTCAGGACCGCTTGGCGACCCCCGTGTAGGTGCCACCGACGGCAACCTGCGAGTCAGCCCGCAGGACCGCTCGCGCGTCGTCACCGTCGAGGATGACGGTCGCGTCGATCGCTCCGCCGACGCGGGTGAGGCCGGCATAGCTGAGCGACCCGCTCGCGGGCTCGCCGAGCACGTCACCGGTGAAGTCGCCTTCGAAGCGAAAGACGTCGAAGTAGGTCCCCGGTGGCGACGCGAGCGCCTCGGCGCAGGGCGCGAAGACCACGGCGGTCGTGGTGCCGACCGCGTCGCCGTCCACTGTGCCGGTGAACGACAGTGTGCCGTTCACTGTGAACTCGCACTTGTCTCCCCGGACATCGCGTGCCTGCAACGAGCTGAAGTCGACCGCGGCGATGAACTCACCCTCCGCCGCCTGGGCGCCAGATGCGGCCGGCACCGTGGACAGGTCGGCCGAGGCGTTGGCACCCGCCGCCGGTCCGACCAGGCAGGCCGCCGCCAGGCCGGCGACCACTACAACGTGGGCAGGCTGCCTCTTCATGGTGGCTTCCCTCTCGTGGCCGGCAGCACCGCAAGCCCGTATGCCGAGTGCTCGCCTCGGTCTGAGTGTGGCACTGCGCCACGGGCAGCGGAAGGGCCACGCCTCCAGCTTCGGGAGCCCCGCGAGAGGTGAGACGGTCCGCGGGACCCGCCATACGGCATACGCTGTTCCCCAGACGCGGACGTGTCACCCCCGAGGGTTGCCTCCGCGCGCAGACCTGAACCGATAGTTCCCGTCCCCGTCTCCCGAGGAGATCCATGAGCCACCCGCATCCCGAACTGGGTGCCCCGCCCGCCCTGCCCCGCAACGGTCTCAGGGTGGTGGCGCTCGGCGGACTCGGCGAGGTGGGCCGCAACATGGCCGTGTTCGAGCACCGCGGCAAGCTGCTCATCATCGACTGCGGCGTCCTGTTCCCCGAGGAGCACCAGCCCGGCGTCGACGTGATCCTGCCCGACTTCTCCTTCCTGCGTGACCGCCTGCAGGACGTGGTGGGCGTCGTCCTCACCCACGGGCACGAGGACCACATCGGCGGGGTGCCGTACCTGCTCAAGGAGCGCCACGACATACCCGTCGTCGGCTCGCGCCTGACCCTGGCCCTGATCACGGCCAAGCTCAAGGAGCACCGGATCAAGCCGAAGACCCAGCAGGTCGCCGAGGGCGACCGGCTCTCGCTCGGGCCGTTCGACTGCGAGTTCGTCGCGGTCAACCACTCCATCCCCGACGGGCTGGCCGTTGCCGTCCGCACCGCGGCCGGGACGGTGCTGCACACCGGTGACTTCAAGATGGACCAGTTCCCCCTCGATGACCGGATCACCGACCTGCGTGCCTTCGCCCGGCTGGGGGAGGAGGGCGTGGACCTGTTCATGGCCGACTCCACCAACGCCGAGGTGCCCGGCTTCACCACCGCCGAGAAGGACCTGGCCCCGGCCATCGACACCGTCTTCCGGACGGCGCCCGGGCGGATCGTGGTCTCCAGCTTCGCCAGCCACGTGCACCGCATCCAGCAGGTGCTCGACGCGGCCACCCAGCACAAGCGCAAGGTCGCCTTCGTCGGCCGCTCCATGGTGCGCAACATGAAGATCGCCCAGGACCTCGGCTATCTGAAGGTGCCCCGCGGCCTGATCGTGGACGCCAAGGAGCTGGACAACCTGCCACCGAACCGGGTGACGCTGGTGTGCACCGGCTCCCAGGGCGAGCCGATGGCGGCGCTGTCACGGATGGCCAACCGGGACCACCAGATCCGCATCGGCGAGGGCGACACGGTGCTGCTGGCCAGCTCGCAGATCCCGGGCAACGAGAACGCCATCTCGCGCATCATCAACGGCCTGACCCGCTGGGGCGCCAAGGTCGTGCACCAGGGCAACGCCAAGGTGCACGTCTCCGGGCACGCCAGCGCGGGCGAGCTCGTCTACTGCTACAACATCATCAAGCCGCGCAACGTTATGCCGGTGCACGGCGAGTGGCGCCACCTGCGCGCCAACGCCGACCTGGCCATCGCCACCGGCATCCACCCCGACAACGTCGTCGTCGTCGACGACGGCATGGTCGTCGACCTGGTCAACGGGAAGGTCAACGTCACCGGCAAGGTGCGCGCGGGCTATGTGTACGTGTCGGCCGGCAGCGTCGGCGACGTCACCGAGGACGAGCTGCGCGACCGGGTCACCCTGAGCCAGCAGGGCACCGTCACCGTCATCGCCCTCATCGACGCGGACACGGGCAAACTCACCGAGCCGCCGGACTTCGTGGGCCGCGGCCTGGGCGCTGACGAGAAGGTGTTCGACGCGGCGATCCCCGCGATCGAGAAGGCGCTCGCCGACGCTGCGGCGCAGGGCATCGGCGACGCCCGGGAGCTGGAGCAGCGCATCGGCCGGGCGGTCACCCAGTGGGCGAACCGCAAGCACCGGCGCAACCCGATGGTGATCCCGGTGGTCATCGACGCCTGAGAATGAGGGTGCGTGGAGCCCGCGTCATCGACTGCGGTCAACGGCTCTCGGCGACGCGCTCCATGCGCAGCAGCAGTGCCGCCGAGGGTGTCACCTTGCCGGTCCGGTAGGTCGACAGGCGGGTCCGCGAGGTGCCGATCGCCCGGGCGAACTGGTCCTGCGTCATGCCTGACCTGGTCACCAGGTCGCGGACCCGTCGGGCCACCTGCTCACGCTCCTCGCTCTCGGCGGAAGCCCGGGCAGCCGCGATCCGGCGACGGAAGAGGGCCGCGACACCCGGCTCCTCGGCATACTCCAGGTAGGACTCGATCTGCCGGGCGACAGCTCCCCAGGGGGCCCGGCCGACCTCGCGGGTCAGCACCGCCCAGTCGCCGATGGTGCCTCGCTCGATCGCAGTGGTGATCGCCTCATAGGGCCAGTCACGGACCTCCTCGGGCACGTCCACGTTGCGGAACCGAACCGTCATAGCGCCTCCTCCGTCTGTCGCAGGAGCTCGTCGGCGAGGGTCTGGCTGGCGCGGACCACCTCGGGCCAGTCCTGCCACCGGGCACTGAGCCCCTTGTATGCCGCCAGCTGGCTGATCACCCGGTGATCCCTGGGTGAGGGTTCCGACAGGCGTTGCACGAGGGCGGTGAGCACGGAGTCCTGGCCTTCGGACCGGTCGGTGTAGTAGGAGTCAATGGCCAGCAGGACCTGGGCGGCGGCATCGAGGCCGACGGTGTCGGTCAGGGCGACGACGTCGAGGTAGTCGCGCACTTGGTTGCGCTGAACCACCAGGTAGGCCTTGATGCGCAGGACCTCATCGAGCGTGGGGACCCGCAGCTCCCCAGCATCCGGCACCCCCACCAGAGCCACCTCAAGCGGTCGGGTGCGGCGAAGTTGACGGAGTCCCGCCTCGACGCCGCCGAGCGACCCCATGATCGTCCACGGTGGCCGGCTCGCGCGGGTGCTCGTGGCCCAGCCGTCGGTTGCCTCCACCGCTTCGAGGACCTGCTCATATCGCCGCTCGAGGTCGGCGAGGACGTGGTCGTGGTCGAAAGACTCGCGGTGCCCTGCATACAACGCAGCCGCGGTGCCGCCCACGAGGACCGCCTCGGGCACGACGTCTTGAAGTCGCGCAGCGGAAGCGAGCACGCGAACCAGTGCGCTGCTGGGCGATCCCATGCGATCAATGTATCGGAAATGATACAGGCGCGCGTTATGGCGCTCCTCAACACTTCGCCGCGCTGGACGGTCACTGAGCCGGTCGACGAGCAAGATACCCCCTGGGGTATCTGATACGGTAGGGGGTATCCGAGAGATCGGACTGACTTCCGCCCACGACCAGCAGGAGACCCCATGCTTCTCGAGCGCATCTACGACGAGGACCTGGCCCAGGCGAGCTACCTCATTGGTTGCCAGGCCAACGGGACGGCGATCGTCGTCGACCCTCGCCGCGATATCCGTCAGTACCTCGACCTGGCTGCCCACCACGGGTTGCGGATCACCGCAGTCGCCGAGACCCACATCCACGCCGACTTCCTCTCCGGGACCCGGGAGCTGGCTGCGGCCACCGGTGCCACGGCCTATGTCTCTGGTGAGGGCGGCGAGGACTGGGCCTACGGCTTCGACGCCGAGCTGCTGCGCGACGGCGACACCATCACCCTCGGGAACATCACCATCACTGCGCGCCACACCCCGGGCCACACCCCGGAGCACCTGTCCTACCTGGTCACGGACGGTGCCTTCAGCGAGGAGCCCGGCTACTACCTCACAGGGGACTTTGTCTTCTCCGGGGACGTGGGCCGACCCGACCTGTTGGACGAGGCCGCCGGTTATCAGGACACCCGGTTCGCCGGTGCGAGGCAGCTGTTCGCCTCCCTGCAGAACGCCTTCCTGACCCTGCCGGACCACGTGCAGGTTCACCCTGGCCACGGCGCCGGCTCGGCCTGCGGCAAGGCACTGGGCGCCCTTCCCTCCACCACTGTGGGCTATGAGCGGCGCTTCGCATGGTGGGCCAAGCACCTGGCCAACAATGACGAGCAGGGGTTCATCGACGAACTGCTCGAGGGCCAGCCGGACGCCCACGCCTACTTCGCCCGTATGAAGCGGCAGAACCGGGACGGCCCGGCACTGCTCGGGGCGCTGCGGCCCCTGCACCAGCTGCCGAACACTGAGGTCGCGCCACTGCTGTCCGACGGCGCCCTGGTGTTCGCGGACACCCGATCCTCGTCCGAGGTGCACGCCGGCACGGTCGTTGGTTCGCTGAACATCCCTGCCTCCAAGGCAGCCAGCTACGGTGCCTGGGCCTACGACCCGGAGAGCGAGGACACGCCGCTGGTGCTGCTCGCCCCCGACGCCGAGACGGCTGGGGACATTCGCGACCACCTGGTGCGGGTCGGCATCGACCACATGGCCGGGTACACCCCGACCCTGGAAGGACTGCCGACCTTCGTCCCGCCCACGGTCGCCCCGGCTGACCTGGAGTCCTTCCTGGCCGATCAGGGCAGCGCCGCGGTGCTGGATGTGCGCAACCGCACCGAACACTCCGCGGGTCACGTTCCCGGCTCCCGGCAGCTCAACGGCGGCAAGGTGCTCTTCCGACAGGATGAGCTGCCCGACCAGGACGCGGGCCCCCTCGTGACGTACTGCCAGTCCGGGGTCCGCAACGCCGTGGCGGCGAGCGCCCTGCGACGCGCCGGCTACGACGTCCGTGAGCTGCAGGGCAGCTACGCCGGCTGGTCCGCCTGGGCTGCCGGACCAGGCGCCGACCGTTCTGAGGCGTCCGGCCAGGGCGTCACCGCAGGAGGCACCCGATGACCACCGACACAGTGACGGCGACCTCCTCTGATGCGCAGACCCTGAGTCCCACAGGCCTGCGCCATCGACTGGCTCAGGCAGACGCCATGACCATCGTCGACGTGCGCAGCCCGGCGGAGTTCGTCACGGCTCACATCGCCGGCTCGCGCAACGTGCCGTTGGACCTTTTCACCGAGGGTGCCGAGGAACTTGCCGCCGGCCTGCCGGGAGACCTCGTCCTGGTCTGCCAGTCCGGACGCCGCGCCGCTCAGGCATGTGAGCGGCTGCACGCCGCCGGACTCAGCGCGGCAGTGCTCGATGGCGGAATCGCAGCCTTCGAGGCTGCCGGAGGTGAGGTGGTGCGACGGGGCAACCGGTGGGCCATGGACCGCCAGGTCCGCATGGCGGCCGGCAGCCTGGTGCTGGTGGGAGCGCTGGCCGGCCAGCTGATTCACCCCCGTCTCGGACTGATGGCCGGAGCTATCGGCGCCGGCCTGGCCTATTCGGCGCTGACTGACTCGTGCGCCATGGCCAGCGCCCTGTCGCGCATGCCCTGGAACCGCGTCGAGGCCGACCCGTCCCTGAAGTCCTTGTTCACACCGGTGCCCACGGTCCTGCTGGACCGCTGAACAGACCGACCGCGACAACCAACTGATCCGAGAGGAGCCCGACATGGAGTGGCACCTGATGGCCACGGTGGTCCTGACCGTCGTGGTCGGGCTGTCCCTGGGGCTGCTCGGCGGCGGCGGGTCCATCCTGATGGTCCCGATCCTGACCTACGTGGCCCGGATGGAGCCGCAGCAGGCGATCAGCGCCTCCCTGGTGGTCGTCGGCGTCACCTCGGCCGTCAGCGCTCTCGTCCACGCCCGACACAGGCGAGTCCGTTGGCGTGCCGGTGTGGTGGTCGGCGCCTCAGGGATGGCTGGCGCCTTCGCCGGGGGACTCATCGGCGGACATCTTCCGGGCCAGGTTCTGATGGTGGTTTTCGCGCTGATCATGCTGGCGGCGGGCGGGGCTATGCTCCGCCGCCGTCGGCAGGCTGCCGGCGACCGCGCTGCCGACCCGTCCTTCGTCATCACGATGACGGTAGGCCTGGGGGTTGGCATCGTGACCGGCCTGGTCGGCGCCGGAGGCGGGTTCCTCCTGGTCCCGGCACTCGCGCTGCTCGGCGGACTGCCGATGTCCGTGGCCGTCGGCACCTCGTTGCTGGTGATCGCCATGAACTCCGTCGCCGGGCTCGCGGGGCAGTTGACCACCACGGTGCTGGACTGGCCGGTGATCATGACCCTGGCTGTCGTCGCCGTGGCCGGGTCCTTTGCCGGGGCCCGGTTGCAGACCTGGGTCCCCGAGGCGCAGCTGCGCCGCTGGTTCGGCTACTTCGTCCTGGCCATGGGCGTGTTTGTCCTGGCGCAGGAGCTACCTGCCGTTGCGGCGACAGCCGTGGTGTCCCTCGCGGCGCTGGTGCTCGCTGCCGTCATCCTGTGCCGGATACCGTCCATCCCGTGTCCCCGGGCACTGCGCCGGACGACGTCGTGAACGCCACAACCGGCAGCTCCACCACCACCAGCAGAACACGGAAGTGAGCATCATGAAGACCGCCGACCCCCAGACCCAGCGCAAGATCCTCAACCGCCTCAAGCGTGCCCGCGGCCAACTGGACGCCGTCATCAACGCCGTCGAGTCCGGCGGTTCCTGCCGGGATGTGGTCACGCAGCTGTCCGCAGTCTCCACCGCCCTGGACCGCGCTGGCTTCGTCATCATCGCCAGCGCCATGAAGTACTGCATCGATAACCCCGAGGCCGCCGAACAGGACGAGGAGCTGAACGTGGAGGAGCTGGAGAAGCTCTTCCTCTCCCTGTCCTAACCGCCTGCCGCTCCCGAGCGCACGGAGGTGCCTGCCGACACACAGAGATCACCAAGGAGAAACATGGCCACCACCGAACCAGCAACGACCACGAGAGTTGAGAGCACGACTCCCAGGACTGCGCAGGTCCCCGCGCTGATCTCTGAGCGTGTCAGTCCCGCGACCTACCTCGTCCGCAACGATCGGGGTGCCGAACTGCGCATCGGCACCCCGGGCGCCGATGGTTCGTTCAGCCCGGGCGAACTGTTGCAGGCCGCCGCCGCAGGGTGCGCCGCGCTGTCTGCCGAGGCGCAGCTCGTCAACAGGCTCGGCGAGGACTTCAGCGCCACCGCCACCGTTGAGGCTCTCCTCAACGTGGATGAGAACCGGTTCGAGAGCCTCCGCACGCTGATCGAGGCCGACATGTCGCAGCTGGATCCCGAGAAGCGCGACAGACTGATCGCCAGCGCCGAGCGCTCCATCGATCGACTGTGCACCGTCAAGCGCAGCCTCAACCACGGCGTCGAGAACGTCACCGACGTCGCGTCACGAGAGCGGTAGGCGCCGCGAGACCGCGCAGACCACTGTCGACTGCCTGCCGTGGGGGCACCCCTGAGGGATGCCCTCCTCAGGGGTCGAGCAGGGACACGGTCTGTATGCCGCAGTGTCGGCGGAGCACCTCGAAGTCCCGGTCCCGGTGAAGCACGGGGGACGTCCAACCACAGGGAAACCCTGGAGTCGACAACGGGTTCGGTGGGTATCACCTCGCAGCCTGACCCCTTGCCATCTGCCTCGAGCAGCGCTACTGTCCCTGCACACAACGCACAACGCATAATATATTCGGCAGTCTCGATGAGGAGATGCGAATGACGGTCAGCGTAGATCTGCGTATCGGAAGCGAGTGGCGGTCCACCAGCCGCACCTTCGAGAGCCTGGACCCCTACAGCCAGGCGCCGTGGGCCGTGGTGCCCGAGGCCACGGAACAGGACGTCCGGGATGCCGTGTCCGCCGCGCGCAGGGCGTTCGACCAGGGGCCCTGGCCCCGGCTGGCTCCCGAGGAACGCGGTCAGATCCTCCGGAAACTGGCAGACCTCATCGACCGCGACGCCCTCGACCTGGCCAGCCTGGAGAGCCGCGACAACGGCAAGGGAATGCGCGAGGTCGCCGGACAGATGCGGGCGATCAGCGGGTGGTACCGGTACTTCGCTGACCTGGCCGGCGTCCACGAGGGGCGCGTGACGAACACCCGCAAGCCCAACTTCTTCGGCTACGTGACCGACGAGCCGGTCGGGGTGGTCGCCGCGATCCTGCCCTGGAACTCCCCACTGTTCCTGCTGGCCTTCAAGCTCGCCCCCGCCCTGGCTGTGGGGTGCACCTTCGTGGCCAAGCCCTCCGAGGTCGCACCTGTCTCCATCCTGTCCTTCGCCAGACTCCTGGAGGAGGCCGGAGTCCCCGACGGCGTCTTCAACACGGTGTCTGGCGCCGACCCCAAGGTCGGGGGGTGGCTCGTCCAGTCGCCCCTGGTCGACAAGGTCAGCTTCACCGGGTCGGAGAAGGTCGGCGCCCTGGTGGCCCAGGGGGCCGGAGCCCACCTCGCCGACGTCGCCCTCGAGCTCGGCGGGAAGTCCGCGAACATCGTCTTCGAGGACGCCAACCTCGACGAGGCTGTGGGTGGACTGGTCGCCGGCATCTTTGCCGCGGGAGGGCAGACCTGCATCGCCGGCTCTCGCGCGCTCATCCACGAGAGTGTGTATGCCGAGCTGGTCCAGCGAGTGGTCGACCGCGCCGCGGCTATCCGGCTCGGCAATCCGGCTGAGGAGTCCACCGACATGGGGCCCCTCGCCAGCCAGGCCCAGTTCGACAAGGTGGTCCAGTTCACCACCGCAGCCCGCGAGGCCGGCCTCGAGATCCGGGGTGGGGGCAAGCCCTCCGAGCTGGGTGGCTGGTTCTTCGAGCCGACCATCATGACCGACGTGCCGGACGACCACCCCGTCTGGTGCCAGGAGATCTTCGGCCCCGTCCTGGCCTGCCGCAGCTTCAGCACCGAGGAGGAGGCCTACCAGCTGGCCAACAACTCCGACTACGGGCTGGCTGCCGGTGTCTGGACGGCCGACGTCCGCCGCGTCTTCCGTGCGGCCAAGAGACTGCGCGCCGGGACGGTGTGGGTCAACTCCTACCGGACGATGGGCATGACCATGCCGTTCGGGGGAGTCAAGAACAGCGGACACGGCCGCGAGAACGGCATCGAGGGCCTCCGGGAGTTTCTCGTGGCCAAGGCCGTGTGGATCGAGACCGAGGGAGTAGTGCGCGACCCGTTCATGGTGGGTTGAGCACGGAGAGGCACGTCAATGACGACACCGGACAACGCGATCCAGATCCTCCAGACCACCTACCCGACGGCCGGGCTCCCCGCCCTGCGCGACGCACGCTTCACGCTCGCGGCAGGCGATGCCCACCTGGACGTGACCATCACCGACGGCGACGTGGCGTTCGTGCCGCCGTCCGACGAGGGTGCCTTCACCTTCACTGTCACACCTGCCGACTGGGCCAGGTTCACCAGCGAGCCACCGCCCCGCGGCTACACCACCGCCCAGGCGATGCGGGCCACGATCGGTTGGGAGGCCGTCACTGGAGACCGGACGGCCTGGGCGGTCAACTCGCCCCTGATTGACGGCATACTCGACGTGCTCCGGCAGGCACAGACTCCGCGGCCGCCACGGAACGCCGACCCAGCCCCGACCCCCGGACGCAGCCCGATCGAGGGCAGCTATCTCACCATCCCGGTGCAGGACCAGCTCCAGCGGATCTACGTCGAGAGCAGCGGCACCGGGCAGCAGACCATCCTCTGCCTGCACACCGCCGGTGCCGACTCACGCCAGTTCCGCTACCTCCTGGAGGACGAGGAGCTCACCCGGCGCTACAGGTTCGTCGCCTTCGACATGCCCTGGCACGGCCGGTCGGACCCGCCCTCGGACTGGGCCGAGCAGACCTACCAGCTCACCACCGAGACGTATGCCGCAACCATCCTGGCCGTGATGGATGCCCTGGACATGGAGCGGCCCATCCTGATGGGCTGCTCCATGGGAGGGGCCATCGCGATCTACCTCTCGGCCACCCACGGAGACCGGTTCTCCGCGGCGCTCGCCCTCGAGGGCGGCCTGGGCAACCCAGGTCGGTTCGTGCCCTGGACCAACCACCTCTCCGTGGACCACTCGCACTTCCTCACGAGCTGGGTCGGTGGTCTGATCGCACCCAGCAGTCCCCAGGCCTCTCGGGCCCAGACACTCTGGGGCTACGCCCAGTCGGGGCCAGGCGTCTATCAGGGCGACACCTACTTCTACTCCAACGACCTGCCCGGGCTCGCCGACGACCTCGGCACCGCCACCTGCCCGCTCTGGATCTTCAACGGGGAGTACGACTACTCGGCAACCACGGAGATGAGCAGGGAGGCAGCAGAGAGGATCGGCGGCACGCTCGTCGAGATGCCCGGCTTCGGGCACTTCCCGATGAGCGAGGACCCGGCCGTCTTCCGCAGCTATCTCGTGCCTGTGCTCGACGAGCTGGAGGCCGCGGTGTCCGCGACTCCCAGCAGTGAGGAGCTCGCGTGACCGCGCTCGTCGAGATGAGGAACGTCACCGTCGCCTTCGGTGGTGTGAAGGCGCTGGACAACGTCTCTCTGACGATCGGTCCCGACACCGGCATCGTCGGCATCATCGGCCCGAACGGCGCGGGCAAGTCCACCTGCCTCAGCGTCATCGCCGGGGCACGCCGCCCCAGGTCCGGGACCGTGGAAGCCATGGGTGTGCCTCTGGGCAGGCGCACCAACCCGGCCACGATGACCCATGCCGGCGTGGCCCGCACCTTCCAGATCCCACGACCCTTCACCCAGATGACGGTGCGGGAGAACGTGCAGGTGGCCTTTGCTGCCACAAGGCGCTCGAGCGACGCCGAGCTGCAGGAGCTGGCCGACCACCTGCTCGAGCGCCTCGGCATCCGGGACCAGGCAGGCAAGCTCGCCGGAGCCCTGCCACTGGCAGTGCGCAAGAAGCTCGAGGTGGCGCGGGGCATGGCGGTGAACCCCAAGCTCCTGCTCCTGGACGAGGTCTTCGAGGGCCTCAGCGACACGGAGATCAGTGACATGGTCACGATCCTGCGGGGGCTCCACGAGGATGGGGTCCATCTCGTGCTGGTGGAGCACGTGCTGCGGGCCCTCCGTCAGCTCGCCGACACCCTGATCGTCTTCGAGAAGGGGCAGGTGATCGCGACCGGGCCGGTCGACGAGGTGCTCCAGTCCCCGGAGGTCAAGAAGGCCTATCTCGGCAAGGGACGCGGAGACGCAGCCGGCAGCGCGACACGACAGGGGACCAGGTCAGAAGCGCACACAACAAGCTCGGGGACCCAGAACGCAGTCCGACCCAACAAGGAAGTTGAGGAACCGAGATGAGCACACACCTGAGCCGGGCCCGCAGGGTCTCGATGGCAGCCGGAGTCGCCCTCGCGGGCCTGGTCCTTGCCTCGTGCGGAGGCGGCGACCTGGACGAGAAGGACGCCAGTGAGCCGATCCAGATCGGGCTGATCGAGCCGATGTCAGGCCCCTTCGCCGACAACGGCACCCAGGCCGATCGAGGCGCCAGCCTCTGTGTGGAGCAGATCAACGAGGCCGGCGGCATCGCCGCCCTCGACGGGGCGCAGCTGCAGCTCGTCAAACAGGACACGGGCAACGCCCAGCCTGCTCAGGTGGCCAACCAGGCACAGAGCCTCATTGACAACAACGACCTGTCCGCCATGATCGGCGCGTGGGCGAGCTCCTACACCCTGGCGATTGCGCCCGTGATGGAGCAGAACGGCATGCCGCTCCTGACGGAGTCGTTCGCCGACGACATCGTCGCCCAGGGCTACCAGTTCATCTTCAAGATCCCCGCCGCGGCCAGTGTCATGGGTGAGCAGGGCGTGACGGTCGTCCTCGACCTCGCGGAGGCCAACAACTACGACATCAGCAAGGCCGCGATGGTCACGGAGAACACCTCCTCGGCGCAGGTCTCGGCGGCGGGAGCGGTCGGCATGCTGGAGTCGCGCGGCATCGAGATCACGGGTGAGGAGTACTTCGCTCCCGGCCTCACCGACGCCAACTCCCTGGCCATCAAGGTGCTCGCCGGAGACCCGGACTTCCTCTTCGCCCAGGGAGGCCTGGCCGACATGAAGATCCTGCAGGAGGCACTGGCTGCCCAGGGATACGAGGGCCCGATCCTCGGCTCCGGCTCGGCCCTGGTGAACCCGCACTACTTCTCCACCGTCGGCGAGCCCGCCAACGGCGCCTTCACCAGTGCCGGCTGGAACTGGGACCTGCCGGGAGCCGAGGAGTTCGTCAAGCAGTTCACCGAGGCCAACGAGGAGTTCGACTTCCCCGGTCAGGAGGCCGGTGAGGACTGCGTCGCGGTCTATGCCATCGCCGCAGCCCTCGAGGAGGCCGGCTCGCGCGACCCCAAGGCGGTCCGCGACGCGCTGTCGACGATCAGCATCACCGAGGGCCCGGGCTCGATGGTCGCCAACGGTGCCCTGGAGTTCGAGGACAACGGTGCCCTCAAGGACGCCACACCCGTGATCGTCCAGTGGCAGGACGGCAAGCCGCGGACGGTCTTCCCCGAGGACATCGCGACGGCTGAGCCGATCTTCACCCAGTGACATCCGCCATCAGGTGTCGGAAGGAGTGCGCGTGAGTCTGTTGAGCAGCGTGGCGGTATCTGCCGGATACGGGGACCTCGTCGCGATCGACAACATCACCATCGACGTCGAGGAGAACAGCCTGCTGGGCGTCATCGGACCCAACGGGGCCGGCAAGTCGACCTTCCTGCGGGCCCTCACCGGGGTGGTGCCGCTGCGCGGCGGTCAGGTGCTCTGGCAGGGCACCGACATCGGGCACCTGCCGGCCGACGCCCGGGCGCGCAAGGGGATCTCCATGGTGCAGGAGGGACGGCGTCTCTTCCCCTCCCTGACCGTTCGGGACAACCTGGAGCTGGGTGGGTTCCATGCCTCCCGGCAGGAGCGGGCCGAGCGTATGACGGAGGTCGTGGACCTCTTCCCGGCGCTCGGGGGGATCATGGACCGGTCGGCCAGCGTCCTCAGCGGCGGCGAGCAGCAGATGGTCGCTCTGGGGAGGGCGCTCATGGCTCGGCCCCAGTGCCTGCTTGTGGACGAGCCGTCCCTGGGGCTGGCCCCGCTCATCGTCGATGAGATCTACGAGGCACTGCCCACGCTCATCGAGCGTGGCATGAGCGTGGTCCTCGTCGAGCAGGAGGTCGACCGCGTCCTCGAGGTCGCCGACTCCCTGGTCGTCCTCCATGAGGGGCGGATCGTCTATCTCGGTGACGGCTCGGAGTTCCGCGAGAACCCTGACTCGCTCGCTGCTGTCTATCTGGGCCACGCGCTCGACGAGGGAGCCGCCTGATGGACACCCTCGCCAACGTGATCGTCAGCTCGATCCTGCTGGGTGGGGTCTACTTCATCCTGTCGCTCGGCCTGAACATCATCCTCGGCGTCCTGGACATCGTGAACTTCGCGCACGGGGCGCTCATCATCCTGGGCGCCTACTCGACCTTCCTCATCAACCGCGCCCTGCACTGGGACCCGTTCATCCTGGTGCTGGTCGACATGGTGGTGGTCGGGGTGATCGGTGCCGTCCTGTATCTCTGCTACCTCCGTTTCACGGTCAACAGCCCACTGGTGCGGATGTTCGCTCTGATCGGTTTCAACAGTGTGGTGGCAGCCCTGCTACTCATCTTCATGGGCAGCGACTACCGGACCGTGCCCATCGACCTCGGCACCTGGTACCTGGGCCCGATCCCCATCAGGGTCACCCAGGTGATCGCCTTCGCCTTTGCGATCGCCCTCGGCGTCATCACGATCGTGCTCCTCAACCGGACCAAGGTCGGCAAGGCCGTCAAGGCCGTCACCGACGACCGCACCTCAGTGCAGCTTGCCGGGATCAACGACCGCCGCCTCTCCCTGTTGGCGTTCACGGTGGGAGCGGGCCTGGCGGGTGCGGCCGGGGGCATCATCTCCACCTACGTCACCTTCGGCTCAGAGAGCGGTCTGGCCTTCGCCATCATCGCCTTCGCCATCGTCATCGTCGGCGGGCTCGGTGACATCTGGGGTGGAGCCGTCGCCTCCCTGCTGGTGGCGCTCGTGCTCACTGGTGTGACCGTCTATCTCAGCTCGGCCCTGACGAACACGGCCCTGTTCCTGCTCGTGCTGTTCGTCCTCCTGGTCAGACCGCGGGGCATCCTCGGGAGGGGGCGAGTATGAGCGCGCTACGGAGCCGAGTCACCGTCGCTCAGTGGATCACGGTCGCCGCGTTCATCCTCCTGATCGTCCTCGGGATCTTCATCCAGCAGGCCTTCTGGCTACGGGTGCTCACGCTCGCGCTGCTCTTCTCGGCAGTCGCACAGAGCTGGAACCTGATGGCCGGCTACGCCGGTCAGTGGTCGCTGGCCCAGCTCGCCTTCTTCGGCGTGGGCGCCTATGTCGCCGGCATCCTCAGGCAGGAGGCGGGGGTGCCACTGCTGGTGGGTCTGGTCCCAGCCATGCTGGTCACCGCCCTGTTCGCCTGCCTCGTCGGCTACATCACCCTGAGGCTGCGAGGGCACTACTTCTCGGTCCTCACCTTCTTCATGGTCGTCTCCCTGTATGAGCTGGTCCGCTACTTCGCCGACTACACCGGCGGGCAGTACGGCCTCAACATCCCGTTCTCACCGGGCGTCGACTTCCTCGGTCTGCAGTTCCAGGGCTTCCGCACCTACTACTACCTGGCTCTCGTTGTCGCCATCCTGGCGACGATGACGCTGTGGTGGGTCGCGCGCTCACAGTTCGGTCTGCAGCTGCGGGCGATCCGCGACGACCAGGACGCGGCCGCCGCGGTCGGCGTGAGGGTGCTGCGCCTCAAGGTGATCGCGATGGCGATCAGCGCGGCGATGGCGTCCATGGCCGGCGTCGCCTACCTGGCGACCTACAAGCTGATGGATGCCGAGACGGCCTTCGGTGTCCACGCGACACTCGACCCGGTCGTCGCGGGGATCCTCGGCGGCGCCGGTCAGATCCTTGGCGGCGTGCTCGGCGAGCTCGTCCTGCAACCCGTCGTCGGTCAGGTCAACGTCATGGCCGGCTCGGTGCCCGGTCTGGCCTCGCTGGTCTATGGCCTGATCCTCATGCTGGTCATCCTGTTCCTGCCCAGGGGACTGATCGGCTTCGCTGCCAACCTCCGCTCGAGCAGGACCGAGGACCCGATCAAGGAGGCCACCGGTGACTGAGTCCTACGAGGTGCTCGCCGTGCGGTATGCCACCCGGCAGACCGACGCCGCATCCGTCTACCTCAACTTCCACATGTATCAGCAGGTGCACAACGAACCGCTGGTGATGGACTACTTCTTCTGGGTCGTGCGCAACTCGCGTCGGACGATCGTGGTCGACACCGGTTTCACACCGGAGGTCGGTGAGCCGCGCGGCCGCGTCATGACCGTCCCGGTCCCCGACGGTCTCGCCAGGGTCGGCGTCGACCCCGAGACGGTCGACACGGTGGTGATCACTCACGGGCACTACGACCACACCGGCAACGTGAACCTGTTCCCGAACGCCAGGGTCGTCATGTCCTCCCGCGAGCTGGACTTCTGGTCCGGTCCCATAGCCCGCCGCGAGATCTTCGCGCACGCCGTGGAGCCCGGTGACATCACCTACCTGCGCCAGGTCGAGGAGGCCGGTCGGTTGCAACGCATGGCCGGCGTCATCGACGTCGCTCCCGGGGTCACCGCAGTGGAGGTGGGTGGGCACACCCCGGGTGAGCTCATCGTGCTGGTGGACGGTGAGGGCGGCGAGGTCCTGCTCGCCTCGGACGCGGTGCACTACTACGACGAGGTCGACCTCGACCGGCCGTTCCTGATGGTGCACGACCTCGAGCGCATGTACCAGGCCTTTGATGTCATCTCCGGACTGGCCAAGCGGGAGGGCATTGCGTATGTCGCTGGTCACGACCCGCTCGTCCTGGAGAGGTTCACGGCGATCGAGGCCGGCGATCCGGGCTTCGGGGTGCGGATCAGATGACTGGTGCGCTGGAGAAGGGGCCCGTCGGGTTCGTCGGCCTGGGCAACATGGGGTCACGGATGGCGGGCCAACTGGTCGGGCAGGGGTGCGATGTCCTTGCCTTTGACCGGGACCCGGCCGTGGCCGAGCGCGTCGGTGTCCGTGGGGCACCGGACCTGGCCACCCTTGCCGAGCAGGCGGAGGTTGTGCTGCTGTCCCTGCCGGACAGCACCGTCGTGGAGAGTGTCGTGCTCGGCCCCGAGGGGCTGGAGGAGCGACTGCGGCCGGGCACCGTGGTGGCGGATCTGAGCACGTGCTCGCCGGCGTCGACCCGCTCGATCCACGCTCGGCTGGGGGAGCGTGGCGTGAGTTACGTCGATGCCGGGGTCTCCGGTGGTGCCGCTGCTGCGGCCCGGGGCACGTTGACGCTGATGGTGGGTGGCGACGCTGACGCGATCGACCGGCTGGAGCCGGTCTTCGCGATCATCGCGGACCGCGTCTGCCGGATGGGTGGGTCGGGCGCGGGTCACACCGCCAAGGTGCTCAACAACTTCCTCAACGCGATGAATCTCTCGGCCAGCGCGGAGGTGCTTGTCGCAGGAGCCAAGAGCGGTGTCGACCCCGCGCAGCTGCTTGAGGTGATCAACGCCTCCAGTGGTGCCAACTGGGCCACCGAACACCGGTTCCCATCGATCGTGCAGGGGGACTACCTCGAGGGTGGCCTGACCTCGCACCTGATGCTCAAGGACCTGCTGCTCTATGTGCAGCACCTGGGTGAGATCGGAGTGCCCAGCCTGCACGCCTCGGGCCCGGTGTCCGCCTTCGGCGTGGCACTGCAGACCGGTCGAGGTGACCTCATCAGCAACCGGGTCGTGGACGCACTCGGTGACCTCGCCGGCGGTGTCCGCATCGCCGCGCACGCACACAACGGAGAGGAAGCATCATGAAGGTGATCCGCGCCAGAGCAGAAGATGCTGTGGTCGAGAAGCGCACCGAGACATTCACCGGCGACGTGTGGGGAGATCCGCTGATGCGGGCCACCGACGGGGTCATGGTCAACACCGTGCACTTCGGGCCGTGCAGCCGGACCTATTGGCACCGGCACGAGGGTGGCCAACTGCTGCAGGTGCTCTCCGGCGAAGGGTGGGTCGCGACCCGCGACGGCGACATCCAGCGTCTGCGCAAGGGCGACACCGCCTGGACCCCGCCCGGACAGGACCACTGGCACGGCAGCGACGACGACACCTTCCTCGTGCACGTCGCGATCTCCCTCGGCACCACCGAGTGGCTCGAGGAGGTCGGTGCGGAGGAGTACGAGTCGTTCCGAGCCCGCAGCACGGGTGTCGCATGAGCGCCGACGACGTCCTGACCGCCGGAGACCGGATCGGCTTCATCGGGCTGGGCAACATGGGAGTCCCCATGGTCCAGCGCCTGCTCGACGGTGGGTTCACGGTGTCGGGCTATGACATCAACGAGGCACAGGGCACCGCGCTGGACGGGGCCGCTGGTTATCATCGAGCCGCGAACCTGGTGGGGACCGTCACCGGCACGCGTTCGCTGATCCTCATGCTTCCCGACTCGACGGTCGTCGAGAAGGTGATGCTCGGCGCCGGACTCCTCGACGTCATGGCCCAGCACGCACCCGAGTCGGTCCTGGTCGACATGAGCTCATCCCGTCCCTCCGAGACGGTCCGCATGGCAGGTGAGGCCGCACAGCGGGGTGTTCCGTTCATGGACGCACCGGTCTCCGGTGGTGTCCCGGGCGCAGTCTCAGGAAGCCTGACGGTGATGACCGGTGGACCCCGGGAGCTCCACGAGCGCGTGCTCCCGGCCCTGGAGCGCATCGGGTCCAATGTGGTCCACGCCGGAGATGCAGGTGCTGGGCACGCCCTCAAAGCCATCAACAACCTGCTGTCCGGCTCCAGCCTCGTCGCGAGTTCGGAGGCCCTCCTGATCGGGACCCGGTTCGGTCTGGATCCCGAGGTCATGACTCAGGCGATCAACGGCTCGAGCGGCAGGAGCTGGTCCACCATGACCAAGTGGCCACGCTATGTCATCCCGAGGACCTTCGACTCCGGCTTCGAGCTGGCGCTCCTGCTCAAGGACATCCGGATCGCCACCGATCTCGCTGAGCAGGTCGGAGTGCCCGCTGCCCACGCCCGGCTCACCGAATCGCTCTATGCGAGTGCCGCGGACACACTCCCCGCGCACGCCGACCACACAGACATCTACCGCTGGGTCGAGCAGACCGCAGCACAGGAGGACTGACCGTCATGGCCTACGTCGTCAATGCCGTCTGGAGAGCGAAGCCTGGCAGCGAGAGCATTGTCGCCGAGGCGCTCGAGCAGCTGATCGAGCCCTCTCGCGCCGAGCCCGGCAACGTCTACTACCAGCCGTACACATCCGCCGACGAGCCCGGCACGTTCCGGATCTTCGAGGTCTATGCGGACGAGGCGGCCTTCAAGGCTCACGGGGAGAGCGAGCACTTCGCGCGGTGGGGCCATGGCCAGGCGATCCCTGAGCTGGCGGAACGGGGACGGGAGTTCTTCGAGACCTGGCCCTCATGAGCCGCGCTGCCGGGCAGTCAGCAGCCTGCACCCACCCCCAGCCGAGTGTCACCGGGGGTGAGACATTGGGCTCCGAACTGGGGCGACGTCATACTGTCTCCGTTTCACTGGAAAGGAGGGGGACACGTGACCGTCGATCCCGAAGTGCCGAAGGTTGTCCGGCGACCGCAGCTGAGCGACGAGGCGGCGACGTTCGTGCGCGCACAGATCATGTCGGGCAAGCTCAAGCCCGGCGACTCCGTGCGGGTGGACACGATCGCCGAGGCGCTGAGCATATCCACGACGCCGGCTCGCGAGGCGCTGAAGACGCTGAGGGTCGAGGGGTTCCTGGACCTCATCCCGCGGCGCGGGTTCCAGGTGGCTCACCTGAGCTCGGCGGACATCAAGGATCTGTTCACGGTCCAGGCGCTGGTGGCTGGCGAGATGGTGGCGCGCGCCGTGGCCAACGCGACGCCGGACGATGTTGCGCGACTGCGCACGCTCCACGACCAGCTGGGCAAGGCTGCCAAGGCCAACGACATCGCGCAGCTGGAGGAGCTCAACCACCAGTTCCACCGCGAGCTCAACAAGCTCGGCAACTCACCCAAGATTCTGTGGGTGCTGGGCCTGTTGACCCGCTACGTGCCCCGCATGTACTACGCCTCGATCCCCGGGTGGCCCGAGTCGACGATGACCGATCACGACGCGATCCTGGCTGCCTTCGAGGAGAGCGACCCCGAGGCTGGACGAGCCGCGATGCATGCCCACCTCCTCCATTCCGGGGAGCTCTTGGCAGCGAACTTCGACCGCCGTGTCGGCGGCGAGACGACCGCCCAGTCCGAGGGCGGACCCGACTGACCCATCACAACCAAGGAGTGCACGATGAGCGAACCGTTCGACACCGGCCTGGAGATCCGCAAGAAGGTCGTCGGCGAGAAGTATGTCGAGGCCTCCATGGCGAAGGCCGACGACTTCAACCGCGACTTCCAGGAGCTGGTCACCACCTACTGCTGGGGCGCAGTCTGGGGCCGTGACGGCCTGCCGCACAAGACGCGCAGCATGCTGAACATCGCCATGCTCGCCGCCCTGCCCCGCCCGCACGAGCTCAAGCTCCACGTCAAGGGTGCCCTGCGCAACGGCGTGACCACAGACGAGATCCGGGAGGTGCTGATGCAGGTCGCGATCTACTCAGGTGTGCCGAACGGGGTTGAGGGCTTCCGCATCGCACGAGAGGCGATCGAGGAGTTCAACGCCGACGCGGAGTAGCCCGACCTGAGGGGGCAGGCAGTCACGCTTCGAAGGGCCGTCTCGCCAGTCCCGAGCGGCACCAGGCCAGACGATGTCTCACCTCTTGGCAGCCTTCTTTCGCTGCGCCGCGGTGTAGGCCGAGGTGCGCCGAGCAGACGCGACGTCCTCACCGCGGGCCACGGCTCCGCGCAGCGAGGACAGCGAGGCGGAGTAGGCCTCCATCGCCGACCCAGCAGCAGCGGGGGCATAGGTGAGCGAGGAGTCGGCTCGGACGCCGAGGCCGGCGCCGACCTCGATCGCGTCCTGGTTGGCGCCGAGGTAGTGGAAGACCCAGTTGTAGGTCCTTTCCTGCTCCTCGATGAGGGCCTTGATGCCGGCGTGGGTCCACTCCTGCGAGCTGTTCTCGAGCCCGTCGGTCATGATCCCCACGATCACCAGGCCGGGGCGCTGGTCCTCAGGCATTGCGTCCAGGAAGTGCCCGGTCTCGGTGACCAGGTGGCCGATCGAGTCCAGGAGGGCGGTCATCCCGCGCGGGTGCAGCGTCAGGGGCTCGACCTCACCGAGGTCCTTGCCGGTGTAGCGGACGACGTAGTCCCCGGGGCCGGAGAAGTCGGCGAGGGTCACCGTGCAGCGGCCTGGCTGGGTGCGCTGGTCGGCGATGAAAGCGTCGAAGCCGCCCTCGACGTCACTCTTGATGGTGGCCATCGAGCCGGAGGCATCGAGCAGGAAGGCCAGGTGGGTGTAGTTCGGGTCAGTCACGATTGTTCCCCTTTGCTGGTGCGGCGGACGAACCGCATCGGCGCGTCCTGTTGGTGGTCGGCCCGCGCGAGCGTGATCCCCTGGGCGTCGACGCGGCCGTCCTGGCTGTATGCCGCGAGGCTGGCTGATCGTGCCAGTCGCGGCGAGACGCTGTTGGGGGCGATCCCGGCGAGGGCGGCGACCTGGCGCAGCGAGGCGCCCTCTCGGGTCACGGCCTGGGCCATCGCCTCATCCAGCGCGGACTGGACGGCGTCACGTGCCTGTGTGAGGGAGGTGACCGCCGCGGTGGGGGAGGCCAGGTCGACCTCGCCCAGGGCTGTCACGGCCTGCTCGTAGCGGGTGGTGAGCTCGTCGTTCATCACAGCAGTCTATGCGCAAGAACTGCACATGCGCAATAGTTGCGCACCTAGAGCCTACAGCGTGCCGACCAGGGTGGAGGCGATGAGGACGGAGGCCAGGGAGACGGACGTGAACCCGCCGACCAGCATGGGCGCCAGGATCTCGTCCATGATGGCCTCGCGCTCCTCGGCGTCCTCGCCGAGGGAGTTGGCGATCTCCTCGCAGATGATGTAGTCGGCCGGGAAGCCGATCAGCGCGGTGAGGGAGACGGGCATGGCCTTCTTGGGGTCCCACCGGAGCAGCCGCGCGGCGAGCATCCCGCCGGCCATGAGCCCGATCACGCCGAGGCCCAGGATGAGCAGCACGGGCCCGATGGAGTCGAGCAGCTGTCCGATGGTCACCCCACCCATGGAGGCCAGGACGACGACAAGTATGCCGGCAGTCACGATCCCGAAGCTGTTCGCCTCGTCGAGGGCCTTGTGAGGGAGGACCCCGAAGTACTGGCAGGCGATGCCGATGAGCAGCGACCAGATGCCGTAGTTGACCCCGCTCCAGTCACCGAGATAGAAGGCCAGGGTCCCGAGCGCCGCGACCATCGCCAGCAGGACCGCAGGGGAGCGGTAGCGCTCGGGCAGGAGCTGGCGGTGCGTCTCCTCGAGGAACTCCTCCTCCGGGACGTCCTCGGGGAGCTCGCCCAGCGGCAGGTCGTCGACCGTGTGCGCCAGGCTCTGGCTCCCAGGTGCGTGGGCGGCCACGAGAGGGGACCGCGCACGGAAGTCCACGGCATACCGGCGCAGTAGTGCCGAGGCGATCGGGATGCCGACCAGTCCCTGGATGGCGATGATCGTCGCCGGGATGACCAGGAGATGGGTCAGGCCCTGGGCCTCCAGCTCCTGGCTGGTGATCAGCATGGCCAGGATGCCGCCGGCGATCGGGCCGCTGCCGGAGACCGCGGTCGGGTAGTCGTAGACGAGGCTGACGATGGTCAGGATCAGGGTGAGCGCCACGACCAGGCCTGCCACGGCGATCAGCACGGCACGCCACTGGGCGGTGAGCACCTTGATCGGGATGATCGTGCCGAGGTGGACCAGGGCCATCGCGATGACCATGATGCCGAACTGGTTGACGACCGAGGTGGAGACGATCTCGCCGTCCACCAGGCCCGTCCAGATGAGCGTGAGATAGAGGACGATGGCGACCAGGATGGCCGGGACCCGCGCCCTGGTCCGTGTCGAGATGAGGTCGCCGATCGCGATCAGCACGAAGAGCAGTGCAGCGACACCGACGGAGGGCAGCAGGTCCATGGCACGGCCTTTCGGAGCAGGGTCAGAGCACTCGGGCACCGTCCTGGAAGACCGCGGTCACGGCCTGGTCGATGTCGGTGAGGTCTGCGGTGGAGGTGAGCTCCCGGTCGAGCAGGACGAGGTCGGCCACGTGCTCCTGCGCCACGCGTCCGAGCTTGAGGTCCGGCGCCACCAGCTGTGCCGACGCCGAGGTGGCCGCGGTGAGGACCCCCTCGAGCGACATCCCGCACTCGGCGAGCAGGGCGAACTCGGCCAGGTTCTCGCCGTGGGTGCCGACCCCGGTGTCGGTGCCGAACACGACCCGCACGCCGGCTGACACCGCCCGGGAGATGGCCGCCTTGTGGATCTCGACCACCGCGACGGCCTTGGCCAGCACCCTCTCGTTCATGGTGCGGCCGGACTCGCTCGTCCTCAGCACGGACAGCGGCGCCACCAGGGTCGGGACCAGGGCGACGTCGTGGTCCAGCATGAGCTGGATGGTCTCGTCGTCGAGATAGATGCCGTGCTCGATCGAGCGGACCCCGCCGAGGATGGCGTTGCGGATCCCGGCGGCGCCCTGGGCGTGGGCCAGGACGTAGGACTCCTGCGCCTCGGCCTCCGCCACGACGGCCCGGATCTCGTCCAGGGTCATCTGGGAGTGCCGCGGGTCGTCGGTCGGGCTGAGCACACCGCCGGTCGTGCAGATCTTGATCTGGTCGGCCCCGGCCCGGAACATCATCCGGGTCGCCTTGCGCACCTCGTCCGGCCCGTCGGCGACGCCGGAGGGGATGCCCGGGTGCGGCCCGAACAGCGGCATCTCGAGGCCCGAGGGCAGCATGTGATCGCCGTGCCCGCCGGTCTGCCCGATGATGTTGACCGAGATCCGCAGCCGCGGGCCGGCCACGAGCCCGGTCGCCTGCGCGGTCTTCAGCCCGAGGTCGGCGCCGCCGGCGTCGCGGGCGGTGGTGATGCCCGCGCGCAGGGTGCGCTCCATGTAGCCGACCGACTCGTAGAAGGGCAGCGAGAACGGCTTGAGGATGGTGTCCAGACCACCGATGTTCTGCACCATCAGGTGGACGTGAGCGTCAATGAACCCGGGTGTCAGCGTGTGCCCGGTCGCGTCGACGACCTCGACGCCGTCGGCGACGGTTCCCGAGCCGGTGTGGAGCCGGCTGGCCGCGCCCGCCCCGACCGCGGTGATCACGCCACCCTCGATCACGACATCCGGTGTGCCCTCCAGGAAGGCCTCTCCGTCGAAGACGCGCGCACCCTGGATGACGATCGCACCTGCACCCGACTGACTCATGGTCGCCCGCCTCTCGCGCTGTGATCGGCGACTGTAGCAGCGGGATCCGTCACGCGCCCGAGATGCTTCGCGGGGTTGGTCCCGACATTGCCGGCCTGCCGCTCGGAGCAGACCTCAGCAGGCCTGACGGGCTGACGGAAGTGATGTGGATCCACCCCTCGCGCCGGGCCTGGTCCAACTCCTCGGCGGCAGGCAGGTCAGTGAGTCCGAGCTCGCGGGCCCGGGCCGCCAGCGAGCAAACGACGGCGTCCCTGGCGTCGTCCGTGGCCAGACGGCCAGCCATGGCCTCGGGCACCTCGAGGAAGGGAAACGCGGCCCGCAGGAGATCCAGGCTCAGCTTCACCTTGCCCAGCCCCCACGACACCTGAAGCGCCTTGGGGTAGGTCTCGCAGACACGACCCGTCGTGCCGGAACGGTCGATGACGACACCCTGAGCGCGAAGATCGTGCTCGATGGCTGACCACATCACAGCGGTCCTGCCCAGCCGGTCAAACGAGGCGGGCAGGGGGAGGGCGATGTGTCGCAAGCGCTCGTCGGTGAGCCGTCGGGCCAGGGTCGAGATGCGCCAGGCGTCCCGATCTCCTGGGGGCTGCTGAGCGCCCTGCTGGTGCTCTGCCAGGAACTGCACAAAGGTGTCGGGCCACCCGAAGGGGACATCGACCGCGAACGGCCCGGTCTCGCTGGCGATGAGATCAACGATCTCCCCTGGTCTCAAAGGAGTTCTGACGGCGACGATCTCAGCCCGGTCGGGGTGCCAGCGGATGGCCACCGCCGCGCACTTGTGGGGGTCGGTCGAGAGATCGAGTCCCCAGGTCACCTCATCCATGGGCACACCCTAGGAAAACGGCGGCGTCGCCGCCCTCGACGTCGCTCTTGATGGTGGGCCCCGGGGTCGTGTCCCCTCGGTGTCGGCCCGATGATCGCTGCCGTATGCCGTGGGGCTGGCTGATCGTGCCGCGCTCGGCGGGGACGCGAGCTCAGCTGTCCGAGCCCCTTCCGGTCGACACCAAGGCGGAGGACACTGGGACTACGGGAAACAACGCCTGCGCCGAGCCCGCGCAGGAAGACGTGAGAGTCGTCAGGAGGCCGTGATGAGGGCGAGTCAGGGTGACCACATCGTGTTGGCCGGCAAACGTGTCGGGGATCCCACCCAGGACGGTCGGGTCGTCGAGGTGCGCGGCGAGGACGGAGGTCCGCCGTATGTTGTCGAGTGGTCGGACGGCCACACGGGTTTGATCTATCCCGGACCGGGGACCGTGCTGAAGCTGTCCCCATCGGGCGAGGGAGACAAGGCACAGGAGGCCGTGGCAGGATCCACTGCCAGCCCGCACGCGCGCGAATGGACCGTCCGGGTGTCGATCTTCGAGACCGAGGACGACACCGACGCCCGGGCGGTGCTGGTGGCGGACTCACCGGAGCATCTGGTGGCGTCAGGGTGGAGCCACCGGGCTCCGCAGGACCGGGCGGTTCCAGAGATCGGGGACGAGGTTGCCGTCGCCCGCGCCCTCCGGCACCTGGCAGACCTGCTGATGTCGACTGCCGAGAGCGACATCTCGGCGGTGACTGGGAAGGACGCGCAGGTGCGCCGCACGTAGGGATGCCCACTGTGGGAGCCACCCACGCCGGCGTGGGTGCGCCTGCGGCTCAGTTCTTGGCGGCCTTTCCCCACTGCGCGGCGGTGTAGGCAGAGTTCTTCCGCGCGACTCCACATCCTCACCGCGTGCGACGGTCCCGCGCAGCGAGGACAGCGAGGCGGAGTAGGCCGCCATCGCCGAGCAGACCGCCGCTGGCGCATAGCGTGGCGACGAGTTGGCGCGCACACCAAGATGGGTGCCGACCTCGATGACGTCTAGGTTGGCGCCGAGGTAGCGGAAGACCTAACTGTAGCTCTGCTCCTGGTGCTCGATCAGCGTGTTGATGCAGGCGTGGGTCCACTCCCACGAGCTGTTCTCATCGTGCTGGCGCAGCACTAACCGGAGAGCCAGGGCAGGTGCTGGACCCGGCCTCTGCGAGCTCACCCCCGGCCCTTGCGGACTGCGCATCGCTGCCACTGTGCCCTGTCCCGCTGGAGGCGACGACGAGCGTCGGAGACTCCAGCGGAGGCTGGCTGCTGTGGGACGCGAGCACGGGAGCGACCGTGGACCCCGGCGAGGCCACCGTCGCCTACCGTCCGGCGCATCATCCACTGGAGCGGCTACGTCGTGCTCGCCGTCACCACTGCCCTGGTCGCTCTCGTTGGCGTCTTGCCCTCGCGGGCCAAGACGACCTGCCCGACGGGCTGAGCGGGGTGAGCGATTCGTGCGCGTGTCGGCAGCCGCGGACGCTGAGGCGGTCCGCGCCCTACCCGACCGCTGCCTGGGACCGCTACAGGCGGGGGTGTTCACCTTCAGCCGGGACTGGATGCGCGAGATGTTCGCCGACCTGCAGGGCCTGCGCGCCGAGGGCTTCCACGTCGGCTTGACCTTCAAACTGCCGGCGCAGTGTGTGCTCCAGCGGGTCTGGCTGGGTGGCTCGCGGTGCTGTCCCAGTTGGAGGTGGGGCCGCCGATGCGCGAGATCGTGCAGAGGGCGATGCCCGACGCCCTCCGCTGAAGAGCGGTTGCACAACGTGTGCCCTCAAGGGTGAAGGGGACCTGCTGCCCCTGTGAGCCGCGGGGCTATGGTTTCCGTCGCTGGGGCTGATTCGTCCCTGGACGGCGGCCGTGTCGCAACAGCGGCCTCACTAGGTGCGCGCTATGCTTGAAGCGGAGCCTAAACACCCGTTCCACAGAAGTAGACAAGGTAACCACCAACGAAGGCCAACCCGCCCCGTCCGCGCGTATAGCGACCCGCGCAGGGCTCCAACGGAACTGGTAGGCCTCTTTGGAGGACTCGTGTCTACGGTTGATCTTGTGGTGACTGTGGTGTTCACGCTCATCCTAGGGGCGTTGCTGGCATGCTTTATGTGCCTAGCCAGCCGGAAGAGCCGCACCAAAGCCCTTAAACAGTTCGTGCGGTTTGCAGTGGCCTCGCTGTGCGTAGTTTGTGTATTCCTTCTTGCCGTCTCCGGGCATGCCACGGCCGAAGGAGTCGGGAGCGGTGTGCTCGGCAGCACCAACAGGCCCAACGAACTCGTCGAGCTCGTGTCGAACGCTTTGGTGGCGAGAATGTAAGCCATTGGCCATCCAGCGCAGGTCCCAACTCGACGCCAGCTGCCCCTCCCCCGCCAGCAGATGTCTTGCCATGGCTGGAAACAGGAGGCGACCCGCTCGAGCCGCTCCCGACGACACCGCAAGGTCACCACTGCTGAGGGCTTCCTCGTCGAGACGGGGGAGCGCACCACGCGTGGTGGTGGTCGCCTTGCCATGCTGCATGCCGCGCGCGGCCAAGCACCGGCACCCGCCGGTCCTGCGCCGCGGTTAGTGCGCGGCCGTCGTCGTGCCGCCCCCTTCATCCGGCGCACTGCCTGCTTGAACTCAACCGTCGAGCGATCAGGGCGCCTTGAGCGCGACTGCCGTCGGAGCGGTGATAGGCACTGCTTGAATGTCGAACCGGTCGAGGATTTCGCGTACCTCGGGGCCGGGGGTGGCGAAGGGAGGTTTGCTGATTCGTGCTTGCTGTGCGCGTTGGGGGTCGGTCAGTGGGGCATAGGGGTTGATGATCAGGCGTCCAGTGTCATAAGCGCGATAGGTCGTTTCACCTTGCCCGCCTTCGATCACAGCCAGAGTAGATGCAGCGCGGACTACAACGGTCCAACTCCCGTTGCTGGAGTTGACCGCAAGCACTAGGTCGGCAAGGCCCTTGGCATACGTCAGCACTTGTGCTGCTGTTGTTTTTGCGTTGGTGAAGTCGCCGTCGAGGACCAGGTGCTTGGAGGCAGTCCATGTGGCCCGGTCCACGCCTGGGAGGTTGCTCTCGATGACACGAGTCAGGGTGCCCTCCGGGCCCACCTGCAGTAGCTCGGTCAGTTCGGACTTCACCTCTTCCGCGGAGCGGGCTACTAACGTCGCCTCGTCAAGGAGGTGCAGGATGTCCTCAATCGCCGGAAGCTGAGCGGCTTCCACAAGTGGCCCTAGGTGTCGCAGAGTGGTCTTGAATTGCTCTGCATGCGTGCCCCGTTCATCTGGCGGGACCGCAGTTCTGAGGCGATAGAGCCCGACACATGCTGCGGCGGCGATCCGGTCTCGCACCTGCACTGGCCATTCCTCGCCGGCCAGCCCCTCCAGCGCGGTCCTGAGTGGTTCGAACCACCCGGACGCACCCCGGTCGGTAGACCAGAAGGGGAGTAGTGAAGCGGTGATAGTCAGCTGGACCATCGAGATGCGCTCAAACGGTCCGAGATGCGGAACGAGCCCGACGATCTTGCCGATCCATCCTCGGTAGCGAGCCTGCTGCCCGGGCGACATCTCCGCCTGAGAGCCCACTGAATCCTGGTCTCCTGAGACATCTGTGGTCTCTTCGGCAGTTTCCTCGCCCTCGAAATCGTCTGCGCCATCGTCATCGAAGGTGTCGTCCCAGGCCAAGGTGCCGACGGGCAGGGTCGCTCCGACCGTTGTTTTGACTGTGGTTCCAGCAGCCAGTTCAAACATGGGTAGCCCGAGCTTGGCTACCGACTCCTGGGCGTAGGCGGCCCACTGCTCAGGGTCGTCCAGGTGTGCCCAGTACGTGCTGTCGCTCGCGGCATCCTGTGCGTGTGCCTTCGTTCCGGAGCTCCCGGACTCTACGCCCGCACCGTGCACGAGGGACTGGAGTGCGTTAATCCAGTTCGCAGCGAGACTCTCGGATGCAAACAGCTGGTTTAGCGATGCGTCCTGGTTGGGCTTGCCGCGGCCCAGTGGGAGGAGACGGGAGGTGACGGAGTGGCGGTCGGCGAGGGTTTGGAAACTGTCCCCTGCGCGAAACCGCGTGCCGGGAAGAAAGTCACCGGGGAACCTCGCTTGTGTGGCACCGGCCGGGACGGTCCCCAGCAGTTCGAAGTGCTCAGGCGATCCTGCGTAGTGGCTGACCTCAATCGGAACGTCTGAGGTGCCACCGGTCAGCAGGGTGATCTCGAGCCCTCCTTCGACCGCTAGGGCCTCCAGCAGCAAGGGTCCCGTGACTTGTGGGGCGGAGTCCTCGAGGGAAGTGATTGCGTGTGCCAAGGCCGGAATTTCGGCAACGCGAACTCTGGGAGTGGGTAGGAGTGAGATCCCGGCGTCCATGAGGACGGCGATCTCCACATTGCCGCCCGTCGCGCTGCACGTCAAAGCTGAAGTTGACATGTTGGGGCTGCCCACGAGGGACCAGGAGGTTTCTTGACCCTGCAGAGCCGTCAGGATTTTTCCATGCCGGTACGGTCCGCTGACAGCGTCACGCTCCAACTGCTCGAACCTGACGTTGACTCCCAGTTCCTTGGCCGTCCGGATTATAGGTTCCGGATCTATCACGGTCTTTCCTGGTTGTGTCAGCACAGTCACGTCTTCAGGCTGGAATCTGCGGACCAGTTCCGCCAGCGCCGCACCATGGGGGTCGAAGAAGGGTGCACTTACCTCCAGGGCGGAGACCGGTCCCTGGGGGAGCTGGTCCACGATCGGACCAGTGAGGGAGTCCACCAACCTGTGGCCGGTGTCAATCACCTGAGTGTTCCTCACCAACTTCTTCAACTCAGTGACGGTCCGCTTCACTCCCTCAGCGGCGAGCCCGCCCATCGGAATCTGTTCGGCCAGCCTGACAAGAGCCTCGATAAGGTCGGCTACGACCCTGGGCACACCCTCATTCAAGTTGGCCCGTGCCACGGTGAGGACCTCGTCATTGCCGTGCCACCCACCGACTGACAGATTTCCCGACCCCACCCCAACTAGGGCCCGCTCCGGCCCAACGAGCACCGTAACCTTGGGGTGGAATGCACGCTTTGCTGCTGCCAGGCCAAGTGTGTAAGCCCGGCCTGCTGACCGGACTTCGCGGGGGTCCGGCGTGAACATGCGCGCATCGCCGATGACCGTGACGGCCGCCCCGGTGGACCGTACTGGTCCAAGGAGTTGTCGCTCGAAGAAGCCAAGGTCCATCCCGAAGGTCAGGAAGAGGGCCTCCCTCATGGCGCGTGAGCCTGTCGCGGCCTCTTGATGAATGGGTCCGAGCAGGCTGGGAACCCTGTGGAACACCACCTCAGGCAAGGCGTTCTCCGTTCTTCCCAACCGCGAACTTGCCATCGTTGTTCACGGTAAACATGCCTGCCTGTCGCGCGATTGACAAGTACTGAGGTATGCGCGTGGCAGGCTCCGGCGCTGTCTCACCGAAAAGTCTGACCGCAACTCCGTCACGGACATGAAGGCGTGCAGGGTAGGAGAAGACCTGAGTCTTCGCGTGGAACCGAGACTTTCCAAGTGCAACCCGCTGAGAGCGGTTTATCATCTGTCGGGCCAGTAGGACACCAAAGTCTCGCAAGGACATGTCCGCATTGAGCTCCAGGAGTTCCTGAAACCACCCAGGGCTCAACTCGTCCCACTGACCCGCTTCGTGCTCCCGAGCAGCTCGGAAGCCTTGGAGTTCCTGCTCAGACAGGTTCGGCAGCCGTGCGGCGCCGAGCATCAATGTTCCTAGCCATCGCTCGACATCGGTGCGGTCCTCCAGTTCGCGCTCAGCCTCGCGCGGTCCACCGTCCTTCCGGAGGTGGTGTGGCAACTTGCCACGAAAGGAACCGACCGTGTCGGAATCAGGCAGGAGATCTGCGAAGGCCGCCATGAGGTCAGCGACATAACTCGCTCCCTCAACAAGGTTGCTGATCTTGTGCCAGATCAGCCGCAGCGCCCAGACAGACTCCTTGCGAAACAGCGCTCCCCGCCACCGCTCGGGTGCGACCTGCCCCAAGAGTGCAGGGTGTTGCGCTAGTTCGGGGTCAAACATGATCAGACGCGACAGCGCAGAGGCATCCGTCACGTCGCCGACCTGGGTCGCGACCGCCGTCAGGTGACCGAACTCCCAAAGCAGCCGTCCTGCTGACACGTTCTTCGGGTCAGTAGACGCCGTCTTATCCCCGGAGAGAAGCTCGGCAAGCCATGCGCCGTCCATCTGGTTCGACGTCGTGCACAGACACGCCGCCGATAACGCGGCGGCCTGCTCCCTTGAGACCGCGTCCTGGGATCTGGCGGTCTCAAGGAGGGGAACTAGGACCGACCTGGCAGCAGCTGGGTCGAAGCGTTCCCCGGGCTTGAACCCTCCGGATCTCTGCAGAATGTCTAGGAACATCTCCGAGCCACGATACGGATTCAAGAAGGCCCATTTGGCCTCTGCGTAGTGCTCGGCAGCCTTACTGAGGTCAACTCCTTCTGCTGTCACAGCGTGAGTCCGGATCTTGTCGATACCGTGTGGCGCCGGCGACCACGGATGCTCCGAGCCCAACTCCTGTTCGTGAACATGGGTTACGTACGCAAGTAGCGCTTCACTTCTACGGAGTATGTTTACCGCGGCGGGCTCATCTAAAGCCTCCTCAGCGACCACATAGGCGGTGAGGCCATGCAGTGCGTAGTAGCGCGTGGCGCTCGTCACAGTGGTGACGCCAGGCAAATGGAAGCTCACAAAGCGGTTCAGATGTTGTTCAACGCGGATCGGGAACTGGCCACGGTTCGGCCTGAAACTGTCAGTGTCCACCCAGCCAGGGTCCGTCACAGTCATCGTCGACACCTCCTGCAGTACCTACACAGCCACGCACCTAGGGACTCTAACTCTGCAGGCGAGGGCCAGCGACCCGGCGGCAGGTCACCACAGGGCACCGTGAAACCTCATCGATGTCCAACGGGCTGCGCACCAGCCCGACGAGTCGTGTGGGTGGTCACCGGCGGGGTGGGGCCCCGGCGGGCGGGGCGACGACGGTCTGTGGCTGTCGTGTTGTGTCTGCCTGCTGGCGGAAAAGCGTCAGGCCGCCGATTGCCGCCGTCGGCACAGAACTTCGTGGGCTGGCGCTTTATGCGGCCGGAGCAGGGTCCGTTGCGCTGATGGTGCGAGCAAGCATCTCAACTTGTGCCATCAGTGAGTGAGGCAGCAGGTGCAAATCGATAGCATGCTGCACGATCTCGATACCTGCGTTGCGCACGAGGTGACCTGCTGCAGGCTCGTTGCCTTTGGCGTACACCAAGTGGCCTTGTGGAAGTTTGAGTGCCGTGCAGTAGGCCAGCATTTGGTACAGATCGGCGTAAGGATAGCCTGAGGGCTTCTCAGCCTTATACTTGGCGTCCACCACAGCACCGACGCTTCCATCCTTGCGGTACCAGACCAAGTCAGGCCGCATCTTTATCTCTTCCGCCTCGTCGAAGTACCAGCGGTCTTGAGTTTTACAATGCCCTTCGTACGCGGTGAGGGCGCTTCCCAACGTGACGGTGAGGAAGTCCTCGAACACTTTCGCCATGTCGAGCAGGAATCCGTTGACCATGACCTCGCCAGACTTCTGTTCGACCGACCCGCCACGCAACACCAGCTCAGCCAGTCTCAGCGCGAGGTGGTAGCGCGTGTTCAGTCGCGAGGCGTGCCAAAGGGGTTTGCTTCTTCCGCGGCGAGCAGGTGTCACATCAGCCATGGATCGAACCAGGCGGAGCAGGAGCTTTCGTGTCCTGGAGCCAATGCCGGGCAACTTGAGAAGCACTTCGGCAGCGCCCCGCAATAGTTGGTTCTCGGGGATGTCCACGCCGTACTCGTCGAATCGCACTTCGAGGGGTATGACAAGGCCGTACCGACGTGACAACTGCTCCGCACTGCGCACCCGCCCCCGGAGTACCGGCAGGGCGTCCTCTTCGACTCTGTACCCCTGGAGTAGACCCTGCTGCGTGGCCTTGTCCGCTTGCCGGGCGAACGCGGTGGCAATGGCACTCAGCAAATCCGCATCTTCGACGAGGCCGAGGTCGTCGTCACGCCAGACCTTGTGGTCGCTGGCGAAGCCGAGTAGGAAGAACAATCGTCGGGTGTCGAGTTTCGGCTTCACCCACAACTCGATACCGGCGACTTGCGCTACCCCCACCTTGCCAGCCGGCCCAATCGTCCACCAGCCGTGAGGCAGGGCGGGCGTTGCGGTCACGACTCCGCTGTTGCGTAGCGCACTGCCAACACGTTCGCCGATCTCGACATCGACAGGATCGCCGTTCTCTGTCAGGTCGATCCGCATCACTCGTCTGCGTTCACTGTCGCGGGCACGTCAGCATCGGCAGGATCGGTCGCACCATCTGAAACTTCTGCTGCGGCGCCCTCCACCTTCTTGAGGATGCGGCTCAGTGAGTAGTCCTTGGACACGTCACGGCCTTCGCCGAAGTGATGCTCCTCCAGAAGCGGCAGGATCGACGTCTCCCAGACGACGGACATCCCGTCGCCCTCGTGCACCGACTTCCTCATGAAGTAGGAGGGACCGATCTTGAAGTCCTCGTCCTCAATGAGGCCATTAAGGTGGTCCATGACCTTGGCCGCTGTCTGAGGTAGGCCCTTCTTGACCAGCCACTTGCTTAGCATGCTCCTCGTCGGTTCGGTGCTCGGATGCAGCGCCTTGAACGCGAAGCGACGCCGCATGGCTGTGTCGACAAGGGCGATGGACCGGTCCGCAGTGTTCATCGTCCCAATGATGAAGACGTTCTGGGGCATCGTGAATCCCTGGTCGTCGCCGCTGCTGTAGAGCAGGTCGATCGCGCTGTCCCGGTACTCCAGGAGGAAGTACAGCTCACCGAAGACCTTCGCGAGATTGGCACGGTTGATCTCATCGATGATGAGGATATAAGGCGTGGCCGGGTTCTCGCGCGCGGCATCGACCAGTCGGCGGAAAGGGCCAGGGGTGAGTTTGAACCCGATTGCGCCGCTGCCGTCGACTCCTGCTACCGGTCGAAAGCCCTCGAAGAAATCTTCATAGCTGTATGCAGGGTGGAACTGGACGAGTTTGCTTGCCTCCGGCGCCGTCAGATGCTTGGCGATGGCCTGCGCGAGGTACGTCTTGCCCGTGCCTGGCGGCCCGTAGAAGATCAGCTGACGCCGGTCCTCCAGGAGATGAACGCAGGATTGGAGCCACCGGGTGTCGACGAGCAAGTCGTCCGCCAGATCCGTGCTGATGGGAGGTAGAGACAGTTCTTCCACGCTGGCGGGCAGTGGCCGATCAGACGAAGAAGGCATGGTGTTGTGGTCGAGTAGCGAGCGCAGCGCCGCGAGGTCACTGGTGAGGTCGACAATCGTGTGCTGGCTTGACAGCTTGGCCGACACGGTCTTGGGGATCCCTGAGTAGTCGATCGGCTTCTGAATGTTGTGCCACTCCACGGTCCGTCGGACGTTGGAGCGGTCGTCAGAGCTCTTGAGCGCCACGGGGTCCCCAGTGATGGTGCCGATGAAGAGATCTGGTCCCGAATTGGTGGCCACGAGGTCCCCCACCCGCAGGCGGTTGACGAAGGCGTCGATCTCAGCGACCTTCTCCGTCCGGGTGGTGTACGACTTCTGGGAATAGTCCTCTTCCACAATGGCGGAGATCTCGCTCCGCGTGATGGGCAACGGAAGCGAGCGGATCTGGCTGGCCGGTATCGAGCAGGTGCCCTTCGCGAGCCACGTCGGCACCAGATTCTTGCCATTGACGCTGCTTCCGCGAACCATCCAGGCCCGCGGCTCGCGTTCCTCTCCTGACAGCTCGGCGAGCATGTCGCGAAAGTCGTGAGATGTGAGCCGCTGCGCCTGCCTCGCTCGACCGCGAACGTCAAACTCGACGCCCTCTGCCTCTAGGACGTCGCGCGGGTCGTCCGTGCGCTCCGGATCGCGCCACTCGAAAGACGCAGATACTTGCCCGTCGGCGTGCAGGACCCGATGGCCATTGGGGTGGTCCGTGTCCTTGGCGAAGGTACCGACGTTCTGGTTTGCAAGGGTGGTTAACTCGGCCAGGTCGGAGTATGCCGTCCACTGCCCTTCCTCCACGAGGTCCAGGGCCCTGTTGAGGGTCGCCACCTTCTCGTTCTCTGCTGCGTCCGAACTCACGTCCCGTCGGCTGCGCTGCACCTGTCGGTATTTCTTGGTGAGAAGTGAGTAGAGGTTGTCGTCGTCCGAGAGGGCCGCAAGTGCTTCCCTCCCTGAGGACGTGAGTTCCCAGCCCTCGGCCGACTTTCTCAGCCAGCCGATGGCGCGTGCCCAGCTCGAAGTAAATCTCAACAAGTTGTTGGCGCGTGACTCGCCACTCGCTGTGGTGCTCGTTTCATGTGGGGTGAGCGGCTCGAGCTCCGCGACCCGCTTTAGAGCGTCGCTAGCCGGCACGGGCTTGCTGGCTTCGAGGAGCACATCGAAGAGGCGGCGAACGAGGAGTGGTCGACGTATTGCCTGCTCGGGGTTGGCTGGGCCCAACTCGGTCATGAGCTCAGTCCATCGCGAAGCACCGACAGTGTCTTCCCGGATGGCACGTGCACCCAGAACTTCCATCCGTTGATTGAATAGCCCACAAGCTGTCCCAACGCGCTTGAGGGCGAAGCTGGCGCGCGCCCGTCCGTGGCAATTCGACCGTCGGCGGTTATCCGACCAACGTGGACAGCGTCTCGTCGCCGCTCCGTGTACCGCACCTCGTCGTCAGCGCGGACGAGGCCGACGCGAAGGAGATCCTTTAGCTCGCCGGCCACGACCGTCCGAGTTCTCCCCGCCGGTGACGGCGTTTGCGAACGTTGGCTCCTTTCCAGCAGCGCCCCTCGAAGGAGCCGATTCACGACCGCTTCGTGACTTTCATCAAGGTGCATGTTCTGCTCGAGAAGCTCGGCCAAATCGTCTTCGATTTTCACATACATGCTGACTCCCTGGCTCCTACTCGTGGTTGTGATCTTGGTGTCCTGTCAGCCCGAATGCCGTGGCCCCTCGCCGGGAGGGGGATTGAGTGGGCTTTCGTAGCCCGATTCGTCTCTGGCAGCCTTGGCCATGGCGTCGAAGATCTCGAGGATGAGGCGCTTGGTCCGGAACTCGCCGTGATCGCGCTCGTCGTACTTGCGGACCACAGTGAAGGATTCCATGACGTGTTCGACCTCGTCGCGGGCCAGGCCATAGAGGCGGAATATCGCGGCGTCGAGTTCCGCACGCAGAATCTCGCGCCGTTGAGGGATCCATCGGAACGGGGGTCCTGCCTTCACTTTGGGGTAGAAATCCACAATCTGATCTGCATAGCCCGACAGGCCAGAGTGGGTGTAGGTCAGTTCGAACCCTCGTAACACGACGAATTCTTCATCGTTACCAGCGGGAGGCAGTGGAATTTCGTTCATAGTCGTCACATTGAAATGCTGGCCAGGCACTCGCTGCCTAACGATGAAATCGTACGCAAAGGAGTTGATAACGCAGACGGCGAAGGTGCTCGCGCCCGCGCCTCCTGCTGTAACGCCATTCAAAGGCTGGATGGGGACGGTCGTCGGCGCAATCGCACATATGGCCGTTCGCTCATCGGTTGCGCGGGCGTAATCCCGCACGACGACGGTCCATCTCGGGTCCGATTGCTTGCGACGAAGGAAACTTGCCGCCGACGATGTTTCGACCCAATATCGCGTAGAATCCGCCGCGGCGGAACTCCTATCGGGGGCCTCTACGAGGCGAGGTTTTCCAGATTCACGCATTTCTCGCGAGACACCCTTGTAGGTGGCGAAATGGGGGTCAAATTGATGCATCAACTTGCCCTCGAGGAGAGGTACTCGGCCACTACCGCCATTCATTAGGTAATTTCCTGATTGAGCCTCGCTTGTGAAACCCACCCACGCCCGTGGGGTTAAGGAGTCTGCTGTTCTAGAATTAACCATTCTTGTCAGCACATTAACGTCTCGCTGAGTTTGACATAATGGAATCTGCAATGATTTCGGGCTAATTGCCTCCAGGTCTGTGTGTGAGTAGCGCAATTGGTTTAGTTTCAACGCCATCAGTTGAGACTCAGTGCGAATGTATGTTGCAACCCGCAAGGTCTCCCCATTGCGGGTTGCTGCCCTACCGTCACCCCGCAAGGCAATGATTGAGAACTTCGTAGACCTGTGGATGCTTGGGAAAATTCCATTTGAGTTCTCGAAGTCGAAAACACATGATATTGCCCTAGTGCCCACCAAGTGCCTCCAGAAGGCTCTCATTGGTACGTCCGCTACGACGCCGGTGGGAACGATTAAAGAGGCCATCCCCTGCTCGTTGGTTAGCATCAGAAAGAGCTCCGCGAAGGGCCCCTGCGTTGTAAGCCTTCCTTGCGTGCCGTACTCATACATGCCAGAGCCCGCAAGAAGGCGAGCGGTTGCCTCCGTGCGTCGCTTAGCGATAAGGAAATCGGCATGCACCACAGGATTCTGCATTTCAAGATCTTGAATCCGCCGCTTACGTTCTGCAGTTGTCCCGGGTGCCAGCACCTCCGGGGCGCGGGAACTGAAGAACTCCCCGTCGTCTAGAGCGATTCGCTCCCAGGGCGGGTTGCCGACCAGTGCGGTGAAGCCACCTCTCCACCCGCTCGGTCGGCCCGCCGTGGCGGGGGAGACTTCGAAGACTTCAGGAAACTCTAGCCACCAGTGGAAGAAGCGGTACTCCGCGGACCGGTCACGGACGGCCCTGGTGGTTGCATCAGCCACCAGGGTTCCGTCCTCCATCGCTCGCAGTGTGCTGGTAGTGACGAGGGCTTCGGCAGCCGTCTTAGGCTGGACGAATGCTGCGCACCAGGCATCGGCTCTGAGCTTCTCGAGTGCAAGGTCGGGGGAGTCGAGGTAGGCGGCGTAGCGGCGCTTGGCTTCGTGCACGTCGGCGAGGCTCTTCGGTGCCGAGAGTCGGACGTCGGCGAGTTCGGCGCGGAGGTCTGCATTGCTCGGAACGGCTTCGGCGATGTCGAGAAGGGACTCCTGTCCGGCCTCTCGTTCCAACTTGTTCTGCTTCTTCAGGGCGGTGGCGACGCGCTTGTCATCACCGGTGAGCGCGACGAAAGCGTCGTCGGGGATTCCCTCGGCGACGAGGGCTGGCGTCGTGCCGAGAAGGGCGTTCCCGACCTTGATGTGAGCGTCCAAGAAGGACAGCGGGCGGCCCGGAGTCATCGCCGCCAGCCAAAGACTCACCTTGGCGAGTTCGGCGGCGAGCGGGTTGAGGTCGACACCGTAGATGCAGGTGCCCACGACCTCATGGAGGGCGTCGCGAACGTCGGTCGGCGTGAGGTCGGCGTCCCCCGTGCGCACGGTCGCAAGGCGTTCGGCGATGCGACGTGCAGCAGCGACGAGGAAGTGTCCAGAGCCACACGCAGGGTCGCAGACCGTCATCGCGAGGAGGGCGGTCTCTGGGTCGGGGGCGCGCTCGGCCTCGTCGAGGAGCGGGTCGAGGGCCTCGTCGAGGACGAGGTCTATGAGCGAGGAGGGGGTGTAATAGGAGCCGGTCGTCTTGCGGTCGTTGCCGGCGAGGGCCTCGAGGGCGAGGGTCTGCTCGATCGTGTTGTAGCGCGGGACGAGCTCGAGCAGCGACTCGTAGATCGAGCCAAGCTCCTCGGCGCCGAGGTTGCGGTAGTCGACCGACTGTTTGGGCTGGCCCTTGGGCTGGACGACGGACAGGCTTTGGACGGCCGTGAGGAGGGCGTCGTTGGGTAGTCCGGCGTCCATGAGGAGCGCGTCGGCCTCGTGCTGGTCGTAGAGTCCCCCAATTCCCGGCAGGCCAAGGGCCGGCTGCCCGTGTTCGTCACCGAGCGCCGTGATGACGAGCGTGAGGGCCGCCCAGAGGTCGGTGTGCTTGGTGCCTCGGCGGCGCAGGGCGAGCCGGCGCAATCTCGCAGTCGAAAAGTAGTCGGCATACCGCTGCCTCGCCGCCGGGTCGGCGCTCAGGTCGAGGAGCGCACCACGGTCCTCAGCGACGAAGAGGAAGAGCAGCCGGTAGACGAGGCGGAGGAGGGCATGGTGGAGGTCCTCAAGCCGGGCCTCCTTGTCGTCGAGTCGGCGGCGGAGCTCTGCGTTCGCTGGGTGCTGGAGAAAGCCGGTGCCCAGTGCTTCGATTGCCGCCCTCACGCCGTCGCGGAGGAGGCTTAGGGCCCGTGTTCCCGAGGCGATCGAAGTGGTACGCCAAGCCTCGAGCCAGCAGTCAGAAGCGGCGCCCTCTGCGCTTCGCACCTCGACACGAGACTGATGCAGAAGCAAGTAGAGCAGGACGAAGTCCGAGAAGACCTCGCCATCGAACATCGCTTCGAGGTCGAACTCGACGTACGACTGCCCTGACAGCGAGGTGGAGTCTCGGAGGAGGCGAAGGACCCGCCCATTGGACACGACGGCAAACAGGTAGTCGTCTGTGCGATTGAGGGCTTCCTGGACCATCGCGTGCGGGGCGCGTTCGGCAGCCCCGGCAACGCCCTTTGTGCGCTTGTCCAACTCGACGCCCCAGCCGAGGAGGTGGAGCGGCGTCGAGCCCCAGAGGTGCGAGACGGGGAAGGCCCGGTCGCCGATCTGTAAGCCTCCTACGGGTGTCGTGGGAACGCGGCCATAGTCGAGCTCACGCAGCAGCTGGAGCAGCCACTTTTCGCGGGTCAGGCCGACCGCGGGGTCGCCCTCCTGGAGTTTCTCGAGCCCTGACCTGAATGTGGCCCAGACACCGGTGAGGTAGGACCAAGCTCTGTTCGCAGCCTCGCGTGGCGACTCGCTGGAGAGGTGGTAATCCGAGGGCGACAGGCCGGTGAGCTGCTTGTCACCCGACACGATGCGGCTCAGAAGGTCGGGAGGGATGAGGCCGCCGACAGCGCGAATGGTCGTGAAGTCGCTCACGTCAGGAGACCCCTTGTGTGACAGGCAGGTAGACGTAGACACCGAGGATGTCGACGGGCTTCTGTGCGCGAACGGCGAGTCCGCGCTTTGCTGCACCGGCACCGGAGCGAACCCGGCGGTGGCTCTCGAGGAGCCTCTCCGCTAGTGCATCGGCCCGCGTGGAGAGTTGGTCGTTCAGGGCGTTGAGTCTGTCGATCACACGGGCTGCCAGGTCTCGAGCCTGGTCGCTAGGGACGTTGGCGTCCGGGATCGCGTCGAGCAGTTGTGCGACTTCGTCCGTGCTTAGCCAGTCGGGGTTCTCCGGGGTTCCGCGGAAGGCGATCACGTGTGCGTCCTCTGCGATGAGTTGGCGGGCGCCATCTCGGCCTGGCAGGTCCAGGTGGAAGCGGTAGCGGGCCAGCAGAAGGGTCGTTCTGCTCTCGACCGCCCGGGTACGCATGACGCCGGCCCGTCGTGCAGGTCGTGCAGTCGGGTCCATGGCAGGGTCCAGAGCAGCATCGAGGACATGCCGTGCGATCGCTTCCACGCTCGCGTCGGTGCGGTTTAGGATCGCGTGCTTGCGAGGTGCTGGCAACTGGCGGTGGAAGGGGAGTGGCTCGGCGTGGCCGGGCGGAAGGGCATCGCGGACGCCAACGGCCAGCGTGGCCGTGACAACGCGGAAACCTTCGTCCGTCGGAGTGACAGACGCGCCGAGACTGCGGAGCGCCTCCTCAGCGAAGCTGGCGATCTCGCTCTGGTCGCCCAACGCGCGCCGCACCGCGGACACCTCTGCCGCCACTTCCTGAGGGTGGATTCCTGCTTGGGCATACTTCGTTCGCGACTGCTTTTCCTTCTCGGCCGCGGACTCCCACTCTCTGCGCAGCTCGTCGGTGCGCTCAGCGAGCCCGAGGTCCAGCTGGAGCTGATCGGCATCGCGGCCGCGCAGGAGCAGACCCTCGAGCAGCGCCTCAATGACACCGTCTGAGCCATCGGGCACAGGCACGGATACACCGGTCGCCTTGCTGATGGCCTGGTGACGGCGAATGAGTACATCGAGCACGATGCCGTCGATGCTGTTGTCCTTACCGTAGATCGTGATGGCGCGGACGGTGTTGGCGCGTTGGCCGAAGCGGTCGACGCGTCCCTCCCGCTGCTCGTGGCGGGTGGGGTTCCAAGCCAGGTCGTAGTGGACGACAGCCTGGAATGCGTCCTGAAGGTTCACTCCTTCGGAGAGGCAGTCGGTGGCGACGAGAACGTGGCGCGAGTCGGTGGCCGTCAGGTCTTGGATGCGTTGCTGCCTCTCTGCTGGGGGCAGCGTCCCAGTCACGGCTGCGACGTCGACGTTCTTTCCGAGAGCAGAATCGAGGTGTGCGGCCACGTAGTCAGCCGTGTCGATAAACCGGCAGAACACGATCGGGTCGTACCCATCAGCCAGGAGCGCCTTGACCTCGGTGGTGAGCAGTGCGAGCTTCCGGTCGAGCTTCGCACCCTCGAGGGCCTCGGCCTGCCGCGCCATCGCCAGTAGCCGGCGCCGTTGGCCGTCGTCCGGACTGCCTTCGTCGGTCGCAGCGCTGTCCGCCCCTGGGGTCACGTCCGCGGCCGCCTCGTCGTCGGCGGTGTCGAGGACACTCGCGCGGCCGAGTGCGTCAGCCTCCACCACGTCGACGGCCTCGGCGGCTGCGGCGCGCGTGCGCAGCGTCGAGGCCGCCGCGCGGGGCGAAGATGCAAGCGTGCGAAGTAGTGCGAGAGCGGACCACCACCGCACACGCTGGCGCAGGGAACCATCCTCCTCGTCGCGGACCTGCTCGCGGGCATAGTCGAGGACCCGGTCGAACAGCGCGCGGTACTCTGGGCTGAGGCCATAGGGGGCTTCGCGGGTCTGCCGATCAGTTGGAAAGGCGGTGTCCTCGTCGAGGAAGTGGCGAATGTCGGCTCGGCGACGTTGGACGAAGTGCCGCGCGAGATGCTCGCGGCTCCGGACATCGTCGAGCTTGATGGTCCCAAGGGCAGGGTCGAGAAGGGCGAGCAGGTTGCGAAAGCCCTCCTCCTTGCCAGAGTGCGGCGTCGCCGTGACCAGGATCAAGTGGCGGGTCTGGTCCTTGGCCACAGCGCGTAGGAGTTCGTGTCGCTGGTGCCTACCTCGACTTCCGCCAGTTCCGTCGTCGGAGACAGCAGTGTGCGCCTCGTCGACGATCACCAGCTCGGGGCAGTGATTGAGGAACTCGTGGCGGCGGCTGGGTGGCTTGATGAAATCGGTGGAGACGACGACGAAGGGGTGACGGTCAAAGAGCGACTCGTTCATCATCAGCCCACGCTCGAGGCGTTTCACCGTTGACGTGAGGACCAACTCGGCGTCGATGCCGAACTTCTCGCGCAACTCGCGCTGCCATTGCTCGGCCAGGGCGGGGGAGCAGAGCACAGCCAAGCGCGTGGCGTCGCCCTGGGCCAACAGCTCGGCCGCGATCAGCCCTGCCTCCACCGTCTTGCCGATGCCGACGTCGTCGGAGATGAGGAGGCGAACGGTGTCCTGACGTAGGGCGAGCATGAGTGGCACGAACTGATACGCGCGTGGCTCGACGGCGATGTTGGCGACGGACCTGAACGGGCCGGCGGACGACCGGAAGCCAACGCGCAACGCCGTGCGGAGAAGGGCGGCGCTGGAGGAATCGCCCAAGTCGTCAGCGCTGGGCAGCGGGAAGGTTGCCTCACGCAGGTCCTCCTCCCAGCGGAAGACGCCGGCGACGTCGTCGGAACCACCCCCGAGTGGGCGGACCACAAGGAAGTCGTCAGTGCTGTCGGGAAGCACCACCCACTCTCGGCCGCGTGCGTGCACGAGCGAGCCCACGGCATACGTCATGCTCTGAACCGGTCCTTTCGAGTCATGCGCTGGAAGTCCCCCCACGGCGGGTGCCGAAGACGGAGGGGTAGCGGCTCACGACAGCATCCCAGTCCGCGTCGTGGCGTACCCGGACGACCATCCATCCCGCGTCGCCGAGCCTGTCCTCGGCAGCCGCATCCCGCTCGCCCTGGTGGTCCGTGTCGTGAATGGGACCGTCGACGAAGACAGCAACCGGCCCGGTGGCAAGGTCGAAGACCAGGTCAGGCCGCGCTTTGGCCTCACCGGCGATGACCTGTGCGCGATCCGGCAGCCGTAGTCCGTGCTTGTCCAGCCACAGGACAAAGTCGCGCTCGAGCCCCGAGTCTGCGAGGGCTTGCAGGATCTTCCGCTGCTCGCCTCGCGAGCGTCCACCCGCGCCAGCCCTGGTCGTCGATCTGCTGAGTTCGAGCAGGAGATTGCGGATGGCGTGACGGTCGATCAGTCCGTGCGCGTACTGGTTGCCGTAGGCGAGCAGGCACTCGTAGCAGGCTCGCTCGCACCGTTCGCGGGCGCCCGGAGCGTGGCCAAGGTCGGCCCCGGTGTGGGGGTCAAAGTGGGCAACTTCGAGCGCGGTGCGCGCGATCCGTGCCAGTGCGTCGGGTTCGGTGACGAGGCGGCGTAGTGCTCCGGCTCCGCCCTCGGCACTCTCCGTAAGGAGCATCCGACCTCGGCTGTCGAGGTCGGGCAGCGACTCGCTGCTGAGTTCGGAGTCCTCGAGTTGGAAGCACGCCTCTGCGCCGCGCTCCAGCGCGTAGCGCAAGGTCGTCGCGGTAGTCTCGTCGACCCGGTGGCTCAGCCGGACGATGAGGATGTTCCGGCGATCCTCCACGTAGGGGATGACCTTGGCCTTTCGCCTCACGTCCTCTGCGGCGTGCATGCCCTCGGTGTCGACCGGGGAGTCTGTTGCAGCCTTCTCGGAGAGCCAGCGACCCTCGTTGAGGTCGAGCCAGAAGCCCCGGTCTGCGACGTCCTTGCGGCGCCGTCGACCGACGTTGGCGATGCGCATCATTGCCGAGTCGCCGTAGGTGAGGGAGGCCAGGTTGGCGCCCCCAGCAGACGCTTGCGCGTCGACACGGCCCGGACGGTCACCGTGGTCGTGGAAGCGGTAGGAGATTTCGAGCTCATAGCCGGACCTGCGGCGTTCCTCTTCGTCACTGCTGATCCGCTCCCGGCGCCGCGTGAAGACGGTCTGCAGGCGAAGGAGTCCGTAGGTCTTCAGGCCGAGGCGCTCGCCACAGGAGTCGCACACGTCTGTCCCCACGCCGACCGGGTGGTGATACCCGCAAGCTTCGCAGCGTCGTGCTTCCTCGGTTTCGGCGCCCGCCTCGGCGTTCCGGGGGAGCTGGACACGCACGACCTCGTACCTGGCCCCCTCGTGGTAAATCAGGGCTCCAGGGCCGAACTCGTTGATGGCGAGGAAGCGCGGCCGCTGGAGGTAGTCGCCATCACGCTTGCCGCCCGCGCTGCGGCGCTCGGGAATGTAGGCTGCCAGAGGCAGACGAGGGAAGGAGTATCCGGGGAGAAATCCTTCGGAAGCGAAATAGCGATAAGAATAGAAGTCGGTCTGGCCGTTCTGGCTGTCCTCGTTGCGGAGCAGGACCAACTGGTTTCGGGCATCTGCGGCGCGGCGTTGGGCGATCTGGCGGATGGCGTGGGGGGCCTTGGGGTCGATGGCGAGCTTGTTCTGGTCGTGGTACTCCTCCAGAGCAGTGCGATAGAGGGTGCGCCACCGATCGAGCGCCTCGTCGAAGCTCCGCGGCGCGCGGCGGACCTGGTCGGCGACCCAGCCGTCGTACCACCAGGAAACGCCTTCCGCCCCGCGCTCCCACGACTTCCGTAACTCGTTGATGACGGCTTCGGCGCGCTGTATCCCGCGCCGCCGAACATCGGCTTCGGTGAGGGCGCGCCATACATCGGGAAGCACATTGAAGGACGGCTTCTCTCCACCTGCCTCGACCAGGTCGGTGATCCGCGACTTCAATGACTGTCCGGTCTCCGCAAGCCATACCGCGTGCACGTGGGAGCGCACGAGATCCTCGTTTGCCAGATCCAGGCGAGGCGCGGCCACAGTGCCGGCCACCATGTCCCGTGAGTGGCGGAAGTAGTACGTGTCGTGAGCGTTGCCAGTGGCGCAGTAGGTGACGACAAGTGCCGGCTGCCCGGACCGGCCAGCTCTGCCCGAACGCTGGGCGTAGTTGGCCGGTGTGGGGGGGACGTTGCGCAGGCCAACGGCGTTGAGGCTGGCGATGTCCACACCGAGCTCCATGGTGGGGGAACAGAACAAGAGCGGCAGGTCGCCCGAGCGGAATTGTTCCTCGCGCTCCTCGCGATCCTCAGCGGGGACCTGGGCAGTGTGCTCTTTCGCCTGCAGCCCGCGGAGGGTCTCGGCCACCTCTTTGTAGAAGGAGGTGAAGAACGGGTTGACCCGGACGATCGCCTCGGAGTCCAAGGACTTGCGCAGCGGGTCCTCAGCACCCTTGGTGCCGCCTCCAGCGACCCAGCGGATCGCTGATGCCTTGAGCCGGTAGCCGGGGACGCCGTCGAAGTCGGACACGACGGTCATCAACCCGACTTGCTCCAGCACGCGGAACAGATCGCCGATCACGAACTGGGCATCCTCGGTCGTGAGGGCGGGGCCCAGACCAGCGCCTTCGCGTTTGAGGTACCGGCCGTATGCCGAGCGGCCGGAGACGAAGAGGTCGCCCCGCGGCCGTCCCGGTCGGCCGGGTCGCGGGTAGGCGGTGCCTGTCTCGGCGACGCGTTCTCCCTCGGGGAGCGACCACGGCCCGGTCAGGTGCTGCCGCGACTCGCGTTGGATCCGCTCAAAGCCGATCTCCGTGAGGCAGTCGACGTCGAGCGCGAGGACTCGCCGCAATTCGTCCAGCAGGATGCCGGCCAGTTCTCCGCGAAGGGCGGGGTCCGCCTCCCTCAACACGGGCAGGCAGTGCGCCCAGGAAGCCTCGTCTCGGGCGATCTCGGGCAGGTCGACATACTCGACATGCAGCAGGCCCGTCTGCTCGAGGTTGGGCATGGTGATGCGGAAGCCCCGCTGAAGGTCGGCGTATAGGCGGTACTCCACGACGTTCCGCACGGCGCGGAAGGCCTGATCCCGTGCCGAGAACTTCGCCAAGGGGTTGGCTGCGACGTCCTGCATCGTCAGATGCAGTGCATCGGTGACCTTCTGGGCCAGAACTTCGTGAGTGAGACCCTCAGAAGCGTCCCCCATAGCCCGGTAAAGGCCGCCTCGGAGTTGTGAGACCTGGACGAAGTCGTTGAAGTGCCCTGCCTGGAGGGACGCGTCCTGCCGGTTGTCGACGAAAGTGAGAAGCTTGCGCGCCTCGGCGCCCAGTTCATCCTGGCCGAGCGCCTTCAGGGACCGGACGATGCTTGCGCTGACGACTGTGACGGCTGAGGAGCGGCCCTCTCGGTCGAGTGTGGCGAGTTTGGCGTAGTCGTTGCCGCGGACCTGCTCGTAAGAGACGCGGCAGCGCATGCAGAAGGCGAATGGGGTTGAGACGAACCAGCACTGAAGACCGTGTCCGTCGCGGGCCAGCGTGCCGTCGGGGGCCAGCCAGATCTCCTCGGGCAGGTACTTGACCTTGTTGGGTAGGACCAAGGCCTCGCCGCTCTCGCTTGGGACGAGCCAGTGGTCAGGCAGTCGGCTCTCGGCGATGGGGTTCGCAGGCCAGGGCAGGTCCTCCGAAACGTATATATAGCCCGTCACGCTGTCGCCGCCGGATGCGTCCGCGTCCTGACGCGGGACAAAGGTGGTGCGGCCCTCGCGGTTGATCTTGGATACGACGATGTAGTCCTGACCGCACTCTCGGCAGAAGCCCAACGGTAGTAGGGCGTTCTCGGGCTGGCCCGGAACGCGTTGCTGGTAGGTGCTGGTGATGTACCGGGCAGACTCGGTCTCCAGGGAGACGTAGACGGTGTCGCCTTTGGAGAGGAACTGGTGGAGACGGAAGGCGAACAGTGGCCGTCCAGTGAAGGGGTTCTTGGTCTGGGAACCGAGCATCAGTGTCTGGCGGATCGCCTCCGAGGCGTCCTCCGGGGTGGTGCCTGACAGCTCGGCCAGTTGTTCCGCTGCGGCCGACACTGTGGTGGGCCTCCTCCGCACCGGGCGCCCGGTACCCTCCTCGGTGGCGAGGCCGAAGGTCCCTTCGATCCACTGCGCCAACGGGTCGCGGGCGAGGTGCTCGTAGTCGGTCACACCGGTGCGGGCAAGCGCTTCGGCGACTGACGCGCCCAGGTGCGCGTCCGGCATACCGGTCTGAGTTGTTGCGCGCTTGAGGGTCTCCCCGATGACGCACTCGGGAGTGACCTCGGAACCGAAGAGGCGCGATGCGACATCCGCCACGGCGATCTTCTGCTCCGCGGAGGTACCGCCCGAGGCCATAGTGGCTGAGGTGCCGATGACCTGGAGATCGGGGGAGACGCACACATCGCGCAGGCGCCGAATGAGCAGGGCGACGTCAGCGCCCTGTCGGCCCCGGTAAGTGTGCAGTTCGTCCATGACCAGGAAGCGCAGGTCCTGCGCGGCGCGGATCAAGTGCTTACGCTCGTCCGGTCGGGTCAGGACGAGTTCGAGCATCACGTAGTTGGTCAGCAGGATGTCAGGCGGGTCAGCGAGGATCTGTCGGCGTGTGTCCTCGTTCTCCTGACCGGTGTATCGGGCAAACCGGACGGGCTCACCACCCGCCGGATAGCCGAACTCGAGGAACTTCTTCAGCTCGAACAGTTGAGAGTTGGCCAGGGCGTTCATCGGGTACACGATGATGGCCTTGACGCCCGGGGTACGCTGGCCACCGTTCGCTGCTCGTTCTCGCAGCACCCTGTCGACGATCGGGACGATGTAGGCAAGCGACTTGCCGGAGCCAGTGCCGGTGGTCAGCACGTACGACTTGCCCTTCTGAGCGACCTCGACTGCCTCACGCTGGTGGCGGTGCAGCGTCAGGGTGCTGCTGCCCGGATCGTCCTTGTTGCCCTTGACTCTGAAGACGCGCTCACACTCGGGGTCGAGAAGCCCATCGGCGACAAGCTGGGAGATGCTGCCGCCGCTTTCAAAACTGGGGTTTAGGCTGAGCCACGGGTCCGGCCACTGGTGGCCTTCGCTGAGTTGCTGGTCGACGTGCGCTCGAATACGGCGGTCGCGGACTTCAACGGATCCAGACGTGAAGGCGCGGTAGTCGTCGATCAGTTGTGCGTGAATCTTGAAGACATCCACGTCCTCGAGTCGCCTCCTTTCACGTCCTGGCTTGCCCTAGCCCGAGCCGACCTTTGCCTGAACCATAGTGCTTCGCAGTTGTAGGTGTAGTCGGGGTGGGTGTCTACCCGAGCGATGGTCGAGGCGACCAGCGAGCACGGCCTTGAGTATTCTCTTGGGCTCTAGTCAGTCCCAGGAATGGTTCGCATCCAACCCATCCCTTCGGGCGTGTGGACACGTCAGCGGGACCCGTCGAGTCCCCCATCGAAGTGCAACATAGTCCGACAAGTCACGACTGCAGGCTCACCAGAACGCGCGCGCGGGTGAAGGTGACTTCTACAGGAGGGGCTTGGGAAATCAGCTGGCCGTCTTGGTGCTCACAAGGATGTCTCCCGCCATCGTCAAGAATGCCTTCGGGGAACTGTCGCTTAGATACTCACCCACGCCCTGACGGGCAGTGCGTAGTACGCCACGCGCCGCGCCCTCGCGCAAACCTTCAGGCAGGGTTTCGATGTCTGTCGTTTTCGCAGCGCCCACGATCCGGCGCGACATCTTCGCCGCAGCAAACAGCCACGCCTCCTGCTGCCAGGTGGCCAGCAACTCCTCGAGGAACGGCTCGCGCCACACCCGAGGGTCCAGCCGGTCGGGCCACCGGCGGCGGAACTCAGCCTCGAAGGCATCCCAAGTCTGCGTGATGAGCCCGAGCGCCCACTGCGCCCGCTCGTCCTCACCGAGCGCATAGGCACGGGCAGCCGCGATGGTGTAGTTCGCCCACAGCGCGCCCAGGTCAAACGCGACGGGTCCATAGAACGCGAACTCCGAGTCAAAGACCCGGACGCTGTCGCACTCGGTCGTGCCCTCGGGGGAGCGCACCATGACCGACCCGGTGTGCAGGTCGCCGTGGATCAGCGCCTCGGCCTTCGTCATGAACAGCCATTTGGCCCGGCCCATGGCGGTGACGAACTCCTCGTCGCCGGCCAGCTCGGCGGCGTCCGGCTCGTTCGCCGGGAGCACGCTGTTGCGGCCTGCGTCGACGACGGGCTCGGTGAAGACCAGGTCCTCGGTGATCTGGCACAGCTGCGGGTTGACCGAGTCGGCGAGCCGGCGGGCGAGCTCCTCCCGCTCCAGCCCGAGCGCCGAGGTTCCCATGGCCACCCCCGCCACATACCGACCCACCGCGGCCGCCGCACCGTCATGCATCCGTCCCTCATTGAGCGCGGTCCGCCACACGGTGTGGTCGCTGAGGTCCTCCAGGGCGATCACGTGCCGGTCGTTGTCGAAGTGCAGCACCTCGCTGACCAGCCCGGGCGCGAGCGGCCCGTGGATCTGCAGGGAGGTCGCCTCGAACCGTGCCCGCTCCGGCGTCATCGGCCAGCCCTCACCGACCATCCGGACATAGGGGAGGGCCTGCTTCAGGCACACGCCCCGGCCGCCTGAGTCCTTGGCGACGAAGACCAGGTTGAGGTTGCCGTCGCCGATCTCGTCCACGGAGACCAGGTCGTCGGCGTCGACCCGCTGTGCCAGCGCGGGCACGCCACGGACGTAGTCCGCGATCGTGTCGACGGTGAGGAACTCGTAGTCGTGAGCCATTGCGTGTGCACTCGCCCTTCTGAGCTGGACCTAGGTGGCCGATGTGTAGCGGATCTTCTTGCGGGACAACGTGTAGGAGAAGATCAGCGCGAGGATCAGGACGGCGCCTTTGGCGGTGTCCTGGTGGTAGTACTGGAAGCCCTTCATGGTCAGCCCGGTCAGCACGATCGCGATGAGCACCGCACCGAGCAAGGTGCCCCAGGCGTTCGGCTTGCCCTGCCCCAGCACCGAGCGACCGACGAGCGCCACAGCCACGGCCTCGAGCAGGCTCGAGGCGCCGGCGTTGACGTCACCCTGACCGATCCGCGACACGAGGATCAGGCCGCCGACCGAGGCCAGCACTCCCGAGATGACGTAGGCCAGCCCCCGGTAGTAACCCACCCGCACCCCGGTCAGCCGCGCGGCCTCCGGGTTGGCGCCGATCGCATACATCACCCGTCCCCAGGTGGTGCGGCTGAGGAAGAACCAGGAGGCGATGACCAGCACGAGCATGATGAGCACCGGCAGGGGGATCGGGCCGACGAAGCCGCGGTCGATCTGCAGGAACCCTTGGGTGAACCGGCCCGGCGCCTCCGAGCCGTCCCGCAGCACCATGCCGCTGGTGACCGACTGGCCGGAGACCGGGATGAGCTTGGCGCCCTGGATGACGAACATCATGCCGAGGGTTGCCAGCAGGTCCGGGATCTTGCAGACCACGATGAGGAAGGCGTTGATCAGCCCGACCAGCACGCCGGCGAGCAGCACGACCCCCACCGCGGTGGCCCCGGTCATGTTGTAGAAGACCATCGTCATCGCGGCCATCTGCACGGCCAGCCCGGCGACCGACCCGATCGACAGGTCCAGCCCGCCGACCACCATCGTGAACATGACCCCCAGGCCGAGGATGGCCGTCACCGAGACGAACTTCAGCATCGAGAACAGCGAGGAGGACGTCGCGAACGCCGGCTCGGTGGCCGCGAAGTAGAGGAACAGCACGATCGTCACGGCGATGAAGCCGTACTTGACGATCACGTCCCTGGCCCTGTCCAGCGCCGAGGTGTCTTCGGTGGTTCCGGCCATGGGTTAAGCAACCTCCGACATGCTTGCGATGATGGTGGAGTTGTCGATCTCGGACGCATAGGCGTCCAGATAGGTCTGGCCCTCGGCGAGGACGACCACGCGGTCGGCGACCTCCCGCAGCTCCTCGACGTCGCTGACCAGGACGACCACGCAGGCCCCCGCCTCCGCCTGCTCGCGCGCCTTGTGCGCCAGGTCCCGCCGGGCGCCCAGGTCGACGCCGCGGAAAGGCTCGTCGAGCAGCATGATCCGGGGAGACTGGCGCAGCCACCGCGCGACGACGACCTTCTGCTGGTTGCCGCCGGACAGCGCGTCCATCTCCTGGTCCGGCCCGGTGGCCACGACCCCGTAGTCGTTGATGATGTCGGCCGCCATCCGCCGCTCGGCCCGCCGGTTGACCACCGACCCGCGGCTGATCTTGGCCAGGAAGGGCAGGCTGCCGGTGGTCGCCACGGTCCAGCCCAGGAGCATCGCCTGCGCCGCCCGGTCCTCCGGCGCCAGGTAGATGCCGCGCCGCACAGCATCCCGGGTGCTGCGCGGCGCGAACTCGGCCCCGTCCAGTCGCATCGACCCGGCCCGCAGCCGCTCCGCCCCGAAGACGGCCTGGGCGAGCTCGGTCTTGCCGGCACCGATCAGACCGATGACGCCGGTCACCTCGCCATAGCGCAGGTCCAGGTCGATGGGGGCGGACCGAGGGAGCAGCTGTATGCCGCGCAGCTCCAGAGCGACCCGCTCACCTCGGTGCTCGGTCAGCTCACTGACCTCCACCTGGATGGTCTTGCCCAGCATCGCCTCGACGGCGGCCGGCATGTCGAACGGCGCGCTCTGCTCCTGCTGGAGCCGGCCGTCGCGCAGCACGACCAGGTCGTCGGCCAGGGTGCGGACCTCGCTGAGGCGGTGCGTGACATACATGATCGCCACGCCCTCGTCCCGGAGCCGGCGGACCAGCGTGAACAGCCGGTCGGTCTCGGTTGCGGACAGGGTCGAGGTGGGCTCGTCGAGGATGAGCACCTTGGGCCGGTGGTTCAGCGCGCGGGCCAGCAGCAGGAGCTGCCCGTCGGCGATGCCGATCTCGAAGGCGTCCTTGAGCAGGAAGTTGTCCGACCACTCCAGGTCGAGGGTCTGGGCGATCTCGCGGGCCCGGGGCAGGAGGCTCTTCAGGGTGCGCACCCGCGGCCCGGAGCCGCGGACCATCTCCTCGAACACCAGGTTCTCGGCGACCGTCAGGTCCGGGATGATGCTGTCGTCGATGCGCTGGTGGACGGTCTGGATGCCGTGCTGCGCCGCGGTCATCGGCGTGGAGATGTCCACCGCCTGCCCGGAGACGAGGATGCGGCCGTCCTGCCGCTCGTAGATGCCGCTGAGGATCTTGATCAGGGTGGACTTGCCGGCGCCGTTGGCTCCCAGCAGCGCGGTGACCCGCCCGGCCCGCAGGTCCATCGTGACGCCCTTGAGGACACGGTTGGGCCCGAAGTCCTTGGTGATGCCCTCCAGGCGCAGGGCCCCGGCCGGGTCGGTGGTTGCGTCGTCCTGCACGTCGTCCTCCCTGTCGTATGTCGTGTGGTTGCGGGCACGTGTGGGCGGCAGCCGGGCCGGCTGCCGCCCACACGTCTCAGGTCAGAACGTCACGGACGGGATCCAGTCGGCCGAGGAGACGTCGGCGATGTTGAGGGCCGGCTCGGCGGCGCGCAGGTCCTCCATGTTGTTCACGTCGTTCTCCCGCAGGAAGTCCGCGGTGATGAGGATCGGCGGGAACTCCACCTTGGTCTCCTGGAGCTCACCGGCCATGTGCAGGGCCAGCGTCCGCACGACCGCGGCGCCAATGGCGTTGGGGTCGGTCGCGCCGGTCGCCACCCACGGGCTGCCCTCGGCCTTCATCAGCTCGATGTCGGCGGTGGAGATGTCGGCGCCGTAGACCTTGACCTTGCCCTCCAGGTCCGGGTTCTGCTCCAGGGCCGACAGGGTGCCCTTGGTCAGCTCGTCGTAGGGCGCGTAGATCGCCGCCACGTCGGGGTTGGCCTTCAGGGCGTTGCTCACCATCGGCGCGGTGTCGGTGGCGCTGGAGTTGGTGTAGGTGCCGGTCTTGAACAGCTCGGTCCAGTTGTTCTCGGCCTTGTAGTCCTGCCACACCGCGTCGCGACGGTCCAGCGGGGCGATGCCGGCGACGTTGACGTAGCCGACGTTCTGGTCGCTGCCGATGTCCTCGACCATCTGGTCCAGGACGAGGGAGGCCATCTCGACGTCCGACTGCTGGGTCTGGATCGCCTCGGGGGCGCACTCCTGGATCTCCACGTCGTAGATGATGACGGGGATGCCCTGCTCGATGGCCTTGTTGACGCCCGGGCACAGCGTGTCGGGGAAGCCGTGGCGCACGATGATGCCGTCGGGGGAGGCGGCGATCGCCTGGTCGAGCTGGGAGGCCTGGGTGGCGTTGTCGCCCTGGGCGTCGAAGACGGCGAGTTCGCCGCCCAGCGCCTCGACCTGCTGGCGGGTGCCGTTGAGGTACTGCTGGAAGTAGTCGCCCTGCCCGCTGTTCTGCACGATCGCGATGTTGACCGCCTCGTCGAACGGCGCGGGCGCCTCGGCGCTGGCCGAGGTGGTCTCGCCCTCGTCGGCGCTGCCCTCACCGGCGTCGGCGGTGGTGCCGGCGTCCCCGCTCGGGTCGTCGTCGGCCGTCCCGCCCTGGCTGCACGCGGACATCGCGAAGACGGATGCGCCAAGCAGCCCTGCCAGAAGAACCTTGCTGTTCCTCATGATTGTCCTTTCGTTGCGCAGCCGTGCTGCGGTCTGCTCAGCCCGCGATCCTCGCGAGCAGGTTGTGATGGGGGGTCTGCACCGGCTCGACGACGCCGCGCTCGGTGACGATGGCGCTGATCAGGTCGTGCGGCGTGACGTCGAAGGCCGGGTTGAAGCCCTTGACGCCCTCGGGAGCGGTGCGGCGGCCGCCGAAGTTGACGACCTCCTCGGGGTCGCGCTGCTCGATCTCGATGTCGTCGCCGGTGGTGGTCGCCAGGTCGACGGTGGAGGAGGGGGCAGCCACGACGAACGGGATCCCGGCGCGGGCGCACGCCAGCGCGAGGGAGACCGAGCCGACCTTGTTGGCAGTGTCTCCGTTAGCGACGATCCGGTCGGCGCCGATGATCGCGACGTCCACTAGTCCGCGCAGGATCGTGCTGGGGGCAGCGCCGTCGACCTGCACGACGTGCTCGATGCCGTCCTGGGTGAGCTCCCAGCTGGTCAGCCGGGACCCCTGCAGCAGGGGGCGGGTCTCGTCGGCATAGACCAGGCCAAGCCGGCCCCGGTCGTGCAGCTCGTGGATGATCCCGTATGCCGTGCCCCAGGCACTCGTGGCCAGCGCGCCGGTGTTGCAGTGGGTCACCACCCGCACCCGCTCCAGCCCGGTTCGCTCCAGGACCCAGTCGGCGCCGAGGCGGGACAGCTCTCGGTTGGCGGTCTCGTCGTCGGTGACGACGCCTCGGGCGAGGGTCAGCACCTGCTCGGCGCCCTGGGCCATCGCGCCACGGACCTGGTCGACGCCCCAGGCGAGGTTGACCGCGGTGGGACGGGCGAGGCGGATCCGGTCGACCTCGGTCTGCAGGCGAGTCTCGTCCCAACCCTCGCGGTCGGCCTGGTGCATCGCGACGACGACACCGAGGGCGCCGGCCGCGCCGAGCGCGGGCGCTCCCCGCACGGCCAGGCTCTGGATGGCAGCGACCAGGCCGTCCACGGTGGTGATGTCCAGGTGGGTCTCCTGGGCGGGCAGCGCGGTCTGGTCGAGCAACCGGATCCTCGGCTGAGGGGACTCGACCCACTCGACTGCCAGCACCATGTGTGTTCCTCCGGGACGACGTTGTCCGACAACTTGTCGGCAAACGTAAGCGCCGGGCAAGGTGTTGTCAATAGTTTGAGGCGACATCGTGACCCGGTGCGTCGTACAGTGTCCTCGGCAACCACCCGGGTCCACCGGGACGTCGACTCCTGGGAGGATCCATGGCCCGCAGCGGCACGCTCGTGTCCCGCGTCGCGGAGGATCTCCGCAGCGCGCTGGCTGCGGGGCAGTACCCCGCGGGGTCCAAGCTCCCGCCCGAGGCGGAGCTGGGCACCCAGTTCGGGGTCTCCCGACCCACGGTCCGCGCAGCCCTGCGGGAGCTCGAAGCGCTGGGACTTGTCAGAACGGCGCACGGTGTGGGGACCTTTGTTGTCGAACAACCGGCGGTGCGCACCGGCCTGGAACGGCTCGACTCGATCACCGAGTCCATCCGCGCGACCGGACACGTGCCGGACATGGTCTACGCCAGCCGGATCCTGCGGGCAGTGATGCCCGAGGAGGCGGCGCGCATGGAGGTGCCCGGCGACACCCAGGTCCTGGAGATCCGCCGCACGATCCTGGCCGATGGCGAGGTGCTGGCCTACTCCTACGACCTGATGCCGGCCCACCTATTGCCCAAGGGCTTCGACCCTGAGGAACTCACCGGCTCACTGTTTGACTTCATGAAGACGCGACTAGGGCGGGTGCCGGTCACCGCCTTCGCCGAGGTGCACGCCGTGGAGTCCAACCACGTCGGCTGGGGGAGCGAGGCCGCGACCCATAAGTTGTTCCTGCTGCTCAACCAACTGCACCACGACGCCACGGGTGAGCTTGTTCTCTACTCCCGCACCTACTTCATCGAGGGCCGCTACTCCTTCACCCTCGTCCGCACCGTCTAGACCGGTCCCGCGAGTAACAGTGTGGGCACCAGTGGCGAGGGCCATCGCGGCTCCGCCTCGAAAGTCGTCGATCGAATTGCGTGTGCAACGAGCCAGCCGAGGGGCGAACCTGTGTATCGGGTGTTGGGCCTGCGTCAGCCTGCCCTGCACGCGGCGGAGTCACCCTGCCCATTAGACATCGGACGGACGCACCGTGAGACATCCCCGGACCGGTGAACAACTCGCGGCAGTGGCAGAGAACGCGCACTCACCATACTGCTCGGTCAGCACCGGTCCGTAGTACGGTCGGTGGATGGACCGCCTTGGGGTTGAACCGCTCCTGTCACCACTCCTATGGATCGCGTTGATCGTCCTCCTCTCGATGTGCAGGATGCCCATGGACGTCGCGTCGCTTCCGGGGCAGCCACGTTGAGCAACGGGTCATTTGACGACGACGGCGCCGAGCTTCACGAGGACGAGCCCTCCGACGGTATGGGCCGATTCAGTGCCGATGCCACGGAACTCAAGGACCGATTCGGGTCGGTCACGCAGCACGACGATGGCGACGAACTCGTTCTGACTCGGATACAACGGGACGGCGGCGACAGTCGCTTCGAGATGTTGCGCTTCGACCGGGTCGAGAAGCTCCTGAGGATCTTCCCGCGTGCAACCCATCTCGGACAACTCGACGACCAGTTTAGCCAGGTCAAAGAGCTACAGGTTGAAGCGCCGAACTGGAACGCCGGAGATCACTCCGCTGAGCACGATCGTTTCGGACTCCTCTACGTTCGCGGCCTGCCGAAGGGATTTGGTTCGATTTATGAGTACGGATTGGGCATAAGACGAGAATACGTCGGCCTGATCCGGGAGATCGAGAAACATACGGGATGCACGGTAGTGTGTTTCGTGGCCTCGGGCGTTGAAGGTAAGGATTCGGACGGCAAGACGTTCCGGATTTCGCTCCAACGCTTCGAGGACTACCGCGCCGCAGTGGAACGCAGTCGAGGGCGAGGACGCACGGCCGTACGTCGTGTCGTCGAGGCCGACTGTCACAACGCCACTGCAGAGTTGTTTGGTCTCGACCGAGTGGAACCTAAGTACGGCCGAAATCCGGTCATCAGCGCCCTAACCGAAGAGGTCGCAACCGGCCACGTCATGGGGCCTGCAGACCGGGAAAATCTCATGAGCGAGGTGTCGCGCGCTGCTCCTACGCTCGCCCAGGAGGCACCCGAACGGCTCGGGAAACTGCGAGCAGACATCGAGTTGGTGTCGCTGAAGGCGCTAATTGAACGATTCGCCGCAAGCCTGGCGGGAAAACATGACAGCAACGAGGCCTATTGGCAGGAGTTCTTTGACACCAACCGCTTCGCGCTGCAGCAGGTCTTCTCGACGCCGATCGTTGTTCGCCGGCAGCATGCCCACGTGCAGGCCGCGGGCGTTGACGGGCGCGGTGCCCGTATCACTGATTTCCTATGCGCGAATACGGTTACTCGAACGGCTGTGGTCGTTGAGATCAAGACCCCAGCGGCCAGACTCGTGAGCAACACCGCCTATCGGGGTGGCAAGGGGAATGAGTCGGTCTACGCGCCGCACGGACAACTCAGCGGTGCCGTGAGCCAGGTACAGTCCCAGTTGGCGGCAGTTCCTCGCGACCTTGCTCAGCGGCTGCACCGAGACCCCAAACTCGACATTGACCCCTGGCACGACCTTCGCGGCGCAGTCATCGTCGGACGAGTATCCACCCTTGAGGGCGCACATCGCGATTCGTTCCTGCGGTATCGAGCTGGCCTCTCCGCTGTAGCCGTTCTCGGCTACGACGAGGTACTTGGGCACTTGATCGCACTCCAGGGAATGCTCCAGTCTGCGCCGACGGACGACGCGTCCTCGGCCACGATCTCCCGATGACAAGCGGTAGCCGCCGGTGACGTTTGTCCCAGTCAACTGTATCGATCGACCAAGCGGCGACGGAAAGCCATGTACACGAAGCGCAACATGCTCCGATGACATTGCGTGCCCTCGACAGAAATCTGGCGACGCTCTGAACAACTGGCGTCCAGACGCTTTCGCTCGCCATCCGTCCGCTATTGGGACGATCTGTGGCCGCATGCGGTTGCCTCGCAGGGAGGGCGGCAGGGGCGATCCCCCCGATACCTCGGGCACCGGCTGAGTCCCGGTCACCGCTTCGTCGACCTCGAGGCTGCCAATGCAGTGGTTCCCGGGGGATAGATCACACCGTTGCGGGGCGGTGTTGGACATATTTGAGAAGGGATCAGTGTCTTTGCGAGCAAATCTCGCGTCGCTGAGACCCAGCTGGGTGGTGGCATACTCTTAGCCGAATCATTGCTCGTAGGGAGCTAGCAGGCTAGCATCGCAGAAATCAACGCTGGGTACGAGGTCTTCAATCAGCATGACCAGCATTTAGGTGGCATTCTCCAGGGTGGGACGCTAAGAGTTACGAAGTTGCGGTCAAGTGCAGGACCTCAGTAGCGCTTGCAGGTCAAGGGCGAGCGTGCCGCGTGCGCCTTGAGGAATAGCCTTTCCGAAAGTGTTTGCGTTTGGAAGGCCTTGCTTAGTCGAGGCGTCGCGAATGCGGCTCATAAGCGTCTTGCCCAGCACGCCGAACTGTTCGCCATGCAGTGTGGCCTCGGCCAATACCTGCGCGTCGCTGTAATGCGGAATAGTTCCATCACTATTGAAGGACTTCAAAGCCTCGCTTCGTTTTCTCCGCATCTTTTGGATCGCGTCTTCACCCGCATTCGCGCGCGCTGTCGCTTCACAGACTAACTCAACGGCGTCTGCGTGCTGGATTTCAAAATGGTGTGCGACAACGCTTGGTGTAGCCCAGTATGACTCGATATCAGAATGCTTGGTGAGCCACACATGGTGTCCGTGGCTCTTATAGGATTGAGCAAATGTCTCAGCTTCGAGCGGCATGAGGAAGTCGCGATCTCGATGAATGACGATCGTCACGTTCGTGCCAACCATGGCCTGGAAGCCGGCCAGCGTCTCGGCGGTGGGCAACTTACCTGTACCGTGAAAGGGCCAGATTGCAGTGGACCGTTCGAGGTCTGGCCACTGTCCGATGAGGGCACGCAACATCTCGGTTCGCGCGTCCTCAGTGAGAAGTATGATCTTGCGATCGAGCAATCCCCAGCCCATCAACTGACGAGCCGCGGAGTCACCGCTCGGTTCCACTTTCCCGTCCTTCATCCAGATTACTCTGGAACTTTGGGGCAAGGCTCGAACGATCGATGGACTGTGGGTAGTCAAGATGACTTGAGAATCAAACTGTTCGGCCGCCTCATGCAGTACTTCGACTAGACGCTCTTGGGCTATCGGATAGAGATGTGCATCAGGCTCGTCAACTAATAGCAGGGCTGGCCGAAAGTAGACCAGATAGCAGAATATTTGCAGGACTTGGAGATAGCCAATTCCTGCCAACTCGAGCGGACGGTACAACTTGTCCCCAGAAGTTCCCATCTCCCCGACGCGAAACGTTGCAACTACGCGGGCGTGCCGTTCGTCCTCAAACTCGACCTTGAGTGCAAAATCCCCCATTACACGCGCAACGAGTTCGGAGACAAAGTCAAGGCCACTGCGCCCATTGACGTCCTGCTTCCTAAGAAGGTCCAACATGTTGCGCAATACGGTGTTCGCATCGCCTGCAGCGGCCGACCTATGTACGATCAATTGGGAACGTTTTTCCTCTACTAATGGGATGCCAGCGAGCCCTGGGATGTAGGCGCTGATCTCCCTCCTTCTGTCTCGCATGAATCCAACGAACTGGTTGTTCGCGGGAACGTGCACGGAAATGCCCTCGTTGCGCGCGGCCTTTAGCCACAATTCAGCCTCGATTTCGGTATCGTCGTCGTCGATTGCGACGATGCGAAGGTCAAGTTGAGGGTTGCTCTTGAAATTTCCGTAATCTGCGCCGTGTCCAGCGCTCTGATATTCGGCCGAGGGCATGAAGATGGCGTCTTTCTCCGATAGCGTAGAGGCCTTCCCTGGGACTCCTGGTTTTACCACTTGGTTCCGCCCGGACTGCAGCATCCAATGCAGCGCTTGCAAGACGCTGCTCTTTCCGGATCCATTGGAGCCGACTAACACATTGAATGTCGGATGTAGATCCATGGTTGCGCGAGCAATGGCTTTGAAATTTGAAATCTCGATCGAATGAATTTTCATGCGGCCTTCCATAGATTGATCCAACGGTGCTCGAGGTCGTGTTGTATCGCGCTGCCGTAAGGCATGCCCCCAGCGTCCGCAACCGTCGGTGGCTTTGTACTCGCTTGCCAGTAGTACGTGCTGTAGCTACCAAGCCAATTTTATGTCTCGGATTCCGTGCTGATGTGATCTTCGAAAGGCCTGAGACTGGGGATCGTGAGCGCAATGACGCCGTCAGATTATGTATCAAGTCGTCGTCCAGGAAGGATGTGGCGTCGATCTGAATTGTGGCCTGGGAACGTAACCAGTGTGTCGTCTCGACCGGTCGACCGGCTAAGCCGGCGTACGTACGCATGCACCGAAGAGTATCGGGCGCCCGGATGGAAAGCTCGACGGCCCGCGGAGCCTCCGGCCGTTGGGGCCGGTAGGAACCTGTGCTGAGACGTCAGATGGCGAGGTGAAGCCCCGTCTACTGATCGTGGCTGGAAGCACGGCTAGGCACCCGTGGCGCGGGAGGAAGGAAGTACCTCCTACATGCGTCGGTTGAGCCCGGTTTCCATTCCTTTGCGCCAGCCGTAGCCGTCAGGGTAGGTGGGGTAACACCAAGTCTCTGATCAATCCATCCGGTGTGTTCCCGGTCAGAGGACTTCCCGCAATGCGGTCACGGTGGCGCGCAGGTCACCCCGGTGCAGCGCCCCACCAATCAATAGGACGACCTCCTGACCGAACAGGTCCAGGATCTCGGGGGACTCGCTCCAGGGTCATGCCGCCACCGGGGCGTGGGCAGCGCGGAACGCAAGCCAGGGGGTTCAGCAGCTCACTCATCACGGATCTGGGCGCACTGCTCGACGGAGAAGCCGAACCGGCCGCCGTAGTTTGGAAAGGCCACCATGTCCGCTCCGGCGAGCCGGTTGACTAGGCCCAGCAGGATGCCGTGGTCGAGACCCTGGCTGGGGTTGACGACGTGGGAGCCGAGCATGGAGGGGTGGCTCATGATCGGCAGGGCCAGTTCATCGTCGTCTATCAGGGCTCGCATGGTGTCGAAGCCGCTGATGCCGGGCAGCACCAGCAGCCTTTCGACGCACAGCTCGTTGGCCTGGTGGGCCCGCTGGAGCACCTCGTGGGCGGGGACGTTGAGGGAGGGCAGATACCGCGCGGTGGTCCCGGCCCTGGCGCTGGCTTCCCGGACGGCCTCGGCCAGCACGCCAGCCGTGGCGGCGAGCTCGTCAGAGGTGGAGCCCATCGGCTTGAGGGCGGTGGCCAGCAGCGGCCGCGACTCCACACCCAGCAGCGACCGAACACCGGACCCGCCGAACCGCGGCCCGCGCAGCCCCAGGTGCTCGGCGGCTGGCAGTTGCACGCCGACCACACGGACACCTTCGAACAGGGACACGTTTGCCCACAGGACATTGAGCACCTGACCCAGCCCTACCGGCATACACCCCCGCGGCGTAGGAGATGACCACCGACTGCTCGTCGCGGTCCTCGACCCGCCCGACCACCTCCTCCTGGATCCAGCCGGGCGCCAGGTCGGCGGGGAACTCGATGGTCTGCTCGACCCGGATCGCCTCGGCAACCGCGTCCACGTCACCGGCGATTGCGTAGCGCACATAGAGCCGCAAGCGGTCCTGCCCAAACACTGCCGGCACGCAGCCAGGGGTACCTGCTATTCCAGGTTGTAGGTGGTCGTGCCGAACTCGGTCATGAAGTCTGATGCGACGAGGTCGACGGGGGTTGTTTCGTCATCGAGCTCGTAGGCCATCGCGTTTTCGACTGTTCCCCCATTCTTGATCTTCTCCATCTGGGTGTCGAGGAACCTGTCGTCGGGGAGGCTCGCCACCTCGAGTGTGTTCTCTGCGTTGGGGTTGTTGTCCTGGTACGCCTCGAAGTAGAAGATGAAGTCCATCGGGCTGACGTCCTCGTCAGTCAAGTTGGTGGTCTCGTACCAAAAAGCTATGACTGGCTTGTCTCCGTACTCATTGCCCTCCTCTCCAACCGGAATCACCTTGTGATCAGTGATGACGATTTTCAGTTCCGGGGTGGTGAGCACACCGTCCTCGAAGGTCGAGTCCCCTCCGGCATCCTCACTGGCCTCGCCTTCACCTGACGTGTCACTACCGGTCGAACCCTCGTTCGCCGTGGAAGACCCAGCGCTCTCGTCAGAAGCAACTGTGTTGGAAACTGAGCCATCCAGGTTGTAGGTGGTCGTGCCGAACTCGGTCATGAAGTCTGATGCGACGAGGTCGACGGGGGTTGTTTCGTCATCGAGCTCGTAGGCCATCGCGTTTTCGACTGTTCCCCCATTCTTGATCTTCTCCATCTGGGTGTCGAGGAACCTGTCGTCGGGGAGGCTCGCCACCTCGAGTGTGTTCTCGGCGTTGGGGTTGTTGTCCTGGTACGCCTCGAAGTAGAAGATGAAGTCCATCGGGCTGACGTCCTCGTCAGTCAAGTTGGTGGTCTCGTACCAAAAAGCTATGACTGGCTTGTCTCCGTACTCATTGCCCTCCTCTCCAACCGGAATCACCTTGTGATCAGTGATGACGATTTTCAGTTCCGGGGTGGTGAGCACACCGTCCTCGAAGGTCGAGTGTCCTCCGGCATCCTCACTGGCTTCGTTCCCTGCCTCGGAACCGTCGGTGTCGGCTTCCTCAGTTGCACTGCTCCCGTCTGACGGATCGCCAGCCTCCGACGCGGGTTCCTGGGACGAACCCTCGTCGCGCACCTCAGGCGAGCTCTCCGCTTCGGGCGACGACTCACCACACCCGCTGAGCACAAGAGCCACTGCAGTGATCGTGCTTGCAAGCGACACCAACGGCTTCTTCATAGGACACTCACTTCCCCATCTTGGACTGTCGCATAACACGGTCAGGCATGCGTAGATTACGGTAAGAACGCAGGTGGTGACGGAGGTCTGTCAAGTGTAAACCGCGCGTCTCGGCCCACTATAGTCGCGGGCGATGCTAGCAGTGGGTTGAGTATGAATGAAATTGCCAGGCGGAAAGTGGATCTGCTCCTGCCCTCGGCGCGGGCGAGCCCGCCCACGTCCGTCAAACAGGTGCTCCGGCGTCCAGTCCCGCAGAATGCAATGGGCGACCGAGTGAAACCGCGACTGACACTGCTATAGACGACCAGTCGTTCGTGGTTCCTGCGCCGTCACTGCTCGGTGGTGGCAAAGGCCTCCGCGCTTGTCAACAGCAGCGATCCGAACCCCGATTGCCACCCGTCCGACGTCGCCTTCCGCGCCGGCATCGCCCCGCGCGCCGAGTTGCTCGCCCTGTTGCGACCAGGTCAACCCGCTCGGGTGTTGGAGGCGACCAACCGGATCCAAGGTCGAACCATCGAGATCGATGGCACCGGCTGGCGATGGACCGCGCACCGCGGAGCTGAGGGTCGACGTGCATGCCGCGCGACAGGCGGCCTGGTCAGTGCATCTCGACGGCCTCACGCAGGGCCGTCGCGTTGGCGCTCAGGTCCCCCCGGTGCAGGGCGCCGCCGATGAGCAGGACGACGTCGTGGCCGAAGAGGTCGAGGATCTCGGGCACGCGTGCCAGTGTCATGCCGCCTCCGGGGGTGGGTAGTGCTGAGCGCAAGCCAGGACGTTCGACAGCGCACTCGTCGCGGATCCGGGCGCACTGCTCGACCGAGAAGCCGAATCTGCCGCCGTAGTTGGGGAAGACGACCATGTCGGCCCCGGCGAGCCGGTTGACCAGGCCCAGGAGGATGCCGTGGTCGAGGCCCTGGCCGGGATTGACGACGTGGGAGCCGAGCATCGAGGGGTGGCTCATGATCGGCAGGGCCAGGTCATCGTCGTCGGCCAGCGCCCGCATGGCGTCGAAGCCGGTGATCCCAGGCAGCACGAGCAGCCCTTCGGCGCCGAGCTCGTTGGCCTCGTGGGCGCGCTGCAACACCTCGTGGGCGGGGACGTTGAGCGAGGGCAGATACCGCGCGCTCGTCCCGGCACGGGCGTTGGCCTCGCGGACGGCCTCGGCGCACCGGGCGACCCTTTCGCGCCACGGCGACCACGGTTGGTCACCGAGGGAGTGGTCGTCCTTGATGAGGTCGATGCCGGCCTCGGCCAGCACGCCGGCCGTCGCGGCGAGCTCGGCGGAGGTGGAGCCCATCGGCTTGAGGGCCGTGGCCAGCAGCGGCCGCGACTCCACACCCAGCAGCGACCGAACACCGGGCCCGCCGAACCGTGGCCCTCTCAGCCCCAGGTGCTCGGCGGCAGGCAGCTGCACGCCGACCACACGCACACCTTCGAACAGGGACACGTTGCCCCACAGGACGTTGAGCACCTGACCCAGCCCACCGGCATACACCCCCGCGGCGTAGGAGATGACCACCGACTGCTCGTCGCGCTCCTCGACTCGCCCGACCACCTCCTCCTGGATCCACTCGGGCGCCAGGTCGGCGGGGAACTCGATGGTCTGCTCGACCCGGATCGCCTCGGCAACGGCGTCCACATCACCGGCGATGGCATAGCGCACATAGAGCCGCGAGGGGTCCTGCCCCAGCACGGTCGGCATGCTCACAGGGCCTCCGCCTTGGCGGTGCTGTGCACGTCCGCGACCCGCAGCTCGGTCAGGTCCTCGGCGGTGATGCCGAGCGGCTCGCCGGTGAGCCACTCGACGGCGCGGACCAGGGCGGCGGCGTCCAGCCCGTACTCCGCCAGCAGGTGCCCCTGCGAGGCGCCGTGGGCGTAGGTGTCGTCCAGCCCGAGCCGCACCAGCCGGGTGGGGATGCCGGCGTCGGCCATGACCTCGGCGACCGCCGACCCCAGACCACCGGTGCGCAGGTGGTTCTCCATGGTGATCACGCCGCCGCCCGCCGCGGCGAGGGCGTCCAGCACCGTGGGGTCGTCGAACGGCTTGAGCGTCGAGATGTGCAGGTGGCGGACCTGCACGCCCCGCTCGCGCACGGCAGGCAGGGCCCGCATGGCCTCCTCCGTGCAGATCCCCTCGGTGAGGACCAGGACATGATCCGGGCCGTATGCCGAGTGGTCGGGTCCCAGCTCGCGGGCGCGGCCGAGCGTGAAGGGCTCGGACTGCGGGAACAGGCGGGGCATCTCGCCGCGCAGCATCCGGACATAGACCGGGCCGGGCTGGGCGTGGATCACGTCCAGGACGCTCTCCACCTCCGTGGCATCGCCCGTGCTCAGGATCGTCAGGTTGGGCACCGCGCGCAGCACCGCCAGGTCGTCGATCGCCTGGTGGGTGACGCCACCTGGGGTGGTGACGCCGGGCAGGAAGCCGATGAGCCGCACCGGCAGCGCCGGGTAGGCCACCGACATGAGCAGCTGGTCCAGCGGCCGGCGATAGAGGAAGACCGCGAAGGTGTGCAGCCACGGCTCGAAGCCCTCGCGCGCTAGCCCGGCGGCGAAGCCCATCATGTTCTGCTCGGCCATGCCCATGGAGAAGTAGCGCTCCGGGTAGGTGTCGCGCCACGGCCCGACCTCGCATGAGTTGGTGAGGTCGGCGGTGAGCACGACCACCTCGGGCTTGTCGGCGCTCCAGTCGATGAAGTTCTGCAGGTGCGGGCGGCGGACGATCTCAGCCATCACAGGCTCCTTCCGGCCAGCTCGGCGTAGGCGTCGGCATAGGCCGCCTTCTCGTCCTCGCTGATGAATCGCAGGTAGTGCAGGACGGGGCGGCGCTGCTCCAGCAGCGGCAGGCCGCGCACCGGGTCGGTGTAGGCGAGCACGAAGTGCGGTTTGTCGCTCTCGCGGTCCATGGCCTCGGTGAGGGCCGTCAGGTCGTGGCCGTCGACCACGTCGACGCTGGCGCCGAAGGCCCGGATGCGGTCGGCGAGCGGCTCGATGCGCATGACGTCCTCCATCGGGCCGTCGCACTGGGCCTGGTTCACGTCGACGATCACCCGCACCCCGGTCACCTGGTGGTGGGCCAGAGCCTGCACGGCCTCCCAGGTCTGTCCCTCCTGGAACTCCCCGTCGCTGAGGAACACCCAGGTGCGGCCGGTGTGGCCCTTGAGCCGGCGCGCCAGCGCGATCCCGCCGGCCTGCGACAGCGCCTGGGACAGTGACCCGGTGGTGGTCTCGAAGCCGGGGGAGTGCTCGGCGCCGATCATCTCGATCGTGCTGCCGTCGGCGTTGAACTGCTCGAGCGCGTGCTCGGCCAGGCGGCCGGTCTCGATGAGCGCGGCATAGACCACGAGCGCGTAGTGCGCGGGCGAGATGATGAACCGGTCCGCCTCGGGGGAGCTGGGGCCGTGCACGACCGCGCCCGACAGCGGCTCGACGCCGGGGGCCGGCACCGCGGTGAACGGCGGCGGCTCATAGGGCTGCTCGACCTGCGCCATCCTGATCGCGCCGCCGTAGCAGGCGGCGAGGAGCTCGGCGGCCGAGCAGGCCTGGCTCATGTAGCCCCCGTTGTTCTTGAGGGTGTGCTCGAGCACCCTGCGGCGGATGCCGTGGGCGATTGCCGCCATCCGGTCGAGGTCCGGCTCCATCTGCTCCACTCCTAGCTGCGGGCGCTGCGAAGGGCGCGGCCCGCTAGGGGATGTCTGACAACTATGGCTGCACCCTACGACGCCGAACCCGTGCTCGGGAAGGGGTCAGGTGAGACTGCTGGATGCTAGGTTGTCCGACAACTGGAGGTCTGACCCGCGTTGCGAGAGAGGCACATCCCATGGAGAACCGGCTGAGTCCCCCCGCCCTGGAGCTGCTCGACGACCTCGTCGAGTCGTCCCGCGCGCTGGGCGCGGATCCCTCCCTCGTCCTGCACGGCGGCGGCAACACCTCGGTCAAGGCGACCTGGAGGGACGTCACCGGCGAGGACCTCGAGGTGCTCTTCATCAAGGGCAGCGGGCATGACCTGGCCACGATCGGCCGGGACGGCTTCGCCCCGCTGCGCCTCGAGCGACTCCGGCAGCTGCTGCCGCCGGTGAAGATGGGTGACGTGGAACTCGGCAACGAGCTGCGCGCCGCGTCGCTGGACGCCTCCGCGCCGAACCCGTCCGTCGAGACGCTGGTGCACGCGCTGGTGCCGCACGCTGCCGTGCTGCACTCGCACGCCGACGCGATCCTGGCCGTCACCAACACCGAGGGGGGCAGGGCCCGGACCGAGGCGCTCTACGGCGACAAGGTCGTCATCGTCGACTACGTCATGCCGGGCCCTGACCTGGGCGAGGCGTGCTTCGCCGCCTGGCAGGAGCAGGCCCATGAGGGGACCGAGGGCATCGTGGTGCTCAACCACGGGCTGTTCGCGGTGGGGGACACGCCCAGCGAGGCGCTCGCACGGCACGAGCAGATGATCGCAGAAGCCCGCGAGCTGCTCGGCGAGGTTCCGGAGCACACAGCGCCCGGGCCACTGGACGAGGTGGACGTCGTGGCGCTCGCGGAGCTGCGCGCCCGGATCAGCGCCGTCGCCGGCAAGCCCCTGGTGGCGCGGCGCCGCGCCGACGCCCAGGTCAGCGCCTTCCTCACCGACCCGGTGCTGTGCGAGTCGACGCAGCAGGGACCGATGACGCCCGACCACGTGCTCTACACCAAGCGCACCCCACTGAGGGGCAGGGACGTGGAGGGGTTCGCCTCGGCATACCGGGACTATTTCGCTGCCCACAAGGACCGGCGCGGTGTCGAGCTCACCATGCTGGACCCGGCGCCGCGGATCGTGCTGGACGACGAGCTGGGGATGCTCTCGTTCGGGCGCACCGCGAAGGAGGCGGGCATCGCCGAGGACATCTACTCGCACACGCTGGACACGATCGAGCTGGCGCAGGGGCAGGGCGGCTACGTCTCGCTGCCGGCCGGCGACATCTTCGACCTGGAGTACTGGGTGCTCGAGCAGCTGAAGCTGCAGCGCGCCGGGAAGCCGCGGCCGCTGGAGGGGCAGGTCGCCGTGGTGACCGGCGCCGCCTCGGGCATCGGCCGGGCCTGCGCCGAGGAGCTGATGGCCGCCGGCGCGGCGGTCGCCGGGTGGGACCTCGCGTCGGGGACCGCTGACGCCTTCGCCGACCCCGCGTGGCTGGGCCTCACGGTCGACGTGACCGACGCGGAGCAGGTCCGCGCGGCGCTCGCCAGCACCGTCGAGCGGTTCGGGGGAGTGGACATCGTCGTGGTCTCCGCGGGGATCTTCCCTCAGAGCCAGGACATCGCCGACCTGACCGCCGACCAGTGGCGCACGACGATGGCGGTCAACGTGGACGCCGTGGCGACCCTGTTCACCGCCGTGCACCCGCTGCTGCGGCTCGCGCCGTCCGGCGGTCGCGTGGCGGTCGTGGCCTCCAAGAACGTGCCGGCTCCCGGGAAGGGTGCTGCTGCCTACTCGACGTCGAAGGCCGCCCTCACCCAGCTCTGCCGGGTCGCCGCATTGGAGTGGGCCCAGGACGGGATCCGGGTCAACCTGGTGCACCCGGACGCCGTCTTCGACACCGGGCTGTGGACCCCGGAGCTGCTGGCCAGCCGGGCGGAGCACTACGGGATGTCCGTCGAGGACTACAAGCGCCGCAACCTGCTGCGCACCGAGGTGACCAGCGCCGACGTCGCCCGGGGCGTGCGCGCCCTGGTGGACGACACCTTCGCCCGCACGACCGGCGCGCAGGTCGCCATCGACGGCGGCAGCGAGCGCACGATCTGAGTGCTGACGTCACCAGGGCGGGGGCCCGCGACGGATCGCCTCGAGGTTGTCCTCAACAGACCGTTGCGGTGAGATCACGCTCGAGGCTAGCCACGTCACGCCCAGCTCGCGGTAGCGGTCGACCCGCTCGGCCGTCGTGGCGGCGCCGTCGACGCGGAGGAAGATGTCGCCGGGCTCGTCCGCCACGTCCCGGTAGTAGCTGACGAGGTCGAGGAGGTCCTGCCGCTCGGGGTCCGGGTCGACCACGGGCATCAGCCCGTCCCACCGGGCGCCCCGTCGCACCGGTCTGCGGTTCGGCCAGAACCCCGCCACGAGGATGGGAATCCGAGGGCGCTGCACGGGTGTCGGCAACAGGGCCACGTCGTCCACGTCGTAGAACTCGCCGTGGAAGGTGACGCGCTCACCGCTCCAGAAGCGCGAGATCAGTTCCAGCGCCTCGTCATAGCGGCGGCTCACCCGTCGCACGTCCCACTCCTCGCCGAACAGGTCGTACTCCGCCCGTCGCCCCAGTCCGACACCGAGGATGACACGACCGTGGGACAGTCGGTCCAGCGTGGCCAGGTCGCGCGCGACCTGCCACGGCTGACGGCGTGCGACAGGAATGATCCACGTGCCCAGCCTGATCCGGTCCGTCCTGGACGCGATGCCGGCGAGCGTGATGATCGGGTCCACCAGGGGTTCATAGGTCTCCGGCCGGTGCTGCTCCGGGTCTCCGGCCGCGCCCAGCTCGTCTGAGGCCGCCGGCGCGATGAGCGCGTCCCACGGGAAGACGCCTTCCCATCCGGACTCCTCGGCGCTGACGGCGTACTCGACGAGTGTGGTGGGGTCGTCACCCGCGGCGGAACCGGGCAGGATCAAGCCGTGCCGTGGCCTTGCGGACGAGGAGGATCCCTGTGGTGGATCCATGAGCCACTCCCTGGTCGGGGTCCTGGGGCCACCAACATATTGGGGTCGACGCGAGGCCGCTACCGCGTGCGGCTCTGAGATCGATTCGGGCCCCGGCCTCGCCGTCCCTCTCTCGACTCCGGTCCAGTCGACCACGGAACTGCGACACCCTGTAGCAGTTGGAAGAAGCAGATGCTGGGCCTCCGGCAGCGTGAGCGGTCATTGGTCTGCCGAGGCGTATGGTCAAGTCAGTGGGACCTTCCGGGTTCCCCTTTGAAAGGACTCACCATGTCCGACAAATCACCACGGCAGGCGCTCTCGAAGAAGACGGGAAAGTCCATCAAGGAGAAGCGCGCCGAGAAGCGGGCCAAGGAACTCGAGGCGACCGGGGTCGAGACCGCCCTGCACGGCAAGAAGCGCTGACGCCGGCCCACTGCTCATCGCCAGATGAACCCCGCGGATCGCGGGTTCTGCCGGGCGCTGGCAAGAGTGCTCCTGTATGACGGGTGGCTGAGTCACTGGGTGACTCAGCCACCCGTCTCTGGTTACCAGGTGCCTGGTGAGGTGAGCACGGACCGCCGCGCGGCAGTCAGAGCTCGCGACGCGCCACGGCCTCGTCGTCGTCCATCTCGCCGGTGAGCGCGAAGCCGGCCTTGAGATAGAACGGCTCCGGTCCGCCGGGCGCCTGCACCCAGCTCGCCTCCACGGCAGTGTGTCCGGCCGCGCGCAGGTCCTCGAACCAGAGGTCGAGCGCGCGCCGGCCGATGCCGCGGCCCTGGTGGCGCCGGTCGATGAGGTAGCGCCAGAGGTAGGGATCGGGCGTGCCCTCGTTGATGGCGTCGGCCCACATGACGAAGCCGGCCGGCTCCCCGTCGGCCTCGATCCCGCGCAGCACCGCGACCACGGGGTGCCCGTCCTCGGGCTCGGGGAAGAGCGCGTCGACGAAGGACTGGTCCATCGTCGCGACGAAGCGCTCCTGGGAGCGGTGCGTGCGCAGCCGGCGATAGCCCCAGACGTTCTCGTGCGTGAGCTCGACGAGGCGCACCTCAGCCGGCGGGGTCAGGGGACGGTCCCGCCAGGCGCGTCGGTCGTCGGCGGTCATCGAGTAGTGGAGGTTGTCGTCCCAGGCGCCCCGCCACCAGAAGGACTTCTCCGCGAAGTGCTCGAAGGTCATCCCCAGTCGCTCCAGGAGTCGGGCCGAGGCGAGGTTGTCGGCTGACAGCTCGCCGACGAGCCGGTGCACACCCAGCCGGTCGACGAGGTCGTCGACGACCGCGGAAGCCGCCTCCACGGCATACCCCTTGCCGTGGTGCGCGGCGGCGAGGCTGAACCCGATCTCGGCGATGCCGACGTGCTCGTCCAGGCCGACATAGATGTCGCCGATCAGCTGGCCGTCCAGCTCGATCCCGAGCTGCGTCCCCTGGCCCGGCAGGACGTCGTCGCGGTCGGCATGGGCCGCGACCAACCGCTCGGCGCGCTCGCGCGGGTAGGGCAGCTCCCAGTCCTGCAGCGCCGACACCTGCGGGTCGTTGCGGTAGGCCGTGAGGACATCGATGTCGTCCTCGCGGAGCATGCGGACGACGAGGCGATCGGTCTGCAGGGGATAGGCCGTGTCAGTCACTCTGTCATCGTCGGTCTGGGGCTTGCCTGACGCAACGGGATTGTCGCCGCCCCCGGCGCGAGATGCAGCTGGACGTGGCAGTGCGGCATGCCGAGCTCGAGCGGCACTGGTGGGAGGACCCGCGACGACGGCTCAGGTCGGCTTGCCCTTCCCGACCGGTGACGGGTCGGGGCGCACGGAGCCGGCGGTTGGCACGTAGAGGACCGAGTCGGTGCGGTCGATGAACCGGTTCCACATGAAGGCCACGTAGTTGTCGATGTTGTTGCGGGCTGTCTTGCCCGCGGACTCACTGCCTGCGTCGAAGGCCTCGGCGAGAACGCGAGGATTGCTCTCGCGCAGCATCTCGTCCTCGGAGCGGAGGGTGTTCTTCCCGGTGTGGTAACACATGTTCTCCGGCCGGTTCCATCCTCCCTCGCACAGGTCGGAACGCTCGTCCCTGGGATTGGTCATGCCGATCGCCCAGTGGCCCATCTCGTGGAGCAGGACCGCTGCCTGCGCTGCCGGCCCCAGCTCGAAGTAGTCCGGCGTGAGTTCAACGGTGTTCCGGGCCACGTGCCGTGCCGGTGGCGAGCCGAACACAGGATCGCGTTCCTTGCGTCGGATGAAGACCGGGAAACCGGTGCGAAATCCCGACGAGAACGCACTGGTCCAGGCCTCGAGCACGTCCTGGATGCGGTCCATGATGCGACGCATGTCGGAGCGATCGGACACGCGCTCACCGAACCAGTGGCCGAGGGACGCCGCCGGGTGCCCGATGGAGCCGTTCCACAGTGCCGGGATGTCCTGGGGAGTCTCGCCCCAGGAGCGAAGCTCGTTGCGCGCCGATCCTGCCATGAAGTAGGCCCAGACGTAGGCGTCGGTCACCACGCTCAACTCGGTGCCGGTCAGCTTGCCCGCGCCAACACGCTGTCGGCGGAACTGCGCGTCACGCCCGTCCAGCGCAGGGTGATAGGACCGGTGCCAGAACTCGAGGGTCTGGGGGAGGGGCTTGCCCGTGCCCGAGGGCTTCGGCCCGGCCGCTGCCTCGGCGCGCTCCCGGACGACGTCTTCGCTCCTCCTGGCGCGGGGACCGCGTTTGGTCACGGTGTCGGAGCCGCGGCCGACGGTGCTCCTGACCTGTGGCCGCGTGGCCGTGCGGGTCGGTGCCTCACGAACGACGTCTTCGCTCCTCCTGGCGCGGGGACCGCGTTTGGTCACGGTGTCGGAGCCGCGGCCGACGGTGCTCCTGACCTGTGGCCGCGCGGCCGTGCGGGTCGGTGCCGCGGAGTGCACCCTCGGCCTGGCCGTGCCGGTCCGGACCACGGCGGAGGCGCGTGCGCGGACCAGCTCCAACGCCTCCTCGACGGTGGCCGCATCCTCGGGCTCGAGCGGCTCAGCGTCGGCGCCGAGGACGGAGGGCACCGAGGCCGGGTCCGCGAGGACACGTTGGGCCTGTGCCTTGGTGATCCGCCGCGGACCGCCGGTCGTTCGTGCGGGGGAGGGCGTCGTGGCCATGGCTGCCTCCTCCCCTCGAGAGTACGGTCGCCACGGACGGGCCGATATGGGTACTTCTACCTACGACTATGGGCCGAGATCGAGGTTCGCCGCTCCGTCGAAGAGAGCGTCAGCTCACCAGCCGCTGAACGCCGCGACGTCCTCATCAGCCACCTCGCCGCATGCTGCTGCGTCGAGCGCAGCCAGCAACCGCTCGAGGCCCGTCTGCAGCTCGGCGGGCGTGATGGTCAGCGGCGGGGTGATCTCCAGGACGTTGCCGCGCACGGGATAGGCGACGACGCCGTTGCTCCAGCCGGCGAAGGCGGTCTTGGCCGCGAGGTCGTCGGCCGGCTCCTGAGTGCCGGGACGGACGAGCTCGATGCCCACGGACAGCCCGCGGCCCCTCACCTGCCCGACGTGCGCCGCGCCAGGCCGGTCACCGGCAGCGAAGCCACGGATGGTCTCCGTCGCCTGCTCGCCCAGGCGTGCCGCGGACGCCGCCAGGGTGCCGTCGTCCAGCAGCTCGAGCACGGCCAGGGCCGCGGCGCAGCTCACCGGGTTGCCGATCGTGGTCATCAGCGCGGAGGCGGCCGGCTCGTCCAACGCCGAGGCCGGGCCGACCAGCGCAGACACCGGCAGCCCGTTGCCCAGGGCCTTGCCGAGCGTCACCAGGTCGGGCACGACGCCCTCGGCGTGGTGGGCCAGGAAATGGCCCGTGCGCCCCAGACCCACCTTGACCTCGTCGATGACCAGCAGCGCGCCGTGGCGCGACGTCGCCTCACGCAGCCCAGCCAGGAAGCCGTCCGGGGGCACGAGGACCCCACCGTCGGACTGGATCGGCTCGACGAGGACCGCCGCCACCGAGCCGTCCGCCAGGGCCGCCTCGACCCGGGCCAGCGTGTCCGCCAGCAGCGTCTCCGCGGAGTCCTGCCACGGGCGGTAGACGTCGGGATAGGGCACCAGCGTCAGGTCCGGGTCCGCAGTCGTCCCGCCGGAGATGTGGAGGCCCGACACGGACTGGCTGGCGCCGAGCCCACCGTGATAGCCGCCCTCGAAGGCCACGATCCCCGCCCGGCCGGTGACGTGCCGCGCCGCCCGCAGCGCCACGTCGTTGGCGTCCGTGCCCGCGTGCCCCAGGTAGGCACGCCGCTCGCCGGCAGGCGCCGTCACCTCGACCCGCTCACAGAGCGCCCGCGCCAGCAGCACCGCATCCGGGTGCGTCCCCGAGAGCACCGACCCGCCCGGCGCGGCGCGCAGCGCCCGCTCGGCCGCGGCCACCACGTCCGGGTGCGCGTGGCCCAGCCCTGTCGCAGTCCACGAGGCACTCAGGTCGATCACCTCGCGACCCTCCGGCGTGGTCAGGACGCTGCCCGCGCCGGAGGCGACGACCTGGGGGAAGAACCGCAGCCGCTCCACGCCCGCCACGGAGGTGAGGTCCGCGGCATACCACTGCTCGTCGGTCCAGTCCGGCCTGTTCTCCATCGATCCCTCTCCCATCCGTTGACTCAGCGTTGGTGCAGCTCGACGGCCGCCAGGTAGCCCGCGATGAGCGCCCGGGCCACGTCACCCACGGCGTCGTCCACCGGCAGGAACCGGGGGTGGTGCAGCTGCGGCGGCTCCTCGTCGTGCCCGGCGACGCGCACCCCGACGAAGCACATCACCGAGGGCACGACCTCCCCGAAGAACGAGAAGTCGTCGGCGCCCAGGGAGCGCATCGGCTCGGTCGGCTCGAGCCCGGCGTGCTCCAGCCACGCGTCCACCAGGTCGACCAGGTCCGGGTCGTTGTAGAGCACCGGCTCACCCGCGGTGATCCGCACCTCGGCCACGACCCCGAACGCCTTGGCCTGGTGCTCGGCCAGCTTGCGCACCTGCTCCGGCACGACCGCCCGGTCCCGGGCGTCGGTGGTCCGCATGGTCGCCAGCAGCCGCGCCTCGGAGGGGAGCACGTTGGCGCTCGCCTCACCGGCCTGCACGTGGCCGACCGAGACCGCGGCCGGGTGCATGGGGGAGACGGTGCGGCGCACCACCTCGGGCAGCCCCAGGACGATGTGGCCCAGCGCCGACACCGGGTCGGTCGCGCGGTGCGGATAGGCGCCGTGGCCGCCGTTGCCGGTGAGCACGATCTCGATCTCGTCGGCGGCGGCGTTGACGACGCCGGCCCCGGTGGCGACCTGCCCCGGGGGCACGCCCGGGTGCACGTGCGCGCCGATCGCGGCGACCGCCTGCTCGCGCGCGAGCAGCCCGGAGGCGACGACGTCCTGCGCCCCGGAGGGATAGGTCTCCTCCCGCGGCTGCAGCAGCGGCACCAGCCCGAGCGGCAGGTCGAGGTGGGCGGCGGCCCGCACGACCGCGACCAGCGCGGCCAGGTGAACGTCGTGCCCGCAGGCGTGCATCCGCCCGCTCTGCGCGGCGAAGCTCACCCCGGTCGCCTCCCGCACCGGCAGGGCGTCCAGCTCGGCGCGCAGCAGCACGCTGGGCCCCTCGGGCGGTCCGACCCGGCCGGCGCGCCCGGTGAGCGCGACCGGCTCCATCGGCACCCCCAGCGCGGCCTCGACCACCTGCGCGGTCGGCTCCTCCAGGCCCGACAGGTGCGGGTCGGCGTGCACCTGGCGGCGCAGCTGCAGTGCCCCGGGGAGCTCGGGCTCGAGCGCGGCGAGCCACCGCCGGTGCAGCTCGGTCAGGACCGCCGAGGACGAGGCCGTATGCGGCGCGCTCACCTGGTCTCTCCGGTCGCCCGACCGGTGCGGTCGAGTCCGTAGACCCGGCGCGCGTTCTCGCTGCAGATCATCCGCGCGATGCGCTCCTGCTCCTCGGCCGGCCAGCCGTCGGCGGCGGCCCAGCGCTCCAGCGCCTCGCCCAGGCCCCGGCGGAACAGCACCGCGCCGAGGTGGAACAGCTCCGCGGCGCCCCAGGCGTCGGAGGAGAACAGCGCCTTGTGGAACGGCGTGAGCTCCAGGCTCTCGGCGATCACCTGCGCCGACTGCGCCCCGGTGTAGTTCACCGCCAGCCCCACGTCGCAGTAGACGTGCTCGAAGACGTGCGCGAGGTAGCCGGCCTCGCGGTGGAACGGGTAGCAGTGCAGCAGCAGGAAGCTCGCGCCGCTGCAGCGGGCGTTGCGCAGCAGGTCGCTGAGCAGCAGGGGGTTGGTCCGGTGCAGGTCGACGTCTGGGTCGCCGTAGCCCACGTGCAGCTGGATCGGCACCGCCCGGTGGATCGCCTCCCACCAGCCGGCGCGGATCAGCACCGGGTCGGTGAGCCGCAGCGGCTGGCCCTCCGGGGTCTGCGCACGCCACTGCACGACGGCGCGGGTGACCTCCTCCTCGCCCGGTGGCGTGGGGTCCAGCTCGAAACCGCCGCGGTATGCCGCCACGGACTTCACCCCGACCGCGCGGGTCAGCTCGTGGTCCAGTCGGGCGCGGAAGGCGGTGAGGAAGTCGGCCGGGTCGTGCGCGGCCGCCACCTGCTCGGCGAGGAGCTCCAGGCGGACCACCTCGGCGGACCGCGCGGCGCCGCGCTCACCCATCTGCTCCGGGCTCAGGATGAGGTCGGGGCGGAACCCGGTCTCCACGACGTAGTCGGTGATGCCTGAGGCGCGCAGCAGCCGCTGGTTGACCTCGTGCGCGCCCAGCTCCGCCCGGCGGGCGAGGTAGTCGTCGGGGGAGGCGAAGGCGGGCAGGTCCAGCACCGGCGGGCAGTGCGCCCGCAGGGCCATCCCGAGCTGGGTGTCGAAGTGCGTGGTGCCGGCCGGTGCGGGGACGTCGGACTCGGTGATCAGGTCCTCGAACTGCGGCCGCGTCAGGTCGGACTCGACCACACCGTGGCAGTGGTGGTCCACCAGGTCCAGGGTGGTGAGCCACTCAGTAGATGTCGGCATACCAGCGGCACCTCTCCTCGTCACTCATGTCGGCCACCGCCGCCAGCTCGGCACGCTTGACGGCGAGATAGGTCTGGACCAGGTCCTCGCCCAGCCACGAGCGCACCTCCGCGTCCTGCTCGAACAGGTCGAGCGCCTGGGCCAGGTCGCAGGGCAGGTCCGTGATCTGCGCCCGCTCGGGCTCACCCACGACGACCTCGGCCGGCTCCAGGTCCTGGCGCAGGCCCTCCAGGCCGGCGCGCAGCACGACCGCGAGCAGCAGCCAGGGGTTGGCGCCGATGTCGCCGGCGCGGAACTCGAAGTGCAGCTGCGGCTCCGGGTCCTGGCCGTTGATCTCGATGGTCGGGCAGATCCGCAGCAGCGCCTCGCGGTTCTCCACGCCGAGGAACACCCCGGCGGCGGACCAGTTGTGCGGCTTGAGCCGCTCGTAGGAGATGGCCAGCGGCGCGAAGACCGCGGCCAGGGACGGCGCGTACCTCAGGATGCCCGCGGCGAACCGGCCCCCGAGCTCGGACAGCCGTCCCGGCCGGTCCGCGTCGAAGAGCGGGTTGGAGCCGTCCGCCGACTGCAGGCTGAAGTGGACGTGGACGCCGGCCCCGGTCTCGCCGGGGGCGGTCATCGGCGTGAAGCTCGCGCGCCTGTCGAAGGCCGCGAAGACGTCCCGGACCAGGTCGCGCAGCAGCAGGGCACGGTCGGCCGCCGCCACGGGGGCCGCGCGCTCGACGACGACCTCGTACTGGTGGCGGCCGTACTCCGGCAGCCAGTTCTCCAGCTCCAGGCCGCTGGCCTGCATCGCGGTCACCAGGTGCGAGCCGATCGGCTCGGCGGCCCGGAAGTTGCGCCACGAGAACGGGTGGTGCGGGGTGTCGCCGTCCAGGTCGGCGAACTCGTGCTCGAACGCGACCTCGGCGCTGAGCCCGAACTCCTCCTGCAGGGCGGCGACGGTGTCGCGCAGGATGGTCCGGGTGCAGCACGACCACGGGGCGCCGTCGGTGTGGACCACGTTCGCGATCGCCACGGTGAGGTCCGGCTTGCCGGGGACGCCCCGGATCTCGTGCACCGCCTCGGGGTCCGGCAGCAGCCGCAGATCCCCGCTGGAGTCGAAGGGGATGCCCTCCACGATGTGGCCGTCCACACCGATCCCCACGTTGGCCGGCACCCAACCGGTCGAGGCGCCTGTCGGCATACCGGCTGTCGGGACGACCCGTCCCTTGGTGAGCCCGGTGAGGTCGCTGGTGGCGACGAAGGTGAGCGGTGTCAGCTCGGGGGCGTCCTGGTGTGCCTCCGGGGTCATCCGAGATCCTCCTGTGAGATGCGGCTGCCGATGCGCTCAGCCAACCGTGGCGCGGCGATGATGACCACCAGACCGAGCAGGCACCAGGCGCCGGCGATCCAGGGGAAGTAGGTGTAGGGCGCCTCCTGGCCCGCGACCTGCACGACGTAGACGTAGACCAGGAAGGCCAGGCCCAGGGCGGGGACCAGCGCCTCCCACGCGCGGATGGGGGAGCCGGGGCGGAAGGTGTGCCGGATGACGCCGACCGAGGCCATGCCGTAGGCGACCACCATGCAGAGCGTCGCGATCGTGGCGAACCAGTAGTAGACCTCGACCGGTCCGCCGCCGATGACGGCCAGGAACAGCATGAGCGCGATGGCCAGGCCGATCACCAGGTACGTCGCGGTGCTGGGGGCGCCGGTGGTGTTGGTGCGCGCCAGGGCTGCGGGGCCGAAGCCGTCGCGCGCCATGGCGTAGACCAGGCGGGCCGCGGCGGCCGAGCAGCTGAGGAGCGAGGCGAAGGCGACACAGAACGCGATGATCGAGATGACGACGGCGAACCACGAGCCGATGTAGGTCGAGCTGAGCTGGGTGAGCGTGGAGCTGGCGCCGGCGAAGGCGTCCAGCCCGGCCTGGTCGGTGCCGAAGCCGACGGACTGGGCGAACATCACGACGGTGTAGATGACACCGGCCAGGACGACCGCCAGGGTCAGGGCGACCGGGATGGTCCGCTTGGGGTCCCTGGTCTCCTCGCCCAGGGTGGTGCCGGACTCGAATCCGGCCCAGGACAGGAAGCCGAAGACGGCCGCCGTCATGATCGCCGTCCACGAGGCGTCGCCCGGCAGCAGTGTGCCGAGGTCGAGGCCGGTGCTGACCGGGGCGGTGCCGCTGCCGACGCGGGCGATGATGACGAAGGCGAGACCGAGCATGGTCAGGATGCCGACCATGCCGATCGCCAGCAGCACGCGGGTGACGGTCTTGGACTCGCGCAGGTTGAGCCCCAGGGCGGCGAGGCTGGCGAGCACCCCGACGACCAGCCAGCCCCACGTCGGCACGCTGATGCCGAGCTCGCCGATCATCGCGTCGAAGAACACCGCGCAGGCGCCGACGATGCACGCCGAGAAGAAGAGGTAGGTGCCGAGCAGGGCGAACCCGCCGAAGAAGCCCGCCCGCGGGCCGAGCGTGGCGCCGGCCAGGGCGTAGACGCTGCCGGCGTGGGCGAAGTAGCGGGTGAGCCGGATGAAGGCGTAGGCCACCGCCATGGTCCCCGCGAAGGACACGATGAAGGTGAACGGGACCGCCTTGCCGACCAGGCCGGCGACGCCGATGCCGTTGAGGGACATCGCCATGACCGGGCCCATGAAGCCGACCGAGAGTGCGGTGACCTCCCAGACGCGGAGGTTGCGGTGCAGGCCCTGACCGGGAGCCGGGTCGGGCCGGGCGGTCGCGCGGCCCGAGGTCTCGTGTGGTGTGCTCGCCATGGGCGTCAATGAAACAGGTGATACAGCAACCTGTCAATAGCCTGAGGGTGAAATCTCTGTTTCAGACGGGTCGGGCGCCAGGGGTGACGGGTTCTCGGGGCTGAGCCCCTCCCGGACGGCCTCCACCCGCTCGACCCGGGACCGGCCGTCGGGCCCGCGCTCGTCCATGACGGCGGTGACCAGCGTCTCGACCAGGGCCAGGCCCGGGACCAGGGAGTCGAAGGGCGAGGGCGACTCCACGCGGCTGGCGAGCACCACCTCGGCGACGTCGCTGGCGGGGGAGAGCCAGGGGTCGGTGAGCAGCAGCACGTGGGCGCCGGCCTCGGCCATCGCTCGGGCGAGTCGGACCGTGGCGGGGTCGTAACGGCGGTAGTCGAAGGCGACGAGCAGGTCGTGACGGTCGGCGTCGGCGACGAGCGAGGCGCGGGCGAACTCGTCCGGGGGGACGAGCGCCGCCCCCCGACGCAGCAGCTGGAGGTGTGTGGTGAGGTAGGCCGCCAGCAGCTGGCTGAACCGGCCGCCGATCACGTGCACGCGCAGCGACTCGTCGCAGAGCAGCCGGATGGCCGCCGCGAACTCGCTGGTGGGCAGGTCCTGGAACGACCGGCGGATCAGCGAGGCGTGCATCTCGGCGTTGAACGGCAGGAAGTCCTTGCCCGCGGGCATCTCGGCCTGCAGCGGGTACTGCTGCACCGGCGAGCCCATCTGGGCGTGCACCTCGCTCATCAGCGCCCGCTGCAGCTGCGGGTAGCCGGCGAAGCCGAGGCGCGCGACGAAGCGCACGACGGTGGGGGCGCTGACGCCGGCCCGGTGCGCGAGCTCGGCCACGGTCTCCAGGCCGGCGACCGGATAGGCCGACAGCAGCGCCCGGCCCACCTTGCGCTCGCCGGCGCTCAGCTCGCCCAGCCGGTCCCGGGTCAGCTGGGCGACGGTGACGGGCGCGCCGTCGGTCTGGTCCTCGTCCATAGGGGACCGAGGCTAGACGAAAGCGGCGCCCGGCGGGGGAGTCGGCCAGCCTTGGCCCGGTCGGGACCCGCCGTAAGGTCCGGTCAGCCGCTGCCGCTGGAGGACCGCGCGCGCCGGGACAGCGAGTCGATGCCGACGGCGATGATGAGGACGGCGCCGGTCACCATGAACCGCACCTCCGACTCCACCCCAGCGAGGTTGAGCCCGCTGGTGATCGCCTGCAGCACCAGAACGCCCATGAGGGCCGCCCAGGCCGTGCCGCGCCCGCCGAACAGGCTGGTGCCGCCGATCACCGCCGCCGCGATGGCGGTCAGGTTGGTGTCGGTGGTGCCCGTCGCCTGCGAGACGCTGGTCTGCAGGCCGGCCGCCAGGAGGCCGCCGAAGGCGGCGAACAGGGAGGTCAGCACGAAAACGGACACATACACGCGGTTGACCTTGATGCCCGAGCGCCGCGCGGCCTCCTCGTTGCCTCCCACGGCATACACGTGCCTGCCCCAGCGGGTCCGGCGCAGGGCGTAGTCGACGACGACCACGAGCCCGAAGAACAGCCACCACAGGTAGCTGAAGCCGCGGTCGATGTTGACGTACCAGGTGAGCAGGCCCAGACCGACGGCGATCGCCGCGGCCTTGACGATGACCAGCGGCCACCACGGCGGGGTCAGCCCGGCCGCAGTGCGCCGCACCGTCACCCGCCACTCAGTGCCCAGGTACACCAGCACGATCAGGGCGACGATCGCATACGACTGCCACCCCGTGACGAAGCTGAACCGGGTGAACTCCAGCAGCCAGGAGTCCTTGGACAGGTTGATCGTGCCGGTGCTGCCCAGGACGAACAGCAGCACGCCCTGGAAGCCGAGCAGTCCGGCGAGGGAGAACACGAACGACGGGATCCCGATCCAGATGTAGAGCGCCGCGTAGAGCAGCCCCACGGTGAGGCCCACCAGTGCCCCGCCCAGCATGGCCACCGTGGTCGACAGGCCGTTGTTGACCATCAGCACCGCCATGACGGCCGCCGCCATGCCGCTCACCGAGCCGACCGACAGGTCGATCTCACCGAGCAGCAGGATCAGCACGATGCCGAGGGCGATGATGCCGATCGGTGCGGCGTACTGCGTGATCGAGACCAGGTTGCGGGAGGAGAGGAACCGGGCGTTCTGCAGGTAGAACCCGATGCAGATGATGACGAGGCCCAGCACCACCGGGAGGTTGCCGAGGTCGCCGGAGCGGAGCCGGTTGAGCTGGCTGGACAGGAAGCCACCGACTCCCTCGTTCTTGATGAGCCGCTCGTCGGCGAGGTCGGCCGCCACTGCGGCGGTCCTGGTCGCCTCACTCATGGTCCTGGTCCTCCGGCTTGGTGCGTCGGGAGGCCCGCTCGGCCACCACGTTGTCGGATGCGCCGGTGATCGCGGCCACCAGCTCCTCGGTGGTCGCCTCCTCGACGGCGAAGTCGGCGGCGTTGCGGCCCAGCCGCAGCACCACGATGCGGTCGGCGACGGCCTGCACGTCGGCCATGTTGTGGCTGACCAGGATCACGCCCAGGCCGGTCTCGCGGAGCCGCTCGACCAGGTTGAGCACCTCGGCCGTCTGGGCGACGCCCAGGGCGGCGGTCGGCTCGTCGAGCAGCACCACCTTGGGCTGCCCGACCAGGCTGCGCGCGATCGCGACGGTCTGCCGCTGTCCGCCGGACAGCGAGGCGATCGGGATGCGCACGGAGGGGATCTTGGCCGACAGGGTGCGCAGCAGCCGCCACGCCTCCTGCTCCATCTCGACCTCGTTGAGGATCGAGGCGGTGGCCCGCTCCTGACCGAGGAACAGGTTGGCGACGACGTCCAGGTTGTCGCAGAGCGCCAGGTCCTGGAAGACCGTGGCGATCCCGAGCCGCTGGGCGTCGGACGGCCCGTGGACGGCGACGGGCCGGCCGTCGAAGACGATCCTGCCTCCGTCGGGCTGGTAGACCCCGGAGATGATCTTGACCAGGGTCGACTTGCCCGCACCGTTGTCGCCGACCAGGGCGACGACCTCGCCCGGGCGCACCTCGAGCGACACGTCGGTGAGGGCCTGGACCGCGCCGAAGCGCTTGGTGATGCCGGTCAGGGACAGCACGCTGTCCCCGACCGGCACCGCCTCGTGGTGGGTGAGGGGCTGGGTCATCAGCCGATCCCGAGCGCCTCGCAGGCCTCGGCGTAGTCGCCCGTGCAGATCTCGTCCGCGGAGTAGAACCCGTCGGCCACGATCGTGTCGGCGACGTTGTCCTGGGTCACCGCGATCGGATCGAAGATGTAGGACGGGACGCCCTCGAAGTCGGTCAGCTCCACGCCGGTGTCACTGGTCCCGGCCGGCTCCTCGCCCCTGGCCAGCGTGACCGCCAGCTCGGCCGCGGTCTCGGCCTCGATCGGGATCGGCTTGTAGACCGTGACCGACTGCTGCCCCGCCACGATCCGCTGCACGGCCGCGAGCTCGGCGTCCTGGCCGGTGATCGGGGGCAGGTCGTCCACGGCGATGCCACCACCGGTCAGCGCGGCGACCGCGCCACCCGCCTGGCCGTCGTTCGCGGCATACACGCCGTCGATCTCCTCGGGGTCGTAGGCGCTGAGCTGGTCGGTGACGAACTGCTGGGCGTTCTCCGGCGACCAGTCGGGGTTGTCGTACTCCTCCAGGATGGTCAGGCCGCTGGCGTCGATGACGCTGTGCGCGCCCGCCTTGAACTGGGCGGCGTTGGGGTCACTAGGGGCGCCGTTGAGCATGAGGATGTTGCCCGTGTCGCCCATCGCCTCCACGAGGGCCTCGCCCTGCATCTTGCCGACGGTCTCGTTGTCGAAGGACATGTAGTAGTCGGCCTCCGCGATGAACCGGTCGTAGGCGATGACCGGGATGTCCTCGGCCTGCGCCGCGGTGACCATGCCGCCCGCACCGGCACCGTTGACCGGGTCGAGCACGATCACCGAGGCGCCCTCGCTGATCGCGGTGTCGACCTGCTGGGCCTGGGCGGTCTCGTCCTGGTCGGCGTTGTAGTAGAGGACCTCGCACTCCTCGCACAGCTCGGCCACCTTGGCCTCGAAGAGCGGCTTGTCGAACGCCTCGTAGCGCGTGGTCTGGGACTCGGGGAGGAGCAGCGCGATGCTGATGCTCTCGCCGCCGGCCGCGCCGGTCTCCGTGCCGGCCTCGCCCGTGTCCTCGGCCTCGGCGCCGGTGTCGTTGGTGTCCTCCGGGGCCGGGTCGTTGGCTCCGCAGGCAGTGAGGGTGAGCGCGAGCAGGGCGGTGATCCCGACGGCCGAGCGGCGCCTGACTGATGTGGTCACGGTGGGTCCTCCTAGGGGGAGAGCGGACCGGGGAGACCCAGCGCCCGCTTCGTTGCGAACAGATCCCCTGAAGTGTTGCGCCGAAGGGCTTTGTCGTCAAGAGGTGAACGATAACGGTTCCATAAAGCGCCGAACGGTTCGCATGTCGTTAACTCTTGACACTTAAATGGTGAAGGGGGCACAGTTCTGCCATGCCTCCAAGCGCGTCTCCGAAGACCTCTGCGCCCGGATCGACGTCGTCGTTGCGCGCGGCGAACGAGAGCCGCGTGCTCAACGTGCTGCGGACGCCCACGGACAAGGGCGCCCACACCCAGGCAGAGCTGGCGCGGGCCACCGGGCTGGCGCACGCCACGGTGTCCAACATCGTCCGCGACCTCACCGCCGCCGGCCTGCTGGACAGCGAGCCGAGCAGCGGCCGCCGCGGCTCGGCGGTGCGCCTGGCGCCCGGCGCGGGGGTCGTGGCCGGCGTCGACTTCGGGCACCGCCACGTGGCGGTCGCGGTCGGTGACCTCACCGGCACGGTGCTGGCCGAGGAGCGCGTCCCCACCGAGCCGGAGGGCCATGTCATGGACCTGACGCTGGCGGCCTCGATCCTGGAGCGCATCAACCCCGGTGTCGGGCCCCTGCGGCACATCGGCCTCGGCCTGCCGGCCCCTGTGGTCAACAACGTCGTGCGGTCCTCGGCGATCTTCCCGGGCTGGGAGGGCGTGGATGCGGCGGCCGTCGCGCGGGAGGCGTTCGGCGCCCCGGTGCAGGTGGAGAACGACGCCAACCTCGGTGCCCTCGCCGAGCACCGCCACGGGCACGGTCGCGAGCACCGCACCTCGGTGTTCGTGAAGATCGCCAGCGGCGTGGGTGCGGGGATCATCATCAACGACGAGCTGTTCCACGGGGCCGACGGCACCGCGGGCGAGATCGGACACCTCACCGTCGACGAGCAGGGGCCGATGTGCCGGTGCGGCAGCCGGGGCTGCCTGGAGACCTACACCTCCAGCGAGCACCTGCTGCGCCTGCTCGGCTCGCGGCTCCCGGGCGCGACGTTCCCCGAGGTGGTGGTGGCAGCGGGTGAGGGCAACCTCGCAGCCCGGCGGGTGATCGAGGACGCCGGGCTCCGACTGGGCTGGGCGCTCGGCTCGCTGCTGAACCTGCTCAACCCCGGCATCGTCATCCTGGGTGGCGCCGCCGCGCAGGCCGGTGAGCTGCTGTTGGAGCCGACCCGCACCGGGCTGCGGCGGCACGCGCTCGCCTCTGTCGCCGAGACCCCGATCGTGATGAGCGAGCTCGGCGACCGGGCCAGCGTGGTCGGTGCCGTGCAGTTGGCCGCCGAGCGCACCGACCTGGTCAACGCCGGGACCTGAGCGCACCGACCTGGACAACGCCGGACGCTGAGCCGGGCGAACGGCACAATCACTGCCCTTGACGATCTTGTCGTCACGGGCGACAATGGTCTTGTCGCACGTGACGGAAGGAGTGGCCATGTCCACCATGAGTGCCGAGCAGTACGCTCATCGGGTCAGTGATGCTCTGGTCCAACGGATGCGTCGGGCGGGGAAGGGGTCAACCACCGGAATGCCCACGCCGGACGAGGCGGCCCAACTGATCCTGGACACCACGGCAGCGCCCGCTCAGAATCCGCTCGCTTCTCGTATCGGCCCGGTCTGGACCAGCGCGCGCGCTCGCGCAGCCCTCGGGTTGCGGACGCGTCAGGCTCTGAGCAGCCGTCGTGCCAACGGCACCGTGCTCGGGATCACCACGACCGAGGGACAGGTCTACTATCCGCTGTTCCAGTTCCGGCGCCAGGCCGGGCGAGTTGAGGTCCACCCCAACCTCGTGCCTGTCCTCAAGGCACTCAAGGACGTCGACTCATGGACCGTGGCGGCCATGCTCCGGGCGACGGACCCCGAACTCGGGATGAGTGCCACCGAGTGGGCCACCAGCAGTCGCGACCAGGCTCGCCTGAGGGACTGGGCCCAGGACGTCAGGCGCGAACTGACTCCCCGATGACAGCCCCGCGGGCACGTCCGGCACAGCAGCCCCCGCCGGAGGCAGCCGTCCTGCGCACCGGGCTTCCGCGCGTTGGTCCGAGCCGCCGCCTCTACCGGGAGCACGGCCTCCGTGAGGGCGACGACGGCGGCTGCTGGTGGTTCGCCTCATCCGGGGACGGCCGCTTCGACCTGGAGGACCCACACGGAACGTGCTACTTCGGCGGGACCGAGGGCGTTGCGGTCCGGGAGCGGTGCGGACGGCTCATGGCCATGCAGATCCCCATCACCGAGCGGCTGTATGCGGGCAGGGTTGTCAGTGAGGTGTGTGCGCCCGAGTCCGCGGGCGCCCTCGCCGACCTCACCTCACCCGCGGCCCTGATGGTGGGTGTCACCGGGGAGCTGGCGGCCACGAGCGACTACGCGTTGTGCCAGGCATGGGCCCGGGCCTGCTGGGACGCGGGGTTCGGAGGTCTCAGGTACCCACCCAGGTTCACGCCGGGAGGGAAGGAGGCCGCGTTCGCGATCTTCGGCGACGAAGGACACCACCCGGACCCTGGGGTGCTGCGGCGCCGCGACCTGCTCGACGTCCTCCAGGAGCTGGGTTATCCGGCGGTGCGCTCCGACGAGCTCGGATCGACGACCCTCGACATCCAGGACAACGCCGAGCCGGTCTAGCCGGCGGGTGTCGCGTACACCGGGCGCAGCGCCTCGATCAGCGGCGTGCCGCGGACCGTGACGTCCACGGCTGGCAGCTGGTCGAGCAGCGCATCCGGAGGAGCCGGGTCCACGCCCTGGTCGGCGCGCCCGGGCAGCCCGGTGGGCATGGCAAAGAACGTCTCCAGGCAGTCCGCGAGTGGCAACGCGCCGGCGGACGCCTCGCCGTCATCCGCCGGCGCGCCGCCGCGCAACGCGCTCACGGCGCCGAGCAGCGTCTCCCGGTCGCGCCCGCGCAGCGCCAGGATGGCGAACGGGTCCTCGTCGAAGTGCTCGGCCAGCAGATAGAGCACCGCCGCGAGGTGCTTGCACGGCACGCCCCAGTCCGGGCAGCTGCAGTCCATCGTCAGCTCGGCGGCACCGGCGGGGAACAGGGACAGGCCCAGCCCGGCGAAGAGCTCCTCGATGTCGGGCGGCATCTCGCCGCTGAGCAGCTTCGCGGTGTACCACGCGTCTCCGGCGAGCGCCTGGCTCACCCGGGTCCAGTCGGCCTTGCCGAACGCGGGGACCCCGACCCGCACGCGGTAGGGACGGGCCCGGCTGCCCTGGACCCTCGCGGTCACCGCGCCGGTGTCCAGCTGCAGCTCGAGCACCTGGCCGCGGCGCGCGTAGTTGCGGCCCCGCGCGAGCCGGCCGCCGATGCCCATCGACTCCAGGACCTGGATGAACCGTTGGGACCACCACTGCTGGGCGATGGCCCCGCGCTTGCTGCGCGCCCGCAGCCCGCCCTCGACCGCCCGGGGTCGCGACGGGGGCGGGAACCAGTCACTCACCGACGGCCTCCGGGGACAGCTCGAGGACCTGACGCAGCTCCTGGGTGGACAGCTCGGTCAGCCACCCCTCGCCGTCGCCGACGACCAGGTCGGCCAGCGCCTGCTTCTGCTCCATCATCTGGTCGATCCGCTCCTCCAGGGTCCCGGTGCAGATGAACTTGCGCACCTGCACGTTGCGCCGCTGCCCGATGCGGAAGGCCCGGTCCGTCGCCTGGTTCTCCACGGCCGGGTTCCACCACCGATCCAGATGTATGACGTGACTCGCCTCGGTCAGGTTGAGTCCGGTGCCGCCTGCCTTGAGGGAGAGGAGGAACAACGGTGGCCCGTCCGGCGACTGGAAGGACTGCACCATCTCCTCGCGGCGCGCCCGCGGGGTCCCGCCGTGTAGATAGAGCACGTCCTGGCCGAACCGCGCCGACAGGTGAGGCAGGAGCAGGTCGGCGAACCCGGCATACTGCGTGAAGAGCAGCGCCTTGTCGCCCTCGGCCAGCACCTCCTCGAGGATCTCCTCCAGGCGCAGCACCTTGCCCGACCGGTGCCCGGCGTGCCACGCCCCGTGCAGGAACTGGGCGGGGTGGTTGCACACCTGCTTGAGCTTGGTCATCGCGGCGAGCACATTTCCGCGCCGCTCGATGCCCTCGCTCTCCTCGATCTTGGGCATCATCTCCTCGACGACGGCCTGGTAGAGCGAGGCCTGCTCGGCGGTGAGGTTGCAGTACTGCTTGATCTCGATCTTGTCCGGCAGGTCGTCGATGATCGTCCGGTCGGTCTTGAGGCGGCGCAGCACGTAGGGCCGGGTCACGGCCCGCAGCCGCTCGGCCGGCTCGGTCTGCCCATAGCGCTCGATCGGCTTGGCGTACCGCGAGCGGAACAGCTCGGGGGTGCCGAGGATCCCAGGGTTGAGGAAGTCCATCAGCGACCACAGCTCGGCCAGCCGGTTCTCCACTGGCGTCCCGGTGAGCGCGACCCGGTGGTCGGCCCGCATCCGGCGCACCGCCCTGGCGGCCCGGGACCGGGCGTTCTTGATGGCCTGCGCCTCATCCAGCACGACGCGCGCCCACTGCCGCTCCGCCAGCTCGTCGATGTCGCGGACTGCCGTCTGATAGGTCGTCACCACGAGGTCGACCTGGGTGAGCTGCGCGTCCAGGGCGGCGCCGTGCAACCTGCCGGGGCCGTGGTGGGCGTGGACCCGCAGCTCCGGGGCGAACCGCGCGGCCTCCCGCTGCCAGTTGCCGACCAGCGACATCGGGCACAGCAGCAGCGTCGGCCCGGTCTCCGGGTGGCGGTAGCGCTGCAGCGCCTCCAGGGCCAGCAGCTGCAGCGTCTTGCCCAGCCCCATGTCGTCGGCCAGGCAGGCACCCAGCCCGAGGTCGGCCAGGAACGCCAGCCAGGACAGTCCGCGCTGCTGGTATCCGCGCAGCTCCGCCCGGAGCGTGTCCGGTGGGGCGACCGGCGCGAGGTGCTGGTCCGCGACGCCGGAGAGCAGGTCGCCGAGCAGCCCGGTGGCGTGCACCCCCACCACCGGCAGCGGGGTGTCCAGGTCGTCGGGGTGGCTCGACGCCAGCGCCAGCACCTCAGCGGCGGTCAGCGCGGAGCCGTCACGGCCCTGCGTGCTCAGGAACTCCAGCCCGCGCCGGATCTGCTCGGGGTCGGCGGCGAGCCACTCCCCACGCAGCCGGACCAGCGGGGCCTTCGCCGCGGCCAGGGCCGCCAGCTCCTCCTCGGTGAGCGGGTCGTCGCCGATGGCCAGCTGCCACGAGAAGGCAGACAGCGACTCCCGGCTGAACATCCCCTCGGCCACCCCGCCGTCGGGCGCCGGCGTCGCCGACCCGCGCAGGCCGAGGCGGCGACGCCTCGTCCACCAGGACGGCAGCTGCACCACGAAGCCGGCCTGGTCGAGCAGGCCCGCCTGGTGCGCCAGGAAGTCGTATGCCGTGTCGGCCGTCAGCGTCATCCCCGCCGGTCGGGCGTCGCGCAGGGCAGTGCCGAGCGGCGGATAGAGGGTGCTGGCCCGGCCCAGCTCGCCGAGCATCAGCTCCTCGGGCCGCTCGAGCCACCGCTGCAGTCCGGTGCCGGACTGCCACACCTGGTCGGCCGGCACCACCAGGCTCGGGTCCTGCACCGACTGGAGCAGGAAGTCCAGCCGCCAGCTGTCAGCACTCCCGCCGCCCGGCTCGGGACCGGACTGCTGGTCGGGGTCTGTCGGGTCGGGGTTCGCCTGGTCGCGACTCGGCTGGCCGGGGTCCGGCTCGGACAGGCGCAGGACCAGTCGGGCGGGACCGCTCTGCTCGCGGCCCAGGGCGTCCCAGGGCTCCAGCGACTCCCGGAGCGCGGCCACATCTGTGGGGTCGGCCTCGAAGAGTCCCTCCGGGCTGCTCAGTGCAGGCAGCCAGGCCTCCGCAGCAGGGACCTGGCGCGGCGGTCTGCCCCGGCGGCGTGGGAGGGCGTCCAGCAGGGAGACCCCGGCGGTCGCCAACCGCTCCCGGGCGGCCGCGTCCACGAGCGCCTCCAGCGCGTCGGACACCAGCTCGCCGGGGTGCTGTCCTGTGTGGTCCTCGGCCGAGGTCGTCTCGGCGCGGCCCACGGGTGGCAGCGCGTCGACCAGGGCCTGCGCACCGGGGACGTCCGGCCCCTGCAGGACCGGCCGCCAGCGGGCTGCGGGACCGTGGGGACCGTCCTGCACGCTGGGCAGCACCCGACCGCGCTCGACGAGGTCCCGGGCGGTCGCGGCCAGCTCGGTGAGGTGCTGCACCGTCGCGCCGTACCGCGCCTCCTGGCCCGGATCCTCCAGCAGGGCCAGGGCTGCCGCCGGCCCGAGCGTCACCACGGGCACCGACCAGGCCGCGAGCACCCGCTGCCGGGTGGACCGACGGCGCGGCCGGGTCCGCACCAGCTCCGGGGAGTCCAGCGGCGCCGTGAGCAGCGAGGGGAGCAGCAGGAGGGCGCTGCCCGGCGTGCCCGGGTGGATCGCAGCCAGCTCCTCGGACGGCACCGCGAACGGGTGCGGGCGTGCGCGGCGCACCGCCTGGCTGCGGCTCGTCACGGCACGGTCAGCATCCTCGGCCCACAGGCAGAGCCCGCGGCCCGGGGACCAGAGCGCGTGCACGGCATACATCGGGGCGTGGTCCTTCCTCGGGTCGGTCGGCGGGCAGCAGACTATCTCCCGACCGGGACCGCCCCCGGGCCCCGTGGTGTCCTGCCGACCGGCACCACGCCATACCCTGTTCTTATGACGAACGCGACGGACGGACCCCGCCACGACGGACGCCAGATCGACCAGCTCCGCGAGGTGCGCATCACGCGGAACTGGCTGGACCACGCCGAGGGGAGCGTCCTGATCGAGTTCGGCCGGACCCGCGTCCTGTGCGTCGCCTCCTTCACCGCGGGCGTGCCGCGCTGGCGCAAGGGCAGCGGGCTGGGCTGGGCGACCGCGGAGTACGCCATGCTGCCGCGCGCCACCCACACCCGCAGCGACCGCGAGTCGGTCAAGGGCCGCATCGGCGGGCGCACCCACGAGATCTCCCGGCTGATCGGCCGCAGCCTGCGCGCCGTGATCGACCTCGGCGAGCTCGGCGAGAACACCATCCACCTGGACTGCGACGTCCTGCAGGCCGACGGCGGGACCCGCACGGCAGCGATCACCGGCGCCTACGTCGCCCTGGTCGACGCGGTGGAGAAGGGCCGCTCCCTCGGCCTGATCAAGCCTGACGCCGAGCCGATCACCGGCGAGGTCGCCGCGGTCAGCGTCGGTGTGGTGGAGGGCGAGCCGGTCCTCGACCTCGACTACGTCGAGGACGTCGACGCCGACACCGACATGAACGTCGTGATGACCGGCGACGGCAGGTTCGTTGAGGTGCAGGGCACCGCCGAGGGCGTGCCCTTCGACCGGGAGCTGCTCGACGCGCTGCTCGACCTGGCGGGCGAGGGCTGCGCCGAGCTGATCGCCCGGCAGTCCGCCGCCCTCGGTGGCGACGACATGGGTGGTGCCGACTCCCACGAGGCCGGCGCCGACGTGGACCAGGGGCCGCCGACCCGGTGAGCAGGGGGCCGCGGAGGATGCGTCCACTCGTCCCGGGCCGCCTCAGCCCGCTTCAGTCCTCCACTCGTCGGATGCCTGTCCACCCCGTCCAGCCGCGCTCCTCGAGCAGCTCGAGGAGCCGGGGTGCGGCGGGGAGGGCCTCGAGGAACGCCTCGTCGAGCAGGGCGATGAGCTCCTCGCTGATGTCCTCCTCGACCTCGACGTCCTCGCCGTAGGCAGTGGCCGCCTCGATGAAGGCGGCTACACGGTCGGCCAGCGCGGGCAGCCGGGCGTCGTCGGGCTCACAGTCGGCGAGTTCGGCGATGTCGAGATAGAGCCGCCGCAGCCCCTCGTCCTCGATCTGGGAGCGCTTGTGCGCCATGAGCGTCGACACCTGGTCCGGCACCTGCGCGGCCAGCAGGATCCAGCTGTCCCGTTCGAGCTCGATGAGCCGCTCGGGGAAGCCGAACTCGCGCATCCGCTCCAGATAGCTGACCACCTCCGGCGGCAGAGCCAGGCTGTCGCCGGCGGCGAGCTGGGAGATGCGCGCGCGGTGCCCCTGCAGCTCCCGGATCTCGCTGCGCAGCCTCCGGTCGATCTGCGCGACCGCCTCGGCGAAGGCGGCCTCGTCGGCGGTCAGCAGCTCCCGGACCCGCGACAGCGGCACCCCGGCACCGGCCAGGGTGCGGATCCGCACCAGCTCGGTGACCGCCGCCGCGTCATAGCGCCGGTAGCCGGAGTGGTCGCGCTCGGGCTCGGGCAGCAACCCCTTGGCGTGGTAGTGCCGGACCGCGCGCACCGTGACGCCGGCGTAGGCGGCCAGCTGGCCAATCGTCAACACGTCTCTAGTGTGCGAGCTGGCGGGCGTAGATGCGCGTCGCGACCAGGTAGGCCACCGCGAGGATGACCAGGCACCAGCCCGTCGCGAGCCAGCCGTCGGTGCCGACCGGCTGCTCGGCCAGCAGGCTCCGCAGCGTGTTCACGATCGGCGTGACCGGCTGGTGCTCGGCGAACCACCGCAACGGGCCCGGCATGCCCTCGGTCGGCACGAAGGCCGAGCTGATGAACGGCAGGAAGATCAGCGGGTAGGAGAACCCGCTCACGCCGTCCACCGAGCGGGCGGTCAGGCCCGGGATCAGCGCGAGCCAGGTCAGCGACAGGGTGAACAACGTCATGACCCCCAGCACGGCGAGCCACGCGAGCACCCCGGCCCCGGAGCGGAAGCCGATCAGCAGCGCCACCGCCAGGACCACCACCAGGGAGACCAGGTTGGCCACCACGGAGGTCAGCACGTGGCTCCACAGCACGGCGGACCGGCTGATCGGCATCGACCGGAACCGCCCCACGATGCCGCTGGACGCGTCGGTGAACAGGCGGAAGGCGGTGTAGCTGATGCCCGAGGCGACCGTGATGAGCAGGATGCCCGGCAGCAGGTAGTTGACGTAGCTCGCGTCGCCGACCTCGATCGCGCCGCCGAAGACGTAGACGAACAGCAGCAGCATCGCCACCGGCGTGATCGCGGTCGTGAGGATCGTGTCGGGGCTGCGCAGCACGTGCCGCAGGGACCGCTTGGACAGCACGACGGTGTCGTGGACGTGGGTGCTCATCGCTGGCCTCCCTGGCTGGTCTCGCCGGTCACGGCGAGGAAGATCTCCTCGAGGGTGGGCTGCTTCTCGACGTACTCCACGGTCGCCTGCGGCAGGAGCGCCTTGAGTTCGGCGAGGGTGCCCTCGACGATGACCCGGCCCTCGTGCAGGATCGCGATCCGGTCGGCCAGCTGCTCGGCCTCCTCCAGGTGCTGGGTGGTCAGCAGCACCGTCGTGCCCCGCCCGGCGAGGTCACGCACGGTGCGCCACACCTCGAGGCGCGCCTGCGGGTCGAGCCCGGTGGTCGGCTCGTCGAGGAAGAGCACGGGTGGGTCGCCGATCAGACTCATCGCGATGTCCAGTCGGCGCCGCATGCCACCGCTGTATGCCGACGCGCGCCTTCCGCCGGCATCGGCCAGTCCGAACTGGGTCAGGAGAGCGTCGGCCACCTTTCCGGGGTCGGCGACCCGGCGCAGCTCGGCGACCAGGACCAGGTTCTCCCGCCCGGTGAGCAGCTCGTCGACGGCGGCGAACTGGCCGGTGAGGCTGATCGAGCGCCGCACCTGATCCGGCTCGGTCGTCACGTCGTGGCCGTTGACGGTTGCCGTGCCGCCGTCAGCGCGCAGGAGGGTGGCCAGGATCCGCACGGTCGTGGTCTTGCCCGCGCCGTTGGAGCCCAGCAGGGCCAGGACCGACCCGGCCGGGACGCTCAGGTGCACGCCCCGCAGGACCGGTGTGTCGGCATACGACTTGGTGAGATCGGTGATCTCGATGGCTGGTGAGGTGGTCATGTCCAGCAGGGTGCAGCCCTGACCCTGCGTCAAGGTCAACTCGGCCTATTGTGTCGGGGTGGGGAAGCAGCCGAAGAAGGAAAGACTCCTGCTCGCGATCCTCGGGGGGCTCCTGGTCCTGGGCGGGTTTGCGATCAGCGCGTTCATGCTGGTCGTCAGTGTCGTCCTGACGGTGCAGGGCGAGCGGGTCGAGTGGCCGTGGATGGCAGGTGGCATCGTGGTGTTCGCCGTCATCGGGCTGGTCGGCGTGTGGGTCGTGCGACGCTCGGGCGTCCCGCTCGGCGACGCCATCAACTTCTAGCCCTCGGGACGGCGGGCGAGATCCTGCCGCCGGGGTGCGTGGAGTGCTAGCGTCGAGTATGCGTGTCGCCGACCTCCTGAAGAAGAAGGGCAGCTCCGTCGTCACCCTGCCGTCCACCGCGACGGTCGAGCAGCTCCTGGCCACCCTGGATGACCACAAGATCGGTGCCGTCGTCGTGGTCGACGACGACGCGGTCGTCGGGGTCGTCTCCGAGCGCGACGTCGTCCACCACCTCCGCGGCGGCCGGGACCAGACGAGCAGGCTGTCCGACGTGATGTCCACCGACGTCCATGCCGTGTCGGCACAGGACGACCTCGACCAGCTCGCCGCCACCATGACGGAGCAGCGGCTGCGGCACCTGCCCGTCATCGAGGAGGGCGCCCTCACGGGCATCGTCTCCATCGGCGACGTGGTCAAGGCCCGCCTGGACGCGCTCGCGGCCGAGCGTGACCACCTCGAGGACTACCTGCGCCGAGCCCCCTAGAGGGTGTGGTCGCAGGTCACGGGCGCACGCCCGGACCGCTGTCCCACGCCCCGGTCCGCCGCTGGTCGGTCGCACCGACCACCCTGCTCCGCTCGTGGTCCAGCTCGAGGGCCTGGACCGACCCGAACAGATTCCAGCGGGGGAGAGCCTCGGTCACGGCATACCCCTGCTTGCTCAGGGCCTTGGTGACCGCGCCGGGCATCTTCTCGACATAGAGGTTGCCCTCGTCGAGGTGGAAGCGGGGCGCGCTCACGGCGTCCTGCAGCGACTCCCCGTGGACCAGCCAGCGGGAGATGACACTGGCCTGGATGTTGGGGATGCGGCGCCCGCCGGAGGAGCCGACGACCAGCACCGGCCGCTGGTCGACGTCCAGGACGACGGCCGGGGTCATGTAGCTCATCGGCCGGCGCCCCGCCTCCGGCTGGTTGGCCTTGCCGCCGACCGCGAACCGGATCAGGTGGTCGTTGACGAAGAACCCGCCGACCTCCTGTCCGGAGCCCCAGAAGTTGGTGATCGTGTTGGTCATCGAGACCGTGAGGCCGTCGGCGTCCACGACGCTGATGTGCGTGGTGCTCCCCTCGGCGGGCTGCGGCGCGGCGACCTCCCCGCCCGGTGCCGGCGCGGCGACCAGCCCGGCGTTGGTCTTCTGGTGGGTCAGCTTGTCCACCGGCACGTCGACGAAGTTGGGGTCGCCCAGGTGGGTGTCCAGGGTCTTGTCGGCCACCCGCCACGCGTCGGTCAGGGTGTCGACGTATGCCGCGGAGCCGGCCTTGGTCTTCGCCAGCCCGTCGGCCTCGGCGACCTGGAGCAGCTGGACGAGCCCGACGCCGGCCAGCGCCGGCGCGGCGGCCAGCACGTAGTGGTCGCCGACCACGCCACGGACCGGAGCACGGACGTCGACCTCGTAGGCGTTCAGCCCGGCCCGGTCGATGCCGCCGACCTTGGCGAGCTGCTCGGCGATGTGGCTCCGGTAGAAGCCCCAGCGGCCGCCCCGCGCGATGGTGTCCAGGGTGTCCGCCAGCTCGGTCTGGACGAGCGGGTCGTCCCGCTCCAGGGGGCGGATGGCCTGGTTGAGGAACTGCGGGAGGTCCTTGGTCGCCTTCTGGCCCTTGGTGGTGCGCAGCTCCCGGGCGACGAAGGAGGAGGTCGGGACGCCGAACTCGGCCAGGTCGATCGAGGGTCGCAGCAGGTCCCGCCAGGGCACGGTGCCGTGGGCGCCGTGCAGCTCGGCCATGCCCGCCACGAAGCCGGGCACGCCCACGCCGCTCCTGGGCACCTTCCCGCTGGACTGGACCACCTCGCGGTAGTCGTAGGAGAGCGGCTTCGCCGGCTCGCCGTCGTCGGTGGTGCCGGGCATCGGCACGACGACCGCGACGCCACCGCCGCCCACGCCGGAGGTCAGGGGCTCGATGACGCCCATGGCGAAGGCCACGGCGATCGCCGCGTCGACGGCGTTGCCGCCCTGCTCGAGCACCCGCATCCCGATGTCGACGGCGAGCGGGTGACCTGCCGAGACGCCGTAGGCCCCGAAGGCGTGCGCCGGCTCCTCCGGCTCCGTCGGGGTGGCTGTCGCGGTGGGCGCCGGTGCCGCGGTCGCGGTGGGCTGCGGTGCGGCGGTCGCCGTGGGGGCCGCCGTGCCGCTCGTCACCCCAGCGTCGTCCCGCGGCGGCGTGCGGGTCGCTGGGGGCTCCGTCCGGGTCGTCGGCGGACCCTGCGTGACCGTGGTCGGTGACGGGCTCGGTGCGTCGTCGGCGGGGTCCCCTCCGGAGCACGCGGTCACGGCCAGGAGCACGACGGCGACGGCGGTGGCGGCCACCCGGCGACGGGGCGAGGCGTGGCGTGGCGTCTGCATCGCGCTTCACGCTACCGGCACCGGCAGGGAGTCCGGGGGCACGCCATACCCTTGGGCCATGACCGACGACAACCGCCTCGTCCTGGCCACCCGCAACGCCCACAAGGTCGAGGAGCTGCGCGACATCCTCGCCGACGTCCTCCAGCAGACCGGCCTGGAGCTCGTGCCCGTGACCGACTTCCCGGACGTCGAGGACGTCGTCGAGTCCGGGGTGACCTTCGCGGCCAACGCGATCCTCAAGGCCGAGGCCGTCACGGCGGCGACCGGCCTCCCGGCGCTCGCCGACGACTCCGGCCTGGCGGTCGACGTCCTCGGCGGGAGCCCCGGTGTGTTCTCCGCCCGCTGGTCGGGCGTCTCCGGTGACAACAAGGACCGGGCCAACAACGAGCTGCTCCTGGCCCAGCTGGGCGACGTGCCCGACGAGCACCGCGCCGCCGGCTTCGTCTGCGCGGCCGCGCTCGCCGTCCCGGGGCAGGAGACGATCGTCCGCGAGGGCACCGTGCGCGGCGTCCTCGGGCGTGAGCCGCGCGGCGCCAACGGCTTCGGCTACGACCCGCTGCTCGTGCTGCCGGACGGCCGGACGCTGGGGGAGTACTCAGCCGAGGAGAAGCACGAGATCAGCCACCGCGGCCGGGCGTTCCGCCTGCTGGCCGAGGACCTGGTCCGGGTGCTCGGCTGAGACCGGCCCGAGGAGAGGCTCCCCACGGGAGCACCGGGATCGCGAGGTCCCGGGCGTGCCCGGCCAGCGCCCGGTCCGTGGTGAGCACGGCGCCTCCCACGGACTGAGCCGCGAGGACGACACAGCAGTCGGGCATCCTGAGGCCGGTGGAGGTCCGCAGGCGGGCGAGACCTTCGACGTCGTGGCCACTCAGGGGGAGGACCTCCAGCTCGAGATCAGCCAGGTCCTCGCCGAGTGCCGCGAGAAGCTCGTCGTCACCGGCAGCGCGGACCATCACCTCGGCGAGGGTGAGGGTGGCGGTGGCCCAGGTCACCGACGCATGGTGCCCGAGCCTCGCGGTAACCCCCTCGGGAACAGCCCGCGGTATCGGTCAGTGCCCCGATCGAGGAAGGCGCGGCGCCGCTCGGCGCGCGCTTCGGGTGCCTCAGCGGACAGGCTCTGTTGTCGCCGATCTCGTCGGCGTGGTGCTCACTGGTCGCCCACCAGCCGGTAGCCGATGCCGGGCTCGGTGAGCAGGTAGCGCGGTCGTGCCGGGTCCGGCTCGAGCTTGCGGCGCAGCTGGCTGGCGTAGACGCGCAGGTAGTTGGACTCCTGGCCGTAGGCCGGCCCCCAGGCGGACCGGAGCAGCACCGGGTGCGGCACGACCTTGCCCTCGTGGCGCACGAGCTCGGCCAGCAGCCGCCACTCGGTGGGGGTGAGCCGCAGCGTGCTGCCGTCCCGGGTCGCGGTGTGGCTGGTGAAGTCGAGGGTGAAGGCCTCGGTGCGGAAGGTCGGGCTCTCGGGCAGGTCCATGCCGCCTCGGCGGATCGCCGCGCGCACCCGCGCCATGAGCTCGTCCATCCCGAACGGCTTGGCGACGTAGTCGTCGGCGCCCTCGTCGAGCGCCTCGACCTTGTCGTCGGCGTCATGCCGCGCCGACAGGACCACGACCGGGACGGTGGACCCGGCCCGCAGCTGCCGGAGCACGTCCACGCCGTCCATGTCGGGCAGCCCGAGGTCGAGGATCACCAGGTCGGGGCGGCGGGTGGCGGTGCTGTCGAGGGCGTCGGCGCCGTTGGTGACGCACTCGACCTCGTGCCCGCGGGCGCGCAGGTTGATGCGCAGGGTGCGCAGGATGGTCGGGTCGTCGTCCACGACCAGGACGTAGCCACTCACCGGACCGCCTCCCTCCGGGCCGCCGCTCCCTGGCCGGGTGCGCGGCGCGGCAGGGCCGGCAGCGCGACGACCATCGTCAGGCCGCCGCCGGGGGTCGCCTCCGGCTCCACCGTGCCCTCCATGGCCTCGGCGAGGCCGCGGGCGACGGCCAGCCCGAGGCCCACCCCGTGGCCGGGACCCTCCGGCGCGTCGCCGCGCCGCTGGAAGGGCAGGAAGATCCGGTCGAGCTCGGCGGCCGGCACGCCGGGACCGGTGTCGACGACGCGGATCTCGACCCGGTCGCGCACGGCACTGGTGACCACGCGGACCGGCGTGCCGGCCGGAGCGTGCCGCAGGGCGTTCTCCAGCAGGTTGCCGAGCACCCGGTCCAGCAGACCCGGGTCGGCCAGCACCCACCGCGCCTGCGGCCCCAGCTCCCACGGGACCCGGCCGGGGTCGGACAGGGCAGCGATGCAGCCGGGCACCACCTCACCGAGGTCGGTCGGGGCGGGGCGGGCGACCAGGGCACCCACCTGCACCCGCGACATGTCCAGCAGGTTGTTGATCAGGTGCTCGAGACGGTCGGCCGAGTCCTCGACGGCACCCATCAGCTCGGCCCGGTCCTCCGGCCCGAACTCCACGTCGGTGCTGCGCAGGCTGCCGATGGCCGCCTTGATGCCGGCCAGCGGCGTGCGCAGGTCGTGCGACACCGCGGACAGCAGGGCCGTGCGGGCCCGGTTGTCCCGGGCCAGGGCGCGCGCGGACTCCGCCTCGCGCTGCAGACCGGTGCGGCTGATGATCGCGGCCGCATGGGCGGCGTATGCCGTGAGGAGCCTCTGCTGGTCGGCCGGCAGGGGATCTCCGTCCAGCACGAGCTGGTGGGACTCGTCCACCGGCACCGCGGCGGCGTAGCGCTCGGTCGGCTCGAACCCGGGGGTGGCTGCCACGACCGTGCCCCGGCCCGGCGGCTGGGCGCCGGACGGGTCCCGCGGCGCGCGGACCAGGGCCGCCCCGTCGGCGCCGAAGGCGCGGGCCGCGGCCGCGGTGAGGATCGGGAGCTGCTCCTGGGCGCCCAGCAGGGTCTGGCTGAGCTCGGCCAGCGACGCGGTCTCCCGCTGGGCGGACAGGGCCTGCGCCGCCCGCCGCGCGCTGCGGTGCACGACGAGGGAGACCACCAGCGCGACGACGACGAACCCGACCACGGCCAGCGCCTGGATCGGGTCGGTGATGGCCAGGCTGCGCACCGGGCTGGTGAAGAACCAGTTGGTCGCCAGCGAGCAGAGCACCGCGGCAGTGAGGGCCGGCCAGATGCCGCCGACCACCGCCGTCGCGATCGTCACCAACAGGTAGATCTGCACCACCAGGGGCAGCTCGGAGGGGTCCCAGGGCAGCACGACCAGCAGGGCCGTGACCAGGGCCGGCCCGAGCACCGCCACCACGAAGCCGGTCGTCCGTCGCCAGGCGGGCAGCGCCGCGGCCGGCCCCGGGTGCCGGCGAGGGGCCTCGTGCGGGTGCGTGACGACATACACATTGAGGTCGCCGGCCCCGGCGATGACCCGCTCACCCACCCCCTGGGCCAGCGGTGGCCACCACCTGCGGCGCCGGGCCGACCCCAGCAGCACCGCGCTGGCGTTGACGCCCTCGGCGAACCGGAGCACCGACTCGGCGGCGTCGTCGCCGGTGACGACGTGGAGGGTCCCCCCGAGCTCCTCACAGAGCCGTCGCAGCGCGGCGAGGGCGTCCGGCCCGTCGCCCACCCGGTGGTCGGTCGGCGTCACGTGCACGGCGAGCAGCTCCCCGCCCGCGCCGCGTGCCGCGATCCGGGCACCCCGACGCAGCAGCATCTCGTCGGCCGAGGAGCCCGAGAGCGCGACCACGATCCGCTCGCGGGTGGCCCACGCCGACCGGATGCCGTGGTCGCGGCGGTAGCTGCTGAGGGACTCCTCGACCCGGTCGGCCAGCCACAGCAGGGCCAGCTCGCGCAGCGCCGTGAGGTTGCCCACCCGGTAGTAGTCGGCGAGCTCGGCGTCGACGCGCTCGGCCGGGACGATGTTGCCGTGGGCCAGCCGTCGGCGTAGCGCCTGCGGGGTCATGTCGACCAGCTCGACCTGCCCGGCGCGGCGGACGATCTCGTCGGGCACGGTGTCCGGCTCGACGCTCCCGGTGATCGACTCGACCACGTCGGCCAGGGACTCCAGGTGCTGGATGTTCACGGTGGCGACCACGTCGATGCCGGCCGCCAGCAGCTCCTCGACGTCCTGCCAGCGACGGGCGTGCCGGGAGCCCGGCGGGTTGCGGTGGGCCAGGTCGTCCACGAGCACCACCTGCGGCCGCCGGCGCAGCACCGCCGTCAGGTCCAGCTCGGGGGCGGCACCGTCACGACCGGGGACCGACAGGTCGGGCAGGCCGTGCAGGTGCTTCGCCGTGCCTGCCCGGCCACGGGCGTCGGCGACCCCGATCACGACATCGCTGCCGCGTGACCTGCGCCGCTCACCCTCGGCGAGCAGCGAGACCGTCTTGCCCACGCCGGGTGCGGCGCCCAGATAGATGCGCAACTCGCCCCGCTCCATACCGTTGATTGTGCTCCACCGCTGGCCGGGGGAGCCGTTTCACCCCGCGCGTCGTGCGCGTGGGGCCTCGATCGTGCTGAGCCCGCTGAACCGCTCGACGTCGGCTGTCGTGCCGGAGACGACCATCTCGTCACCCTGCTCGACCTGCGTCTCCGGGAGCGCGTAGTCGAAGTCGGTCCCGGCCCGCTTGACGCCCACGACCGTGATCCGGTGCCGCGAGCGGACACCGGCCTCGGCCAGGGTGCGTCCCCACGTCTCAGGCGGGGCGAAGGTGCGGGCGATGGCGAAGCCGTCCTCGAACTCGATGTAGTCGTTCATGCCGCCGCTGACCATGTGGGCGACCCGCTGACCCATCGTGAACTCGGGGTAGATGACGTGGTGGGCACCGATGCTGCTCAGGATCTTGCCGTGCTTGCGGGTGATGGCCTTGGCCCAGATCTCGCGCACGCCGGCCTCGACCAGGGTGATCGTGGTGAGCACGCTGGCCTCGATGTCACTGCCGATCGCGACGACGGCACGGTCGAACTGCTCGACGCCCAGCTGGCGCATCGCGACCCCGTCGGTCCCGTCCGCCTGGACGGTGTGAGTGAAGTCGCTGGCGAACCGTTGGACGTGCTCCAGGTCCTCGTCGACGGCCATCACCTCGATGCCCTGGTTGACCAGGGACTCGGCGACGGCAGAGCCGAACCGACCCAGACCGACGATCAGGACGACGGGTTTGGTGGTGTGCTTCCTAGCCAACAACGGGACGCTCCTCGGGGTAGTGGTACTTGGGTTGGGTGGTGCGCACGGCCAGGGCCGCGGCGACGGTGATCGTGCCGACACGACCGACGAACATCAGGATCATCAGGACGATCTGTGCGGTCGCGGGCAGTCCGGCGGTGATGCCGGTGGACAGGCCGACGGTGGCGAAGGCGGAGACCACCTCGAACGACACGTCGACGACCGGGAGTCCGGTCAGGGCGGTGAGCAGCAGGGTGCTGCCCAGGACGAGCGCGGCGGCCAGGGCACTGACGGCCAGGGCCTGGCGCAGGACGACTGCGGGGAGCTGACGCGAGCCGACCGTGACGTCGGAGCGGCCGCGGACCTCCGCCACCACGGCGAACACCAGGACCAGCAGGGTCGTGATCTTGATGCCGCCCGCGGTGCCGGCGCTGCCACCGCCGACGAACATCAGCAGCGTCGTCACGAGCTTGGTCTCGTCGCCGACGGCGCCGTAGTCGACGCTGTTGAAGCCGACGGTGCGGGGGAACACCGAGCCGGCGACCGCGCCGAGCGCCTGGCCGCCCACGGACGAGGACGCCAGCACCCCGCTGCGCCCCTCGAACGCCCAGAACAGGACGGCGCCGAGCACGAGCAGGACGGCGGTGCCCCACAGGGTCATCGTCGTGTGCAGCGACAGCTGCCGGGGGCGGGCGTTGGTGGTGCGTCGGCGCCACCTCGTGGCCAGCTCGCGCAGCACGGGGAAGCCGAGCCCGCCGAGCACGACGGCGACGCAGACCGAGAGGATCACCACCGGGTCGGTGGCGAACCCGACCAGGTTGTCGGTGAACAGGGAGAACCCGGCGTTGTTGAACGCCGACCCGGCGTGGAAGAAGCCCAGCCACCAGGAGCTGCCCCAGCCGTTCCCGTACTGGTGGAACCTGGCCGCCAGGACGCAGGTCACCACGGCCTCGACGGCCAGCAGCACGACGACCATCTGCGTCAGCACCCGCCGGACGTCGCCGACCGCGGTGGTGTGCGTCTCCGCCTGCGCGACCAGCCGGGTCCGCAGGCCCAGGTGACCGCGGACCACGATGGTCAGCATCGTGGCCAGCGCCATGACACCGAGCCCCCCGATGTGGATGAGCGTCAGGATGACGGCCTGTCCGAAGGGGCTCCAGTAGGTCGCGGTGTCGACGGTGATCAGCCCGGTCACGCAGACGGCCGAGACAGTCGTGAAGGCGGCGACCAGGAGGTCCGGGTCGGAGCCCTCGCTGCGCGAGACCGGCAGCAGGAGCAGTCCCGTGCCGGTGGCCACGGCGCCGCCGTAGCCCAGGGTGACCAGGCGGGCCGGGTGCCAGCCGCGGGTCGTGGGTTGTGTCACGCCTCCCAGGACAACCCTCCACTGAGGCCTGGGGTGCCGTCATGATGCGGCGCTGACGGACCTTGACGCGATCTTGACACGGCCTCGCTCCGGTGGTGTCAAGATCGCGTCAAGGCAGCCAAAGACCGCGTCACCAGCGCCGTGAGGGACAGGCGACGGTGGTGTCGTGGAGACATGAAGCTTCTCGGCGCACGGCCGGGCGCCAGGCGCGCCGGCTCCCACGGCACCGGCACCGGCAGCAACGGCACCGGCAGCAACGGCACCAGCTCGAACGGCACCAGCTCGAACGGCACCAGCTCGAACGGCAGCGGCAGCCCGGTGCCCACCGGAGTCCGGGCGGCGCCCACCGGCCCCGTGGCGGCGCTCGTTGCCGTGGTGGTCACCGGCTCCCTGCTGGTCAGCCCGTTCCCCACAGCGGCGGTCGCGACGACTGCCAGCTGGCTCGCCGCCCTCGCGGCGCTCGCCCTGGTCGGCACGGTCCGACCGGAGCACCGTCGCCCGACGGGTGCCGACGGGGCGGCCTGGTGGCCGACCACGCTGCGCGCCGTGCTCACCGGCCTGATCCTCACGCTCGCGGTGCTCGGGGCGAGCCGCTCCCTGCTGCAGGGCTCGTGGATGACCCTCGTGGCCTCCGCGGTGCTCGTCGCCGCCGTGGTGCCGTGGTGGCTGCGTCAGACCGAGCACGGCTCGCCCGCCGAGGAACGGCTCCCCGACACCGGCGACGACGCGGAGACGGAGGCGCGCATCCGGCTCTGGCAGAGCCGGCGCCGGGTCGACGCGGCGACCTTCGCGACCACGGTGGGCCTGACGGGAGTCCTCGTCGTCACAGCGCTCCTGGTCGTGATGGGTGAGGACGTCGGGGCGCAGGGGTCCGCACCGCTCGCCACGCCGCTGCCCGCCGGGTGGGGGTGTGAGGTGACCAGCGCGACCTTCGCGCCCGTGGCTGCCACGGTGAGCGCCCTGGGTGGACTCGCGGCCACACTGGCCGCGGCGCTCTCGGCGCACGTGCGGCCGACGCCCGCCGCCGACGTGCGCCACCTCGCCGCGTGGTGCGTGCTCGGCGTGGTCCTGGCATCCGGGGCCACGGCGGGCCTGGGGGCGTGGTGGCTCTGCTGAGCGGCCGCGGCGGTGAGAGCATGAGGCGGTCCTGCGCACCAGCTCCCGCCCGCGAGAGGGGTCACCGTGCCGCCACGAGACCGCCCGGTCCGCTACCCCCGCAACGGGGCCGGCGACGCGGCGCTCACGGCCGGCGTGCTCGCGGTCCTGTGCGCGGTGGTGCCCATCATCGGTGACTACCTGGCGCTGCCGGTGGCGGCGCTCGCGGTCGTGCTGGGCAGCATCGGCTTCGTCCGGGCCGACCGCGGCACGGCCACGAACCCGTGGAAGGCCCTCACGGGTGGGCTGCTCGGCGTCCTCGCGGTGTTCATCGTCCTCATCGCCCAGGCCGCCAGCGGAGCCTTCGGGTGACGCCATCCCGGCCCAGGCAGGGGAAGGGCCGCCGACCCACCCCGGCTCAGGCCGGTGGATAGGCCGCCGAGCGCAGCACCCGGGCCAGGTGGGCGGCGTTGGCCGCCACCGTGGCCGTGGTCGTGGCGGTGACCTCGGGCGTCTCGTCCAGGTCCTTGTAGTCGGTGCCGTGCATGGCCTCGCCGTTCCAGTAGGTCACGCCCTGGGCGGGGATGGTGAAGCCCATGTCGTTCAGGCCCTGGAACGCCGAGGCGGTGATGGCGTGGGCGCCGTCCTCGTTGCCGACGACACACACGGCAGCGACCTTGCCGAAGGTCAGCGGCTGCCCCTTGTCGTTGCTGAACGAGAGCTCCGCGTCGAGGCGCTCCAGGACCCGCTGCGCGACGCTGGACATGTTGCCCAGCCAGGTCGGCGTGGCGAGAACCAGGATGTCGGCGGCGAGCATCCGCTCGCGCAGGGCCGGCCAGGCGTCCCCCTCACCCATGTCGGCCTCGACGCCGGGGCGGACGTCGTGGTCCACCACGCGGACGAGGTCGCCGGTGACACCGTGCTCGGCCAGCTTGTCGAGCAGCTGCTGCGCCAGCAGGTCGGTGCTGGACTCCGCAGGCGAGGGCTTGAGCGAGCAGGTGAGAGCCAGGGCGGTCAGTGGGGCGTCAGCGGTCTCGGAGGTCATCTCCCCTCGCTACCACAGGGGCCGGCCACGTGCACTCGCCCGCGGCACCCACCCGGTCACCGGGCAGGCCGGTCCGACAGGGTCAGGGCAGGCGGTCCCCGGGTGCGTGCTGCTGGGGTGAGGGCCGCCGGTCCCCCGGGGCGTTCGGCCGGGGGGAGGCCTGCGGGTGCTGGGCCGCCTTCTTCTGCTGGCGGCGCCGCCACCACTGGTAGCCGGCGAACGCCAGGGGTGCGAGACGGATAAGGGAACGCCACATGGTCTGCCTCCTGCGTCGGGTCTCCAGCCTCTCCCGATCGCGGTCTGCGCACAACCGGATCGGGGACGTGGTCACAGGCGGCCCCGAGCCTTAGTAGTCTCACGTGCGGGTCCTCGACCAACCCGGCCCACCGGCATACCCGAAAGGTTCTCCCATGGCTCACCAGTGGCGCGGCGTGATCACCGAGTATGCCGACCGGTTGCCCGACTCGATCACCGGCACCGTGGTCACCCTGCGCGAGGGCGGCACGCCGCTCATCCCGGCCGAGCACCTGTCCGAGCGGGTCGGGGCGCAGGTCCACCTGAAGTACGAGGGGCTCAACCCCACCGGCTCGTTCAAGGACCGGGGCATGACGGCGGCCATCTCGGAGGCCGCCGGCCGCGGCGCCAAGGCCGTGATCTGCGCGAGCACCGGCAACACGAGCGCGTCGGCCGCGGCCTACGCCACCAAGGCCGGGATGACGTGCGGCGTGCTCGTGCCCGAGGGCAAGATCGCCATGGGCAAGCTGAGCCAGGCCATCGCGCACGGCGCCACGCTGCTGCAGGTGGACGGCAACTTCGACGACTGCCTGACGCTGGCGCGCAAGCTGGCCGAGGCGTATCCGGTCGAGCTGGTCAACTCGGTCAACCCGGCGCGCATCGAGGGGCAGAAGACCGCCGCGTTCGAGGTCGTCGACGCCCTCGGGGACGCCCCCGACATCCACTGCCTGCCGGTCGGCAACGCCGGCAACATCACGGCCTACTGGAAGGGCTACGGCGAGTACGCCGACGACGGCCCGGCCACGCACCGGCCCGCGATGTGGGGCTTCCAGGCCGCCGGCGCCGCGCCGATCGTGCTCGGCCACCCGGTCGACCAGCCGGAGACCATCGCCACGGCGATCCGCATCGGCAACCCCGCCTCGTGGCAGCAGGCCGAGGCCGCGCGCGACGAGTCCGGCGGCACGATCGACAAGGTCAGCGACGAGGAGATCCTCATCGCCCACCGGCTGCTGTCCGCCCGTGAGGGCGTCTTCGTCGAGCCGGCCTCGGCCGCCTCGGTCGCCGGCCTGCTGAAGATGGCGGACGCGGGCCTGGTCCCGGCCGGCGCCACCATCGTGTGCACCGTCACGGGGCACGGGCTGAAGGACCCGCAGTGGGCGCTGCGCGGCCTCGACGGCGCAGAGACGGAGCCGACCCGCGTGCCGGTCGACGCCGTGTCCGCGGCCCGCGCGCTGGGCCTGCAGGACTGATGCTGCGGGCGGGGGACCGGGTCGCCGTCAGTGTCCCGGCGAGCTCGGCCAACCTGGGGCCGGGTTTCGATGCGGTCGGCCTCGGGCTGGGTCTGCGCGACGAGTATGCCGTGCACGTCACCTCTGGGCCCGGGCTCGTCGTCGAGCCGCTCGGCGAGGGGGTCGAGGAGCTGCCGGTCGACGAGACGCACCTGGTGGCCCGGGCCCTGCGCACGGCGCTCGAGGCGTGTGGTCTGGGCTGGACCGAGGAGCTGGCTGAGGAGGGGCTCGGGCTGCACCTGCAGTGCCGCAACGCGATCCCCATGTCCGCCGGCCTCGGGTCCTCGGCGGCGGCGCTCGTGGGCGGGCTGGCCCTGGGGTTCGCGTTGGCTAGAGGCGGGTCGCTGACCGAGGCGGACCTCGTCCTGGTCAACACGCACGCCGGTGTGGCCGAGGGGCACCCGGACAACTCCTCGGCGAGCGTCTACGGCGGGATGACCGTGTCGTGGATGCCCTCGCCGACGACCGTCCGCACGGCGCGGCTCACCGTCCACGAGGGGATCGAGCCGCTCGTCCTGCTGCCGCAGAGCACGCGGCTGTCGACCAGCACCGCGCGCGGTGTCCTGCCCGCCGTCGTGCCGCGGGCGGACGCGGTCCAGCAGGCGGCGCGGGCCGCGCTGCTGACCCACGCCATGACCGCGGACCCGACCCTCCTGCTGGACGCCACGCAGGACTGGTTGCACCAGGAGCAGCGTCGCGGGGTCTATCCGGAGTCGATGGGCGTGGTGGACGAGCTGCGCTCGCTGGGGCACGCCGCAATGGTCTCCGGTGCCGGGCCTGCAGTGCTCGTGCTCGCGCGTGCCGCGGTGGCCGAGGCGGTCGTCGCCGAGGTGCGGTCGTGGGGGAGGACCTGGCGGGTGCTGCGGCCCGGTGTGGCGACGACCGGAGTGCAGGTCGAGGCGTCGGACCCGCACCACTGAGGGCCTGGGTGCCGGTCGGCGGGGGACAGGTGCGCCGGGTCAGGACTGCGGGTCGCGGCCGAGCATGGTGAGCGCCCGCTCCCACGCGGAGGAGGCGGGCGGCTCCGGAAGGGCCGGGGCGAAGGCCGCCCCGAAGCGGCGGCGCGACGCGTTGTCCGGCACGGTCTCGGCGACCCGCAGCACGGCGTCGGCGATCTCGCGCGTGGGGACGTAGCTGAGGTCGAGGGTGCGGGCGACGTCCCAGGTGTGCACCGCGGTGTCGAGCAGCTGCGCGCCGATGACCTGGGAGAGGGGGAGCTGCTTCGTGGGGTGCAGCTCCACCTCCAGGATGGTGGCGTGCGGGTCCGCCTGGGCGAAGGCCTGCAGGAGCCCGTAGGCGGAGTCGAGCCAGCGTCCGTGGGTGAACCGTTCCGACCGGTAGGCGGTCCTGGGTGCCGTGCCGTCCCGGACTGCCAGGGCGAAGCCACGGTTCTGCCCGACCATGTGCCCCAGCAACGTGGCGAGGTCCCAGCCCCGGCACGGTGTGGCGCGCGGCAGGTCCTCCTCCTTGATCCAGCTCACGTAGGTGGTTGCCGTGTGGATCGACTCTGCGTGCAGCGAGAGGAGATCTGTGGTGGTGATCATGAGAAAAAGATAATCACTAAGTAGTGATGATTGCAATAGGTGGCGCATCAGGCTAGGTTGGGCGACCGTGACCGACCGTCGTGACCTGCTGGGACAGCTGCTCGCCTTCACCAAGGAGCTGCGGCGCACCGAGGACGCTGCCGCGGCGGAGCACGGCCTCAACATGTGGCAGTACGCCGTGCTCTCGGTCGTCGAAGCCCGCCCCGGGATCAACCAGGCCGAGGCGGCGAGCCTGCTGGACTACAGCCGCAACCGGATCGTCGCGGACCTTGACACCCTCGAGGAGCGTGGCCTGCTGGTGCGTGAGCGCGGCGCCGACCGCAGGTCCAACGCCCTGCAGCCGACGGCGGCCGGCACGGCACTGATGCGGCAGGTCCGGGCCGGGATCCACCGCGGGGAGGATGCGCTGCTGGCCACGCTGTCCGCTGAGGAGCGTGCCGACCTGGACCGGGTGGCGGGCAGGGTCGCCCGGCTGATGCGGGAGCGACGGGAGGCGTCCGGTCCCTCGTCGTGAGGCCGGCCTGCTGACAGGATGCTGGGACAGCCGCGACGCACCGTCACCGGCACCGACCGAACGGAGCCCCCATGTCCGACAAGCCAGCTCGTGAGCTGCTGAGTCCGCCGGACCTGCACCCGACACCCGGCTTCAGCCACGTCGCGATCGCCGAGGGCAGCCGGGTCGCCTATGTCGCGGGCCAGACCGCCCTCGCACCGGACTTCTCGGTGATCGGCGGTGAGGACCTGCGGGCCCAGACCGTCGCCGCGATGCGCAACCTGGAGGTCGTGCTGCAGGCGATCGACGCCTCCTGGGACCAGGTCGTGCGGCGGACGATCTACACCACGCAGCCCCAGGAGTTCGCGACCATCACCTCCGGCATCGAGGAGGTCCAGGGGTCGCAGGAGCACCCGGCCCAGACCATCGTGGGGATCACCGGTCTGGCCGTGCCCGGTCTCCTCATCGAGATCGAGGTGACGGTCGTCCTGGGCTGAGGACGGCAGGCCCAGCCCGGCATTCCCCGCAGCCGTGGGCCCGGCCGGCGCTAGCCTCCGCCGTCCGCCGAACGACGCGCCCACGCACCGGTGCGCCGGTCGTCCACCGCGCCCACCAGCCGGCCGGACCGGTGGTCGAGCTCCAGGGCCTGGACCGAGCCGAAAAGGCTCCAGGACAACGGAACCGGTGTGACGGCATACCCCTGACTGGTCAGGTCCTCGACGGTGGTGGCCGGGAGGTCCTCGACGCGCAGCAGGTCACCCTCGAGATGGGCGCGGGGGGCGTCGACGGCCGCCTGCAGGTCCTGCCCGTGCAGCGCCCAGCGCGCGATGACGCCGGCCTGGATGTTCGGGATCCGCTTGCCGCCCGGCGAGCCGACGACCAGCACCGGCCGCTGCCGGTCGTCCAGCACGACCGCCGGGGCCATGTAGCTCACCGGCCGCCGCCCCGCCTCGGGCTGGTTGGCGTCGGTGCGCCCGGTGCTGGCGAACCGGATGAGGTGGTTGTTGACGAAGAACCCGCCGACCACCTGCCCGGAGCCCCAGAAGTAGGTGATCGTGTTGGTCATCGCCACGGTGAGCCCGTCGGCGTCGACCACGCTGAGGTGCGTGGTGTTGCCCGGGGCGGGACGGCCTGCCGGTATGCCGTGGGGCCCGGGGCCGTGCACCGGTCCGGCAAGACCCACGGCCCGGGACCGGGCGAGGGCGGCGTTGGCACGCGGGTCGGTCAGCTCGTCGGTGGGGACGTCGGTGAAGCGCGGGCCCCCGAGGACGGTCTCGATGGAGTCGTCGGCGACCTGCCAGGCGTCGGCGAGCGTGTCGATGGAGGCGGCCGACCCGGGCTCGGTGTCGGTGAGCCCCGCGGCCTCGGCGACCTGGAGCAGCTGGATCAGCGCGGCCCCGGACAGCGCCGGTGCGGCGGCGAGCACCTCGTAGTCCCCGACGGGGCCGCGAGGTGGCTGGCGGACGTCGACCTCGTAGGCCGCCAGGCCCTCGGCGTCGATGCCGTCGATCGCGGTGAGCTGCCCGGCCAGGTCGCCCTCGGAGAAGCTGCGCGGCTCCTCGGCGATCGCCTCGAGGGTCCGGGCGAGGTCGGGCTGGACGAGCAGGTCGCCCTCGGCCAGCGGGGTGCCGTCGTCCGTCGTGAACTGCGGCAGCGATCCGGTCGCGGCACGACCCGCGTCCGTGCGCAGCTCCTGGGCGACGAACCAGGAGACCGGCACGCCCTCCCGTGCCTGCCGGATCGCCGGGGCGAGGAGCTGCTCCCAGGGCAGCTGACCGTGCTCGGCGTGCAGGTGTGCCATCCCCGCGACGAAACCCGGGATCCCGGTCCCGTTGTCCGGCACCCTGCCGGAGGCCTGCACGACCTCGCGGTAGTCGTAGGCCACCGGCGCCTCCGGCGACCCGGGCGCGGTGCTGCCGGGCATGGGCACGACGAGCGCGGCACCCCCGCCTCCGGGACCCGACGTCAGCGGCTCGATCACGGCCATCGAGAACGCGGTCGCGATCGCGGCGTCGACCGCGTTGCCACCGTCCTCCAGCACGACCATGCCGGCCTCGACCGCCAGGGGATGGCCTGCGGCGACGCCGTAGTCGCCGAAGGCGTGCTCGGGCGCGGAGGTCGGCGGGTCGGTCGGCGTCTGCGGGCCGGTGGGGGTCTGCGGGTCCGTCTGGCTCGGGGTTCCGCTGACCGGTGCGGTCGGCTCACCCGGGGCCGCCGTGCCGGGTGGCGGTGGCGGTGTGGCTGTCGCGCTCGCGGTCCCTGGTGGCTGGCCGGAGGTGCTGCCGGGCGGGTCGTCCTGGTCGCCCGAGCACGCGGTCAGGACGAGCAGGGCCGCCAGCACTGACGCGATCAGGCCGCGGTGCGATGGGGTCATCGAGCCCTCCCGGCACCGGTGTCGTTCACTGGTTCCGCCGGGCAAAGGCCTCCACGACCTGGCGAGGGATGCGCCCACGGTGCGACACGGCATACCCCTGGGTGAGAGCCCACTCCCGCACCTGGGCGGGGGAGGGTTGGGCCGCGGAGGGCAGGGCCGAGGCCTCGGTGTCCACATGGGTGCTCTCGTCGTGGTGGACGAGCGCGGCGGCGAGGAAGCGGTAGGTCCACTCCTGCGCCAGCGCCCGGGTCTCGCAGAAGACGATCGGCACCGACGGGAAGCGCGCCTGGCACTCACCGAGGGCGTCGGCCACCACGGCGGGCCGGACCCGGTCGAGCTTGAAGACAGAGGAGTAGCGGTCCTCGACCACGACCGCGGCCGCGGGCAGCGCGGCCAGGTCTGCCAGCACATAGCGCATCCTGCCGCTGGTCAGCGTGCCGACGAGATCCTGCAGCGACTTGCGCTCGACGGAGGCGAGCAGGCGGTCGCCGGCGACGACGCCGTAGTCGCCCGCGTGGAGCGCCCGGCGGGTCGTGGTCGCCTGCTGGTGCTCGAACTTCCACGCGTAGCGCTCGTGGCTGTCCACCACGATCTCCAGCTGGGACACCCCCGAACCGCGCGCGGTCGGCAGCGCCACGGCGGGTCGGGCCTGCTTGGCGGTGCGCGAGGTCTGCCAGAAGATCGCCTCCCGCCCGCCGCGGATCCGGGTGAGCACGAACTGCGACCGGTTCTCCCGCCCGCGGTCCAGCACCAGGTCGATGCTCGCGCCGCGGCGCACGCAGGACCGCACCGGCGTCTGCTCGAGGACCTCCGGCTCAAGCGGCCACCCGACGGCCCGGTGGCAGTAGACCTTGCCGGTGCGCGGCCACATCTCCTTGGCCTTCAGGACGATGCCGTCCGGCCCGAGCGGGATCCGCAACAGGTAGGGCAGCGTCGTGCCCTCCTCCGGGTTGCGGGCGATGACGAAGTCCTCGGGCACGTGACCAGCGTACGGGCGAGCGGGTAGGGGGTGATCCTGGCAGGTCCCTGCGCCATGATGGCGTGACGGGGACGGGCGACACCACGAGGAGATGGCGATGGCGGACGCACAACCGACGCTCAGCCTGGAAGCCACCCAGCTTCTGGCTGAGGCGCCGCCGCGAGCTGAGCGACCCGAGCTGAGCGTCGAGGAGAACAGGCAGGCCCTGCTGAGGTCCAGCCAGGCGTTCGGTCCGGGGGCGCGGCTGTGGTCCGTTCGGGATGCCGAGGTCGCCGGCCGTGCCGGGCCCATCCCGGTGAGGGTCTACCGTCCCGCGCCAGATCCTCGGGGGGTGCTGGTGTTCGCGCACGGGGGTGGCTGGGCGCTGGGGAACCTGGAGACCCACGATGTCCTGTGTCGCGACCTCGCGGACCTGGTCGGGTGCGCTGTGGTCGCCGTGGACTACCGCCAGCCGCCGGAGCGCCGGTTCCCGGCGGCTGTCCACGATGTTGTTGACGTCGTCCGCCTGGTGCTCGATGACGAGGCCGAGCTGGGGCTGGGCGGCCTGCCGGTTGCGGTGGCCGGCGACAGTGCTGGCGGCAACCTGGTCGCCGTTGCCGCTCAGCAGCTGCGGGGGCACCCGCGACTCGTGCACCAGCTGCTCCTGGTCCCGGCGCTGGACACGCGACCTGCGGAGTGGCCGAGCTACGCGGACTTCTCCGCCGGCATGCCACTCACGCGCAGGGACATGGAGTGGTACTGGCAGCAGTATCTGCCGCCCGCGGTGGACAACGCCGACCCCGAGGTCTCGCCGTTCCGGTGTGCCGACCTGACCGGGCTGCCGCCAGCGACCATCATCACCGCCGAGTGTGATGTCCTGCGCGACGAGGGCGAGGCGTACGCCGTGCGGTTGCGGGAGGCCGGGGTGCCCGCGGACGTGCGGCGGTGCGAGGGGATGTTCCACACCTTCATGCTCTTCGGACGGCGGCTCTCAGCGGCCCGGGAGGCGCAGGCGTTCGCAGCCGAGCGTCTGCAGCAGGCCTTCGCCGACTGACGCGTGAGCAGGAGGACCTCATCGACGGACGCGCGAGCAGGAGCTCTCGCGACTGACGTCAGGCGGGGATGAGGCTGCTGAGGAAGTGCTCGAGCGGGCTGTCACCGCTCGGCCTCGGCCCTCGCGGGGCCGCGCCGGACGAGTGGGGCGTGTCCCTCGGCACCCGCTGACTGGGGGCTCGTGGCTGTCGCGCCGGTGGTCGGGCGAGCGTGAGTCCCAGCGTGGGCAGGACCGGTGGCGCGTGCGACTCATAGGTGTGGCCGGTCGGTGTGGTGACCCGCACGACGTGGGCGCCCTCGCCGGACTCGACGGTCTCGTGGCGCCAGCCCGGCGCCTCCTTGTCGTAGTTGCAGGCCTCGCACGTGCCCTGCCCGTTGTCCTCGGTGGTCGTGCCGCCGCGGGCGAAAGGGAGGATGTGGTCGGCGTGCCGGACCGGAGCGTCGCACCAGGGTGTCCGGCAGACCTGGTCGCGCGCGACGAGGAAGCGGCGCAGCGCGCCGGTGAAGAGGCGGCGGCGGGAGTCCTGGCTGGTCAGCACTCCGGTGACGGGATCGGCATACAGCCGGCGCAACCAGACCACGGCCTCGGTCGCGGCTCTCCTGAGGGCTCCGGCGTCGGTGGGGTCCTCGGGCTCCTCGGTGGTGCCGTCGCGCCTGCCGCGGAGCAGGTCCCGCGCCATCGGCGCCGGCAGTGGCCCGAAGTGCTCCAGGCGCGCCGCGGTCTCGTCCAGCCCCAGGAGCGCGGTGTCGGTCATCACCAGACCGAGCTCGATGTCCACGTCGTCAGCGGGCTTCTTGCCGGTGAGCCGCTCGGCGAACAGGTCGGCCCGCAGCTGGTCCAGGGTGCGTTCGTCGCCGGCGGCCCTGAGGGACCGGGCCGCGTCGTCCAGCGCCTTGTAGCAGGCCACGCCCTGGGCAACGGGCAGGAAGCCGGTGACGATGGACATGACCTCGGGTGCGGGCCGGACACTGACGCGTCGGTGCGTGGCGGCCTTGCGGCCCTGGTTGACGAAGGAGTAGGGGTCCAGCTCGTAGGCCATCGCCCGGGCCGCGGCCACGAGCTTCTTGTGCGAGTCGACCGGCAGCCGCTCGGACAGCCGGGCGTCGACGACCTCACGGTGCTCGCGGGCCAGGCAGGCGGTCTCCCGCACCAGCTCCATCGCGGTCCACTCGCCGATCCAGCCCTCCGTCATCGCGGCGTGGGTGTGCGGCATCTCGTGGACCACCGCCCGGGCGAATCCGAGGTGCCGGCCACCGGCATACGTCGACTCCCGACGTGCCAGGCCGATCTGCTGACGGATGCCCTTGTCCGCCCGCTCGGGGGCCGCGCCGTCGGCGATGGCCTGCTCGCGCAGGGCGGAGGCGGCGACCACGGTCGCCCGTGCTTGCGCGGCGCAGGCGGCGTTCTTGGCCAGCTCGAGAGCGGTGATGACCTCGCACAGGGCCGCGGGGGAGGTCTGTTGGAGCTGGTCCAGGTCAGCCGTCGCGAGCAGCGCCGTGAACTCGGCGATGTCCGTGGCCTCCATGACCCCTCCTCCCCGGGCGAACGCACCCCGTTGCGTGTGCCGACGGGACAACAATAGCACACCTGTTCGAAGAGCGGAAGAGGTTGTCCACACGCGCCCGGATCAGGGCCACCCGCGGGCGCGGTCCGGGCACGCCCTAGAGTGCCCCTCGACGCCGACGACAAGGAGATGACAGTGGCTGACGAGGTGCTGGTCGAGGTGGATGGTCGGGGCGTGGCCACGGTCACGCTCAACCGACCGGAGGTCAACAACGCCTATGACGAGGCCATGCTCCGCGGGGTGCACGCCGCCATCGACGCGGCGCTCGCCTCACAGGACACCGAGCAGCCGGTGCGGTGCGTCGTCGTGCGCGGGGAGGGCAGGCACTTCCAGGCCGGCGCGGACCTGCGGTGGCTCACCGCGGTGCAGCAGGGCAACCCGCAGGAGAACTTCGAGGGCTCCGAGCTCACCGGCAGCGCCGTGCGCCGCCTCACCGAGCTCGACGTGCCGGTGGTCGCCCTCGTGCAGGGCGCGTGCTTCGGGGGTGGCACGGGCATCCTCGCCGCCGCGGACGTCGTGGTGTGCGGGGAGGACTCGGTGTTCTCGATCGCCGAGGTCAAGTGGGGCCTGCACGCCTCGGTGATCCTGCCCCAGCTCGCGGACGCGATCGGGCCGCGCCAGGTGCGTCGGTATGCCCTCACCGGCGAGCGGTTCGACGCGGCCGAGGCCCGCCGGATCGGCCTGGTCCACGAGGTCGTGGCCCGCGAGGACGTGCCTGCGCGCGGTGCCGAGATCGTCGACGCGATCCTGTCCTCCGGGCCCGGTGGTGTCGCCACCACCAAGCGTCTGGCGCGTGGGCTGTCCTGGTCCTCGATCGACGACGACCAGTTCACTGACCTGGTGCAGGAGCACAGCGACGGCCGGCAGGCGGACGAGGCCCGCGAGGGGCTGACCGCCTTCCGGGAGAAGCGCTCACCGGCGTGGGTCCCGGCCGCGGACGGTTCCTGACCGGGGGTCAGACCTGCCGGTATGCCGCGGGGCCGGCGCTCCGTCGAGGTCCGGCATCGCCTCGGGGCCCGGCTTGCCGGTCTTGAGGGTGGGCGCCCCGCGGCGCGGCTGGTGAGCGGCCCCACGGCGGGCTAGTGAGCGGTGGTCCCTCCCTGAAGCCTTCCGGCGGGCTAGCGAGTGGTGTCCCTCCCTGAAGCCTTCCGGCGGGCAAAGCGCGCGGGTGAGACCGCCTCGACCACCGCGTCGCTCACGCCGGGAGCCTGTCCGGTCACCATCGCCGTGATGACCTCTGCGGTGGCCGGTGCCAGGGTGAGACCGAGCATGCCGTGGCCTGAGGCGACGTAGGCGTTGGGGCAGCCGTCCACCCGGCCGATGACGGGCAGCCCGTCCGGGGTCAGCGGTCGCATCCCCGCCCAGGGGGTGCCCTCTCCCGGTGGGTCGTCCCAGCCGACGAAGGACTCCCGTGCGGCACGCCTGATCCCGGCGACCCGCGGCCCCGCGATCGTGTCGCCGGACCCACCCAGCTCCATCGTCCCGGCGAGTCGGATCATGCCGTCCAGCGGCGTCACCGCGACGCGCGCGTCCTCCAGGGTGAGCGAGTGGCGCAGGGGGACCGGGGCCGGGCGGTAGTCCAGGCTGTAGCCCTTGCCCGGGTAGATCGGCAGCGGGCTGCCGAGCTGACCGGACAGCTGCCTCGCCCACACCCCTGCCGCCAGGAGCAGGGCGTCACCCCGGAGCCGCTCGCCGTCGGCGGTGACCACGCCCGTGACCTCACCCGTCGGCGCGCGCTCGATCGTCTCGACGGCCGTGTCCTCGAGCACCGTCCCACCCAGCTCGGCAATGCGCTGCAGGAGACCCTCGGTGAGGGAGTCGGGCTCGATCTGGCGGTCCCCGGGGAAGCGGAGGCCGTGCCGGATGCGCTCGCTCAGGACCGGCTCGCGCTCCCGGACCGCGTCGCCGTGCAGCACCTCGGCCGTGTGCCCGAAGCCCTCATAGATGTCCAGGGCCTGACAGTGCTCGTCGAACCGGTCGCGCGTCTCGAACGCCAGGATCACGCCGGCGCTGTGCATCTCGAAGCGCATGCCGTCGGCGGTGTAGTCGTCGAAGAGGTCATTGGCATCCGCGGCGAGGGTCAGCAGCACCTCGAGGCCGCGACGGAAGTCCGGCTCGTTGCAGTGCCGGGCCATCCTCAGCAGGAACGCGGCAAAGCCGGGGGAGAGCGAGGGGCGCAGCGCGAGCGGGCTGTCGCGCTTGAGCAGCCAACGGAGGCCCTGGAGCAGGACCCCGGGGGCCGGTACCGGCCCGCTCTCCGACACGGCGATCTTGGCGGCGTTCCCGTGGCTCGCGGCGGCACCGGCCCGGTGGGCGTCAAGCACCGTCACCTCGCACCCGGCCCGCGCCAGGCGGTAGGCGCTGGACAGCCCGACGACCCCTGCCCCGACCACGAGGACCCTCATGCCTGTGCCCCCTCGGTGCTGTCGCCCGCGTTCGACCGGCTCATGATGTCCGCGAGCTCGCGGGCGCTCACCAGCGTGTGGATCTCGAGGGCCCGGCGCACGGCCTCGATGTCCCGGCTGCGGAACGCCTCGATGATCGCCTGGTGACCGGCGACGTTCCGGTGCCGGTCCTGCTGGGCGGCCTGGTCGCGGGCCAGCGCGATCGTCATGTGCGCCTGGATCGCGGGCCACAGGCGGATCAGGAAGGAGTTCTCGGCGGCCGCCCAGATGCTGCGGTGCAGCTCGAGGTGGGCGTCGTGCTGCACCAGTGGGTCCGGCGAGGCGAGGTCCGGAGCGCAGCGCGCCCACGCCTCGATGACCCGGGCCACGCGCCGCCCGGAGGTGTCGCTGAGGATGTCGGTGGTGGCCTGCAGGTCGAGCGCCATCCGGACGCGGGCCATGTCCAGCACCTCCGTCGGCGTGAGGTCCGCCACCCGCAGTCCGCGGTAGGGCTCCTGCAGCAGCAGTCCCTCCTGGGACACCTGGTTGAGTGCCTCGCGGACCGTCGGCCGGCTCACCCCCAGCGCTGTGCTCAGCCCGGACTCGGTGAGCCGCTCGCCCGGCTTCAGGTGGCCCAGCACGATGCTGCGCCGCAGCTCGGAGACCACGCCCTCGCGCCGCGAGACCGAGGTCACCGGTGCCACGCGCGGACCTGCCAGAGGCTGACTGACCTCGGTCTGCTTGCCCACTTCCCAACTCCCTGCCCTCGGGCCGGGGCCTCGTCCTTGGTCGAGGCCACGGCATCTGTGTCTGACAATCTACGTCAGACCACCGCTTGCGGGGAGTGTGCAAGATCGCACATCGGCCTGCAGCGGTGCTTATTGTCAAACAACCTGCACTGTTCCTACGCTGCTCCCCAACCACCCGTCCAACGAGGGACAGACACATGGCGACCGCATCCACACCAGCCGTCCGCGGGCTCATCCCCGCTCACGTCCTGCCGATGTCGCAGGGCGGGGAGATCGCGTGGGAGGCCCTCACCGCCCACCTGGACTGGCTGACCGCGGTGCCCGGGGTGGAGTGGATCACGACGGTCGCCCACGCCTCCGAGGTCGCCACCCTCACCGAGACAGAGCGCCAGCGCCTGGTCGAGCACGTCGTGTTGGTCGTTCCCGACTCCGTCTCGGTGGTGGCCGGCGTCTATGACGACGGCAGTGCCCGGGCGGCCGCCGACGCCCGCCGCTCGGTGGCGGCGGGGGCCTCTGCCCTGCTGGTGTTTCCGTCGGGCGTCTTCGCCGGTGGATCGCAGCGACGCCCCGAGGCGCAGCGCGCTCATTACGAGGCCATCGCTGAGGCCGTCGACGTCCCGCTCATCATCTTCAAGTACCCCCTGGGCAGCCCCCTGGAGGTCACGCTCGAGACGACACTCGACCTCTGCGAGACGATCCCGCAGATCGCGGCCGTCAAGGAGTGGTCCTACGACATCGTCGAGTACGAGGACACCTGGCGAGCCATCAAGGCGCAGGCCCCCGGCGTGTCCGTCCTGAGCAGCTTCAGCCGGTCCCTGCTGGCCTCCCTGGTGGTCGGCAGCGACGGGATCCTCAGCGGTCACGGGAGTGTCGTCGCCGACCTGCAGGCGGAGCTGCTCGCCGCGGTGCAGCGCGAGGACCTGGCCGCCGCACGGGCCGTCTGGGACCGCATCTACCCCCTGGCGGTGGCGTGCTACGCCGACCCGTTCCTGGACCAGCACAACCGGATGAAGGCAGCCCTGGGCGAGATCGGGCGGATCCCGGCGGAGGCGACGTCCGTCCGCGCTCCCCTCGTCGACGTCGACCCGGCAGAACGTGCCCGGCTCGCGCAGGCGTGTGCCGCGGCAGGAATCGCGTGATGCCCTTCCCACGCCTCTTCGCCCCCGGCCGCATCGGGAGTCTCGAGATCCGCAACCGTGTCGTCCTGCCGAGCATGACCACGCGCCTCGCGGACCCCGAGGGCAGGGTGACGCCGGACCTCATCAGCTACTACCGCGAGCGGGCCCGGGGCGGGTGCGGCCTGGTCGTCGTCGAGATGGCCTCGCCGCAGGTGCGCGGTCGGCACCGCCGCAACGAGCTGGGGATCTCCTCGGACCGCCACCTCGCGGGCCTGCAGGCGCTCACCGCGGCGATCACGGCCCACGGAGCGAGGGCCGGGATCCAGCTGGGGCACGGTGGGGCGCGTGCCCTGCCGGCAGAGCTGGGAGGCAACCCGCTCGCAGCGGTCCCGGGACCCGTCTCGGTGTTCGAGGGCGGCGCGCACACCAACTTCCCCGAGGTCTGCGACGAGGAGGCGCTCGAGACGCTCATCGTCGATCACGTCCGTGCGGCGCAGCGCGCCGAGGAGGCAGGCTTCGACCTGGTCGAGCTGCACGGTGCCCACGGCTACCTCCTGACACAGCTGAGCCACCAGGACGAGAACTCGGTCCTGCCCGACGCAGCGGCCCGCTACCGCTACCTCGCGGAGCTGGCCCGCCGCGTGGTCCAGGCGGTCGGTATCCCCGTCACCTACCGGGTCAACGGACAGGACTACTACCGGGAGGGCCACGGCCTGGCCGACACCCTGGAGCTGCTCTCCCACGTGGCGGCCACCGGCGTCAGCGCCATCTCCGTCTCCGGCGGCCACTACCTCTCGGACGACCCCGAGATCATGATCCCGCCGATGCCATACCCCGACGGGACCTTCCTGGCGGAGGCGGGCGCGGTCCGGCAGGCCGTCCCGGTCCCGGTCATCGCCGCCGGCCGGCTGAACACCCCCGAGGTGGCTGAGCGGGCACTGGCCCTCGGGCAGGCCGACTTCGTGGCCATCGGGCGCGGGCAGATCGCCGACCCCCACTGGGTGCGGAAGACGCAGCAGGGGCAGCGGGTGCGCGAGTGCCTGGCATGCAACCACTGCGTGCGGGAGATGCGCTCCGGTGGACGCCTCGCCTGCGCGGTGAACCCCGACGTCCTCACCGCTGACCGCCCGTCGGCACCGTCCCGGCCTCAGGACCGTGTGGTCTACGGCGGGGGACCGGCCGGCCTGACCTATGCCGTGGAGTCGGCCCGTGCCGGCCATCGGGTGTGTGTCGTGGCACGGCACCGAGAGTGGCTCGCGGCGTCGGCGCCGACGTTCAACGGCTACGCGCCGGACCGCGACCGGATGGTCCGCTACTACACCGGACTGTGGCAGGAGTGCCTCGAGCGGGGCGTCGACATCGTCCCCGAGGGCGAGGAGGACCCGGCGCGGGTCGAGCGGGCGGACGTCGTCGTCGACGCCCGCGGCGCCACCTACGTGCCGTGGGCCGCCGCTCCCACCCGGATCGCCGAGCACCTGCTTCCCCTCCTCCCCGGCCCGGCTGCGCGAGCGATGAGCCGGAGGCTGCACCGGGCCTTCCTCCACCGGCTCCGGCTCCCCAGGCCGGACGGAGAGCTCGGGACCGTGGGCCAGGAGCAGGTGCGGGTGGGTGATGCCGCCGAGCCGGGCGAGCTCGCCGCGGCCGTTCACAGCGCCTATGTCCAGGCGTGGAAGGGAACCCACCATGCAGCCTGACCAGCGCCGGTGCCTCGTCACCGGAGGAAGCGCCGGCATCGGCGCCGCCATCGTCGAGCAGCTCCTCAGCGAGGGAGCCGCCGTCGCCGTCGTCGACCTCGAGCAACCACAGCCCGCGCACCGTTCTCTGGTGGCCTACGTCCGCAGTGATGTCACCGACTCCACGGCGATGGGCCAGGCGGCTCAGGACGTGGCGGACCAGCTCGGTGGGCCCCTCGACGTGGTGGTCGCCAACGCCGGCCGCTGCCAGTCCGGACGCCTCGCGACCGACCCTGCCGAGCGCCTCACGAGTCACTTCCAGGTCAACACCCTCGGCGTGCTGAACACCTTCACTCCGCACATCGCCGGGATGCGGGCGAGGGGGCGCGGGTCCCTCATCGCGATCTCGTCCAACTGCGCGCACGCGCCCCGGCTGGACCTCGGCGCCTACTGCGTGTCCAAGGCGGCGACCAAGATGCTCGTCGAGTGCCTCGCCCTCGAACTGGCCCCGGACGGCATACGGGTCAATGCCGTTGCCCCCGGGTCGTGCGACACCGAGCTCCAGCGGCGGCAGTGGGCCGAGCTGGGCGTGACCGCAGACCGCCAGATCCGGGGTGATCTGGACAGCTTCCGGTCCGGCATCCCGGCGGGCCGCCTGGCCGTGCCGACCGACATCGCCCGGGCCGTCAGCTTCCTCGCCTCGCCGGCAGCCGACTTCATCCGCGGCGCGACGCTCGTCGTCGACGGCGCCCAGTCACTGTGAAACCCCACCCACAAAGGAGAACAACGTGCGACGAAACCTAGCCATCACCTCCGTGACGCTCGTGCTGGCGCTGGGGCTGACAGCCTGCGGCGGCGGCGTGCTCGACCAGGAGGCTGCCGAGGGCGAGGAGGTCACCTGGCGGCTGGCCACCCACCAGGTCCCCGGCACCTCCCGCTACGAGAGCACCCTGCCGCTCTTCGCCGAGGAGGTCTCCAAGGCCACCGACGGCAAGTTCACCATCGAGCTCTACGGCGGCGGCACCCTGTTCCCGATCTCGGAGACCTATGACAGCGTCTCCCGTGGCACCGTGGACGCCGCCGCCATCTTCACGGGGTACTGGTCCAGCAAGGACCCGGTCTTCAACCTGGTCAGCCTGCCCGGCGACCCGCTCACCGGTCCCGAGGAGCACTTCCAGCGGGCGGAGGCCCTGGACCCGATCTTCGGCGAGGTCTACGCCAAGTCCGGCATCCACCACCTCGGTGCGTTCGACTACGCGCCGAGCGAGATCTTCATGTCGAACCGCAAGATCGAGTCGCTCGAGGACTTCAAGGGCATGAACATCCGGGCCACCGGCGTGGCCGGGCAGTTCTATGACACGTTGGGTGCCAGCTCGGTGTCGATCGCCGGGCCGGAGCTCTACAGCGCGATGCAGCTCGGGACGGTCGACGGGGCCGAGTTCAACGACTACCTCGTCAACGCCGAGATGGGTCTGAACGAGGTGACCGACTTCGTGATCGAGCCGGCCCTGCACACCGGTCCGACCTCGGACAAGGACCTCATCATCAACCAGGAGGCCTGGGACGCCCTCCCGGAGTCCTACCAGCAGGCCGTGATCGATGCCCGCGACAAGGCGCGCGAGGCCTCCTCGACCGCCTATGCCAAGGACAACGAGGACGCGGTCCAGCAGTGGGTGGACGAGGGAGCCGAGATCATCGAGCTGCCCGCGGCGGAGGTCGAGGAGGCCCGTCAGCTGGCCTACGAGTGGCTGGGTGGCTACGCCGACGAGAACGAGTACACCGAGCGGTACGTGACCGGCTACATCCAGGTCCTGCGCGACCTCGGATATGACGCGGAGGCGGACGCCATCGAGTCCGCGAAGGGCTAGCCGTGCTGCAGCGCATCGAGCGCGGTGCCACCTGGATCGGTGCCATCCTGATGCCGGTCCTGGCCGTGGTGGTGCTCTACAACGTCCTGGCGCGCGCCCTGTTCAGCCGGGCCCCGAGCTGGCCGTTCGAGGTGTCCATCTTCATCTTCGGCATCCTCGCGCTCCTCGCCGGAGGGCAGGTCCTGCGTGACCAGGGGCACGTCGCGGTGGACATCCTGCCGCGGCGGGCCGGACCGCGCCTGCGGTGGGTGCTGCACATCATCTCGATGGTCGTCATCATCATCGTCTGCGTCTTCGTCGTCTACGACGGGAGCCTCGTGGCCCTGGAGTCGACCAGGGTCCGGGAGCGCAGCATCTTCCAGACGACCTTCAACCCGGAGATCTGGTGGTTCCGGTGGATGATCCCGATCGGTGCCGCGATCATCCTGCTCGAGGCGCTGCGGCAGCTGTTTGCCGCACGGCGGATCGACGGCGTGCCGGACTTCGATGACGAGGAGATCGAGCTATGAGCATGGCGGAGATCATCCCGCTGGGCATGTTCATCGTGCTCTTCCTGCTCCTCGGGCTCGGGATCCCGGTGGCCTTCTCGCTCTTCTTTGTCGCGATCAGCTTCGCGCTGCTCGCGTGGGGGACGGGAGGCACATCCATCGTCGTGTCGAGCATGTTCGGCGCGATGAACAACTTCACGCTCGTGGCCATCCCGCTCTTCATCCTCATGTCGGTCCTCCTGGAGAAGTCCAAGATCGTCGAGGAGCTGTTCGACTCGCTGTACTCGGTGAGCTGGCGGCTGCGCGGAGGGCTGGCCATGGCCGGCATCGCCGTCGGTGCCGTCCTCGGGGCGATCTCGGGAGTGGTGGCCGCCGGTGTCATCGGGCTGGCGCTCATCGCCCTGCCGCAGATGCTGAAGTACCGCTACGACCGGCCACTGTCCCTCGGGGTCGTGATGGCCGGCGGCACCCTGGGCCAGCTGATCCCGCCCAGCCTCAACATGGTCGTCTACGGCGCCATGATGGGCGTGTCGGTGGCCGCGCTCTTCGCCGGCGGACTCGCGGCGGGTGTCGCCCTCGCGCTGATGTACATCATCTACATCGTCGTCGTCGGGCTCCTCCGGCCGAACGCCCTGCCGAAACCGACGGGCGACGAGGCGAAGCCGACCGTGAACTTCACCCGGGTCCTGCGAGGCCTGATCCTGCCCGCGATCCTCATCGCCGTCGTGCTGGGGTCGATCCTCTCCGGCGCGGCGACGCCGACCGAGGGTGCCGGGATCGGCGTCGTCGGCACGGTCCTGCTGGCGCTCGTGGCTCGCCGGATGACGTGGACTGTCGCCAAGGACTCCGTGTGGTCGTCGGTCAAGACCTCCAGCATGATCGTGTGGATCCTCGCGGGAGCGGCCGGGTTCAGCGGTGTCTTCGCCGGTGTCGGCGGCGTGACCCTGGTGACGAAGGCCGCCGAGGCGGCCCCGGGCGGACGCTGGGGAGTCCTGGCCTTTGCGATCGTGTTCATCTTCTTCCTGGGGATGTTCCTGGAGACGATGGCGCTCATCATGCTGGCGGCTCCCATCGTGACGCCGGTGGTGCTCGCCCAGGGGTTCGACGGGCTCTGGTGGGCGCTGCTGTTCATGGTCGTGCTGCAGACGGCCTTCCTGACCCCGCCGTTCGGCTTCGCCATCTTCTATCTGAAGAGCGTCGCGCCGAAGGCGGTGCGCATCGAACACATCTACCGAGCGACCCTGCCCTTCATCGGGCTGCAGCTGCTCTTCGTCCTCCTGGCGATCTTCTTCCCCTGGTTGCTGACGTGGTTGCCCAATCTCACACAGTGATGTCCGAATACCCAGAAAGGATGGTTCCGCAGTGAGCCAACAGACGATGCGCGGCGTGTTCGCCGTGCCCACCACACCGTTCCACGAGGACGGGTCACAGAACATCGACGGCCTGGTTGCCGGTGTCAACAACGTCATCGAGGCCGGGGTCGGCGGGGTGCTCTGTCTCGGTGCCACCGGGGAGGCCCTGGCGCTCAGCACCCAGGAGCGGGAGGCCCAGGTCCGGGCCGTGGTCGAGGCCGCCGACGGCCGGGCCCACGTCGTCGTGGGCTGCATGGGCTACGCCCCGCCGAAGGTGTCCGAGCTGATCAGGCAGGCGGGCCAGTGGGGCGCGGACGCGGTGATGGTCACCCCGCCGTTCTACGGAGGGCTCGAGCCCGACTCCGCGGTCGCCGCCCTGCACTCGATCATGTCGGTGTCCGACCTGCCCGTCATGGTCTACAACAACCCGCACTCCACCGGCACCGACCTGCGTCCGGAGCACCTCGCGACCCTCCTGGACACCGAGACGTTCTGGAGCGTCAAGGAGACCTCGGGCGCGGCCTCCCGGGTCCGCGAGCTGCGGGCCGAGCTCGGTGACGAGGTCGAGGTGTTTGTCGGCGCCGACGGGATCGCCCTGGAGGGCTTCACCCAGGGCGCGAGCGGCTGGGTGGCGGCGTCCGCCTGGCTGCTGCCCCGCCCGTGCCAGCGACTGTGGGAGCTGTCCCGGGACGGGAACTGGGTCGATGCCGTCGACCTGTGGGACGGCCTCGCCTCGCCCCTGGGGCAGATCGAGGACAGCCCCGCGTTCATCTCGCTCATCAAGCAGGCGCTGAGCCGACGGGGTGCGGAGCAGGGACCGGTGCGGTCCCCCCTGCCCACCGCGCCGCCGGAGGCGGTCGAGGCGCTGCTTGCCACACTCGAGGAGCTGGAGAGGAAGCCTGCCCATGTCTGAGAAGGGTGCCCTGGCACTGAAGGAGCTGCTGGAGGACGACCGCGGCGTCTACACCGACGGTGAGCGCCGCACCGGTGAGGGTCCCGCCCTCGAGCTGATCGCCCCGGCCACCGGAGAGGTCCTCGGATCACTGTCCGAGGCCTCGGCGGAGCAGGTCGACGCCGCGGTGGCCTCCGCGCGCGCCGCCTTCTCCTCCGGGACCTGGGCGCAGGACCGGCCGCAGCGCGCCGCGACCCTCCGGAGGCTCGCGGACCTCGTCGAGGCGCACGCGGAGGAGATCGCCTACCTCGACGCCGTCGAGGCCGGCAAGGTGTTCTCCGACAGCGTGGCGGAGGACGTCCCGGACGTCTCGGCCAACCTGCGGTTCTACGCCGACCTCATCACGCAGGACGAGGGCCGATTCCTGCAGGACGCCAGCGGTTGGGGATGGGTCCGCAAGATCCCGGTCGGCGTGGTCGGGGCGGTGCTGCCGTGGAACTACCCGATCGCCATGCTCGGGTGGAAGGTCGCGCCGGCGCTGGCGGCGGGCAACGCCATCGTGCTGAAGCCGTCCGAGGACTCCACGCTGAGCGCCCTCTACTTCGCGGGCCTGGCGACCGAGGCGGGAGTGCCGGACGGCGTCCTCAACGTCCTGACCGGTGGTGGACCGAGCGTCGGCCAGGCGATGGGGCTGCACCCCGACATCGACGTCCTGACGTTCACCGGCTCCGGTGAGGTCGGCAGGGCGTTCCTGGAGTACTCCGCCCGCTCCAACCTCAAGAAGGTGTCCCTGGAGCTGGGTGGCCGCGCCGGCTACCTCATCGACGAGGAGCACGCCTCCGACTTCGAGGGCATCGCCGCCGATGTGGTCGGCGCCGCGTTCGGCACGAGCGGGCAGAACTGCACCGCCTCGTCCCGGGTCATCTTCGTCGGCGACGACGACGAGCGGTTCGGTCAGTTCCGGGACGCCCTCGTCGCTGCTGCGCGCAGCATCACCGTCGGCGACCCGCTGGCCGAGGGCACGGTCATGGGGCCGGTCATCAACGCCGAGGCGCGTGACCGCATCACGCGCTGGGTCGACGAGGCCGTCGCCAAGGGCGCGTCGGTCGTCTTCGCGACACCCGAGGTGCCGCAGGAGGGCAACTGGTGCCCGCCGACGATCCTGGCGGACGTCCCCACGGACAGCGAGCTCGGGCGGGGCGAGATCTTCGGCCCGGTCACCCAGCTGGTGCGGGTGTCGTCCCGGGAGGAGGCCGTCAGCGCGATCAATGACGAGCCCTATGGTCTGGCCTCGACCGTCTGGTGTGAGGATCTGGGAACGGCCAAGTGGTGGGCCGACCAGATCCGGGTCGGGACACTGGCGATCAACGGCTACAGCGAGGGCACGGTCGCCACGCCGTTCGGCGGGTTGCGGCAGTCCGGGTTCTGGGGCCGGGACAACGGGCCGGAGGCGCTGGATGCCTACCAGGAGGCGATGACGGTCTGGATCGCCCAGTCGTGAGGTGACCGGTCCCCACGGACCAGGAGGAGCAGGCATGAGGGTCGACGCGGAGGACGTGAAGTACTTCCATGTACTGGCCCATGCCGGCACCCTGGTCCGTGCGGGGCAGGAGCTGGGCGTCGACCACACCACCGTGAGCCGACGCATCCAGCGCCTCGAGCACGCGCTGGGCATCCGGTTGTTCACCCGGACGCGCACGGGGTGGACCCTCACCGCCAACGGTGAGGGTCTGCTCCCGGCCGCCCGGATGGTCGCCCTCGGCGTGGACGTCTTCGCCGAGGGCGACTCCTCCCGGATCGGCCCGGAGGAGTGGACGGTGCTCGCCTCCGACGGGTTCGCCGCCAACATCCTGGCACCCCGGTGCGGTGACCTGCTCGCCGACGGGCGCATCATCCTGCACATCGTCTCGGCCCCCTCGCTCGCCAGCCGGGAGGGCGTGTCCTACGACGTCGCGGTCGTGCGGTCGCGGCCCAGTGCCTCGTCGGTGCGGTCCCGGCTCCTGGCCAGCTACGAGATCGGGCTCTACGCCTCGGAGGACTACCTCGTGCGGCACCGCCCCATCCGCGAGCTGGCCGACCTCGAGGGCCACGTGCTCAGCTGGTACCCGGAGGACCCGATCGCCGGGATCCCCGAGTTCGACGCGCTGCGCCAGAAGCTGCCCAAGCTCATCCGTCTGCAGTCCAACAACCTCAACGTGCACGAGCAGGCGGCCCTGGCGGGGGTGGGGCTGGCCGTGATGCCGACCTACACCGCCGCCACCTGTGAGTCCCTCGTCCGGGTGCTCCCCGAGGAGATCAACTACCACGGCCGCTACTGGTCCGTCCTCCCGGCGGCCCAGCTGCGCTGGGAGATCACCCAGCGGGTGCTCGCGTTCCTGCGTGACGCCGTGCGCGACGCCGGACTGATCGTGCCGACGGACGAGGAGTGAGTATGCCGCAGCTCACCTGCGACGTCGTGGTCCTGGGCGGCGGTGGTGCCGGTCTCGCGACCGCGGCACGGGCCGGTGAGCTGGGGCTGTCCGCGGTGGTACTGGAGCGGGCGGACCAGCTCGGCGGCACCACGGCGCGCGCCGTCGGTTCCGTCGCGGCAGCCGCCGGCCCGCCCGACTCACCCGACCTCCACGCCCGCGACATCGCCGCCCTCACCGGCGGCGACGGGGTCGGTCACGAGACCCTCCTGCATACCTTCGTGCGCTCCGCCCCCGGCACCCTGGCCTGGCTGCGGTCGCTGGGCATCCGCTTCGTGGGGCCGGTCCACGACGACGGCTCCAGCGCCCACCGGCTCTACAACGCACTGCCGCACGCGGGGATCTATGTGCACGTTCTCGAAGGGCGTGTCCGCAGCACGGGTGGGCAGGTGCACACCGGCTTCCGCGCCGGACGGCTCCTGCGTGACGGCGGGCGGGTCGTCGGCGTCGAGGGCAGGACCCGGGACGGTGAGCAGCTCGTGTGCCGGGCGAGCCGCGCGGTCGTCCTGGCGACGGGTGACTTCAGCGGCAACGACGAGCTGAAGCGGCAGCACCTGGGCACGGCCTACCCACCGATCAACCCGTCCAACGACGGCTCCGGCTTCGCCCTGGCCGCGAGTGCGGGAGGGGTGCTCCGCTCAGCGGGCCGGGCCGGCTGGGCGCACGAGCTGCGGTTCGTCGCGCCCGCCGGGCGGACCCTGTTGCGCCGGGTCCCGCCGAGCCGGGCGACCAGCGCCGTGCTCGCGCACCTCGCGGGACGTGCGCCCCGCCGGGTCTTCGGGGCGCTCGTCAGCGCCCTGTCCACGACCTATCTGGCGCCGTCCCCGAGCGTGCAGGAGCACGGGGCCGTGCTCCTGAGCGGCGGGGGAAGGCGGGTCGACTGGGGTGCCGGGGACGACCACGCCCTCGTGCCCGGCGAGAACTACGCCATCGTCCTCGACCGTGCCGCGACCCGGACGTTCGAGACCTCGGGGGCCTTCATCTCGACCGCCCCGGGGATCGCCTACGCCGGGCTGTCCGACTACCGGCGGTTCCGGAGGGACCTCTGGCACCGGTGCGCGACGGCTGACGAGGTCGCGGCCACCATCGGCGCGCCGGCCGAGCGTGTCACCGACGCCCTCGCCGGCCGCCCCGGTCCCTTCGTGCTGCTCGGCCCGGCCAGAGCGGTGCAGATCCTCACCGACGGCGGCCTCGACGTCGACGAGTCGCTGCGGGTGCTGACCGACCGGGGTCTGCCGGTCCCGGGCCTGTATGCCGTGGGAGCGGCCGGGCAGTCCTGCCTGGCTCTCCCCGGGCACGGCAACCACCTGGGGTGGGCCCTCACCAGCGGCCGGCTGGCGGCCGAGCGGATCCGGGCCCAGGAGGCCGACCGGTGGTGATCTTCGACTTCGGCGGCCAGGTGAGCATGGTGACCGGTGCCGCGTCCGGCATCGGCGCCCAGGTCGCCCGCAGCCTCCTCCGGGCCGGCAGCTCCGTGCTGGCTCTCGACCTGGACCAGGCAGCCCTGGAGGAACGATCGGCCTCCTGGCCCCGCGCTGACGGCGCCTCCTGCCTGTGCGTCGGAGCGGACGTCACGGACGCCGCAGCGGTCGGGGCGGCCGTCGCGCAGGCGCTGAGCGCGTTCGGCCGGCTCGACAACCTGGTGCACTCGGCGGGTGTCATCGACATCGAGACGGTCGACCGGACCGCGCCCACCGACTGGGAGCACCAGGTGCGGGTCAACCTCCTGGGCACCTATCTGGCCTGCCGGGAGGCCTCGGGGCCGATGGTCCGGGCGGGCAGGGGCAGCATCGTGACGGTGTCCTCGATGCTGGCGAGGTCAGGGAGACCCGGCTACTCGGCATACAGCGCCTCGAAGGGGGCCATCGAGTCCTTCGCCCGGGTCCTGGCGGCAGAGGTGGCGCCGGCCGACGTCCGGGTCAACACCATCGCTCCTGGCAACATCACCGGCACGGCCCTGCGCGACCATGCCGACGCCATCAGCCGCGAGCGGGGCTTCTCGGTCGCCACGGAGCGGGTCCACGACATCCCGCTGGGCCGGCAGGGGACGGTGCAGGAGGTGGCCGACGTGGCGCTGTTCCTGTGCTCGGACGCCGCGTCGTTCATCACGGGGGAGACCGTCAACGTCAGTGGGGGACAGGTGACGTGGTGACCATCCACGGCCCGGACCTCGCGCGCGTCCTCTCCGTCTCCGTCGTGCTGCGCGCCCCCGTCGTGGTCGTGTCGCCGCTGGTGCCCGTCATCCTGCTGGAGAGCACCATCAGCGCCGGGATCATCGGCTTCGCCGCGGGTGCCACCCTCCTCTGGTTCGCGCTCGGAGCCCTGCTGGTGCCGTCCGTCTTCACCCGGTGGACACCCCACGCGATGGTGCACCTGGGGCTGGTGGTGACCGGTGGCGGCATCGTGCTGCGGAGCCTCGGGCCCAGCTGGGCGTTCCTGGCGGGGGCGGCGCTGCTGGGCGTCGGGATCGGCGCGCTGAACATCGCGGTGCCGAACTTCATCGCCGGGCTCGTGTCGCTCCCGCGGGTGGTGGGCAGCCTGGTCGCGATCGGCCTGAACATTGGGGCGATCCTCGCCGCGGCCCTGGCCGTCTACGTCGACCGCCTCGTCGACGACTGGCGGCTCGCGCTCGGCTTTCCCCTCGTCTTCGTCCTGCTGGCGGTGGCAGGGGCGGGCCGCCGGCCGGCGCAGAGCCAGCGGCCGTCGGGCCGCGCGGGAGTCTCCGTGCGCAGCCTGCGGGGACGACGGACCCTGACCCTGCTGACCGTGTTGATGTTCGTCCAGTCCTCGGCCTACTACGTCTTCCTGACCTGGTTCCCCTATGCGATCGTGCGCGAGGGGGTGAGCCTGGAGCTCGCGGGGGTGGTGGTCTCGCTCAACCAGGTCGGCCAGCTGGTGGCCGCCCTGACCCTGACCTATGCCCTCCGGCGGTCCCGACGCCTCGAGTGGCTCGAGGCGGTGTTCCTCGCCGGCGTGGCGGTGGGTGGAGCGCTGATCCTGCTGGACTCCGCCACCGCGCTCGTCGTCGGCAGTCTCATCCTCGGCATCGGGAACGGCTCGGGCCTGGCGGTCGTGCTCTCCCTCATCACGGTCAAGAGCCCCACGGTGGCGGTGGCCCAGGCGGCCTCCGGGCTCGTGCAGGGGGTGGCGTACGGCGGGACCGCCCTGGTGCCGGTGCTCTTCGGCCTGGCGAGCCAGGAGCCGGTGCTGAGGATGCTCCTCTGCCTGTTCCTGGTTGCGGCGGGGGTCGCCATGGTGGTCCTGTGGGGCCTGCTCCGGCGGAGCGAGCCGGTCGGAGCCGCTGAGGTCGGGGAGAGGCCAGGTGCCGCAGCCGCTCTCGGCTGAGGCACGTGAACACGATGATGACAAGGAGCTGGGAAGTGTGTCGAAGGTTCTGCTGATCGGTCCGGGTGGGGTCGGTGCCCTCCTGGCCGCTGAGGTCGCGGCGCTCGCGGGCGTCTCGGAGGTGGTGCTCGCCGGCCGCTCCGAGGCGCGACTGGCGGCGGCCCGGCAGGCGTGCCTGGCCCAGGTGCCTGGTGCGCGCGTGCGGGGCGTCCCGCTCGACGTGAGTGCTGTCGACCGCACCGCCGAGGTCCTCGCGACCGAGAGGCCAGACGTCCTCGTGATGTGCGCCTCGTTGCGCAGCGCCTGGGACCTGTTGGGCCGCTCGGACCGGGAGGCCACGGCGATCACCCAGGCGGGGCTCGCGGTCCGCCTGCCCTACATGGTGTCCCTGCCGCTGGCGCTGATGCGGGCCGTGCGGGAGGCCGGGATCACCGCCCCGGTGGCCAACCTCTGCTTCCCGGACGTGACCGGTCCGGTGCTGGCCACCCAGGGGCTGGCGCCCACGGTCGGCCTGGGCAATGTGGGCATGCTGCTGCTGCGCGCCGCCGAGGCAGCCGGGCTGGACCCGCGCCGAGACCTCATCCGGGTGGTGGGTCACCACGCCCAGATGTTCACCGCCGCCCAGGGCATCCGGCCGCCGGCGGGGGAGGAGACGCCCAGGACCTACCTCGGCGACCCACCCCGGCGGGCTGATGACCTGCCCTATCTCCCGGCGGCGCGACAGCCCGGCAGCGACTTCGACCGCCTCACCGTCGCGGCCGCCACCCCCGTGATCGAGGCGCTGCTCCCGGGCGCCGCGCCGCTGCGGTGGTCCGTGCCGGCGCCCGAGGGGCTCCCGGGCGGCTACCCCGTGCGGCTGCAGGGTGCCTCGGTGACGATGGACCTCCCCGCGGACATCACCCTGGAGGAGGCGGTGTCCCTGAACAGCGGCTGGGCGCGAGGTGACGGCGTCCAGGAGATCCGTCCCGACGGGACCGTCCTGATGACCGACGCCGCACGCGAGGCCGTGGAGGCACTCGACCCGGCGCTGGGCGAGCCGCTCCGCGTCGAGGACCTGCCCGAGCGTGTCGCCCTCCTTGACCACCACCTGCACCCTGCCAGCGCACCGACCGGTGCCGCGGCCCGACCTGAGGGAGAACCATGCTGACCCGCCGTGTCCTCAACACCATCGACGTCCACGCCGAGGGCGAGCTGGGCAAGGTGGTGATCGCCAGCCACCTGCAGATCCGGGGCACCACCATGCTCGAGCGCCTGGCGCACGCCCAGGAGCACTTCGAGGGTGTGCGCAGGCTGCTGCTGCGCGAGCCCCGGGGCTACCCCGCGGCGTGTGCGGTGCTGGTGCTGCCACCGGTGGAGACCGACAGCGACTTCGCGATGATCGTCATGGAGCAGGGTGGCTTCCGGGCGATGTCCGGCAGCAACCTCATCTGTGCGGTCACGGCCCTGGTCGAGACCCAGACCGTCACCGTGGACAGCCCGCAGCTCACGCTGCGCATCGACACCCTCGCCGGCCTGGTCGAGGCACACGTGGAGGTCGCCAACGGGCGGGCGATGTCGGTGACCTTCGACAACGTGCCGTCCTTCGCCGTGGAGCTGGACTATCCGCTCGAGGTGCCCGGCTACGGCACCGTGCCGGTGGACATCGCCTTCGGCGGCCAGTTCTACGTGCAGGCCAGGGCACGGGACCTCGGTGTCGAGCTGTCGAAGGAGCAGACACCGCAGGTGATCCGTGCCGGCTCGGTCCTCCGCGCCGCCGCGATCCAGCACTTCGCCGTCCGGCACCCGCTGCAGGAGGGCATCGATGAGATCGGACTGGCCATGATCCACGGTCCTGCCGACGTCCCCTCGACTGATGCGGGCCGCAACGCCGTCGTGATGCCCAACGGCGTGGTCGACCTCGAGGACCCGACGACGTGGACCGGGGTCATCGACCGGTCACCGTGCGGCACCGGCACCTCCGCGCGCATGGCCGCCCGGTTCGCGCGGGGCGAGATGGCCGTCGGCGACACGTTCTCCCACCAGGGGCTGCTCGGCACGACCTTCGTCGGGACGGTGCGCGGGACCACGCAGGTCGGCTCCCACGAGGCGATCCTCCCCTCGATCCGGGGGAGAGGGTGGATCATCGCGCACAACCAGTACGTCCTGGCCGAGGACGACCCGTTCCCGGAGGGCTACACGGTGGGAGACATCTGGGGGCCAGAAGGCCCCTGACTGCGCGACAACCCTGGCCGCCTCAACGGTGGGAGGCAACAAGCGGCAACCGCTCGTGGTGTCGTCCCCGGCAGTGCTCCACTGCCGGGACGGCCCACGGTTCGGTCCGACACAACGTCAGACGGCGGTGGGGACAACGTCGAAGGAGACCTCGTGGACAAGCCGACCCTGCCTCAGCTCAGCCGTCGCAGCCTGATCTCGATCGCTGCAGCCGGCGCCACCGCCGCACTGGTGGGCCCAGCCGCGACGGCAGCACCGAAGACGTTCGGCGCGGCCCGGAGTAGCGGTGCGGACCTCGGCCAGCAGCTGCTCGCGCAGTGGCGCACCTCGCCCGGCACGCACCGGCTCCTGGCCGACTTCCGGCACGCTGGCTACCGCCTGGGCGCGCGACCCGCGACGCCGCCGGTGGTCGCCAACGTCAAGCAGTTCGGCGCGGTCGCAGATGGTGTCACCGACGACCTGGACGCGTTCCGGGCCGCCGTCCGCGCGGCCGGCGAGGGTGGCGGCGGCACTGTCCTGGTTCCCCCGGGGACCTACCACCTCAGCGGCCCGCTGTTCATCCACTGGTCCAACGTGGTGCTGCGCGGCGCCAGCACGAGGGAGACGGTCCTCTACTTCTCGCGGCCCCTCAAGGAGGGCTACCGCGACAACTGGCAGGACGCCAAGAACCAGGACCGCTGGTCCTGGGCGGGTGGACAGATCTGGGTGATCCCGGAGGCCGTGAAGGCCAAGCTGGAGGCCGAGGAGTGGCTCGGCACCGAGGGGTGGATCCCCGGAGCGGCCCTCGCGTCCCTCGCGCAGGCACGTCGGGGCGACACGGACGTGACGGTGTCGTCCACAGCCGGCCTCGGCAAGGGGCAGCTGGTCCTGTTGGAGACCGAGAACCGGCCGGACAGCAGGCTGCTGGTCCACCTCGCGGGTGACACCGAGGGCGCCAGTGCCTACGACTGGGTGGCCGGCGCACCGCAGCTGGTGCCCGGCACCGATGGCTTCTATCCGCAGTACGGCACGCTCCAGTGGCCGGTGCGGATCGAGCGGGTGCTCGATGACCGGACGGTGCGTCTGGCCCAGCCCCTCAAGCACGACCTCAGCCAGGAGTGGCCCTCCGTCCTGCGTGAGCTGGGGCCGGCTGTCACCGGGGTCGGCATCGAACGGCTGACGGTGCGCAACCAGCTCATCGACCAGACCCGACACAACCAGAACCCGGGGTCCAACGGGTTGCACTTCCAGGCGTCGCACGACTGCTGGGCGGACCAGGTGCGGGTCGAGAACGTCGACGTCGGCTTCGGGCTGACCGGCGCCAAGTCGGTGACTCTCTCCCACGTCACGGTCGCCGGTCGGGCCTGCCACCACCCGTTCGTGATCCGGATGCAGTCCCACGACAACCTGATCGAGGACTTCACGGTCGAGCCGTTCACGGTCCCGTTGGTCGACGGTGCCCGCCTGCACGGGCTCAACGCCGAGGGTCTGTCCTCCGGCAACGTCTATCACCGGGGGGTCATGGCCGAGGGCACCTTCGACTCCCACCGCGCGCTGCCGTTCGAGAACCTCCGCACCAACATCGAGATTGCCAATACGGGCAGTGTGGGTGGGTCGGCGCAGTCCGGCCCCTACTTCGGTGCGCGCACCAGCCACTGGGGTGTGCAGGTCACCAACGACCGGTCGTATGCCGTGTGCCTGGGTGACATCGCCCCCGCCAGCGTGACGTTGGGCATCAGTGGCGTCGCGGACGACTCCAGTGGGCTCAGGCCGGACTACCCGGGTGGGGTGGAGGCCCTTGAGGGCCTGTCCAGCCTCGAGCCGTCGACGGTCAACGATCTGTATGAGAGCCAGCGTCGGTTGACGAGCTGACCCCTGAGGTCGACTGCTACCTGACGAGGTTCATCGCCACGGTGACGTGCTGGGAGTCCATCCAGACGTCGGAGCACTCCACGACGTCGCCGTCGTCCAGGTAGGTCACCTGCTTGAGGAAGAGCAGCGGCACGATGGTCGAGATCTCCAGGGACTCGGCGATGTCTCCGTCGGCCAGCACGGCCTCGAACGTGCGCCGGCCGGACGCCACGCGGCCCCTGACGCACGCCTCCAGGGCGGTGAAGAGGGCTGTGGTGACGAAGTCCGTGGACTCGATGCCCGGAGCGAGCTGCAGGCGCACCCAGTTCCGGAGCCGCGCCACCGGCACGTTGTCCAGGTAGCGGATCCGGTCCAGGTAGAGGAGCTTCTCGGCAGGGTCGACGCTGGTGGGGAACTCGGGGTAGGCACTAACGGGAACGACCTCCTGCGTGAGCACCGTGGTCGTCAGGCTCTTCTCCGAGTAGGACAGGGACTCACTGAGCCCGACCAGGGTCTGGGCGATGGAGGGCTCCGGGCGGCCCGAGCGGATATAGGTCCCCTTGCCCTGCAGCGTCTGGACGATGCCCTGCTCGTTCAGCGTGCGCAGGGCACGGCGCACCGTGCCCCGCGCGACGCCGAACTCCTCCATCAGGGTGGACTCGGGCGGCAGGCGGCTGCCGACCGGCAGCTCGCCCGACCGGATCCGCGAGCGCAGCGCCTCGGAGATCTGCTCGTGGATCGGCAGCATCAGGTTTCGAGGTGTCTCCGGCACGCTGCGCCCCTTTGCGTCAGTAGGAGGTGGAGGCGGTATCGCCCTGCACGAGCTCCATCCCGGCGCTGGTGCCCAGTGCGGAGGCCCCGGCCTCGACCAAGGCTACTGCCTGGTCGTAGCCGGTGATGGCGCCAGAGGCCTTGACCAGGACGCCCTCACGGATGCGCTCGACGAGGTAGCGCACGGACTCCGGGCTCGCCGTCTCGATCGCGCCGGACGAGGCGTTCTTGAGCCACTTCGCGCCGGCATCCATCGCCAGCTCGACGGCGCGCTCCTTCTCCTCGTCGGTGAGCAGGGGCAGCTCCAGCATGACCTTGACCGGCACGCCGGAGGCCTCGACGACGCCGGCGATGTCGTTGCGGAAGTCGTCCTCACGGCCCGACTTCAGCCAACCCACCTGCACGCCGATGTCGATCTGGTCCGCGCCGGCCTTGGCGATGGCCTCGGCCTCGCGGGCCTTGCCGTAGGACGTCATGACACCCACGGTGGGGAAGTCCAGTGCGCTGGCGACCTGGACGCCGGTGCCCCTGACGACCGCGGCGACCTCGGGGACCCACGAGGCGGGGACCATGACGGCCCCGAAGTTCTGGGCCACGGCCTCCTCGGCGTGGGCGACGATCTGGTCGTGGGTCGTGCCGGCCTTGATCAGGGTGTGCTGGATGAACGGAGCGAGGTCCTGGGGGCTGTTGATCTGCATGCTGATCTCCTAGGTGCTAGTTGTTCTGCAGGTAGTCGGCCAGGGCGTCATCGACGGCGGCGCGCCCTGGGATGGATGGGATGACCTCCGCGACGGTCACCGAGAGGGAGGAGGCGACGATGGCCCGCTGGACCGCTGTGCGCAGTTCCTCCCCGGCGTCGAGGGCGGCCGCGAAGGTGCCGACGAAGGTGTCACCGGCGCCCGTGGTGTCCACCACGGTGTCCTGGATGAGGGGCGCGAGGAGCTCACTGTCGTCGCCGGTGGTGACGCTCACGCCGTCGCCGCCCTGGGTGACGATGACGGTCTGCGTGGCCGGGGCGCGGTAGCCCTCGCGGACGTAGAACTCGTGCTCGGACTCGTTGGGCACGAAGTAGTCGGCCATCGCGATGACGTCGTGGTGCAGTGACGCTGCGGGGGCGGGGTTCAGCACCACGGTGGCGCCGCTCTCCCGGGCGAGGGTGATGGCGCGCTCCGCGGTCGCGACCGGCACCTCGAGGCACACCACGACGACGTCGGCCGCGGCGAAGGCCTCGCGGTGGGCCTCGAGATCTTCCGGTGTCAGCTCGTCGAGGACACCCGGGGCGATGGCGATGCGGTTCTCGCCGCTGGGCTCCACGACGATGACCCCGGCCATGGTGGATCCCTGGCTGGTCTTCACCCTCGTGTGCTCGACCCCCTCCTGCGTCCACATGGTCCGGGCCGCGTCGGCGAAGGCGTCGTCACCGAGAGCGGTGAGCAGGCTGACCTGACCGCCCTGCCGGGCGACGGTCACCGCTTGGTTCGAGCTCTTGCCGCCGTGGCCGATGTTCAGGGTCGAGCCGCTGATCGTCTCACCGGCGTCGGGGACGCGAGGCACTCGGATAGTGATGCCGGCGCCGTAGCTTCCTACAACAAGGATCATGGTCTGTCAGTCCTTCATGTCGATCGAACGGCTGAGCCCCTGCGCGTGGCCGAGCCGCGGGTGCGAGCGCAGGTGTCTCAGAGACTCACCATGACGCCGGCGATCGTGGCGCTCATCAGGTTGGCCAGGGTCCCGGCAAGCACGGCCCGCATACCCAGCTGTGCGATGCGGGTGCGCTGGTTCGGTGCCAGTCCGCCCAGCGCGCCGATCTGCATGGCGATGGCGGCGAAGTTGGCGAAGCCGGTCAGGGCGAAGGTCACGATGGCCTGCGTCTTGACGGAGAACGTGTCCACCACCGGACCGAACTCCGAGAAGGCCACGAACTCGTTGAGCACGATCTTCTGGCCGACGAAGCTGCCGGAGGCCGCTGCCTCGCCCCACGGGACACCCAGGACGAACATCACGGGCGCGAGGATCCAGCCCAGGATGGCCTGCATGGTCAGGTCGGGGTAGCCGAACCAGCCGCCGACGGCACCGAGCAGGACATTGACCAGGGCGATCAGGCCGATGAACGCGATGAGCATGGCGCCGATGCTGAGCACCAGGTGCAGCCCCTCGCCGGCGCCGCGGGCGGCGGCCTCCACGACGTTCGCTGCACGCGTGTCGGCCTCGTCCGGCTGCTCATCCCCGTCCTGGAGGTCATCCTCGACCGGGTCCACGGCAGCAGCCGGGCGGTCCCGGTCCTGCACGGCGACCGATCCGGCGCTCCCGGCGGAGACGGCCACGGCATCGCGGCTCCTGCTGCGGGCCAGGACCTTCGTGAGGCGCCCCTCGGCGCCGGCCTCCGGCACCTCGGCGCCGGCCGGCATCACGATCTTGGCCATCACGAGGGCACCCGGAGCAGCCATGAAGGCCGCCGCGATCAGGAACTCCAACGGCACCCCCATGAGGGCGTAGCCCACGAGGACGGAACCTGCCACGGTGGCCATGCCGCCGGTCATCACCGCGAACAGCTCCGACTGGCTGAGGCGCTTCAGGTAGGGCTTGATGAGCAGCGGGGCCTCGGTGTGCCCCAGGAAGATGTTGGCCGCGGTGTTCATCGACTCCGGCGTCGTCGTGCCGAAGAGCTTCGCGAACGCCCCGCCGACGATCTTCACGAGCACCTGCAGGATGCCCAGGTGGAAGAGCACGGACGTCAGGGCGGCGACGAAGATGATGACCGGCAGCACCTGGATGGCGAAGCTGAAGCCGCTGTCCAGGAGCGGACCGAACACGAACTCGATGCCCGCGTTGGCGGAGTCGATCACCATCTGCACGCCGTCGCTCGCGCCCTTGAGGGCGCGCTGACCCAGCGGCCAGTACAGGACGAGCGCGCCGAAGACGATCTGCACCAGGAGGGCCACCCCGACGGTGCGGATGCGGACCTTGCGACGGTCGACAGAGAACAGGAGGGCGATCGCGAGCAGCAGGAAGACCCCTGCCAGGCCCCAGAAGAATGCCATGGTTGTTCCTCTCCGATCCGGCGGGTCAGCCGGCCAGGCCGTCGATGGGGCGGCTCGGCACGGACGGCGTCTGGAGCATGCGGGCGAGGATGTCGTAGAAGGCCTCACCGTCCATGCGCTCGACGACGTGGGCGTTCGCCTCGGAGCCGAACTTGTCCCAGGCCATGGCCGAGTAGCCCATGGTCAGCTCCGACTGGGTGTCGACGTCCACGCGGTAGCGGCCCTCCTCGAGCACCAGCTCCGGATAGAGGAGGGCGGCCAGGGTGATGGAGTCCGGGTGCGTCGAGCCGTCGATGCCGACGGACTCGTTGAAGCTCAGCGTGGCGTCACAGACCTTCTTGAAGAACGCGGCGATCGGGGTGTCGATCGAGGTCAGCTGGTCGTACCGCGCGCGGGAGTAGGTCGCGTCGCGGATGGTGATCGGGTCCCACGTCACGATGTGCAGGTCCGTGAAGCCGGCCTCCATCACGATCTGGGCAGCGTGGGGGTCCACGTAGAAGTTGAACTCGGCCGAGGAGGTGGTGTTGCCGCGGCCGTTGTTGGAGCCGCCCATGATGTAGAGGCTCTTGACGTTCTCGACGAAGCGGCGGTCCTTGACCACGGCGGTCGCGATGTTCGTCAGGGGACCGATGGCGACGACGCTGATCTCACCGGGCTGCTCGGCGGTGAGGCGGATGAGCGCATCCACGGCGTGCTCGTCGGAGATGGCGTCGGGGTCGAGCTCGATCTCGAGCCCACCCGACCCGTCTCCGTGGACCTCCTCGGCGGACACCCACGGCCGGAGCATGGGCTGGCGGCACCCCAGGTGGAGCGGCACGTCGCCCAGCCTGCCGGCCACCGACAGCGTCATCTGCGCGTTGGCCACCTGCCGGTCGAAGGGCACGTTGCCGGCGACCGTCGTGATCGCTCGCAGGTCTGCGGCGGGGTCCGTCAGAGCGAGCAGGATCGTGACGCAGTCGTCCTGCGCGGTGTCGTTGTCAATGATGATCGGGTGCTTCTGCATCGTGTCCTCTTCGTTGAGACTCAAACTCAGAGGAGTATAGACATCTATGGACAACTACGGGCAAGTGCCCCTCCTGGGCTGCCCGCGGTGATGCCGGGTCCGATGAGTCGACCAGCTCACTCCGCCACTCGGGCGACACCGGCCCGGGCGAAGTCGTCGCCGACGTAGAGCAGCGGCTCGCCCGTGGCGCGGTGCAGGGCGTAGGCATAGCAGTCGCCCATGTTCAGGCGGGCGGGGTGGCCCGACCCCTTGCCGAAGTCGCGATAGGCGTCGCGGGCGATAGCCCAGTGCGTGGCGTCGAAGGGCACGATCTCGACCTCGAGGACGGTGAGGAGGTCGTCGAGTCGTCGACGCTGTTGAGGTGATGAGCGGCTGTCCAGGACGATCGAGGCCTCCAGCGCGGTGGCGGCACTCATCCGCAGGCGCGGTGCATCGGTCGCGACGTTCAGCAGGAGCTCGCTGTCCTCCTCGTCAGTCAGGATCGCGACGAGTGCGGAGGTGTCGAGGATCACCGGGGGAGACCCTGGTCGTCGTAGAGCCAGGCATCCGCACTCCTGATGTGACGGAGGTCCTCGTCGGACAGGTCCGCGCGGAAGGCCGCAGCGATCTGGCTCGCCTGGCCACGCCTCTGTTGCTGTCCGGGTGACCCTCCACCGGCAGAGCGCAGCTCCTGGAGACGCCTCCGCACGGCGTCCTCGACCGCGGCCGTCTGCGACTGGCCCGTCGCCGCTGCGAGCTCGCGCACGAGCCGGTGCGTGGTGGGATTCTTGATGTTGAGGCTCATGGTAGAAGTCTACCGCCGGTGGACAATGTGTCTACCCTTGGTCGCGCTGCAGCCACGGCCGCCCGCACAGCCAGTCTCCGGCCGCACTGTCAGGCGCCGAGCGCCTGACGCACCAGAGCCAGCGCCTCGGCCGGGGTGACACCCAGGGAGCGGGTCGCCTCGGCATACCTCTGCGCCGCAGCCCGGGCCGAGGCGGCCGCGGGGGCAGCCTGCCCGGCCGCCATGGTCGCCCGGACAAACGTCCCGGCCCGGCCCCTGCCCTCGAGGACGCCGTCGGCCTCCAGCTCCCGGTAGGCGCGGGCGACCGTGTTGGGGGCGATGCCGAGGTCGCCGGCGAGGCGGCGCACCGTGGGCAGGCGGTCACCCGGCGCGAGTATGCCGTGGGAGACCTGGGCGAGGATCTGCTCGTGGAGCTGGGCGAACGGAGGCTCAGGGGAGGCCGGGTCGATGCGGAGCACTAGGCACGCACCCTCTCGACCTCGGCGCGCGGCGGCTGCCCACCCCAGAGGCGCTCGCGGTAGTGCCGCATCTCGTTCCACTGCCCGTTCCGGGTGGTGGCGACGGCGGCGACCCCCAGGACCAGGGCGAACGGGAGGACATAGCCGGCGATGAGCAACCACAGGCTCCAGGCCGGGCCGACCTGCCCCGCCGCGACGGCTGCGGTGGACGCGGCGTCGTCCAGGACGCTGCCGCAGATCACGAGGGCGAACAGGCCGACGAACGGAGCGGCCACCGACAGTGAGGTCAGGGTCTGGGCGCGGACGGCGTCCTGCCAGTAGAGCTCGGCCTCGTCCCGGGCGGGTTGCGGGGCGGCGAGGACCCGTCGGGTCGCGAGCCACGACAGCAGAAGCAGCACCGGGATGGCGACGGCGAGCAGGGGCACCGGGCTGTGCAGGACGGTCGCTGCGTCGAACCACTCGGAGCGGCTGAGGAGCAGCGTCGTGGTCAGGGCGACCAGACCACTCCAGGCGAAGAGGTGAGCCGCGCGTCGGGACTGCGGCGGCAGGTAGTCCTCGGCTGTTGGCGACGTGGCACGCGCGGTGCGCGGACCATCTGTCGTGGTGCCCGGCCACCAGATGTCGGCCAGCGCGAGACCGGCGGCGCCGGCGACGAACATGATCGACAGCACAAAGAACCCACCCGATGCTTGGTCGGCTCCGTCCCAGAGACCGCTGAGCAGGAGGGCGGCAACCCCGGCGAGCAGGATGCCGGCGCCCATCGCCCTGGCCCGACGCGTGACGCGGGTCTCGAGGGCCGCCTCCTGCTCGGGAGGGACGGTGGCCTCGGCCTGCCGCGTCAGCTTGCGGCGCAGGCGCGAGCGGTAGGCGCTGCTGAGCGGCAGCAGGAGTGCGGCCGCGCCGACCACCAGGATGACGATCGCGTCGTTGAGCATGGGGTGAACCCTCCCTGTTTGTGTTGCCACAAAGGTAGCCGGGGGGTCGCTTTGTGTCAACACAAACGCGCGGCTGCCTGTGCCAGAGCGCTCCGGAGCCGATGACACACTGAGCGCCGTGCTTGCTGACCTGGATGGCATTGCCCAGTCCCTGGCGCGACGCGTCTCCCGCGCCGTCGCGATCGATGACCCGAGCCTGCGGCTGCTCGTGCACACGCCGCACCACGGCTCCGTCGACGAGTGCCGGCGCCAGTCGATCATGTACCTGCGGGCGGAAGCCGCTGTGGTCGAGTGGGCCCTCGGGATCGTTGCGACCGCCCCCGAGGACCTGGTTCGGCTCCCGGAGAACCCGCACCTCGGCGTCGTGTCGAGAGTGTGTGCGCCGTTGCGCTGGCAGGGACGCACACTGGGTTACCTGTGGCTGATCGACGAGGACTACTCCCTGACCGACGAGCAGCTCGCGGCGATCGCCGACGCGGCGCGGGCCGCCGCGAGGGTGATGGGGCGAGGCGGACTCCCGGCCGACAGCGAGCAGCTGCTGCTCGGTTCCCTGACGGAGGACCTCTTCCTGGAGGCCTCCACCATCCGGGCACAGGCGGCCCACACCCTGGGCGGAATGCTGGACTTCTCAGGGCAGGTCTGCACGCTCGCGCTCGCCCTGGATCATCCGTGTCCACCGGCCCAGGCCACGCCGTTGCAGCTTCACCTGCAGCGCACAGCCTCACGGCACAGCGGCCGCCCGGTCCTCACGGCACTGACGGACGACTATGCCCTCCTGGTCCTCTCCCTGGACGACGGGCGGCCCGGGCTGGCTGCCCGGGTGGCGGACGGGCTGCTCGCGGCAGCACCGCAACACGGACTCCCCGTCCCCGTGCTGGCCGGGATCGGCGGCCCGGTCGGCGGGCTGACCGAGGCCTGGCGGAGCAGGGAGCAGGCGTGCGCGACGCTTGCCGTCGTGCGGGCGACGGGCGCCTTCGGCACGAGCGCCACCTGGGCCGATCTCGGCGTCTACCAGATGCTGACGCTCCTTCCACCGGAGGCCGACCTCGCGGACCTTCTGCCGCCGCAGCTGTGGGAGGCGCTCCAGGATCCGGCGCAGGCGGACATCGTGTCCACCGTCGAGGTCTACCTGGACCACGGCTCGGATGTGCACGGTGCCATCGCCGCGCTCAACATCCACCGAACCAGCCTGTACTACCGGCTCCGCCGCTTCACCGAGATCACCGGCCTCGATCTGCGCGACGGCAGGGTGCGCACAGCAGTGCACACCGGGCTGGCCATGGCCCGGCTGCGCAGAGGCAGCTCGGGTCTTCGACACGAGTAGGGGTCCCGACGGTGGGCTTGCGTCCCGGGCAGGTGGGCTGGCTGTTCTCCGCGACCTAGGTTTGAGCCATGTCGGTCTTCGCGGACATCGCTGCCACCCAGAACTACGTCGACAACTGGCTCGCTGCGGCCGAAGGGCCAGCCCTGGGGGTCGTGAGCATGATCACCGGCCTTCAGGTGAGCAGCGACGGGGCACACAGCGCCGGGGTCGGGCGGGTGATCGACTCGCTGGACCAACGATCCACCGCCGTCGTCACCATCGTGAACACGTCGCAGAGGACCTCGCGCAACCTGGCCCTGCGTCCCACCGCCCTGGCGTGGGCAGGCACCGTCCTCGGGGTCGGTGGCACGGGCGGACAGGGGGCGCCGACGTTCACCGTGGTCGACCCTGCCGGTGCCACGCTGCTCAGCACCGCACTTCCGGGCCCTGCCCAGCACGTTGCTGGGTATGCCGACCAGGCCGGCGAGGGCGCGCGGTTCGCAGTGGTCTGTTCTCGTGAGCAGCCCAGCAACTTCGACGTCGCTCCACCCGTGGCGGCACGGGTGCTCGGCCAGGCGGCGACCGGGACGTCCGCGTCTCACCCGCCACAGGTCTACACCGACGAACCGCAGGCACCACGCACGCTGACGGTGGTGGACGCCGGGACCGGGACCTCCAGGCAGGTCGACCTGGGCAACCGTGAGGTGTGGTCGGTGAGCTGGATCGACGCAGATCACCTGGTCGCCATCGTCTCTGACCAGGCCGGGGAGACCGGGTGGTACACGGCATACCTCGGTCGGATCCACCTGCCGACAGGTCAGGTCAGCACGGCCTACCGCCCGGTGCAGGAGAGCCAGCTGGCCTACCCGCTGGCGCACGCCGGGCGCCTGCTGGTCATCGAAGGTATCGCCAGCGACCGCAACGTCGTCGCCGGAGACGTCATCGTCATCGACGGTGACGGCACGGTCGAGCGGCTCCACCCGGCGGTCGCCGATGTCACGGCCCTGAGTAGTGCCGGAGACGTCCTGGGCTACCTGGGGTTGCGAGGCCTGTCGACCGTGGCGGGCCGCATCCACCTGGGTGACGGGGCCGCGAGCACCTCCTCGGTCCTGTGGCAGTCGACCGAGACGATGGGTGCCAACCTGGGGCCTTCGGGGGCCTTCGACGAGCGGGGTCGCCTGCACGGCGTCTGCGAGTCGTTCACCCGCTATCCGCAGGTGGTCGTGGTCACGGAGTCGGCGGCGCCCGGCCGCGTCGAGGTCGACACGGTGCTCGACCTGCGGCACCCGGGCGCGGACGCGTACCTGGCGGCGAACCCACGGTTGCACGAGGTCTCCTGGACGGCTCCGGACGGCCTACGCATCGAGGGGCTTCTGGTGACGCCGGCGGGGGAGGGGCCCTTTCCGCTGCTGGTGAATGTTCATGGTGGCCCGGTCTCGGCCTGGCGGAACCGGTGGGGTGTGGCGAACTTTGACCGCTACCCCTACGTCACCCTGCTCGCCGCCCGCGGGTATGCCAGCTTCTACCCGAACCCACGAGGCAGCCAGGGCCGAGGCCAGGACTTCATCAACCGGGTGCGGGGCGACATGGTGGGCGCGGATGTCGACGACATCATCAGTGGCGTGGACCATCTGGCTCGCCAGGGCCTCGTGGACCCGACCCGCGTCGCTGTGACCGGCAACAGCTACGGCGGCATGATGGCAGCCTGGCTGGCTGTGAGCTCCGACCGCTTTGCGGCGGCCATCCCCACCTCGCCCTCGGTGGACATGGTGAGCCAGCACTACTGCTCTGACATCCCGGACTTCGACCGGCTCTTTGTCCGCGACGACGTGCATGCGGTGGACGGCGAGTACAGGAGCCGGAGCGCGATCCACCACGTTGCCGGGGCGACCACGCCGACACTGCTGACGGCGGGCCTGCTCGACAAGACCACGCCTCCGGAACAGGCGATCCTCCTCCACCAGGCACTTCGGGAGCAGGGTACGCCGACGGCGTTGGTGCTGTACCCCTCGCAGGGCCACGGCATCAAGGACTTTCCCGACACCGCACACTTCGTGGCGCACCTGCTGTGCTGGCTGGATCACTACCTGGCCGTTCCAGCGCAGCCGTGAGGTGAGTTCATCTTCTACTGCAGTCGAAGGTCGGCCGCGCGATCTCCGTCTGGACGCTGTCGCGCCCGCCCTGGTGAGGGCGGAAACATGTCCTCATGGTTGGTCACACCGATTCCCCCGCTATCTGCGTGGTCGGCGCCGGAATTGTCGGGGCGTCAGCAGCCCTGCACCTCGCACGCCTGGGAGCCACCAAGGTCACAGTGGTGGACGCGGGCGAGCCCCTCGCGGGCACCACGCCGGCCGGCGCCGGGTTCGTCGCGGCGTTTGCTGCTGACACGAACCGCAGGCTGCACCCGGACTGTGTGCCCCTCGAGACCTACGGAGTCGACTTCTATACAGACCTCGACGCACGAGGGCACGACATCGACTTCTCTGCCCGGGGCAACCTGGTGCTGGCCCTGACGCCGGAGAAGTACAGCTGGTTGCAGGCCGGCCTCCTTGAGCACCCGGCCAGGCTGCCCGGCACTCGCGCGGTGACTCCCGAGGAGATCAACGGCCTGACCTCTGGTGCGGTGAACACGGACAAGGTTGCCGGTGGGGTGCTGATGCCCGAGGGCATCCAGGTGACGACCGGCAAGGCTGTGCTCGCCATGCTCGAGGAGCTGCGCGCAGCTGATGCAGACCTGCGGTTCTCGACCGCCGTGACGGGCATCCTGCGGGACGCCGACGGCCGGGTGACGGGTGTGACCACCACTCAGGGCGACATCTCAGCGGACGTCGTGATCCTGGCGTGCGGTGCGTGGGTGAATGACCTTCTGACGCCACTGGGCCAGCAGCTGCCCCTCGTGCCGGTCGTGGCGACCCGCATGGTGTCGGCCGACGTCGGGGTGCCCGCTGACCTGCCCACGATCCAGTGCCCGGAACTGGGGCTGTGGATCCGCGAGCTGCACGGTGCCTGGTCCTGGGGTGTTGGCAGCGCCTACCGTCGAGCGTCACTCCTCGAGGGTGTGGACACCAGCATCGGCCGGCCGGTGGCTGCCGAGCTGATTGAGGCACAACAAGCCGCCCAACCACAGGTGGCCGAGGTGTTCCCGACACTGGCCGGGCAGGCCGCGGTCACCACGATCCAGGGCATGCCTGTCTACAGCGCAGACGGCAACCTCTACGCCGGGGCCGTGCCCAGCGCCCCGGGCCTGTTTGCCCTGAGCGGCGACAACGAGTCAGGCGTCACCCACGGGCCCGGCATGGGTCGGCTCGTGGCTGAGATGGTGCTCGGGCACGAGCCGTTCGTCTCGCCGACCTCGTTCCGACTGGACCGCACCGACCCCGCCGACTTCGTGGATGAGGACGCTGTGGTCGCCGTGATGGCCGGCGACCGTGTCGCCGACGCCCTCGACTGAACCTCTGGCAATCTCTCGCCCTCTGTCTCAAGGAGAAACCATGACTTCTGTGCGCACGTTCTTCGTCCTGGCTGCCGCCAGTGTGCTCCCGCTCGCTGCGTGTGCCGAGGTGGCCGGCGAGGCGGACGGGGACACCAGCGACGCGTCCACGGCCTCCGGGGCACAAGCAGACAGCCTGACCGTGGGCACGACGGATGTCGTGACCGCGCTCGACCCGGCTGGTAGCTGGGACCTGGGCTCTGCCGTGCTCCACGGCCAGATCTATCGCTGGCTGCTGACCTCGGAGCCGGGCTCCACCGATCCGGTGCCTGATGTCGCTGAGACAGCAGAGTTCACCGCCCCCGACGAGTACACCGTGACGATCCGTCCGGACCAGAAGTTCGCCAACGGCAACGACCTGACCGCCTCGGACGTCAAGTTCAGCTTCGAGCGGCTGGTGGGGATCAATGACCCCAACGGTCCGGCCCAGCTGCTCGGCGACCTGAAGTCGATCGAGACGCCTGACGACCACACGGTCGTGTTCCTCCTGAACTCTGACAACAACGTCCTGTGGCCGCAGATCCTCACCAGCCCGGCGGGCTACATCCTGGACGAGGAGTCGTTCCCGGCCGACAACCTGGCCACGGACGCGGAGATCGTCGAGGCGAACGCCTTCGGTGGGCAGTACGCGATGACGAACTACAGCGCCAACCAGCATGCCGTCATGACGCGCAACGACTTGTACGACGGCCTGCTCGGGTCTGCTCAGACCAAGGACGTGACGTTCCAGTACTACACGGACGCGAGCAACCTGAAACTGGACATCGAGCAGGGGCAGGTCGACGTTGCCTACCGCACCCTCGGAGCCACCGCCGTCGCCGACCTGGCGAACAAGGACGGTGTGAAGGTGCATCTTGGCCCCGGCGCCGAGCTGAGGTACTTCGTCTTCAACGCCGAGACCGCGCCATACGGTTCAGCCACGGACGAGCCCGACCCGGACAAGGCCCTCGCGGTGCGGCAGGCGGTCGCGGACCTGGTCGACCGGGAGGCGCTGGCCGAGGACGTGTACCAGGGGACCTACCAGCCCGTCTACAGTGTCGTGCCCTCCGCCCTGGACGGAGCCGTCGACTCCTACCTCGACGCCTACGGTGACGGAAGCGGGGGGCCGGATGCCGAGCGCGCGGCCGACCGGCTCTCCGAGGCAGGGGTCGAGACCCCGGTGACGTTGAACCTGCAGTACAACAACGACCACTACGGCGAGTCGGCCGCGGACGAGTACGCGATGATCAAGTCCCAGCTGGAGGCGGACGGCCTGTTCACCGTCAATGTGCAGTCGACGGTCTGGAGCGAGTACAGCAACGGCTACCGGAACGACGAGTACCCGCTGTACCAGCTGGGCTGGTTCACCGACTACCCCGATGCGGACAACTACCTCAACCTCGTCTACGGGTCGGACGCGGTGGAGTCCATCCTCGGCAAGGCCAACGAGGACCCGACGACCAACGAGCTCATTGAGCAGTCGCGGCTGGAGACCGACGCCGCGGCGCGGGCCGACCTGCTCGGGCAGGCCCAGGACGCCCTGGCGGACTACCTGCCGATCGTCCCGCTCCTCCAGGGCCAGGACGTCATCGTCGCCCGCAGCAACGTCCAGGGCGTGGAGGAGACCCAGGACCCCTCCTTCCGCTTCCGGGTCGGGCTGCTGAGCAAGACTGATTGAACGCATGACAGTCACTCCGGACCAGGTCGAGAGTCCCGGACGGCTGCGTGGTGTGGGGAGCCTGGGCCGCTACGTGCTGCTTCGCTTCCTGCTGATCTTCCCCACGGTCCTCATCCTGGTCAGCATGGTCTTCGTGGTCATGCGCGTCGCCGGTGACCCGATCACCGCGTCGATGGGTGGGCGGCTCACGGCCGAGCAGCTGGAGCAGCGACTGACAGAAGCGGGCTACAACCGGCCCATCCTGGTGCAGTACCTCGACTACCTGGGCGATCTCGCGCGGGGAGATTTTGGTCGGACCACCGATAACCAGGCCATCACCGAGGTCCTGATCACCTATGGCACGGCCACTCTGGAGCTGGCGGTGTATGCCGGACTGCTGGCGATGCTGATCGGCATCCCTCTGGGGAGGTTTGCGGCCTACCACCGGGACCGGGCGTCTGACGCCGTGTTCCGTGTGCTGGCGATCCTCGCCTATGCCACACCGGTCTTCTTCGCGGGCCTCCTCCTGAAACTGGTCTTCTCGGTGTGGCTCGGGTGGCTGCCGCTGGGCGGTCGGGCCAGCACGCAGACACAGATCTCACTCGGCACCATTCCAGGGGCCAGTGGACTCCTGACTGTCGACGCCCTGCGCACCGGGCGGGCTGACCTCATCGGGGACGTCTTCAGTCACCTGGTGCTGCCGGCGGTGGCACTGGGCCTCCTCACGGCCGGCGTCTTCGTCCGGCTCGTGCGCACCAACATGATCTCCACACTGTCCATGCCGTACGTCGACGCCGCGCGGTCCCGAGGCGTTCGGGAGTCGCGACTGGTGCGCACCCACGCGTACCGTCCCGCCTTGATCCCCATCGTCACCGTGATGGGCATGCAGCTGGCCCTGATGCTGGGTGGGGCGATCCTGACCGAGACCACCTTTGAGTGGCGCGGCCTCGGGTTCGAGCTGGCTCGCTACCTGGCTGCCCGCGACTACGTGGCTGTGCAGGGGATCGTGGCGCTCCTCGCGGTGATCGTGGCGCTGACCAACTTCCTCGTGGACGTCGTCGCTGCCTTTATCGATCCGAGGGTGAGGTACTGATGGCGACCGTCGTGCAGGAACCGCGGCAACGGCGCGGGTGGACGGACCTGCCCGTTGTCTGGCACGTGCGCCACAGTGCCGGCCTACAGCGCGGGATGCTGATAGCGGGCCTGGTCCTGGTGCTGGGGATTGTGCTCGTCGCAGTGTTAGCCCCGTTCCTGGCGCCGTACTCGCACGCCCAGATGAGCGGCGCGGCGGGGCCCTTTCCCCGCCACGCACCACCGTCGGGGGAGCACATCTGGGGCACGACTGTCGGTGGGTACGACGTGTTCTCCCGGACACTGTGGGGAACGAGGACCGCCCTGCTGACCGTCCTCATGGCGGTCAGCGCCTCGCTGGTGCTGGGCGTCGGCCTCGGCCTGGTCTCCGGGTTCTTCGGGGGACCACTGGACCGGGTCCTGGTGATGTTGGCCGATGCCGTGTACGCCTTTCCCGCGCTGCTGCTCGCGATCGTGGTGTCGATCGTGATCTCCGGCGGGCAGTCCAGCTATTTCGGCGGGGTGCTCTCCGCAGCCATCGCCATCTCGGTGATCTTCATCCCGCAGTTCTTCCGGGTCGTGCGCGCCGAGACCCTGCAGGTCAAGGCCGAGCCGTTCGTTGAGGCCGCCCGGGTCTTCGGGATGCCCAGGACGCGGATCCTGCGGCGCCACGTGCTGCGCAACACGACGCGCTCGATACCGCTCATCATCACGTTGAACGCTGCCGAGTCCATCCTGACCCTCGCCGCCCTGGGCTTCCTGGGCTTCGGCATCGACCCGACGGCCGCAGCCGAGTGGGGATATGACCTCAACCGGGCGGTGGCCGACACCTCGAGCGGCATCTGGTGGACCGGTGTCTTCCCGGGCTCGGCCATCGTGCTGCTCGTGCTCGGGGTCACCCTGGTCGGGGAGAGCCTGACTGACATCTCCGACCCGCGGCTGCGGCGTCGTCGGCACCGCGGACGAAAGAAGGCGTGAGGTGACGCAGGAGAGGACATCAGAGGGCGCCGGGCCGGTGCTGTCACTGGAGCAGGTGACCGTCGGCTTCGACACCGACTCGGGGGTTGTCGAAGCGGTTCGCGGCCTGGACCTGCAGGTGGGCCGCGGAGAGATCGTGGCCCTCGTCGGCGAGTCCGGATCGGGCAAGACCGTGACCGCCCACACGATCCTCCAGATGGTGCCGGAGAACGCACGCATCACCGGTCGGATCACGCTTGCTGGCGCTGACGTCCTGTCGCTGTCGGGGGAGGACCTCCGGCTGCTGCGAGGCTCCGCCGCCGCCATGGTGTTCCAGGAGCCCTCAACGGCACTGAACCCGGTCTTTCCCATCGGTTGGCAGATCGCCGACGGGATCCGGGCGCACCAACGCATCGGCCGCAGGGCCGCGCGTGCGCGTGCCGTGGATCTGCTCCGCAAGGTCGGACTGCCGGACCCGGAGCAACGGGTCGACTTCTATCCGCATCAGCTCTCCGGCGGGCAGAAACAGCGGGTCGTGATCGCGATGGCGCTGGCTCTCGACGCGCAGCTGATCATCGCGGACGAGCCGACCACAGCCCTGGACGTCACGGTGCAGGCCGAGGTCCTGGAAGTCCTTCGCAGGCTGCGGGACGACTTCGGGCGGTCGGTGCTCCTCATCACCCACAACATGGGCGTCGTCGCCGACCTGGCCGACCGGGTCGCAGTGATGAGGCACGGCGAGCTGGTTGAGGTCGCTGACGTCGCAGACCTCTTCGCCCAACCACGGCACGACTACACCCGGGAGCTCCTGGCGTCCGTCCCTCGGCTGAGGGCCGCAGCGGGCGAACCGATCCGGAGCACCCCACCCAACGCGGAGGCACCGCCTGTGGTGGTGGCCGAGGGCCTGGCGATCACCTTCCCTGGACGGCTGGGGCGACCCGCCGTTCATGCCGTCCGGCACGTCTCCTTCAGCGTTGCTCCTGGTGAGGTGTTGGGGCTCGTGGGTGAGTCCGGCTCGGGGAAGACCACCATCAGTCGTGCCGTGGCAGGGTTGGTGGGGCCGACGGGCGGCTCACTCACGGTCCTCGGCCAGGAGTTCCGAGGGGCTCGAGAGCGCGATATCCGACCACTGCGACAGCAGATCGGCTTCGTCTTCCAGGACCCGGCGACCAGCTTCAACCCCAAGCTGAGCATCGGCGACTGCGTCGCCGAGCCGCTGCGGGTCCACCGCCGAGACCTGACGGAGGCCCAGCTGCGTGCTCGCGTTGCGTCCGTTCTCGACATGGTGCAGCTCTCGCCTGCCCTGTCCGGGCGCTTTCCGCACGAGCTCTCGGGAGGACAACGACAGCGCGCGAGCCTGGCCCGGGCGCTGGCCCTGGACCCCGCACTCCTCATTGCGGACGAGCCGACCTCCGCCCTGGACGTGTCCGTGCAGGCGCGTGTGCTCGAGGTCTTTGCCGAGCTGCACAGGGAACTGTCCTTCGCCGCGATCTTCGTGACGCACGACCTGGCGGTGGTGGGAATGGTCGCCGATCGCGTCGGTGTCCTCCGCGACGGCCGGCTGGTGGAACTCGGTCCGACCGCCTCGGTGCTCGCCTCGCCGCAGGAGGAGTACACCCAGCAGCTGCTGGCTGCAGCTCCTGTTCCTGACCCGGCAGAACAGGCGACGCGGCGAACGCGTTGGCAGGCGCTCGTGAGCCAGCCCGGCTGACGGTCGTGCCGTGACCGGCTGGGGTAGGAGGCGACACCGGGATGCCCGGTGGGAGGCCCCGGCAGAGTGGGTCAGCGTCGCGTGGCCGCCCCAGCAACAGTCCAGATCGGGTGAGTGTGATCAGTGGGCGCCGAGGCGTCCTCGACATAACCGAGCTCCTCGGACAGGTCCGCTGCGCTCTGCGCGACGATCGCCCCGATCCGCTCGAGCTCCTCATCGGGCAGCCTGAATGAGGGTCCGATGATCGATAGGGCGGCGATGACGGAGCCAGACGTGTCGCGCACCGGCGCAGCGGCGGCAGCGGCGTCGGGCTCGATCCTGGTTGCACGGGACAGCACGAACCCTCCCGGTCCCACCTGGTCATGGAGGGCGGCGCCAATGGCAGTGCCGGGTGTCTCGATGACCAGCCCTGCCCAGTGGGCATGCCGGATGGCGTGCGGACTCTCCACCTGTCGCAGATAGAGGCACTTGCTCGCACCCTCCACGGGGAGGCCGACGTAGGCGGTCTCGCCCGTCGCCTCGGCCAGTCCCCTGAGATGACGCTCCGACAGCGAATAGATCGCGAGGTTGCCGACGGCCAACGCGCCGATCTGATAGAGCCGAGGACCCGCGCGATAGCGGCCGTGCTCGTCCCGGGTGACGAAGTCTGTCGCGGCGAGCGACTGCAGGAGCCTGGCGGCCGTGCTCGTGGCCAACTCGGCGTCGCGGGCGGCCGAACTCAACGTCGTGCCGTCTGCGCTGCGGGCGACGAGATCAAGCAGGTCCAGGGCTCGCTCCACGCTGCGTGTGTTGCGGGAACCGTCCGCAGAATCAGGCTTCGACATCGCGCCACCCTCGTTTCACTCACCCGCACCTTGGCGGAAGGACAACCAGCTCTGCACCCGATCGAGATCATTCTCGTCAAGGAACGAGGCCAGATTCACGTCAGCGTAGGCGGCAACGGGTCGGTCCGCCCGATCGGGGAAGGCGGGGAAGAACGGCCGGGTGGCATCGAATCCGAGTTTGTCGGTCACGAGCTCCGTAGCCGACTCGGGGTTGACCCGCCGCGCACTGGGGTCCATCCGGATGCCCTTCTGATTCGGTAGGACCATCAGGTCGCGGCCGGCCTGGAAGCGCACATTCAGCGCCCACAGCACCTGTTGGTCGTCGTGGATATCGATGTCCTCGTCCACGACATACACGTGCTTGATGAAGTGATCCGAGGCGAGTGCAGCCAGGATCGCCTGCGTCCCGTCGGCCTGCTTCTGCTTCTCCACCTGGATGTAGGCACTGAGGGAGCCGCCCATGAACGGGATCCGCACGTCGCGCACGCCCGGCACCGACCTGCGCACAGCCTGCAGCAGCCGGGCCTCCCGGCCGGGGAACAGCCAGAGGCAGCGGTGCTCGGCATGGGTCGGGTGCAGGTCGTGGAAGATCGCGTCTGCACGTCGCGTCACCGCCGTGACCGTGCACACCGGTGCCTGGGCGGAACCGTAGTAGTAGGAGAACTCCCCGAACGGACCCTCGGCCTCCATGTTGGTCGGGTCGACCCTGCCCTCGAGCACGATCTCGGCGTCGGCAGGGATCGGTAGGTCCACGGTCGCCCCGGGTGTGACGCGCAGGGGCGCGCCGAGAAGTGCCCCGACCAGCTCGTGGGTGTCGACAGACGTGGGGTTCTTGAGCTGGGAGGCGATGGCGTAGGCCGGGTGGTGGCCGATGACGATCGCGATCTCCACCGGGCGCCCAGCCGCCCGCGCCCGGGCAATGACCCGACCCAGGTCATGATCGGGGGCGGCATTGACGGTGAGCGTGCGGCGACCAGTGATCATCATCCGGTACATGCCGGTGTTGATGGTCCCGGTCAGGTCGTCCCGGGCGAGGACGACACCGGAGGTGATGTAGGTGCCGGCGTCGTCCTTGCTGTGCACACCGAACGGGAGCCGTGCGAGTTCGACATCCTCGGCATCCTGCACTATCTGTTGCACCGGTGCGACGTCTCGCGCGACCGTCACGGGCGCGGGCCCACCCTCCTCGATGAGAGTGAGGGCGTGCTCGAGCAGCCCGTACTGTGGTTGACCTACGGCGGAGGCGATCCGGGAACGGGTGCCAAAGACACCGGCGACAACCGGCAGGTCGGAGCCCACCACGTTGTGGAAGAGCACGGCAGGTGCACCTGCCGGCTCGACCTCCTTGACGATGGCGCTGATCTCACCGTCCGTGCGCGTCGCGCGGTGGATCTCGATGAGCTCATCGCCGGCTCGCAGCTGGTCGAGGAAGACACGCAGGTCGGGCGCGGGACTCATGGACGCTCACCTGCGCGGATTCCGACGACCTTCGTGAACGCCCCACCGAGCACCTCGGAGCAGACCGCCTCCATGTCGGGGGACATCACACGGTCCTCCTCGAGGAAGTCGGCGAGGGACCGCACCAGGTCGTAGGTGCTGGCCAGTCCGGGAGCGGGGGTCCCCCCGTTGCGCAGGTCGAGTCCCTGGGCGGCACAGAGCAACTCGATCGCGACGACGTATGCCGAGTTGCGGCCCATCGCGGACAGCCGTAGTCCCGCGTGGGTCGCCATGGACACGTGGTCCTCCTGGCCTGCCGACGTGGGAATGCTGTCGACGCTGTTCGGCATCGCCCTGGATCGGTTCTCCGCGACGAGCGCGGCACTGGTCACCTGGGCGAGCATGAAGCCCGAGCTCAGGCCGGCGCTCTCGATGAGGAACGGGGGCAGGCCGCTCATCGAGGTGTCCATGAGCATGGCCGTGCGGCGCTCAGACAGCGACCCGATCTCGCAGAGTGCCATCGCGATGACGTCGGCGGCGAAGGCCACGGGCTGACCGTGGAAGTTGCCACCGGAAAGCACGATGTCGTCGTCCGGGAACATCAGCGGGTTGTCCGACACCGCGTTGACCTCCCGGCCCAGCGTGCCGGCAGCAAAGTCCAGCAGGTCAAGGGCGGCGCCCATCACCTGGGGCTGGCAGCGCAGGCAGTAGGGGTCCTGCAGGCGGCGCCCCTCGAACTCCACGCTGAGGACTGCGCTGTCCGCGACGAGACGGCGCAGCTGGTCGGCCACGGCGATCTGCCCTGGTTGGCGACGGACCTGCTGGATGCGGTCGTCGAATGCTGTCTGTCGGCCGGCAGTGGCCTCCGTCGTCAGCGCCCCGGCCGCGACCGCGGCGTTGAGCACATCCTGGGCGCGGAAGAGCCCGCGGATGGTGATCGCGGTCGAGGCCTGCGTGCCGTTGATGAGGGCGACGCCCTCCTTGGGGCCCAAGACGATGGGCTCCAGCCCCACGGCGGCGAGCCCGTCCACGGCACTCATGGTTTCCTCGCCGATGCGGATGTGTCCCAGACCGATCATCGCGCCGGCCATGTGGGACAGGGGAGCGAGGTCGCCGGAAGCTCCGACGGACCCCTGCCCGGGGATGACCGGCAGGGCGTCGTGGTTGAGCATGTCGACCATCTGCTGCACGACGAGGCGGCGCACACCGGAGTGGCCACGCAGTAGGCCGATCAGCTTGACGAGCATCGTCGCGCGGACCAGCGCAGGCTCCAGAGGATCTCCGACGCCGGTCATGTGGGACGCGATGACGCGGCGCTGCAACTCCTCCAGATCGTCCGGGGAGATGCGTCGGTCGGCGAGCTTTCCGAAGCCGGTGTTCACGCCATAGACGACGTCGCCACGCTCGACGGCGCCGGCGATCACGGCGTGGGCAGCGTCCACCTTCGTCCAGGCCGAGTCTGTGATCGACACGGTGATCGGGCCGGCGTAGGCAGGTTCGAGGTCCTGGAGCTCGACGTCGTCTCCGGTGAGTGTGAAGGTGCTCATGAGGTGATCCCTTTCGGATAGCGGGGTGGCGGCGTGCCCTCCCAGCGCGGCGTGATCTGTGAGTCGAGCCCATACAGATCGAGAACCCGACCGACCGTGCCGTCGACGAGATCCTCGATGCTGTTCGGGGCGGTGTAGAAGGACGGCAGGGGCGGGAAGATGACGCCCCCCATCTCAGTGACGGCCGCCATGTTGCGGATGTGCACCAGGCTGAGCGGTGTCTCCCGGACGAGTAGCGTCAGCCGTCGTCGCTCCTTGAGAGTCACGTCCGCAGCCCGGCTCAGCAAGGTGGTCGTCACCCCGGTTGCCACCTCGGCCAGACTGCGCACTGAGCAGGGGGCGATGATCATGCCCATCGTCGGGAAGGACCCCGACGAGATGGATGCGGCCACATCGTGGACCGGATGGACGACGTCCGCCAGCTCCTTGACCTGGCGCACCGAGATGTCGAGCTCGTGGTCGATCGTGAGGTGCGCGGCCTTGGACAGCACCAGGTGGGTCTCGATGCCCAGCACCCGTAGCTCCTCAAGAAGGCGCACACCGTAGGTGACGCCGCTGGCGCCGGTGATGCCGATGATCATCCGCCGCGTGGTCATGCGGCACCTCCGGGCGCTGGACGGATACGCACGTTGACGGCCTTCAGCTCGGTATAGCTGTCGAGCTCCTCGGGGCACTCCTCGCGCCCGACCCCGCTGCCCTTCATCCCGCCGAACGGGGCACCGGGATAGTGACGGTTGGCATCATTGACCCAGACGTAGCCAGCATCCACACCGTGCGCGAGGCGCAGGGCGCGGTCCAGGTCGCGCGACCAGACGGCGGCGCTCAGGCCGTGCCGCACCTCGTTGGCGAGGGCGAGGGCCTCGTCCTCGGTGGTGAACGGGTGCACGCTCAGGACCGGCCCGAAGATCTCCTCCGTGGCCACTCGGCTGGATGGGTCGGCACCGACAACGAGATGGGGAGCGAGGTAGTAGCCGCCCTGTGGCCGGTCTGCCGCATCGTCTGTCGGGCACTCCACGACATCCGCTCCCGCCTGCTCGGCCTCGGCCAGGAAGCCACGCACCCGGTCCAGGTGTGGTGCAGAGACGAGTGGGCCCATCTGGACGCCATCCTGGTAGGCGACCCCCATGGACAACCCGCTCATCAGTTTCCGGACGCGTGCCGTCAGGGGCTCGATGATCGACTCATGGGCGATCAGTCGCGATGTCGACTGGCAGCTCTGGCCCTGGCTGACAGTGAGGGACATGCCGGCCACCGCGGCCTGTGCGGCCTCGTCCAGATCGACGTCATCGGCGACGATCATCGCGTTCTTGCCGCCCAGCTCGGTGGTGAAGTGCTTCACGGCACCGCCGGCGCCCAGGCGTCCCTGGATGGTGACGGCGGTCTGTTCGCTGCCTACGAAGGACAGGCGCTTCACGCGCGGGTCGGTCACCAGGGCATCACCCGCGGCACCGTCGCCCGTCAGGAGGTTGACGACCCCGTCCGGCAGGGCTTCTCGCAGCAGGCGGCCCAGCGCGAGGGTCGCCACCGGGGTCTGTGGCGCTGCCTTGATCACCATCGTGTTGCCCGCGAGCAGCGGCAGGATCATCCCGGCGACGGCGAACAGCATCGGGTGGTTGTAGGCGATGATGCGACCCACCACGCCGTAGGGTTCGCGGACCGTATAGCTCAGGCCGTCGTCGAAGGGCCGGGAGGCCCGTCCCTGCTGGGCAATGGCCCAGGCGGGCCAGTCGCGCAGGTAGCGCAGGGCCAACCCGGTGTCCCGGCGGGTCGCCGGCAGAGGATTGCCGCTGTCGACGGACTCCAGCACCGAGAGTGCGTGCCCGTGCGCGCGCAGCAGCTCAGCAAACGCCTGCAGGCACTCGATGCGCTCAGCGAGCGGGCGCCGCGACCAGTCCGGCTGGGCCTGCTCCGCCGCGTCCACCGCCGACCGCAGATCGCTTGGGCTCGTCAGCGGGACTGTGCTGTACGGCATACCGGTCGAAGGGTCGGTGACGTCCTCTGTGGCGCCTGTCGCCCACTGCCCGCCCACGAAGTTCGCAGGTGTGCTGCCCGGAAAGAACTCCTCGAGGAGGCGCTGCCGAAGGGTGGTGCTGCTCATCCTCTGCTCCTTGCTGCCACAGCGGTTCGTTGGCGGGAGAACGCCGCCCCGGGGAACTCGTGGCCGGTCGTTGGTCCGCGCAGAACTGGGGGCGCCTCCTCCCCATCGAGCGCCGACTCGACGATCTGGCGCATCAGGTCCCCGACGGCAGGCGCCGTCTTGAACTGGTTGCCACTGCTTCCCATCGCCACCACGAACCCCTCACGAGCCGTGGTGTCGTAGATCGGGACCCAGTCCTCGGTCGCGTCGTAGAGACCGACGACCCCCCGCGGCCGGTGAGGGACGGTGAGTCCGCGGACCCGCCGCGCCAGGCGCAGCACCTGACGGTCCCACGACGTCACCGACACCTCCGTGGGGAAGTCGTCGGGGTCCTCGACGGTTGTCACCGGATCGCACTCGGCGCCGTTGCTCCCGACGAGGAACGCCCCGTCTCCTTCAGGGCGGAAGTTGATCCCGAGGTCGCCGTCCACGACGTGCACACCGTGGCGCCGGAGGTCGACTGCTGCGGGTGCCGGGACGTGGTGCAGTTCCTCACGGAGCTGCCGGACCGTCACGGTGAAGTCGTCTCGTACGGCAGCCAGTGTGTTGATGTGTGACGAGTGAGGGCCCGCCGCATTGACCACGACCTCAGCCGTCAGGACGGTCCCGTCTGCGAGATGCAGTGTCCACGTGCCCGGCCCGCGGTCACACCCGATCACCTCGCTTCGCATCCTGAACCGTGCGCCTCCTCGAGCCGCGGCGTCCGCCATGTTCTTGGCGGCCAGTGCGGGATCACCGACGTATCCGCTGGCCGGGGTGTGCAGGGCACCGCGGAGGAGTCCATCCGGTTCTGACCAGAAGGCATCGTCGGCGACGTCGACGGGAGGCCCGAAACGGTGGACATCGAGATACGGGGCGAGTTCGAGGAGTCCAGCTGTGTCCAGGTGCTCTGCCTCAGCGCCGCACGAAGCCAGCACCTCCGCATACCGGTCCGTTGAGCCGTTGCCGTGATCAAGGATCACCGTGCCGCACCGCACGAACTCGGCGATCTCCTCGTCGGCGGGCGCCCTCAGGAAGTCACGCCATCCCTCCCACAACGGTAGTGCCTCCATGGCTAGGGAGCAGGAGACCGGATCGTCAGCGTGCAAGCGGATGATGCCGGCGGAGGAGCTTGTCGAGCCGTGCCCGACGGCGCTTCCGCGGTCGATGACCAGCACGTCGTGGCCGTGGCGGACGAGGGCGAGCGCCGTGGAGACACCGATCACGCCGGCGCCGATGACGATGACCTCGGCATGTCGGCCGCGCCGCCCCTGGTCGTCCTCCATGCATGTCTCCGTCTGTTGGCTGTCGGCAAATCGCTCGCAACTCTTGCGGTCCCGTCGGGTGCTGAGTAACGTACCCACATCATGTAGGAATTCCCACTAGATGGCAACCAATCCCATCTAGAGGCAAGGAGACGAGACGATGGCCCGACCAAAGTTCTTCGGCACCCGGATCGCCGTGCTCGCGGCCGGGTTGTCCCTCACGCTCATGGCATGCGGCGGGGACGCGACCTCCGATGACAGTTCCGACGCGGACAGCCAGGAGTCCGAGGGCACCGCTGCCCCTGCGGGCGACGGCGATGGCGGCGAGGCTGCCGCACTGTTGCCGGACGAGATCAAGGAGCAGGGCTACATCACCGTCGCCGGTGATGCGTCCTACCCACCGATCGGCTTCATGGACGAGGACGGCGTCACCATCGTCGGACTGGACCACGAGCTCGCCGAGCTCCTCAGCGCCGAGCTGGGCATCGAGCTCCGCGTGGAGAACGCGAGCTTCGACTCGATCATCCCCGGCCTCCAGGGCGGCAAGTACGACGCGGGGATGTCGTGGATGAACGACACGGAGGAGCGGAGGCAGGTCGTCGACTTCATCGACTACAGCGAGGACGGCTCCTCGATGTTCGTGCCTGCCGAGTCCGAGGCGCGCCCGGAGTCCTTGGAGGAACTGTGCGGGCTCCGCGTGGCCGTGCAGAAGGGCACGGTGCAGCAGACCGACGCGGACACCGCGTCGCAGGAGTGCGTGGCCGCTGGCAAGGAACCCGTGGAGGTGCAGGTCTTCCCGGACCAGAACGCCGCGAACAGCGCCCTGGCCTCGGCTCGTGCCGACGTCTCCATCGCCGATACCCCGGTGGCGTCGTGGCAGGTCACTGAGTCCGACGGCAAGTTCGAGCTCACCGGTCAGCCCTACGGCGCGGTCTACCACGGCATTGCAGTCATCAAGGACAGCGAGCTCGCGCAGCCGCTGGCCGTCGCCATGCAGGCGATCATGGACGATGGGTCGTACCTGAAGGTCCTGGAGAAGTGGGGCATGGAAGACGCCGCCATTGATCAGGTCCTGATCAACGGCGAGCCCCTGGAGTGATGGCGTCCGCGACGGCCGATCCGATCGGGGAGAGCAGTCTGCCCATTCGCAAACGGCCAAAGCTGGTCCAGTGGGCCCTGATCGCCGTCCTCGGGTTGGTGGTCGCCGCCGGCGCGTTCTCGGTGGTCAACAACGAGAACTTCGGCTGGCCCATCGTCTTCGAGTACTTCACGTCCCCCCGGATACTCTCCGGTCTCGTCCGGACGCTGCACCTGACCGCCCTGTCCATGGCCATCGGCATCGTGCTGGGCGTGATCCTCGCACTGATGCACATGTCGCGGAACCGGTTCGTGCAGAGCATCGCCTGGGCCTACATCTGGTTCTTCCGTGGCACCCCGGTGTTCGTCCAGCTCCTGTTCTGGGGATCGATCTCCGCGTTGTACCCGAAACTCATCCTCGGTCTGCCGTTCGGGGGACCCGCCTGGTTGGAGATGTCTGCCAACGACCTGATCACGCCCTATATCGCGGCGGTGTTGGGGCTGGGTCTCAACGAGGCTGCCTATATGGCCGAGATCGTCAGGGCCGGGATCAAGTCGGTGGACCGCGGCCAGTCCGAGGCGGCCACCGCCCTGGGCATGCCGGACGGGCTGACCACGCGGCGCGTGGTGCTGCCGCAGGCCATGCGGGTGATCATCCCGCCGACGGGCAACCAACTGATCGGGATGCTCAAGACCAGCTCCCTGGTGGCCGTACTGGCCTATCCGGAGCTGCTGTACAGCGCCCAGCTGATCTACGCCGTGAACTATCAGACGATCCCGCTACTGATCACGGCGTCCCTGTGGTACCTGCTGATCACGTCGGTCCTCAGCGTCGGTCAGTACTACCTGGAGAGACACTTCGGCCGGTCCGAGGCCCGATCCAGCCTGGAGGCACGATGAGAGAGAAGACCACCGAGCCACTGGTGAGGATCCGGGGTGTGCACAAGAGCTTCGGCTCCCTCGAGGTGCTCAAGGGCATCGATCTGGACGTGGACCAGGGCGAGGTGTGTGTCCTGCTCGGGCGCTCCGGTTCGGGCAAGTCGACACTGCTGCGGTGCATCAACCACCTCGAAGGCCTCAACGACGGTGAGATCCATGTTGGTGGGGAGCGGATCGGTTATGAGCGCCGCCGCGATCACCTCCTGCCGATGACTTCGCGCCAGGCCGCCCGGCAGCGTCAGAACATCGGCATGGTGTTCCAGCGGTTCAACCTGTTCGCCCACCGAACGGTGTTGGAGAACGTGATGGAGGCGCCCATCTACGTGGCGAAGCGGCCCAGGAAGGAGGTCAAGCGCGAGGCTCTCGAGCTGCTGGAGCGTGTCGGCCTGGCCGACAAACCGGCCGCGTACCCGGCCATGCTCTCCGGCGGTCAGCAGCAGCGTGTTGCCATTGCTCGCGCACTCGCGATGCATCCGGCACTCATGCTGTTCGACGAGCCCACATCCGCGCTGGACCCAGAGCTTGTCGGGGAGGTGCTCACAGTGATCCAGGACCTCGCGCGGTCTGGCATGACGATGATCGTCGTCACCCACGAGATCTCATTCGCTCGAGAGGTCGCGGACACGGCGGTCTTCATGGATGGCGGGCTCGTGGTCGAGAAGGGACCCCCCAGCGAGATCCTCAGCGACCCCAGCGACCCGCGGACCCGTACATTCCTCTCGCGGGTTCTGAAGGAGACCGCCTGAGCGAGCGTGGATGTGTCGCAACGTCACCCGGGAGACCGAGGAGCGCAGTGGCGTCGAGGAGGGCACCGTCTCGCCGCGGAGCACCGCGCCTCGGTCAGCCTGGTCGGAGGCGGGCTAGGGTCGGGTGATACGCGCTCGCACCAGAGTGGAAATGTGACAAGGAGGTCGCAGTGTCTCTCAAGATCGATGCACTCAACCCGAAGACGACTGCTCTGTTGCTCCTCGACCTGCAGAACGACTTCGTCGAGCCCGGTGCTCCGCTGGATACGCCGATGGCGTACCAGAACCTGCCTCGACTCAAGGAGCTCATCACCTTCTGTCGAGACCGCGGCATCCAGCTCATCTACACCCGTCACGCGCACGACGCAGACGGCTCGGACATGGGTCTGTTCGCACAGATCTATCCAGGGCTCGGCGAGGGGGCGGCGCTCATCGAGGGTCAGCGTGGGTCACAGGTCTTCGATGAGGTCGCTCCTCAAGACGGTGACCTCGTCGTCCGGAAGCAGCGGTACAGCGGCTTCTTCCAGACCAACATGGACCTGCTCCTGCGCAGCAACGGCATCAAGGACGTCGCCATCGCCGGCGCCACGTCGGAGGACTGCTGCCTGGCCACCGCGCGAGATGCGATGTACCGCGGCTACCGGGTTGCGTTCCTCTCCGACGCCATCGGCACGTACGACTACCCCGACATCGGATACGGAGCCGTCAAGGCCGAGGATCTGCACCGCACGATCCTGACGGTGGTCGGCGCGACGACGGGACACGTCATGACTGTCGACGAGTTCGAGTCGCTGGTGACGGAGGCCAGGTAGGTTCAGCTGACCTCTGCAGCCGCCGCCACCGGCGCGGGCTGCTCGCGCACCGGCTCGCCGTCAGGTCCCTCGAAACGACGGCCCCAGCCGGTGAGCACCGCGACGATCATGACGACCGTGAGGACCAGGGGATAGAGCACCGCCACGAACAGGCTGGTCATGCCGACCTCCGGCACGCCCTCGTGACCGGCCGTGAGCATCGCACCGATCAGCAGGAAGGCACTCACTCCGGGGACCACCGAGGAGATGCCCATGGCGAAGCAGTCCATCACGTTGCTGCGGCGGTAGGGGTGGAGCTGGTGGCGCGCGCCCAGCTCGTCCACGACGGGGCCGAAGGTCATCATGGAGGCCGAGTTGACGCCGCCGAAGAGCAGCGTCGTCAGGGTGATGCCACCACCGATTGCGATCTCGGCGCCGCGGGGTGTGTTGCTGAGGCGGCCGGTGGACAGGGCGGTCACGGCACGGTCGAGGACACCGGCACCGGTGAGGACGCCCATGATGCCGAAGACCGCGATCACGAGAGCTACCGTGGGCAGCATGTTCTGCACACCGGCGACCAGGAAGCCGGTGGGGGCGCCGTCCGTCGCGCCGACGATGTCGCTCGGGGCGAGCAGGTTGGTCGCCACGGCGGTGATCGAGCCCAGGATGAGCCCGACGGTGACGGCCTTGAAGATGTCCCGGGTCACGAAGGCGACGACGACCATGATGCCGACCGGGATGAGCATGATGAGACCGGCCGGGTCCGCGGTCGCGCCGACCACCTCGGAGCTGAAGCTGCCTGAACCGCCGGTGCCACCGAAGAGGTAGAACCCCACCGCCGAGACCACCGCAGCGATCGCGGCATACTTCGCCCGGGAGCGCACGACGCCGCCGATGTCCGCCGAGCCCTCCTTGCGCCGGAAGCGCTGGTTGGTCGCCGAGATGATGGTGGTGTCGGAGATGGGGGCGAGGTTGTCGCCGAGGATCGCGCCGGAGACGATGGCGCCCGCGAGGAAGGCCGGGTCGGCTCCCAGCAGCACGCCCGCGGGATAGAAGATCGGGAAGGCCGTGAACATGGTCCCGATCGAGGAGCCGGTGGCCATGGCCACGAGCCCGACCGCGACGAACGTGAACAGCGTGAGCAGGGCTCCGCTGAGGCCGACCATGTCCGCGATCCACACGAACCCGCTGGAGACGTTCGTGTCCTTGATCAGCTGGGACAGCATGCCGACGACCATGAGGATGACGATGATCGTCACCGAGGTCGGGCTGCCGATGCCCTTCATCGCGTGGTCCCAGAAGCGCGTGTAGTCCGTCGCGAGCATCGCGCCGACCAGGAGCGCGACGAGCCCACCCATCGCCAGGGCGGTCATGTCGAACGCATCGAGCACAACGAAGTAGGTGACGCAGAACGCCAGGAAGATGAGGACCGGCAGGAATGCCACGGTCCACCCTCCCCGGAACTCCAGCGACGTGGTGTCGTCCATCGGGTTCATCCTTCCAGCGTCATCGTTGAGCACGTGTGAGGGCAGTGCGGTGGCACTGTACTCGCCTCGGAGACCGAATGTACAGTGTCAGTGCAATGAGAGCCGACAGTATGCAGCGCGCTTGCGGCTGCACTGCACGGCAGGTGCTGCTGTGGCCCGGTGGAGCGACGAACGGATGAACACTGTGACTGTAAGGTCAGCGCCATGATCGGGTCACGTCTCAAGCGCCTCCGGACCGCGAACGGGATGACGCTGCGCGCCCTCGCCGAGCGCTCCGGCCTGTCGGTCACCATGCTCAGCCAGATCGAGCGGGGGGTCACCGAGCCCAGCCTCCGCTCGCTCCGCACGCTGGCGGGCGTCTTCGGCCAGTCCGTCGCCGAGCTCTTTCACGACGACGCCGTGCCCAGCGTGCACGTCAGCAGGCCCGGAGCGCGCTCGCGCATCGTCTCCCCCCAGGGGCGGGTGCAGTACGAACGCGTCTCCTCCAGCAACGGTCAGCTGGAGGTCCTGCGCTCGACGCTCGAGCCCGGGGAGTCCTCCAGCGACGAGCCGTGGGCACACGAGGCCGTCGAGTGCGTCTACGTCCTCACCGGTGAGCTGACCGTGGTCGTCTCCGAGGTGAGCTACACCGTCGGCCAGGGGGAGGCGATCACGATCGACTCCCGGCACCCGCACCGCTATCTCAACGACAGCCCGACCCCCGTCGAGTTCCTGTTGTCCGTCACCCCACCCACCCCCTGAGGAGCCCACATGGATCGCACCAGCGTTGAGTGGACCGGCTACATCCCGGCCATCACCACCCCCTTCGCCGAGGACGGCGCCCTGGACCTGGAGGCCTTTGCCGGGCAGGTCGACTGGATGGTCGAGCAGCGCCTGCACGGCATCATCCTGGCCGGCACGTCGGGTGAGTGGTTCTCGCTGTCCACCGAGGAGCGGGCGAGCCTGTTCCACGCCGGGGCCCGCAACGCCGACGGCAAGATGTGGGTGCTGGGTGGCTGCAACGCCTTCACCCAGACGGAGGCCATCACGCACGCCCGCGCCGCGATGGACGCGGGCCTGGACGGGATCCTGGTCACCCCGCCGCCCTACATGGTGCCCAACCACCGCGAGATCGTGAAGTTCTACAGCGACATCTCGGACGCGGTCGACATCCCCATCTGCGTCTACAACTGGCCGCGCGGCTGCGTCGTCGACATGGGGACCGAGCTGCTGAGCGAGCTCGCGGAGCTCGACAACGTCGTGGCGATCAAGAACTCGACCGGCAACTTCGCCGGTTTCCTCGACGGCATGTATGCCCTCGAGGACAAGGTCCGCTACTTCGGCACCCCGACCTCCCCGCTCGGCGCCGACCTCGCTCTGCTCGGTCACGGCGACGGGCTCATGGGCTCCGGGGCGCCCCTGGGCTCGGACCACCCCGACTTCTGGCGGGCCATCGACCAGGGCGACCGGGAGCGGGCCATCGAGCTCGGCGCCCGGGACCGCGTGGTGATGCAGAGCTGGTTCCTGCCCAACTACGGCGCCCAGTTCGGCAACCAGCAGGCCATCATGAAGACCGCGCTACGGCTCCAGGGGGTCCCCGCGGGCTACGTCCGCGAGCCGCTCCTGGAGCTCACTCCCGACGAGGTCGCCCGCATCGAGTCGACGCTGCACTCGCTGGGCATCGAGACCACGCCCCTGTCATGATCCGTACCGATGTCGTCGTGGTCGGCGGTGGCCTGCTCGGCTGCGCCACCGCCTGGACCCTGGCCCGCGACGGCGTCGGTGTGGTGCTCCTGGAGCGGGACCAGATCAACGCGCACGCGTCCGGACAGAACGCCGGCAGCCTGCACTTCCAGCTCGAGTACCGCATGGTCGAGCGCGGGCTCGAGGCCGCACAGGTGGCTGCCGAGGCCATGCCGCTGCACCTGGACGCCGCGGCCCGGTGGTCCGAGCTGGGGGAGGCCTTCGGGCCGTCGCTCGGCGTGGCGCAGACCGGCGGCCTCATGCTCGCCGAGACCGCCGACCAGGCCCGGGTGCTGGAGGCCAAGGGCGACCTGGAACGCTCCCACGGGCTGGACGTCCGCCTCCTGTCCGGCGACGAGATCCGGGACGTCGCGCCCTACCTGTCGCCCTCCATCGTGGCCGCCGCGTTCTGTCCCATCGAGGGCAAGGCCGACACCCGCACCGCCGCCCCCGCCCTCGCACGTGCCGCGGCCGACCTGGGTGCCCAGGTCTCCACACGCACCGAGGTGGTGGGACTGCGCAGGGTGGGCCGCGGCTGGCAGGTGAGCACGCGGCATACCGATGCAGTGGGCAACCAGGTCGGTGAGGAGATCCAGGCTGACGTGGTGCTGCTGGCCGCGGGTGTCTGGACCCAGCACCTCGGCCAGATGGTCGGGCTGGACCTGCCCATCATCCCGCTGGCCCTGCAGATGAACGTGACCGCACGCACCCCGAAGTTCCTGCCCCACCTGGTGCAGCACGCCGGGGAGCGACTCTCGCTCAAGCAGTCCCAGGACGGCACCGTGCTCATCGGCGGGGGGTGGCCGGCCAGGTTGCGGCGCGACGCCAGTGGCCGACCGAGGCTCTCGGAGCGTCCCCACCTGCTGCACGACTCCGTGGTCGGCAACGCGCGGGCCGCCCTGCGCGCGGTGCCGCGGCTGGCGGGGATCCCGCTGCTGCGCACCTGGGTCGGCATGACGACCGTCGCCGAGGACCAGCTGCCCGTCGTCGGGCCGGTGCCCGGCCGACCGGGCCTGTTCCTCGCGACCGGCGGCTCGGCGTTCACCCTCGGGCCGACGTTCGCGCGGGTGCTGGCGGACCTCGCGCAGGGTCTGGAGCCCACCATCGACCTGGCGCCCTACGGGCCGCAACGATTCGGAGAGAGCATTGACGTCGCGTAGCACCCGCCTCGACACCGAGCGTGGCGCCCCGGTGTCCTTCAGCTTCAACGGGCAGCCGGTCGCGGCGCACGCGGGGGAGACCCTCGCTGCCGCCCTGATGGCCCACGGGGTCGAGGGCGTCAGCCTCACCCGTGACGGGGAGCCGCGCCAGCCGCTGTGCAACATGGGCACCTGCTTCGACTGCGCCGTGACCGTCGACGGCAGGTCGCTGGTGCGCTCCTGCCTGACCCCTGTCGAGGACGGGATGGAGGTGCACTCATGGCAGAACCACTGACCTGCGACGTCGCCCTCGTGGGCGCCGGCCCGGCCGGCATGATGGCCGCCCTCACCGCCGCCGACCACGGCCTACGGGTCACGGTCGTGGACGAGCAGCGCCGACCCGGCGGCCAGATCTTCCGGCAGCGCCCACCCGAGTTCCCGCACCAGCCGTGGACCCCGCCGGCCGGCTATCCCTGGGCCAGCAGCCTCCTGGAGCGGGCGGAGAGCGCAACCGACATCGACTGGCGCTTCCAGACGACCGCCCTCGGGGTGGTGCACGAGGAGCGCGACGACGGGATCCTGCTGGCGACGACCGGTCCCGGGGGCAGCGCGCTGCTGCGGGCGCGGCGCCTCGTCATCGCCACGGGCGCCTTCGACATGCCGGTGCCGGTGCCGGGCTGGACGTTGCCCGGCGTGATGATGGCCGGCGCGGTGCAGACCCTCCTGAAGAGCCAGCAGGTGCTCGCGGCCGAGCGGCTCGTGCTCGCCGGGTCGCACCCGCTGCTCCTGCTCGTCGCCGACCAGCTGCGCTCGGCCGGCGCCGACGTGGCCGAGGTGGCGCTGGCCAGGGGGCTGCCGACGCCGCGTGAGGCCCTGGGCTCCCTGGGGGCGGTGCCCGGGCACCTGTCACTGCTCGGCGACTCGGCGCGGGCGGTGGCCCGGCTGGTCGCCGGGGGCGTCCGCATCTCGCCGCGCACGGTCGTGACGGCCGCGCACGGGCACCGGCACGTCGAGGCGGTGTCCCTCACTCAGGTGGACCGGCAGTGGCGTGGTGTGGGCCAGGCCCGCCGCGTGGAGGCGGACGCCCTGGTCCTGGGCTACGGGTTCCAGCCCTCCGCCGAGCTGGCCCGCCAGGCCGGGTGCGCGATGCGTTGGGACTCACCGGCCGGTGGCTGGGTCGTCGCTCACGACGACCGGATGGCCACCGATGTGCCCGGTGTGTATGCCGCTGGCGAGCCCGTAGGTGTCAGCGGCGCCGAGATGGCCCGCAGCCAGGGCCGGCTCGCCGGGCTGGGCGTGGTCAGCGACCTCACCGGGCACAACGTCGACGTCGAGCTGGAGGAGGCCGACAGGTCGGCGCGCCGGGCCCGACGGTTCGCCCGGGTCGTGCAGCGCATGTTCGCACCGCAGCGGGAAGCGCTGGCCGACCTGGCGGGCAGCGACACCGTCGTGTGCCGCTGCGAGCTGGTGAGCCGGGGCGCGATCGAGCAGGTGCTGGACGCCAACCCCGGGATGTCCACCGCCAACGCGGTCAAGCTCGAGTGCCGCAGCGGTATGGGGCCCTGCCAGGGGCGCTACTGCGAGACCACGGTGGGGACCCTCGTCGCCGGGCGGACCGGGCGACCCGTGGCGCAGGTCGGCCACTTCACCGCGCACTTCCCGATCAAGCCCGTCCCGTTGTCGGTGCTGGGAGAGCTGGACGGCGACGTCACCTCCGGTGCGTGCGCTCACCGGCACCATCGTGCCGAGGGATCGCAGGAGAGTGGCGAGTAGCGCCCTCCTTGGGTGCGACGGGCACGATCGTGCCGTTTCCTCTCGACACGTGTCGTTACCTCGGTCATACTGGGAGGAATCAGCACGATCGTGCCGGTAGGGAGGTGACGGCCAATGCCGACATGGCATGAGCAGGTCACCGCGCGTCGCCGGGAGCTCGGTCTCCGGCAGGTCGATCTTGCCGAGCTGGCCGGGGTGTCGGAACGCTTCATCCGCCTCCTTGAGTCCGGCAAGACCAGCGTCCGCCTGGACAAGGTGGAGCCGGTGCTGGAGGTCCTCGGTCTGCGGCTGGAACTCGTCGCGGTGGAGGTGCCGTGACGCCAGTCAGTGGCTGGACCGTCAACGGGCCTGACCCCCGCGAGGTGCGGGAGGCCCACGTCCTCAAGGACGGGCGACCGGCGGCAACCCTGACCCGGGTGGATGGTGGCGTGGAGTTCACCTACTCCACGGCATACCTCGAGTCGGGTGGCCGGGCCGTGGCCACAACCCTTCCGCTGACTGAGGAACCCGTGCGGACCGTTGCTGGTGCCGTGCCCGCCTTCTTTGCCAACCTGCTGCCCGAGGGGCGACGCCTCACGGCGCTGCGGCGTGCGGTCAAGACAAGTGCGGACGACGAGCTATCCCTGCTGGTGGCGGTGGGTGCCGACCCCGTGGGAGACGTGCAGGTGCTCGTGGATCCGAACGGTGCGGACGACGTCCCCACACCGGTCGTCGAGGGCAGCTTTGCCGAGATCGACTTCGCCGACCTGCTGGCCACCCAGGGCATTGGTGACCCGTCGGCCCTGGCGGGCGTCCAGGACAAGGTGTCCGGTCGGATGCTCACCGTGCCGCTGGCCCACGCCGGCCGCGCCCACCTGCTGAAGCTGGAGGTTCCGGAGTATCCCCTCGTTGTGGAGAACGAGGCATTCTTCCTCGGGCTGGCCCGCCGTCTGCGCCACCCGGTCGTGGCCGCCGAGGTGTTGCACGACCGCAACGGGCGACCCGGGCTGCTCGTCACCCGGTTTGACCGCGTGCCCGACGGTGAGCGTCTGGGACGGCTCGCGGTCGAGGACGGCGCCCAGGTGCTGGGCATCCACCCGGCGAACAAGTATGCGGTGACCATGGAGCAGCTCGCCGCCGGCCTGGCGGGGGTCTGTCGTTCGCGCCCGCTCGCCCTGCGTGCGGTCCTGCAACAGGCGGTGTTGGCGTGGGCGACGGGGAACGGGGACCTGCACGCCAAGAACCTGTCTGTCGTGGGATCCGTCGACCGTGCCGTCGCACCGATCTACGACGTGCCCTCCACGGTGCCTTACGGGGACACAACCTTCGCCCTGCCTCTCGCCGGGCGTCGGGACAACCTCTCGGCCAAGGCCTTCCGCCGGTTCGGAGAGCAGCTGGGGCTCCCTGGTCCCGCTGTGGAGCGCGTCCTGGACGAGGTCCTCACGGTCACTGCTGACCTGATCGAGCAGGTGCGGGACGGCGTCGTGCCGTGGGACGCCCGCCGCCGTCGAGACCTGGTAAGGAGACTGGAGCGGCGTCGCCGAGACCTCGGGGGCTGAGGCGCCGGGCGCGCGGACAGCGGTGTGTCGGTGGGTGCCTAGTCTCCCCCCGTGGATGTTGTGCTTCTCGGCCTGGCGCTCAGAGCGGCCGCCGGCATCAGTCCCGGCCCGTTGCTCGTCCTGGTGATCACCTCCGCCCTGCGGGGCGGGTGGCTCGCCGGCGTGCTGGCTGCGTGTGCCCCGCTGGTTCCGATGCCCAGCTCGCCCCGCAACCCAGCGGGCGGAGGCCGGCCGGGCGCACCTGCCGGTCAGGAGTCGGTGTCCTCGGCTCCTGCCTCTAGGCCGAGGGCAGCCTCGAAGACCACGCGCTTGGTCCGCTGCAGGTGGAGCCGGGTGAGTTCGGTGGCGGCGTCCGCGTCCCGGACGGCAATAGCTGCGGCGATCTCCTGGTGCTCCCGCCGCATGTGGTTGAGCTGCTCCGGATCGGAGTAGTGGTCGCGCTGGTGCAGCTCGCCGGACAGCATCGCCTGTTCGCGCACCAGTCGCTCGAGCACGAAGTTTTGCGTGGCCGCGGCCACCGCGCAGTGAAACTCCAGGTTGTCCTCCCATGAGGTGAGCTGCCGAGCCATGGTGGTGAGGTTCCTGGACTGCTCACTCGTCCGTCGATCGCAGGCGAGCCTGGCGACCTCGACCTCGATGAGCATCCTGGCCTCGAGCACGTCGGCGATGGAGGCAACCTCGACGGAGGTCCGTGTGCCACCTCCGCCGGCGGCGGCCTCGCGCAGGTAGCGGCCCGAACCGCGCACCGTCCGCAACAGACCACGTTCCTCGAGCACTCCGAACGCCTGCCGGAGGACATTGCGGCTCACCCCGAAGACGGTGGCGAGCTCACGCTCGGTGGGCAGGGCCTGCCCCGGCTGGATCTCCTGCGCCTCGACCATCTCGAGGATGCCGTCGACGACCGCCTCATAGCGGCGTTGCGACTGTGGGAGCGCGTGTGAGCGCGACTCCGGCGAAGCCGTCATGGTCCCCTCCCTTGGGGTTTCCAATGGACCAGAATGTGAGCCCACCCTAGCGGGTGCTGTCAAGTCCCAACAGCGTGAAACGCCACGAAGGGGCATCTCAACTGCGGGAAGTGCTTGACGACCTGCGGACGGGTCCGTATGGTCTGTGGGTGACCCAAAGGGCCAATGGCTGGACCACGGGTTGCTTTGGTCGGCAGGAAGTCACCAAGGTCCGGGAGCAGCCAGAGAGGCGCTCGCGACAAGTTCTCGTACGAAGGAGTACCTGATGGATGTCTCGCAGAAGCGTGCAGGCCGGGTCGCCACAGTAGGTGTGGGCGTCCTCGCCCTGACCCTGGCCGGCTGTGGCAGTGACGGAGGGGACGAGGATGCCTTCCCGTCCCGACCGATCGAGGTTGTGGTGCCCTTCGCTGCCGGCGGCGGAACCGATCAGATCGCGCGTGCCCTGGCCAAGGAGGCCGAGTCGACCTGCGGCACGTCCGTCACCATCGCCAACGAGGAGGGGGCAAGTGGCACGGTCGGCCTGAAGCGCGTCCTGGGCTCCCCGCCCGACGGCTACACCCTCGCGGTGGGCACGTCCTCACAGTTCCTGGCCACGCACCAGGGTGTCTCCGACGTCACGCCGGAGGATATGACGCCCCTGATGCAGTTCAACTTCGACTCCTCCGTGCTCTCCGTGTCGGCAGACAGCGAGTACCAGACCATCGAGGACTTCCTGGGCGCCGACACCGGTGGCCTCACGGTCGCCACCAGCGGCACGGGCTCGATCTGGGAGCTGTCCTACCGCGGCATGGCTGATGCTGCCGGGATCACACCGCCGACCAACGTTCCCTACGACGGCGCGGCCCCCGCGATCGTGGCGGTTCTCGGCGGGGAGGCTGATGCCACGTCGGTCAGCGGCGTCGAGGCACTCACCCAGATCGAGTCCGGTGAGCTGAAGCCGCTTGCGTCCATGAGCGCCGAGCGACTGGCGATCCTGCCGGACGTGCCGACCCTCAAGGAGTCCGGTGTGGAGTGGGAGTCCGGCGTCTGGCGCGGACTGGTCGGTCCGCTGGACATGCCCGAGGAGGTCACCCAGACGATCATCGACTGCTTTGGTCAGGCCGCCGAGGCGGACGCTTTCACGGAGTTCATGGACACGCAGGGCTACGAGATCCAGATTGTCCAGGGCGAGGAGTTCGCCACGATGCTCCAGACAGACTTCGACTCCGGGGCCAAGCTGGTGAGCGGTCTTGGCTGAGCAGGACGTCGAAGCGCACCCCGAGGTGCCGACGTCACGGGCACCCGGCTATGTCATCGGGGCGATCTTCCTGGTGGCCGGCCTGGTCCTTGCGGTGGGCTCCCTGGGCTTCCCAGATGCGGTGGGACGGTCTGACCCGGGCCCGGGTTTCATGCCCCGCGTGGTCGGGATCGGCCTCATCCTGTGCGCCGTCCCGCATCTGCTCAGGGTGCCCGCACCAGCCGCTGCGGACGAGAAGTATCCAGAGCGCAGCGCCCTGGCCCGGATCAGTCTGGTGTTCGTCGCGATGGTGGCCTACGCCTATCTGCTCCGTGAGCTCGGCTTCATCCTGACGACCGCGGTGTTCATGGTGGCGACGCTCTGGTTGGCGCACGTGCGCAAGCCGGTGTTCCTCGCCGTTATCACGCTCATCACGGCTCTGGGGGTGCACGGGGTCTTCGCCGAGTTGCTCAACGTGCCGCTGCCCCGTGGCCTGGTCGAAGGGTGGCTGCCGTGAGCGACTGGATGCTCGGTCTCGAGGCGGTCCTGACCGTTGACGCCATGCTCATGCTGAGCGCCGGTGTGCTGCTCGGCATCTTCGTCGGGGCGATCCCCGGCTTCACCGCCAACATGGGCATCGCGATCCTGCTGCCCTTCACCTTCGCGATGGACCCGCTCCCGGGGCTTATGCTCCTGCTGGGGCTCTACGCCAGCGCCTTGTACTCCGGAGCCATCCCGGCGATCCTCATCAAGACGCCTGGGACCCCCGGCGCCGCCGCGACGGTGCTCGACGGCTTCCCGATGGCAGAGAAGGGCAGGGCCGGAGAGGCCCTGACCGTCTCACTGGTGGCTTCCTCGGTCGGCGGCATCATCGGCGTGATCCTGCTGGCCGTCCTGGTCCCCTTCCTGGCGGCGTGGGCACTGTCCTTCGGTGCCCCTGAGTACTTCATGCTGGCCGTCTTCGCGCTGGTGATGATCGCCAGCCTCTCCGAGGGCGCGGTGATCCGAGGCGTGATGGCCGGACTCGTGGGTGTCGGCATCGCCACCGTCGGGCAGGACCCGATCCAGGCTTTCGCCCGCTACACCTTTGGTGTGGACAACCTCGCGTCCGGTATCGAGTTCGTCCCTGTGCTGGTTGGTGTCTTCGGTGTCGCCGAGGCCCTCACGCAGTATGAGAAGTTCCGTGACAAGCAGCAGAAGCCCATGCCGATCGGCACCTTCTCGCTGCCCCTTCGCTACTGGGCGAAGCTCGCCCCGACAACCTGGTGGTCCTCGCTGATCGGCTTCTTCGTGGGCGTCGCCCCGGGCGCCGGTGGGACCGTCGCCTCGTTCCTGGCCTACAACGAGGGCAAGCGTTTCGCCAAGGGTGCCCAGGACTCCTTCGGCAAGGGCGACCCGCGCGGTGTCGCCGCTGCCGAGGCGAGCAACAACAGCTCGATCGCGGGCGCCCTGGCGCCCATGCTCACCCTCGGGCTGCCGGGCGACGCGGCGACGGCGCTGCTCATCGGGGCGATCACCGTCCATGGCCTGCGCCCCGGGCCCGGACTGTTCGAGTCCAACACCGATCTGGTCTACGGCCTGTTCGTCGGTCTGATCATCGCCTACATCCTGGTGCTGATCGTGGGCTACGCCGGCACGCGCCTCTGGGGACAGGTCCTGCGCGTGCCCCGCAACATCCTGTGGCCCATCGTCCTGGTGCTCTGCATGCTGGGCTCGTTCTCCCTGCGCGGCAACACCTTCGACATCCTCGTGATGGCGGTGTTCGGTGTCATCGGCTGGCTCATGATGAAGGCCGGAGTGCCGATCATCCCGCTCGTCGTGGGGGCCATCATCGGCCCCATCGCCGAGAGCAGCCTGCGCCGCGCCCTCATCGTCAGCGACGGCTCGTTCGCCTGGCTGTTCGACCCCATCCCGCTCACGCTCCTGGTGCTCACCGTGCTCAGCCTCGGTCTGGCCCTGTGGCGTCAGGCAAGGAGTTAACCCATGTCCATCCTGACCAACCGCATCCGAGAGGTGAGCCGTCGCCCGGCTACCCTCGGGCAGGTGCCGGAGGGCGCCGTCACGCTCGCCATGGGTGAGCCTGCCGGAGGCACTCCCCAACCGATCATCGAGGCTGCCGAGGCCGCGCTCCGAGCCGGCCGCACGACCTACCCCCCGATGCTCGGGACCCCCGAGCTGCGCACGGCCGTCGCTGCCCACCTCGACCTGGGCACCAACGGTGCCCGGCCGCTCGACCAGGTGGTGGTCACGCACGGCGCGGCCGCCGGGCTCGCCGCGGTCTTCCTGGCCCATCTCGACCCGGGGGACCGGGTGGTCCTGCCGGAGCCGACCTACTCGCTGTATGCGGACCTGGTCGCCATGGCGGGCGCCCAGACCGAGTGGGTGCCCGCCAGGTCGGACGGCACGCTCGACCCGGAGCGGGTGTTGGCAGGTCTGGGCGGCGCGCGGATGCTGGTCCTGTGCCACCCGAGCAACCCCACCGGCGAGGTGCTCACCCCAGCGGTGCTGCAGGCTCTCATTGAGCGGTGCGAGGAGCTCGGGGTGCTCTGCGTGGTAGACGAGGCCTACCGCGACATCCTGCTGGACGACGAGATCCCGTTCCAGTCCTCCGCCGACTGGCTGGGGACCAGCGAGCACGTCGTGCTCGTGGGCACCTTCTCCAAGACCTTCTCGATGACCGGCTGGAGACTGGGGTATGCCGCGGGGCCGGCTTCTCTGCTCGCTCACGTGGGGACGGTGCACCAGACGTTCAACGGCCAGAGCGCCATGTTTGTCCAGGACGCCGCTGTGCGCGCCCTCGAGGTGCTCCCGACCGTGCTGCCGCCGCTGCTGGAGCACTACCGCGAGAACCGCCGGCTCGTGGTGCGGGCGATGCACAAGCTCGGGTCCGCGGTCACCTTCGCCGAGCCGGGCGGGGCGTTCTATGCCTTCCCGCGCATCCAGAGTGACCTGACGTCCGACGAGCTCGTCGAGCGACTCACTGCCGGCGGTGTCCTCGTCCGGTCCGGCCGGGAGTTCGGGCCGTCCGGTGAGGGCTTCGTGCGGCTGTCGTTCAGCGGCGAGCGGGCCGCCGTGGCCGAGGGCCTGCGCCGCTTCACCGCCACCGTGCGCCAGCTCGTCTGAGCCGGTGCTGACCACCCAGAGAGGAACCCCCATCAGCATGGATGCCGTGACCGACGTGCCGACCCCCGTCAACGAGCAGGTGCGTGACTACGCGCCCGGCAGCGCAGAGCGGGCCGATCTCGAGCAGGAGCTGACCCGCATGGCGGCCGAGGCCGTCGAGCTGCCCCACGTGATCGGTGGGGAGGACGTGACCGGTGGGGGCGACGTCGTGGAGGTGGTGCAGCCGCACGCGCACGCTGAGGTGCTCGGCACGCTGCGCAACGCCCAGCACCGCGACGCCGAGGCAGCCGTCGATGCTGCGCTGCGGGCCGCGCCCGCCTGGCGTGACCTGTCCTTCGACGATCGTGCCGCCGTCTTCCTCAAAGCGGCCGACCTCGCGGCCGGTCCCTGGCGTGGCCGGCTCAACGCTGCCACGATGCTCGGCCAGTCCAAGACCGCCCATCAGGCGGAGATCGACGCCTCGTGTGAGCTGATCGACTTCTGGCGGTTCAATGTCCACTTCGCCCGGCAGATCCTGACCGAGCAGCCGATCAGCTCACCGGGGGTGTGGAACCGTGCCGACCACCGGCCCCTGGAGGGCTTTGTCTATGCGGTGACGCCGTTCAACTTCACGGCGATCTCGGGCAACCTGCCGACGGCACCCTCGCTGATGGGCAACACCGTGGTGTGGAAGCCCGCCACCACACAGCAGCGTGCCGCCGCGGTCGTGATGGACCTGCTCCGGGAAGCCGGTCTGCCGGCCGGGGTCATCAACATGGTCACCGGCGGGGGAGGAGAGGTCTCGGACGTGACCCTGGCACACCCGCAGCTGGCGGGTGTCCACTTCACCGGGTCCACCCGCGTCTTCCAGCAGCTCTGGTCACAGGTTGGCGAGCGGATCGCCAGCTATCGCAGCTATCCGCGGATCGTGGGCGAGACCGGTGGCAAGGACTTCGTGGTCGCCCACCCCTCCGCCGACCTCGACGTGCTGCGCACTGCCCTGGTGCGCGGTGCTTTCGAGTTCCAGGGACAGAAGTGCTCGGCGGCCTCGCGTGCCTACGTTCCCGAGTCGCTGTGGCGCGGCGGGCTGCGTGAGCAGGTGGCGGCAGCGGTCGAGGAACTGCCCATGGGGGACGTTCGGGACCTGTCCAACTTCATGGGGGCGGTGATCGACCGCAGGGCCTTCGACCGGCTGGCGGGCGTGATCGACCGGTCCCACCAGGACGAGGCGGTCGAGGTGGTCGCTGGCGGTGCGTACGACGACTCGACGGGCTATTTCGTCCGGCCCACGGTGCTGCAGGTCAGTGATGCCGAACACGAGCACCTGCGGGAGGAGTACTTCGGCCCGGTGCTGTCGGTGCACGTCTATGCCGACAAGAACTACGACGCCATGCTGCGCCAGATGGAGTCGGTGGCGCCCTATGCGCTGACCGGGGCCGTCATCGCCCAGGACCGGGCCGCGATCGCCCGCGCCACCGAGGAACTGCGCTTTGCCGCTGGCAACTTCTACATCAACGACAAGCCGACCGGAGCAGTCGTGGGCCAGCAGCCATTCGGCGGAGCGCGCGCGTCGGGCACCAACGACAAGGCCGGCTCCGCTGCAAACCTGATGCGCTGGACCAGCACCCGGGCGATCAAGGAGACCTTCGTTCCGGCCGCTGACTGGCGCTACCCGCACATGGGCTCCTGAGCCCATGCGACAGGTACTCGTCATCGAGTCTTCCGCGGTGTGGGACCTGGTGGTCCGGGGCGCACCCGGCGTCCCCGCGGAGGGCTACGAAGCCCTCGGGAGCGGAGCGGACCGCGTCCGGTGAGCCCGGTCGATGTGGTCCTCCTGCTGCTGGCGGGCCTGGCGGCCGGCACGATCAACACCATCGTCGGGTCGGGCACGTTGATCACGTTCCCCACCCTGCTCGTCCTGGGCTTCCCACCCGTGGTCGCCAACGTGTCCAACAGCCTGGGCCTGGTCGCCGGGGGCATCAGCGGGGCGTGGGGCTACCGCACGGAGATCTCTGGCCTGCGCACCCTGGTGCTGCGCCTGGTCCCGGTGTCGGTGACGGGCGCGATCGCCGGGGCGCTGCTGCTGCTCTGGCTGCCGCCGGAGGCCTTCGAGGCGGTCGTGCCGGTGCTGATCCTGCTCGCGGTGGGCCTCGTCATCATCGGTCCGTGGGTCCAGCGCAGGGCTGCGGACAGACCGGCCGGACCAGAGGCCACCGTGCGGTGGCCCCTGGTCGCGGCGGGCGTGCTGTTCGCCGGCACCTACGGCGGCTACTTCGGAGCAGCCCAGGGAGTGATCGTCCTCGGCGTCCTCGGGCTCCTGGTGCCGATCGGCATCCAGGCTGCCAACGGGGTGAAGAATCTGCTCGGTATGATCGTCAACCTCGTGTCGGCCACGGTGTTCCTGATGGTGCAGCCCTCGGCCATCGACTGGACCGTGGTGCTCATCATTGCGGCGGGCTCCCTGTGCGGTGGGCTGGTCGGCGCACGCATCGGACGCCGACTCCCGTCCTGGGCACTGCGGTCCGTCGTCGTCGGGGTCGGCCTGATCGCGGTGGCCTACTTTGCCTCGTGACCGGGGACGGCATCCGTGGCCGGCACAGCCTGCGCGGCAGACCCCACCACCGCGCCCCTCTCGGCCTTCTCCTGCGCGATGGTCACACCGCCGGTTGACCAGTGGGTGTCGGGCACCTCACGCATCATGATCCGCACCTTCTCCTGCGGGATCTCCAGGGCGGCGCTGGTGACCTCCGCGACCAGGCGGGCGAGGGTGCCCAGCCGCTCGGGGGAGCGGCCGGGGCTGAGGGTGATGTCAATGATCGGCATGAGATTCCTTCAATCGTTGTGGGTGACCCACAGTACCAACATGAGGCAGTTCTGCCCAGGTTTGGTTCAGGTGATGTATCGCCGGAATTTGTCAAGGAAGGAGGTTCCAGCAGCTGGGCCTGCGAAGATAGTGGTGGGCTCGCGACGCCTGACGATGTGCAGTGGGTTACCCTAGTCCCAGATTGGGGTTACCAATCAATATTCTAGCTCTCACAGCCGCGAGCCAACCGAGTGCTCGCCAGACCCATCCCGGGACGCCCGGGCAGGAAGGTTCCATCGTGACAAAGGTTGGTTTCATCGGGCTCGGAAAGATGGGCGCCGGGATGGCCCGCAATGTGGCCGCGTCCCTTCCCGTGCTGGCCTACGACGTGAACGTGGAGGTGGCCGGCGGCCTGGCCACGGACAATCTGACCGCCGTCGCAACCGCCCACGAAGCCGCGGACGGCGTCGACGTCCTGGTCACCATGCTCCCCGGCCCCGATGAGATCGAGCAGGTCATGGGCGGCCCCGACGGGGTGGCCAGCAGGCTCGCGCCCGGAGCGGTGTGGGTGGACATGAGCAGCAGCAGCCTCGAGGCGATGGAGCACGTGCTCCAGGCCCACGCGGAGCGCACCTGGGGAGCGCTCGACGCGCCAGTGACCGGTGGGGTGCCCGGCGCCGAGGGCGGCACCCTCCAGATCTTCGTGGGTGGCGCGGCCGAGGACCTCGAGAAGGCGCGCCCCGTCCTGGAGCTGATGGGCAACCCGGAGCGGATCCTTCACGTCGGGCACGCCGGCGCAGGCTATGCCGTCAAGCTCTGCCTGAACCTGGGCTTCTTCCTGCACGCCATCGCGGGGGCGGAGGTGATGACCCTCGGGGTCAAGGCGGGGGTCGACCTGGACCTGCTGCACGACGCGCTCACCGGCAGCGGTGCTTCCAGTGCCTTCCTCGAGAACGATCTGGTGCAGAACGTCTACAAGGGCGACTACAAGGAGTACTTCCGCCTCGCGCTCGCGCTCAAGGACATCCGGCTCGCTGTGGACCTGGGTCGCCGCGTCGGCGTGCCGCTCGAGGTGTCCGCGCTCGTGGAGCAGATGCACCGTCGTGCGCTGCTGACCTACGGCGACGGCGGTCAGCTCCTTGCCGTGAAGCAGCTCGAGGAGACCTCCGGGGTCTGGCTCCGTGAGAAGAACTGATCGCGTCATGCTCATCACCTCTGTCGAGGCCATTCCGCTGCGGGCCGAACTCAGCCAGCCCTTCCGGTTCGGCAACATCGTCCGGACCCGGTCCCAGAACGTCCTGGTTAAGATCACGACCGACACCGGCGCGACCGGCTGGGGCGAGGCCTGCCCCGTGCCTCAGCTGACCGCCGAGACGCAGGCTTCGGTCACCGCCCTCGTGAACGGCGAGGTGCGGCAGGCCTTTGTCGGCCAGGACGCGCGAGCTCGACATGCGTTGCTGGCAGCTGTCAACCGGGTCCACCTGGGCATCCACTTCACCATGGCTGCGCTGGATACGGCGCTGCTCGATGTGGTGGCACAAGGACATGGCATGGCCGTCTCGGACCTGCTCGGAGGCCGCGTGCGCGAGCAGGTCGAGGTGCACGGCTCGGTCGGCTGGGACGAGGACCCGCAGGCTGTGGCCAGGACTGCGCAGGCCTACGCCGAGGAGTTTACCTGGCTCAAGCTGTATGCCGGCAAGGGCACGCTGGACGCCGACCTCCGGAGCATCGAGGCTGCTCGCGAGGCAGTCGGAGCTGAGCACCCCTTCCTGCTGGACATCAACGGGCTCTGGACGGTCACCGACGTCGTCCGGGCAGGCCCCCGTCTGCGTGAGGCGGGCGTGCAGCTGATCGAGCAGCCCGTCCACCCCGCCGACCCGCTCGGCAATGCCACGGCCACCCGTATCCTCCTCGGTGAGCACGGTATTGACGTCGCCGCTGACGAGTCCATCCGGGACCCGGCCGACGTCGCCGCGGTGGCCCGTGCCGGAGCTGCTTCGGTGATCAACGTCGGCATGTCCAAGATGGGTGGGATCACCCCAGCACTGGCAGCCGCCCAGGTTGCTGCTGCGCACGGACTGCCGGTGATGGTGGGCGGCGTCGTGGAGCTGGGGGTGGCCAACGCCGCAGGGCTGCAGCTCGCTGCCGTCCTCCCCGCCCTCGCGGCCCCATCCTACCTGATGGGCCCGCTGAAGTACGCCGAGCAGGTCACCAGCCCGGTGATCGCACCTCAGGAGAGTCGACTGCGGGTGCCGACGGGGCCGGGTCTGGGTGTCACCGTGGACGAGGACGCGCTGGGCCGCCTGCGCCTGGACGCACATTGACGCGAGTCATCGCGTCCTGACGAGGGAGTCTGCTGATGGAGTTGGGTCTGGAGAAGCGCACGGCTGTCGTGCTCGGCAGCACATCCGGCATCGGAGCGGCGGTCAGCAGGGCCCTGGTGGCCGAAGGGGCCAACGTCGTGACCGTCGGCCGGGACGCTGAGCGCACCCGGGTACACGCGGCCGCACTGGGATCAGCGCTGCCCGTTGTCGCGGACCTGACCGAGCCGGGTGCTGCCGAGAAGATCGTGCGGCTGACGGAGCGCGTCTATGGCTCCGTCGACATCGTCGTGCTCAACGGCGGCGGCCCACCGCCGGGCACGGCGGCCGCCATGACCGGTGGTGACGTGGACAGCGCCATCCGCCTCCTGCTCGGCACGCATCTGGACCTGGTCAGGCTGGTGCTCCCGGGCATGGTCGAGCGGAGGTGGGGGCGCCTCATTGCCGTCGGATCCAGCGGAGTGCAACAACCACTGCCGAACCTGGCCCTGTCCAACGTCGGCCGGGCGGCGCTGTCCGGCTATCTGAAGACCCTGGCGGCTGAGGTCGCCCGGGACGGTGTGACCGTCAACATGGTCCTGCCCGGGCGCATCGAGACGGCACGGGTGCACCACATCGACCAGGCCAACGCAGAGCGGTCAGGCCGCACTGTGGAGGACGTGCGGGCGGCGTCCATCGCCACCATCCCCGCCGGGCGCTACGGCCGCCCCGAGGAGTTCGCCGCAGTCGTCGCCTTCCTGGCCGGCGAACCGGCCTCCTACATCACCGGTGAGGAGATCCGCTGTGACGGCGGCCTGGTCCGGGGTCGGTAGTGGCTGACTGCTGTGGCTCACACTGTCAGCCCGAGCCGGCGGGCGTCCAGCATGGCGGCGTGGATGTTGCGGCCCGCGACCGCATCACCGATGCGATAGAGCGTGAACCCCTGGCCCTTCGACTGGTCCTGTTGGCTCGACTGGTCCGGCGGTGTCCCACTCGCCAGCGCCTGCAGATCGGTCTCACCCTGGTTCCGCGACAACGGCCGCAGCTCCTCGTAGACCTCTGCGTTAGGTTCGGTGCCGCACTCGGCGACCACCTGGTCTACGACCCGCTCGACCGTCCGCCGGGTGTAGGCGTTGCGCAGCACGGCGACGAGGCCGTCGGGCGCACGGCGGACCGCGATCAGGTGGTGGTCCGGGGTCAGCACGGCGCCGGAGGCATAGAGCGAGCTCAGATACTGCGGATACATCGTCCCGACCACCTCCTGGCCGACCAGCCGGTCCGGCGACACGAGCTCCACCTGTGACCCGGCCGCGGTCAGCTTCTGTGCGGTGGACAGCGCCTGATCGCTGCCGTGCTCGTCAAAGACCAAGATCCGCTGCTTCGGTGAAGCGTCCCCGGTCAGCAGGTCCCAGGTCGAGAGCACCAGGTCGGCGCCGTCCTCGAGCTCCGGCGTGGCTGGCAGACCGCCGGTGGCCACGATGACGACATCCGGGGTGAGGGCCAGGACGTCCTGTCCCTCGGCATACCGGTTGAGCCGGATCCGCCCACCCAGGTGCCGGACTTCGGCAGCCAGCCAGTTGATGATGCTGAGCAACTCACCCTGCGCAGGCCCGGCGCGGGACGCCAAGCGAACCTGCCCTCCAACATCACTGGCAGCCTCCAGCACGGTCACCTCATGACCCCGCTCGGCGGCCACACGGGCTGCCTCCAGGCCGGCCGGGCCCGCGCCTACCACTACGACCCGCTTGCTCGAGGGAGCTGCCGGAGCTACGTGCGGGATCAGCCGCTCACGACCCGTGGCCGGATTGTGCAGGCATAGCGCGTCCTGCCCGATGTATATCCGGTTGAGGCAGTAGGACGCGCCGACGCACGGTCGGATCCGGTCCTCCTGTCCCGCCTGCAGCTTGCGGACCAGGTGCGGGTCGGCCAGGTGTGCCCGCACCATCCCCACCAGATCGACATACCCCTCGCGCAGGGCGTGTCGTGCGGTCGCCAAGTCCGCGATCCGTCCCGCGTGCATCACAGGCAGTCGCACCTTGTCTCGGAACTCTCCGACCAGTGAGAGGTAGGCGCCGAGTGGACTGCCCAAGGGCTGGATCTGCTGAGCCAGCTCGACGTCGGTCGTGGCTGAGCCCACCGTCAGAGAGAGGAAATCCACCAGGCCGCTGGACTCGAGCGCCTTCCCGGTCTGGACAGCGTCCTCCCGGGTAACCCCGCCAGCGACCTCCTCGCTGGCACTCATCCGGACGCCGACGACAAAGTGGTGGCCTACCTGTGACCGCACCTCCTCGAGCACCTCCAGAAGGAGACGGAGGCGCCCGGCAGGTGTACCGCCATACTCATCGGTGCGCCGGTTCATCCGCGGCGAGAGGAACTGGTCGAGCAGGTGCCCGCCGTGCGCGCTGATCTCGATGCCGTCCAGGCCGCCCTCCTGGCATCGCGCCGCCGCCCGGCCGAAGTCGCGGACGATCCGCCGCAAGTCGAAGTCCTCGGCCTCCTTGGGAGTGCTGCGGTGCGCCCGCTCGCGCAGCGCAGAGGAGGAGACGGTCGGGAACCAACGGTCGCTGTCCCACGGTGCTCGCCGGCCCATGTGAGTGAGCTGGCTCATCACGAGGGCGCCGTGGTTGTGTACGGCCTCGCTGAGCTCCTGCAGGTGGGGGATGACCGTGTCGTCGCCGAGATAGAGCTGGCCGAAGGAGGACGGGGAGTCCAGCGAGACGTTCGCCGAGCCGCCGATCATGGTGAGCGCAAGACCGCCCCTGGCCTTCTCCGCGTGATAGAGGCGGTAACGCTCCGTGGGCATCCCGTTCTCGGCATAGGCCGGCTCGTGGCTGGTGCTGACCACCCGGTTGCGCAGGGTGAGGTTCTTGAGCGCGAACGGCGCGAGCAACGGGTCGGTGGACATGCTGCCTCAAGCCTCCAGATCTGGGGACCTCAGGTCCCGTGGCGGTTGGTGGTTGCGTTTGACCGCGCGGGGGCTCACGAAGCGGCTCAGGTGCCATACGGTGCCGGTCTTGTCGTTGGTGCCGGAGGCGCGGGCCCCGCCGAACGGCTGCTGGCCGACCGCGGCACCGCTGGGTTTGTCGTTGAGATAGAAGTTGCCGGCGGCGTAGCGCAGGGTCGCGTCGGCCTGTGCCAGGGCCCGCTCGTCGGTGGCGAAGACCGACCCGGTCAGACCGTACTCGCTGGTCCCATCGACCAGGCTCAGCACCTCGTCCCAGGCCCCGTCGTCATAGACGTAGGCGGCCAGGACCGGCGCAAAGAGCTCCTCAGTCAGGAAGGGCGACTGCGGATCGATGACTTCGAGGAGCGTCGGCTCCACGAACCAGCCGGTGGAGTCGTCCGTGCGTCCACCAGCCAGCACCAGGCCCTCTTCGGCAGCCCGGGCCAGCGCCGCCTCGTGCTTGGCGAACTGACGGGCGTTGATCACGGCTCCAAGGTAGGTGCCGGGCACCGTCGGGTCACCCATCCGTAGCGTTCCGATGAGGTTAACCAGGCGCTCGCGGAGTGCTGGCCACAGGCTGCGCGGCACGTAGAGCCGCGAGGCGGCGGCACACTTCTGCCCCTGGTACTCGTAGGCAGCCCTGACGCATGCGACCGCCAGCGGCTCGAGGTCGGCGCTGGGGTGAGCGAGGACGAAGTCCTTGCCGCCGGTCTCCCCGACGACGCGCGGGTAGTTGCGATAGCCGGTGATGTTGGCCCCGACTGTCTGCCAGATGTGCTGGAAGGTGCTCGTCGAGCCGGTGAACGCCACGCCAGCCAGGTCCCTGTGGGGGAGCGCGACGCCACCGATCTCGGCGCCCTCACCGTGGAGGACGTTGAGCACGCCGTCCGGCAGTCCCGCCTCGCGGAGCAGCTCGGCCGTGAGGTGGGCCACCAGGGACGCGCTCTCGGCGGGCTTCCACAGCACGGTGTTGCCCAACAGGGCGGGAGCCAGCGCGAGATTGTTCATCGACACGAAGTTGAACGGTGTCACCGCGAGGACAAACCCCTCCAGGGGTCGGTAGTCGAGATGGTTGGTGACCCCGGGTGTGCACACCGGCTGAACCGACATCATCGCCTGTGCGTTGGCAAGGTTGGCCCGCAGGAAGTCGACGGCCTCGGCGACGTCGCCCTCGGCCTGCGCCGAGGTCTTGGACAGCTCGACCATGGCAGCGGCGACCAGTCGGTCCCGGGCGGGGCCGAACTCCAGCAGGTCGGCTGCGCGGCGGAAGGGCTCGGCCCGCAGCTCGAAGGGCAGCGTGGACCAGCCCCGGTGGGTCGCACGGGCGGCTGCGATGGCGGCCAGCACCTCGTCTGGACCCGCCTGGTGGAACCGGCCCAGCTCCGGATGCTGGTCGTGCGGCTCCACGATCGGGTGCAGTCGGCCGGTGCGCACCTCAAGGCCACCGATGATGGTGGGAACGTCCCAGTTGGTGCTGCGGACCTCGGCGATCGCTGCCGCCACGGATGCTCTCTCCGGGGAGCCGGGTGCGAACGCGCGGGACGACGTCGCCGGCGCCGGGGTGCTGGCGGCGGGGACATCGGGACCAACCCAGTTCATGTGTAGACCTCCAGTGCGAGACGCGTCGCATCGACGCTAGGCGGCAGTGGCGCCCTGGACATCGGGCGGGGATCGGAAGCGGGAGGGGCCACCTCCTACAGTTGTAGGACGCGGCGTGCCCTGAACGCCCCCACTCGCAGGAGAACAGTGTGACGACCTCGGACGATGTCCAGAGGGCGGTGGACGAGCTCGCCGCTGTGATCGGACAGTCGGTCCTCATCGAGGACCACGACCAGCGACCGGTGTGGTGGTGCACCCGCGGCCCGGTCGACCCCACCCGGATGCGCACGATCCTCCACCGTCAGGTCGCTCCGGCGGCTGCTGCGATCGTGCCCCGCTACCGGCTCCGCCAGGCTCACGGACCCGTGCGCACGGCCGCCGACCCCGAGGCCGAGATGTGGGCGCGCTGGGCCATCCCGGTCCGCCACGAGGGGCGCTACCTCGGGCTGCTCTGGGTACTCGACCAGCACGAGGCACTGTCCGAGGGCGACCTGCAGTCAGCCATCGACTGTGCCGACCTTGCCGCCTCCGTCCTGGTCCAGACGCGTCAGTCGGCCGAGACCGTCCGTCTCGTGCGCGAGGAGCTTATCGGCCGGCTGGTTGCCGGTCCCGACGAGGAGGCGGTCCGCGAGCTGTCCCGGCTGGAGCAGATGCCGCACGACGCAATGGTCCAGGTCGAGGCTCCTGGGACCACTGGGGGTTGGATCCTGCCGGACGACATGTCGGCGCACGTGGTCAGCCGTCGCCCGCGGCAGGCCACCAGCGGGGCACCGGTCCCACTGGTCCACCTGAGGGAGGCTGTCCGGCGCGCGGCCGCCACCCGCCGGACCATCCAGGCAGGTGCCCAGGTCGACCCACCCACCTGGGACAACCTCGGCGCCTGGCGCCTTGTCGTCGAGGCCCCCGACGACGTGGCGGTCGAGAGCATTCACCCAGCTGCGGGCATACTCGCGGAGCACAGTCGCGGGGACCTGCTGAGCACAGCCCGCATGATCGTGGACAACGGTGGTGACGTGGCCGGCGCCGCCGGCACGCTGCACGTGCACCGGACGACGGTCTATTACCGCGTCGAGCGGATCAAGGATCTGACCGGCGTCGACCTGCAGGACGGTGAGGCACGCACCCACCTGCAACTGGCCCTGTGGCTGGCGGCCTACCGCGCCACGGCCTGAGCGACGCACGGGCGCATCCGTTCGACTTTCGACAGGTGTCGCACCTGGCCTGTCACTTTTCCGCCGGGTGAGCGATGCCGACCAGTGCGGCGGCTTCTAGCGTCGAACGTGCCGCCGGTCGCGCGGCCACGGTCTGTCCGTGCACGCCGAATGGAGCATGCAGGTGTCACTGGAGTTCGACTACATCATCGTCGGGGCGGGAACAGCAGGGTGCATCCTCGCCGCCCGATTGAGCGAGGACCCCAGCGTCGAGGTGCTGCTGGTGGAGGCGGGCGGCACCGACCGGCTGCCGATCGTGTCCATGCCCGGGGCGCTGCCGTTCGTCTATCAGAACCGGCACATCCAGTGGGGCTACCGCTCCGGCCCCGAGCCCGAACTACACGGCAAGGTGATCGACGAGAAGGCCGGCAAGATCCTGGGCGGTTCCTCCTCGATCAACGCGATGATCTTTAACCGCGGCAATCCGATGGACTATGACGGGTGGGCTGCCGACGGGCTGACGGACTGGGGCTTTGCCCAATGCCTGCCCTACTTCCGCAAGATGGAGACCTTCGAGGACGGGGCAGACCCGTGGCGAGGGGGCGCTGGACCGCTGCGCATCAGCCGGGCGGCCGGCGAGCACAAGCTCTATGAGGCGTTCCTGCACGCGGGCGTCGAGGCCGGGCAGGAGGTGACCTCAGACCACAACGGGTATCGGCAGGAGGGCATGCACATCGCCCAGTCCTTCATCGCCGACGGGGTCCGGTGGAGCTCATCCAAGGCGTATCTGCGTCCCGCGATGAAGCGGCCCAACCTGCACGTGCGCACTCGGCTGACGGTGAGCCGCGTCCTGGTCGAGAACAGTCGGGCCGTGGGCATCGAGGCGATGACGTGGTCGGGCGCGGAGAGGGTGCGGGCGCAGCGGGAGGTGATCGTCTCGGCGGGTGCGATCAACAGTCCACGGCTGCTCATGCTCTCCGGCATCGGGGACCCCGACGAGCTTGCGCCGCACGGTATCCCGGTCGTCGCTGAGGTGCGCGACGTCGGCAAGAACCTGCAGAACCACCCTGGGGTGGACATCCAGTTCGCCACCGACCACGAGCACTCGCTCACCTCGCAGATCGGGCCTGTGGGCAGGGCCAAACTGGCGGCCGACTGGCTGGCGCGCCGGCGAGGTCTGGGCACTACGAACTTCTTCGAGGCTGGGGCCTTCCTGCGGGTCGGGGACGACGTCGACTTCCCGAACCTGCAGTACGAGTTCCTGCCGCTGACCCGTCAGCTGCGCGGCAACAAGCTGGTGCCCGTCCCCGGTTTCCAGTTCTGGATCGACCTGTCCCGTCCGGAGAGCCGTGGCTGTGTGCGGCTGCGCTCGGCGGACCCGACCGCCGCGCCGATCATCGTCTTCGCGACCTATACGAACCGGGCCGACCTGGACGACATGGTCCGCGCGGTCCAGCAGGCGCGCGACCTGGCGTCGCAGCCGAGCCTGGGGCGCTACGTGCGGGTGGAACTGAACCCCGGCCCCGACGTCCGCTCGGATGCGGAGATCGCAGCCTGGATCCGGACGGCGACCGGCACGTCCTATCACCCGGCTGGCACCTGCCGGATGGGCGTGGATGACGCGTCGGTCGTCGACGGTGAGGCTCGCGTGCGTGCTGTGCCCGGGCTACGCGTCGTGGACGCCTCAATCATGCCGAAGGTCATCACGGGCAACCTCAACGCACCGGTGATGATGATGGCGGAGAAGATCGCCGACATGATCAAGAGCGTCCGCCCCCTGCCGGAGTCCGACGCGGGCTACTACCGTCAGCTTGCTGCTGAACCGGTGGAGCGCGAGGCGGGGTCGCCCGACTAGGGGAAGCGAGCCGAGGGAAACGGTCGGCAAGAAGATGGGGTTCACCACCGGGTCATCAGGTCGGCAGTGCCATGAAGCATCAGCGTCTCCGTCGACCAGTCGGTGATGTCACCACCGCCACCGGTCCTCGCTGGCCGAACGCCACGACCTGGAACACGTCTTCGAGATCCTCGCGAAGGGAGGTCCAGCACACGTGTGAGTTCGCCTTGCCCGCCCACAACAGGACGGGCGGAACGTGTGCACGCCCGTTGACCGGCCATGCGGCACGAGCCCGCGGCGACGGAGACGTCAGCGTACGGTGAGCTCTGGATAGGGATCGTCGGCAAGCACCCGCGCCAGGCCCATGCGTGACAGGTCGAGGGACTGGAACTCCCCGTGCAGGATCAACTCGGTGAGGGCCCGGCCGACGGCCGGTGCGTGCATCAGGCCGTGGCCGGAGAAGCCGGTCGCGAAGTAGTAGTTGTCCAGCTCGGCGTCCCAGCGGTCCAGGATCATCTGCCCGTCCAGACGGTTCTGGTCGTAGTGGCCGGACCAGGTCGAGATGAGCTTCAGCTCGTCGGCGCGCGGGACCCGGTCCACCAGAGCCGGCCACACCACCCCCTCGAACCAGGTCCTGTCGATGCTGAGGTCCCACCCACCAGGCGTTGAGGAGTCAACGAGAGCGGCCGTCATACCGGGTCCTTCAGGGCGCACCGCCAGCCCCGCGGGGTCCTTGATGAAGGGATAGGCGGAGAAGTCCATCGGTGACTCGACATAGTGGTCGAAGCGGCGCATCGGCTCCACCGGCAGCCTCAGCCCCAACCCGGCAGAGAGGTCCGGCCCCCAGACGCCGGCGACATTGACCACGTGCCGGGCGCCGACGACCTCGCCAGACTCCATCGCGACCCCCGAGAGACAACGGCCGTCGCGCTCGAATCCGACCGCGCGATTGCGGATCAGAGTCGCCCCGAGCCGTCGGGACCGGCGAAGCATGCCGTCCATGAAGGCGGACGGAGCCAACCAGCCGTCCCGCGGCGAGAGTACTGCTGGCCCCAGATCAGCGGTGCGGATCAGGGGGTAGCGCTCGGCGAGGTCCGTCGGCTCCATCCACAAGACGTCCACGCCAAGCCCCCGTTGCCTCTCAAAGTCGACGCCCAACAGATCTGAGTGCTCCGGTGCCGTGACAAACAGGTAGCCATTCGCGTGCCAGGACAGGTCCGGAACCTCCTCGGGAGCGGCCTGGCCGCACGGGGGCTGCCAGTCGGCCCAGCCGTCGATCACCTCGTGGGTGTAGCGAGACATCAGGACGTTTTCCGGGCGAGTGAAGAGCTGACGCACTCCGCCGCTGGCAGCCGAGGTGGCTGCACCGGCGTAGGACGTGTCGGGCTCGATCACGGCCACGGATAGGCCAGGCTCGGCCTCGAGCAGGTGCCAGGCGGTGGCGCCGCCCATGGCTCCGCCACCGACCACGACAACGTCGAACGCGTGGGACATGTCAGGGTGCCTCGGAGGGGTCGGTGTAGTAGACGACACGGTCGGTGGATTCGTAGGCCAGGTGCCCCACGCCCCACTTGTCCATGATGTCCTGATACGTGCCGTTGTCGATGATCTCCTTCATCGCGGCCTCGAGGGCCGGGCCCAGGGGACTCTCGTCCGGCAGCGCGATCGCCTGCTCCACGGGCTCATAGACGAGGTCCTGCACCTCGATGTCAAGGTTGTCGCTCGCGATCTGGAAGGCGAGGACGTCCTCGTTGGTGGCTGTCACGTCGATGCGGCCGTTGGTCAGCGCCAGCGTGCGTGCACCGTCGTTGGGGAAAGTCTGGATCCCGATCTCCTCCAGGCCTCCGTCGAGGCACCCCTGGTTTGCTGCCTCGAGCTGGTCGATGTAGTAGGAGCCGGCCTGCACCCCGACGCTGTGCCCACACAGGTCGGTTGGTTCGGTGACGGCGATGTCACTGCCGCTGACCACGGCAAAGCCGGTGCCGATGGCGAACTGACTGACGAAGTCGACTTGCTCCAGACGGTCGTCCGTGACGCCGAAGTCGGCCGAGGCGATGTCATAGCGGCCACTCATCAGACCCGGGATGATCGAGTCGAAGTTGGCGCTACCGGAGTTCTCAAGAGTTAGCCCCATGACTTCGCTGAGGGCCAGGGCCATGTCCGGCTGGATGCCGACCAGTGTGTCGCCCTCGAGGAACTCCTGGGGCGGGAAGTCGTTGTAGACCGCGTTGGTGAGGGTGGCGCCGCGCATGCCCTCCGGCAGCAGCTCGACCACCGAGTCGACGGGCTCCAGGTCCCAGGTGGTGGTGATCATCGACCCGGAGGCCTCGGACCCGCCGGTGCCGGTGGCCTTGTCAGAGCCACGGGGCGCGGCGGCCTGGTCGCTGCGCGGCGGTGCCGGGTCGGAGCAGGCGGCGAGCGTCAGCGCTGTGGTTACGGCGAGCGTGAGAGGCAGTGCCGAGAGGAGCGTTGAGGGGGTGCGGGACATTGTTGAACCTCCGGGGATGGGGGAACTTCACAGGACCTTGGAGAGAAACGCCTTTGTGCGTCGCTCCTGGGGGTTGCCCAGGACGTCGTCCGGGTGGCCGCGCTCGACGACGTAGCCGCCATCCATGAAGAGGACGTTGTCGGCGACCTCTCGGGCGAACCCGATCTCGTGGGTGACGACGACCATCGTCAGACCATCGGCTGCTAGGCCCTTCATGACGTCAAGCACCTCACCCACCAATTCCGGGTCGAGAGCCGAGGTCGGTTCGTCGAAGAGCATCAGCCGTGGCTTCATCGCCAGCGCCCGGGCAATCGCCACACGCTGCTGCTGGCCTCCGGACAGGGTCCGGGGATAGGCGTGCGACCAGTCCGCCAGACCGACTCGGTCCAGCAGGCCCATCGCCGTCTCCTTGACCTCGCGGGACGGACGACGCAGGACACCGATCGGCGACTCCATGACGTTCTGGAGGACCGTCATGTGGGGGAACAGGTTGAAGTTCTGGAACACCATGCCGATCCGGGCCCGCTGGGCCGCCAGCTGCTTCTCGGGGAGCGTGACGTAGCGGCTGCCGCGCTGCTTGTAGCCGACCAGCTCCCCGTCCAGCTCGACCCGGCCGCTGTCGACCTCTTCCAGGTGGTTCATGGTGCGAAGTAGGGTGCTCTTCCCGGAGCCGGACGGCCCAAGGATGCACATCACCTCGCCCTGCAGCACGGTGAGGTTGACACCCCTGAGCACCTCTAGGGAACCGAACCGCTTCTTCAGCCCCGTGACCCGCAGGACGACGGGACGCCCGCTGTCCTCAATGTGCTCGGTCATCGCGCCTCCTTCGGGGACATCCGGCTGCGCAGTGAGTTCAGTCGTCGTCGAAACTTCTCGACGGGCGTTGGGGGGAGTGACCGACGCCCGCCCCGGGCGTAGTGCCGCTCGACGTAGTACTGACCGATGCTCAGGATGGTGGTCACGATGAGGTACCAGAGGCTCGCCACGATGAGCAGCGGGATCGTCTGGAACGTCCTGTTGTAGATGATCTGCGCGGAGTAGAGCAGCTCCGGCATGGAGGTGACACTGACCAGCGCAGAGGCCTTCAGCATGCTGATGACCTGGTTGCCGGTCGGTGGGACGATCACCCGCATCGCCTGCGGGAGGATGACTCGCCGCATGGCACGTGAGCTGCGCATCCCGAGGGCAGACGCGGCCTCGTTCTGTCCGTGATCGACCGACAGTATGCCGCCGCGCACGATCTCCGACATGTAGGCGCCCTCGTTGAGGGCCAGGCCGAGCAGCGCGGCTACGAACGGAGTCACCACGACGTTGGCGTCACCCGACCAGAAAGTCGGACCGGTGAGGGGGATGCCAATCTGGATGGTGGGGAAGAGTGCCGCCATGTTGTACCAGAAGATCAACTGGACCAGCAGCGGTGTGCCGCGGAAGAACCAGATGTAGAACCAGGCCACCGAGGACAGGATGGGGATCGGCGAGAGCCGCATGACCGCGGTGAGGACTCCGAGGGCGATGCCGATGAGCATTGAGAGCACGGTCAGCTGGAGTGTGCGCATCAGGCCCAGCAGGATGCTCTTGCTGAAGAACCATGCTGCGACGACGTCCCACTGCAGGTTCGGGTTCGTGAACAGCATCCGCACGAGGGCCAGCACGCAAAGCATCACGAATACAACCAGGACCCACCAGCCGGGGTGCGTCCGGTGAGCCGCGCGCACGGAATCCGGTGGCGGCAGAGTCGCCGGCTCGGGCCGGTTCCGTGTCGGGGCACTCATCGGCGCCACCTGCGCTTGACCTCATCGCAGTTCATCCACCGCCACCTACTCCCCGGTCATTCATGAGGCGCCCTGCTCTCGTCGGTGCCTGCGGACCACGTCGACGTGATCCGGAGTACGTTTCGTGTGAACGTATGTTGCGGGACGCGGTGGGAGTCACCGCCCGTAGTAGGACATTCGGGGCACCACTTCGACAGTCGTTGAATCGCTGGAGGTGCTGCTCCACGCAGAGAGCGCCGTTCCTCCGGGCGATCGACCTGGTGACTATCTGAGTTGTCCATTGGGCCGACGGTGGGAGGAATGCTCGGCCTGTGGATGATGCGGCGTCCAGGAGTTCCTCTCGTGCCACGATGAGGGCGTGGACGACTACGAGCTTTTGCTGCGGCATACCGAGTCGTGGGCGAAGGGCAAGAAGCGGCCACTGGACCGCGACCTTCTCGAGACGACCATCGGCCTGCGGGCCTTCCACGACGTCACGACAGCCCAGGAATGGCCGCCTGGCTCGGTCGAGCACCTCATGCTGGTGCGCTGGCCGTCCCACGGGCCTAGTGGGGAGCCGGATGTCGAGGCGCTGATCGAGACCCTCGACACCTTCTGGCGCTTCCTGCGCAGCACCGGACGGATGCGCTCCGGCTCCGCCGAGCCCAAGGAGTTGGTCAAGGAGGCCCGGCGAGCCGGGGCGGGTATGCGGGAGGCGTGTGCCGATCCCGAGCGGCACTCCATGTCCAAGGCGCTGATGCGCTTCGCCGACGAGGCGGGGCTGTCCCTGCACGACGCGGAGTCGGAGGAGGAGCTCAACGCGCGGATGCAGCAGGTGATGGAGGCCTTCAACAACCTGCCGTTCGAGGAACGCGACCGGTGGCTGCCCTCGCCGGACACACCGGGCGCCTCCACCACCCCGCGGATGACTGAGTTGCTCCAGCAGGTGCACGGTGCCGATGCGTGGGATCCGTATGGCGGCGAGCTCGACAGCGCTGAGGAAGAGTTCGAGGAGTGGGACGAGTTCGACGACTTCGACGACGAGTTCCAGGACTTCGCTGAGGAGACGTGGGACCTCCTTCCTCAGGTGAAGGATCTGAAGGTGCAGGATCTGGAGGACGAGCCGGACACGGCCGTCGTCGCCGAGGAGGTGCGGGCCTCAGCGTTCATCCAGCAGTGCCTCGCCCTGGCGAGGTGGGTCGGGGAGGGCAAACAGGTGACTGCCACCGGTGTCCTGCGACTCGCCCCGGCCCGTGAGGTCTACGAGGCACTGGACCTGTGGGCCTGGGACCTTGAGTCCCGGCGGCACTCGGCCTACGCGCCCTTGCCGGAGGACCTTCCACCAGAGGCCGAGGACGGGCTGAGGAGGGCGACGCTGTCAACGCTGCGCAGCGCCGCCGACGCCGTCCCGCTCGACCGCTTGTGGCGGGCGTGCCTGGCCACCGGGCTGATCGAGCTCGGCAAGACCACGGCGCGTGCGGCGCCAGCAGCCGACCCACGGCATCCTCGCGACGAGGAGCAGTGGGCCGACCTCGGCGCGAGGGCCATCACCTCACTGGTCCCCGAGCTGGCCGGTGTGCAGGGGATCGACCCGCTGCTTCGCGTGCTCTGTCCGTTCCTCCGGGTGGGGGTCGATCGGGTGACGGTGCCGGAGGTCAAGGACTGGTGGTGGTCCCATCCGGCGAATCTCTTCGCCGCCATCCCGGAGGCAGAGAAGGCGCACGTGCGGCACTACAGCGATGGGTGGGTCCAGAGCCTGCTGTGGGATCTCGAGGACACCGGGGTGTGGCGCCGCGAGGGGGAGACTCTGCACCGCACGGCGCTGGGGATACAGGTGGCGACCTACGTCTGGGCCGGCATCGAGGACGGCACCTTGCGGCCGTGACCACGCGCCGACCGGGGGCAGCACCTTCAGGCCAGCCTTGCTCGCCGGCAACCTCGACCGGAGTCGGGACAGTGTCAGGCGTTTCCGGGGTGCTGACCCTGAAACGGGTGACACAGGAGCACGAAGGTCCTGGCGCCGGATGCTGGTCGTGTCGGTCCTCCTTCGTAGGCTGTCCCCGACAGGGACACAGCAAGGCGATGGACGGCATACATGGAGCACGACGAGATCGAGGTGCTGCGGGAGGGGTCTCCCGCCTGGCGCCTTCTCCGTGCCGGCAACGCGGCGCTCGTCCTGTCCTTCCTCGGCCGGTTCTTCGTCGAGGACAACCACGGCGCGGTGAGCTCCACCGAGCTGGCCGCAGCGCTGGACGATGAGCTGCACGCGCTCAACTTGCCCGACCCGGACAATCCCCGCTACCCGCGGAGCGCCGCCGACTACCTACAGGACTGGGCGGCCACCGAGAGCGGGTGGCTGCGGCGGTTCTATCCGAGTGGCTCCGACGAGGTGCACTACGAGGCGACCAGCGACCTGGAGAAGGCCAACGCCTGGGTCGTCGGCCTGCGCGCGAGGTCGTTCGTCGGGACGGCCTCCCGGCTGGAGACTGTCTTCCACCTGCTGCGGCAGATCGTCCACGGCGCCGAGGACGACCCCGAGGCCCGGCTGGCCGAGCTCCGCCGTCGCCGTGACGAACTCGATCAGGAGATCGCACGCGCCGAGGCCGGTGAGGTGGCTGTGCTCGACCCGACGGCGCTGCGCGAGCGCTACCAGCAGTTCTCGGGCACCGCCCGCGAGCTCCTGTCCGACTTCCGCGAGGTCGAGGAGAACTTCCGCTCCCTCGACCGCGCCGCCCGCGAGCAGATCGCCTCTTGGGCAGGTGGCAAGGGCGAGCTGCTGGCCGAGCTCGTCGGCAACCGAGCAGATATCACCGCCTCCGACCAGGGGCGCAGCTTCCAGGCGTTCTATGACCTGCTGCTGTCCGAGGCGCGCCAGGACGAGCTGTCCGAGCTGCTCACCCGCGTGCAGAGCCTCCCTGACGTCGACCCCGACCGCCGGCTGCGGACCATCCACCACGACTGGTCCGACGCCGCCGAGCGCACCCAGCGGACCGTGCGGCAGATCTCCGAGCAGCTGCGTCGCTTCCTGGATGACCAACTGTGGCTCGAGAACCGCCGCGTCCTCGAGCTGGTCCGTTCGGTCGAGGCCGCCGCGCTGGCCTGCCGTGAGAGCCCGCCCCCGATCGGACTGGACGTCGACGTGCCAGGGATCGAGATCGCCCTGCCGCTCGAGCGGCCGCTCTATGACGCGCGCCCCGCGGCCGAGGTCGACAGCCTGCTGGACCCCGAGGCCGAGGCGGACGTCGACATCTCCGTGCTGTTCGGTCAGACGTTCGTCGACCAGGCCCGCCTGGCCGACCACATCCGCACGATCGTGCCCCCGTCCGGCACCGTGCTACTGGAGGACATCGTGAGCTTCTACCCGGTCGAGCAGGGCGCAGCGGAGATCGTGGGCTACCTCGCGCTCACCGACGACGACCTGGAGGTCACCATGGACGAGGGCCAGCAGAGCATCATCGAGTATGCCGACAGCACCGGCCCGCGTCGGGCTCGCCTCCCCAGAGTCACCGTGAGGCGACGGTGAGGACACCCCAGGAGCACGCGGTCGCCACCGCGATCATCCGGCTGATGCGCGGCGTGGTCTACCGCGAGACCGACGAGGACACATGGAGCCTGCTGGAGCGGCACGGTGCGCCGGTGCGCGACCACTTCACCTCGGTCGGTGTGCAGGTAGTGGTCGACGACGTCGAGGGCTATGCCTACCTGCGCAGCGCCGAGGACGAGGACACCGAGGAGCCGCTGCCCCGCCTCGTGCGGCGCCGCAGCCTGACCTACAACGTGAGTCTGCTGCTCGTACTGCTGCGCAAACGGCTGGTGGAGTTCGAGGCCTCCGGCGGCGAGGGCAAGCTGGTGCTGACCCGCGACCAGCTGATCGAGCTCCTACGCCTCTTCCTGGCTGACTCCAGCAACGAGGCGCGGGTCGTCGACCGCGTGGACACCACGATCCGCCAGGTGGCCGACCTCGGGTTCCTGCGCCAGCTGCCCCGCCAGCCCGGGCACTGGGAGGTCCGGCGCATCCTCAAGGCCTACGTCGATGCCCAGACCCTCAACGACTTCGCCGGCAAGCTGCAGGAGTATGCCGGCGCTCACCCGGGCGGTGACGATGACTGACGCACTGTTCTCGACGGTGGAGGTGGCCACTGCGGGCAGGGCCGGTTACCGGTTGCGCCACCTGGAGGTGTTCAACTGGGGCACCTTCGACAAGCGGGTCTGGCGGATCACCCCCGACGGCGAGACCGCCCTACTCACGGGCGACATCGGCAGCGGCAAGTCCACCCTGGTCGACGCCATGACGACGCTGCTGCTGCCAGCGCACCGGATCTCCTACAACAAGGCGGCCGGAGCCGACTCGCGTGAGCGGACGTTGCGCAGCTATGTCGAGGGCCATTACAAGTCCGAGCGGGTTGAGGCCACCGGCGCCTCCAAGGCAATCGGACTGCGCGACAACCGCTCCTACTCGGTCATCCTGGGCGTCTTCGTCAACGAGGGCCACGACGAGACCGTCACCCTGGCTCAGGTCTTCCAGCAGCGTGACAGCACCGGGCAGCCCTACCGGTTCTATGTCACCGCCGGACGAGAGCTGCGCATCGAGCCCGACTTCGTCGACTTCGGCAGCTCGCTCAACGACCTGCGCCGCAGGCTGCGGGACGGTGGTGTGGACCTGCACGACGACTTCCCCCGCTACGGGGAGCGGGTCCGGCGTCTGCTGGGCATCCGGTCGCCGCAGGCCATGGAGCTGTTCCACCAGACCGTGTCGATGAAGTCGGTCGGCAACCTCAACGAGTTCGTCCGCAACCACATGCTCGAGCCGGTGGACGCCGCCCAGCGGGTCGCCGAGATCGTCGACCACTTCGAGGACCTCACCAAGGCCCACGATGCGGTCAAGCGGGCACGGGAGCAACTCGAGGCCCTCGAGCCCCTCGTCGCGACCAGCCGCAAGTATGACGACGCCATCGCCCGCCGCGACGAGGCTGAGGCACACCGGGAGGCCGTCCGGCTGTTCGTCGCCGAGCGGCGGATCGAGTTGTTGGACAGTGAGATCGACGGCAACACCCGCGAGCGGGACGAGCACACCGGGCTGGCCGAGCAGGTCCGGCAGAGCCAGGTCGCGCTCGTCCGCGCACGGGAGGACCTGATCGAGGCGCGGGCCCGTGCCGGGGGCAACCGCGTCGCCGAGCTGGAGCGCAGCATCGCCACCGCCCGCGCCGAGGCCACCCAGCGCAAGGACCGCTGGGGGCGCTTTGACGCCACGGTGCGCACCGCCGAGTTCGAGCCGGTCCACGACGGCGCCACCTTCGCAGCCACCCTCGCCCGCGTGGAGCAGCTCAGCGCCGAGCTGGCGGACCGGCGGGAGGCACTGGACGACGAGCGCACCACGGTCCAGGGTGAGAAGAACGACCTGCTCAAGGAAGCCACGCAGATCCGCTCCGAGCTCACCAGCCTGGCCGGGCGCACCAGCAACCTGCCCAGCAGCCAGCTGGACGTGCGAGCTGCGCTGTGTGAGGCGCTCGGTCTGGCGGAGACTGACCTGCCGTTCGCCGGCGAGCTGCTCGACGTCCGCGAGGAGCACAGCCAGTGGCGGGGTGCGGCCGAGCGCGTGCTGCGCGGCTTCGCGCTCTCGTTGTTGGTGCCGCAGGAGCACTACGACCGGGTCGCCTCCTGGGTTGATGCACGCCGGCTCACCTACCGCCGCAGCGACGGCCGGGTGGCCGGCACGCGCCTGGTCTACGAGCGGGTCCCCGCCCGGCGGATCCGGCTGCAGCACACCGACACTCCCGGAGCGCTGCTGCTCGCTGACACGATTGAGACGGCGGACGGCCCGTTCCACGACTACCTGCGCGACCAGTTGACCCGCCGCGCCGACCACCGCTGTGTCGAGACGGTCGAGGCCTTCCGCCAGGAGCACCGTGCGGTGACCCTGCAGGGCCAGGTGCGCTCCGGTGACCGGCACGAGAAGGACGACCGCTCCCGCGTCGACGACCCCCGCAACTGGGTGCTCGGCTGGGCCAACGAGCGCAAGGTCGCCGCGCTCACCGAGCAGCTGATCGGCCTTCAGGCGGAGATCGAGCCCCGCGACGAGCGCCTCGCTGCGGTGAAGGCCGAGGCGACCGACCTGGGAGGGCGCCTGTCCGCGCTCAGCCAACTGTCGGCATACGGCAGCAGCTGGGAGGAGCTGGACTGGGCCAGCGCTCAGGCTCGTGCCGAGACCGACGAGGCCGAGCGGCAGCGGCTCGTCTCCGGGTCCTCTGAGCTGTCGGAGATCACCCGCCGCCTGGAGGATAACGAGACCGAGGCCGGTGCCCTGACCGACGAGCTGTCCCGGCTCACCGGCGACATCCGGGTCCTGGAGGAGCGGATCGGGCGGGCCCGGACGGCCCGCGACCGTGACCAGACCCTCGTGGACACCCAGGCCGCTGACGTCCTCGCAACTGCGCGTGCGGCATACCCGGCCCTGGAGGAGAGGCTGGGAGCCGACCTGCCGCAGGACGCCGACGCGTGCGCGGGGGCCCAGGAGTCGCTCACCTCCGACCTGCAGGCTGTGATCGACCGGGTCGGGAGAGAGCTGGGCGGCTACACCCAGAGCCTGCTGGCCTACATGAGTGAGGTGCGCCAGCGCTGGCCGGAGGCAACGACTGAGATGGACGCCAGCGTCGAGGCACGCGCCGACTACCTGACCTTCCACGAGCGGGTGGCCGGCGACGACCTGCCACGCTTCGAGGAGGAGTTCAAGCGACAGCTCAACACCAACACCATCCGAGAGCTCGCGCAGTTCAACAGCTGGCTGCGGCGGCAGTCCGAGGAGATCCACGCGCGGGTCGACCGGATCAACGAGGCGCTTGGCGCGATCCCCTACAACGAGGGTCGTTATATCCGGCTGGAGAGCGAGCGGACCGTCAACTCCGAGATCCAGGCCTTCCGGAGTGACCTGCGCAAGGCGACCGATGACACGCTCACGCCCGAGGGGGACCACTACTCCGAGCAGCGGTTCCTGGATGTGGAGCGGCTGATCGAGCGTTTCCGCGGCCGGGAGGGACACGCCGAGTCGGACAAGGCGTGGACCCGGCGGGTCACCGATGTGCGCAACTGGTTCACCTTCTCCGCCTCCGAGCGCGACCGGGAGACCGACGAGGAGTGGGAGCACTACCGCGACTCCGACGGCAAGTCCGGTGGGCAGAAGGAGAAGCTCGCCTACACGATCCTGGCCGCCTCGCTGGCCTACCAGTTCGGCCTGGAGTGGGGCGCTGAGCGCTCGCGGGACTTCCGCTTCGCGGTGATCGATGAGGCCTTCGGGCGCGGGTCGGATGTGTCCACCCGCTATGCGCTCGACCTGTTCGCCAAGCTCGGCCTGCAGCTGCTCATCGTGACGCCCCTGCAGAAGGTTCACGTCATCGAGCCCTATGTGCACGCCATCGGGTTCGTCGACAACCCCTCGGGCAGCTACTCGCGGTTGCAGACACTGACGATCGAGCAGTTCCAGGAGGTCCGCACCCAGCACCTGGAGGCCTCCCTCGCCGGGACCGGCGGGTGAGCCGATCGGGCGCCGCGCGGCCGTGGTCCACCGTGGCCGACGTCCGGGCCAGGGTGCGGCGGCGGTGGGACGACGGCACCCTGCTGCGGGCGTACGCCGCGGGGGAGCCGTTCCCGGTCCTCGACCTCCCGCTGCGGCGCCCCCGCGCCTCGGAGATCGGCGACGACCTGTCCGCCGTCCGGGAGTGGGTGGCTGCGCTCGATGCCGGCCGCCGTGGTGGCGCGCACTATGCCCTGACCTACGAGACGGTCGGCGGTCGGGTCATCGGTCGCAACGAGCTGCCCGACCGCGCGGTCGTGTCCGACTACGGTCAGGCGTGGGCCCTGCTCGGGGTTGCTGGCGAGGTCCGTGAGCTGGACCGGATCATCGCGGTGGTGGCGGAGGAGCCGGTGCTGCGCTCCTGGGCCGAGGGTCAACCGCTCAAGGCGCTGCAGGTCGGTGCCTCGGTGGAGGGCCTGAAGCGGGCGTATCGGTGGCTGTTGTCTGAACGGGGGAGCGGACGCTACCTGCGGGAGGTGGATGCACCCGGTGTGGACACGAAGTTCATCGACCAGCACCGCCCACTGCTGGCTGGGTGGCTCGGCGTGCCCTCGCCGAGCGCCGGGTTCGTGTCGGCCCTCGGTCTGCGCGGCAAGCCGGAGCTGGTGCGCCTGCGGTCGGACCCGTCCATCGGACTCCTCGGTGGGTTCTCCGAGGCCGCGCTGCGAGTGGAGGAACTGGCCGCGGTCGACCTCCCTGTGCGCACGGCCCTGATCGTCGAGAACGAGATCACCTACCTCAGCGTCCCGGTCCCGGATGCCGGGGTCGTCGTGTGGGGCAAGGGCTTTGAGGTCGACCGTGCCGGAGCGCTGCGCTGGCTGCGTGAGGCCGACATCTGGTATTGGGGTGACCTCGACACGCACGGTTTCGCGATCCTGGACCGCCTGCGGGCGTGGTTGCCGCAGACCCGGTCCGTCCTGATGGACCGCCGGACGCTGCTGGAGCACCGCGACCGGTGGGGCCGGGAACCGAGCCCGACCTCCGCCCGGCTCACTCGACTCTCGTCGGACGAGGCTGCCCTCTATGACGATCTCGTCTCCGACCGCTTCGCCGAGCGGCTGCGGCTGGAGCAGGAGCGGATCGACTGGGCATGGGCCGAGCGGCATCTGGCGCACGGCGGACGCTCCCAACGCTAGATCGTGCCCGTCCCCGGTCTGCTGCCCAGCCTCCTGGGGTCGGTGTTTGTGCTGGTCAGGGCTTTGTCGGTGGTGGGTGGTTGGGTGTGGGTATGTGGCAGGCGGGCGTTGGGGTGGTGGTCGGGGGCGGGGCTCTTGACCACGACGAGGGCGCGTCGGGGGTGGGGGTGGATGTGTTGCCGGGGCCGTTGACCGAGGCGGGGTTCGCGGCGATGATGGCCGCGTCCGCGGCGTCCGCGGCGGCGGTGTCGTCGCCGGTGTGGGGGGATCTGGGGCCGGTCGAGGAGTTGATGGGGCCGGCGGAGTGGGACCGGCTGGTGGAGGTGGATGAGGTCCTGGCCGGGCGGGAGGGCCCGGGGTCGGTCGCGCAGGAGCTGGCTGGCGGGTTGGAGACCGCGGCGCGGGGGTTGGGTCGGGTGGTCGGGGTCGGTCCGGCCGAGCTGGTCGGGGTGTTCGATGCGGGTGTGGTGGAGGGCCTGGAGGCGGTGGGCCGGTTGCGGTCGCAGGTGGAGGCGGTCGGGTTCGC
>NZ_QDDJ01000038.1 GCF_003121625.1 Ornithinimicrobium cavernae | reverse complement strand
CGCATTGTACTCGACCTCTCTATTACTGATGGTTGTCAGTGTATGGAAGTAACGCTAAGTAACGAGCGCGTTTGATTGCGCGAGCTAATTGACGTTGATACTTCGCACGAGTACCAGTGATACGGCTAGGAACAATCTTGCCGCTTTCAGAAATGTAGTTCTTTAATGTAGCGATATCTTTGTAATCGATCTCAACAACATTTTCCGCTGTGAAACGGCAGAACTTACGACGACGGAAATAACGTGCCATTTGGCTTCTCCTGATCTATAAATTCAATATGTTCGGCATGAACGACTAATTGGCTTAAACCGTTATAGTCTTTGTGAGTGTGGATAAATCCGTAAACTCTAATTTTATCGCCGAGCTTTATTTGTTGGGTTATTAAACTAAATTGATTGCCATTTAAAATCACTTGGATTTTACACCACGCTTGACGCTCTAAATTTACTTCGGTTTGAATTGAACGATGTTCAAGCCAAACGGTAATTCGGAACCCCTAACGGGTTTTGGCTTTGCTTAACCGTTGAAGCGACCGAGCCGCTCAGAATTAAGCAATTATCAATCGGCGAATTACTCGCCAGCTTCCTCTGATTCAACTTCAGCTACCGCTTCAGCAACTTTGCTTTCTTTCGCTTTCACCATTGGTGACGCTTCAGTTACTGCCGCTTTAGTGTGAACGATTAAGTTACGAAGAACTGCATCGTTATAACGGAAGTTAGTTTCTAACTCGTCGATTACACTTTGAGGTGCTTCTACATTCATTAACACGTAGTGTGCTTTGTGAAGTTTGTTGATTGGGTATGCTAATTGACGACGACCCCAATCTTCTAAGCGATGAACTTGACCGCCAGCTTCTTTAACAGACGCTGTGTAACGCTCAATCATTGCCGGTACTTGTTCGCTTTGGTCCGGGTGAACCATAAAAACGATTTCGTAGTGACGCATTGACTATCCTTACGGGTTAGCAGCCTCCAACTTTAGCCAGTCACCAACTTGTGGAAGCAAGGATTAAAAAAAC
>NZ_QDDJ01000037.1 GCF_003121625.1 Ornithinimicrobium cavernae | reverse complement strand
ATCGACTTGTGCCCGAGCATCGCGGCGACCGCGTCTAGAGACATACCGCGGTTGATGGCCTGGGTGGCCAGGGTGTGTCGCAGGATGTGGGGGTGGAGGTGGCCCAGTCCGGCGGCCGTGGCGGCCTTGTTGATCATCCTGGTGACGGTGTGCCGGTCCAGGGCTCGACCGTTCTCCCTGGGAATCAGCAGCGCGTGCGCGGCGTCGACGTGCGCGCCTCGGTAGTCCTCGATGAGGGTCACCAGGTGCGGGTGCAGCGGCAGGTAGCGGTCGGAGCCGAGTTTGCCGACCGGGACGTGCAGCCAGGGGCCGACACCGATGTGCACGATCGCGTCGGCGGGCAGGGCGGTGTACTCGCTGACCCGCAGTCCGGTGCGCAGCAGGACCTCCACGGTCACCCCGACGAGTTGTCGTTTGTCGGCCTGGGCGGCACGCAACAGCCTGGCCGCAGTCGGGTCGTCCAACGCCTTGGGTAGGGGACGGTCCTGGCGGGGCAGATCACCGGGGAACATCGGCACCTTGGGCGGCGCCTGTTCCCAGCCCCACTCATCGATGCGGACGAAGAACATCCGTAGCGTCCCCAGGCGGTGCGCCCGTGTGGCCGTGGCGGCGCGCGGGGCCCCGGATCGGCCGGGCCGGGCCGCCAGCCAGGACTTGTAACCCTCGATGTCGGTGCGGCGGACCTGCTGGATGGAGGTGACCTCGGGAGCCTGCTGGGTCAGGAACAGCGCGAACGCCCGCAGGCACTGGTCGGTGTTGCGCACGCTGCCCGGACGCAGCACGCACCCGATCTGCTCCAGGTAGGCCCGCATCGTGGCCACGATGTGCGGGCAGTCCGCCTCCAGCTCCTGCCAGGACGCCAGCGTGCAGGAAGCGGTGTCGGTGCCGACGGGGTTCACCGCAGGCTCCCGGCGAAGACCTGCGCATCGATGACCTCGGCGGCCTTGCGGTACTGCGCGGCGAGCCAGTCATCGGCCAGGTGCAGGTAGATCCGGGTCGACTCGATCGAGGCGTGCCCGGC
>NZ_QDDJ01000036.1 GCF_003121625.1 Ornithinimicrobium cavernae | reverse complement strand
ATTGACTTGTGCCCGAGCATCGCGGCGGTCGCTTCCAGGGACATACCGCGGTTGATGGCCTGGGTGGCCAGGGTGTGTCGCAGGATGTGGGGGTGCAGGTGGCCCAGGCCGGCGGCCGTGGCGGCCTTGTTGATCATTCTGGTGACGGTATGTCGGTCCAGGGCTCGACCGTTCTCCCTGGGAATCAGCAGCGCGTGCGCGGCGTCGACGTGCGCGGCCCGGTAGTCCTCGATGAGGGTGACCAGGTGCGGGTGCAGCGGCAGGTAGCGGTCGGAGCCGAGTTTGCCGACCGGGACGTGCAGCCAGGGGCCGACGCCGATGTGCACGATCGCGTCGGCGGGCAGGGCGGTGTATTCGCTGACCCGTAGTCCGGTGCGCAGCAGGACCTCCACGGTCACCCCGACGAGTTGTCGTTTGTCGGCCTGGGCGGCACGCAACAGCCTGGCCGCGCTCGGGTCGTCCAACGCCTTGGGTAGGGGACGGTCCTGGCGGGGCAGGTCACCGGGGAACATCGGTACCTTCGGCGGTGCCTGTTCCCAGCCCCACTCATCGATGCGGACGAAGAACATCCGTAGCGTCCCCAGGCGGTGCGCCCGTGTGGCCGTGGCGGCGTGCGGGGCCCCGGATCGTCCTGGCCGGGCCGCCAGCCAGGACTTGTAGCTCTCGATGTGAGCGCGACGGACCTCTTGGATGGAGGTGACCTCGGGAGCCTGCTGAGTCAGGAACAGCGCGAACGCCCGCAGGCACTGGTCGGTGTTGCGCACGCTGCCCGGGCGCAGCACGCACCCGATCTGTTCCAGGTAGGCCCGCATCGTGGCCACGACGTGCGGGCAGCCAGCCTCCAGCTCCTGCCAGGACGCCAGCGTGCAGGAAGCGATGTCGGTGCCGGCAGAGTTCACCGCGGGCTCCCGGCGAAGACCTGTGCGTCGATGACCTCGGCGGCCTTGCGGTACTGCGCGGCGAGCCAGTCATCGGCCAGGTGCAGGTAGATCCGGGTCGACTCGATCGAGGCGTGCCCGGC
>NZ_QDDJ01000035.1 GCF_003121625.1 Ornithinimicrobium cavernae | reverse complement strand
TCGATGACCTCGGCGGCCTTGCGGTACTGCGCGGCGAGCCAGTCATCGGCCAGGTGCAGGTAGATCCGGGTCGACTCGATCGAGGCGTGCCCGGCCTGGGCCTGCACTGCTTCCAGGGCCATCCCAGCCTCCCGCAGCCGGGTCAGGCAGGTGTGGCGCAGCTCGTGACAGGTCGCGTGCTCCAGACCTGCGCGCCGCCTGGCACCAGCTAGCACCTCATCGATGCCCCGCACGGACAACGGCTGTCCCCGGGTTGGGCCCTTGAGGACGACGAACAACCGGTCGGTGTCACACTCAGCTGGTCGCTCGAGCTCCAGATAGGTCGCCACGGCGGTGATGAACCGAGACGAGACCGGCACAATCCGTTGCCGCCCGCCCTTTCCCTCGGCGATGAACACCCGCCGCTCACCGACTCGCAGGTCTTCCAAGCGAAGTCCCAGGACCTCGCAGCGGCGCAGCCCGCCGAGCACCATCGCCGCGACCATCGCCCGATCCCGGTGGGTGCGCAGGGCCGCGGTCAGTGCGTCGACCTCCGGCGGTGTCAAGATCCGCGGCAGCCGCCGCACCCGGCGGGTCAACGGCACGCCCTGGCCCGGTCGCTGCCGTTCACGACGGGTGGGCAGGCCACGCGGTACCGGGTTAGCAGCGATGTCGCCACGCACCTGCAAGTAGGCGAAGAACCCCGAGATCGTCGACAGCCGGCGGGCGACCGTGCTCGAGGTGACTCCTGCGGGTTCGCTGCCCGCGCCTACCACGGCGACCAGCCCAGCACCGCGGCCACCAGTCCGCTGGGCCGTGATGAAACCCAGCACGTCAGCTGGGCACACCTGATCGGGCGCCTTTCCCACGACGCTGTAAAAGACCCTCAAGTCATACGCCGCGGCCAGTACCGTGTTCGGCCGGCACCGACCGGACAGGAACTCAAGGTAGTCATCAACCAGGGGCACCCCGAGCCGCACCACCACCTCCCCACCAGGGCCCGACGACCGGATCAGACACGGCAGGAGAACAGACATCACAGCACCTCCGACAGCGCAGACAAGCAGCCCCAACGGCTGATACGAATGTCCTCCCGGATCACGTGCATAACAAGCAGAGTCG
>NZ_QDDJ01000034.1 GCF_003121625.1 Ornithinimicrobium cavernae | reverse complement strand
TGAGGTTGACCCCGTTGGGTGGACATCCTGACCGTCAGGTTTTGCCTGGCAGGAGAGGATGCCCTTATGGGTGCCAAGAGGAAGAGTTACACCCCGAAGTACCGCCAGGATGCTGCTCATCTGGTGATCGATACCGGGCGCACGATCGTTGAGGTCGCCCGTGAGATCGGGGTGGGTGAGCAGTTGCTGGGCCGGTGGGTGGCGATCGAGCGGTCTCGGATGGACGATCCGCCAGAGGCGGTCGACGTCAATGAGCGGGCCGAGCTGGAGCGGTTACGCCGCGAGGTCGCCGAGCTGCGGATGGATCGAGAGTTCCTGAAAAAAGCAGCGGCCTTCTTCGCGACGGAGAACTCGAACCCGAGCAGGCGTTCGCAGTGATCGCCGCGGAGAAGGCCAACCACAGCGTGTCTCGGATGGTCGAGCTGCTCGAGGTCTCCCGGTCCGGTTACTACGCCTGGGCCGCCCGCCAGGGCAGGCCACCGGGGCCACGGGCCGTGCGGGCAGCTGACCTGAGTGTGAAGATCAAGGTCGCCCACGACGCCTCCGACGGGGTCAACGGGGCACCACGGATCCTGGCCGACCTGCGCGAGGCCGGCGAGGTCGTCTCTCGCAAGACCGTCGCCAAGCTCATGCGGGACAACGACATTCGTGGGATCAGCCCACGGCCCTGGAGGCCGGTCACGACCCTGCCGGACGCCAGCACGCACTCGATCCCGGACCTGGTGGAACGTCGCTTTGACCGTGGCGCGTTGAACGCTGTTTGGACCTCGGACATCACGTACCTGGCCACCGACCAGGGGTGGTTGTACCTGTGCGCGGTCCGCGATGGGTGCTCGCGCCGGGTCATCGGTTACGCCTTCGCTGACAGCCTGCACACCGACGTCGTGGAGACCGCTTTACGCCGCGCGGTGACCTTCCGTCAGGGCGATACTGCTGGCACGATTTTCCATGCGGATCGCGGCTGTCAGTACACCTCGACGCAACTCGGGCAGGTAGCCGAGGACCTGGGCGTGCGCCTGTCCGTGGGAAGGACTGGGGTGTGCTGGGACAACGCTCAGATCGAGAGCTTCTGGTCGACGCTGAAGACCGAGTTCTACAACCGGCACCACTTCACCACCCACGCTGCAGCGATCACTGCTGTCAGCACCTGGATCGAGACCGTCTACAACCGCCGACGGCGCCACTCCGCGCTCGGCCAGATCAACCCGGTAGCCTTCGAGCACCAGCTCACCACCGCGGCAGACCAAGCCGCTTAACCGATGTCCACGAAACGGGGTCAACCCCA
>NZ_QDDJ01000033.1 GCF_003121625.1 Ornithinimicrobium cavernae | reverse complement strand
ATGTCCGTCTCCTCACCTTTGTGTGGGTAGCGGGAGGCTGATTCCGCCGAGGCAGAGGTGGATCATGGCGATGAGGGAGTCGGGGTTGGCGTGGCCGTAGCCGCGGCGTTGGATCACGCGAATCTTGGCGTTGATTCCTTCGGCTCTGGAGTTGGACAGTCCGAGCTCGACGGCGTTCACGATTTCCTGGAAGTGGCGGTCGAGTCGTCGGGCGAGGTGTTTGTATGCGGGGAGTTTGGAGCGGCGCACGGAGGTGAGCCAGGAGCGTAGGTGAGCTGCGGCGTGATCGGGTTCGATGGTGCGGTACAGGTCGCGCAGCTTCTCTTTGAGTTCCCAGGCGCGGAACACTCGGTAGCGTTCTCGGCGTAGTCGGTTGACCGTAGCGCGCCGGTCATCATCGAGGCGTTCGGCGCCCATCCGCAGCGAGGTCCGCAGTTTTTGCCACTGCCCGCGATTGCCGCTGTCCTGACCTGTCGGAGTCGGGCCGGGGTTGGCTGCGTAGGTCGCGTCCATGGCCTCGTTGGCCCAGGTGATGACGTGGAAGGGGTCCAGGCAGATCTTGGCCTGGGGGATTTGCTCTTTGGCGACGGGCAGATAGATCGAGGAGGCATCTGAGCTGATCGCTTCGATGGCGCTGGTGCGCTCGGGCCCCAGTGCGGTAAAGAACTCCTCGAAGGCTTCCTTGGTGCGGTCCTTACGCACCCAGACCACCCGGCCGGTGTCGTGGTCAGCGACCACGGTCAGGTACCAGTGGCCTCGCTTGTAGGAGATCTCGTCCACGCAGATCCGGTACAGGCCATCCAGGCGTGAGTCGTGCAAGTGCTCAGCGACCACGCGACCCACGGCCCGGTCGACCGCCGCCCAGGAGCAGCGCAGCAGTTTGGAGACGCTGGTCTTGTCCATCCGCTGGGCCAGCCAGCCGATGAGGTTTTCCAGGTCTTGGGTGAACCGGGCGCCAGGACGGGCCCAGGGCACCCGCTCGGTGCGCACCTTGGCGCAGGCCGGGCAGGCGACCCGGGCGAGGCTGGCTTCCAACCACACCTTGGTGGCACCCGAAATCCACGTGTCGCCAGCGCCGGGTAGCCACGTCATAGCGCCCTCGGATCTTGCGGCCACAGGGACACCGGTGCAGCCGCGCGGACCTTCGCACCCCCAGGACCAGACCGTCCTCGGTGAAGGCCACCGACACCACTCGGGTGCCATCCAGGGCCAGGACACGATTGAATGCTGTGGTGACGCGCACGCGTGTTGCTCCCATCGGATCGAGGACTTCAGCAATCCCGAACCTACGGACAACACGACGTGCGCGTCACACGTCAACCCCTTTCGCTCCCGCCCCTGCACGGGTCCCGA
>NZ_QDDJ01000032.1 GCF_003121625.1 Ornithinimicrobium cavernae | reverse complement strand
CTGGCACCCCTCTGTGTCAAGAGGCTGCTGGAAGCGGGGTCGTAGGGTAGGTGGTGCGGGTCCGGGAAGTGGCTTGTCCGAAGAGCTGGTGTCGGGTTGTGAGCCGGTCGCGCTGGAGTCAGAGTCGTTACCCGTGTGCCCTCCCGGGCCCGTCGTCGGGTCTCCTGCAAGGTCGTCGAGCATGGCTCGATAGACCAGGTCGGACAGTCTGCGTTTGAGGCAGCGGATCGCTTCCATGGAGGTCTTCCCGCCGGCCTTCTTTCGCTCGTAGTAGATCCTGCCTTCGGTCGCGTTGCGGAGTTGGACGACGGCCATGATGTGCAGTACCCGGTTGATCTGACGGTTCCCGCCACGACTGAGTCGGTGGCGGGTGTGGTCTCCGGAGGAGGCGTCAATGGGGGCGGTGCCGGTCCAGGACGCGAAGTGGTTGCGGTCGGGGAAGCGGGTGATGTCACCGACCTCGACCAGCAGGCGGGCGGCGCCGGAGGGGCCGATGCCGTGCAACCCCAGCAGGGAGGTCCCGGTCGCTTCCAGCAGTGTCTTGAGTTCCTTGTCCGCGGCCTTGGTGCGGGCGTAGATCTGCGCCAGGTCAGCGGCGAGTTCGGCGGCGTGGGCCTTGCGGACCTTGCCTGCCGCGGTGGTGGGTCGGACCTTCTTGAGCAACTCTTTGGCCTGGGTCGCGGACAGGAACGTCTTCGCCCCGCCGGGGATGAGCTCGAGCAGGAGTTTGTGCAGCTGACAGACCTTGCGGGTGTGTTCCTCACCCAACGAGCGGCGCCGGTCCACGCACATCCGCAGGACCTCCAACTGCTCGTCGTTAACGACTGGGCGCAGCCCGGCCATGCGGACCCCGACCAGGGCGATGGAGTGGGCGTCGGTGGCGTCGGTCTTGCGGCCCTGCCCGGTGGCGAAGATCCGCACCCGCGCGGACATCTTCGCTGGGACGTCGAGCACGGCCTCACCGTCGGCGACCAGCCGGTCGGCGACGTGCTTGCCGATCCCGGCGCAGCCCTCGACCGCCCAGACCCGGCCCGGCCAGGACTGGGCATAGGCCAGCAACTGTTCATACCCGTCGGTGTCGGTGGTGAACCGGCCGCCGCCGAGGATGCTCTCCTCGGCGGTCATGACCTCGATCGTGACCGTGCGCTTGTGCGGGTCCATCCCGATGACGACCCGCGGCACGTCCTCCTGGTGCTCCATGTCCTGCTCCCTTTCGCTCGATGACAGGTTGTGTCGAGCTGGGAGGGCACCGCTACGTACGGCTGGGCATACCCCTCTCGAGCCTCTCGCAGCCCTAGCGGTGACCGGGACGACGCACACCAGTTGTGAGCCACATGCCAAGAGCGTGGGCAGCCGAATTGAGAGCGACCGACCCGGTCACCTAGGACCAAGCCTGGCCAGGCCCGCTCCTACCGTCAATGAAACACGTAGCCGA
>NZ_QDDJ01000031.1 GCF_003121625.1 Ornithinimicrobium cavernae | reverse complement strand
GCTGGTCAGCGCTCTGTCGGTGGTCGTATGTATGTTCGAGGTATGGATCGGCAGGCGGGGGTGGCGGACGAGCGGGGGTATGCCGCTGGGTCGCCTGTGTCGGTGTCCGCTCCAGGCCTGGGTGGTGGGCGGGTGCGTTATGTGCCGGTGATCGGTTCGGGTCCGTTGCCGCAGGGGCCTTCTGGTGGGGCGGGGCCGTTGGTGCCCGAGCCTGCGCCCGGGGTCCCGGGCGCGTTCCCGGGTGGGGGACTCACCGCGGGGGCGGGGGGTGACGGTTCCTTCGGGGTGGTTGATGGTCTGGCTGCTGTGGGGCCGGTGTCGGTCTCGTTGACCGGTTCGGGTCATGCGGTGCCGGAGTTCCTGGCCGGCGCGGCGCAGCTGACGCAGCTGTTGGCCGCGGAGTTCCCGCACGCGATGCTGCCCGAGCAGGGCCTGGGTGAGGCGGTGGGGGCGGCCCAGGCGCTGGTGCAGGCGGCGCAGTCGTTGTTGACGATGGTCACGCACGAGGCGGTGAGTCGGGGGCTGCCGGCTCAGTCCGGTCATTCCGTGCCGGACTGGATCAGCACGTGGGCGCCGATGATCGACCGGCAGGAGGCGTTGGCCACCGCGCGGGTGGCGACCACGATGGGTGATGAGCTGCTGGGCACGTTGGGTGCCAAGGTCACCGACGGCACCGCCCGGGTGGCCCGGGCCAATATCGTGGCCCGCTTCGCCCAGGAGATGGCACCGGTGGCTGACCCGGAGTCACTGGCGGCGATCACCACCACGTTGACCGACCACGTGGAGTCCTTCGGCACCCAGGCGTTGAGTCTGGCGGTGAAGAAGGCCAAGGCGGTCCTGAAGCCACCCCCGGATGACGATGAGGACGAGGCCAGGCAGGCCGGCAAGCGGCTGCTGCGCCGGATCGGCACCACGGCCGGTCTGGCCGAGTGGCAGCTCCTGCTGGATGAGGAGGCCGAGGCGGTTCTGGAGGCGGCGTTGGACCCGCTGACCGTGCCGCGTCCCGGCGCCGACCAGCACGGCCTGCAGCGGACCGACCCGCGCACCGCCTCCCAACGCCGTGGTGATGCCCTGGTGGAGATCCTGACCCGGGCCGCCGCGACCGATGGATCGGACGCCCCGGGGTGTGGTGCCGGCCGGATCCAGGTCACGGCAAGCCTCGATGCCCTCAAGGGAGTGGTCCCCGGTGGCGGCACCGACGAGCACGGGCACCGGCTCTCTGCCGGCGCGATCCGCCGGTTGGCCTGCGACGCGGATCTGTACCCGGTGGTGCTCGGTGGGCCCTCGGAGCCGCTGGACGTGGGCCGGGTCAAGCGGTTGTTCACGCCGGCCCAGCGCACAGCGGTCTACCTGCGAGATCGGCACTGCAGCTTCCCGGGCTGCACCGTCCCACCGGCCTGGTGCCAGATCCACCACGTCCTGCACTGGGTCTTCGGTGGCCGGACCGACCTGCTCAACGCCGCCGCACTGTGCCAGCGGCACCACACCGTGGTGCACCGCTACGGCTACACCGCCACGGTCACCGAGACCGAGGTCATCTGGCACATCCCGCGACCCTTCACCGCCACCGGCTTCGGGTGACCACCCCGCCCCGCACCCCGCCACCACCGGCGGGGTGCA
>NZ_QDDJ01000030.1 GCF_003121625.1 Ornithinimicrobium cavernae | reverse complement strand
AGCCTCGATCCACCGATGGGCTTGCGGGGCTGAGCGTGCCGTGACACAGAGATGCCCTCCCGTACTGGGAGATTGGGACTTGCGACTGTTCCAACACTCCGACCCGGAAGGGCATCTCTGGGATGAAACTCTCTCACAGGTTCACGGTCGGCTCCGCGGTCTTCGACGACCCGAACCTGGTGTCGACCGCCGGGCTGGTGCCGGTGATGGGCCTGGCCGACCGCGCCGGCCTCGGTGAGCTGGCCAAAGAGCATCTGAGCGTGCCCACGGACAAGGGCGCCAACGCGGGAGCGAAGGTGGCCGCGCTGGTCGCCGGCATGGTCGCGGGAGCGGACAGCATCGATGACATGGCGCTGCTGCGTCACGGCGCGATGAAGAAGGTCTTCTCCGGGTGCTACGCGCCCTCCACCCTGGGCTCGTTCCTGCGCTCGTTCACCTTCGGTCACGTCCGCCAGCTGGACGCCGTCGCCTCCCGGGTCCTGGTCAACCTTGCCTCCACCACCCCGGTCGTCAAAGGCATCCAGGACTACGCCGTGCTCGACGTCGACGACACGATCATCGAGGTCCACGGGTACGCCAAGCAGGGCGCCGGGTTCGGCTACACCCGAGTGCGGGGGCTGAACGCGCTGTTGGCCACCGTGTCCACCGACCAGGCTGCCCCGGTGATCGTGGCCCAACGGCTGCGCAAGGGCTCGGTCGGCTCCCCGCGCGGCGCGGACCGGCTGGTCGCCGACGCCCTGGCGACCGTGGCCAGGATGCGCGACGGCAACCACGGGAGCAGGCCGGTGCTGGTCCGCGCGGACTCGGCGTTCTACGGGTACCCCACCATCGGTGCCGCCGTCCGCGTCGGAGCCGACGTGTCGGTCACCGTGCGGCTGACCAGCAATATCAGGGCCGCGATCGCCACCATCACCGAGCAGGCGTGGACCCCGATCGAGTACACCGACGCGATCCGCGACGAGGCCACCGGGGCGTGGATCTCCCGGGCCGAGGTCGCCGAGATCCCCTTCACCGCATTCACCGCCCAGGCCCGCTCCCGGCACGTGCCCGGCCGGCTGGTCGTGCGCCGCATCCCCGACCTGAACCCCAAGAAGGGTGAGGGCCAGGACCAGTTGTTCGACACCTGGCGCTTCCACGCGTTCTTCACCACCACCGACGCTGACGTCCTCGACACCGTCGCCGCGGACAAGACCCACCGCGCTCACGCCATCATCGAGAACGTCAACGCTGACCTGAAGAACGCCGCCCTGGCACACCTGCCCTCCGGCAAGTTCGCCGCGAACGCCGCCTGGCTCGTCCTGGCCGTGATGGCGTTCAACCTCACCCGTGCCGCCGCCACCATGACCGGTCCGCAGCTGGCCAGGGCGACCACCGCCACCATCCGCCGCACCCTGGTCACCGTCCCCGCCCGGGCATCGTCCTCGGCCCGGCGACTACGCCTGCACATGCCCACGAACTGGCCCTGGCAGCAGGCGTGGACGCGACTGTTCGACACCGCCTGCGGACCACCCTTACCCGCCACGATCTGACCACCCAGCCGGTGACGGCACGACCCAGGAACCCGCACGTGGAACACCCCGACAGCGAGGTCGGGAGATCTCCTACGCCCGCTCCCGAGAAATCGCCTATGCCCTCGCAACACCCTGCTCAACGACGTCCGTCGGTGGATCGAGGCT
>NZ_QDDJ01000003.1 GCF_003121625.1 Ornithinimicrobium cavernae | reverse complement strand
AGGACGCCCCATGGCGGTGCGCCCGAGGCGTCAACATGGAGCACGCGCAGCGCAGCGAGCATGAACGACGTTGACACCGACCAGCACCGCCAGACACTGGCCACCGAGGAAGGACCCACCCACACCGATCACGTGCATAATGCCGCGTTGCGTTGGATCCACCCCGTAACTGGCCTGGGCAAGCATCTGCAGGAGCAATCCTGCGGTTGACTCCGAAGGCCAGTGGCCCCGAGCACTTCTGCAGTGGCAGATCTCCACCCGCTTACGTGAGGGACGAGCGCTCGCTCAGGGACGCAGGGCACTGCGCCGCTGTCGAAGGTGCTCGAGCTCTGCGTCGTTGCGGCACAGCGCGATCGCCTCGTCGTAGGCCTGCTGCGCCGCCGCCGCGCGCCCCGTCCTGGTCAGGAGCTCGGCGCGCACGGCCGCGGGCCGGTGACTGTCCGGCATACCCACCTCGTCGAGGGCAGCCAGGCCGGCCTCCGGACCGTTCGCCTCGGCCACCGCGACGGCCCGAGCCAACCGGGCCCCCGGCGAGGGCGCGACCCGCAGGAGGAGGTCGTAGTGGCCCACGATCCGGTCCCAGCGGGTGTCGGTGCTGCTCGGGGAGGTGGCGTGCTCGGCCGCGACCTGCGCCTGCAGCACGTAGGCGACGGTCGCCCGCGAGAGCGTGCGCACCCCACCGAGACTGCGCAGCAGGGCCAGCGCCTCGGCGACCTCGTCGGCGTGCCACCGCAAGCGGTCCTGGTCCGCAAGGAGGACGAGCTCACCGCTGGTCCCGACCCGGGCGTCCCGTCGCGAGTGCTGGAGCAGCATGAGGGCGAGCAGGGCGACCAGGACCGGCTCGGCCGGGCGCAGCCCGAGGACCACCCGGACCAGCCGCACGGCCTCCCCCGCCAGGTCGACCCGCAGCAGGTCGGTGCCGCTGCCGGGGGCGTAGCCGGCGGTAAAAGCGAGGTAGGCGGTCTGGGCGACCACCTCGAGCCGCGCCGGCAGGGCGTCGGTCCCGGGCACCGCGAACGGGATGCCGGCAGCCACGATCTTCTTCTTGGCCCGGGTGATCCGGGCCGCCATCGTGGCCTCGGGGACCAGGAACAGCCGCGCCACGTCATACGTGCTCACCCCGAGGACCAGCCGCAGGGCCAGGGCACTGGACGCCTCAGGGGCCAGTGCCGGGTGGGTGCACATGAGGACCAGCCGCAGGACATCGTCCTCGACCAGGTCCCCTGGGTCGACCATGGCACCGGCTCCCGTCCCGCTCCGCTCCGCCTCGGTGACCAGCAGCGGCACCCGCCGCTGCCGCATGGCCTCGGCCCGCAACCGGTCCAGGACCCGTCGCCCGGCAGCGGTGTGCAGCCACGCCGCCGGGCTGTCGGGCACACCCTCGACGGGCCAGACCCGGGCCGCCGCCTCCACGGCGTCGCCGAGGGCGTCCTCCACCAGGTCGAGCCGCCGGTACCGCGCGAGGAGCAGGGCCACCAGCCGGCCCCACTCCTCGCGGACCACTCGCTCGAGCGCCTCGTCGGTCACGTGATGGCGATGACCGGGCGGATCTCGAGGGAGTAGGACGGCGGCAGCAGCGTCACGGCCTCGATGGCGGTGTCCAGGTCGGGCAGCTCGACCTCGTAGTAGCCGCCGATCATCTCCGTGGTCTCGGCGAACGGCCCGTCTGTGACGACCACCTCACCGTCGACGTGGCGCACCGTGGTCGCGGTGTCCGTGTCGTCCAGTGCAGCGCTGGCCAGCTCCTTCCCGCGCTCGGCGACAAAGGCGGAGAAGGCACCGTGCGCCTCGAAGAACGCCGCCCGGACCTCCTCCGAGGCGCTGCTCCAGTCCCATGGCTCGTAGGCGATGAGGATCAGGTAGCGCTTCACGAGACCCGTTCCTCGGGGGCCACGGTCCGGCGGATCTCGACGGCGTCGCCCAGCGCCGCGATGATCTTGCAGCACTCGGCCAGGTCGTCCAGGTCCTCGGTCTCCACCAGGTAGAAGCCACCGACGTGCTCGGCGGTCTCCGCGAACGGCCCGTCCGTGACGGTCTGCCCGCCCGGCTGGACGGTCCGCGCCTCCGACGTGGCGTGCAGCTCGGCGCCGCCGGTGATCCGGTGACCCCGCTGCGTGAGCTCCTGCCCGAACCGGGTGTACTCCGAGTAGCCGTCCGCGCGCTCCTGCCGGCTCATCGTCGACCACCACCGGTCGGCGTCCCCCACGATCACCACCATGTATTCCGTCATGTGTCCGATCCTCTCTGCTCCGGGCCGGCGTCGCTCGCCGACCGGGGTCGCGGGCGCGACCTCAACCCCATGACGGACGAGGACACCCGGAATCGACAACCGTCCCAAAGATTTCCGCGCGACACCCCTGGACTCTCAGGAAAACCGCAGGACGGTCCCAGCCTCCTACGAGATCGGTGCGCTTACCTGGGACTCACCGCGAGACAAGGAGCAGTCATGAGCAAGACCAACCCGACCATCTGGACGCAGGTGACAGCGGTCGGCCTGCTGTCCGCGATCCTCGCCTCCGGCGGCACGTATGCCGTGGTGCAGGCCAGCACCGACGAGCAGCCGGTCGTCCTCGAGACCACCTCCGGCTCCTCGCCCACCAGCGCCAGCAACGCGACCTACTCGCCCTCCACCGACTGGGGTGGCGTGGCCGCCAACGTCACGCCCAGCGTCGTGGCCATCAGCGTCGAGTCCGGCACCGGTGGGGGCGCCGGCTCGGGTGTCGTCTGGGACGAGTCCGGGCACATCGTCACCAACGCCCACGTCGTCGCGGGCGCCGAGAAGGTCCAGGTCACGCTGGCCGACGGCCGGAGCTACGAGGCGGAGATCGCCGGGTCCGACCCGTCGACGGACCTCGCCGTGCTGACCCTCACGACCCCGCCCGGCGACCTGCACCCGATCAGCGTGGGTGACGACGAGGAGCTCCGCGTGGGCGACCCGGTCATGGCGATCGGCAACCCGCTCGGCCTCAGCGGCACCGTCACGACCGGCATCGTCAGCGCGCTGGACCGTCCGGTCACGACCCAGGCAGCGGGCGGGGGCGGCGTGCGGCCCGGCGCGGTCGAGCAGGCCGAGCCGGTGGTCACCAACGCCATCCAGACCAGCGCCGCCATCAACCCCGGCAACTCCGGTGGTGCTCTGGTCGACAGCAACGGCGCGCTGATCGGCATCAACTCCTCCATCGCCAGCCTCGGCTCGATGGGTGGGCAGAGCGGCAACATCGGCATCGGCTTCGCGATCCCGGTCGGGGAGGTCTCCTCGATCGTGGAGCAGCTCATCGAGGACGGGACCGCCGAGCACGCCTTCCTCGGTGTGGGGCTGACCGACGCCACGGCAGAGAAGGACGGCGCGACGCTGCACGCCGCCGGCATCAGCCGGGTGGAGCCGGGCTCGCCCGCCGACACCGCCGGCCTGGCGGAGGGCGACGCGATCACCCAGATCGACGGCGAGCGGGTCAACGGCTCGCTGGCCCTGGTGGCGCAGGTCCGGCAGCGGACCGCCGGTGACGAGATCGAGCTGACCTACATCCGCGACGGCGAGGAGCTCACGCTGACGGTCGCCCTGGACGCCCGGGCCGACGGCTAGACCGGCCCAGACCCCTGTTCTGGCCACCTCGGATCGGCTAGGGTCGCTTTCCCCCCGTTCCCCGCCGATCCGAGGTGGCCCACCCATGTCCGAGCACGCCCACCCCCCAGATCCGACGGCGGAGACCTCCGCCCCGCCCCACGACACCACCGACCCCGAGCTGGCCCGCGAGCAGCAGTACCTCGTCGCCGCCAGGGGCGAGATGGCCCGGATGCGCGAGCACACCCTCGGCCTGCAGGCCCAGGCCGGCGACAAGATCGCCGGGGAGTACCTCGCCTACACGCTCTGGCGCCGCGCCCAGTCCCTGCTGGACGACCCGACCAGCACCCTGTTCTTCGGCCGGATCGACACCGGCCCGGACCACTCCCACGTCGCTGAGCGGCACTACATCGGCCGCCGCCACATCTCCGACGCCGACGGCGAGCCCGTCGTGGTCGACTGGCGCGCCGCCGTGTCCACACCCTTCTACCGGGCCTCGCCACGGGAGCCGATGGGAGTGAGCCTGCGCCGCCGGTTCGGGGTGGACCGCGGCCAGCTCACGGCATACGAGGACGAGCACCTCACCGCACCCCAGGCCGGCGACGTCGCCGACACCGGGCACAGCCAGATCCTGGCGCGGGAGATCGAGCGGCCCCGCTCCGGTCCGATGCGCGACATCGTGGCGACCATCCAGCCCGAGCAGGACGAGATCGTCCGCGCAGACGTCGGGACCACCATCTGCGTGCAGGGCGCGCCCGGCACCGGCAAGACCGCGGTGGGCCTGCACCGCGCCGCCTGGCTGCTCTACTCCTACCGCGACCGTCTCTCCCGCACCGGTGTGCTCGTCATCGGACCCAACCGGGCCTTCCTCGAGCACGTGGGCGCCGTCCTCCCGACCCTCGGTGAGATCGAGGTCGGGCACACCACGGTGGAGGAGCTGACCGGGCGCGCACGCGGCACCGACCCCGCGCACGTCGCCACGCTGAAGGGGGACGCCCGCCTGGCGGTGGTGCTCCACCGCGCGGTCTGGTCGCGCGTCCAGCGGGCGACCGAGGCCCTCGTGGTCCCGCGCGGGTCCCGCCGCTGGCGGGTACCGGAGTATGACGTGCAGGAGATCCTCGACGAGCTCACCTCCCGGGGAGTCCGCTACGACGCGGCCAGGGAGATGCTGCCGCGCCGGCTCGCGCACGCCGTGCTGGTGCGGATGGAACGCGCCGGGGACACCCCGGACGACCGGGTGCAGGACGCGGTGGCCCGGAGCAAACCGGTGCGGGACTACGCCAGGACGCTCTGGCCCGCCCTGGACCCCGCGGCGGTCCTGTTCGGGCTGTGGTCCGACGCCGCCGCCCTGGCCGAGGCGGCCGACCGTGTGCTGACCGGGGCGGAGCAGCAGCTGCTGCTGTGGGAGAAGGCTCCCCGGAGCAAGGGCTCGGCCCGCTGGACGCCCGCCGACACGGTGCTGCTGGATGAGATCGGGGACGTCCTGGAGCGCACCACGAGCCTCGGGCACATCATCCTGGACGAGGCGCAGGACCTCTCCCCCATGCAGCTGCGGGCGGTGGGCCGCCGCGCCTCCACCGGATCGCTGACCGTGCTCGGTGACCTGGCGCAGGGCACCACACCCTGGGCCACCCGCTCGTGGACGGAGTCCATGGAGCACCTCGGCAAGACCGGCGCCCACCTCGAGGAGCTGACGCGCGGCTTCCGGGTGCCCGCGGCCGTCATCGAGTATGCCGCGCGCCTCCTCCCGCGGATCGCGCCCGGTCTGGCGCTGCCCGAGTCGGTCCGGTCCAACCGTGGTCGCCTCGACCTCCTCCGTGCGGGTGGACGGCTGCTGCCCGCCACGGTCGACGCCGTGCGGGCAGCCCTGGAGGGCGCACCGGGCACGGTCGGCGTCATCGTCGCCGACGACACCGTCCCAGCCGTCGCGCGGGCCCTGCACGCCGCGGACCTCGAGCACACCCTGCTCGGCGTTGACGCAGCGGAGCCCCCGTCCGAGGTCGAGGGGGACGGGGCCGGGTTCCACGAGCCGCGCGTGCAGCTGGTGCCGGCGACCGTGGCCAAGGGGCTGGAGTTCGACCAGGTCGTCGTGGTCGAACCCGCGGCCATCGTGGCCGCCGAGCCGGACGAACGGACCGGGCTGCGCCGGCTCTATGTCGTGCTCACCCGCGCGGTCTCGGGCCTGACCGTCGTGCACGACGAGCCCCTGCCCGAGGGGCTGCACGACCCGCTCGCCGCCTGACCACTGGTCGGCCCCTGCTGCAGCGGTCCCGCACCAGCAGGCAGACTGGTCGCGTGACCGACCGACCCCTCGCGCCGGACGAGTGCACCCTCGAGGCGCTCAAGGCCTCCTGGTCCGCGGACACCACGGTGCTCGCCCCCGAGGCACCCGAGGCGCTGCGCGCGGCGGAGCTGGAGTTCGTGCTCACCCGGTGGTCCGAGCCGCAGCGGCGCTACCACACGGTGCAGCACCTCGCAGAGGTCCTGAGTGCCGTCGGGGAGCTGGCGGCCGCGGGTGAGGTCGACACGGTCGGCGCGCGCCTGGCGCGGTTGGCGGGCTGGTACCACGACGTCGCCTACGACCCACGGGCTGAGGCCGGGAGCAACGAGCACCGCAGCGCCGCCCTGGCCCGCGACCACCTCAACTCCCTCGGCGTCGCCCGGGGCACCGTCGACGTCGTGGAGGCCCTGGTCCTCATGACCGTCGACCACGACGCTGCGGGTGGGCCCGCCCTCCTGGCCAGCCGACGGCATACGGTCTCGGTGCTGCACGACGCGGACCTGTGGATCCTGTCCTCCCCCGCCGACCGCTACCGGCAGTATGCCGAGCAGGTCCGGTCCGAGTACGCCCACGTGCCGGACGAGCTGTTCAGGCAGGGTCGCTCGGCGGTTCTCTCCGGGTTCGCCGGCCGGGAGGTGCTGTACCGCACGGCGCACGCCCGGACCCACTGGGAGCCGGCGGCCCGCGCGAACCTCGCCACCGAGCTGGACCGGCTGCGCGGTTAGGCCTGCGCCAGGAAGCGCTCGACCAGGGGCCACCACGGCTGGTCCGCGCACCGGTCCTGCAGGGTCGCGCGGTCCACCCACTCGGCCGCCAGGATGTCGTCCGCCACCGGCGCCACCGGCTGCCGGTCGGCGACGCGCGTGCCGAACACCGCGATGTGGTTGTCGCCGACACCCCACGGGCCCCGCTGCTGGCCCTCGGCGACGGTGATCCGCTCGTAGCCGACCGGCCGCAGCACCGCCGGATCGAGCACCAGACCGGTCTCCTCGGCCACCTCCCGGACGGCGGCGAGCCGCGGCGTCTCCCCCTCGTCCCGCTTGCCGCCCGGCGGTGCCCAGCCGTCGCGACCGACGCTCTGCACCAGCACCATCCAGTCCGCGGGGTCGGCCACCAGCACGACGGAGGCACCGGCCGTGGCAACGGGCTCGTGGGGCGAGCCGACCACGTCGAGGACGTGCGGACCACCCACAGCGGCCAGCCCGTCGACGACCCGCGCGAGCGGGTGCTCGCCCTTGCGCTTGCGGAACCTCAGCCCGCTGGCCCGGAGGACCCGCGCCAGCTCCCGGTTGCCGACCGGCACCGCCCCGGCCGCGACCAGCTCCTCGTGGCGCTCTCCCGGCACGTCGTAGTGGTCGCCCTCGAAGGAACGCGACGGGATCCCGGCCGCCCGCGCGAACGTGTGCAGCTCCTCCAGCGAGGTGTCGCTGATCACGTGCGACCAGAGCCGACCGTGCGCCGGCCAGGTCGGCGGGTCGATCAGGATCACGCGGGTCTCCCTCCTCGGTGCGGGCGGCTCAGACCACCGCGCGCGGCGCATACATGATGACGGCCACGCCGGCCAGGCAGACGAGCGCACCGATGACGTCGTAGCGGTCGGGCCGGAACCCGTCGACGACCATGCCCCAGGCCAGGGACCCGGCCACAAAGACCCCGCCGTATGCCGCGAGGATGCGTCCGAAGTGGGCGTCGGGTTGGAGGGTGGCCACCACCCCGTAGAGGCCGAGGCTGACCACCCCGAGGCCGATCCACAGCCAGCCACGGTGCTCGCGGATGCCCTGCCAGATCAGCCAGGCCCCGCCGATCTCCAGGAAGGCGGCCAGGGCGAAGAGCAGCAGGGAACGCGTGACGGTCATCGAGGTGAGCGTAGCCGGGTTGTGGACAAGTTCTGCGGCACGGGGCCGATTGCGCCTACCTTCTCGGGCAACGGTCCGACCAGCCGGGTCGGGCCGCCCGAGGAAGGGGAGGGACCATGAGCAACACCTTTGCCGTCGACACCGCCCGGATCGCCGCGGCGTCGGGCGACATCCAGCGGATCTCGGCACAGATCGAGGGCGACGTCCGCGCCATGATGGCGCGGCTCAACGGGCTGCAGGACTGCTGGCGCGGCGGTGCGGCCGGCAACTTCGCACACATCACCCAGCAGTGGAGCGCCACCCAGGAGCAGGTCCGTGCGTCACTGCAGCAGATCTCGGTGGCGCTGAAGACCGCTGGCGACGACTACGACCTGGTCGAGCAGGCCAACCGGCAGCGGTTCACCGCCCAGTGAGGAGACGGCACCCGACACGTGTGAGGTGTCGGGTGCTCGGCCTGGTGACCGTCCCCACGCCGGTCACCGTCACGACGGGCCGGTGCCGCACGACGGACCGGTCACCGTCACCACGGGGCGGGTGCCGCGCGGCGGGCCGGTGCCGCACGACGGGGACATGGCGTCACCGCCGCTCGGGTGCCTCGTCCGGGTCGCTGGCACCGATCTGGCCGAGGCCCGAGCCACCCGTCGCCGGCGGCGGCACCTCCTGACCGATGACCGCGGGCTCGGCCCCGGGGCCGGTCTCCGCCCCGGACGTCGTCTGCCCTGACGGTGGCTGTTCCGCCCCGGTCGGTGCCGCCGCGGCCTGCTCGGCCTCGGCCGCGGCCTGAGCAGCCTCGATCCGGGAGGTGTTCAGCCGTGGCAGGGCCACGACCAGCAGGCACAGCTGCGCGACGCCGGCGAGGAGGAAGGGCATCCGCAGCGCCCACTCCCGCCCCAGCACCGGCTCGCCCAACGACACGAGGACACCCCCGAGCAGCGTGCCCAGTGAGATCGTCCCCCAGCCGAAGAAGCGGTAGACCGAGTTGACGCGCCCCAGCAGGTGGTCGGGGATGATCCGCTGCCGCAGCGACACCGTGATGACGTTCCACAGCACGATGAACAACCCGCTCACGACTCCCACCAGCCACACGAGCACCGCCGAGGACGTCAGGCCGATCACCAGGAAGGTCACGCCCATCCCGACGATCGAGACGAACAGGCTGGTGCCCGGGGTCAGCCGCGCCGACACGCGCTCGGCGACCAGGGACCCCACGACGGCCCCGACCGCCGTGCCGGTGATGACGATCCCGAACTGCCAGCCCTCGAACAGCCCGAGGATCTCCTGGACGAAGAGCACCATGATCACGAAGGCGAGGGCCGACAGCATGTTCATCGCGCCCAGCACGATGGCCAGGGTGCGCAGGAGCGCGTGGTTCCAGAGCCACCGGAAGCCCTCGCCCATCTCGGCACGCCAGCGGATCTTGCCCTCGGTGCGCTCGCCCTTGGGCAGGAACGTGCCGGTCAGCCCGAAGATCAGGGCGGCGCCGGCCGCCAGCAGCCCGGCGTTCAGGAAGAACGGCAGGGCCAGCCCCACCGCGATGATGACTCCACCCAGCGGCGGGCCGACGAAGTTGTTCATCGCGGTCTCGGCGCCCCACAACCGCCCGTTGGCCCGTTCCAGCTGCGACTTCTGGACGACCGAGGCCATCAGGGTCTGGGCGGCGTTGTCCCGCACCACCTCGGCGAACCCGAGCAGCAGGGAGGCCAGCGCCAGCATGAACAGCAGGAACCCTGCCCGCTCGGGTGCGGGCGCTCCGGCGGCAAGCTGCTCGGGTGTCGGCAGCGTGTTCTGGTGGAGCACCACGACCACGGCGAAGCCGGCGATGATGACGACCCGCACGACGTCCATCCAGGCCACCAGCACCCGGCGGTCGAACCGGTCGGTGATGACGCCTGCCGGCAGCGAGAACACCAGCCACGGCAGCCGCGACGCGAGGCCGACGAGGGCGATCAGCGTCGGGTCACGGGTCAGCGCAGAGGCCAGCCAGACCACGGCGACCGCCATCAGGCCGTCCCCGAGGTTGGTCATCGTGGAGGCGGTGAACAGCTTCCAGTAGTTCGCGCCCAGCGGGGCGGGCTTGCTGCGGGTCGCCGTCATGACCGCTCCTTCCGGTCCGGCAGGGAGGCGGCCGAGCTGGGGAAGACGCCCCACACCACGGCATACGTCGTGTCGCCGGCGCGCGGCTCGTCCGCGAACTCCAGGAGCAGATCGGCCAGCCGACGGCGGAACTCGCCTGCCCGCGCGTGCGGGACACGCACGTCGCGACGGTTGACGTCGACCACGCCCTGGACGTCCTCGCCGGCCGCGATCCGCGCCTCGATCTGACCGAACTCGGCAGCGGACCTGTCGAGCAGACGCTGCCCGTGCGAGACGGCCTCCCCCACCCGCTCGTAGAAGAAGATCCGTGCAGTCCGCCCCCAGTACCTCGCCTCGAGGGCCCGCACCTTCTCGGTCCGGACCACGGTGACGAGCCCGGCGTCGGCCAGCACCTGCACATGGTGGCCCACGGTGCCCTTGGGCTTGTCCAGCGCGGCGGCCAGCTCGGTGACGGTGGCGGCTCGGTCGCTCAGCATCCGCACGATCGCCTGGCGGGTCTCCTCGAAGAGGGCGCGGTACTGCGCCGGATCCTGGAGCACGAGCTGGTCGGCCAGCTCGTAGTCCGGGCTGCGCGGTGCCTGCTCGGCCCGAGCCGCACCGGCCTCAGCCGCACCGGCCTCAGCCGCGCCTGCCTCAGTCGCGTCTACCTCAGCCATACCGACCTCAGGCGCGTCTTCCTCAGCCGCGTCAGTGTCACCCCCGTCACCCTGATAGTCGATTTTTCCCGGACGTTCGGTCATACCAGTATGGTCGGCATATCCCGCCCATTTGTCAAGAGGCATTCTCCGACAGCCTGAGAGCCACCCCGACGCCGGGCGCACACGTGGCCGCGGACAGCACAACGGGGCGGCCTCCCGAAGGAGACCGCCCCGTTGCTGTTGTCCGCGAGGAACGCGGGAACTAGCGGGGTGGCTGGGTCAGAAGCCCATGCCGCCCATGTCGCCCATGCCACCGTCGCCACCCGGCATGGCCGGAGCCGGCTCCGGCTTGTCGGCGATGACGGCCTCGGTGGTGAGGAACAGCGCGGCGATGGAGGCGGCGTTCTGCAGGGCGGAGCGGGTGACCTTCACCGGGTCGGCCACGCCGAAGCCCAGCATGTCGCCGTACTCGCCGGTCGCGGCGTTGAGGCCGTGACCCGGGGTGAGGTTGCGCACCTTCTCGGCGACGACGCCGCCCTCGAGACCACCGTTGACGGCGATCTGCTTGAGCGGGGCCTCGATGGCCACCTTGACGATGTTGGCGCCAGTGGCCTCATCGCCCTCGAGGGAGAGCTTGTCGAACGCGCTGGACGCCTGGATCAGGGCGACGCCACCGCCGGCGACGATGCCCTCCTCGACAGCAGCCTTCGCGTTGCGGACGGCGTCCTCGATGCGGTGCTTGCGCTCCTTGAGCTCGACCTCGGTCGCGGCGCCGGCCTTGATGACTGCCACACCGCCGGCCAGCTTGGCCAGGCGCTCCTGCAGCTTCTCGCGGTCGTAGTCGCTGTCCGAGTTCTCGATCTCGGCGCGGATCTGGTTGACGCGACCGGAGATCGCGTCGGCGTCGCCCGAGCCCTCGACGATGGTGGTCTCGTCCTTGGAGACGACGACCTTGCGGGCGCGGCCCAGCAGGTCGAGCTCGGCGGTCTCCAGGGAGAGGCCGACCTCCTCGGAGATGACCTGGCCACCGGTGAGGATGGCGATGTCGGCCAGCATGGCCTTGCGACGGTCACCGAAGCCCGGAGCCTTGACGGCGACGGACTTGAAGTTGCCCTTGATCTTGTTGACGACCAGGGTGGCCAGGGCCTCGCCCTCGACGTCCTCGGCGATGATCGCCAGCGGCTTGCCGGACTGCATGACCTTCTCGAGGATGGGCAGCATGTCCTTGATCGCGCTGATCTTGGAGTTGAGCACCAGGATGTAGGGGTCCTCCAGGACCGTCTCCATGCGCTCGGTGTCGGTGACGAAGTAGGGCGAGATGTAGCCCTTGTCGAAGCGCATGCCCTCGGTGAGCTCGAGCTCCAGGCCGAAGGTCTGGGACTCCTCGACGGTGATGACACCCTCGTTGCCGACCTTGTCCATGGCCTCGGCGATCATCTCGCCGATCTCGGTGTCGGCCGCGGAGATGGACGCGGACTGCGCGATCTGCTCCTTGGTGTCGACCTCGGTGGCCATCGCGAGCAGCTCGGCGCTGACGACCTCGACGGCCTTCTCGATGCCACGCTTCAGCGCCATCGGGTTGGCCCCGGCGGCCACGTTGCGCAGGCCCTCGCGGACCATGGCCTGGGCCAGCACGGTCGCCGTCGTCGTGCCGTCACCGGCGACGTCGTCGGTCTTCTTGGCGACCTCCTTGACCAGCTCGGCGCCGATCTTCTCGTAGGGGTCCTCGAGCTCGATCTCCTTGGCGATGCTCACACCATCGTTGGTGATGGTGGGCGCGCCCCACTTCTTCTCGAGGACAACGTTGCGGCCCTTCGGGCCGAGAGTCACGCGCACGGCGTCGGCGAGGGTGTTCATACCCCTCTCCAGTCCGCGACGCGCCTCCTCATCGAAAGCAATGGTCTTGGCCATTTGGGTGGTTCCTCCCACAGGCTGAACGGGTTGGAGACCGGCCTCACGCCCGCGACGGACGAACCGGCCCCGCCGGGCTCACGTCGCGCCGGCGCGGCCGACCCTCGCTCGGTCGGTCATTGTCACTCTCATGGGTCGAGTGCTAAGTCAATGATTAGCACTCTCGGGGTCCGAGTGCAAATGTCTGGGCCGATCTGAGCACGAAACAGGCCTCCGTATGCCGCTCGCGCACCTCTCCGCGCGCCTCACCACGCATGTCACCGCCACGGCACGAGCGTCGCCCTGACACGTGCACGGCGACTACCCACGATTCGGCGCCGGCCGGGGTAGTTCCGGGGCACGTGTCGGGTTGCTGGGCGGCGTCAGCGGTCGTTCCGGGGCACGTGCACGGCAACTACCCACGATTCGGCGCCGGCCGGGGTAGTTCCGGGGCACGTGTCGGGTTGCTTGGCCTCAGCGCTCGGCCTCCAGGACGCCGCGCAGCCCGTCGAGGACTGCGGGGTCCTCGATGGTGGAGGGCACCACCGCCTCGTCCCCGTCGGCGATCTGCCGCATCGTCTTGCGCAGGATCTTGCCCGAGCGCGTCTTGGGCAGTGCGTCGACGATGTCCACCCGGTTGAGGGCGGCGACGGCGCCCACCTCGGCGCGCACCCGCTGGACCAGCTCGGTCCGGATCGTCTCGGCGCCGTCGGCGTCCGGCTCGACCCCGGCCTTGAGGACCACCAGCGCCCGCGGCACCTGCCCCTTGAGGGCATCGCGCACCCCGATCACCGCGCACTCGGCCACCGACGGGTGGCCCGCCAGTGCCTCCTCGATCGACCCGGTGGACAGCCGGTGACCGGCCACGTTGAGGACGTCGTCGGTGCGGCCCATCACGAAGACGTAGCCGTCCTCGTCGACGTAGCCGCCGTCCCCGGACAGGTAGTAGCCGGGGAAGGCCGACAGGTAGGCGGACACATAACGGTCGTCGTCCTGCCACAGGGTCGGCAGGGTGCCGGGCGGCAGCGGCTGCCGGATGCAGATCGCCCCCTCCACGCCGGGACCCACCGGCTGCCCGGTGGGGTCCAGGACCTGCACGTCGTAGCCCGCCGTGGCCGGCCCGGAGGACCCCGGCCTGATGGGCAGCTGCCCCAGGCCCATCGGGTTGATCGTGATGGGCCACCCCGTCTCGGTCTGCCACCAGTTGTCGATGACCGGGATGCCGAGGGCGTCGGTGGCCCACTGCCAGGTGTCGGGGTCCAGCCGCTCACCCGCGAGGAAGAGCGTGCGCAGCGAGGAGACGTCGTAGTCGGCCAGCAGCGCCGCGTCCGGGTCCAGCTTCTTGATGGCCCGGATCGCGGTCGGCGCCGAGAACACGCCGACCACGCCGTGCTCCTGCACCAGCCGCCAGTAGGCGCCCGCGTCGGGTGTCCCGACGGGCTTGCCCTCGTAGAGAACCGTCGTGGCCCCCGTCAGCAGCGGCCCGTAGACGATGTAGGAGTGGCCCACCACCCAGCCCACGTCGGAGCCGCAGAACCACGTCTCACCCGGCTGCACGTCATACAGGTTGGTCATCGACCAGCGCAGGGCGACGGCATAGCCGCCACTGTCCCGCACGATCCCCTTCGGCCGGCCCGTGGTGCCGGAGGTGTAGAGCACGTAGAGCGGGTCGGTGGCCGCCACCGCGACGCACTCGGCCGGGTCGATCGCCCCCGGCTTCATCAGCAGGCTCCAGTCCAGGTCGTGCTCCCCCAGCTCGGCCGGCGCCTGCTCCCGCTGGACGATGACGGTGTGCGCCGGCTTGTGGCTGGAGCGCCGGATCGCCTCGTCCAGCATCGGCTTGTACTCCACGACACGGGTGGGCTCGATGCCGCACGACGCGGAGACCACCACGACCGGCTCGGCGTCCTCGATCCGCGCCGCCAGCTCGGCCGGGGCGAAGCCGCCGAAGACGACCGAGTGGACCGCCCCGATGCGGGCGCACGCCAGCATCGCGATGACCGCCTCCGGGATCATCGGCAGGTAGAGGACCACGCGGTCGCCCTTGGACACACCCAGGTGACGCAGCACGCCGCCGAACCGTGCCACCTCGTCGAGCAGCTCGGCGTAGGTGTAGCGCCGCTGGGTGCCGGTGACCGGGCTGTCGTAGATGAGTGCCGTCTGGTCCGCCCTGCCGTGCACCACGTGCCGGTCGAGCGCGTTGAAGCAGACGTTGAGCACGCCGTCGGGGAACCAGGCGTGGAACGGCTCCCGCGAGGAGTCCAGCACGGTCCGCGGCCGGTGGATCCAGGTCAGGTCCTGCGCAGCGGCACCCCAGAACGCCTCCGGGTCACGCAGACTGCTCGCGACCACGTCGCGATAGCTGGCCAGGGCCTCCTCGCCCTGGGTCGTGGCGGTGCGGTCAGCGCGGGCATCGTTGCTCATGCCCCTATCGTGCTGCGTCGGCGCCCGCCTCGCGAGAGCGGGTCTCCAGGGTGCGGACCGCCGCGTCGCGCAGCGTGCTGTCCTGCAGGCCGAGACCGCGGGTCTTGGCCACCAGCCCGTCGACGTCCTGGACACCCAGGTCGAGGGCGGCGGCGAGCTCGGTCGCGAGATGCGTCAGCACCTGCCGCTGCTGGTCCACGAACTCCGGGCCGACGACCTCGCCGTGACCGGGCACGTTGAGCCGCGCGCCGCGCACGTGCGGGTGCTCCTGCAGCCGGGTGAGGGTCTCCCCCCACTCCAGCGGGAAGGAGTCGTCCATCGCCGGGTCGGCCCCCTGCTCGATCAGGTCGGCCCAGAAGACGGTGGAGACGTCGGGGACGGCGACCAGCAGGTCGTGGTCGGTGTGCCCCCGGCCACCGAAGATCAGGTATGCCGTGCGGTCACCCAGGTCGATCGGCGTCGTCTCCGCCTCGACCAGGTAGAAGGGCAGGACCACCTCGGTGTCGACGTAGGTCTGCGCGAGCTCGGGGCGCTCGGTGCGGCGCAGGTGCTCCACGACCTGGCTGCGCTGGTGCTCGGCCGTGCGCTGCAGGCTCTCCGCGGCGCCGACATGGGCATAGATCTGGGAGTCGCGAAACGCGGCGTTGCCGAAGCAGTGGTCGTAGTGGGCGTGGGTGTTGACCACGACCTGCTCCAGCGGGGTGATCTCGCGCACGGCCGCGGCCAGTGCCTCACCCCGCTCGGTGGTGCTGCGGGTATCGATGACCAGCGCCCGCTCGGAGCCCACGACCAGGCCGCAGTTGAGATCCAGCTCGGAGTGTCTGCGCACATAGGTCCCGGGCGCGATCTCCCGGAGGGCAGACGCGGACATGACCTTCACCCTAGGCGAGTCCGCCCCACCGCCCAAGCACGGGACGGCCCCACGGCCGCTTCCGAGCCAGGTGACATCGGACTGTCGTCAGATTCGACACCACAATGGTGTTGACATGACGTCATCATGGTGTCATAGTTGGCGTCATGGAACTCACCACATATGTCGAGCGGCTCCGGGCCGAGGTCGCTGCGGCCACCGAGCTGGGTGGACCGGAGATCACGGCCGCGGCCCAGCGCGTGCTCTCGGCCGTGGACCCGGCGATCCGTCTGGTCCTGCTGGAGGCGCTCACCGACGCCGCGGCCGAGATCACGACCGAGCTGCCGTCCGGGAGCATCGAGACCCGGTTGCGTGGTCGCGCGGTGGAGTTCGTGCTGGACGGCGTCGGCTCCCCCGAGGGGCCGGAGGACGCCTACCCCCACGACACCGAGCGGGAGCCGGTCGACGAGAGCGGCGACCAGATCCGCATCACGCTGCGTCTCCCCGAGGGCCTGAAGCAGCGGGCGGAGGAGCTGGCCAGCGAGGTGGGCCAGTCCCTCAACAGCTGGCTCGTGGACGCGGTCCGCGACGCGACCACCGGCGGCCTGCGGATCAACCTGCGTGGTCACGGCGTCCGGTTCGACTACCCGACTCCCCCCGGAGCGCCCCGGCCGCCGCGACCGCCGGGCTCCTCCACGGGACCCGGCCGACGGATGACCGGCTGGTCCTGACCCACCCGCGCCGGCCCGGGCGCAGCAGCGCCGACGCCCCTCCCGACCGACACCTTCAAGAGAACGAGGACACACCATGGACCGCACCTTCGAGACCCCCCGCCCGCCCGACCTCGTCGTCGAGATCGGCAGCGGCCACGTCGAGATCCTGGCCGGCGAGACCAACGGCCGCACCCTGGTCACCGTCACCGGCAAGGGTGCCGAGGAGACGACCATCGAGCAGCAGGGCAACGCGATCGCCGTGATCGGCCCCCGCTCCCGCCACGGCTTCAGCTTCACCTTCGGCAGCAGCCAGCTGACGGTCCGGATCAGCACCCCCCGCGGCAGCGGTCTGCGCACGAAGCTGGGCTCGGCCGACCTCGTCGCGACGGGTGCGCTGGGCACCTGTTCCCTGCGGTCCGGCTCGGGCGACAGCCAGCTCGAGGACACCGGCACCCTCGAGGCCACCTGCGGCTCCGGCACCCTGCACGTCGGCAGCGTCACCGGCGACGCCTCGCTGCGCAGCGGGTCCGGTGACCTCCGCGTCGGCAGCGTCACCGGCGCCCTGCAGGCCGTCACGGGCAGCGGCGACGTCCTCCTGGGCAGCCTCGGCCGCGAGTCCAGCGTCAAGAGCGGCTCGGGTGACGTGCGCGTCGAGCGCTGCGAGCGCGGCGCAGGGATCACCACCGCCAGCGGCGACATCCACGTCGCCGAGCTCAGCGGCGGACGCCTGGACGCCCGCACCGCCTCCGGAGACGTCGGCGTCGCGGTCACGGCGGGGCTGCCGGCGTGGACGGACATCCACACGATGACCGGCGACGTCACCTCGACGCTCGCCCAGCTCGGGCAGCCGGCCGAGGGCGCCCCCTTCGTCGAGCTGCGGCTGCGCTCGGTCTCTGGCGACATCATCGTCGGTCACCTGCCCGGCGAGCCGCACGGCGCGACCCGCCCAGCGGGCGGTGTCCGACCCACGGACGACCAGCCCGACGACCAGCCACCGGCCGAGCCGACCAGGCCCGTCACCACCGATCCGACCCGGACCCTCTGAGAGGAGGAACGCCATGTGCTACCCGATGGACGTCGACCTCGCCCGCGACCTGCACGCCGAGCGCAGCCGCACGCTGGAGGTCGAGAACCGTCTCGCCCTCACCGCCCGCGACCGCACCACGCGGAGCACCACCCGCCGCCGGTGACCCCCACCACGCGGCCTCGCAGCGGTCCCGCACGGCGGGCCAGCGCCGGCACAGCCACACAGATCGGCCCGGGAGTCAGGTGACTCCCGGGCCGATCGACGTGCGTCCCCGGAACGGGGCCGGGCTCAGCGGGTGGCGCAGCTCAGAGCTGCACGCCCAGCCGGCGCGCGGAGCGCGACTTCTGGCGCTGGGTGCGCATCCGGCGCAGGCGCTTGACCAGCATCGGGTCGTGCTCGAGCGCCTCCTGCGAGTCGATGAGCTGGTTGAGCAGCTGGTAGTAGCGCGTCGCGCTCATGTCGAACAGGTCCTTGATCGCCTGCTCCTTGGCACCGGCGTACTTCCACCACTGGCGCTCGAAGTCGATGATCTCGCGGTCGCGCTCGGTCAGCCCCTGGGGTGCGTCGGCGCCGGTGATCCTCGGTGCGGCTCCCATGTGCGATCCTTCTGTGCTCGTCGTCCGTCGGTGTGGACCCGACTGCTTCGCGCCCACTCTACGTCCCGAATGACACTGATGTCATTCCGACGTGCCGGACAGCACCGTGCCGGCCACGCGGCATACCCTGGGGCCGTGAGCCCGCAGCCCACCGCCACCCTGGCCGACCTCGTCCACCCGTCCTGGGCGCGCGCCCTGGAGCCCGCCAGCGGGATCGTCCGCGAGCTCGGCGAGTTCCTCCGCGCCGAGGTGGCCGCCGGCCGCGGTTACCTGCCCGCCGGCGAGCACATCCTGCGGGTCTTCGAGCAGCCGCTGGACCGGGTGCGTGTGCTCATCGTCGGCCAGGACCCGTACCCCACACCGGGTCACGCCGTCGGCCTGTCGTTCTCGGTGGCCCCGGACGTCCGGCCGGTCCCGCGCAGCCTGCAGAACATCTACGCCGAGCTGTCCACCGACCTGGGTATACCGACACCCGCCACCGGGGACCTCTCACCCTGGGCGGAGCACGGCGTGCTGCTGCTCAACCGGGTGCTGACGGTCCGGCCGGGCGCCCCCGCCAGCCACCGCGGCAAGGGTTGGGAGCAGCTCACCGACCTGGCGATCGCCGCGCTCGCCGCCCGCGGCGGTCCCCTGGTCGCGATCCTGTGGGGGCGCGACGCGCGTTCGCTGGCGCCGGCGCTGGGGGACGTGCCCACCATCCAGAGCGCACACCCCTCGCCGCTGTCCGCGCGCGGCGGGTTCTTCGGCTCCCGACCGTTCAGCCGCGCCAACGAACTGCTCGTCGCGCAGGGCGGCACGCCCGTCGACTGGATGCTCCCCTGATCCCAGCCAGATCTGCTGGCAGTCGCTATGGTGACCGGAACCACGCCCCCGGACTGCTAAGGCTCCCACCATGAACTCGTTGGTCCTCGCCCTCATCGGTGTGGGCATGATCCTGGCCGGCTACTTCCTGTACTCGAAGTACCTGGCCAACCGGATCTACGCCCTCGACGACGCCCGCCCCACGCCCGCCCACCAGTTCGAGGACGGCGTGGACTACGTGCCGACCAACAAGTACGTGCTGTGGGGCCACCACTTCACCTCGGTGGCCGGCGCCGCCCCCATCGTCGGTCCGGCCGTGGCCGTGATCTGGGGCTGGCTACCGGCGTTCCTGTGGGTGACCCTGGGCACCGTCTTCTTCGCCGGCATGCACGACCTCGGCGCACTGTGGGCCTCGGTCCGCAACCGTGGACAGTCGATCGGCGCCCTGTCTGGCCGGTACATCGGTGCCCGAGGCCGCAACCTGTTCCTGGTGGTCATCTTCCTGCTCCTGCTGATGGTCAACGCCGCCTTCGCGGTCGTCATCGCCAACCTGCTCATCGCGACCCCGACCGCCGTGATCCCGACCTGGGGTGCCCTGATCGTGGCGTTCCTCGTCGGTCAGGCCATCTACCGCTACAAGTGGAGCCTGCCGCTCGTGTCCGTGGTCGGTGTCGTGGCGCTCTACGCCCTGATCGTGATCGGCGACAACGTGCCGCTCGCGCTCCCGGAGACCGTGATGGGCCTGCCGGCCAACGCCTTCTGGATCATCGTCCTGTTCGTGTATGCCGGCATCGCCTCGATGCTGCCCGTCTGGATGCTCCTGCAGCCGCGTGACTACATCAACGGTCTGCAGCTGTTCATCGCACTGGGCATCCTCTACGGCTCGGTCCTGATCGCCCGCCCGCAGGTCGTGGCCCCCGCGTACAACGAGAACGTCCCGGAGGGCACGCCGGGCATCCTGCCGCTGCTGTTCGTCACCATCGCGTGCGGCGCCATCTCCGGCTTCCACGGCATGGTCAGCTCGGGCACCAGCTCCAAGCAGCTGGCCAAGGAGAGCGACGCCCGCTTCGTCGGCTACTTCGGCGCGGTCGGCGAGGGACTGCTCGCCCTGGGCGCGATCATCGCCACGACGGCGGGCTTCCGGACGCTGGCCGACTGGGAGAACGTCTACCAGGCCTTCAACGACGGCGGCGTGAGCGCCTTCGTCAACGGTGGTGGAGCCATCATCGAGGCCGGTCTGGGCCTGCCCCAGTCCCTGTCCGCGACGATCATGGCCACGACCGCGATCCTGTTCGCGGCGACGACCATGGACACCGGGGTGCGGCTGCAGCGCTTCGTCGTCCAGGAGATCGGCGACATCGCCGGCGTCACCCTGCGCAAGAACCTCGCGACCGTCATCGCAGTGGGCGTCGGCCTGGCGCTCACCTTCGGCGCCGGCGCGGACGGCTCCGGCGGCATGCTCATCTGGCCGCTGTTCGGCACCACCAACCAGCTGATGGCCGCGCTGACCCTGGCGATCATCGCGATCATGCTGCTGCGGCGCGGACGCACGCCGCTGCCGGCGCTGATCCCACTGGTGTTCGTCGGCGTCATGACGATCTACGCACTGTTCGTCCAGCTGGGCACGTTCTACCGCGAGGGGAACTGGCTGCTGCTGGTCATGGACGTCGTCATCCTCATCGCCGCCCTCTGGGTGATCGTGGAGGCCTTCGCCGCGATGCGGTCGGCCCGCAGCTACGACGGCGACGACGACGCAGAGCTGGCCGAGCTGGCCACGGAGGCGTCCGCCGAACGGGCGGGCGACCACACAGTCCGCGACTGACACAGGTAGCCTCCCGGTGATGGAGGACTCCGACCAGCCCCGCAGCCGCCTGTCACAGGTGGCTGCGGGGCTGCGTGACTTCTACAGCGGCCCCTACCGGCGCACCTTCGCCCGCGCCCAGCAGGACGAGGACGACCTGTTCCTGGTCATCGTCATGGCCGAGGCCCTCGGCGTCCCGAACCCGGCGAGCTACTACACGGTGGAGCTCCTGCCCGTCGTCTACGACCAGTTCCACGAGTGGCACCGCCGGATGGGCCTGGACCGCTCACCGCTCGACCACTTCTCGTGCTGCTGAGCCCACCGCACCACCCCCGGCCCAGCACCGACCTACGGAGGAGCCCGATGGCCCGCCCCCTCACCGATCTCGCCCGGCAGCGGGACGTGCTCTTCGTCGGCGGCAAGGGCGGTGTCGGCAAGACCGCGGTGGCCTCCGCCCTGGGCCTGTCCGTGGCCCGCACGGGCCGACCGGTCCTCGTCGTCTCCACCGACCCGGCCCACAACCTCGGGCACCTCTGGCAGCGCACGGTCGGTGACTCCCCCGTCGATCTCGCCCCGCGGCTGCGTGGGCTGGAGATCGACCCGGCGCGCACGACCGACGAGCACCTCGGCGCGGTCCGCGCCACCCTGCGCCGCCTCATGGCCGACCACCTGCAGGGCGAGGTCGACAAGCACCTCGACCTGGCCCGGGACGCCCCGGGCACGCACGAGGCCGCCGTCCTCGAGCGCATCGCCGAGGTTGTCGAGCAGCGCCCCTCGGAGGAGCTGGTGATCTTCGACACGGCCCCCAGCGGTCACACGACCCGGCTCATCGCCCTGCCCGAGCTGATGCAGGCCTGGACGGAGGGGCTGCTGCGCAGGCAGGACCGGTCCGCCCGGTTCGGCGCCGCCCTGCGCGGCCTGGAGGGCGCCGACTACGACGCCGCCGAGCTCATCGGCTCGCGGCGGCTGCCTGGCTCAGGCACCTCCATCGGCCCCCGACGCACCCAGGACCGCCGGGCCCGGCGGGATGAGGAGATCAGGACGGTGCTGGACCGCCGCCAGCACCGCTTCCGGCAGCTGCGGGAGGTGCTGCAGGACCGGTCGCGCACGGGGTTCGTGGTCGTCGCGGCTGCCGAGCGGCTGCCGGTCCTGGAGTCCATCGAGCTGCACGAGCAGCTCACGCGCTCGGGGATGGACGTGGCTGCCCTGGTGGTCAACAAGCGCTCACCCGCCGACGCAGGGGAGCTGCTCGCCACCCGCCGGCAGGTCGAGGACGGGTATGTCGCGCAGCTCACCGCGGCCCTTCCCGCCCTCCCGGTCACCGAGATCCCCCTCCTGCCCGGTGAGGTGCTCGGCGAGAACGGGCTCGAGGCCCTGGTCGCCCACCTCGGCTGACCGGCCGTGCCCGGCAGACGGCAACGCCGCGCCGGACAGCCCGGTGGGACGCGCCAGGATGGACCCATGGCAGGAAGCGCACGCACCGGAAGCATCCGACCCGAGCCCCGCCCCTGGCGTCGATACGTCGCCCTCGGCGACTCCATGACCGAGGGCCTGGGTGATCCGGGGCCCGACGGCGGTCTGATCGGCTGGGCCGACCGGCTGGCGGCGCTGCTGTCCGCCCATGCCCCGGACTTCAGCTACGCCAACCTCGCGGTGCGGGGACGCAGGCTGCACGACATCGCCGGACGGCAGATCGACGTCGGGCTGGGTCTCCGACCGGACCTGGTGAGCATCATCGGCGGCGGCAACGACATCCTCCGGCCGGGCGCGGACCCCGACGCCCTCGCCGCCGAGCTCGAGGAGGGCGTCGCCCGCCTCCGCGCCACCGGGGCCGACGTGCTGATGGCCACCCCGTCCGACCCGGCCGGCGCCCCGGTCGTCGAGCGCACCCGCGGGCGCGCCGCGATCTACCTCGGTCACCTCTGGTCGATCGCCGAGCGACAGGGTGCCTACCTGATGAACCAGTGGTCCTTCCGCTTCCTCCGGGACTGGCGGATGTGGGAGCCGGACCGGATCCACATGAGCACGGAGGGGCACCGGAGGGTGGCGCTGGCGGCCTACGAGACCCTCGGGCACACCGCGGCAGAGGCCGACTGGAGGATCCCGCTGCCCCCGCAACCACAGCCGGGCCGCCTTGAGTCCCTGCGCGACAACGTGGTCTGGGCCAGGCAGTATGCCGCCCCCTGGGTCGGACGGCGCCTGCGCGGCCGGTCCTCCGGGGACCACATCGACCCCAAGCGGCCCGTCCTCGGCCCCGTCGGGACGGACCAGTGAGCCGGGCGCTGCACCACGTCGACCTCTGGGTCGACGACCTGGACCGGGCGGAGGCCCAGTGGGGCTGGCTGCTGGGCCGGCTGGGATGGTCCCCGCACCAGGGCTGGGGCACGGGCCGGAGCTGGATCCACCCGGACGGCACGTACCTCGGGCTGGAGCAGTCCCCCGACCTGGTGCCGGGAGGGCACGACCGCCACCGGGCCGGGCTGAACCACCTTGCGCTGACCTGCGCGGACCGTGCGGCCCTCGACAGCCTGCGTTCGGCTGCCGGTGAGCACGGGTGGCACGAGCTGTTCGGGGACCGCTACCCGCACGCCGGTGGCACGGAGCACACCGCGCTGTTCCTGGAGGACGGGCAGGGGTTCGAGGTCGAGATCGTCGTGGGCGGAGCGTGAGCCGCAACCCACAGCCCTCCGGCTACCCCGGGTAGACGTGGGTGTCCGTGGCCTTGAACGACACCCACACCGCGGCCCCGGCGGCCAGGTCCAGCTCCGCGACCGCGGCGGGCGTGACGTCCGCCAGCACGGGCGGGTGCCGGGGTGCGGCCACCTGGACACGCACGGTGTGCGCGTGCTGCTCCAGACCGGTCACCTGACCGGCCCACACGTTGCGTGCGGAGCCCTCGGGCCGGCGGCGGTGCAGCGTGACCGAGGTGGGCGGGAACGCGACCAGGGCGGCGCCCTCGACCTGGTCGGCGACGTGCAGCACCCCGCCGGCGTCGAGGGTGACCGTCTCGCCCGAGCCCCTGCCACGGTGCAGGTTCAGACCGACCAGGCGCGCGACATACTCCGTCCGCGGGGCCCGGGCCACCTCCGCCGGGGTCCCGTCCTGCACGACCCGGCCGTCCTCGAGCACGACGATGCGGTCCGCGACGACCATCGCGTCGATCGGGTCGTGGGTGACCAGGAGGGCGCTGCCCCCGAACTCCCGCAGGTGCCGGGCCAGGTCGGACCTGACCCCGAGCCGGGTCGCCGCGTCCAGCGCGGCCAGCGGCTCGTCGAGCAGCACCAGCCGGGGGTGCGTCGCCAGCGCCCGGGCCAGGGCGACGCGCTGCCGCTGGCCGCCGGAGAGCCGCGCGGGCAGGGAACCGGCCTGCTCGCGCAGGCCCACCCGGTCCAGCCAGGCCGAGGCCTCGTCCCGGGCGACCCTGCGACGTGCGCCGCGGGCGCGGGGACCGAAGGCGACGTTGTCCAGGACGGTGAGGTGCGGGAACAGCAGGTAGTCCTGGAACACCATCCCCACCTCGCGCCGCGCCGGCGCCACGTGGGTGGCCGCGGCCGGGTCGTCCAGCACGCGGCTCCCCAGCATGATCCGGCCGGACCGCAGCCGCAGCAGGCCGGCGAGCGTGTGCAGGACCGTGGTCTTGCCGGCCCCGTTGGGTCCGAGCAGGGCCACCACCTGGCCGGCGGGGACCTGCAGGTCCACCTCCAGGCGGAAGGTCCCGCGGGTGAGGCGCAGGTATGCCGCGAGGTCACCGTCGGCGGTGACCTCCGGCCGGCCGGCGGCCGGGGACAGCAGGGGACCGGGGGTGGGGTTCACGGTGTTCCTCCCCCGACCCACCGGCCGCGGAGGGCGACCAGCACCACGACCGAGACCAGGAGCAGGAGCAGGGCCAGCACGATCGCGGCCTCGGGGTCGGACTCCAGGGTGAGGTAGACCGCCAGGGGCATGGTGCGCGTGACGCCCGGGAAGTTCCCGGCGAAGGTGAGGGTCGCCCCGAACTCGCCGAGCGCCCGGGCGAAGCACAGGACCGCGCCCGCCGAGATGCCCGGTGCGACCAGGGGCAGGGTGACCCTCCGGAAGGTCGTCCACCGACCCGCACCGAGCGTGGCCGCGGCGTCCTCGTAGCGTCGGTCGGCCCCGCGCAGCGCCCCCTCGACGGCGATCACCAGGAAGGGCATGGCCACGAACGCCTCGGCCAGCACCACGGCCGCGGTGGTGAACGGCAGACTGACCCCGAAGGCGGCATAGAGGTGCTGGCCGACCAGTCCGCGTCGACCCAGCAGGAGGAGCAGCGCGAGGCCACCGACGACCGGCGGCAGCACGAGCGGGACCGTGACGAGGGCGCGGAGCAGGCGGGTGCCCGGCACCTCAGCGCGGGCCAGTACCCAGGCCAGCGGCACCCCCAGGAGCAGGCACAGGAGCGTCGCGAGCCCGGCCGAGACCAGGGAGAGTCGCAGGGCCTGCAGGACCCCCGGGGTCGACAGGTGGGCGCCGAGGTCGCCCCACGGGGTGCGCACGAGCAGGGCCACCAGGGGCAGGAGCAGGAACAGCAGTCCCAGGGCGGCCGGGAGCAGCAGCACCGGCGGGATGCCGCCTGCCCTGCGCTCAGGGGAGGTCAAAGCCGGCCTCCCCCAGGACCTCCCGGCCGCTCGCCGAGAGGACGAAGTCGACGAAGGCCGTCGCCCCGTCCGGGTCGGGCGCCCCCGTCAGCACCGCGATCGGGTAGTCGTTGGCCGCGTCGCCCGCACCCGGGACCTCGAGTCCCTCGACGTCCGCGCCGGCGGCCAGGATGTCGGTGCGATAGACCAGCGCGGCGTCCACCTCGTCCAGACGCACCCGCGTCAGCGCGGCCCGCACGTCGTCCTCGTAGGTGTCCGGCGCCGCTGTCAGCCCCGCCGCCGCGAGGAGCTCGGCCGCCGCCGCACCGCAGGGGACCTCCGGGGCACACAGGGCGATGGTCAGCTCCTCGCGGGTGAGGTCTGCCAGGGTGCGGACACCGCCCGGGTTGCCCGCCGGCACGGCGATCTGCAGGCTGTTGCGCGCGAACACGGCGGGATCACCCTCGACCAGGCCGGCCCGGGTGACCCGTCCCATGGTCTCCGGCGAGGCGGTGGCGAGGACGTCGGTCGGGGCACCGCCGAGGACCTGGTGCGCCAGGGTCGAGCTGCCCGCGAAGCCGAAGGTCACCGTGGCACCCGGGTGCGCGTCCTCGAACTGCTCGCCCAGCTCGGTGAAGGCGCCGCTCAGCGACGCGGCGGCGAAGACGGTGATCTCACCGGGCGGGCCGTGACCGGCGTCCGGTGCGGACCCTTCGCCGCAGCCCGTGAGCAGGAGGGCCAGCACGGGACCGGCTGTCGTGACAGGACGGTGGCGGGGCACGGCGACCCCCTAGCGCCCTGGTGGCAGGGCGATGACGACCTGCGTGGCCTTGATCGAGGCGATCGCCAGGACGCCGGGCTCCAGCCCGAGCTCGTCCACCGCCTCGGCGCTCATCAGGGAGACGACCCGGAACGGGCCCGCCTGCAGCTCGACCTGGGCCATCACCGTGTCCCGGGTGACCTTGGTGACGATGCCGCGCAGCTGGTTGCGGGCCGAGGTGCGCAGGGCGCCGTCCTCCTCGCCGGCCAGCTCCTGGGCCAGCTCGGCCAGGTCCCGGCCCTCGACCGCCATCCGGCCGGTGCCCGAGCGGGTCGCCGGCAGCCGCCCCTGGTCGATCCACCGCCGCACGGTGTCATCGCTCACGCCCAGCAGAGAGGCGGCGTCGCTGATCCTCAGTTGCGGCATGTACCGCATCATAGTTCCGCACTTGCGGTATGTACCAGCACGGCGAGTCGCCCGGGTAGTCTTCGCCCATGCCAGTGTCGCGCGTCCTGCCCACGGAGGAGTCCACCGAGCTCATCGCCCTGGTCCGGGACATCGCGCGGGAGCAGCTGCTGCCCCAGGTGGACGAGGCTGAGGCCGCTGCGCGCTTTCCCCGGGAGGTGTTCGCCCTGCTCGGCCAGGCGGGGCTGCTCTCCCTGCCGTATGCCGAGGGGCTGGGTGGGGGTGGTCAGCCCTACGAGGTCTACCTCCAGGTGGTCGAGGAGATCGCCCACGCGTGGATGTCGGTCGCGGTGGGCGTCTCGGTCCACTCGCTCACCTGTGCACCCCTTGCCCACTTCGGCACCCCGGAGCAGCAGGAGAAGTACCTTACCGGCATGCTCTCCGGGGACCAGCTCGGCGCCTACTGCCTCTCGGAGGCGAGCGCCGGCTCGGACGTCGCGGCCATCCGCACCCGCGCCACGGCTGTCGACGGTGGCTACGAGATCACCGGGGGCAAGGCGTGGATCAGCCACGCGGGGCACGCCGACTTCTACACGACCTTCGCCCGGACCTCCGACGACGGTGGGCGGGGGCTGAGCTGCTTCGTCGTCCCGGCCGGCGCCGAGGGCCTCACCTTCGCCGAGCCGGAGCGCAAGATGGGACTGGACTGCGACACGGTCCGCGAGGTGCTCTTCGACCGGGTGTTCGTCGAGGCCGACCGTCTCGTCGGCGAGCCCGGCCAGGGCATGTCGATCGCGCTCGCTGCCCTGGACTCCGGCCGGCTGGGCATCGCCGCCGCGGCGACCGGTCTGGCCCAGCGCGCCCTCGACGAGGCGGTCGCCTACGCCGCCGAGCGTGAGCAGTTCGGTCGACCGATCGCCGACAACCAGGGCCTGGCCTTCCTGCTGGCCGACATGGCGGCAGCGGTCGGGTCGGCGCGCGCGTCCTACCTGCACGCGGCCCGCCTGAAGGACGCCGGGCAGCCGCACACCCAGGAGGCGTCGGTGGCCAAGCTCGTGGCGACCGATGCCGCCATGCGGGTGACCACCGACGCCGTGCAGGTGCTCGGCGGCTACGGCTACACCAAGGACTTCCCGGTCGAGCGCTTCATGCGCGAGGCCAAGGTCACCCAGATCTTCGAGGGCACCAACCAGATCCAGCGCCTCGTCATCTCCCGCCAGCTGCTCCGCTGAGCCAGCCACCCGTCATACCAGTCCGTCCCCGTCGTCAGGAGAGCCGCCGTGCAGATCACCCACAACACCGTCGCGCTGGTCACCGGAGGTGCCAGCGGTCTCGGCGAGGCCACCGCCCGTCGCCTGCTCGCCGACGGAGCGTCCGTCGTGCTGGTCGACCTGCCCGGTGGGCGGGGTCAGGAGCTGGCCGACGAGCTCGGCGACCGGGTGCGCTTCGCGCCGGCGGACGTGCGCGACGAGGACCAGGTGCGGGCGGCGCTCGCGGTGGCGTCCGGGCTCGGTGACCTGCGGGTCGCGGTGAACTGCGCCGGGGTGGCGACGCCCGGGCGCATCCTGTCCCGGCGGGGCACGCTCGAGCTGGACGCCTACCGCACCGTGATCGAGATCAACCTCATCGGCACCTTCAACGTGCTGCGGCTCACGGCGGAGACGATGGCCGGCAACGAGCCCGTCGACGGCGACCGCGGCGTCATCCTCCTGACCGCCTCCGTCGCGGCCTTCGACGGACAGATCGGGCAGGCGGCCTACGCCTCGTCCAAGGCCGGGGTCGCCGGCCTCACCCTCACGGCCGCGCGGGACCTGGCGGACAAGGGCATCCGGGTGGCGACCATCGCGCCGGGGATCTTCGAGACCCCGATGATGGCGGGGCTGGGCGAGGACGTGCGAGCCTCCCTGGAGGCCCTCGTGCCGCACCCGTCACGGCTGGGCAGGCCGGAGGAGTATGCCGCGCTGGTGGCCCACATCGTGGAGAACCCGCTGCTCAACGGCGAGGTGATCCGGCTCGACGGCGCGCTGCGGATGCCGCCGCGCTGATGCCGTGAGCGTGGTGGGGCTGATGACGACCGCGCGGGGGGCCGTGTGAGCTTCTCCCGCCGCGCGGTGCGCCGGGCCCGTCGGCGGGCGGTCCGGGGTGCCGAGCAGCTGGCGTCCGCGGCGGTGACCCCCTTCCGTGGCCTGCGCTGGGAGGTGCGTCCCCCGACCCGGTGGCCCGTGGCGCTGCGGGCGGCGATCGCGTTCGCGGTCCCCCTGACCATCGCCACGGCGGCCGGCCACCAGGCGTGGGGGCTGCTCTGCGGCACGGGCGCGTTCACCGTGCTCTACGGCGCCGGTCGACCGCTCCGCAGCCGGATCCGGGTGCTGGCACTGGTGGCCCTGGGCCTGATCGCCGGCATGTCCCTGGGGGTGCTGGTCTCCGGCAACCTCCTGCTGTCGATCGGCGCCACCGCCGCCGTGGGCGCGTTCGCGACCTTCCTGGCCCACGCGCTGCGCCTCGGCCCGCCGGGAGCCTTCTTCTTCGTGCTCATCGTCGGCATCGGCGGCTACCTGCCCACCCGCGGTCTCGACCCCGGGAGCCTGGTGCTGGCCACCACCACCGGCGCCCTCGTGGCGGTGCCCATCGCGCTGTTCGACCTGCTGCTCGACCGCCTCGGGCCGGAGCGGGCGGCCGTCGCGGCGGCGGGCCGGGCGGTCGACCGGTTCCTGGCGACCGAGCCCGGTGACGACGAGGCGGAGGACCTCAGCACTGCGGCCACCAACGCCATCCACGACGCCTGGACCACCCTGTGGGACGGCGGTGAGCCCGAGCTCCTGACGGACGACCAGCCGCCGGGCGCCGCGGTGCGGGTCACCGACCAGGACCGCAGGGCGGAGCTCGCGACCGACCTGATCATCCACCAGCAGCGCTACTCCCAGCGCTTGCTCCCCGGCCACCAGCCGAACCCGGACCTCGGGGGCGAGCCGACCGCGGCGCCGTTGGGACGACCGCAGCTGCGCCGCCTGATCGCCCGCGCCCTCCGCTGGCCGACCGCGGCGCTGCAGGCTGCCGTCCGCGTCGCGGCCGGGATCGCGGCAGCCGGTGTCACCGCAGGGGTGCTGGTCGGCAGCTCCCACATGTACTGGGCGATGGCCGCCGCCGCGCTGGTCCTGCACACCGGGATGGACCGCCGGGCCACCACCATCCGCTCCGTCGAGCGGCTCGTGGGCACGACCCTGGGGATCGGGCTGTTCCTGCTCGGCGGCTTCTCCGAGAGCGGGCCGTGGATGGTCGTGGTCACCATCGTGACGCTGCAGGGGCTGGTCGAGCTGTGCGTCGTCCGCAACTACACGCTGGCCGTCGTGTTCATGACGCCGCTCGCCCTGACCATCGGGACGGCGGGCTCCGGGCAGGCCGCCCTGGCGATCGCCCAGGACCGCCTTCTCGACACCGGGATCGGGGTGCTCTGCGGCGTCCTGGTCCCCTGGCTCGTCGGATGGCGGTCCAGCCGCGGCATGCTCACTGCCCACCTGGCACGAGCGGTCGCGGCGAGCGCCGAGGTGATCGCGCTGCTCGGTCGCGGCCGGCACCAGGAGCCGGCGGGGCTCGCCGCCCAGCGCGAGCTGGCCCTGGACCTGCAGGAGCTCTCGGCCCTCGCGGGCCGGGCGATCCGCGACGAGCCGGAGCGCGTCACCGACCTGGTCCCGGTCCGCGACGCCACCGCCTGGCTCGGCTTCACCGTGCTCGCCACCGCCTCCCAGGAGGCCCCGGGTGAGCCGCTCGAGCGGGTGCTCCCCGCCGAGGCGACGGCCCGCGAGCTGGCCACCCGGATCGGGCGCGGTGACGTGCCTGCCGAGGCGGAGGTCCGCGCTGTGCGCGAGATCGTGGGCAACCGCCCACCACTGGGCTGAACAATTCACACAGCCTTTTCTGGCAATATCCTGAACGCCTTCCTGGCAATTCTCTGAGAATTCTGAGGGTGATCATTTATTCATTCGTGATACGTTGGCCGACCATTTCGACACGAGGGAGAACAATGCGGAAGACGACATGGCTCACCAGCCTCGGGCTGGCCGTCTGCCTGCTCGGGACTGCCTCCTGCAGCACCGATGAGCAGACCGGCGCCGACGACGCAGGAGCAACTCAGAATGCCTCTGCTGCACCAGGATCCGAGGATGCGGCGCAGTCGGCCGCACCGGACGGGTCGGCGGCGAGCGGGGGTCCGGACGGCGCGGCGGGCACCGCTGGGCCGGACGGGCAGGCCCAGGCACCCGACCTGTCGGACGTGCCCGACGTGGTCGCCCAGGTGAATGACACCGAGATCTCCAAGGACGAGTTCAGCGAGGCCTATCAGAGCAGTTTTGAACAGGCCTCGGCACAGACGGAAATGACCGGGCAGCCGGTTGACGAGGCGGCCCTTCGGGAGCAGACGGTCGAGAGCCTGGTCAGCAGCGAGCTGCTGCTCCAGGCCTCCGCCGAACACGGCTTCGAGGCCACCCCCGAGGACATCGACGCCGAGCTCGAGGAGCTGGCCAAGAGCAGCGGCATGGCCTCCGGCGAGGAGTTCCTCACCGCCCTCGAGGAGCAGGGGATGACTGCCGACGAGGTCGATGCCGAGGTCGAGAAGAAGGTCAAGATCGACCAGCTCATCGAGCAGGAGGCCAAGGTCGAGGAGCCGACCGAGGAGGAGCTGCGGGCGCTCTACGACGAGCTGTCGGCCCAGCAGGGCGCGGGAGGCGCCGAGTCCGGCTCGGGGGGCGCGGAGGTCCCGCCCTTCGAGGAGGTCAAGGAGCAGCTCGCGGCACAGCTGACGTCGGAGAAGGAGAACGAGGCGGTGCAGGTGCTGCTCGAGGACCTGCGCGCGGAGGCCGACGTGACCGTTCACCTCTGAGCCGGTCGTCCGGTGCGGTCGCCCGCGCCGTCACGGCAGGAGCGGGTGGGAGCCCCCGACAGGAGTCGAACCCGCGACCGTCCGCTTACAAGGCGGATGCTCTACCAACTGAGCTACAGGGGCGTGTCAGCGCCAGTGGCCGACAACGAGGAGATGGTACCTGCCGAAGGGGGCCGCGAGCACATGGCGGCCTCCCGCGGGAACACAGGTCGGGCCCGGCACCGGCGAGCGGTGCCGGGCCCGACGCGTCGGCGGAGGTCAGCCGATCACGTTGCGGTTGAGGTAGTTCTGCAGGGCGACCACGGTGCGGTGGTTCATGGAGGTCGACCCGTCCCGCTCGATGCCGAGGTAGTCCTGGAGCGCGGCCTGGGAGTCCGGGCCCCAGACGCCGTCGGGGTAGGTCCCGACCGTCTTCTGCAGCGCCCTGGTGGTGATCGGCCCGAAGATGCCATCGGGGTGGGTGCCCACCCAGCGCTGGATGGTGGCCGTGGTCAGCGGCCCCCTGATGCCGTCCCGGACCAGCAGACCCGTGACGCTCACCGTGGGGTTGACCGGCCCCGCGCTGCGGGACGCCGAGGCCTCACGCGAGGGGGCGGTGGACTGACGCGGCTGCTCGGGGGCCGGGGCCGGCGCAGGCGCCGTGGAGCCGGCACCACCGTTGGAGCGGGTCAGCCCGGCGCGCACGGAGCACACCGGCCAGGCCCCGGGCCCCTGCGTGGCCAGGACCTTCTGGGCGATGGCGATCTGCTGGGACCTGCTGGCCTGGTGGGCGTAGGCCGCGTACTGGCCGCCACCGAAACCGGACCAGGTCTGCGCGCTGAACTGCAGCCCGCCGTAGTAACCGTTGCCGGTGTTGATCGACCAGTTGCCGCCGGACTCACAGGCGGCGACACGGTCCCAGACGGAGTCGGCGCTCGCGACGGGGGCAGACACTCCGATGCTGGCGGCGGCGGCCGCCGCGACGACGGAGAGACCACCGGCCCGCCGGGCGAGCGGGACAAGGGGCGTGCGGGGCTTACGGTGCTTGGCAGTGGCCATGAGGGGGTTCAACCTTCCTGACGTGCGCCTGCGGGGTTAGCTGTCGGGTTCGGGCGGTCAGGTGCCCGGCCGCTGGCGCGGCTTCACCCCAAGACGCCGGGGCCGGCGTCATCACGGGTCCCCCACCCTCGTCTGGCGTCCGGACGGTCCGGAGGTTGTGCCCTGGTGACGAGGTTCGGCGCCTCAGGGGCACACGCCGTGCGTGTGGTGTTCTGGCTTATGCACTTCTGTGGCCCGTCCTGGGCCACGCGCCACAGTACCCAGGACCACCCCGAACGTGCTACCCCCAGCAGCGGATCGGCGTCCGCCCGTGCCCCACGGCGCGTGCCGGCGCGGTCGCGGCGCGACTCACGGGCGGAGCACCTGCGGGATCAGGTCGGCGAACGGGGCGGTGCTCCACGTCGTGGGCCACCACGAGACGGTGCCGGCGTCGAGGACCGTCCATCCCAGGACCGACACCCCACCCACGAGCAGCACGGTGGCGACGACCTGGGTCAGGAGCTGCCCGGGCAGGATCGAGCGGACCATCGTGCGGGTGCCGCGGCGCAGCGCCAGCCCACCCGGCCCCCACCAGGCCATGAGCATGCCGAGCAGACTGCCCACAGCGACGGGCACCGGATGCTCCACGCCCACCCTGAGCAGGCCCGTCTCGGTCAGCCCGCCCGCGGTGATGACCGTGGCCGCCACCGCGAACGCGATCGGCAGGAGGATCGCCAGCCCCGTCGAGAGGGCCGAGACAAACAGGTGCCACGGACTGGTCAGGACGGCGAGCGGCACGTCCGACCGGCGTGGTCCGGCCTCGTGCCTGCGCAGCACGAGCGCCGTCACGGCATGGTCGACGGTCCGCGCGGCGACCGACCAGATGACGAGGAGCCCCCACGACAGCAGCGGCGCGAGCGCGGCCAGACCGACCAGCGCCACGAGGGCGGTGAGGATCGTGCCGGTGCGCATCGGCCGCCCGATGCGCGGATCGGGTCCGCGGGCGGGCGCCAGAGGGGCCGGACCGCCCGGTCGGGCGTAGGGCGAACCCGACGGTGGACCGTAGGACGGCGGGCCGTACGGCGAGCCCGCTGGTGCACCGTAGGGCGCGGCGCCCGGCGGCCCGTACGGCTGGTCACCGCGGCGCTCCCCGGCCCGCGACCGCGCCACCTCCGGTGCGGCCTGCGGCGCCGCCCGCGTCTGTGGTGTCGGAGGGACAGGCTGCACGCGCGTCGGGTCGGTCCGCGGGGTCACGGCGGTCGCGGGGACCGAGGGCCATGCCTCGGGCGGGGTGCGGTTCGCGCGCCCGTCCTGCCGGCGACCCTCCTGAGCGGGCTGGCTGGCAGCGGGCCGGGGCATGTGCACGGTGAGCGCCTCGGTGACCGGGCGGTGCGCGGCATACAGCTCCAGCGCCCGCATCACCTCCGTGCTGTGGGGGCGTCGGTCGGGCTCCGGGTCCAGGGCGGCAGCGAGCAGCGGTCGCAGCGCGGGGTCGACGTCGTCCAGCTGGGTGCGCCCCCGGATCACCCGGTCCAGGACCACGCTCATCGGTCCCCGCCCGAAGGGGGGTGTGCCGCTGGCCGCGAACGCCAGCGTCGCGGCCCATCCCCACCAGTCGGTCGCCTCGGTCACGGCTCCGCCCTCGACGACCTCCGGCGAGAGGTAGCCCGGTGTGCCCATCACCAGGCCGGTCATCGTCAACCGCACGTCGTCGGCGACCTGGGCGATGCCGAAGTCGATCACCACCGGGTCGGCCCCGACCATGAGGACGTTGCCGGGCTTGAGGTCCCGGTGCACGATGCCGCCCCGGTGGATCGCGGTGAGCGCGTCGGAGAGGCCCCGGCCGAGGTCGACGAGGGCCTCACCCGTGATGGGCCCCCGGGCCGCGACCACCTGGTCCAGCGGCGGGCCCGGGACGAACTCGGTGACGATGTAGGGCGAGGGCCCCTCGGTGTCCGCGTCGAGCACCGCGGCGATCCGCGGGCTGCTCACGCGGGCGAGCGTGGACACCTCCCGTGCCAGCCGTCTGCGGGCGTCCGGGTCGTGAGCGATGTGGGGCCGCAGCACCTTGACCGCGACGTCGCGGCTGCCGTCGTCGGGAGCTCCGTCGGGACGGGCCCGCCACACCACGCCCATGCCACCAGCGCCGAGCCGGGCGCCGAGGGTGTAGCCCCCGAGACGCCGCGGCGGCGCGGCTGCCCCCTCGTCGGGCCCCCCGGCAGAGGGGGTGAACTCGGCGCTCATGGCTCCCACCGTATTGCGTCTCCTCGTCTCAGTAGTGCACCCCGAGGCCCTCGGTCGGGGCTGCGGGGTCGGATCGCGGGCCCCTGCGGGCCCGACTAGGCTCGAGGCCAGGAACGACCAGGACGGCCCAATGGTTTCCGGCGCAGGAGCCGGAGTCGGTCCGCGGCAGGCAGCCGCCCTGGTTGCGCCGCGCGAGCCCCAGACGATCAGACAGCGATGGAGTGGTTGTGGTGTCCCCGCACGACAGGTTCGACTTCGTGGTCGCCGCGAACCGGCTGCCCGTCGACCGGGAGGTCGACGACGACGGCGTGACCCACTGGCAGACCAGCCCCGGCGGGCTGGTGACGGCCATGGACGCGGTGATGCAGGACCGCACCGCCTGCTGGCTCGGTTGGGCCGGTGACCCCGGCGAGGACGTCGCGCCGTTCGACCGGAACGGCGTCCGGCTCCACCCCATCGGACTGAGCACCGAGGACGTCCGCGGACACTACGAGGGCTTCAGCAACGAGACGCTCTGGCCGCTCTACCACGACGTCATCGTCCCGCCCCGCTTCCGCCGGAGCTGGTGGGCGTCCTACCAACGCGTCAACACCCGGTTCGCGCAGGCCATCTCCGAGGTGGCCAACACGGGCGCGACGGTCTGGGTGCACGACTACCAGCTGCAGCTCGTGCCGGCGATGCTCCGGAGCCTGCGCCCGGACCTGCGCATCGGCTGGTTCAACCACATCCCGTTCCCCCCGGTGGAGCTGTTCGGGCAGCTTCCGTGGCGGCACTCCGTGCTCCGTGGGCTGCTCGGCGCGGACTTCCTGGGCTTCCAGCGCACGAACGATGCCGCCAACTTCACCCGTGCCTGCCACCAGCTGCTGGGGACCAGCTCGACGGGTGACGTCATCTCCTGGCGTGGGGCCGATGACGGCCGGATCGGCGCCGAGCCGCGTCGGGTCCGCACCGCCAGCGTGCCGATCTCGATCGACTTCACCGCGATGGAGGAGCTCGCCAGGACCCCTGCGGTCCGCCGACGCTCCCGCGAGATCCGCGCCTCCCTCGGCAACCCGCGCACGGTGCTCCTGGGCATCGACCGGCTCGACTACACCAAGGGCATCCGGCACCGGCTGCGCGCGATCTCCGAGCTCTTCGCGGACGGTGACATCGCGGCCCCCGAGGTCACCCTGCTCCAGATCGCCACGCCGAGCCGGGAGCGGGTGAGCGCCTACCAGGACCTCCGCAGCCAGGTCGACGGTCAGGTCGGCCGCATCAACGGGGACCACTCCGGGATCGGCGCGACCGCCGTGCACTACCTGCACCACGCCTACCCCAAGGAAGAGATGGCCGCGCTGTTCCAGGCCGCGGACGTCCTGCTGGTCACCCCGCTCCGCGACGGGATGAACCTGGTCGCCAAGGAGTATGTCGCCAGCCGCTGGGACGGACGCGGCGCCCTGGTCCTCAGCGAGTTCACCGGGGCCGCCCAGGAGCTGAACAGCGCCTTCCTGTGCAATCCCCACGACATCGCCGGCCTCAAGGGGACGATCCTCACGGCGATGCGCGAGGATCCTGCCTCGCTCCGCAAGCGGATGCTGGCGATGCGGCGCCGGGTCCGCTCGCACGATGTGCACGCCTGGGCGCAGCGGTACCTCACCGCGCTGGAGGCCGCCCCGGGGAAGCCGGGCCGCGGATGACGCTCGACCCCACGTCCGGTCGGACGGACGCCGGCAGGCTGCCGCACCGCCTGTCGGAGGCCCTGGACCAGTTCGCCCGGCTGCCCCGGATCCTCGTCGCGATGGACTTCGACGGCACCCTCGCCCCCCTGGTCGACGAGCCGATGGACGCCCGTGCGCTGCCGGGCAGCAGCGAGCTGCTCAGCGGCCTGGCTGCACTGGCCGACACCCTGGTGGCCATCGTGTCCGGGCGTGACCTGGCGACGCTGCGCGAGCTGTCCGGGATGGGTGAGCCGCTGGTGCTCATCGGCAGCCACGGCGTGGAGGGATCGCACTACCCCACCGCTCCCGGGGCGGACACGGCCGAGCGGGCACGCTTCGAGGCGCTGGACGAGGACCTGGCGGAGATGATCAGGGCGCACCCGCTGGCGCGCATCGAGCGCAAGCCGCACTCGCTGGTGCTGCACACGAGGGGGCTGTCCGACCAGGACGCGGAGGCCGCGGTGCGGGCGGCAGAGGCCGTGCTCACACGGCATACCGGCCTGGTCGTGACCCCCGGCAAGGGGGTGCTCGAGATGGCCACCCAGCACGTCGGCAAGGGAACGGCCCTGCACGACCTGGCGCGGGAGCGGGAGGTCGACGCCGTGCTCTTCGTCGGCGACGACGTCACCGACGAGGAGGCCTTCGCCGTGCTGCCGCCGCCCCACGTGACCATCAAGGTCGGCAGCGGTGACACCGTCGCCACGCACCGGGTCGCCGACGAGGCGGACGTGCAGCTGGTGCTCCGCGAGCTGCTCGCCCGGCGCCGCGCAGACTGACGCGCCGGCTCAGCCCCGGGGGGCCGCGCCGGTGGAGCCGCGCAGGATCAGCTCGGGGGCGAACAGGTACTCCCGGTGCGCGACCTCCTCGCCCTGGATCTCCTCCAGGATCGCCGTCACCGCGGCCTCGCTCATCGCCGTGACGTCCTGACGGACCGTCGTCAGCGGCGGGTCGGTGAAGCCGATGAGCTGGGAGTCGTCGGAGCCGACCACGGAGACGTCCTCGGGAACCCGCAGCCCTGCCTGCCGGGCCGCGCGGACGACGCCGAGCGCCATGATGTCCGACCCGCAGACCACCGCGGTCACTCCCTGGTCCAGCAGCCGCCGCCCCGCAGCGGCGCCGCCCTCGACGGTGAACAGGGTGGTCTGGACGAACTGGTCCGAGCCGGGCAGCAGGTCGTCCATCGCCTCCTGGTAGCCCCGGAGCTTGCGCTGGACCGGCACGTAGCGGGACGGCCCCGTGGCGAGCCCGATCCTGGTGTGCCCCATGTCCCGCAGGTGCCGGACGGCCAGGTGCACCCCGGCGACGTCGTCGTTGGAGATGAAGGTGGCCTCGATGTCCGCGCGCCAGCCGTTGATCATCGTGATCGGCAGCCCGCGCTCCCGCAGCGTGGTGTAGCGCTCGACGCCCGCCTTGGTGTCCGCGTGGTAGCCGCTGATGAAGATGATGCTGGCCACTCCCCGCTCGAGCAGCATCTGGACGTACTCGTCCTCGTGGACGCCGCCCGGGACCTGCGTGCACAGCACCGGGGTGTAGTTGGCCGCGGCCAGGTGGGTCTCCACGGCCTGCGCGAAGGCCGGGAAGATCGGGTTGGTGAGTTCGGGCACGATCAGCCCCACCAGTCCCGCGCTGCTGCGGCGCAGCTTGCTCGGCCGCTCGTAGCCGAGCACGTCCAGCGCGGTGAGCACGGCCTGCCGGGTGGCGGCGGCGACCCCCGGCCGGTCGTTGAGGACACGGCTGACCGTGGCCTCACTCACGCCGGCGTACTGCGCCAGGTCGGCCAGCCTGCTCATCGTCCACCTGCCGGCTGTGTCGCAGGGGTGGCGCGGGGCGCGCGTCGGGGAGCCACGGCTACTTGACCGAGCCCTGCGTGAGCCCGCCGATGAGCTGCTTCTGCAGGGTGAGGTAGACGACCACCGGGGGTAGGGAGGCGATCAGGGCACCGGCGCAGAACATGCCGAAGTACTTGTTGCGGTCGGCCAGGTTGAGCGAGTACAGGCCCACTCCGAGTGTGCGGCGCTCCTGGTCGAGCAGGAAGATGCTGGCGAGCAGGAACTCGCCCCAGAGGGCGACGAACGCCAGGATGCCGACGGTCGCCAGGATCGGGGCCACCAGGCGCAGCGTCATCGTGAAGAAGATCCGCGCGTGGCTCGCCCCGTCCATCTTGGCGGCCTCGTCCAGCTCCTTGGGGATGGTGTCGAAATAGCCCTTGAGCAGCCACACGTTGGCTCCCATCGCGCCCCCCAGGTAGACCAGCAGCAGGCCCCACAGGGTGTTCAGGCCGATCGCCGGCAGGACGTCCCCGATCTTGAGGAACATCAGGTAGAGGGCAGGGAAGGCCAGGAGCGCCGGGAACATCTGGGAGAGCAGGAGGGCCATCAGGCCGGGCCGGCGCCCGCGCCACCGCAGGCGGGAGAAGGCGAAGGCCGCGGCCGCACCGATGAAGACCTGGAAGACCGTGCCCAGACCCGCGACGACCAGCGAGTTGCGGAACCAGCTCCAGAAGGGGAAGGTCTGCGAGGCGAACAGGTCCGAGAAGTTGTCGAACGAGAACGCCGTCGGCACCGGCGACGCGCTGTTGAGCGTGCCGGCCGGGTTGAGCGCGGCCGACAGAATGAACAGCACCGGGAAGAGCGCCCAGACGAGCGCCAGGACCGCCAGCGCGTGTCGCCACCACACGCCGGTGCGCGGCTTCTGGCCGGGCGGCACCCGGACGGTCCCGGTGTCGGGCACCGTGCCGACGGCCGGGCCGGGCACCTCGGCCGGGACGGCGCCGGGGACCCCGGCGGCAGTGGGCTGAGACATCTCAGTTCACCTCTTCGAGTGCCTTGGACTGGCGGAAGCCGACATAGCTCAGGGCTCCCACCAGGAGGAAGATGATGATGCTGACGGCCGAGGCGAGCCCGATGTTGGGTGTGCCCGACTCCAGCGCGAGCCGGTAGGCAAAGGTGATCAGCAGGTCGGTGTTGCCGACCTGGCTGTTCGTGGCGTCGAACGGCCCACCCCCGGTCAGCAGGTAGATCAGCCCGAAGTTGTTGAAGTTGAACGCGAACGAGGCCACCAGCAGCGGCCCGACCGCGACCAGCAGCAGCGGCATGACCACCGACCACAGCGTGCGAAACGGCCCTGCGCCGTCGACCGAGGCGGCCTCCCGGACGTCGGTCGGGATCGACTGCAGCGCACCGGTGCAGATCAGGAACATGTAGGGGAAGCCGAGCCAGAGGTTGGTGATCAGCACGGCGGCCCGGGCCGCCCACGGGTCACCGAGCCAGTCGATGTTCAGTCCGGTGACCTCGTTGATCATGCCGAAGTCCTGGTTGAACATCGCGGCCCAGACGATCGCCGTGACGAAGATCGGGAGGGCGTACGGCAGGATCAGCAGGGACCGGTAGATCCCCTTGCCGCGCAGGCGCGGGTCGTTGAACAGCAGCGCCAGCAGCATCCCGAGCAGGAACGTCGACCCGACGCTGAGCAGCGGGAAGACCAGGTTCCACACGAAGATCTTGACGAAGCCGTTGCGCAGGGTGGAGTCGGTGAAGATCGAGCTGAAGTTGTCCAGCCCCACGTTCTCGGTCCAGCCGGTCGGCAGGGCCGGGCCCTGCCCGTCCTGCGGGACGAAGTTGCCGTCCCGGGCGACGTAGACCGTGCCCTCCAGGGTGGTCATCGTGTCCGCGTCGGGGTTGTAGGTGGTCGTCGCGCGACCGACGAAGGCCTGGGTGCCGGTGGCCGCCTTGATCCCCAGGTCGCCGTCCACGGGCACGGCGAACGCGGAGACGTCCTGGGCGCGTTCGTTGGCCTCCACCAGGGTGAGCACGCGGTAGCCGGGTGCCGCACCGATGGTGCCGTTGCCGCGCAGCGTCACCCCCTCCACGGGGAGTGGCTCCAGTCCCTCCAGTGTGCCGACGAACAGCTCCTGCCCGTCCACGACGTGCTCACCGGTCGCGCCCTCCTGGGCGGGGCGGGTGAGCAGGAAGGAGAGCTCGGCGGTGGCGATCTCCTCACCCTCGGGGATCGCCACGGACATCCCGTAGCGGGCCGAGTCCGGCGCGGGCCGGACCGACTGCGCCTGGATGGCCTCGATCGCCTCCTCCTTGCTGAGGGAGTGCCCGTCGCCGTAGTTGGTGAAGGCGGTGGCGACCGTGTAGGCGATCGGCCACACCTGGAAGAGCGCCAGCAGGATGAGCCCGGGCAGCAGGTACTTCATCGTGATGCCCCGGCGCGTGGAGTACACCACCAGCACGGACATGGCGAGGAAGGCCACCACGGTCACGATGAGCCACGAGCCGCCCTCGACCGCGAGCCAGGCCAGGTAGGTGCAGGCGGCCAGCGTGAGCGCGATCAGCAGCCACTTCACAGCGAGCACCCACGGTGGGGTCGCTACCGGCTGGCCGACGGGAGCTTGGGACATCGAGGACTCCAGGGGACGTCGTTGTCGGGGAGGGGGAGGTGGTCACGGTGCGGGTCCGGCGGACCGGACCCGCACCACCTGGACCTGGTATGCCGACCGGCCGGGTCGGCACACCAGGTCCGGAGCGACTACCGGCCGCCCAGGGCGCTGGCGACCTCGGTCTGTGCGGTGGCCATGCGCTCGGCGGGGTCGGCGCCGCCGACGATGTCGGCGGTGGCCTTGCCCAACGGTCCCCAGACCGCGTTCATCTGCGGGATGTTCGGCATCGGCGTGCCGCCCTCGGCGGCGGCGGACCACGCCTCGACGTCCTCGTCCTGGGACTGGACCTGCTCGGCCGCGGCGGTCAGCGCCGGCGGGCGACGGTCGGCCTCGAACATGCCGACCTGGATCTCCTCCGTGGGGACGTACTCCTGCACGAAGGTCTGGGCGATCTGCGGGTTCAGCGACTCCGCGGAGACGTAGAACGTCTGGACACCCAGGAAGGGAGCGGTCTCGCCACCGTCCGCGAAGTCCGGGATCGGGTCGATCGCGTAGTTGATGCCGCCCTCGGTGATCTGGTCGATCGCCCACGGGCCGGACACCATGTAGGCGGCCTTGCCGTCGATGAAGTTGGGGATGACGTTGGAGGCGTCCTGGTTGGTGCTGAGCGCACCCACCTCGCCCAGCCACGCCAGCTTCTCGGCACCCTGCAGCGTCTCCGGCGAGTCCAGGATGGCCTTGCTGCCGTCGAAGCCTCCCTCCTCGAGGAGCGGGAAGATGCCGCCGCCGTAGGCGGACACGTAGGGGTACATCGAGTAGGCGTTGCCCTCCTTGCCCAGCTCCTGGGCCAGGATGAGCTCGGTGTCGCCGGCCTCGACCATGGCCTGGCCGTTCTCGACGAGCTCCTCCATGGAGGCCGGCACCTCCGGCGCGAGGTCGGTGTTGCGGATCAGGGCGAGGGACTCGACGGAGTAGGGCACCGCGTAGAGCTGGCCCTCGAAGGTCACGGCCTCGATCGACTCGGGCACGAACTGCTCAGCGACGTCCGGGGCGATCTGCACGGGGGCCACGACGTTGTTCTGGACGAGCTCACCCAGCCAGTCGTGCGCGCCGATGGTGATGTCCGGGCCGGCTCCCTGGCCGACAGCGTCCTTGAACTGCTCGCGCAGCTTCTCCTGGGCCACCACCTGGACCTTGACCTCGACGCCGGTGTCCGCCGTGAAGGTCTCGGTCAGCGGCTCGATGGCGGCGGCGCGCAGGTCGTCCGCCCAGATCACCAGGCTGGTGCCGTCGCTGGCCGCGGGGGCGCCGGCGGTCTCACCGGCCGCGTCGCCCTCACCTCCGGCAGCGGTCTCGTCGGCGGCATCGCCCGCGTCGGACGTCGCCCCCTCGTCATCACCCTCGGGCGCGTCGGCCTCGTCGGCCGCCGGGCTGGTCGGGTCCTCGGACTCGGTGTCGCCACCGCAGGCGGTCAGCAGCAGGGCCGTGATGCCCGCCATCGCGATCGCGCCGGTCGTGCGCTTCATGTGTTCTCCTTCGAACAGGGTGGTCCGCGAGCAGCTCGCGGTGGCCGCAGCCAGGGCTCGTCCCGGTGAGGACGTCGGCTAGCATGACACCACCTTACAAATTCTGCAAGAACTTGCAGATGTACTGTGTGCACATAGTCACGGGCAGTGCCGCCGGTGACCGGCCCCAGGGCCGGGACTTCACGGGGCACGGCCCCGGCTGACCCGTCGTCATCCGGCGGCGGGACCGTCCTTTACAACGGATCGTCCGGCACGTTCCTGCCGGTGAAGGAGAAGTCACCATGGCAACTGTGACCTTTGACCAGGCCACCAGGATCTATCCCGGCTCGGACGCCCCGGCCGTGGACTCCCTCGACATCGAGATCGCCGACGGCGAGTTCCTCGTGCTCGTGGGCCCGTCCGGCTGCGGCAAGTCCACCAGCCTGCGCATGCTCGCGGGCCTGGAGGAGGTGAACTCCGGCCGCATCCTGATCGGCGACCGGGAGGTCACCGATCTGCCGCCCAAGGACCGCGACGTGGCCATGGTGTTCCAGAACTACGCGCTCTACCCCCACATGTCGGTCGCCGACAACATGGGCTTCGCCCTGCGCATCGCCGGCAAGTCCAAGGCGGAGATCCGCCAGCGGGTCGAGGAGGCGGCCAAGATCCTGGACCTGGAGCCCTACCTGGACCGCAAGCCCAAGGCCCTGTCCGGCGGGCAGCGCCAGCGTGTGGCCATGGGCCGGGCCATCGTGCGGCAGCCGCAGGTGTTCCTGATGGACGAGCCGCTGTCCAACCTGGACGCCAAGCTCCGCGTCCAGACCCGCACCCAGATCGCCTCGCTGCAGCGCCGGCTCGGGGTCACCACCGTCTACGTCACGCACGACCAGGTGGAGGCGATGACCATGGGCGACCGGGTCGCCGTGCTCAAGGACGGCGTGCTCCAGCAGTGCGACGCCCCGCGCCGCATGTACGACCACCCGGACAACGCCTTCGTGGCCGGCTTCATCGGCTCCCCGGCCATGAACCTGATGGACGTCGCGGTCGCCGACGGCGGCGTGCGGTTCGGGGAGACCATCCTGCCGATCGCCCGCGAGGTCCTCGCCGGGGCCGGCGACCGGGTCGTCGTGGGTGTGCGTCCCGAGGACCTGAGCCTGTCCACCGACGGCACGGGCCTGCCGATCGAGGTCGACGTGGTCGAGGAGCTCGGCGCGGACGCCTACGTCTACGGCCGCGTGCCCGGCCAGGAGGCCGACGACAAGCCGTTCATCGCCCGCGTCGACGGCCGCACGCCGCCGATGAAGGGCGAGGTCGTCCACTTCGCGCCGAAGTCCGACCACCTGCACGTCTTCCACGCCGAGTCGGGGCTGCGCCTCGGCGACTGAGGTCCCGGGACGCACCGGACTGGTCCGGCGGGTGCGGTCTGGCGGACAATGGCCAGACCGCACCCTTCCCGAGGAGGCAACCATGGCACTGCAGATCACTGCCGCCAGGCCGGACCCCGCCATCCTCGACCTGCCCTGGCAGGTGCCGCTGGAGGACTGGCCGGAGCACCACCTGGCCGCTCTGCCGCGAGGCATCTCCCGGCACGTGGTCCGCTTCGTCCGGCTCTCCGGCGGTGTCCTCGCCGTGAAGGAGATCAAGGACGAGCTCGCCCGGCGCGAGTACCAGACGCTGCAGCTGCTGCGCCGGATCGACCAGCCCGCCGTCGAGCCGCTGGCGGTGATCGCCGGACGCACCGATGCCGAGGGCAACGAGCTGGACGCGTGCCTGGTCACGCGGCACCTGAAGTTCTCCCTGCCCTACCGCGCGATCTTCAGCCAGAAGCTGCGCCCCGACACCGCGCGCAGGGTGCTCGACGCCCTCGCCGTCCTGCTCGTCCGGCTGCACCTCGGAGGGGTCTACTGGGGTGACGTCTCCCTGTCGAACACCCTGTTCCGGCGGGATGCCGGCGAGTTCGCGGCCTACCTCGTCGATGCGGAGACCGCCGAGATCCACAACCAGCTCAGCGACGGCCAGCGTGCCCACGACCTGCACATCGCGCACGGCAATATCGCCGGTGAGCTGATGGACCTGGCCGCCGGTGAGCTGCTGGCCGAGGACGCCGACGCCCTGGAGATCGCCGACCGGCTGATGCACCGCTACGAGCTGCTGTGGCGCGAGCTCACCGCCACGGAGCGGTTCGAGCGGGGCGACCGGTGGCGGGTGGACGAGCGGATCCGGCGCCTCAACAACCTCGGCTTCGACGTCGGTGAGCTCGCGATGAGCACCGACCTGGACGGCACCCACATCCAGATCGAGCCCAAGATCGTGGACGCGGGTCACCACAGCCGCCGGCTGCTGCGGCTCACCGGCCTCGACGTGGAGGAGAACCAGGCCCGCCGGCTGCTCAACGACCTGGACGCCTACCGGGCCTCCCAGAACCGGCAGAACGACGACGAGGAGCTCGTGGCCCACGACTGGCTCTCCGGCATCTACGAGCCGGTGACCCGCACCGTCCCCCCGGAGCTGCGCAGCAAGCTGGAGCCGGCCGAGCTGTTCCACGAGCTGCTGGAGCACCGCTGGTACCTCTCCGAGCGGGCCGACTACGACGTCCCGCTCGAGGCCGCCGTGCAGGACTACGTCGACACGGTGCTGCCGAGCAAGCCGGACGAGGTGGCGATCCTCGGCGTCGACACCGAGGAGATCCCGATCCGCACCCGCGGCTGACCGGGGTGCGCCCGCGGACGGCGACCCGCCCGGTCAGTTGACGGCGCCCAGCCAGACCGGCCGGGTGCGGGGGTCCTCGTTGAGCCACGCCGCCAGGCGGCGGGGATAGAGCGGGGAGCCGAGGAGGTCGGGCAGGGGCACCCAGCGCACGCCCCGCTGGTCGACGTCGGGGACCATGGCGTCGGGGTCCTGCTCGTCGTCGAGCAGCTCGCACCAGAACCACAGCTCGGTCTGCTGGAACGCGGTGTCCCAGTCGGGGAAGTGCCGGGCGCCGATGTAGTCGCGTCCGCAGGCCAGGTCGCCGACGCGCACGCGGTAGCCGGTCTCCTCCAGCACCTCCCGGGCCACGTTCTCGACCTTGGACTCCCCGAAGTTCTGTCCGCCGCCAGGGGTCAGCCAGTACTCCCCCGTCCTGCCCTGCAGCACGGTGACCAGCAGCCCCGCGTCGGTCACGACGAGGCCGCGGCTGGCTGCGCGGACGAGGGCCACGGGCTCAGCGCTGGCGCTTGCGGGCGATCTCGTAGAGCGTGACAGCGCCGGCGATGCCGGCGTTGAGGGACTCGGTGACCCCCGCCATGGAGATGGACACGATCTGGTCACAGGTCTCGCGGACCAGCCGGGACAGGCCCTTGCCCTCGGACCCGACGACCACCACGAGCGGCAGGTCGGCCAGCTCGAGGTCCGGCAGCTGCACGTCACCGTCGGCATCGAGCCCGATCACGAAGCAGCCCGCCCGGCGGTAGTCCAGGAGGGCGTTGGTCAGGTTCGTGGCCTGCGCCACCCGGACGCGGGCGGCCGCACCCGCCGAGGTCTTCCACGCGGCGGCGGTCATCCCGGCAGAGCGGCGGGACGGCACGACGACCCCGTGACCGCCGAAGGCACCGACGGAGCGGATGATCGCCCCGAGGTTGCGGGGGTCGGTGATGCCGTCGAGGGCCACGATCAGCGGCGTGCCGGGCAGCTCCGCGGACAGCAGGTCCTCGGGGTGCGCGTAGTCGTAGGGCGGGACCTGCATCACCAGGCCCTGGTGCACCGCTCCGTCGGTCAGCCGGTCCAGCTCGGGCTTGGCCGCCTCCAGGATCGACACACCCTGCTCGGTGGCCAGCTTGATCGCCTCCCGCACCCGGTCGTCGGACTCCATCCGGGAGCTGACGTAGAGGGCGGTGGCCGGCACGTACGTGCGTAGCGCCTCCAGGACCGAGTTGCGGCCGAGGACGAGCTCGGTGCTCGCCCTGGCCCCGGCGCGCTGCTGCGGCCGGCGCGCTGACGTCGTGGCGCCCTGCCGCGCCCGCCGTGCGGCCGGGTGACCGGTCCGCTCGGTGGCCTTGGGCGTGGGCCCGCGTCCCTCCAGGCCCTTGCGGCGCTGACCGCCGCTGCCGACCTGCGGGCCCTTCTTGGTCGTCTTGCGCACGGCACCCTTGCGCTGGGAGTTTCCTGCCATCCTGATCTACCTCGATCCTGTCGGTCGGCTCAGCGACCAGCGGGCGCCGCCGGGGGTGTCCTCGATCGCCACGCCTGCGGCCGTGAGCTGGTCACGGATCGCGTCGGCGGTCGCGAAGTCGCGCTCCGCCCGGGCGGCGGCCCTGGCCGCCAGCCGCTCCTGCACCAGCGCGTCGAGGACGGTCTCGGCCGCGCCGGCCTCGTCCCCGCCGCCCCAGCCGGGGTCCAGTGGGTTGATGCCCAGGACGTCGGTCATCGACACGACCTCCAGGAGGGTATGCCGCACGGTCGCCCGGTCGGCGGCCCCCGGCTGCTCGAGGGCGCGGTTGCCCTCGCGGACGGTGCCGAACAGGGCGGCGAGCGCCTCGGGGACGTTGACGTCGTCGTCCAGGGCCGCGGCGAAGCCGCTGGGCACGTCCACCCTGCCGGCCTCGGCCAGGAGCGCCTCGACGGGCTCACCGACCACCTCGAGGGCCCGCTGCACGTAGCCCTCGATGCGCTCGACCGCGGCGCGCGCCTCGTCCAGGGAGTGGTCGCCGTACTCGATCGTCGAGCGGTAGTGCGCCGCCCCGAGGTAGTAGCGCAGGACGAGGGGGCGCACGTGCCTGGTCAGCTCGGCCACGGTGAGGGTGTTGCCCAGGGACTTGCTCATCTTCTCGCCGCTGAGGGTGACCCAGGCGTTGTGCAGCCAGAAGCGGGCGAAGCCCAGGCCGGCCGCGCGCGACTGGGCCTGCTCGTTCTCGTGGTGGGGGAAGCGGAGATCGACACCGCCGCCGTGGATGTCGAAGGCGTCGCCGAGGTACTTGCGGGCCATGGCCGAGCACTCCAGGTGCCACCCCGGGCGCCCACGGCCGTACGGCGTCGGCCAGCTGGCCGTGGGCGGCTCACCGGGCTTCACGCCCTTCCAGAGCGCGAAGTCCCGCGGGTCTCGCTTGCCGCGCGGGTCGGCGTCCGCGGCTGGCTCCATGTCCTCGATCCGCTGGTGGGTCAGCTCGCCGTAGTCGGCCCAGGACCGGACGTCGAAGTAGACGTCGCCGCTGCCGTCCTCGGCCGGGTAGGCGTGGCCTCGCTCGATGAGGGCATCGATCAGCTCCACCATCTCGGTGATGTGCCCGGTGGCCCTGGGCTCGTAGGTCGGCGGCAGGACGCCGAGGGTCTCCAGGGCCCGCGTCGTCTCGCGCTCGTGGTGGTAGCTCCAGGCCCACCAGGGCCGGTCGTGCTCGGCCGACTTCGTGAGGATCTTGTCGTCGATGTCGGTGACGTTGCGGACCAGAGTGACCTCCAGCCCGTGCCCCCGGACCAGCCAGCGGCGCAGGATGTCGAAGGCCACCGCGAAGCGGATGTGGCCGATGTGCGGCGCGCCCTGGGTCGTGAGACCACAGATGTAGATGCCGACCCGCCCGGGCTCGAGGGGCTGGAAGTCCCGCAGGGCGCGGGTGGCGGTGTCGTACAGGCGCAGGCTCACCCGCCCAAGGCTACCTGCGGGCAGCGCCCGCCTCCGCCACGTTCCCGCGCCGGGGCGCTCACTCGCTGACGGCGGTGGCCGCGAACCGCTCGAGCAGGTTCGGCCACTCGGTGAAGCGGCCCCGGTGCGACTGGTTGTCCGGGCCCCAGCCACCGTGGGTCAGGGTGACGAGGGTGCCACCCTCGGACGGCTCGAAGTCGACCTCGAGGACCGTCGGGTGGTCCCGCGGCAGCGTCAGGTGGAAGGTCATCGCGAACCGCTCGCCGATGCTCCACTCCTGCACCTCGCCGATCGGGTAGTCCTCGCCGTCGTGGTGGAGGGCCACCACGCCGCCCTCCACCTCCTCGACATCGGCTCCCTCGTAGGTCCCCGGGTCGGGCGTCAACCGGGGGTCCCACCAGTCACCGAGGCGCTCGGTGAACACCTCGAAGGCATGGACCGGATCGACGTCGACCCGGCGGGTGCAGACGATCGGGCCTGCCTCGACGTCCTGCTGCTCGACACCCATCGCGCTCATCGGCTCTCCTCACTGAGGGCGGACGACACCAGTGTGCTCCAGTCGACGCCGGTCGCGCTAGGGCTGCAGCGCGCCGGTCAGCCGTCTCTCAGTGGCCGCGGTCGATCCACTCCTGGCGGTTCGGGGCCTCGGCCCCGATCGTGGTCGTGTCGCCGTGCCCGGTGTGCACGACCGTGTCGAGCGGCAGCGTGAGCAGCTTGCCGGTGATCGACTCGATGATCGTGTCGAAGCTGCTGAACGAGCGGCCCGTCGCCCCCGGGCCACCCTGGAAGAGGGTGTCGCCGCTGAACACGGCGCCCAGGGCGGGCGCGTGGAAGCAGCAGGCCCCCGGGGAGTGGCCCGGCGTGTGCAGCACGTGCAGCACCGTGCCGGCCACCTCGATGGTGTCGCCGTCGGCGAGCTCCTCGTCCGGCGCCTGGTCGTGCACCCGGTCCCACAGCATCCGGTCCTCCGGGTGCAGGTGCGTCGGTGCACCGGTGGCCTCGGACAGCGCCACCGCAGCATCGATGTGGTCATCGTGCGCGTGGGTCAGCAGGATCGCCGTGACGGTCCGGCCGCCCACGACGGCCAGGATCGCGTCCACGTCGTGCGGGGCGTCGATCACGACGCACTCGTGGTCGTCACCGACGACCCACACGTTGTTGTCGACCTCCCACGTGCCACCGTCCAGGCTGAAGGTGCCCGAGGTCACCGCGTGGTCGATGCGGGGCAGTCCGGCGCCGTTCACAGCTGCACCACCGAACGCAGCACCTCGCCGCGCTCCATCTTGCTGAAGGCGTGCTCCACCCCGTCCAGCGGGATCGTCTCGGTCACGAAGGCATCCAGGTCAAAGCGTCCCTGGCGGTAGAGGTCGATCAGCATCGGGAAGTCGCGCGAGGGCAGGCAGTCGCCGTACCAGCTCGACTTCAGCGAGCCGCCGCGCCCGAAGACGTCCAGCAGGGGCAGCTCGATCATCATGTCGGGGGTCGGGACGCCCACGAGGACGACCGTGCCGGCCAGGTCCCTGGCGTAGAAGGCCTGCTTGTAGGTCTCCGGCCGACCGACCGCGTCCACGACCAGGTCGGCGCCGAAGCCTCCGGTCAGCTCCTGGATCGCCACGACGGGGTCCCGGTCCGAGCTGTTGACGGTGTGGGTGGCGCCAAAGCCCTTGGCGCCCTCGAGCTTCCGGTCGTCCAGGTCGACCGCGATGATCGTGGTGGCGCCGGCCAGCGCCGCACCGGCGATCGCGGCGTTGCCCACCCCACCGCACCCGATGACGGCGACCGAGTCCCCACGCCGCACGCCGCCGGTGTTCACGGCGGCACCGAAGCCTGCCATGATCCCGCAACCCAGCAGTCCGGCCGCCGCGGCCGAGGCCTCCTTGTCGACCTTGGTGCACTGACCCGCGGCCACCAGGGTCTTCTCGATGAAGGCACCGATCCCCAGGGCCGGCGACAGCTCGGTGCCGTCCGTGAGCGTCATCTTCTGGGTCGCGTTCGCCGTGTTGAAGCAGTACCACGGCTCACCCTTGGCGCAGGCCCGGCACTGGCCGCACACGGCGCGCCAGTTCAGGATGACGAAGTCCCCGGGTGCCACCTCGGTCACGCCCGGACCCACCGCCTCGACCGTGCCGGCGGCCTCGTGCCCGAGCAGGAACGGGAACTCGTCGTTGATGCCACCCTGCCGGTAGTGCAGGTCGGTGTGACAGACACCGCAGGCCTCGACGCGGACCACCGCCTCCCCCGGCCCCGGGTCCGGCACGACGATGTCGACGACCTCGACGTCGGCCCCCTTGCTGCGGGCGATGACTCCCTTGACTGTGCTCGGCACGGTGAACTCCTCGGTGATCGGACGGCTTGCTTCCTGGCCTATGCCTACCAGTCACCAGACCGGGCAGCCAGCACGGGTCAGCGTACGTGACTCCTCCCCGCGTGGCAGCGGTATCGTCGCTGCCGTGCAGGGGGACGGCGGCGAGTCAGTGACCAGCAGTCCGGAGCGGGCCGGAGGCAGCCGCCCGGCCGTGATCGGGGTGGGCAAGAGACTCTGCCCCTGCGGTCGCGAGGTCCCCACGCACGCCCACGGCTTCTGGTGGCGGCTGGGCAACTACGTGATCATCCCGGCCCTCACGCTGGGGCTCTACACCCTGGCGGTCCTCGTCGGGGTGGCGCTCGCTGCAGACCAGCCCGTGGCTGCGCTCGTCATCGGACTGCTACCGGTGCTGTCGCTGGTGGTGACCACGGTCATCCAACTGGCCGGTGGTCACCGCTGGCTGTGCCTCGTGCAGCGCTCGGTCGGCTGGTGGCTGTGGTGGCCCGGCGGGGTCTTCGCCGCCATCGCCCTCAGCTGAGACCCCCGGAAGGTCACTCGGGGAGGCCGCGTCCTGCCGCGCGGTCAGTCGTCGCGGCGCGCGTGGAGACCAGCGCGGTCAGTCGTCGCCGCGCGCGTGGACCAGCGCGGTCGCGATCCCGGCGAGACCCTCGCCGCGACCGGTGAAGCCCAGACCGTCCGTGGTCGCGGCGGTCACCGAGACCGCTGCGCCGTCCAGCGCGGCGGACATCGCAGCCTCCATCTCCGCGCGCCGTGGTCCCACGCGGGGACGGTTCCCGACGAGCTGCACCGCGACGTTGCCGACCTGCCACCCCGCGGCTGACAGCAGGCTCAGCACGTGGCGGAGCAGGTGCTCCCCGGAGGCGCCGGCCAGCTCCGGACGGTCGGTGCCGAAGACTGCTCCGAGGTCACCCAGTCCCCCGGCGGACAGCAGCGCGTTGCAGGCGGCGTGGGCGGCGACGTCCCCGTCCGAGTGCCCCTCGGTGCCACGCTCGCCCGGCCACTCCAGACAGCCGAGCATCAGCACCCGCCCGCTCCCCTCGGCGGCGTAGGCGTGGACATCGACCCCGGTGCCCACACGACAGGGAGGCTGGCTGCTCATGGGCCCCACTGTAGGACGGGCACCCCACGCCGGTCGTGCACCGGTGTGGGACAGACTGGGGCCGTGGAACTCCGTCTCTTCACCGAGCCCCAGCAGGGGGCGACCTATGCCGACCAGCTCCGCGCCGCCCGCACGGCCGAGGCCTGCGGCTACGGCGCCTTCTTCCGCTCCGACCACTACCTGGCCATGGGCGAGCGCGACGGCCTGCCGGGGCCGACCGACGCCTGGGTCACCCTCGCCGGGCTGGCCCGGGAGACCTCGACGATCCGGCTGGGCACGCTGGTCAGCTCGGCGACCTTCCGGCTGCCCGGACCGACCGCCATCGCCGTGGCCCAGGTCGACGCGATGAGCGACGGTCGCGTCGAGTTCGGCCTGGGCGCGGGCTGGTTCGGGGCGGAGCACACGGCCTACGGCATCCCGTTCCCGGAGGTCGGTGAGCGCTTCGACCTGCTGGAGGACTCGCTGGCCGTCATCACGGGTCTGTGGGGCACGCCGGAGGGACAGACGTTCTCGTATGCCGGCAGCACCGTGACCGTGGACGACTCACCTGCCCTCCCCAAGCCGGTGCAGCAGGACCCGGTCTCCGGTGGCCCGCCGGTCATCGTCGGTGGGGCCGGCCGCCGGCGGACGCCCGCGCTGGCGGCGCGGTACGCCGCCGAGTTCAACGTCGCCTTCGTGCCGCTGGAGCAGGCGGCGACGCAGTTCGAGCGGGTCTCCGACGCCTGCGAGAGCGCCGGACGCGAGCCGGCCGACCTGGTCCGCTCCGCGGCGCTGACCGCTGTCGTGGGGCGGGACGAGGCGGGTTTCCGGGCCCGGGCACAGGCCATCGGGCGGGCACCGGAGGAGCTGCGCGAGAACGGCCTGGCCGGGACGCCGGCCGAGGTGGTCGACCGGATCGGCCGGTGGGTGGAGCGGACCGGCATCACCCGGGTCTACCTGCAGGTGCTGGACCTGTCCGACGACGTCGTGGACCACCTGGAGCTGGTCGCCGCGGAGGTCATGCCCCAGGTGGGGTGAGCCGGTCGGCCGCTGTCGAGTCGGTGGCACCCGCCGCCGGGTCGGTGGGCCGCTCGCCGGTGCCGGTGACCTGCTCCTCGAGGCGTCGCACGAGGGCAGCCACGTCCTGGCCCGTCGTGTCCAGGGACAGGCCGGCCTCGGGCCAGGGGGCGTAGTCGGCCGTTCCGACCGCCGACCAGTCCGGCAGCCGGTGACCCTCGATGTCGGCCGAGCGGGTCTCCACCCGCTCGCGGTGCTCGGCGGGGTCGCAGGTCAGCTCGACCTCGACGACCCGTGCCCCGGACTCCGCGGCCACGTCTCGCCAGGCCTGTCGCGTCACCGGCAGGGGGTTGACTGAGTCGGCCACGACGTCGAGCCCGAGGGCGAGCTGGTCGGCGGCGACGGCGTAGGCGGCCGCGTAGCCCTCCGGACCGACCCCGCGGCCGGGTTCGGCGCGGACGAGTGCCTGCTCGATGGTGTCGAGACGCACGTGCACGGCGCCCCGCTGCCGGGCCCAGGCACGCGCCACGGTGGTCTTGCCGGCGCCCGGCAGGCCGCCGAGGACGAGCAGGACCGGCCGGCGGCCGGGACCGATCTCGCCCCGACCAGGTGAGGCGCCAGCCGTGGGCGGGGTCGGGGTGGGCGTGCCACCGGTCTGCTGCATCCAGGCACCGGCGGTGGCCAGGTCCTCCGGGCCGGTGATCTTGAGCGCCCTCGGGTCCCCGTCGACGACCAGGACGGCCGTGCCGAGCGCCTCGACGAGCCCGGCGTCGTCGGTGACGGCCCCACCCCCGTGCCGGTGTGCCCGCTCGAGGGTCTCACGGAGGAACCCCTGGGGAGTCTGGACCGCACGCAGCACGGAGCGGTCCGGGGTGCTGACCACGTGGTCGCGGGTGTCCACGGTCTTGATGGTGTCCGTCACGCGCAGGGCCGGCGTGACCGCCGGGTGGCCGTGCCGGACGGCGGCCACCACCCGGTGGAAGACGCTCGGTGGCGTCAGCGCCCGGGCCGCGTCGTGCACCAGGACGATGCCCACTCCTCCAGGCAGGGCCCCCAGGCCGGCGGCGACGGAGTCGCTGCGCTCGTCGCCGCCGGGCACGACCCGGACGGACACGTCCTGTCCCTGCGCCCCCAGGAGCCGGTCCGCCGAGCCCTCGGCAGAGGCGAGGCGCACGGCCGCGGTGAGCTCCGGCATACGGTCCGGCGGTGCGACGACCGCGACGTCGGTCAGGTCCGGACATGACAACACGCCCCGGAGGGCGTGTGTCACCAGCGGTAGTGCAGCGGGTCCGTGCCCGAGAGGCACGAGAGCCTTGGGCCGGTCGGCTCCGAGGCGGGTGCCCCGGCCGGCGGCCACCAGGATCACGCCGACGCGGTGCTGTGGAGTCAGGAGGCCAGGACCTCGTCCAGAGTGGCCTCGGCCTTGTCCTCGTTGGTCTTCTCGGCGAGCGCGAGCTCGGAGACGAGGATCTGACGGGCCTTGTTGAGCAGACGCTTCTCACCGGTCGACAGCCCGCGGTCCTTGTCGCGACGCCACAGGTCGCGGACCACCTCCGCCACCCGGATCACGTCACCGGAGGCAAGCTTCTCCAGGTTGGCCTTGTAGCGGCGGGACCAGTTGGTCGGCTCCTCGGTGTGCTCGGCGCGCAGCACCTCGAACACCTTGTCCAGTCCCTCCTTGCCGACGACATCGCGGACCCCGACCAGATCGCAGTTGTCTGCGGGAACTTCAATGGTCAGATCACCCTGTGCGACCTTGAGCTTTAGGTAGAGCTTCTCCTCGCCCTTGATGGTGCGCGTCTTCATTTCTTCGATCAGTGCGGCCCCGTGGTGCGGGTACACAACCGTCTCGCCGACCTTGAACGTCATCTTCAGTTAGCCCCTTTCGCGGACCTCAAGGGTACCATGCGTGGCGCAGATCACGTAATGACATGCTTGATATTTGTGCTGGTCAGCGTCTCGGGACGACCGTTCTGGGAGTTTCCTGCACCCTCCGGACACCCTGTCCGCACGGGTCCTCCACGCGCGCGTGGAGGGGCGGCTAGAGTGTCCCTCGTGACCTTCCGGACCGCTGCCCAGAATGCCTCCCGCCCCCGCCGCGCGGCCCTGAGTGGACTCGCGCTCGCGGCCGCGCTCACCCTCAGCGGCTGCCAGATCAGCTCGCCGGTGACGACCGACATGAACTACGACCCGGCGGACGGCGTCTCCGTCGACGCCGGCCAGGTCGCTGTCCGCGACCTGCTCGTGGTCAGCGAGGGCAACGGTGCACCCGGCACCGTCAGCGGGCTGGTGGTGAACAACACCAGCGAGCCCACCGAGGTCACCGTCACCCTCGGCACCGGCGCTGAGGCCGTCGCGCTGCAGCCGACCCTGAGTGTCGCCCCGGGGCAGTCGCTCCGGCTGGACGGCCAGGGCCCGGACGGCAGCGGCACGCCCGTGCAGGTGCCCGCCGTCGAGGTGAGCCCCGGCGGCTCGCTGCAGCTGGTCGTGCAGACCTCCCAGGGTGAGGCGGACAGTGGGCTCGCCCCGGTGCTTCTGCCGGAGGGCCCCTACAGCGACATCGCGGTCACGACCGCCGACGTCCCCTCCTGAGCCGGCTCAGCGGCTGACCTCGGTGACGTCGATCCGCTCGTCGATGTTGAGGTTGTCCTCGTCCCACTGACCGGTCACCAGGTAGACGACGCGCTGGGCGATGGACACGGCGTGGTCGCCGAACCGCTCGTAGTAACGGCTGAGCAGCGTGGCGTCGATCGCGGCCTGCACCCCGCTGTCCCAGCTGCTGTCGAGCAGGACGCGGAAGACGTCACGGTGCAGGTCGTCCATCTCGTCGTCGGTGATCTTCAGCTGGGTCACCGCCTCGACGTCGTTGTCCCTGATGATGCGCGCGGCCTCCATGACGAGGGCGTCGGCGACCTCGGCCATCCGCCGGAAGGTGGCGGTGAGCGCCTCGGGCAGGACCCGGTTGGGGTAGCGGAGCCGGGTCAGCTTCGCGACGTGGCGGGCCAGGTCACCCATCCGCTCCAGGTCGGCGCTCATCCGCATCGCGGTGACGAGGGTGCGCAGGTCCGTGGCGACCGGCTGCTGCCGGGCAAGCGCGTCCACGGCGCGTGTGTCGAGGTCGCGCCGGACGGCGTCGATGTGCTCGTCCGCACTGATCACGGACTCGGCCAGCTCCAGGTCGGCACTCATCAGCGCCGTCGTGGCCTGCTCCAGTGCCGCGGACGTCAGTCCCGCCATCTCGACCAGCTGATCGGAGATGAACTGCAACTCCTCGGTGAATGCGATGCGCATCGGATCCGCTCCCTCTCGTGTGACCCGGACAGTGTCCGTCGGTGACCCTCTCAGTCTCGGGTGAACGGCTGACACACGCCAGGTGAACGGCATCCGACCAGGTGGGCCCGGCCAGCGCGGCAGCGGGTGCCTCGCGTCCCGGGCGGTCCTGACCGGGCCTGCAGCGACCTAGGCTAGCCCTGTGGACGGACTGACGGCGGGAGCCCTGGGCGTGGTGCTGGGACTCGCCCTTGCCGTGATCGCCACGCTCCTGGTCCGCGTCTCCGAGCGCCGGCAGCAGCCCGTGACGCCCGAACCACCGGCCGAGCCGCAGGTGCCCGAGGGTGTCTCCGACGTTCTGGCCGTGCTGCGCGACGGAGCGATCGTGCTCGACGCCGGGGGTAACGTCGTCAAGACCAGTGCCACCGCCGTGGCCTACGGGCTGGTGCGCGGCAACACGCTGACCCACGCCGAGCTCGGGACCCTCGCGGTGCAGGTCCACCGGGACGGCATCATCCGCGAGGCCGAGCTCGAGCTGGCGCGCGGCCCTCTCGGCCAGGGGATCATGGTCGTCGGCGTGCGGGTCGCGCCGATCGGCGGGGACCTGGTCCTGGCGCTGGTGGACGACCGCACCAAGGCGCGTCGGGTCGAGGAGGTCAGGCGCGACTTCGTCGTCAACGTCAGCCACGAGCTCAAGACGCCCGTCGGCGGCCTCGCGCTGCTCGCCGAGGCGGTGGAGGACGCTGCGGACGACCCCGTCGCCGTCCAGCGGTTCGCGGGCCGGATGAAGATCGAGAGCAACCGCCTGACCAGGCTGGTCACCGAGATCGTCGACCTGTCCCGGCTGCAGACCGCCGACCTGTCCGACCCCCTCGTGCCCGTGGACGTGGGCCGGTGCGCCGAGGAGGCCGTCGAGCACACCCGTGTCGTGGCCGGCCAGCGGCGGCTCACCGTGCGGCGCAACGGCTCGCCGGAGGACCTGGAGGTGCGCGGGGACGCCGAGCTCGTCACCACCGCGATCCGCAACCTGGTGACCAACGCGATCAGCTACTCCGACGACGGCAGCCCGATCGCCGTCGTGAGCCGTCGTCGCGGCGACCTGGTGGAGGTGTCGGTGACCGACCAGGGTCAGGGGATCTCACCGGCGGACCAGGAGCGCGTCTTCGAGCGGTTCTACCGCGTCGACGCGGCCCGGTCCCGCGCGACGGGGGGCACGGGTCTGGGGCTGTCCATCGTCAAGCACATCTGCGCCAACCTCGGCGGGGACGTGGTGGTGTGGAGCCAGGTCGGCCAGGGGTCGACGTTCACGATCCGGCTGCCCGCCTCCCGCGGCACCACGGACCTGGCGCTGCCCGCCTCCCGCGGCACCACCGACCTGGCGCTGCCCGCCTCCCCCGCCGACACCCGGGACACACCGACGGAGAATCCGACGGTAACCTCTGGGTCAGCATCCGTTCAGCCCCCCCGCACAACACGTGATCTCGGCAGTGCGCCCGAGTGAGGAGTGAGTCATGACCCGGATCCTGGTGGTGGAGGACGAGGAGTCGTTCTCGGACCCCCTCTCCTACATGCTCCAGAAGGAGGGCTACGACGTCGCGGTCGCCGAGACCGGACCGGACGCGCTCACCGAGTTCGACCGGAACGGCGCCGACCTCGTCCTCCTCGACCTGATGCTCCCGGGCCTCTCCGGGGTCGACGTCTGCCGCTCGCTCCGGGCCAAGTCGTCCGTGCCGGTGATCATGCTCACCGCCAAGGACAGCGAGGTGGACAAGGTGGTGGGCCTGGAGATCGGCGCCGACGACTACGTCACCAAGCCGTACTCCGGCCGCGAGCTGCTGGCCCGCATCAAGGCCGTCCTGCGCCGGCAGTCCGAGCCGGAGGAGCTGTTGCCCTCGACGGTCGAGTCGGGCCCCGTCCGCATGGACGTGGAGCGCCACACCGTCTCGGTGAACGGTGACGCGGTGTCCCTGCCCCTCAAGGAGTTCGAGCTGCTGGAGATGCTGCTGCGCAACGCCGGACGGGTGCTGACCCGCGGCCAGCTCATCGACCGTGTCTGGGGCAGCGACTACGTCGGTGACACCAAGACGCTCGACGTCCACGTCAAGCGGCTGCGCGCCAAGATCGAGCCTGACCCGGGGCAGCCGCAGCACATCGTCACGGTGCGCGGCCTGGGCTACAAGTTCGAGGCGCCGTGAGGGCGGGGACGGACGGGCGCCCGGTCGTCCTCGTGGTGATGGACGGTGTCGGCGTGGGCACCGGGGACGCGTACGACGCGGTGGCCGCGGCGTCGACCCCGCACCTGGACCGTCTGCGGGACACGGGTGCCTATCTGGAGGTCTTCGCTCACGGCACGCACGTCGGCCTGTCCAGCGACGACGACATGGGCAACTCGGAGGTCGGGCACAACACGATGGGCGCCGGCCGGATCTTCCCGCAGGGCGCCAAGCGGGTCGACGACGCGGTCCGCGGTGGAGAGATCTGGGAGGGCGCGTGGCGGGACGCCGTGGCCACGGCGACGGCTGACGGGGCGGCACTGCACCTGATCGGCCTGCTCAGCGACGGCAACGTGCACTCGTCGTGGGACCACCTGATGCTGCTGCTGGACCACGCGAGGACCGATGGCATCACCCGACTGCGGCTGCACACGCTGTTCGACGGCCGTGATGTGGAGGACCGCACGGCGGATCAGTACGTCGCCCGCCTCGAAGATGCCCTGAGCACCCGCACCGAGGGCACCGACCTGGACTGGCGGATCGCCTCGGGAGGTGGCCGCATGGTCACCACGATGGACCGTTACGAGGCCAACTGGGGCGTCGTCGAGGCCGGGTGGCGCGCCCACGTGCAGGGCACCGCCCGGCCGTTCCCCTCGGCCGGCGAGGCCGTCTCCACACTCCGCGCGGAGACCCCGGGGATCAGCGACCAGCTGCTGGAGGCCTTCACCGTCGTCGACGACCGCGGCGAGGCCGTCGGGCCGGTCCACGACGGTGACGCCGTGGTGATCTTCAACTTCCGCGGCGACCGTGCCATCGAGCTGACCCGCGCGTTCGTCGAGGGTGACGGTTTCAGCGGCTTCGACCGGGGCCGGGTGCCTGACGTCTTCTTCGCGGGGATGACCCTGTATGACGGCGACACCAACATGCCGCCGGTCCGCCTGGTGCAGCCACCACACATCGACAACTCGGTGAGCGAGATCATCGCGCGGGCGGGGCTGCCGCAGCTGGCGGCCTCCGAGACCCAGAAGTTCGGCCACATGACCTACTTCTGGAACGGCAACCGGTCGGACCCGTTCGATCCCCGCACCGAGACCTACATCGACATCCCGTCCGACCAGGTCGAGTTCGACAAGGCCCCGAGGATGAAGGCAGCCGAGACCGCGGACTATGTCATCGAGGCACTCGGCAAGGGTGGCTACACCTTCCTGCGCTCCAACCTGGCCGGTGGCGACATGGTCGGGCACACCGGCAACTTCGAGGCCACCATCATCGCCGTCGAGGCGGTCGACGAGGCCGTCGGCCGGATCGCCCAGGCCGTCGAGGCGGCGGGTGGGTGCCTGGTCGTGACCGCTGACCACGGCAACAGCGAGGACATGGTCGAGCGCGACACGCAGGGCAGGCCCCGCACGTCCGAGGACGGCAGCCCGCTGTGGAAGACGGCGCACTCGACCAACCCGGTGCCGCTCTACATCACGGACTACTCGGGTCAGCAGTGGGAGCCCGTGGACGGTGCCCAGGATCCCGGGCTCTCGAACCTGGCCGCCACCCTGCTGGTCCTGCTCGGTCTCGAGGTGCCGCAGGACTACCGTCCCTCCCTGGTGGCACGCGCCTGAAGGACAGGGCGCCAGGAGCGGGAGCTCAGCACTCCCAGGTGTACTCCCGCTCCTGCTCCGTGAGCCAGATGTCGTAGGTACCGCTGTCGGAGACGAACCGTGCATAACCGTCGCTGTAGACAGTCAGCGTGCCGATGTCGTCACCGGGTCCGGGCCGCTCGACGGTGCTCACGTGCACCCCCGTGCCACTGCCGTACCTGATGACGTCGAGCTCCTCGTCCTCCAGCAGCGGATAGTAGGTCTCCCGCCCCAGTCGCAGCACCTCGTTGCCGCAGGCACCGTAGTACTCCACGTCGTGGTGGACCGCGAACGCCTCAGGCTCCTCCCCACCCCCACCTGACGAGTGGGCGCCCGGGACCGGCTGGTCCTGACCCGGTGGCTCCGTCGCGCACGCCGCGACCGTGACGGTCAACGCGAGCACGAGCATGGCGCGTCCCAGCCATGGGCTGCGCGAGGGCTCCGCGCCCGGTGGGTCTCCGGGAACCGGCCCGTCGGAGCACCTGGTGTCGTCCATGCCCCTACGATGCGCCGGCATCGTCCTCGGTTCCCTCGAGGAGGTGCCGGAACGCCTCCAGGTTGGCGGTCGACTCCCCGCGCGACACCCGCCAGCGCCACTCGGCCCGCATCGAGGTGAGGAAGCCGAGGACCAGCAGCTCGTTGAACGGCTCGTCGCAGGCCGTGAGCACCGTCCCGAGCAGCTGGTCGAGGCCGGCCCGGTCGATCGCGATGACCGGCAGCCGTCCGGTGAGGTAGACGTCGCCGGTTCCGTCGATCGCGTAGGCCAGCCCGGGCAGGCGCAGGTTGCGCCGCAGCAGGTGACGGTAGAACTTCTCGTGGTTCTCGTCGGGGCGTCGGATGACGAACGCCTGCACCGACAGGCTGTCTCCTCCCACCACGAGGGAGCAGACCGTCCGCAGCTTGCGCTCCCCCGGCAGGGTGACGACGAACTCGCCCTCCCGGGCACCGTCCTCGTGGTCGACCTCCAGCTCCTCGAGCACCGACCGGAGCCGGGCCACCGCGGCGTCGTCGGTCCTCACGGCGACACCATGCTCGGGACGTGGTCGGGGACCAGGTAGGCACCGTCGGTCCAGAGGCGCTCGCGGTCTGCCCTCGCGCGGCGGTAGACCTCGTCGAGCAGGTCCACCGTGCGGTCCCAGCCGAAGCCCTTGGCGTGCCGCACCCCCGCCTCGCCCAGAGCCGCCCGCCGTGTGTCGTCGGCCAACAAGTCACCGATCGCGTCGGCCCACCGGGCCGGGTCGTGACCCTCGAGCAGCACGCCACCGTCGCCGACCGCCACCGGCAGACCCCCGACCGCGGCGGCGACCACCGGCGTGCCGGACGCCAGCGACTCGATGGCCACCAGCCCGAAGGACTCGTTGTAGCTGGGCACCGTGACCAGGTCGGCGGCGCGGTACCAGTCGGCGAGCGCGGTCCGTGAGACCGGTGGCACGAACCGGACCAGGTCGGACAGCCCCAGCTGCGCGGTGAGCTCCTGCAGTGCCTCCGGCCGGGCCAGGCCGGTGCCGGAGGGACCGCCCAGGACCCCGACGACCAGCCGGTCCCGCAGCGAGGGGTCGCGTCGCACGAGCTCGGCCGCGGCGCGGACCAGCAGGTCCGGCGCCTTCAGTGGCTGGATGCGACCGACGAACAGCACGACCTGGGCGTCCTCGGGCAGCCCGACCGCGCGGCGCGCCGCGGCCCGGTCGCCGGGGGTGAACACGTCCAGGTCGACGCCGGGGGGCACGACGTGCACCTTGTCCGGGTCGGCGTCGTAGAGGCGGACCAGCTGGCCCGCCTCCTCGTCGGTGTTGGCGACGAGCACGCTCGCGGCCTCCACCACCTGCGTCTCCCCGATCTCCCGCCCCGGAGGCTCCGCGCTGTCGCCCTCGGCGAGCTGCGCGTTCTTCACCCGCGCCATCGTGTGCATGGTGTGCACGAGCGGCACGTTCCAGCGGTCGGCCGTGAGCCAGCCCACCTGCCCGGAGAGCCAGTAGTGCGAGTGGACCACGTCATACCAGTGCTCGGGCCGGCCGGCCGCGGTGCGCATCACACCGGCCGCGAAGGCACACAGCTGGCCGGGGAGGTCGTCCTTGCCCAGCCCCTCGTAGGGGCCGGCCGGGACGTGGTGGACCAGGATGCCCGGGCCCATCCGGACCGTCTCGGGCAGGGACCCGTCGGTGGCCCGGGTGAAGATCTCCACCTCGGTGCCGCGCGCGGCGAGCCGGCGGGCGGTCTCCACGACGTAGACGTTGAGGCCGCCCGCGTCGCCGGTGCCGGGAGGGTCGAGCGGGGAGGTGTGGACACTGAGCATCGCCACACGTCGGACCCGGTCGGTCTCACTCACGACAACGTCTCTCCTCACAGGTGCTTGAGGATTCAGTCTTGCACGACCCCTATCGTGGAGCCGTGACCGGTGCAGCGAGACGTTCCCGACCGGTCGGCACCGTCACCCGCGGCACCACCAACCCCAACCGGCTGCGCCGGGTGGACCGCTGGGTCGTGCACACCCACCGGCGGTTGCTGCGCAGCGCCGAGGACCCGGTCGTCGTCGACCTCGGCTACGGCGCCCATCCGGTGACCACCGTCGAGTTGCACGCCCGACTGGGCGCGGTACGACCGGACGTGCGCGTCGTCGGGCTGGAGATCGACCAGGAGCGCGTCACCGCAGCCGCACCGCACGCCGCGCCTCCCCGGCTCACCTTCGCCCGGGGCGGCTTCGAGGTGCCCGTGCCCGGCGGCGGCTCCCCCCTCCTGATCCGGGCGTTCAACGTCCTGCGGCAGTATGACGAGGCGCAGGTCTGGCCGGCCTGGTCCCGGTTGGTCGGTCGGCTGGCACCGGGAGGCGCCCTGGTGGAGGGCACCTGCAACGAGCTGGGCAGGCTCGGGTCCTGGATCGACGTCCGGCGCGGGGCGGAGGGACACCCCGAGCCGCGGTCCCTGACCCTCTCCTGGCGGCTGCGTGACCTCGAGCAGCCGTCGGTCGTGGCCGAGCGCCTGCCGAAGGCCCTGATCCACCGCAACGTCCCGGGTGAGCGGGTCCACGCCCTGCTGACCGACCTCGACACGGCCTGGGCACGCGCCGCCGGCCACGCGGCATACGGTGCGCGCCAGCGTTTCCTGGCCGCGGTGACCGACCTGCGGTCGCAGGGGTGGCCGGTGCTGGGCAGCCGGCACCGCTGGCGGCTCGGTGAGCTCGAGATCGCCTGGGGGGCAGTGGCCCCCGCGGACCCGGCCGTCAGTCAGTCGCGGCGGTAGTCGTCCTGGACGCGGGTGATGTCGGCCTCGTCGAAGTCGCCGAAGGCGAGCTCGAGGACCCGCGCCGGCCGGTCGCCGGTGTTGCCCATGCGGTGCAGGCTGCCGACCGGGACCCACACGAGCTCGCCGGGCTGCGCCGACCAGGTCCGGTCGCCGACGGTGACCTCGATGGGGAGGTCCAGCACCTGCCACATCTCGTTGCGCTCGGCGTGGTGCTGCAGCGACAACCGCTGGCCGGGGGCGATGGTGACCGTCTTGACGGTGACCCGCTCGTTCGTCGCGAACTGCTGGAACCGCCCCCACGGCCGCTCAACGGTGAAGACGTCCTGGGTGCGGTCGTGGTAGGCCGTCGGCGACGGCTCGGTGGTCTGTCCCCGGGCCGCCTCCGCGAGCTCCTCCGGCGTCGCGACGTGCTGGGTCATGGTCATGCGGTCGGTCATCAGCGTGCTCTCCCCGAGTCTCGTTGCCTGCGCGTCGGCCATGGGCGTGAGGAACTCCCCCACGAGGTCACGGACGCGGGATCGATGCTCCCACATGATGCCGCCGGGCGGCAGCACCTGCAGAGTCGCCGACGGTAGCACCTCGGCGAGCTCGCGGGCGACGGCCTCGGGGTGTGCCGCGTCGCCCTCCTGGGCCAGGACCAGCACCGGCACTGTGACCTGCCGGAGCAGCTCCCGGTCGGGCACCGGGCTGCGGTGCGGGAGGGTGCGCAGCGCCCGCGCGACGCCCGAACCGATGAGACGTCCGGCCTGCTCCCGCGCCCACTGCTGCGCCCCCGGGTCGGCGCGGACCGCCTCGGGCTCATCGGCGAGCAGGTGCCGGGCGACGGCGTCCGGGTCGCCCGCCTCCACGAGGTCCGCACGGACGGCGAACCGTTCCATCGCGGCGTCCTCGCGGGGTCGGTCGATCGCGGCCGGCAGGACCAGGACGACCCGGTCGAACCGGTGCGGGTCGCGCGCGAGCCCGGCGCACAGTGCCCCCGCGCCCATGCTGATACCCAGCGCCTGGGTGGCCCCCACGTGGTCGGCGACGGCCCAGAGCTCGGCCGCCAGATCGGCATACTCCCAGGGTCCGTCGGGGCTCACCGAGGCGCCATGGCCACGGAAGTGCAGGAACGTGCGCGTGCCGGGCACCTTCCCCGCATAGGGGCGGGTCGTCGGGATGGAGCCGGCGAGGCCGTGCGCGAGGACGGTGTGCGGCTCGCCGCGTCCCGCCGTGAGGATCTCGAGAGGCCCGTCGGGCCCGTCCACCAGGGAGGTATGCGGTGGGGTCACCACGGACCGTAGGGGCCGCGGGAGGAGCCGCCGCTGCGGCGGCCGCGGATCTGGGCCACGGCCGGGCGCACGTCCGTGAGGTAGACCGCCGCGGCCACGATCGCGATCAGGTTGAACATGCCGAACGGCTGGTAGAGGTGGACCAGGCCGACAGCGGCGGCGATGCCGGTGATCGCCATCCAGAACGGCTTGGTGCGCTTGCCCGCGGCCACGAAGGCATCAGCGCGCGTGAGCAGTGCGTCGATGAACGCCCAGACCTGGATGCCGAGCGCCAGCGCACCCAGGGCGAGCCCGACCCACAGCTGGACCTCGAAGAACGTCGGCATAGGCCCAGCCTACGGCGCGCGGGTGCGGTGACGGGTCATCCGGCGCGGGGCCGGCTGGTTGAACCCACACTCGTCGGGACCCACGAAGGAGACCTGCTCGGCGAGTGCTGGAGGTTTCTACGAACTGGGTTCGATAGCCCGCACGGCAAGCTGCAACGCGAGCCTTTCCTCCGGGTCTGCCAGCGTGGTGCCGAGAAGAGCCTCGACCCGAGCGATGCGCGTCATGACGGTGTTGCGGTGCACACCGATGACCTGGGCCGTGGCGGTGACATTGATCGACTGGTCGAGATGAACTCGGAGGGTGTGGACCAGGTCCGGCTCACCCAAGATCGGTAGGAGTCGACTCCGCGCCGTGGCACGAAAGCCTGGCGCGGAGGTCCACGACCGGACAGTGGCGGATATGCCTAGAGCGTCGATTGTGACGGATCTCGAACCGGCCGCCCGGCTGGCTGCCACGTCCAGGGCCTCACGCGCCTCGTCCAACGTCAACCGCAGCCCGTCGACCCCTCGGGCTGGTCGGCCGATGCCAAGTGCCACCTCGGGGCTGGAGTCAACACCCTCTATCGCTAAACGCAGCCGCCGCGCCAGTGAGGCGCGTGTCGCTTCGTTTGGCTGCCGACTCACCCCCAGCCACCCGGCCAGGTGACCCGCTCGAGGCACGACGACCCCGTGAAGCCCGGACGCCTTGACCGCCTCGCCGAGGCGTGCTGCGGCAGCCACCTGTGGTGCGTCGGCTCTGAGCGCGACAGCGAAGCCAACGAGCCAGCCGGCCAGCGGGAATCCGGCTTGCTCGGCGCGCTGTTCCAGCGCCGGCGTCGTCTCCGATCCGGCCGCCAGAACCTCGTCCAGGAGATCGCGGGCAGCCCTCGCGGCTGACTCCTCGGCGAGCAGTTGCTGGGCTTGCCCCGCCCGGAGCGCCAACGCCAGACCGCGGAGCAGCGGGGCGACCTCCACCTCCTCCAGCGTGCCATGGCGAAGGGGAGCCAACCCGACGGTAGCAATGCCAGCATCCATTTGGGTCGCGAGTTGCACCCCTGATCCGTCGTTGACGCGCACGGTGCGGATGCGCTCATCGGCTACCGGCGCTGAGAGCGGTACCTCGATACCTTCCATCTTCTCGGTGGTGAGGGGGCCACTTCGCCCTGGCAGCCAAGCCCAGACCGGGACCCCAGCCAGCTTGCCGGCTGCCGTCATGAGATCGGTCGGTTCGCCGGCCCCAGTGAGGGCGATGGCTGCAAATCGTGACGCCAGCTCCGCGCCGTGCACCTGCGGCAGCGCGAGCAGGGACAGCGCTTCGATCGCGAGCGCTGGTAGCGCCGCGTGACCTGGACTCAGCCGGTACACGGACAACCGCAACCGGGCTGCGAGCAACTGGCTCGGGCGCTCCAGGTGTGCGGCAGCCGGCACGATCACCGCGGCCGCGGAGACATCGGCGGCCGCCCGGATGACACCGTCCCAGCGCCACACGGCCAGGTCAGCCTCGAGCACCAGGTACAGCGTGCCCGGAGTGCCTCCAAATTCTTCCGGGTGACCCTGGACCAGCGACACGTCGCTGACCGCGCCGCAGGTCGCCGCAGGCCCCGCATCGAGCGTGACCGCGTCGCGCCAGCCGGGCAGTCGCAGAACAGCTCCGAGGTCGGTCACCGGAGCACAGACGGTTCGATCCCGAAGCCCGATGGCCCGACCCGTTGCAGGAACTCCTCGCGCGACTGGGGGTACAGGGCCTCGATACCGACCACCTCGACATGGGCACCCGTCCGCACGGAGTCGAGGTCCAGCACCTGACCGCTGCCCGCATCGAGCAACGAGAGAACGTCCGGAGTCTCGGCCACGGTCCGACCGTCGATGGCAACGGCTAGGATCTCGCTCTGGACGTCGATCCTGACCAGCCCATCGGGTGACTCCACGGCGCACCAGCCGACATCGTTTTTCCGGCGGAAGTCGGCCCGTCGCCAGCCGAGCACTCGCCCTCTGGCCAGCACGCTAGCGCCGAGGGAAGCGGAAACGAGACGGCTCGCGCCGGGCGAACGCTGTGGCGCACCGAGAGCCCGTCCCAGGGCCAGACATCGGCTGATCGTGCCGGACACGACCCTGTCCGGCAGCTCCTGGGGGGTCAGCGGTCGGAAGCCAACTGCGATCCATCCCGTGCCAGCGGCGAGAATGGCGCGGATGGCCCTCTCCAGACGGTCGCTACCGTACGGGGTACCGCTCACACCGAGGTCGATTCTGCGGCCGTCGGCATCGACACCGACAGCAGGTGTCATCGGTCGGCCGGCGAATCCGGCCGTCATCTGGTCGAGACGTGGCACCGCTCGGCCACACAGGTCTGCATCGACCAACGGAAGTCCCATGGTGGCTGAGGCCCACACGCCCAGCGGCCCGTTGAGGCCACCCGCCTCGATCGGCAGGATGGCGCCGACCTTGGCGCCGGTGATCTGCTCCATCGCGTCGAGTACCTGGCAGTACTCCCTCCCACTTGGTAGCCGCTCGTCAAAGACACCACCGGCCGCGCCCACCACTCCGAGGGGTACCGTCGTCAGGTTTCTCCGCACAGCATCGGGGACCGTCACCATTTCGACGGGGCCGTCCTCGAGGGCTGAGGCCGCCAAGAGCTCACCGGTGCGAAAGTCTCCACCTCCGCCGCAGCCCAAGAGCATCGCGCCGCGCAGGAAGTCGTCGAGGTCACCGCGCGCGATGGTGAGTGAGCGTCCCTCGCGGTCACCGTGCGAGGGCTTCCTCCGCCGCATCGTGCGCCTCCACCGGCCGGTAGTCCTCGTTGAGCCCGAACGCCCGGGGGCCGAAGGTATCCAAGGCGCGGGGCGTGCGCATCATATCGGGGGTCGAGATGCCGATCACGTTGACCCGTTGACCGTATCGCAGGGCCTCTGTGGTGATCGGTTCGGCGGTTTCGGCCTCGAGGATGCAGATGAGATCCGGCACGATGCACACGAGCTTGCCGTCGCGGTAGGCGGTGAGGTTCTCGTTCTGGAACGCGATGTGCATGCCGGAGCCGTTCGGCGCCTTCAGTTGAGCCGCTCCACGGGTGAAGCCACCGACCGTCCGCCGCTCCACGTCGGTCACCTTGCCCCTAAAGAGCACTCGCAGGTGGGAGTACAAGGTGGGCGCCAGTGCCTCCGCGAGGCGTTCGAGCGGATCTACATGATCTTCACGAGCTGTCCGGATCGCGCGGCCGACGGTCAGTGCCAGAGTGAGGGTTCGCGGCACAGCGGTGCGCTTCACGTCAGCCCCCGTCATGGAGTACTCGGCGATGTGGGCTACTCCCCCGAGGGTCACGGTCAGGGCCCGCGCGAAGTCTTCCATGCGCTTGTTGTCCGCGCCGGTGTCGATGATCGCGGATTCGCCGTTCTCGCCGGCGAGCGCCAACGGAGACCCATTGATGCCGTAGACGGAGAAGGTCTCCATCTGGAGTTCGGGGAAGGCACGCCCCATTCCGTCGGCGTCCACCACCGGGAGTCCAGCCACTGCGGCGATGTGCAGGGGGATCATCGAGTTCACTCCGCCGCACTCGATAGGCATCGTCGCGTCGGCCGTCCGGCCCAACCGTTGTTCCAGGGCGCGCAGGGCAACGACCCCTTCCGTCCCGGCGGGGAGCTTTTCAGCGACGACGGTCGGAGCGCCCATCTGGGCAGTCGGGATGACGAAGGCGTCGTCGTCCAGCTCGTCCGGATCGATGATGGTGATCGGGCCGTACTGCTCGATCGCGGTGAGCGCGAGCAGTCGTCCCACGTGGGGGTCTCCGCCCCCACCGGTGCCCAGCAGCGCCGCGCCGCGCGCCAAGTCGTCCAGGTCGGATGCGTTCAGGGTCCAGGTCACGTGCGCTCTCCTACGGTCATCGGATGGTGTAGCTGAGGTCGCCTACGGCCTTGACCCTGATTCGGGTGGCATTGCCGGGTAGGTACGGGATCGGCACCTCATCGAGTTCAACAACCTGTACAGAGCCCGGAGTGGCTCCGGCCGCGGTAGCACGGTCGACAGCCTCCTGGCGTGCCAGGTCAAGGGTCTTTTCTCGGTCGCCGGAAGCCACAGCGAAGATGCGGTCGACTTCACCGGACACCTGAGCGATCGCCGCGCCTACGGCGTTGGCCACGCTGTGGTTCTCGGGGCGGCGAACGGCACCGATGCCGTCAAGCACATCCGGCAGGAGGATGGAGCCGCCGCCCACGGCCACGACCGGTAGCGGCTCTGCCGAGGTGCGCATCGAATCCACGAGCTCGGTGCTGCGTCGAGCGACGTAGGCCAGGCTCCGCTGGACCATCTCGGGGTCCAGGTGCCGTACCAGCGAGCGGTCACCGATGTCAGCCCTACCGGCGGCAACCGCGATGTCGGTTGCCGTCAGGTTGGAGCCACCGAAGACGAGTGCGTCGGTGGGCAGGCGGTACCCGACGGAGTCAGGTCCCACCATGTCACCGTTGTCGTGGATGCGGCTCCCGCCGCCGATACCGATCGAGACAACGTCCGGCATCCGGAAGTTCGTGCGGATTCCTGCGACCTCGATGGCCGTGCTCGCTTCGCGGGGGAAGCCATTTCGAAGGACGCCGATGTCGCTGGTCGTGCCACCCACGTCGATCACGGCGCAGTCGGTCAGGCCCGTCAGGGCGGCGGCGCCACGCATTGAATTGGTCGGCCCCGAAGCGAAGGTCGAGACCGGGTAGTGACGGACCACATCGACGGCCATGAGGGTCCCGTCGTTCTGGGTCAGGAAGAGGGGCGCGGCGACGGACAGATCCCGCAGCACCTCGACGAGCCCGTCGACCACCTGAGAAGCGAGTTCACGCAGGGCGGCGTTGATAATCGTGGCATTCTCACGTTCCAGCAGGCCGACCCTACCGACGTGCTGGGACATCGACACAGCCACGTGGGGCAGCTCTTCAGCAACGATGGCAGCCGCGCGCTCCTCAAACTCGGAGTTGACGGGCGAGAAGACACTGGTGATGGCCACCGAGCGGATTCCTTCTGCGCCCATCTGAGCCGTCGCCTTGCGGATGGCTTCCTCGTCGAGCGGGGCGATCTGTCGCCCGTCGAACTCGTGGCCGCCTCCCACCAGGTACCAGCTGCCGCCGACCGCCTGTGCCAGCCCCTTGGGCCACGCCGTCAACGGCGGCAGAGCCGCGGTGGCGGGGAGGCACAGCCGCAGCGCCGCCGTTGGCGCGAGGCGATCCGCTTCGACGAGGGCGTTGATGAAGTGGGTGGTACCAATCATCACCCCCTCGACGATTGCTGGGTCGAAAGCCGTGGCGCTCTGAAGGGCCTGCAGCGCCTCGCGGATACCCTCCGTCACGTCGGTCTGCGTGTGACGCTTGATCGCGCCGACTACCCGATCACCATCCATAAGGACGGCGTCTGTGTTGGTTCCACCGACGTCAATGCCGATTCGCATGCTGCTCACTTTCGTGTCGAGTGTCCGGCCTTCAGTCCATCGCCGAGGCAGGCTGAGAGATGGCCGCGCGCTCAGGACAGGTACCTCGCCCGGTTTCGCGAACCAAACTCATCCGTCCGGCCAGGACGTACAGGACGAAGGCCACGATCAGGGAGTTGATCGCGGGAATGCCCCACGGGATGAAGTACCCGACTGCGGAACCGATTGCCCACACGACCAACGTTGTGGGCACCCACACCGGCTCTGTCTCTGGGATGGTGTTTTCTGCGCGGGCCGCCTCAAGCTCGCCGCGCCAGGTCTTGACCACGAAGTATTCGGCGATCATCACCGCCGCGACGGGCGGCATGAGCACCCCTAGGAATGTTAGGAAGGCGGTGAAATGGTCCAGAATACCGACGGCTCCGAGAATGCTACCCGCGATTCCCACACTAATAGCGACGACCTTGCGGTCCACTGGACGCTTGAACAGCGTGTTGAGCAGATTAACGATACCGAATACCGACGAGTACAGGTTGATATCGTTGATCTTGACTGTACCCAGAATGATGACGAGGACGCCGACCCACCCGACTGAGGACAAGATGATGGCAATGACGTCGTCCGTGTGCACGGCATGGGCGAGCAGGACCCCAATCAGCCCGATGAGGTACTCCCCACCGGAAATGCCGACAATCGTCTGCTTGACGACGTCTCCGGGGCTGCGGTTGTAGCGGGTGATGTCTGAGTTGATGACGGCGCCGACAATGAATCCTCCAGCGACGATCCCCGTGCCGGCGAGCAGACTGATCTCCGGACCCGGCGGTGGGCTGGTTAGGAGGTCGCCGATGTCATGGCGCGTGAGTTCCACCGCTACCGACCAGATGACCAGGAGGAGGAAGGCCGGCACCGCGATGTACGCAACGCGGGCGATCATGGAGAAGCCGACGATGACCACCACTGTGATCGCCAGGCCGAAGAGCAGCGCCCATAGCCACTCAGGCATGACACCGACGGTGGAGTGCAGGCCCTGCGCGGAAACGGCGGACTGGATGCCGAACCAGCCGATGCTGCTGATCGCGATGACCGCTCCGACCACGGCAGCGCCGCCACGACCGAAGCCCGTCCAGCGGGTCAGGAGCGATGTGGTTAACCCTTGCCGCTGGCCGATGATGCCAACGAGGATGGAGACGATCTGAAGGATGACCGAGCCCATAGTGATGGCCAGGAAGGCATGGAAGAACGTCATACCGAAGCCCAAGGTGGAGCCGATGAGGAACTGACTGAGCGCAGACACCTGCCCGAACTTTGTCACAGCGACCGAGAACCAGTGTCGTTGCGCCTCGCGTGGTACCGGGCGGGAGGCGTAGTCCGCGTCCGCTACGACCTTGGCGGCCGGCTCGGCACTCACGAGTCCCTCCGCTTGTCCCGTGGCGGGTAGTAGTCCAGTCGACTCGGCTTGATGCCCAAGCGGACCGCCGACTCCAACGCGGTGATTGCGGCCCCCGTAGGGTCGACGACGGGGACGTGCCCGTGCTTGTCCGAGAGTCGCTGAGACAGGGCTGTCGCAATCCCGAGCATGCCGGTACAGCCGAGCACGAAGCCGGATGCGGCACCCGCGGAGATACTGTCCTGCGCTGCGTCCTCCAGTCGATCAAGGACGAGCGTGTGGTCGTCGACCCCCAGGACCGGGACACCGATGACACGCATGTCCCGCACCCGCTCACCGAGGCCCTGGGCATGCACCAGCCGACTCTGCATCGCCGCGACATCAGGCAGGATGGTGAGGATTCCCACCCGTTCCGCCATACCGAGCGCGGCGTGTACGGACGGTTGGAACCCACCGAACACCGGAAAGTCCGCGATCTCGCGTGCCGCGTGCACAGCAGGTTCGGCAAAGCAGGAAATGAACACTCCATCCACGCCGTCGGCGGCGGCCTCGTGCACCAAATCGAGGATCGGCGAGGTAGCCAGTGCCTCGTCGTAGGCATTCTCGATCGATTCCGGACCACGGTCGATCTGGCGCAGGTCCAGGGTCGTACCAGAACTGGCCCAGCTCCGTCCCTCGTCGAGGACAGGGCGATGGAGCTTCTCCGCGGTAACTGGAAGGATAATTCGCAGGTGCATTTCGGTCATGCCTCTCTGAGGAAGTACGAGACCGCATCAGAGTAGGAGCCACTCCGGTACCTGACGATAGGCAGATTGCTGCAATTTCCAGCATGGCTCAGCACTCTGCACATCTCGGCTCTCGGCCACGTCGCGCGCCCACCACCGAGTGAATCGCCCTGGCCTGTTAGTGGCCCAGATGATCGCGCTGCTCAGTGACTGGTCATCTGGCGGGGTCGGCGGACGCCGGTCAGGTGTCGACGAGGACGGTGAAGGGGCCGTCGTTGATCAGCTCGATCTGCATCTCGGCGCCGAACTCACCCGTGGCGACCTCGATGCCGCGTGTGCGCAGCGCGTCGACCACGGACTGCACGAGGGGCTCGGCCACGGGTCCGGGGGCGGCCCGCGACCAGCCGGGCCGCCGGCCCTTGCGGGTGTCGCCGTAGAGCGTGAACTGGCTGACGACCAGCACGGCCGCGCCGGAGTCCAGCACCGACGTCTCGTCCGGCAGGATGCGCAGCTCGGCGATCTTGCGGGCCATCCGCTCCACGTCGTCGGGGCCGTCGTCGTGCGTGGCGGCCACGAGCGCGAGCAGCCCCGGTCGCTCGATGGCCCCGACGACCCGCTCGGCCACGGTGACCCGGGCGCGGGTGACCCGTTGCAGGACGGCGCGCACGCCTCAGGCGCCCGGTCCGACGTCGCCGACACCCACGGCGCTGATCGTGCCGACCGGCTCGCCGTGGCCCAGAACGGCCTTGGCGTCGAGCGCGGTGAGGTCCTCGGTGACGCCCATCATCTGGAGCGCCGCCCGGGCCACGACGGTGCGGGCGCGCTGGTTGCCGTCGGTGATCTTGAGGGCCAGCCCGCGCCCGTCGGCCAGGCCGATGGCATAGACCGCCTCGGCACCGTCCTTGGCGATCAGCCCCGGCACCGCCCGGATCAGGTCCGTGACATCACGCCCGGTGCCGCCGAGGTACTCCGGGTGCTGGCGCACGGCGCGGGCCACCCGCCCCTCCGGGGTCTCCTCACCGGCGGCCGCGAGGCGCCCGAACGCCTTGGCCAGGCCCGCGGTGCTGATCGCCATCACCGGGGCGCCGCACCCGTCGACGCCGGTGGCGGCGACGGTCTCGCCGGAGAGCTCGGCGAGGGTGTCGGCCATGGCCACCTGGAGCGGGTGCTGGGGATCGCGGTAGGTCACCGTGTCCCAGTCGTTGAGGACGCACGTCGCCAGCATGGCCGCGTGTTTGCCGGAGCAGTTCTGCGCGATCGACCGTGCCGGGAGTCCCTCGGCGATCCAGCGCTCCCGGTCCGGCTCGTGCAGGGGCCGGTCCGGCGTGTTCTGCAGGTCGTCCTCCAGCAGACCCGCCGTGGCGAGGATCTCGCGCACGCCCGCGAGATGGAGCTCCTCGCCGTTGTGACTGGCGCACGCCAGTGCCAGCAGGTGGTCGGGCAGGTCGAGCCCGTTGCGGACCATCGCCAGCGCCTGCAGGGGCTTGTTCGACGAGCGCGGGAAGATCGGCACGCCCACCGGGCCGATCGACAGCTCGAGACCGCCGTCGGCTGCCGTGACCGCCACCACCCCGTGGTGCACGGACTCGACGAAACCGGAGCGTTCGACCTGCGCCACGACGGGTGCGGAGTGCAGGGGGTGCTCAGACGACAACTGCGGTGGGGTCACGGCGTTGAGCCTAGTCCCCACCGCAGTGGTCACGGGCGACCGGTCAGGACGCCCGGTGGTCGGTCAGTCCCCCACCTTGGCGGCAGTCGTCGTGGCCGCATCGACGCCCTTCTGAGCAGTCGTCGCGGTCTCGGCGACCACGCCCCGGGCAGCCTCAACGGTCCTGTCCGCGCTGTTGCTGGCCGTGGTGGCGGTGCGCTTGGCCGCGGTGGTCGCGGTGGACCGGGTGGCGGGCTTGGCGGCGTCCTTGGTGGTCTCGCTCCTGGTCGCAGCAGCCTTGGTCGTAGCGGGCTTGGTCCCAGCGGCCTTGGTCGAGGCGTCCTTGGTGCCCGCGGTCTTGGTCGCGGTGGACCGGCTCGACGGCTTGGTCGCGCCCTTGGACGTCGTGCTCTTGCTCGAGGCGGCCCGGGTGGTCGTGCGCTTGCTCGTGGCCCCCTTGGTGGTGGCGCTCTTGGTCGCGGCGGTTGTGGTGGTGGCGCTCTTGGTCGCGGCGGTCGTGGTCGCCGATGCCTTGGTCGCCCGTGCGGACGTCCTGGTGGCGGCGGCGCGACTGGCCGGCCTGGTGCCGCTCGAGGTGGACGTCTTGCGAGTCGAGCGCTTGCGGGTGGCGGGCTTCGGGGCCGTGGAACCGGAGGCCGCCGAGCTGCGCCGGGCGGCCTTGCCGGCCACGGTGACCTCGACGTCCTCACCGGCGACCACGTCGGCCACCACGTCGGCAGCCTGTCGACGGCCCCTGGTGACGGTGGCGCGGGCGGCGCTGCGGGTGTCCGTGACGCCCTTCGAGGCGGTGCCCAGCAGCTGGCGCCCCTGGTCCACCACGGTGCTGACCTGCGCGGTCAGGTCCTTGGTGGCCTGCTGCTCCTTGACCCGGCCCACGAGGTCCTGGCCGCGCTTGGCCAGGCCCTGGTAGCCCTCCTGGACCCTGCCCAGCCCCTCGGTGACGTCGCTGAGGGTCCGGCCCGGCAGGGCCTCGGCCAGCCGGGAGACGTCGGCCGCACGGTCGGCGACCGTCCTGGAGATCTCCTTCGGGGAGAGCGACCTGCCGACCTTGCCGGCCCGGGCCACGGTGCCGGTGACGGTCTCGCGAGCGCGCTCCACCACGGTGTCGGTCAGGCCGACGACGGCGAACAGCGGCGTCGGGTCGCTCACCAGACGGCTCGCCTCGGCGCGCGCGGCGGCGGAGGTCCGGGTCACCTCGGTGGTGACGCCCTCGACGCGCTTGGTGGCCTCGCCGCTGACGGTGCTGACGGCCTTGGCGGCCTCGTTCCTGATCTGCTTGATGGTGGGCATGTGCTGCTCCTTCAGTGAAGTGGGTGTGCCGGGCTGCGGGCCGCGGCGGTGGTGGAGGTCGCCTGTGGGGTCAGCCGGTCGCTGACTCGTCCGGCTCGCTCTCGCCGGCGTCGTCGGCCGCGTCGCCGACGAACGAGCGGTAGACATCGAGGAGCGCCCGCCGCTGCCGATCGGTGAGCCGCTCGTCGGCCATGATCGCGACCGTGACGTCGTGGGGCTGCGCGACCGGCTCGCCGGCTGCGCTGTCGTCGAGGATCCCGGCCCGGATGTAGAGCTGCTCCGCCGAGATCCGCAGACCCTTGGCGAGCTGCTGCAGGATCTCCGCGCTGGGCCGACGCAGCCCCCGCTCGATCTGGCTGAGGTAGGGGTTGCTGATCCCGGCGGCCTTGGCGACCTGACGGACCGACATCTGCGCGGACTCACGCTGTTCGCGCAGATAGGCCCCCAGGTCGGGGACGGGTAGGCGGCTCATACCGCCCAGTATGCTTGCAATTGCTAGCAGATTGCAAACTCAGCTAGCAACCCTGACGGGACGCCGCTGCGGGGGCGACTGTCGGCATACCGGCGCAGCACCCTGCCCGACGGACAGGACCGGCGCCACGGCTCGTCCGGTCCCTCAGGGACGGCGGTCCCTGATCCCCAGCAGGGCACGGGCCTCGTCGGTCGACATGGGCGGGCGCTGCATCAGGGTGGCCAGCTCGGCGGCCCGCGAGACGAGCTCGCTGTTGTGCTGCACCTGCTGGCCGCGAGCCATCATGAGGTTGTCCTCCATGCCGACCCGCAGGTGACCGCCCGCCGCGAGGGCCGCCGCGGCGATCGGCAGGTGGGCGCGGCCGATGCCGGTCGCCGACCAGCTGGTGACCTCCTCCGGCAGGGCCTGCACGCCGGCGACGAGCGCCGCCACGGTGCCGGGCATGCCGCCGGGCACGTTGGTGACGAAGTCCACGTGCACCCGGCCGCCGTAGGGCAGGCCGTGCTCGTCGATGAGGCGGCGCAGCGCGTGGACGTGCCCCAGGTCGAACAGCTCGAACTCCGGCACGACCTCGCGCTCCTGGGCCTGCCGGTAGAGCTGGCTCATGAACGGGTAGGGGTTGAGGAAGACGTCGTCACCGAAGTTGGTGGTGCCACAGGTCAGGCTGCAGGAGTCGGGCTCGGCGTCCAGCACCTGCAACCGCGCCTCGAGCGGGTCGTGCACGGAGCCTCCGGTGGACAGCTGGACCACCAGGTCGGTCTGCTCGCGCAGCGCCTGCACCGTGTCGCGCAGGCGGACCGGGTCCAGGGTGGGCCGGTGCTCGGCGTCACGGATGTGCACGTGGATGAGCCCGGCCCCCGCCTCCTGGCAGGCGACGGCTGTCTCGACCAGCTCCTCGAGGGTGGTCGGCAGCTGCGGGAAGTCGGACTTGGTGGTCTCGGCTCCGGTCGGAGCCACCGTGATCAGCGTCGGTGCGGCCATGGCCCGCATCCTGCCAGGCCGCCGTCAGGGCTCGACGACCACCGTCTGAGCGGCGCTGGTCGGCCCGGAGGCGAGGACCGCCGTGGGGTCGGTGTTCCGCTTGATGACCGCGAGCGCGATCGGGCCGTCCTCGTAGTGCCGGGCCACGCTGGTGATCCGTCCGACGGCCTTGTCCCCGAGCTGCAGGTCGTCGCCGGGCTCGGGCAGGGTGTGCCCGGACCCGTCCAGGTGCAGGAACACCAGGCGCCGCGGGGGACGGCCCAGGTTGTGCACGCGGGCGATGGTCTCCTGGCCGCGGTAGCACCCCTTGTGCAGGTGCACGGCGGTGCGCAGCCAGTCCAGCTCGTGGGCGATCGTGCGGTGGTCGGTCTCGGCGCCGGCCCGGGGGCGCCAGGCGGCGACCCGCAGCGCCTCGGCCGCCCAGGTGCCGGACAGGGGCCGCTCTCCGACGTATGCCGTCAGCTCGCTCCGCGGGACCAGCACCTCCCGCCAGGGCCGGTCCGCGCCGGGGTGGCCCTCGGCCGGCCCGTAGAGGGCGGTGTCGCCGACCGGGCCGGGCCAGTGGTCGACCCACGCGAGGTGCTCGCCCTCGGCGGACTCCCGCGCCACCGGCTCGCCCACCACCGCGATGTCGTCGGTCCGGTCGGCGACCTCGACGCGCAGCATGAACCGCATGGAGTCCAGCCAGGTCTGCGCGGCCCGGGCGGTGTGCGGCTCGGTGATCAGCCAGGTGGTCCCGCCGTCGTCCACGACGCGGAGCTGGTGCTCGATGTGACCCTTGGGCGAGAGGATCAACGTCTCCGTCGAGGTGCGCGGCGCCAGGTCGGTGAGTGCCTGGCTGGTGAGGGAGTGCAGCCAGCTGAGCCGGTCCGGTCCGGTGACGGTCAGCACCGCCAGGTGCGAGAGGTCGACGACCGAGAGCCCCTCGGCGAGGAGGCGCTGCTCGCGGTGCGGGTCACCGTAGTGAGCCGCCACCCCGGCGTCGGCACCGCTCGACTCCACGGCTCCCGGCCGCTGCAGGAGGGGGCTGGGCGGGCGGACCGCTGACCCGTCGGTCGCGGGGTCACCGGTGGGGCTGGTCACGTGTGTCACCCGTTCACCGTATCTCCCCAGCCTGGACCCCTAGGATCTGCGTCATGCCAGGTGAGAACGAACACGACCCGTCTGAGGGCCACGCGGAGGACCACGACATCTTCGAGGGTGCCGGCGTGGACGAGGAGGAGGCCGCGACCCGACCGCGCCGCAAGCGCCGTGGGGTGCGCATCGCCGTCGTGTCCCTGGTCACGGTGGCGCTCCTGGCGATCGCGGCGGTCGCCGGCTACGTCGCCTTCCTCAACTGGAGGGTGAGCAACAACGTCACCCACGCCCAGCTGATGCCGCTGCCCGAGTCCCCCATCCGGGGTGAGGACAGCGAGGTCACCCCCACGCCACCGCCGGAGCGCCCCGAGGAGGCCGGTGACGCCCTCAACATCCTGGTCGTGGGGTCGGACAGCCGTGACCTGTCCTCCGACCGTGGACGCTCCGACGTCATGGTGCTGATGCACATCTCCGACGAGCGCGACCGGGTCGACCTGATCCACTTCCCCCGGGACTACTTCGTCGAGATCCCCGGCTCCAACAACAAGAACAAGCTCAACGCCGCCTACTCCACCGGTGGCGCACCGTTGCTCGTGCAGACGCTGCAGCCGCTCATCGACGTGCCGATCGACCACATCGTGATCACCGACTTCGAGAGCTTCAAGAGCCTGACCAACGCGGTCGGCGGGGTCGAGGTCAATGTCGCCGAGGGCAGCCCCGACTTCGCCGAGGGCACCCAGTGGATGGACGGCGAGACCGCCCTGAAGTTCGTCCGCGAGCGCTATGCCCTGAGCCAGGGCGACATCTCCCGCGGTCAGCGCCAGCAGGCCTTCATCAAGGCGCTCATGCTCCAGGTCCTCAAGCGCGAGACGTTCACCAACCCCGCCCGGCTGGCCGAGGTGGTCGACGCCGGCACCCAGAACCTCACCGTCGACGAGGGCTTCACCGTCAGCCAGATGCGTGACCTGGGCTGGGCGATGCGCAATGTGCGCGGGGGCGACATCCACTTCGTGACGGCACCGTGGAGCGGCATCGGTAGTGACGACTACGCGGGGTCCATCGTGATCCCGCACGAGGAGCAGCTGCAGACGCTCCGGGAGCACCTCAGGGCGGACTCGATGGAGGACTACACCGACGAGGTGTCACCCCGCCAGGGCTTCGGCTGAGCGGGACCCGGCGGCGCAGGGTGGTGCCGGCGGCCGGACGGCTCAGGCGACGCGCTTGAGCTCTGCGGACACGTGGCTGGTCAGCGGCTGGCCCACGGCGGCCATGTCCATCACCCACATGAGGTTGGAGTTCACCAACCCGTAGAGCCGGTGTGCCGCGGTGTACTCCTTGGCGTGCGGGCTGCGCACGACGCTGTCGGTGCGCACCTCGATCTTGGCCGGGCTCGTGCTGCCGAAGTACATCTCGACGATGCCGGTCGGGTGGGTCAGGAGGAGCTCGACCTCACCGTCCGGCAGCGGCCGCCAGAACCCGAGCTCGGTGGCACCCGGACGCACCTTGTTGCCCGCCTCGTCCAGGATCCAGGTCTGCGACTCCCACCGCAGGAACGGCCGGCCGTCGTGGCTGACCACCAGCTCCTGCCCGAAGTTCTGCGACTCGATCGTCGGGTAGCCGACCACGCCGGCCCCCTCCCAGCGGCCGATCAGCCAGGCCAGCGGGGCGAGCTCGGAGGGCATGTTCGGGTCCAGTTCAAAAGCCACGGCACCCATCGTAGGTGCTGCCCCGGCCGGGCGGCCGCGTGCGACCCTTCGGGCGGAGCCGCTCCGAGCGGTGCGGCAGCTGGGCGAGACCACCCGAGAAGGCAGGTCAGGCGAGCGAGGTCGCCGGCAGCAGGGCCAGTGCCACCGCGTAGGCGATGGGCCCGGTGACCAACAGGGAGCAGACCGCCATGACCAGCCGTGGCCGGGGGTGGGCCATCGTCGGGAGCGGCTGCTGCACGCTGCGCAGGGCGTGGCTCACGGCACCGGCCACCACGCCCGCGAGCAGGAAGATGCTCCACTGCTCGCCCAGGAGCAGGGCCACCAGCACCGCCGCACCACCACCGGCCGCCAGCGCGAGCGGCACGAGCCAGGGACGGAGCGGACGCCAGCGCCCCAGGGTGTCACTGAGCGCACTCGCCGCTGCCCCGGTGACCGTGGCGACGACCAGCGCGGCCCCCTGCGGGGTCTGCGCGAGCGGGACGAGGAGCACACCGCAGGTGAGCAGGCCGAGCCCCAGCGCGACCGAGCTGATGGACTCCACGATCCTCGGGCGACCGTCCACCCGCAGCAGCTGATGGACGAAGGCACCCGTGATCGCCACGGCGAGCGCGCCCGGCACCCAGGTCAGCCACGGTGGTGCGGCGTCGGCAACCGCACTGACCACGAGGGCCAGCGACCCGGCATACAGCACCAGGGACGTGCCCCGGGGGCTGGGCAGGGCCAGCATGCCGGCCCACCCCCACGACAGGACCGAGCCGGCGATCCACAGGGCGAGCGCCAGCACCACCGGACTGGCCAGGGCCGAGACGGAGACCAGGGCCGACGCACAGCACACCATGGCCGCGACCTCCACGGAGGGCGGCACGAGGGCACGGCGACTCGGCACAGGCCCATGGTGCCACCTGCGTCACCGCTGCGGACCGCGTGTCTCGCGGGGCCTCACCCGCGTCGCGGCGCCCGCGCGCGAGGGGCGCACCGCTGCGGCGTCTATCCTGACCGCGTGGCCGAGCTGGCACTGCTGACCCCCGGTGGCGCCCCGGACGCCGCGGCCCTCGTGCTGCCCGCGGTCGAGCTGCTCCCCCACCGGGTCCGCGTCCTCGACCTCGACCCCGCGCTGCTGCTCGCCGACCCGGCCCCCGTCCTGGTGCTCCTCGACGCCACGCGTGCGCTGGTCCAGGCCCGGACGACCGCGCGCACCCTGGCCACGATGCAGCTCGGAGTCCCCGTCGTGGCGGTCTTCACGGAGGGCTCCCTGGCGGCCCTGGACGACCAGTGGCCGATCACCGACTTCGTGCTCTCGACCTCCGGGCCCGCCGAGCTGGCGGTCCGCCTCGCACGGGCGGTCACCCGCCCCGCGCCCGGCTCGGACACGCCGGACCACACCGCACCGACCGCCGCCCCCATCCGCGCGGCCGATGTGGTGGTCGACGAGTCCAGCTGGAGCGTCCGTGCCGGAGGGGAGACGCTCAACCTCACGTTCAAGGAGTTCGAGCTGCTGAAGTTCCTCATCAGCCACCCGGGCCGGGTCATGACGCGCGAGCAGCTGCTCCACGAGGTGTGGGGCTCGGACTACTACGGCGGCACCCGGACGGTCGATGTGCACGTCCGGCGCCTGCGCGCGAAGCTCGGGCCCGAGCGCGAGTCGCTCATCAGCACGATCCGCAACGTCGGCTACCGCTTCTCCGGGGCGGCCCGCCCTCCCACCGACCCGGCCGTGATGGAATAGCGAGATGCAGCCGACGTCGACCGACGATCACCTGGAGCCCGCGCAGTCCGCGGACGTGCTGGCGCTCGCGGTGCGGGCCGCCACCCACGACGGGGTGCGCCCGCTGTCCGAGCAGACCGTGCTCGACGTGCGACGCCTGCCCGGCTCACCCGCGGGTGAGAGCCACTCCACGCACCTGGTCGTGCAGGAGAACCCCGACTCCCCTCGCCCCGGCGTCGTCGCCTACGCGCACGTGGAGCACTCCGAGCCGCCCGCCGCGGAGATCGTCGTGGACCCCGACCACCGCCACGCCGGACACGGCCGTGCCCTGGCCAGCGCCGTGCTGGAACGGTGGCCGGACACCCGCTTCTGGGCCCACGGCGACCTCCCCGCCGCCAAGGCCCTGTTCCGCAGCCTCGGGCTGGAGGCGGTCCGTGACCTCTGGCAGATGACCCGGCCCCTCCGCGGCGAGTGGTCCGAGCTCCCCGAGGTCACCCTGCCGGAGGGCTTCACCGTGCGCACGTTCGAGCTGGGGCGCGACGAGGAGCGCTGGCTGGCCGTCAACGCGCGGGCCTTCGCCGACCACCCCGAGCAGGGCCGGATGACCCTGGCCGACCTGCGCGAGCGCACCTCCGAGCCGTGGTTCGACCCGCACGGCTTCCTGCTCATCGAGCACGATCAGGACCTGGCGGCCTTCCACTGGACCAAGGTCGAGCCGGCCGAGCCGGGACACAGCGTCCCCGCGTCCGGCGAGGTCTATGTCGTGGGTGTCGACCCGGCCTACCAGGGTCGCGGGCTCGGCACCGTGACCACCCTGATCGGGCTGCACCACCTGCGCAACCGGGGCCTGGCCAGCGCCACCCTCTACGTGGAGGGCGACAACGACCCGGCCCTGGCGACCTACCACCGGCTGGGCTTCGAACGGTCGGCGATCGACGTGATGTATGCCGCTGCGCCAGAGGTCGGCTGACCCACCTTCCGTGGTGGCAGACTGGTGCCCATGACCTCCAACCCCCGGGCCGTGCCGGACGTCGTGGAGTCGTCCTCGGTCGTGCCGCTGCCCACCATCAGGGCGCAACGACCCCGGGCCGCGAACGGTCGGTTCATCAGCACGCCCGGTCCGGTCACGGCCGAGCTCCCGGGTGAGGTAGCCCTGCCCGACGACCGGTTCCTGGACCGCGAGATCTCCTGGCTGCAGTTCAACGAACGGGTGCTGCAGCTGGCCGGGGACCAGGACGTGCCGCTCCTGGAGCGCGCCCGCTTCCTGGCGATCTTCGCCAGCAACCTGGACGAGTTCTTCATGGTGCGGGTCGCCGGGCTGAAGCGCCGCATCGCCACCGGCATCGCGACCCGGTCGGCCTCCGGCCTGGAGCCGCGGGAGGTCCTGGACGAGATCTCCCTGGGCGCCCACGAGCTCATGGGGCGGCACGCGGCGCTGTTCCGGGACGTCGTCGCCCCGGCGCTGCGCGAGGAGGGCATCACCCTGGTCCGGTGGGAGGAGCTGACCGAGGAGGAGCAGACCACCCTGGCGGGCATGTTCCGCAGCACCGTCTACCCGGTCCTCACGCCGCTCGCGGTCGACCCGGCGCACCCGTTCCCCTACATCAGCGGGCTGTCCCTCAACCTCGCCGTCATCCTGATCAACCCGCAGACCGGCCACGAGCACTTCGCCCGGGTCAAGGTGCCGCCCCTGCTGCCGCGGTTCATCGAGCTGCCCGGTGACAACGAGCTCTACGCCACCCGCTACGTGCTGCTCGAGGAGGTCATCGCCGCGCACCTGGAGTACCTCTTCCCGGGCATGGAGGTGCACGAGACCTACACCTTCCGGGTCACCCGCAACGAGGACCTGGAGGTCGAGGAGGACGACGCAGAGAACCTCCTCACCGCCCTGGAGAAGGAGCTCACGCGGCGCCGGTTCGGCCCGCCGGTGCGGCTGGAGGTCGAGGAGGACATGGACGACCACGTCCTGGACCTGCTGACCCGTGAGCTGCGCGTGCACCGTGCCGAGGTGTACCGGCTGCCCTCCCCCCTGGACCTCACCGCCCTGAACACGGTGGCCGACCTCGACCGCACCGAGCTGAGCTACCCCAACTTCGTGCCGGCGACGCACCCCACGCTCGCCCCGGTCGAACGCTCCGCCCCGGCAGACATCCTCGCGGCCATGCGGGCCGGCGACGTGCTGCTGCACCACCCCTACGACTCGTTCTCGACCTCGGTGCAGGCCTTCATCGAGCAGGCGGCCAACGACCCGCAGGTGCTGGCGATCAAGCAGACGCTCTATCGCACCAGCGGCGACAGCCCGATCATCGACGCCCTGATCGATGCGGCGGCCTCGGGCAAGCAGGTGCTGGCCGTGGTCGAGATCAAGGCCCGGTTCGACGAGGAGAACAACATCACGTGGGCGCGCAAGCTCGAGCACGCCGGCGTCCACGTCGTCTACGGCATGGTGGGGCTCAAGACCCACGCCAAGCTCTGTCTGGTCGTCCGTGAGGAGGACGGGGCCCTGCGCCGCTACTGCCACGTCGGCACCGGCAACTACAACCCCAAGACGGCACGCCTCTATGAGGACCTCGGCCTGCTCACCTGCGACGAGACCGTCGGCGAGGACATCACGCGGCTGTTCAACCAGCTGTCCGGGATGGCGCCCAAGTCGAAGTTCAAGCGGCTGCTCGTCGCCCCCCGGTCGGTCCGCTCCGGCCTGATCGGTCTCATCGACGAGGAGGGCGCCAAGGGCGCCGAGGGCCGCATCCGGCTCAAGCTCAACTCGATCGTCGACGAGGCCATCATCGACGCCCTCTACCGCGCCTCCATCAGCGGCGCGTCCGTCGACGTCTGGGTGCGTGGGATCAGCGCGCTGCGACCCGGCGTCCCCGGTCTCTCGGAGACGGTGCGGGTCCGCTCCATCCTGGGCCGGTTCCTCGAGCACTCCCGGATCTTCGCCTTCGGCACCGGCAAGAACGCCCGGATCTACCTCGGCTCGGCCGACATGATGCACCGGAACCTGGACCGGAGGGTCGAGGCACTGGTGCCCATCAGCGACCGGGACCAGCTCAAGACCCTCGGAGCCCTGCTCGATCGCGGCATGTCGGATGAGATCGCCAGCTGGCACCTGGGTTCCGACGGCCAGTGGCGCCGCCACCACTTCTCCGCCGAGGGCTCCCCACTGTCGGACCTCCACGCCGAGCTGATCGCCACCTACGGCGCCCGGCGCCGGCCGGGTCGCCGCCGCTGACGGGCACCTGAGACGTGGCGACCCAGACCGAACGTGCCGTGCTCGTGCGCGCCGCCGGCGTCCTCCCCTGGAGGGTCCAGGACGGCGAGCTCCAGTTCGCCCTCGTCCACCGTCCCCGCTATGACGACTGGTCCTGGCCCAAGGGCAAGCTCGAGCGCGGTGAGGAGTGGGTCGCGGCAGCGGTCCGCGAGACCCTCGAGGAGACCGGCCTGCAGGTCAGTCTGGGCCCACCGCTGCCGTCCTCGTGGTACGGCCTGGGCACCCGGGACGGCCGGCCTCAGCTCAAGCAGGTGCGCTACTGGGCGGCCACCGTGTGCGGCGGCAACGGTGCCCTGGAGCACGAGATCGACGAGGTCACGTGGCTGGCCGCCGCCGAGGCACGGGAGCGGTTGACCTACCGGCGTGACCGGGAGCAGCTGGACGCCGCCGACGAGGCGCACGCCGCCGGCCTCCTCGACACCTGGCCACTGCTCGTGGTCCGGCACGCGCACTCCGTCGGTCGCGGCTCGTGGACCGGGCAAGACGCGGACCGGCCCCTCACCCCTGTCGGGCAGCGCCGGTCGGCACGGATCATCCCGCTGCTGGCCGCCTACCGTCCCGCCCACCTGCTCACCTCACCCTCCGTGCGGTGCGCGGACACGCTGCGCCCCTACGCGGAGCAGGCCGGGCTGGGGCTGACCGAGCGCAAGAGCCTCTCGGAGGAGGGGCACGCCGCGACACCGGGCAAGGCGGTCAAGCACCTGCGCCGGGTGCTGGAGCGCGGGGAGTCGACGATCGTGTGCACGCACCGGCCGGTGATCCCCGACCTCCTGGACGTGCTGGCGCGTCAGACCCCGGCCGGTCACGGCCAGCGGATGCTCACGAGGTTGGCCCGCAACGGCCTGGACAAGGGCGAGGTGCTCGCGCTCCAGGTGGCCGGGACCGGCCCGCAGGCCAGGGTCGTGGACGTCGAGCGGCACCGCCCGCCCGCCTGACCCGGAGCGCCCCCTACCCGACCGAGCGCACCGACTCGCGAGTAAGCACCCCACCGGACGCGCCGGCGGGCGTGCCGATCAGCCGAAGCGTCCGGAGATGTAGTCCTCGGTCGCCTTCTTGGTCGGGTTGTTGAAGATCTTCTGGGTGTCGTCGAACTCGACCAGCTGACCCGGCTGACCCGTGGCCTCCAGGTTGAAGAAGCCGGTCCGGTCGGAGACACGTGCCGCCTGCTGCATGTTGTGCGTCACGATCACGACGGTGTAGTCGGACTTGAGCTCGTTGATCAGGTCCTCGATCGCCAGCGTCGAGATCGGGTCGAGGGCCGAGCAGGGCTCGTCCATCAGCAGCACCTCGGGCTGGACGGCGATCGCGCGGGCGATGCACAGCCGCTGCTGCTGCCCACCGGACAGCCCCGACCCGGGCTTGTCCAGACGGTCCTTGACCTCGTTCCACAGGTTCGCGCCGCGCAGCGACTGCTCGCACAGCTCGTCGGCCGCCTTGCGGGACATGCGCTTGCTGTTGAGGCGCACCCCGGCCAGCACGTTGTCCCGGATGGACATCGTGGGGAACGGGTTGGGCCGCTGGAAGACCATGCCGACCTGGCGACGCACGTCGACCGGGTCGACTCCCCGGCCGTAGAGGTTCTGGCCGTCGATGCTGACCTCTCCCTCGACGCGGGCGCCCGGGATCACCTCGTGCATGCGGTTGAGGGTGCGGATGAAGGTCGACTTGCCACACCCGGACGGGCCGATGAACGCCGTGACCGACTTGGGCTCGATCACCATGCTGACGTCCTTGACCGCATGGAAGTCGCCGTAGAAGATGTTGAGGTTGTTGACGTCGATTCGCTTGGACATCTGGGGTCTCTCCTGGGATTGGTCAGCGGCCGGACTTCGGCGCGAAGATCTTGGCGATGAAGCGGGCGAGCAGGTTGAGCGCCACCACGAGGATGACGAGGAGCAGCGCCGCTGCCCAGGCCCGCTCCTGGCTGGGCTCGATGACCGCCGGGCTGAGCGGCTTGGTGAACATCCAGTAGGTGTAGACCGCCAGGGTGTTCATCGGCCCCTCGAGGAAGTTCCAGTTGAACTCCCGGGCGAAGCCGATCGCGACGAGCAGTGGGGCGGTCTCACCAATGACGCGGGCGATCGCCAGCGTGATGCCGGAGGCCAGCCCTGACGCCGCCGTCGGCAGGACCACCTTGGCGATCGTGCGCCACTTGGGCACGCCGAGAGCCAGGCTCGCCTCGCGCAGCTCGTTGGGGACGATCCGCAGCATCTCCTCACTGTTGCGCACCACGGTGGGGATCATGAGGACCGACAGCGCGACGGCACCGGCCAGCCCCATCTTGGCGTCACGGATACCGAAGATCTGGGTGAACAGGGCGAAGGCGAACAGACCAGCCACGATGGAGGGGATACCGGTCATCACGTCGACCAGGAAGCGGATGCCACGGGCGAGCGCGTTCTTGCCGCCGTACTCCACGAGGTAGATCGCGGTGAACATGCCGATCGGCACCGAGATGACGGTCGCCAGGCCGGTCACGATGAGCGTGCCGATGATGGCGTGGCCCGCTCCGCCGACGAGGGGGCCCTCACCGGCAGCGTAGGCCTGGTCGTGGGTCCCGGTGATGCCCTTCATGTCGGTGCTGATGAAGAACCACTCGAACGCCAGCGGCAGACCCTGCCCGATGACCGTCCACAGCATGGAGATCAGCGGCACGACCGCACAGACGAAGGCGGCGTAGACCAGCCAACGGACGACGATGTCCAGACCGACGCGCTGCCCACCGGCCGCGCGGTAGTAGAGGTAGGAGACCAGCAGGAAGGCCAGGTAGCCGACGACCAGGCCGACCACCATGTGCAACCCGACGACCTGCCAGAGCACGAGCCACACGGCGACGGCCCCGAGGCCGATCAGCAGCAGCGGCCGGTCGGACGTCGGACGCACCGGTGAGGGAACGATCCCCGACAGGTCGTCCATCCGGGAGTGGTGGATGTCGCTCTCCGGCGACCGGGTGGGCGTGCTCATCAGTTGGCTCCCGAGAACTCGGACCGCTTCTCCACGATCCACCGTGCGAAGAGGTTGACAGCGAGGGTGAGGACGAACAGCACGAGACCCGCGGCGATCAGCTCGGACAGGCGCAGGCCCGCGGCCTCCGGGAAGTTGAGGGCGATCTCGGCCGGGATCGTGTTGTTGCCGCTGGCGGTGAGCACCCAGGTGAACACTCCGGGCGAGAGGATGATGGCCACGGCCATCGTCTCGCCGAGAGCGCGGCCGAGGCCGAGCATGACGCCACCGATGACACCGGGCGCCCCGAACGGCAGGACCGCGGTCCGGATCATCTCCCACTTGGTGGCTCCGAGAGCCAGCGCGGCCTCCTCATGGAGACGGGGCGTCTGCAGGAAGACCTCGCGGGACACGGAGGTGATGATCGGCAGGATCATCACGGCCAGCACGACGGCGGCGGTCAGCAGCGTGCGTCCCGTGGCGGAGCGGCCGTCGAAGATCGGGATGAAGGCGAGGTTCTGGGACAGCCAGTCGTAGAGGGGCACCAGCTGCTTGGCGAAGACCGCCATGCCCCACATACCGAAGACCACCGAGGGAACGGCAGCCAGCAGGTCGATGACGAAGCCGATGGCGTTCCCGACCCGCCGCGGGGCGTAGTGCGAGACGAACAGCGCGATGCCGACCGCGACGGGCGTGGCGAGCACCATCGCGATGAGAGAGGCCACGACCGTGCCGAACACCAGGGGCCAGACGTAGCTGAAGAAGCCCTCACCCCCGCTGATCTCCTCCCGCTCGGCGGTCAGCGCCGGCATGCCCTGCCAGATGAGGAAGACGGCGACGAGCGCCAGGATCAGCAGGATCAGGATGCCCGAACCGAGGGAGAGGCTGCTGAAGACGACGTCCCCCGGTCTGCGGACGGGCTTGTGCGCCGACGAGGTGGCCCGGGTCACGACCGAGCCCTCCTCCGGGGCCTGCCCCGGGTCAGCTGGAGGTGTCATGGGTCTTCCTTCAGGGGACGTGTGTGGGATGTTCTGCTCTCAGACGCAGTATGCCGACGGCCGTCCAGACAACACCGGACGACCGTCGACACAGTACTGCTATCAGGGTGTGGCTCAGCCGCCCTGGATCATGCTGATGGACTCCATGACCTGCGCGCGCATCTCGTCCGAGATGGGAGCCGAGCCCGCGGCGTCCGCGGCGACCTGCTGGCCCTCGGGCGAGGCGACGTAGCCCAGGTAGTCCTTGACCAGGTCCGCCCGGTTGGCGTCGTCGTAGTGCTTGCAGGCGATGTGGTAGGAGACCAGGACGATCGGGTAGGCGCCGGACTCGGTGGTGTCACGCGCCAGGTCGAGGGCGAGGTCACCCTCCACACCGGTGTCGGCTGGCTCGGACGCGTCCACGACCTTGGCCGCGGCCTCCGGGGAGAAGGCGACGAACTCGTCACCCACACCGATGGCGGCCGACTGGCCGGTCACGGCGGAGGCGTCGGCGTAGCCGATGGAGCCCTCGGTGGAGTTGACGACCTGCATGACACCGGAGGTCTGCGCGGCAGCCTCACCGCCGGGGACCGGCCACGCGTCGCCCGCCTCGTGGGTCCACGCGTCGGGAGCGGCCGCGCTCAGGTACTCCATGAAGTTCTCGGTGGTGCCGGACTCGTCCGAACGGTTGACCACGGTGATCGGGGTGTCCGGGAGGTCGGCGTCCGGGTTGTCCGCGGCGATGGCCTCGTCGTTCCAGGTGGTGATGTCCTGGTTGAAGATGCCGGCCAGGGTGGTCGGGGACAGCTGGAGACCGTCGACACCGGGCAGGTTGTAGGGAACGGCGACCGGGGAGATGTACAGCGGCAGGTTGATCGCGCCCTCGGGTCCACAGACCTCCGCGGCGGTGGCCTGCTCCTCCTCGTCGAGGTAGGCGTCCGAACCCGCGTAGTCGGTGGCGCCGGCCAGGAACTGCTCGCGGCCCGCACCGGAGCCCACGGCGGTGTAGCCGACGCTCACGTCGGGCTGGACCTCGAGGTAGCCCGCGATCCAGGCGGTCACCGCGGACTCCTGCGAGGAGGCACCGGCACCGATGAGGTCACCGGACAGGCCCTCGGCCGGGGTGTAGGCGCCGCCAGCGGCCGGCTCCTCGGTCTCGCCGCCGCCCTCAGCGGGTGCGTCGGTGGCCTCGCCGCCGTCGGCGCCCTCGTCGGTGGTCTCCTCCGCCGAGGTCTCCTCGGAGGTGGTGTCGTCGCCCTCCTCGTTGCCGCCACAGGCGGTCAGGACCAGGGATGCGGCCATCGCAATCGCGACGGTGGAACCAAAGCGGTTCAGCTTCACGGTGTTGCCTCTCTTGCTCTGAGGGTGTCAGGTGGCACGCGGACCTGCAGCTCCTGCGCAGTCTGGCGTGCTGGCGGCGTTGCCAACCTCGCCGAAGGTTAGGGAGAGGACGTGACCCGGGCGGGCGTGCTGGGTGAACAGGACGTGAACGACATTTGAATCCGCAACACATCGGGTGTGGGATCGCTCACGATGAGGCAGGTCACAGGGCGCCGAGGACGACACAGAGGAGCGCGCTGAGACCGGCCGCAGCCGGAAAGGTGAGCACCCAGGTCGTCACGATCCGACCGACCACGTCCCACCGCAGCGCCGAGCGCCGCCCGGTGAGCCCCGTCCCCAGGATGGACGCGGTGATCGTGTGCGTCGTGGAGACCGGTGCGTGCAGGACCGCGGCCAGGTAGAGGATCCCGGCAGCCGAGGCCTCCGCAACCATGCCCTGGGCCGGCTCCGGTGCCGGCGTGATGATCCGACGACCGAGGGTCCGGACGATCCGCCAGCCCCCCGCATACGTCCCGGCGGCGAGCGCCAGGGCCGAGGCGGCCATCGCCTGCCAGGGCAGGCTGTCCTCGCCCCCGTGACCGCTGACCGCCAGGACCAGGATCACCACCCCCATCGTCTTGGCGGCGTCCTGCAGCCCGTGCCCCAGCGCCATGGCACCGGCGGAGGCGACCTGGGCGCGGCGCACGTCGCGGCCGACGTGCTGCCGCCGGGTGCGACCGATCACCCGGATCAGCACGCGCATCGCGAGGTAGGCGACGACCAGCCCGGCGAGCGGTGACACCAGCATGGGGAGGACCACGTCACTCCAGATGCCGTCCCACAGGACGGTCGACCCGGCGGCCAGCGACGCGCCGGCCAGGCCGCCGATGAGGGCGTGCGTGGAGGAGGACGGCATCCCCCACCACCAGGTGAGCACGTTCCAGGCGATGGCGCCGAGCAGGGCGGAGGCGATCAGCACCAGCCCCTCGGCGCCGCTGGGCGGCACGATGATGTCCTCGCCGATGGTGCGGGCGATCCCCTCGCCCAGGAAGGCGCCCACGAGGTTGAGGCCGGCCGCCATCGCGATGGCGATGCGGGGGCTGAGCGCCCGGGTCGAGATCGCCGTCGCCACGGAGTTGGCCGCGTCGTGGAAGCCGTTGGTGAAGGCAAACGTGAGAGCCAGCCCGATGACCAGGGCGGCCGGCAGCCAGTCCACCCTCAGGACTCCTTGATGACGATGCCCTCGACGACGGTGGCGGCCCGCTCGAGGCCACGGACCGCGAGGGCCACCTCCTCGATGACGAGGGTCACCCGCACGGCGCGCAGCGGCTCGCTGCGACCGGAGAGGGTGTCCGACAGCATGTCCCGCCGGGTCTGGTCCGCGCGCATCCCGAGGCGCCGCATCTCGGCGGGGTAGCCCACGACCGCCCCGAGGTCGTGCAGCTCGGGCATCGTCTCGGCCGTCAGCTCCGCCATCCGCACCAGCGTGTCGATCAGGGTCGCGGCGCTGTCGGGGGCGTCGTCGAGGCGGTATCTGATGCCGGCGTCGACGGCACGCTCCAGGTGGACCAGGACGTCGGAGAGGGCCACGGCGAGCTGGTGGATGTCCCCCCGGTCGAACGGGGTGATGAACGACTCGCGAGCCATGGCGACGATCTGACCGCGGGCCTGCTCGGCCTCGCGCAGCAGGGCGCGCACCCGGTCCAGCTCCGGTCCCCGGGCGACCGTGGTGACCCCGAGGGTGTCGCGCAGCACGAGGGTCCCCTGGTGGACCTCGGCGGCAAGCCCGGCGAACGCGGCCGTGAAGGGCGCGGTTCTAGGGGTCACACGAAGGCGCACGCGTCTGCTCCCGGTTTCTCGACAGCGCGACGGGGCGTCGCCGCTTCGCACATGGTACGCAAGCCACGAGAGGGATCCGAAACCTTCGGTTCGCCGCAGGGACACGTCCGCGTCATGTGGCCGCAGCCGCGTGCGTTCACGTGAGGTGATGTGCCGGGCCGGGAGCGCCTCTCGGCGCGTGGCCGCTCGTAGCGGCGAATGTTGGAGCCCGGGGCTGCCGCGGCCCGGCACACGCTCAAGGCTAACCGCTCGGGTCCGGATCCTGTTCCCGCGGTGTGGACGGGGCGGCAGAACAGCAGGTCAGCGTGGTGCGGCCCCGGGCAGCGGCGCGCGGGGGTCGCGGCCGGTCATGGCGAGCAGCTCCTCCAGCGGCGTGGCGCCCTCGGGTGCCGCGAGCTCGGGGCCGAAGGCGTCGCCGCGCATGTCCTCGGTGCCCGGGCCCGAGAAGAGTGCCACGAAGGCGCGGGCACCCGCGATGCTGGCCTCATCGGGGGCGTAGTCCTGCCCGGTGCCCCGGGCGAGGTCCCAGCCGTGGACGACCAGCTCGTCGAGCGCGACCAGACCTGCTGTCGCCCCGTCGAGCTCCACCCCACCCGCGGCGGTGGGGCCCGTCCAGGCCGACGGGTCCCGCCAGGCCTCGGCGAGGGCGGTCAGACGCTGCGGGATCCGCTCCCGCCAGTCCGCCGGCAGCAGGGCGGCGTCGCCCGAGGGGCCGGGCCCGTCGGGTGAGGTCTCCTTGCGCGCCGCCATCGCGAACGCCTCGGCCAGGCCGTCGAGATGCTGCAGGACGTCGCCGACGGCGTAGCGCGGACACGGGGTGGGGGCGGCCAGCTGGTCGTCCCGGACCCCGCGGACGACGTCGGACACCGCTGCCGCGGCGGGTCCGAGATCGCGCAGCGAGGTCCCGTCGGGTTCGTTCCCGCCGGGGTCCTGCTGGTGGGCGCTGTGCTCTTCGCGGCCGGGCTGGTCAGGAGCGGTCATGGGGATACCGACCCGTGGGGCCCGGCGAACTCATCGGGTCGTGGCTCAGTGCAGGTCGCCGCGGAGCCAGAGTCGTGCGCAGGCCTGCAGGTCGGCAGCGGTCTCCTGGAGCCTGGCGGCGCGCCGCAGCTCCTCCGGCCGGTGCTCCCCCGCCTGCTCCTGGTCGGGCACGCCCGGCATGTGGTGGGACTCCTCCGCGGCCTGGTCCCCGTGCAGCACGGCGAGGCCGGTCGCCGTCACGTGGCAGAAGGCCGCCGCCCGCTCCAGGGCGACGTCCAGGTCACCGTCGAAGACGCCGGTGAGGATCTGGTGGGTGAGGTCCCGCAGGTCCTCCGGCCGCGGCGGCTCGACCACGCCGGAGATCACCCGGTAGACCTCTGCGTGCCCCGCCCCGGCGCTGAAGGCCCGTGCCACGAGGTCGGGGGAGCGGTGCACCCACTCGTGCAGGGCGTAGAGGCGCCACAGCGCGCCCGGCAGGGTCCTCGCGGGCCGGGCGGACCACACCTCCGCGAGGGTGGCGAGCCCGACGGTCCGGGGCAGGTCGACCAGGCGCGCGCGGATCTCGGGGTCCTCGCTGGCGCGGCCCCGGTCCACCAGGACGGCGGCGGTCCGGTGCGCCATCTCGGCGACCTCGAGCTGGTCGGGTCCCGCCGTGGTGGCGTCGATCGACTCCGGCGGCACCGGCACAGGCTTGTGGAACCTCATGCCTCCACCGTACGTGCGGCGCGCGACGGGGCCCACCCGTCGGCCAGCACCACGACCGAGTGACCGGGCAGGTGCACCACGTCCCCCTCGACCCGCACACCACCAAACTCCGCTGCCGTATGCCGTGTGCGCGGCTCTGCCGGTGCCGCCACCCTGGCGTCGGTGTCGGCGAGGTTGGCCACCACGTGCACCGCCCCACGGGTGAGGACCAGCACGTCGCCGGACCGGGCCAGGTGCCCGTCGGTCAGCGGTGTCGCCAGCAGGTCGGGGAGCTCCCGGCGGAGACGCAGGAGCGTGCGGTGCCACTCGAGCAGCGACGCGTGCGGCTCGACCGCCGGCTCCGCCCAGTCCAGGCGCGAGGCGGCGACGGTCCTCTCGTCCTGGGGGTCCGGGACGGTCGCGGACCAGCCGTGCTCGGCGAACTCGCGTGCCCGACCGGTGCGGATCCCCTCCACGAGCTCCGGCTCGGAGTGGTCGGTGAAGAACTGCCAGGGCGTGCCGGCGCCCCACTCCTCACCCATGAACAGCATCGGCGTGTAGGGCGCGGTGAGCAGCAGCGCCGCACCGATCGCCGACTGACCGGGCGTGAGGCCGTGGCACAGGCGGTCACCGGTCGCGCGGTTGCCGACCTGGTCGTGCGTCTGCAGGGAGGCGACGAACCGCCACGGCGGAGTGGTGGCCAGGTCGACGGGCCGTCCGTGGCTCCGGCCGCGGAAGCTCGAGTAGGTGCCGTCGTGGAAGAAGGGCGTGCGCGTCAGCACCTTGCCCAGCGCGCCGGGGTCGGCGAAGTCGCCGTAGTAGCCCTGGGTCTCGCCCGTCAGCGCCACGTGGAGGGCGTGGTGGATGTCGTCGGCCCACTGACCGGTCAGCCCGAGGCCTCCGGCACCGCCGGGCCCGCGCGGGCTCACCGTGGCCGGGTCGTTGCGGTCGGACTCGGCGATCAGGCTCCGTGGCCGGCCGGTGCGCTCGGCGACCTCGTCGGCGACCACGGCCACCGACTCCAGGAGGTGCTCGGCCCGCTGGTCGTGGAGCGCGTGGACGGCGTCCAGGCGCAGCCCGTCGAGGTGGAAGTCCTCCAGCCACATCCGCACGTTGTCGAGCAGGAACCGGCGCACCTCGTCACTGCCCGGGCCGTCCAGGTTGACCGCGTCACCCCACGGTGTGTGGTGCCGATCCGTGAAATAGGGCCCGAACTGCCCGAGGTAGTTGCCACTGGGGCCCAGGTGGTTGTAGACGACGTCGAGGCACACCGCCAGCCCGCGCCGGTGGCAGGCATCGACGAACTCCTGCAGGCCGCGGGCGCCGCCGTAGGGCTCGTGCACGGCGAACAGGGCGACCCCGTCATAACCCCAGCCGTGCCGTCCCGGGAAGGCGGCGACCGGCATGAGGGAGATCATCGTCACGCCGAGGGCCACGAGGTGGTCCAGGCGGGCGGTGGCGGCCGCGAGCGTGCCCTGAGGCGTGAAGGTCCCGATGTGGAGCTCGTAGAGGACGGCGCCCTCCAGTCCGGCGCCGGCCCAGCCCGCATCACCCCAGTCGTATGCCGTGCGGTCGACGAGGGCGGACGGGCCGTGGACCCCGTCGGGCTGGGACAGCGAGCGCGGGTCGGGACGGGGGTCACCACCGTCGAGACGGAAGGCGTAGCGGCCGTCGTCGCCCGGTTCGATCGGGGCCACCCACCAGCCGGGCCGGCCCCCAGGCACCATCGGACGCGCCCGGTGGCGGTCAACGGCCGGGTCACCGTGCGCCCGGTCGGAGTGACCGACGACCACCTCGACCGTGCGTGCCCCGGGTGCCCACACGGCATACTGCCGGGGCGGCTGACTCTCCTGCGTCACCCCACCGATCCTGCCATCTCGCGGCCGGCGCGCGACCAGACGTGCGGGGTGTCAGCCGAGTGGTGTCAACCCTGCCCGCCGAGGTCGACGGTGTAGGCCTCGTAGACCAGGTCTCCCCCGCGCTGCCGGTGCCGCACGAGCTGGCCGATCAGCTGCGTCGCGGACTCCCGCAGGGCCTGCAGGTCGGCGTCGTCGGGTCCGTCCGTGTAGGCCACCAGACAGCCCTCGATGGCGTCGCGCAGCCCGACGTGCTCAGCCACCAGCCGCCTGGCCGCCGCGGCGAGACGGGGGGCCGCCGACCCGGCACTGTCGTAGAGACCGCCGGGGCGCTCGGTGAGACTGATGTGGTCCTCGAAGTCCCGGGACAGCTGCGCCAGCGCCACGGCGACCCGGGTGCGCCAGCCCGAGCCGCGAGCGATCGGCGAGGCCAGCGCGTCCTCGACACGGCGCACCGCGTCACGCAGCTCCGCGCGGTGGGCGCGCACCTGCTCCAGGTAGGTCGCGAAGTCGTCCGTGCCGCCCATCGAAGCCTCCTCGGTGCCGGACTCCATCGTCCTACTCCCGGGCGAGGAGCGCTACGGGCAGATCCGCCAGGAGGGTGTCCGTGGAGACCGTGCCCTCGTGCCGGGCCCCCGTCAGCCGGTCGGTCCAGGCGCCGGGCGGCAGGGCGAGCGCGGTCGGGGGCACCTGCCCGTCGGCGTCGGGAGCCCGGGGGGCGAGCACCACGACGTCGTCACCGCGCAGGTAGCAGAGGACGTCCTCGCCCGCAGGCAGCGGGGTGAACCCACCCGCGAAGGACCCGCGCCGCTCCCGCCGCAGGCGCAGCGTCGCCGCCGTGACCAGGAGCTTCTCGTCCGAGAGGTCCCGCGGCGCGGCGCCCGCGTCGAGCCGGGCCAACCGCTGGGCCCGGTCGGCGAAGTCGACCGGGCGCCGGTTGTCCGGGTCGACGAGCGACAGGTCCACCAGCTCGACCCCCTGGTAGGTGTCCGGGACTCCGGGCAGGGTGAGCTGCACGAGCGTCTGGGCGAGGGTGACGGCACGCACCCTGGCCCGGTTGGCGGCCACTGCCTCGTCGATCACGGACCGCAGCTCACCCGGCGCGAGCGCCGCCCGCGCCAGGCCGAGCACGCGGTCCTCGTAGTCCTGCTCGACCGCGACCCAGCTGGTGTGCTCCTTGCCCTCGCGGAGCGCCTTGACCAGGTAGGCCTCGAGACGGTCGGCGGTGAGCTCGAGCGGCGTCCCGGTGGGCCCTGCGGCGCCCAGGACCGTCTGCCAGACCAGGTGCGCGGTCGGCCCGTCGACACCGTGCCCGGCCGCGGCCGCGGCGAACGCCTCGGTGCAGGCCAGCCACGCAGCGGGGTCGGCCGCCACGGCCAGCAGCCGGGCGCGGACGTCCTCGCTGCGCTTGGTGTCGTGGGTGGACAGCGTGGTCATGCTTCCGGGCCAGCGGGCCGCCTGGTGCTCCGCCCACGCGAGCAGCTGCTCCACCCCGGGAGCGGCCGCGGGGTCTGCCCCGACCTCGTTGAGCGCGACCAGCCGGTGCCAGCGGTAGAACGCGGTGTCCTCGATCCCCTTGGCCATGACGGGTCCGGTGACCTGCTGGAACCGGACCGCCAGGTCCCGGGCGGCGGCCGGGTCGTGGGAGGCCTCCGGTGCGAGCAGCACCTCACCGAGGGCGCGCACGGTGTCCGGGTGCCGGCTCCTCCCGGCGGCCCGTTCGACCGCCTCGTGCAGCCGCGTGGCCGACGTGGGGTCGGTGTCGTGGCCGGGTCGGACATAGGCCCGGTAGACGTCGACGGCGACCAGCAGCTCGCGCAGCGCCTCCTGCAGGGCCTCGGGCCCACGGTCCGGCAGCACCGTGCGCGCCCTGCGCAGCAGCCGGCGCGTCTCGGGCGTGAGCAGGGTGTCGACCGCCGCGCGCTTGGCGGCCTCGACGACCGGCTCGAGGGACGGCTCCCCACCGACCTCGGCCCACGCCCGGTCGACCGTCTCTGCCGTCGCTGCCGGCACGAGCGCCGTCTGCAGTGCCGCCTGGGCGTCGTAGCCCGTGGTCCCGGCGCACTCCCAGGCGTCCGGCAGCCGCTCGGGACCCTCCAGGATCTTCTCCACCCAGATCGGCGTCCCGGCCAGGCACTGGCGGGTCAGCCGGCGCAGGTAGTCCTCCGGATCGGCCAGCCCGTCCGGGTGGTCGATGCGGAACCCGTCGATGACCCCGCCGTGGTGCAGGTCGAGCAGCAGCCGGTGCGTCTGCTCGAAGACGTCGCTCTCCTCGACGCGCACGCCGATCAGGGAGTCGACCTCGAAGAAGCGGCGGTAGTTCAGTGTCGTCTCCGCCTCGCGCCAGTCGGCCAGGAGGTAGTGCTGCCGATCGAGGATCGCGGCGACGTCCGCGCTGGCCGGCGCCTCGGCATACTCCGTCGCCGTGCCCTCGGCCACGGGGAACACGTGCTCGTGGTAACGCAGGACGAGCTGTCCGGCCGCCGGGCCCTCGTCGGCGCGGCCGGTGTCCAGGACCAGCTCACCCGCCGCCAGCACGTCGGCGAGCGGGGCGCCGAGGAACGGCAGCCCGAGACGGTCGTCGAGGGCCGCCCAGTCCACGTCGAACCAGTGCGCCGAGGCCGCCCGGCGGCCCTCCCGCAGCACCTGCCAGACCTGCGCGTTGGCCCACTCCGGCGCCGTGAGGGCCATGTGGTTCGGGACGATGTCGACGACCACGCCGAGGCCGGCGTCGTGGCACGTGGCCGCGAGCCGCTCCAACCCGGCGCGGCCACCGAGCTCCTCGTTGACGGTGGCGTGGTTCAGGACGTCGTAGCCGTGCGCCGACCCGGGCACGGCCGTGAGCACCGGGGAGAGGTAGACGTGGGAGACGCCCAGACCCGCCAGGTAGGGGACCACCCGGCGGGCGTCGTCGAAGGTGAACCCGGCGTGCAGCTGCAGCCGGTAGGTCGCGGTGACGTCGAGTGGCCTCACGTCCCCGAGTCTGTCAGCCGGCGGTGTCAGCCGCGGCCGTGGACGGGATCCAGCGCCTCGAGGTTGTCGGCCGTCCTGCTGGCGACCTCGGCGGCGACGTCGGCGCCGGTGGTGCCGGTGACGGTGACGCCGACCAGGTAGTCGCCGCGGCGGACCACCGCGAAGCGGTAGTCGACCCCCGCGGACGTGGCCCGGTAGAGCAGGTAGTCGTCGTCTCCGTCTCGGCCGGCCCAGGTGAGCCGCTCCCAGTCGCCGTCCGCGTCCCGGACGCAGTAGGTCATGGTGGCGTCCCGCAGGGCGTCACGCGCCCACACGCTGTCCTCCCAGCCGGTGACCTGGATGGTCACGGTTCCCGGAGCCCAGCTCCCGCCCTCGTGGTAGTACATCCACTCCTGGCCCGCCAGCGGCTCGACACCGGGTCCCGACCCCGGCCCGGCGCCGTTGCACACCATGGGCCCCGACACGGGCACGGTGCGACGGTAGTTGCTGCCCAGCTGGGGGGCGCCGAACTCGTCCAGAGCGGCCACACCGGTCGGGCGGGCATCCGGTATCTCCCAGGCGTTGCCGGAGTCGCCGGGCTGCAGACCGCCCTCGGGCAGGGGCGGGGCCGCCTCCTGCCATGGCGGGTCGGTGGGCTCCCCTCCGGACAGCTCCTCACCGCTCCGCCCCTCGGTCTCGGTCTCGGTCTCCGGGGTCGATGCGGTCGGATCGACCGCCGACGTCGTGGTGGGATCGACCGTCGATCCCGCGGCCGGGTCGGTCGTCGACGCCGTGGGCTCAGGCCGCCGGTCAGCCGCCTCCTCGGTGGGCGCGGCCGCCAGAGTGGTCTCGGGCGTCCCGGGGCCGATCCCGCTCGGGAGCAGGCCCGGGAGCACCAGGGCCGAGCCACCGACCAGCGCGGGACCGAGCACGGCGACCGTCGCTCCGGTCGCGATCGCCCGGCGCCGCCGAATCTGCCCGACCCGCCGGTGCACGCCGTGCACCAGGGCGGCATAGTCGAACTCCACGTCCCCGACGGTTCGGCACAGCTGCCGGCTGAACCGCGCCTCGTCGCCCTCGGGAGAACGACCGAGGATGCCAGGGCTCATCGTCGTCCCCGCTCAGTCGCGGCCGTGGACCGGGTCGAGGGCCTCGAGGTTGTCGGCCGACTTCCCTGCGATCTCGGCGGCGATCTGCGTCGCGGCTCCCTCCGAGGCGTCCCGCACGGTGACCGCGATCAGGTAGTCACCCTGCCGGACGACCGCGGCGGTCAGCTCGGAGCCCTCCGGTGCGAACACCAGGTAGTCCTCGTCGCTCTCGTGCCCCGGGAACGGCTGGGCCTCGGCCACGCCGGAGTCCCAGGTACAGAGCGTGTAGGCGTCCTGGACCAGGCCGTCCCGGGCGGCCGGGCTGTCCTCCCAGCCGGTGACGGTGATGTCGATGATCAGACCGGCCTGGTCGTCTGCATAGTGGCTGAAGTGCTGGCCGGCGAGGGGCTCGACGCCACCGGCGCGACCCGGGTCGCACGTCATCAGGCCCATCACCGGGGCCACCCGCGGATAGTTCATGACCAGCTGTGGGGCACCGAGCCCGTCCAGCGCGTCGACGCCGGTCGGCCGCGCGTCCGGGATCTGCCACGCGTTCGGGAAGTCCTCGTTGTCGGGCTGGGCTCCCCCCTCCGGCATGGGGGGTGCGGACTCCTGCCAGGGCGCCTCGCCCGCCGTCGGGGCGGTGGTCACGGCGGCGTCGTCGGTCGGTGCGGCCTCGTCCGTGGGGACCGCGGCGTCGTCGGTGGGCACCGGGTCGACCGTGGACGCCGCCTCATCCGTGGGCGGCGCCTGGGTAGCGGCGGCCGTGTCGGTCGGTGCGGCGGAGGTCTGCCCGGAGGCGTCGCTCGACCCTGCGGGTGTCAGGGCGCTGCCCGAGCCTCCGTCGGGCAGGATCTCGGGCAGCACCAGGGCCGCTCCCCCGACGAGCGCCGGGCCGAGGACGGCCACAGCGGCCCCCGTCGCGATCGCGCGCCGGCGCCGGATCCGTCCGGCGCGCTGGTGCGCACCGGTCACGAGGGCCGCATAGTCGAACTCTGCGCTGCCCACCGCACCCCGCAACGCCCTGGAGAGGTCGTCGTCCCGTCGGTTCCCCTGCTGAGAGGCCATCAGCCGATCCCCTGCCATTCCCGGGCCGGCAACAGCCGGCGGAGTGTCTTCATCGCGTTATGGGCCGCGCTGCGCACGGCCTGTTCGGAGCAGTCGAGAGCCCGGGCGATCTGCGCGTCCGGGAGGTCCTCGTAGTAGCGCAGCGCCATGACGGCCCGCTGCCGGTCCGGCAGCTCGCGCAACAGGGCGAGCACGGCATCCCGCTCGGTGACCTGTTGCGCGACACCCGCCCCGACGGGCTGTGCCCGGTCCGCGGTGACCGCCTCGTGGGAGACGACCTCCGTGGTCCACCTGCGGCGCTTCTTGGAGATCAGGGTGTTGACCATGGTGCGCCGCACGTAGGCGTCGACGTTCTCGGCCTCGGAGATCCGGGACCACTTGGTGATCACGGTCGCCAGGGTGTCCTGGACGAGGTCCTCCGCGTCGGCCTTCGCGCCGGTCATGGCGTAGGCGAGCCCCACCAGACGGGGCATCGCGCCCTCGACATAGGCCTCGATCTCGCCCTGCTCGGCCGAGCGGCCGAAGAGCCTCATCCTGGTCTCCTGTTTCTCACAACCGCAATGACGCGGGGAACCCGGGGAAATGTTGCACCCACCGCTACCCACTATCCCCGACCGTCCCGTCTCTGGGAGGCTCCGACCACCGAGGACGCCGCGCTGAGGGGTCAGGTCGCCCGCCAGGGGGCGCTCCTCCACTGCTGCTCGACAACCGTGGGGCGGGAGGGTGACAGGACGCTCAGGGCCGCCCGGTAGCCCGGCAGCGGTGGCTGCACGGAGACGATGCTGACGGGCTCGGCGTGCGCACCGAGCTTGAGACGGGCCTCACCACTCACCCAGTCCCAGCCGTCGGTGCCCGGCGGTAGGTCGACGGCGCGCTGGACATCCAGACCGACCTGATGAGTGCGGCACAGGGCGACGCCGATCAGATGACCAGAGTGCGACACGGAGACCTCGGGGGGCCGCTGCTCGTCTGCCTGCAACGGGCCGACCACCCGCGGGCGACCGTGGGGCTCACCGCACTCGGCGCACGTCCGGTCGATCCGCACCTGGTCCGGAGCGCACCGCAGCTCATGTGAGACCACCGTGCGCAGCAACGCCGCTCCGACCAGGGACCGGCCGCGGTCAGCCGGACGGTCCAGCGAGGCGACGCGCTCCTGCTCGACGGCACTGAGCAGCGGCAGGAGGCGCCGGTCGGCATCGAACAGCGACCCCCACCAGAGCTGCACCTCCGTCGCCATCGGCCCTAATTACCTCTCAGTTGTGTGATGAATATCGGTTAGGTTAGCCTTCGCTTTCGTGACCGTGTCCGTCCCCACACCCCGGCCAGTGGAGCTCAGTCGTGGTGTGCTCGCCGCGGCGGCGCCCCCGGACAGCCCTGCTCTGCTCACGCCGGACGGGGACGTCCTCAGCCACCGCGAGCTCCGCGAGCGCGTGTCGGCGCTGGCGGCCCACCTGCCCGACCCGGCCGACGGTCGCCGGTTGGTGCACCTGCCGCTGCGCAACGACGTGAGCAGCGTGACGGCCTATCTGGCCGTGCTCGAGGCGGGCCACTGCGCCCTCGTCACCTCCGACGCCCCGGAGCGCACCAACCAGATCGTGGCGACGTTCCGCCCGGATGTCGTCGCCACCCCTGACCCGTCCGACCCGTTCGAGGTCCTGCCCGGTGGCCCGGCGCACCTGCTGCACCCCGAGCTGGCGCTGCTGCTCAGCACCTCAGGGAGCACGGGCTCGCCCAAGCTGGTGCGGCTGTCCCACAGCAACGTGCGGAGCAATGCCGTGGCGATCGCGGGGGCACTCTCCCTCGGTCCTGCCGACCGTGGCATCACCAGCCTGCCGCTGCACTACTGCTTCGGGCTGTCCGTCCTGCACTCGCACCTGGTCTCGGGCGGCTCCGTCGTCATCAGTGACGGCTCCGTCCTGGACCCGGCCCTGCGGTCCGCCATCGACGCGCAGGGGGTCACCCACCTGGCAGTGGTGCCGCACATGGTGGAGCTGCTGGTGAGAAGTCACGAGCTGGACCGGCCGCACCCGTCGCTGCGCCTCATCGCCCAGGCGGGCGGACGGATGCCGGAGGGGCGCGCCCGCGAGCTGGCCGCCCTCGGGCAGGAGCGCGGCTTCGGGCTCGCGCTGATGTACGGCCAGACCGAGGCGACCGCGCGGATCTGCGTGCTCGAGCCCGGGCTCACCGCGGACCATCCGGACGCCGTCGGCCGTCCCGTTCCCGGCACCGTCCTACGCCTGGACCCGTCCGTCCCCGGCGCCGCCGACGGCGTGGGTGAGGTCGTGGTCAGCGGCCCCGGCGTGATGATGGGCTACGCCGAGCACCCCGACGACCTGGCGCTGGGCGAGATGCTCACCGAGCTGCGCACGGGGGACCTCGGCAGGATGGACGCCGACGGCCTGCTACGGATCGTGGGGCGACGGTCCGGTTTCCTCAAGGTGATGGGGCTGCGCATCGACCTGGCAGTGGTCGAGTCGGCCCTGGAGGCCGAGGGGCTCCAGGTGTGTGTCACGGGGGACGACGCCGGCCTGCGGGTGGCGGTCGAGCCCACGGGCGAGGACACCGCTGCGCTCGCCGCGCGGGCCCGGTTGGTCGCGGCGGAGACCTCAGGGGTCGGCGTGGCCGCGGTCGAGGCCGTCGCCGTTCCGCTGGCCCGCCTGGGCAACGGCAAGGTCGACCGGACGGCGTGCGACGCGCTGGTGCGCGCACGCGCCGCCGGAGGGCGCGGCGGCACCGCGGAGGCCCTGCCGGAGGGCGTGGCCGACGAACCACCCCTCGCGGTGCGTGTCGCCGCCGTGCTCCAGCAGGTGCTCGCCCGCGACGCGATCGACCTGGACCGCAGCTTCGTACAGCTCGGCGGCGACTCCCTGAGCCACGTGCAGGCCTCGCTCCGGCTGGAGGTGCTCCTGGGCCCCCTCCCCACCGGCTGGCACCACCGCCCGTTGCACACCCTGGTCGCGCAGGGGCAGGAGCAGCAGGGCGCTGGTCACCCGACTCCGAGCCACCGCACCATGGAGATCTCGGTCCTGCTCCGCGCCGTGGCCGCGATCATCATCTGCGGGTCACACGCCGACCTGTTCCGCATCCTCGGGGGTGCCCACACGCTGCTGGCCGTCGCCGGCTTCAACGCCGCCCGGTTCGGGCTGTCCGCACCGACCGGTTCCGAGCGCTGGCGTGGCGCGCTGCGCCTGCTGATCGGTGTCGCCGTGCCGACAGCCGGCATCGCCCTGTTCGGGATGCTCACCCACGACCGTTACGGCTGGGGCAACGTGCTGATGGCGAACTGGATCGCCGGCGACGTCACCTACGGCAAGCACAACGAGCTGTGGTTCATCGACACCCTGGTGGCCAGCCTGGTGCTCATGACCCTCGTGCTGACGGTGCCGCCGGTGGGGCGCGCCTGGCGGGACCACCCCTGGCGGGTCGCCGTCCTGATCTCTGCGCTCGCGCTCATCCCGCGCTTCCTCATCCTCGGCCTGGGTGAGGGTGTGCTGCGCGGCATCATGCCCACCACCTTCTGGCTCTTTGCCATCGGCGCCGCGGTCGCTCACGCCGACACCAGGCGGCGCAGGCTGACGACGCTGGGGCTGGCCGTCCTGGGTGGCCTCACCTTCTTCCCCGACGACCCGGTCCGCAACCTGACCATCCTGGCGGGCATCGCGACCCTCACGCTCGTCCCGGAGGTGCGGGTCCCGGCCCGGTTGGCCGGACCGATCGGCGTCCTGGCCGCCGCCTCCCTCTACATCTACCTGATCCAGTTCCAGGTCCTGGGCTGGGTGCCCACCCCCGTGGGCGCCACGGCTGCCGCCCTGGCCGCCGGCTGCCTGCTGTGGTGGCTCCTCGCCCGCCCGGTGCGCAGGTTGCAGGACCTGGTGCCACTGTCTGCTGACCGGTCCCCCGCCCCCATCTGTCGAGAGTGATATCCGTGCCCCGTCGCCGCCGTTCCCTGCTCGCCGCCCTGCTGACCCTGCCACTCGCCCTCACCGCCTGCGGCGGCGGTGAGGAGTACGTGCCCGACCCTGAGGCGCTCCAGATCTACTCCTCCCAGCACAAGAACGTCACCGAGGCGTGGGCCGAGGCGTTCACCGAGGAGACGGGCATCAAGACGCAGGTGCGGTCGGGCCAGGACTCCTCGATGGGCCACCAGATCGTCCAGGAGGGGGAGGCCTCGCCCGCCGACGTCTTCCTCACCGAGAACTCACCGGCGATGACCGTCGTCGAGCGGGCGGGCCTGCTGGCCGAGATCGCTCCGGAGACGGCGGCCCAGGTCGCCGACCACCTGGTTCCCTCCTCGGGTGACTGGGTCGCGATCGCTGCGCGCTCGACGGTGCTCGTCTACAACCCCGAGGAGATCGCCGAGGCCGAGCTCCCCGACTCGCTGATGGACCTCGCCGACCCGGCCTGGAAGGGACGCTGGGGCGGCGCGCCCGGCGGTGCGGACTTCCAGGCGATCGTCGCAGGCATGCTCGCCGACCAGGGCGAGGAGGCGACCGGCCAGTGGCTGGAGGCCCTGCAGGACAACGCCGAGATCTACCAGAACAACATCGCCACCATGAAGGCAGTCAACGCCGGTGAGGTCCCGGTGGGCGTGATGTACCACTACTACTGGTATCGCGACCAGGCCGGCGACAGGTCCGGCAGCGGCAACACCCAGCTCCACTACTTCGGCAACGAGGACCCCGGCGCCTTCGTCAGCCTGTCCGCAGGCGGTGTCCTGGCCGGCTCCGACCGGGCCGAGGAGGCACAGCAGTTCCTGGCCTATGTCACCAGCCCGGAGGGACAGCAGGTCCTGGCGGACAGCGGATCGATGGAGTATGCCGTGGGCACCGGGGTGGCGTCCGACCCGGCACTCCCTCCCCTGGACTCCCTGAACGCCCCGCCGGTCGACCCCTTCACGCTCAACTCCGAGCAGGTCATCGCCCTGATGACCGATGCCGGCGTCCTCTAGGAGCCGGGGCGTCACCACTGCGGCCGCGCTGGTCGCGGCGCTCGCCGTCCTGCCCCTCGTCGTGGTGGGGGTGCAGGCGTCAGCCGGTGGCCCCGGCACCGCGATCGACTTCCTGTTCCGGCCCCGGGTCGGTGAGCTGCTCGTGCACACCGGTCAGCTGATCGCCGTCACCGTGCCGGCCACCATCGCGGTCGGGACCCTGGCCGCCTGGCTGGTCGAGCGCACCGACCTGCCCGGCGCCGGGTGGTGGCGCACCCTGCTGCTGGCACCGCTGGCGGTCCCGGCGTTTGTCAGTGCCTATGCCTGGATCAGCCTGGCGCCGGCGATGACCGGGTTCCTGGGCGCGGCGCTCGTCACGACCCTGGCCTACTTCCCCTTCGTGTTCCTCCCGGTGGCCGCCCTGCTGCGGGTGCTGGACGGCACCGAGGAGGAAGCGGCCCGGTCACTGGGTCTGGGTCCGTTGGCGGCCACCCGGCGCACCGTCCTGCCCCGGCTGCGCCCGGCGATCAGCGGCGGGGCGCTCCTGGTGGCCCTCCACCTGCTGGCCGAGTTCGGCGTCCTGGAGATGATGCGGTTCCAGACCTTCACGACCGCGATCATGCAGCAGTATGCCGTCGGGTTCAGTGACACGGCCGGCAGCCTCCTGGCATCGGTGCTGGCTCTGCTCTGTCTGCTCGTGCTGACCGTGGAGGTGGTGGCACGGGGGCACCGACGGGTCGCCCGCGTCGGGGCGGGGGCCCACCGTGGCGCCGAGTCGGTGCCGCTCGGGCCCTGGAAGGTCCCGGCCCTGCTGTCGCTCGCTGTCCTGGTGGCGCTGGCTCTCGTGGTGCCGCTGGTCATGATCGCGCGCTGGCTCCTGGTCGGCACGGAGGCGGTCGCCGGTGAGGACCTGCTGCGAGTGGCCCTGACCACGGTCGGCCTGGCCCTGCTCGGCGGGCTGCTCACCACGCTCCTCGCGCTGCCCGGCGCCTGGCTGCTCAACCGCGGGCGCTCTGCCCTCTCGCTGGTGCTGGAGCGGGTCACCTTCGTGGCGAGCGCGCTGCCCGGCGTCGTGGTCGCCCTCGCCCTGGTGACGCTGACCGTCCGCTGGGCGCGGCCCCTCTACCAGACCGTCGGTCTGCTCGTGCTCGCCTACGCCATCCTCTTCCTGCCCCGGGCGATGGTGTCGCTGCGGTCCGGGCTGGCCGCGGCACCGCCGGAGCTCACGGAGGCAGCCCGCTCCCTGGGTGCTCGTGGCCCCGAGGCCTTCGTGCGGGTCGTGCTGCCCCAGGCTGCCCCGTCGGTGCTCACCGGCTTCGTGCTGGTGGCCCTGGCGATCGGCACGGAGCTCACCGCGACCCTGCTGCTGGCCCCGACGGGCGCGGAGACCCTCGCGCTCGCCTTCTGGAGCGCCAGCAGCGAGCTGGACTACGCAGCGGCCGCGCCCTACGCGGCCGTCATGGTGGCTCTGTCGGTGCCGCTCACCCTCCTGCTCCGGCGTCAGATACTGGAGGAACGATGAGCGACATCCGGATCAGTGACGTCTCGGTCGGCTACGGCGCGACGACGGTCCTCGACCGCGTCGACCTGAGCGTCCGGGCCGGGTCGACCACGGCGGTGCTGGGCGGTTCCGGCAGCGGCAAGACCACCCTGCTGCGGGTGATCGCCGGATTCCTCCGGCCGACGTCGGGGCAGGTCGAGATCGCGGGGCGCACCGTCGCGGGGAACGGCACCTGGGTGCCTCCCGAGCGGCGGGGTGTCGGCTATGTCCGGCAGGAGGGTGGCCTGTTCCCCCACCTCAGCGTGGCCGGCAACATCGCCTTCGGTCTGCCCTGGCCGCGACGCAGGCACCGCAACCGGGTGCTGGAGCTGCTCGACCTGGTCGAGCTGCCCGCCCACCTCGCCGACCGACGGCCCGACCAGCTCTCGGGTGGTCAGCAGCAGCGGGTGGCGCTGGCCCGCGCGCTGGCCCCGGGCCCGGACCTGGTGCTCCTGGACGAGCCGTTCTCCTCGCTGGACACGGCGTTGCGGTCCAGCACCCGCGAGGCCACGAGCCGCGCGCTCCGTGCGACGGGGGCGACCTCGATCCTGGTGACCCATGACCAGGGGGAGGCACTGTCCTTCGCCGACGAGGTCGCGATCCTGCGTGGTGGCACGTTCCGTCAGGTGGCCGCGCCGCGGGTGATCTACGGCGAGCCGGTCGACGCGCTCGTCGCCGCCTTCCTGGGGGACGCCGTGCTGCTGCCCGGCACAGCGTCAGCCGGCGCGGTGCACTGCGTGCTGGGTGACCTGCCGGTGCGCGGCTTCGTGACACACGGTGATGTCGAGGTGATGCTGCGGCCGGAGCAGATCGTTCTCACCGCACCGGGCGCCGGCCAGCTGGATGCGGTCGTCCGCAGCGTTGCCTACTTCGGTCACGACGCGGTGGTGGAGCTCGACCTGGAGGCTGAGGTGGCTGTGGGAGAGCCGCCCCACGGGGTCCGGGCCCGCGTCGCGGGAGCACAGCCACCGTCGGCCGGTGAGCGGGTCGGACTGGCGGTGGTGGGGCCGGCCCGGGTCTACCCCGCCAGGTGAGGCGGCGGCCCGTCGTCGACTATCCTCGACGGTGCCGTCCCCAGGCCCAGCCGCTCCGGCTGGAAGTCCACAGCCGTGGCACGAGAGGTGACTATGACCACCCCAGAGACGACCGCCTCAGGTCTGCGCACGCTGGCGCACGAACGCATCCTGGTCCTGGACGGGGCGTGGGGCTCGCTGCTCCAGCAGGCCGGGCTCACCGAGGACGACTTCCGCTTCGAGGGTGCCGACCCGGGGCGCAGCTACCGCGGCAACTTCGACCTCCTGCAGCTCACCCGGCCCGACGTCATCCGGGACGTGCACCAGCAGTACCTCGAGGCCGGCGCCGACATCACCACGACCAACACGTTCACCTCGACCTCGATCGCGCAGGCGGACTACGGCACCCAGTCGTTGGTGCCGGAGCTCAACCGGGCCGCCGCCCGCCTGGCCCGCGAGGTCGCCGACGAGTACGCCGCGCGCGACGGCCGGCCGCGCTGGGTCGCCGGGGCGATGGGTCCGACCAACCGGACGGCCTCCCTGTCCCCCGACGTCGAGCGACCAGAGTTCCGCGCCGTCACCTACACGGAGCTGCACGAGGCGTATGCCGAGCAGGCGCGGGCCCTGCTCGAGGGCGGCGCCGACCTGCTGCTCATCGAGACCGTCTTCGACACCCTCAACGCCAAGGCCGCCCTCCGCGCGGCCGACACGGTCAGCCAGGAGCTGGGCCGGCCGGTCCCCGTGATGCTCTCGGGCACGATCACCGACGCCTCCGGCCGCACCCTCTCCGGCCAGACCCCGGAGGCCTTCGTCATCTCCACCGCCCACGCCGAGCTGCTCTCGGTGGGGCTCAACTGCGCCCTCGGCCCCGCCGCGCTCCGCCCGCACCTGCGCGAGGTCTCCGGTGCCACCGAGCGCCTGGTGTCGGTCCACCCCAACGCGGGTCTGCCCAACGCCTTCGGCGGCTACGACGAGACCCCCGAGCAGATGGCCCAGGTCCTGGGTGACTACGCCCGCGAGGGCATGGTCAACATCGTCGGCGGCTGCTGCGGGACCACCCCCGCGCACATCGAGGCCATCGCCGCGGCCGTCCGGGGAGTGGCGCCCAGACGCCCACCCCGGCTGACGGCATATCTGCGTCTGTCCGGGCTCGAACCGTTCACGGTGACCCCGCAGACCAACTTCATCAACGTCGGTGAGCGCACCAACATCACCGGCTCCCCCAAGTTCAAGAAGGCTGTCGCAGAAGGTGACTGGGACACCGGCGTCCAGATCGCGCGGCAGCAGGTCGAGGCGGGGGCGCAGCTGATCGACGTCAACCTCGACGAGGGCATGCTCGACGGCGTCGCGGCGATGACCCACTTCCTCAACCTGCTCGCGGCCGAGCCGGACATCTCACGGGTGCCGGTCATGGTCGACTCCTCGCGCTGGGAGGTCCTCGAGGCCGGGCTGCGGTGCCTGCAGGGACGCGGCGTCGTCAACAGCCTCTCGCTCAAGGACGGCGAGGAGGAGTTCCTGCGCCGGGCGGCCATCGTGCGGCGCTACGGGGCGGCGGTCGTGGTGATGGCCTTCGACGAGACCGGGCAGGCCGACACCCTGGCGCGCCGCCAGGAGGTGTGCGGGCGGGCCTACCGACTGCTGACCGAGCAGGCGGGCTTTGCACCGCAGGACATCATCTTCGACCCCAACGTGCTGACCGTGGCGACCGGCATGAGCGAGCACGACCACTACGCGCGCGACTTTATCGAGGCGACGCGCTGGATCAAGGCGAACCTGCCCGGCGCGCTGGTCAGCGGTGGCATCAGCAACGTCTCGTTCAGCTTCCGGGGCAACAACGTGGTGCGCGAGGCGATGCACGCGGTGTTCCTGTTCCACGCGATCGCCGCGGGTCTGGACATGGGCATCGTCAACGCCGGGATGCTCGGCATCTACGAGGAGATCGACCCCGAGCTCCGGGACGCGGTCGAGGACGTGATCCTGGCCCGGCGTCCGGACGCCGCGGACCGACTGCTGGACCTGGCCGAGCGCTACAAGGGCGAGTCCTCCGGCCGCGGCACCTCCGCCGACCAGGCGGCCTGGCGCGACGCGCCGGTGGCCGACCGGCTCCGGCACGCCCTGGTCCACGGCATCGCCGACCACGTGGTCGACGACGCCGAGGAGGCCTACCAGGAGCTGGGCTCGGCGCTGACCGTGATCGAGGGCCCGCTCATGGACGGGATGGACGTTGTCGGTGACCTGTTCGGCAGCGGCCAGATGTTCCTCCCCCAGGTGGTGAAGTCGGCCCGCGTGATGAAGCGTGCGGTGGCGCACCTGACGCCCTACCTGGAGGCAGCGGCTGCCGAGACGGGTGGCCACACCAAGGGCAAGATCCTGCTGGCCACCGTCAAGGGGGACGTGCACGACATCGGCAAGAACATCGTCGGGGTCGTCCTCGCGTGCAACGGCTACGACGTGCGCGACCTGGGCGTCATGGTGCCCGCCGAGACGCTGCTCGACACGGCGGCCGAGTGGGGCGCCGACGTCATCGGCGTCTCCGGGCTGATCACGCCGAGCCTCGACGAGATGGTCGGCGTCGCCACGGAGATGACCCGGCGCGGCCTCTCCACACCGTTGCTGGTCGGCGGGGCCACGACCAGCGCCGCGCACACCGCGGTCAAGATCGACCCCGCCTACGCCGGGACCGTCGCCCACGTCACCGACGCCAGCCGGGCCGTCGGCGTCGCCGGGGACGCGATCAGTCGGGAGTCCGCCCTGGCCGAGCGCGTGGGCCGGCAGTTCGCCGAGCTCCGGGAACGGCACGGCGACAAGCGGGTCACCCTGGTGGACCTGGCGACAGCCCGCGCGGACACCCGCGCGGTGAGCGCCCCCGGGCAGCCGGCGCCGCGCCGGCTCGGACGCCACGTGGTCGAGCCGTCCCTGGAGGAGCTGGTCGAGGTCATCGACTGGACGCCGTTCTTCTCGGCGTGGGAGCTGCGCGGCACCTACCCGCGGCTGCTCGAGGACCCGCGCCAGGGGCAGCAGGCCCGCGAGCTCTTCGCCGACGGGCAGGCCCTGCTCCGCCGGATCGTCGACGAGCGGCTGCTGAGGCCCCGCGGCGTCGTCGCGCTGTGGCCCGCCCGCCGGCTCGGACCGGACGACGTCGAGATCACCGAGGCGGACGGCACCACGACGGTGCTGCACACGCTGCGGCAGCAGAAGCAGCGGTCCAACCGTTATGCCGCCCTGGCCGACTTCGTCGCTCCCGAGGGCGACCACATCGGCGGGTTCGCGGTGGCCATCCACGGCGCGCACGAGCTCGCGATGCAGTTCAAGGAGGATCTGGACGACTACTCGGCGATCCTGGCCCAGGCGCTGTCCGACCGACTGGCCGAGGCGTTCGCCGAGTGGCTGCACCGCCTGGTGCGCACCGACCTGTGGGGGTATGCCCCCGAGGAGCAGCTGGAGATCGCCGAGCTGGTCAAGGAGCGCTATGACGGCATCCGCCCGGCGCCCGGCTACCCCGCGCAGCCCGACCACACCGAGAAGCGGACGCTGTTCCGGCTGCTGGGCGCCGACGAGGTCGGCCTGGAGCTCACCGAATCGTGCGCGATGACCCCCACCTCAGCGGTCTCCGGGCTCTATATCGCCCACCCCGAGGCGGTCTACTTCGCGGTCGGCAAGCTGGACCGCGACCAGGTGAAGGACTACGCCGCGCGCAAGGACTGGAGCCTGGAGGAGGCCGAGCGCTGGCTCGCGCCCAACCTCGGCTACCAGCCCTGAGCGCGCGCTCCCGGCTGCAGACCTCCGGCCCTGAGAGCGGTTCCCGGCTGCGCGCCACCAATCCTGAAGGAGCGCTCCCGGCTGCCCGCCACCAACTGTCCTCTTGGAGCGGGTTCCGTCTCTTGGACCCGGCTGTAGCCGGCTGCAAGAGACCCAAGAGGCTCCAAGACACCACAGCGTGGGCGCTCTGCTGCGGGTCAGGCGTTGTCGCCGCCGGTGTCCGAGCCGGGGGCGCCCGAGCCCTGCGTGTTGTCGTCGTCGGTGAACGCCCAGCCGGCGACCTCCGGGATGTCCTCGCCGTGCTCGCGCGTGTAGTCCCTGGCCCGGACCCGGGCGTCCAGCATCTCCTGGCGCAGCCCCGCGGCGCGCGCGGCCAGTCCGGGCACCCGGTCGATGACGTCGACGACGAGCCGGTAGCGGTCCAGGTCGTTCATCATCAGCATGTCGAACGGGGTCGTGGTGGTGCCCTGCTCCTTGAACCCGCGCACGTGGATGTTGTGGTGGTTGGTGCGGCGGTAGGTCAGCTGGTGCACCAGCGACGGGTAGCCGTGGAAGGCGAAGATCACCGGGCGGTCGGTGGTGAACAGCGCGTCGAAGTCGCGGTGGCTCAGGCCGTGCGGGTGCTCCCGCTCGTCCTGGAGCCGCAGCAGGTCGACGACGTTGACCACGCGGACGCGCAGGTCGGGCAGGTGCTCGGCGAGCAGTGCGGCGGCCGCCACCGTCTCCATCGTCGGCACGTCACCGGCGCACCCGAGCACCACGTCGGGCACCTCACCGGCGACCTCCGAGCCGGCCCAGTCCCACGTGCCGATGCCACGCGTGCAGTGCAGCACCGCCTCGTCCATGGAGAGCCACTGCGGTCCGGGCTGCTTGCCGGCGACCACCACGTTGACGTAGCTCCGGCTGCGCAGGCAGTGGTCGTAGGTCGACAGCAGGGTGTTGGCGTCCGGCGGCAGGTAGATGCGGATCACGTCGGCCGTCTTGTTCATCACCACGTCGAGGAACCCGGGGTCCTGGTGGGAGAAGCCGTTGTGGTCCTGCCGCCAGACGTGCGAGGAGAGCAGGTAGTTCAGCGAGGGCACCGGCGCCCGCCACGGGATGTCACGGCAGGCGTCCAGCCACTTGGCGTGCTGGTTGAACATCGAGTCGACGATGTGGATGAACGCCTCGTAGCTGTTCAGCAGCCCGTGGCGCCCGGTCAGCAGGTAACCCTCGAGCCACCCCTGGCACTGGTGCTCGGACAGGATCTCCATCACCCGACCGGTCCGGGAGAGGTCGACGTCGGTCTCGACGACCTCCGCCTGCCAGGCCTTGCCGCCCTGCTCCACGGCGGCCGACAACCGGTTGGAGTGCGTCTCGTCGGGCCCGAAGACCCGGAACGTCTCCCGGTTGCGGTCCACCACGTCGGCCACCCAGCCGCCCAGGACCCGGGTCGCCTCGGCGGTCGCACCGCCGGGAGAGGGGACCTGCACGGCATACTCCCGGAAGTCGGGCAGGTCGAGGTCGCGGGTCAGCATCCCGCCGTTGGCGTGCGGGTTCGCGCTCATCCGGCGGGTGCCCACCGGGTTGTTGCGGGCGACGACCGGCAGGATCCGGCCGTCCTCGCCGAACAGGTCCTCCGGACGGTAGCTGCGCAGCCAGTCCTCGAGCAGCCGGGTGTAGTCCTCGTTGCCGCGCACCGCCGCCATCGGGACCTGGTGGGAGCGCCACGTGCCCTCCACCGGCAGCCCGTCGACCTCCTCCGGCCCGGTCCAGCCCTTCGGCGTGCGGAAGACGATCATCGGCCACCGCGGCCGACCCTGCCGTATGCCGTCAGCCGCCTCGGTGCGGATCCTCGCGATCTCGTCGAGCACCTCGGCGAGTAGCGCGGCGAACCGCTGGTGGGTGCGGTGCGGCTCCTCGTCGTCGAACCCGCCCTCGAAGAAGTAGGGCCGGTGGCCGTAGCCGACGAGCAGCGCCTCGAGCTCCTCGCGCGGGATCCGGTCCAGCACCGTCGGGTTGGCGATCTTGTAACCGTTGAGGTGCAGGACCGGCAGCACCGTGCCGTCGACCCTGGGGTCGAGGAACTTGTTGCTGTGCCAGGCGGTGGCCAGCGGGCCGGTCTCGGCCTCGCCGTCACCGATGACCGCGACCGCCACCAGGTCGGGGTTGTCGAAGGCCGCGCCGTAGGCGTGGGACAGGACGTAGCCGAGCTCACCGCCCTCGTGGATCGAGCCGGGGGTCTCCGGCGCGACGTGGCTGGGCACGCCGCCGGGGAAGGAGAACTGGCGGCACAGCGCGTTGACCCCGCGCTCGTCGCCGCCGACGTGGGAGTACACCTCCGAGTAGGTGCCCTCGAGCCAGGCCGCCGCGACCAGCGACGGCCCACCGTGGCCGGGCCCGGACAGGTAGATCGCGTCCAGGTCGCGGTCGATGATCTGGTGGTTGAGGTGGGCGTAGAGGAAGTTCTGGCCCGGCGAGGTGCCCCAGTGGCCGAGCAGCCGCGGCTTGACGTGCTCCGCGGCGAGCGGCTGGCGCAGCAGCGCGTTGCCCATCAGGTAGATCTGCCCGACGGCCAGGTAGTTGGCGGCACGCCACCAGGCGTCGACCGACTCCAGCTCCTCCTGCGTCAACGGCCCGGTGGACCCGGCTGCGGCACTCATCGTGACTCCCTGCTCGAGGACGGCTCACCCCCAGCGTGTCAGGGGCGGCCGCCGGGACGCCACCGGAGCGGGCCCCCAGGGGGACCCGCTCCGCGGAGCCGGCCACTCGGCATACTCAGCCTGCCTCGTGGTAGGCAAAGCCCTCCAGCGACGTGGTCAGCTCGTCCCGGTTCTCGCGGTACCGCGTGCAGTACTCGGTCGGGTACCAGCCGGCCTCCTGGAACGCCTCCGGCTGCTTGATCGGGAAGCACCCGTCCGCGAGGGTGCCCTCGGACAGCCCGGAGTACCACTCGTGCGTGACCATCGGCTCGTAGAAGGTGACCTCGCCGTCCCAGGTGCCGTAGATGAAGGTGTGCGTGAACGGCTCACCGTTGTGCTCGGGCCCGGTGAGGTCGGTCAGGTGATTGCCCATCGCCGGCTCGATCGCGTTGAGGTCCTGGAAGTCCGGGTGCAGGTACCGCGCCTCGGGCAGGTTCTTGCCCAGCGGGTAGTCGTCGCAGTGCACCAGCACGTCACACGGACCCGGCCGGATCGCCAGGCGCTCCTCGTTGGGGTTGGTGTAGAAGTGCACGTCGAAGTGCGGCGTGTCGTAGATCCCGGGTGGCATGTGCCCCATCGGGTTCCAGTTGGTCAACACGTAGGTGAAGGGCGAGTCGACCTCGGTGCGGAAGTCCTCCCCGAGGTGCAGGGCGTCCTCGTAGCCGCCCGAGCACTCCATCATCGGGTCGACCTCCCCGTTGCCGTCCTTGTCGTAGCACCACAGGCCGGCGGTCGGCGGGTCGTAGGGCAGCCCCTGGAGGGTCTCGGAGGGGAAGACCAGGCCGACGGCCTGCGGCTCTCCCTGCCAGACCTGGCTGTATGCCGTGAGCGTCCCCTCTCCCCGGGGCGCGGACTCGCCGTACTCGGCGCACGCCCCCGCGTAGGACAGGGTCACCCGGGTGAGCACCGTGGCGACGAACGCGGGGACCTCGATGGTCCGCTCCTGGTCGGGGTGCGCCTCCGTGACCAGACAGACCGGCACCTCACCCGGCGGCCCACCTCGCGGCTCCTCCCCGCCGGACGAGGCAGCGGACGGTGCCAGCACCAGGGCGGCAGCGGACAGCAGGACCAGGATCGCCTTGCGCATGATTTCCCCACTCAGATGGACGTCGTCGTCTTCCGGTCCCTTCACCGTGGCAGGCCCTGCGTGCGGCTGCAAGCACTTTTTGCCGCGCAGGCACGGCGTGCGTGAACGACGGATGGACGGCGGGTGACGGTGGGTCGACCGGCCGGTGTCCCGTAGCATCGTCGCCGTGCGCTTCAAGCTGACACCCCAGAACACCACCTTCTACGGCCAGTTCGCGGACCTGGCGACCCATATCCGGGACGGCGCCCACCTGCTGAAGGCGACCGTCGAGGGCCCGCCGGGCGAGTGGAAGGCCGCGGCCCAGCGCCTCAAGGACATCGAGCACCACGGCGACGAGGCGACGCACACGATCATGTCCGCGGTGAACAGCTCGTTCATCACCCCGTTCGACCGCGACGACATCTACCGCCTGGCGGCCCGCCTGGACGACTGCCTCGACCACATCGAGGCGAGCCTGGACATCATGGTGCTCTACCGCGTGCAGGAGCTCCCGGCGGCGGTCACCGAGCAGGTGGACGTCCTCGTCGAGATGGCCGACCTGACCCTGGAGGCCATGCCCGGGCTGCAGAAGATGCACCACCTGCGAGAGTTCTGGATCGCCATCAACAGCCTGGAGAACGTCGCGGACCGCAACTACCGGCGGATGATCGCCGCCCTCTTCGACGGGGAGCGGGACGCGGTCGACATCATCCGGTACAAGGCGCTCTACGACGAGCTCGAGGCGGCGGCCGACTCCTTCGAGACCGTGGCCAACACGGTCGAGAGCATCGCCGCCAAGGAGTCCTGAGCCGGTGGAGAACTGGCTTCCCGTCGCCCTCGTCGTCCTGTTGGCGATGGGCTTCAACTACACCAACGGTTTCCACGACGCCGCCAACGCGATCGCCACCTCGGTGTCGACCCGGGCGCTCACCCCGCGGGTGGCCCTGGCCATGGCCGCGGTCTTCAACCTGATCGGTGCGTTCCTGGGCACCGGTGTCGCCCAGACCGTGGGGTCGGGCATCATCGCCCCGCCGGAGGGCATGACCGGGCTCGCGATCGTCGCCGCGGCCCTGGTCGGTGCCATCGGGTGGAACATGCTCACCTGGTGGTACGGCCTGCCGTCGTCGTCCTCGCACGCCCTGATCGGCGGCATGGCCGGTGCGTCGCTGGCGGCCGGCACCACGGTGCTGTGGGACGGGATCCTGAGCAAGATCGTCATCCCCATGCTGGTGTCGCCGGTGGTGGGCATGATCCTCGGCTTCCTGGCGATGACCGCCATCCTCTGGATCTTCCGCCACGGGCACCCCGGCCGGATGTCCCGCAAGTTCCGCTACGCGCAGACCGTGTCGGCCGCCGCGATGGCCCTCGGCCACGGCCTGCAGGACGCGGCCAAGACCATGGGCATCGTGGTCCTGGCGCTGGTCGTCGGTGGCTACCACGAGGGCGAGAGCATCCCGCTGTGGGTGACCGTCACCTCCGCGCTGGTGATCTCCGCCGGGACGTATGCGGGTGGCTGGCGGATCATGCGGACGCTCGGCCGCAAGATCATCGACCTCGACCCGCCGCAGGGCTTCGCGGCCGAGAGCGTCGCGGCCTCCGTGCTCTACGTGGCGGGCATCGTCTTCCACGCACCGATCTCCACGACGCACACGATCACCTCGGCCATCATGGGTGTCGGCGCCACGCGCCGGCTCTCCGCGGTGCGGTGGGGCGTCGCGGGCAACATCATCGGCGCCTGGGTGCTCACCTTCCCCGGTGCGGGGCTGGTGGCCGCGGTCACCTACTGGGCGCTGGCCCTGCTCATCTGACCCCCACCTCTTGCAGTGGTTTCGTCGTCCCACCCCACCTCTTCGTCGTGCTCTCGTCGGCCGCGGCGAGCCGTCAGCCGAGTTCGCGCTTGAGGATCTTGCCGGTCGCGGTCATGGGCAGGTCGCTGACGACCTCGACCTCACGCGGGTACTTGTAGGCGGCGAACTGCTCCCGGCCCCACGCCACCAGCTCCTCCCCGGAGACCTCGGCGCCCTTCTCGGGGATCACGTAGGCGCGGACCTCCTCGCCGAGGCTCTCGTGCGGCACGCCGATCACGGCGGCGAGCGAGACGGCGGGGTGGGTCATCAGGACCTCCTCGATCTCGCGCGGGTAGACGTTGAAACCACCCCGGATGATCATGTCCTTGGCCCGGTCGACGATGTAGTAGTAGCCGTCGGCGTCCTGCCGGGCCAGGTCCCCGCTGCGGAACCAGCCCTCGTGAATCGCCTCGGCCGTGGCGTCCGGTCGGTCGTAGTAGCCCTTCATGATGTTGGGCCCCTCGATCGCGATCTCGCCCACCGCGTCCGGGTCCTCCGAGCGGTCCACATCGGACCAGTCGGGGTTGATGAGCTTCATCTGCACGCCCGGGATCGGCACGCCGACCGAGCCGACGCGTGGCTCCTCACCGAACACGGAGAAGGACGCGATCGGCGAGGTCTCCGACAGCCCGTAGCCCTCCAGGATCGTCACGCCGAACCGCTCCCGGAAGGCCTTGTGGACCTCCCCGGGCAGAGCGGACCCACCGGCGGCCGCCACGCGCAGGTGCGCGGCGAGCGCAGCGACGTCCACGGAGTCGTCCAGGGCCCCGAGGAGGCCCCAGTACATCGTCGGCACGCCGGCGAAGAAGGTCACCCGTTCCCGCTGCATGAGGCCGAGCGCGGCGGTGGCCTCGAACCGCGGCAGCAGCACGACCGTGCCGCCCAGCGCGAAGGCGCCGTTCTGGATCACGGTCTGCCCGAAGGAGTGGAACAGCGGGAGCACGCACAGGTAGGTGTCCGGGTGCTCCGGATCGCCTCTGAAGAGCTCCCGGCCCACGAGGGCGTTGGAGGTCATGTTCGCGTGGGTCAGCTCAGCGCCCTTGGGCTGGCCCGTCGTGCCCGAGGTGTAGAGGATCACCGCCGTGTCGTCGTCGGCAACCGGGTGGGTCTCGAAGGTCGGCGCCTGCCCGGCCATGGCTGCCCCCAACGTCGTCGCGCCCTCGACCGGCGAGGGGGCGGCCGGGTCCGCGGTGATCACGAGGAGGTGCTCGCAGCCGGGTGTCTGCGCGAAGGCGGCCGCGCCCTCCCGCGCCATCGGCAGCTCGGCGGTGCCCTCGAAGCAGACGTAGGCGACCGCGTCGGAGTCGGCCAGGTGGTAGGCGATCTCCCGCGCCTTGAGCAGCACGTTGAGGGGCACGACCGTCGCCCCCGTCTTGAGGATGCCGTAGTAGACGATCGGGAAGAACGGCAGGTTCGGGCAGGTCAGGGCGACCTTGTCGCCCGGGCCGATCCCGCGTTCGACCAGCAGGTTCGCGACCTGGCTGGCGGCCGCGTCCACCTGGGCGTAGCTGAGCCTGGTCTCCCCCAGGACCAGCGCGTCGCGGGTCGGGTAGGTCGCGGCTGAGCCCTCGAGCAGGGCGGCAAGGTTCGGCATGACGGCAAACCTACTGCCGACTGTGACCGGGCGCACAGTGATGCGTGCCACTCGCCCACCAGGGGCACACCCTTGCGCGACCCGACCACGCGGCATACAGTGAACCGCATGGTTAACTATCGCGACCACGCCCCGGTCTTCGCCGCGCTCGGTGACCCGAGGCGCACGCTCATCGTGGACCTGCTCGCCCAGCGCGACCAGACTGTCTCGGAGCTGGCCGCCCACCTGCCCATCTCCCTGCCGGGCACCCTCAAGCACCTCGCCGTCCTCGAGTCGGCGGGCGTCGTGAGCCGCACCAAGGCGGGCCGCACCGTGACGGTCCACCTGGAGTGCGACCAGCTGCGGTCGGCCGAGGAGTGGCTGCACCGCACCCGCACCTTCTGGGCCGCGCAGCTCGACAACCTGGCCCGGTCCTTCACCCCACCCACCGAGGAGAACGCATGACCCACGAGCTCGTGATCACCCAGCACGTCCCCGCCCCACGACCCCAGGTGTATGCCGCGTGGCTGAGTCCCGAGGGGATGTCGCGGTGGTGGTGGGTCACCATCGGCGACACCACCTACACCGTGGACGGCCGCGTCGGCGGGGACTACCTGGTGCAGTCGGTCGCGGCCGGGATCGGGGTGCGCGGCACCTTCCGGACCCTGCGCGAGCCGGACCTGATCGAGCTGACCTGGACCTGGCTGGACGGTGACAGCGCCGGGCCCGAGGAGCAGGTCCGGGTCGACCTGGCCGAGCAGGACGGCGGCACCCTGGTGACGGTGACCCACCAGGTCGTCGACCCCGACGGAGTGGAGTCCTACCGCCAGGGCTGGACGCACGTCCTGGACAGCCTGTCCCGGCGGTTCGACGACACGCAGGCCGTCGGCGGGTAGGCACCGCGCGGTCCCTTCGCTGAACCGCAGGCGTCGCACGGGCGACACGCGGGTGCCGTCGCGGGCGAGGTGGTGAACGGCCCCGGAACCTTGCCCGAACCCTCGGTCAGGAAGTGGCAGGTCCCCGCTGAGGCAGCGGCGGCGGCCCTAGCCTTCTCGACGGCACCACCGTCCTCAGCAGGTCCTGTCCCCGAAGGCACCCATGTCGCGGCTCCACGCTCCCCTGCCCCGGAACGGGCGACCCCCCAGTGCGACACCGAGATCGGAGCACGCTACCCCCGCAGCGCGCCGGGCACGGGTGGTCGCCGCCCTGACCGCTGGTCTGGTCCTCCTGCTGACGACCCTCACGGGGGCGGCCACCGCCCACGTGCGGGCCACGTCGGGCTTCAGCTACCTCTTCGAGGAGGACGGGCACGTCGCCTACACCCTCCAGATCGACTACGACGCCCTCGTCCGGGCCGCTGCGCTGGGCACCGAGGCACTGACCGCTCCGCACAACGAGGCCCGCGCTGACCGCCTCGCCGAGCACCACCCGCAGGTGCTCGCCTATCTCGAGGACCGGCTGAGACTCTCCGCGGACGGAGTGACCTGCACGACCGTCCTGACCGGCTCAGGCGTCTACGACGAGACCACGCTCCCGTTCGCCGAGCTGCGCCTGCGGCTGCACTGCCCCGTCGACGACCCGCGTTCGTACACGCTCCACTACGAGGTCTTCCGGGCCACGGACGGCGTCGTCGACTCCCACGACAACACGGTGGACTACCAGCTCGGCGGGCACGAGGGCACGGTCCTCCTCACCGCCGACCGCCCGAGCTTCTCCACGGCCGGTGCCGACCCGTGGGTAGTGGGTCGGCAGCTGGCCACCGCGGGAGCCGGCCACCTGGTCACCACCCCGTCGCACCTGCTGTATGCCGTGGGGCTGGCCCTGCTGGTCGTCGTCACCGCACACCGGGGCGGGTCGGGGACCCTCCGCGGGTGGGTCCGGGGCACCGGGGCGGCCACCGGGGGTTTCCTGCTGGGCATCACGGTGGCCTACACCGTGACGGTCCTGGGCTGGTCGGCAGTGCCCCGAGCCGTGGTGACGCCGCTGCTCGTGGTCACCGTCGGCTTCGTCGTGCTCGACGCGGTCCTCGCCCTGACCGGCCGGCCCGAGCGTCGTGGCGGGGTCCGGGCCCTGACGACCGGGGCCGCCGGGCTGGTCCACGGTGCGGCCCTCGGCGCGGCGGCCCTGGCGCTCACCGACTCGCTGGCGGCCACCGGCCCGGTGGCCGGGGCCTGGCCGCTCGTGGCGTTCTGGGGCGGCGCGACCGTGGCCTGCCTGTCCCTCGTGGTCGTCCCGGTGGCGACGCTCCGGGTGCTGCCTCTGCCGCCCACCCGGACCACCGGAGCAGCCCGGACGCCCGACCGGGCCGACCCCTCCGCATACCGCTCAGATCTGCCCCCTGCACCCATCCACCCCCACTGACCCGCCCCCTGCCCCATCCCCCACTGACCTCAGGAGGTCATCAGCCGTGTCCAGACCATCTCACCGACCGCGACGGTTGCGCGGCGGCCTGTACGCCGTCACCGGTGCGACCGCTCTCGCGGTCGTCGCCGCCCCGCTGACCACGACGATCGCCGACGCGCTCGACCCGCCCACGGCCGTGATCAGCGGCACGGTCTTCGAGGACCTCAACGGCAACGACACCCACGACGCCGATGAGCCCGGCATCCCGGACGTGGCGGTCTCGGACGGCGTGCGCATCGTGCGCACCGATGCCGCGGGCGACTACAGCCTCGAGACGTCGACGACCCGACGCACCACCGACTCGGTGTTCCTCACCCAGCCCGCGGGCTGGGACGTCGGCGTGGACGAGTTCATGACACCGCGGTTCTATCGCAACCTCGGTGAGGTCGAGGACGGAGCCACGCCGACCGCGGACTTCGCGCTGGTCCGCCACGAGCCCGGGCTGGAGTCCGCCTTCACCTTCGCCAACGTCGCCGACCCGCACGTGAACGCCCAGCTGGCCCAGCAGATCGAGGAGATCAACTCCACGACCGAGCCCCTCGGCTTCATCGCGGTCAGCGGTGACCTGACCAACAACGCCACCCACGCCGAGTTCGGCTACTACAAGAACGCCACCTCTCACTCCGAGCTCCCCGTCTGGCCGGCCGTGGGCAACCACGAGTACTTCGGGGGCGGCGGCAACGACTACGCCTCGCGCATCGACAACTACCGCCGCCACGTCGGCCCGGAGTGGTACTCCTTCGACTACGGCAACCGGCACTTCGTGGTGGTCGAGAACAACGGCCAGGCCCCCTTCGACGAGCAGCTGACGTGGCTCAGGGAGGACCTCGCACAGAACGCGACCGGTAAGCGCGTCGTCGTGCTGACCCACCAGCCGATGAACGTGCCCTTCGGCTCGGCGAACCAGTACGACGCCTTCGGCGACCTGTTCGAGCAGCACGAGGCCGAGCTGATCCTGGTCGGTCACGAGCACAGCAACGACGTGGACCCGGACAGCGACTTCGCGAGCACGGCCAAGCACGTGCAGACGGTGTCGAGCTCCTACACGATCGACAACGCTCCCCGCGGTTTCCGCTATGTCCACATGGACGGCGAGACCTTTGAGAACCCCGTGCGGTCCTACGGCCGCGAGCAGGAGATGGTGATCACCAACCCGGCGGACGGCAGCTCGGTCCCGTGGCAGGGACTCTCCCACGTCCAGGTCAACGCCTACGACACGTCCGACCCGGCGGTGAAGGTCCGCTACCGGATCGACGACGGCAGCTGGGCACCGATGAACTCCACCGGGGGCGACTACACCTGGACCGCCCGCGTGGTGTTCCAGGACCTGCAGCGGCCCCCGGCCAACGGGCGGGTCCTCACCCCCGGTGAGCACACGCTGACCGTCGAGGCCACGGACGCCTCCGGGGACTCCTGGTCGGAGTCCTCCACCTTCACCGTGGACAGGGACGCCGCCCCCGAGCAGCCGGTGGCCGGTGCCAACTGGTCGCAGCACCACGGCGACCAGGCGCACGCCGGCGTGAGCCCGGACGAGGTCCCGGCGGGGCAGCGGCTGGCCTGGACGCACCACACCGAGGGGGTCTTCCTGACCGGCGCTCCCGCCATCCACGACGGTGTCGTGTACGCCGGCACCCGGGACGAGAACGGTGACGGCAACTGGGCCGTGCACGCCGTCGACCTGGTCACGGGCGAGGAGCGGTGGACCCACCCCGTCGAGTCCTCGGTGCACGGCTCGGTGGCCGTGGCCGACGGGAAGGTGTTCGTCCCGAGCCTGCGCGGTGTGATGTACGCGCTCGACGCCGGGACGGGTGAGGAGCTGTGGCGGTACACGCCCGACGAGGCACCCGAGCCCTTCAACCAGCGCGCCTACGGCTACTACGGCGTCACGGTCGCGGAGGGCAAGGTCCTCTGGCCGCTGCAGACGCGTCACGGCGCTGGGTCCCGCGGTCTGCTGGTCGCGATGGACACCGAGAGCGGTGAGGTGGCCTGGCAGTCGCCGATGACGGGGGCGACGATGTCCGACGGCACCCCGGCCGTCGCCGACGGCAGGGTCTTCGTCGGCAACCAGACCGCGGACCGGGTGCTGGCCTTCGACCTGGAGACCGGGACCCGGCTGTGGACGGGCACGGAACGGCTGGGCGGTTGGCAGGACGGCGTCCCGTCGGCGGCCGGCGGGCGGGTCTTCATCGGCTCGGGCAACGGTCTCATCGCCCGCGATGCTGCGACCGGCGCCGAGCTGTGGCAGTTCCGCAGCCCGCACCCGTCGAAGATCTCCTCCAACGCCACCCCGTCGGCGGCAGCCGTCGACGACGACATCGCCTACATGGGTTTCCCGTCCGGCGCGGTGACCGCGCTGGACGCCCGCACCGGGGCGGTGCTCTGGGACCGGCTGCTGCCGGGATCCACCTACCAGGGTGGTGTCATCTCCTCCCCCGCCGTCAGCGGCAACACGCTGTTCGTCGGCTCCAACAACGGCTCGATGTACGCCCTCGACAAGCGCACCGGCCAGCCGCTGTGGGAGCAGGAGATCGGCGCCTGGGTCACCGCTGGTCCGGCAGTCAGCGGCAACACGGTGGTCGCCGGGGCCTACGACGGCAACCTGTATGCCTGGACTCCCGACGGTGAGGCGGCTGACCCCTGGGGCGCAGCCACCGGCACCGTCGTGGACGGCACCACCGGCGAGCCGGTCGACGGTGCCTCGGTCCGGCTGGTCCGGGGCGAGGAGGTCGTGGCCACGACCTCGACCCGGGCCGACGGCAGCTACCACGTCGCGGCCGAGCCCGGCACCTACACCGTCCAGGCCTCGGTGCGCGGCGCCGTGTCCGGTGCGGGCAGCGCCGCAGAGGTCACTCTCGGCGAGACCGGTGAGGTCGAGGCGGACCTGAGCCTGGAGGTGGTCCGCGGCCCGGTTGCCGGCCAGTCCGCGGTCATCCCCGACTACGGCAGCTCATCGACCCGCACGGACGTCGAGGCCGGCGACACCTACTCGTTCGTGATGAACGACCGGGTCCAGGCCACCATCGTCGAGCGAGTGGACTCGAACAACAGGCCCGGGACGTTCCAGGAGGGCTGGCTGGCCGATATCTTCCTGACGGACGAGCGCGGCACGGAGACGCTGGACTGGTCCGAGATGGTCCTGTCGCCGGTCATGGCCGACCCCGGCCGGCCGTGGAACCGCTCCGGCGAGTGGCTCAACCTGCCCGAGGTCACGGTCGACGGTGACAGCGTCGTCGCCAGTGGCGAGGCACAGATCGACGGCAGCCTCAAGACCTCGGTGCGCTACGAGGCGCTCCCGGACAGCCCGGTCGTCAAGATGGAGCTCACCGTCGACAACACCGGGTCCGAGGACTTCGAGGGCTTCTTCAGCTACACCCTCGATCCCGACTCCTCGAACGACAAGGCCTGGGTCCCCGGCATCGACCGCTGGAACCCCGGGGTGGTGACCGAGGGCTGGACCAGCAACTTCGTCTATGACGGCGCAGACGGCCAGAGCACCCAACCGGCCCACGCGGTGGCCTGGGTGGAGGACGAGCCGGCGGGCCTGCGTGCCGACGGCTACATCTTCGGCGCCAGCTTCGACGCCTCGGTGGCCTCGGGCCAGTCCCGGACCATCACGTGGTACCACCTCACCGAGTACCCGGGCGCAGGCCACCCCACGGCGGACATCGCCGGCTGGGCCGCGGCGATCCCCGCGCTGGACGACGAGGTCGCCGACCGCGCGGGCGTGCAGGGCAGTGTCACCGTCGACGGCGAGGTGGCGACCGGCCAGAAGGTGGAGGCGCTGGACGCAGGCGGGGAGGTGGTGCGCACCGCGTGGACCAACGCCGAGGGCACCTACCGGCTGACGCTGGAGCCGGGCACCTACCGGGTCCGCGCCACGGGCCTGGGCTACGGCGTCGCCGAGCAGGAGGTCACGCTCGAGGAGACGGTCGTCGAGACCGTGGACCTGGCCCTGACCCCTGTCCCCGTGGACGCGACCACGGGTCACCGCCTCCCCGCGGGCCTGGTCGAGGGCACGACGGAGGATGTCGTGATGCTCAATGACGACGTGTGGTTGTCGGTGGCGACCGGCGGCAACGACCCGCAGCTCTCGGGCTCCACGGTGGGCAAGGTCCGCGACCTCGCGGTGCGGGGCGGCGCAGACCAGATCGACTGGCTGAACGGCCCCTACGTCACGACCACCCGGCCGGAGGGCACCGAGGCGTGGCAGCAGCTCCAGGTCGTCTCCGACAGCGTCGAGATCGTCGAGGTGACCGACACGCGGGCGGTGGTGCGGGTCACCGGCGCCTCCCGGGAGGACACGGCGATCGAGGTCACCACCGACTATGTCCTCGAGGCGGACCAGCCGTGGGTCTCCGCGACCACGACCTTCCGGAACACCGGCGCCGCGGCGACGCAGGTGTGGGTGGGCGACGCGCTCGACCACGACGGCTCGGGGCAGCGGAGCCTGGTCTCCGGTCACCCCGAGATCACGACCCCGTATGCCGAGCCAGCCGCCTTCGATCCGGCTGGGCGCTGGGTGGGTGCCACCGGCAACGACCCGCAGTCCTACGGCCTGGTCTATGCCGACGGTGCCGGTGCGTTCGACGCCTACGGCAACGGCAACTGGATCATGAGCCGGTTCCAGGTCACCCTCGAGCCGGGGGTCGAGCACGTGCTGGACCGGCGGATCGTGGTGGCCCCCACGGAGGGCGGCGACGCCATCGCCACGCTGGAGGCGATCGCCGGCCGGTAGCTCCTCCCCCGCTCCCGACCGAGCGCGTCGTCACGCGAGATTTCTGATCACCGGGCGCATCGGTCGACGCCCCACCGGACCACCTGGCAGGAGCAGGGGTATGCCGAGGCTCGCCTCGGCATACCCCTGTCACCGTGCCGGTGCGCTCGGTCGAGGAGATCGGCGGGCGACCACCCGCCCGGTCGCCCGAAAGGACGCGCCACCATGCGCCTGGTCGCCAGGGGGAACCGGTCAGAGACGCCGCATCGCGCTGGCGAGCAGGACCGGCTCGCCCACCTCGTCGGAGGCGTCCAGGTCGCACACGGCCTCGATGACCCAGTCGTGGTCGCCGGCCGGGTCGGCCAGGGTCTGCCGCACCTGCCAGAGCCGGACGTCCTCCGGTCCGCTGGAGGCGACCCCCGGCACCTCCCGCACTCCTGGCTGGGGCCCGACGAGGGCCGTGATGGAGAGCATCGCCGGGCCGCGGGCGTCCGGCCCGAGGCCGATCTCGTCGTGCTCGTCCCAGTAGGTCTCCAGCGCGGTGTCCCAGTCGTCGGCGCTCATCAACGGCTCCCTGGGCGGCTCGGTCAGCTGGGCCACCGCCCGCTCCAGCTCCGCGAGGTCGTTGTAGACGTCGCGGGCGGCCAGCTCGACGCGGCGGAACACCGCGTTGCGCACCATCACCCGGAAGGCCCGCTCGTTGCCGGTGATCGGGCGGCTCGGTGCCAGGGGCACGCCCTCGGCCGCGCGGGCCGCCGCGGCCGCGACCAGGTCCGGGTCCGTGAGCGCCTCCCACTCGTCCAGGAGGCTGGAGTCGGTCTGCCGGATGGTCTCACCGAGCCAGTGGATGAGGTCGTCCAGCTCCTCGGTCTTGGCGCTGTCGGGCACGGTGTTGCGCAGCGTGCGGTAGGCGTCGGTGAGATAGCGCAGCACGATCCCCTCGGACCGGGTGAGCTGGTAGAAGCCGACGAACTCGGTGAAGCTCATCGCCCGCTCGTACATGTCGCGGACGACGGACTTGGGGCTGAGCGCGTCCTCGCTCACCCACGGGTGGGACTGCCGGTAGATCTCCAGGGTGCCCTCGAGCAGCTCCACCAGCGGCATGGGCCAGGTGACGTCCTCGAGCAGCTCCATCCGCTGGTCGTACTCGATCCCCTCGGCCTTCATCTGCGCCACCGCCTCGCCCTTGGCCCTCGACTGCTGCGCATAGAGCACCTGCCGTGGGTCCTCCAGGACGGCCTCCACCACCGAGACGACGTCGAGGGCGTAGGCCGGGTCCTCCCGGTCCAGCACCTCCAGGGCCGCGACCGCGAAGGGCGCGAGGGGCTGGTTGAGGGCGAAGTTCTCCTGCACCCCGGCGGAGAGGATCACCCGACGACCGGACTCCTGCGGCTCGGGGAGCCGCTCGAGCACCCCGCTGTCGAGCAGGCTGCGGGCCAGCGTGATGGCCTTGCGGGACAGTCTGGCCTGGTTGCGCGGGTCCTCGTGGTTGTCCCGCAGCAGCTTGCGCAGGTTCACGAACGGGTCACCCTGCCGGGCAACGACGTTGAGGATGATCGAGTGGTCGACGCGCATCCGGGAGACCAGCGGCTCCGGCTCACCGCCGACCAGCTTCTCGTAGGTCTCCTCGGTCCAGCTGACGAAGCCCTCCGGCGGCTTCTTCCGTTGCACCTTGCGCTGCTTCTTCGGGTCGTCCCCCGCCTTGGCCAGGGCCCGGAGGTTGTCGATGTGGTGCTCTGGTGCCTGCACGACCACGTAGCCGCTCGTGTCGTAGCCGGCACGCCCGGCCCGCCCGGCGATCTGGTGGAACTCCCGGGCGCGGAGCACGCGCTGCCGGCTCCCGTCAAACTTCGTCAGGCCGGTGAACAGGACCGTCCGGATCGGCACGTTGATGCCCACGCCGAGGGTGTCCGTGCCGCAGATGACCTTGAGCAGCCCGTCCTGGGCGAGCTGCTCGACCAGCCGCCGGTAGCGCGGCAACATCCCCGCGTGATGCACCCCGATGCCGTGACGGACCAGCTTGGACAGGGTCCGCCCGAAGCCGGCGGTGAACCGGAAGGCGCCGATCCGCTCGGCGATCGCGTCCTTCTCCTCCCGGGTGGCCATCTTGAGCGACAGGAGGGACTGCGCCCGCTCCAGCGCCTCCTTCTGCGTGAAGTGGACGATGTAGACCGGCGCCTGGTGGGTCTCCAGCAGCTCGGTGATCGTCTCGGTGATCGGGGTGACCGCCCAGCTGAAGCTCAGCGGCACCGGTCGTTCGGCGCCGGCGACGACGGCCGTGGCCCTGCCGGTGCGGCGGGAGATGTCGTCCACGAACCGCGTGACGTCGCCGAGCGTGGCCGACATGAGCAGGAACTGCGCGTCCGGCAGCTCCAGCAGCGGCACCTGCCAGGCCCACCCCCGGTCGGGCTCGGCGTAGAAGTGGAACTCGTCCATGATCACCAGGCCGACGTCGGCCTGGGCGCCCTCGCGCAGGGCGATGTTGGCCAGGATCTCGGCGGTGCAGCAGATGATCGGGGCGTCGGCGTTGACGGCGGCGTCACCGGTGAGCATGCCCACGTTGTCGGCCCCGAAGACCTGGCAGAGGGCGAAGAACTTCTCACTGACCAGCGCCTTGATGGGCGCGGTGTAGAAGCTCACCCGGTCCTCGGCGAGCGCCTGGAAGTGCGCCGCGGTGGCGACCAGGCTCTTGCCCGACCCCGTGGGGGTCGCGAGGATGACGTTCGAGCCGCTGAGCAGCTCGATCACCGCCTCCTCCTGGTGCGGGTAGAGAGCCGTGCCACGCTCCTCCGCCCACCCCGCAAAGCTCTCGTAGAGGGAGTCCGGGTCGGGGTTGACACCCTCGGGCGGGAGCAGGTCGGTGAGCGTGCTGGGAGTGGCCATCGCCTCCATCATCCCGTATGCCGTCCGCTCACCTGCCCCTCGTGTGCGCCGGTGGCGAGCTGGCCGGCTCGGCGACGGAGGGAACCACCGGCGCGGGCCTCACGTCAGCGTCGTGACAGAACTCGCCTCACCCGGTGCACAACGACACACTGGCCGGACCACCACGCAGGGGGAACCATGACCGACCGCCCAGGCACCGGCCCGAGCCCGACCGCCGAGGAGACCACGGGGGGCGGTGACCCGCTGTTCCGGCACGACCAGGACGCGGTCGCCCCCGATGCGCCGGCCCCGCGCGACCCGGTGCGCCGCGCCGCCTGCGTGGCCCACCTCACCGAGTTCCTCGGTGACGCCTACACGGTGCTCACCGAGCGTGTCAGCACCGGCATCCAGCTGGACCTCCTGGTGTTCCGCCCGACCGAGGCGGTCCCCCACGTCACCATCGTGACGGCGGGCATGTCCGACCTGCCGATGAACACCCCGCCCGGACTCCGTGGCGACCGGCTGGAGCTGATGCTCGGGGTGCCCGCGGCCTGGCCGGGCATCGACCCGCTCGACGCCGACCTCCTGGCCGATCCCACGAGCTACTGGCCGATCAGGCTCCTGAAGGACCTGGCCCGGATCCCGAGCACCTATGACTCGTTCCTGACCTGGGGCCACACCGTCGTGGACGACGAGAGCGCGTTGTTCCCGCCCGGCAGCCCCTACAGCGGCGCCATCGTCGGTCCGCCGGTCGGCTACCCGGCGGACCTCATGCGGGCGCAGACTCCGGTGGGCGAGGTCGAGGTCCTGGCCGTGTTCCCCCTCACGCCCGAGGAGATGGCCTACAAGGTCGCCGTGCCCGGGGGCGGCGACGCCCTCCTGGACCGCCTCATGGACGCCCGTGTCCGCGCGGTCGTCCAGCACAACCGGCCCAGCGCCGTTCCCGGCCCGCCGCCGTGGTCGGTGCACCTGCTGATGACCGGCACCCCACGTCACCTGGGTGACGTGCTGGACCAGGCCGTGCCGAACCGGGCCGCCGTCTTCGCCGAGGACCGGCTCCTGGAGGGGGTCGTCCCGGTCGACGACGAGGACGCCGTGCGGTTGCGGTTGTTCCGGGGGCAGCTGAGAGCGGCCCAGCTGGCGGATGACGCCGCCAGCAGCCCGCAGCGCGAGGCCGTGCTGCCGGCCGTGGAGACGCATCGCAGCGTGGTGACGCTGACGCCCGAGAAGGAGGGTGACGGCAGCCCTGTCATGGCCGTCATGGCGCTGGTGGCCATGCTCGCCGAGCGCAGCGACATCGCCGCCGTCTGGCTGCCGCACCAGCGGCACGTGACCACGGCCGGGCAGTTCGCCGAGGATCTCGACGGGGCGGCCGTCGTGACCTACCGCGTGCACCCGACCGAGGTCCCGGAGGGGCAGGCTGTCATCACGCGGGGGTTCGCGGCCCTCGGCGGCCGTGAGGTGATGTTCTCGGACCCGGACCGCAGCCACGAACGGCTGACGACCCGCCTGCAGGGCGCGCTCGCGAGCACGGGAGACGACGGGGACCGGGTGCCCCGGGCCGGTCAGCGCCTGCGCTACGTGAGCTCACGGTACGAGCTGGTCGAGGACTCCCACCCGCTCACCCGGGAGCCGGTGCTCGCGATGGTCCGGCCCCGGTCGAGGGGCCGGGGGCTCTTCGGACGGGGCTGAGCCGGGTCAGCGGACCCGTCACCGCCCGCGCCGCCGGGTCTCCACGGCACCGACGAAGGCCGCGGCCCACACCAGGACGTAGAGGCCCGTCCCCCACTGCCCCATCGGCCCGACCAGCACGGCACCGAGGGCCAGCGCGACCACGACCCACACCACGTAGGGCCAGCTGGCCCGACCGGTGAGGCGCAGGGCGCCCACGAGGACCGACAGGAGCACGAGCCCGGCATACGTGAGGGCATCGACGAGGGAGAGGTCCAGCAGTGCGCTGGCCACCGGCGCGACCAGTGACACCAGCAGCCACACCAGGCCGGTGACCCGCTCCGGCGCGCTGCGCCCCAGGACGTCCGCGCGGGACAGGCGCGGCGCCCGCGAGACGCCGTCCGGCGCGACGGGGCCGTGCCCGGGCGGGTGTGGTGGCGGCTGCTGCCACCCGGACCCCTGCGGCGGGGGCGGCACCCACACGGACTCCTGCCCCCACTCATCACGCTGGGCGTGCGTCGGCACGCCGGCCGCCTCGGGCTGACCGGTCTGCGTCTGTGCTCTCAGCTGGGCGTCGTAGGCACGGCGGCGCTCCGGGTCGAGCAGGACGTCCCGGGCCTGCCGGAGCTGCTGCATGTCGGCCCCGGCGCCACCGGAGTCCGGGTGCCCGTGCTGGGCGAGGATCGTGTAGCTGCGCCTGATCTGCTCCGGGAGGGCCGACGGGTGCACCCGCAGCACCTCATACCAGTTTGGGTCGGGAGCCATCGGCGCCTCCTGTCACGGCCGGCCGTTGCTGGACGAAGGAGTAGGAGAGCTGTTCCGCCTGCCAGGTCGGCGCTCCGGCCTGCCGCGTGGCCCGCAGCGCGATGCCTTCCGTCCCGCGGAGCACCAGGCCGGACACGGTGTGGTAGCTGCTGCCGTCGGGCCTGGTCCAGCGCACGGCGTGGACATCGGCGAGGTCCGCGCCCTCCAGGCGGGCCAGGACACTCTGCCGCAGCGGCCCGGGCAGGTAGGCGAGGTCGCTGAGCTCTCCCAGGCCTCCCGGGGCAGTGTCCCGAGGAGCTGGTGTCTCCTGGTGGGCGAGGACGGTGTCCTGGGCGACGTCCCCGGTGCGGCGGTCCGGCGGCCTGGTCACGGCGTGCCAGGTGAGCTCGACCGCACCCCAACCGTCCGCGGCCTGGAACCTCCCGTCGGACCTGGGCACCAGGGGCTGGTCGCTGACCGCGACCAGGACGCCTCCCACCTGGGCGATCCAGCCGAGCCGGCTGCGTGAGTAGCTGGTGTCACGTCTGCGCACTCCACGCAGCGTGCGGACGGACTCGCTGAAGGGTTCACCGCCGTCGGCCCGGGGAGTCAGACCGAGACTGTCGCGGCCCAGCACGGTGCCGCTCCAGTCCCCCTCGTCGACCGAGCGCCCGACCGGGGCGCCGCCCTCCCGACGCGCACGTGCGACCTCACCGGACCCACCGGCATACCGAGCCAGATCCGCCATCCTCGACCTCCCACCAGCACGTGCTGTCGCCGCCATCCTGACACGACACCACCGGCAGGAGGCCCCGTCCCCGGTCGGGGACGGGACCTCCGTCGCGGCGCACACCCGCCGGAGCGGCCGGTCCGGAGGCGAGGCTGTCGCCCTACTCCGCGTTGAGCAGCTCGGTCAGCAGCTGCACCACCTGCTCGGCGATGACGCCCGTGCCGCCGAGGACAGCAGCACCGGCCGGCGCCAACCGGCCCAGCTCAGCACCGGTGACCCGCGGCACGCTGTCGTGCTTGACCAGGTTCACGGGCACACCCAGGTGGGCCGCCAGCGCCGAGCCCGTGAGCGCGTCGGGCCAGTTCTGGCCCGTGGCGATCAGGGTGCCGTCTGCGCCCGGCGCGTGCTGGGCCGAGATGACCGCCGCGGTGCCGTAGCGGTCCGCACCGGACAGGCGCCGACCGGCCCCGAGCTCCGTGAGCACCGCGTCACTCACCGCTGCAGTGCCACCCAGGACGACCACCTCTCCCGCGTCCAGACGCTCCAGCGCCGCCACGACCGTCGCCGGCACGTGGTCGCGCTGGGTGAGGAGCACCGGGACACCCTCGTGGCCGGCGAGCGCCGCACCCGCGAGGGCGTCCGCGAAGGACCGGTCCTCGCCGCTGGCGACGTAGACCCGGTCCAGTCCGGCCGGGTACATCTCGGAGAGCATCGTCGCGGTCTCGTAGCGGTCCTCACCGGCCACCCGGTGCACCGTGCCCCAGCGGCCGAGCTCGTCGACCACGTCCGCCGAGATCGCGCCCTTGCCACCGAGCACGACAAGGTGCTCGGGGCTGATCGCGTCCAGGGCTGCCCTCGTCGCGCTGGGGACCCGGTCCGCCTTGACCAGCAGGGCGGGCGCCGGTGAGCCGTCCTCGGTGGTGACGTGGGCAGTGCCCGGGACACGGCCCTCACTGGCCGGTGCGGCACCGGTCAGCGCATCGGCGAACGTCTCCCCGGTCATGAGGTAGACCGTGTCGACACCGGCGGGGTACTCCTCGGCGATCAGGGCCGCCGTCGCGTAGCGGTCCGCCCCGGCCACCCGGTCGACGACGACCGGCTCCGGTTCTGGCTCCGGCTCGATGTCCGGCACCAGGTAGGCGTCGATGACCTCCTGGCGGACCGAGTTGCCCTCCGAGTCCTCTGCCGTCGCCCGGAGCGAGACCGTCCCGGTGCCCTCGGGGTAGGTGACCTGCGCGGTCCAGTCGCCGGCCTGCCCGACCAGGTCGAGCTCCTCCCAGGTGGTGCCGTGGTCGTAGGAGACCTCCAGGGAGCCGGACGTGATCGTCCCGGCGCCGACCGTGTTCGGCAGCTGCCACGCGGACAGCCCGATCGTGTCGGTGGGGGCCGACGACGTGGTGCCGGTCAGGTCGGTCTCGACCGCGAAGTCGACCTGCACGAACGGCAGCAGGTTCGTCCAGTCCTCCGGCGTCTGGGTCCAGAACGTCCACTCGGTGCTGCTGGAGGGGCTGGTGCCCCAGGAGACGTCGCGGCTGACGTCGTTGGTGACGCGGAACTGCGTGCGCTCGGTCTCCTCGATCTCCAGCCAGGAGCTCTGCCAGCCGATGGACTCCTCGAGAAGGGTGTCGCCGCGGTACCAGCGGATCACCTGGTCGTCGTCTCCCTGGAAGGTGCCCAGCGAGCCGGTGTGGGACGGCTCGTCCCCTGCCCAGCTGGGCAGGTTGACCTGCAGCATGTTGCCCTGCCGGTTCGGCCCCCAGAACCCCTCGCCCAGGCGCGGCTGGACGACGGCGGCGAACCACGACTCGGCCGTGGTGCTGCCCGGCTCATAGCCCTGGAGCACGCCGCGCTCCTGCCAGTTGCCCTCGACGACGGTCGCATCCTGGTACCACCGCGTGCCCTCCTGTGCGGAGACCCACTCGGTCCGCTCGAACGGGACGTTCATCAGCTGGGGCGAGCCGACACCGAACGGCGTGTGCGGCCGGAAGTCGTAGCGGAACTCACCGGCGGGACGCTGCGCACTGCCGTGGTATGCCGCGTCGATGCGGGCCAGGTCGTCCTCCCCGGGGGCGTAGGCCAGGTCGCCCGGGATCCCACCGGGGTGCGGGTCGACCAGGTCATAGAGGACCGGGCTGTCCGCACCGCCCCCGACAGTCAGCTCGACGGCACCGGCCCCGATCCGCGAGATCAGGCCCTCACCCTCGACGCCGCTCAGGCCGACCGCCGGGATCGAGAGCTGCGGGTCCCAGCCGACCCCTGCCGCGAACTCGGCGGGCTCGTCGTTGACGACGACGAGGAGGCCCGCCCCCGCCGCCTCGACCCCAGCAGCGATCGCCACCAGGTCCAGGGTCTGGTCACGGGTGACCACGACCGCCCTGCCGTCGGTGTCGACGACGGCGAGCTCCTCCGCGGTGCCCGTCCCGGCGTACACCGCGTCGAGGGTGACTCCCTCGGTCGGCAGCGCGCTTCCCGCGAGCCCGGTCACGTCCAACCGCGCGCCGCCCTCGGTCACCGAGACGAACGGTGTCCGCAGGCGCCAGCGCGTGAGGTACTCGAAGGCACCGTCGGTCGTCCCCTCCATCGGTGCGGCGAAGAGCCGGTCGGCGAAGACGGGGACCGCGTAGGCACCCGCCAGACCGGTCCCACCACCGATGCTGTACTCCATGCGTCGGTGCTCGGGCTCGAGCCCGTCGTCCGGGACGTCCACGGTGATCTCGTGGGTCTGGCGGGCATCGAGCTCCACAACGGTGTCCTGCGTCAGCTCGACCTGCGGGTCACCGACCATGGCCACGCCGAGCTCGTCGGCCGAGACCGTGACGTCCATGAAGCTCATGGCGGCATAGGTGCCGGCCGGCAGTCGCAGGGTCGTCTCGCCCCGGACCTCGACCTGGGACGGCCACATGTCCTCGCGTCCCTTCAGCACGACGTAGGCATGGGCCGCCGAGCCGTCCAGGTCGGTGGCGCGCAGGGTCAGCTCATAGCGCTCCTCCTCCTTGACCACACCCCAGCCGGTGCGGGCGAGATCCGTGTCGCCGGCCGTCGCGATGACGTAGCCGGAGAGGGTCGAGGCCAGCGCGACCCGCTGCGGGTCCAGGGTCACCTCGACGGTGGACTGCCCACCGGCGGGCACGGTGACCTCGGTGACGGACAGGTGCGCCACCCCCTCCGGGAGCGCTCCTCCGGCCTGGTCACTGCCCTCCAGACGCAGGGCCAGGGTGACCTCGGTGTCGCCGTGGTTGCTGTAGGTGATCTCCCGGACCACGGGGGTGTCGCCCTCGTGCGGCCAGTCGAAGAAGCCGAAGGACACCGCACCGGTGGCGGTCACGGTCGCGTCCAGCGCCGCCGGGACGTCGACCCGCCCGGCCCCCACCTGGAACGGCCCCTCCCCCTGCAGCGGCAGGGCCGAGGACATCAGCCGCTCCTTGAGCGCCTCGGCGGACAGGTCGGGGTGCTGCTGCAGGAGCAGCGCCGCGGTCCCGGCCACGTGCGGGGTCGCCATCGACGTGCCGTCCATCGCGGTGTACCAGCCCTCGCCGGCACTGTCCTGCGACCGTGCCGCGACGACGTCCACGCCCGGGGCGGTGAGGTCCGGCTTGACCAGGGCGTCACCGGCGCGCGGCCCCATGTCGGTGAACCAGGCGCGCAGGTCCTGACCGTCGACGGCACCCACGGTCAGGGCTGCCTCGGCGGCGCCGGGCGAGCCGATCCCGCCGACGCGACCGAGGTTGCCCGCGGCCACTGCGAAGAGGGTGTCGGTCTCCTCGCTGAGCGCCTGCAGCGCCTGCGCCATCGGGTCGGTGCCGTCGCTGGGCTCGCTGCTGCCGAGGCTCATGTTGACCACGTCGGCGTGGTCGGCGGCCCACTCCATCCCGTCGATGATCCAGGACTCCTGCCCGAAGCCGTCGTTGCCGAGCACCTTGCCGACCACGACGTCCGCACCGGGAGCCACACCGGTCTGTGCGCCGTCGGACGCGGCTCCAGAGCCCGCCACGGTGGAGGCCACGTGGGTGCCGTGGCCGTGCACGTCGGTGACGTCCTCACCGGGCACGAAGCTCGCGGAGTCGACCACGACGTCGGCCAGGTCCGGGTGGCTCAGGTCGACACCGGTGTCCAGGACGGCCACGGTGACGCCGGTGCCGTCCACGCCACGGTCCCAGGCCTCCGGTGCGCCGATCTGGGGCACGCTGTCAGCCAGCGAGACCTCGACGAGTCCGTCCAGGTGGACCGCACGGATCCCTGCGGCCAGCCTGCCGTCGGTGCGACCTGCGGTGAGGGACCGCCACAGCTCGTTGGCGGCGTCGGGCTGCGCCTGCAGCGCCACGGCGTTCAGGCTCTCCAGCTGTGCGGTGGGGGTGCCCAGGGAGGTGCGTGCGGACGCGGCGGACGCGCCCTCACGGAACTGCACGATGACCGGCGTGGTGCCGGATCCGTCCTCACCGATGCCCTGCTCGATGAGCCGGCTCACGTTGAACAGGTCCTCGTCCAGGCTGCCCGCGGCCAGGAACGACCGGGCCGCGTCGGGGACCACGTGGAGCTGCCCGTCGACGGTCATCGTCTGGAAGCCGCCACCCGTCCCGTCGGCGGTCTCGACGTCCACGGTCGAGGTGCCGTCGCCGAGGTCGGTGACCGTGACGACGTCGCCGGTGATCAGGGTGAGCCGGTGCACGGTGTCGCTGCCGGGCAGCCCACCGGACGGCCGGACGGGTTGGAGCGCCGTGTCGGACGGAGGCAGCTGCCCGTCGTCGGGTGCCGCCCACGAGGCGCCGGCTGTCGCCGTCGCCAGGAGCGCTGCGGTGACGACGCCGGACAGGGCCGTCCTCGCACGTGGTCGGTGAGTCATGGGGAGGTCCTCGCTCTGGTGCAGGAAGGGGCGGTAACGTCATAAATCTGACACCGACCTACGGCGTTCGCAATGACGGGTATATGCCGTGGCATGAAACCGCCGTAGGCTTGAGCCCTACCCATGACGGAACGAGGACAAGATGCTCGACGTGTTGGGACTCGATCCGGTCGAAGAGGCCGCCTACCGGAAGCTGGTCGCCGTCCCCTCGGCCAGCCCGGCCGAGCTGGCGACGCAGCTCGACATCGAGGTGGGCGTGCTGGGCCCCGCCCTGGCCGCCCTCAGCGAGAAGGGTCTGGTGGCCCGTTCCACGGCCGGCAGCGGCGAGTTCGTCGCCTCCCCGCCGATGGTCGCGCTGGGCTCCCTGGTCCGCGAGCGGCAGGAGGACATCAACCGGGCGCGCTCGGAGCTGGAGGCCCTGACCGAGCAGTACCGCGGCGCCGCCGCCCGGCGCACCGTGACCGACGTCATCGACGTCGTCACCGGCGGCGAGGCGGTGGCGCAGCGCTTCGCCCAGCTGCAGCGGTCCGCGCGCTCAGAGGTGCTGGCGCTCATCCGGACGGGCGTGGCCGTGGTCTCCGCCGAGCAGAACACGGAGGAGGACCGGGCCGCCGAGCGCGGGGTGTCCTTCCGGGTCGTGATGGAGCGGGCGGCCCTCGAGCAGCCGGGCGTCTACCGCAACGCCGAGGAGGCCATGTCCCGGGGGGAGCAGGTCCGCGTCACCGACAAGCTGCCCCTGCGCATGATCCTGGTGGACCGCGAGCTCGCGCTGGTCCCCCTGGCACCCGCCGAGGAGGAGGGCCGGGGCCCGGTCGGGGCGCTGCTGGTCCACCCCAGCGGGCTGCTCGACGGGCTCCTCGCCCTCTTCGGTCACGCCTGGGCCACCGGGCGCCCCCTCGGCACCACACCGACCGGGCCGGCCGCCCGGGACGGGCTCGACGAGACGGACCTGCGCGTGCTGACGCTGCTGCTCTCCGGCCTCACGGACCAGGCCGTCGGGAGCCAGCTGGGCCTGTCGGTGCGCACCGTTCAGCGACGGGTGGCGACGCTGATGGAGGCGTGCGCCGTCCACACGCGCATCCAGCTCGGCCTGCAGGCACACAAGCGAGGCTGGGTGTCCTGAGCGCCGTCAGCGGCCCGCAGCCTCCTGCGCGGCGCGCGCGGCGGCCTCGACCCGCTCGCTGTGGCGCACCCAGTAGTCCTCGCTGTCGTCGGCCCACATGTTGTCCACCTCGGGGCGGTGGCCCACCGCGCCGTCGATCAGCTCGCGGATGATGTCGGCGTGCCCCGCGTGCCGGTTGGTCTCGGTCGTGACGTGCACCAGGATCTGCTGCAGGGTCACCTCGCCGCGGTCACCCCACCACGGCACGTGCCCCACCGCGTCCAGGTCGAGGGCCTCGATCGTCGCGTCGGCGTGGGCCGCCACCCGGTGGTGCAGGTCGATGATGAGCTCGCGCGACTGGTCCGCCGGCACCCACAGGTCGGCGTTGGGCTCCTCGTCGGCCGGGTCCTCGGGGAACCAGGGGAGCTCGATGCCGGACGGTCGCCCCATCACCGCGCCGAGGTAGCCGTCGGTCACGCTCGCCACGTGCTTGACCAGGCCGAGCAGGTTGGTGCCGGTCCGCGTCATGGGGCGCCGGACGGCATACTCATCCAGCCCGTCGAGCTTCCAGAGCAGGGCCTCGCGGGCGCTCTTGAGGTAGCGGTGCAGGACGTCCTTGTGCGCTGAGTCGCTCATGGACCCACCTTGGCAGCCCGCACCGACAGCGGCGACCTACTCCTGCTCCGGCTCCACCTCGTCGAGGAACTCCTGGCTCGTCATGACGAACAGCTGCGGCGCATAGAGCGCCATGACGTCCAGCGCCCGCTGGTGGCTGTCGTCGTCGGACCCGGCGCACCCGTCGGACACCACCGTCACCTGCGCGCCCGCGTCGATCGCCGGCAGCGCCGTGGAGATGACACAGCAGTCAGTCGCCACCCCGGTCAGCACCAGGTGCGGGGTGGGTCCGGTGATGGCCTCCAGCTGGGCTCCCCACTTGCCGAAGGTCGGCTCGGCGACGGTATGCCGTGTAGCCAGGTCCGCGGCCTGCGGCACCAGGTCGAACAGGTGGTGGTCAGGGGGCTGGTCGGCGAACGCGAACTGCTCGAAGTAGGGCACCCACGAGCCCTGCTTCTCCACCGGCGGCACCCAGCGGGTGACGATCACCCGGTCACCGAAGGCTGCGCCCAGCCGGCGCACCGGCTCCACGATCTCCCCGAACCGGGGCGCCGCCCACGTGGAGTCGGGGTCGGCGAAGATGACCTGGGGGTCGACGACGACCAGCCAGCGGTCGGTGCCGGCCGAGTCCTCGACGTCGGCCGGTCCGTCCTTGCGGCGGCCCTCCTGCTCCTTGGAGGCGTCCGAGGCCTCACCCGGTCCGGTCGTCGACCCGGCCCCGCCGGAGCCGGCACTCATGCGACCGGTCCCTGCGTGAGGTCCTGACGGCCCTCCGGGGCGACCTCGGTCGCCTCCTGGCGACGGACCGCACCTGCCTGCAGCAGCGCGTAGCCCGCGAAGCCGATCAGCAGGGCCAGCAGGACACCGAGGTTGGCGTAGGCCCAGGCGCCGTCCCAGTAGGCCCCAGCGGGGTCGTCCACGAAGGTGCCCATCCCGAGGGGCTCGAGCAGGTAGCCCTGCCAGTTGTTCCAGGTGGCGGCGTCCGCGAAGTTGTTGACAACCAGGCCCCAGCCGACGACGGACGCCACGACCATGAGCCCGATCGAGGTCCAGTTCCAGCCGCCGTAGCGCCCGCGACCGTCGAACAGGGCCGCCTCGTCGTAGTTCCTGCGACGCAGCATGATGTCGGCGATCAGGATGCCCGCCCACGCAGCGATCGGCACGCCGAGGGTGATCAGGAAGCTCTGGAAGGGCGCGAGGAAGGACTCGGCGAAGAAGACGACGTAGATCGTGCCGAGCGTCAGGATGACCCCGTCGATGAGGGCCGCCGCGGGGCGGGGGATGTCGATGCCCAGGCTGAGCAGGGTCAGGCCGGAGGAGTAGATGCCGAGGACGGCGCCGCTGACGAGCGCCAGCACGGCCGCGATCCAGAACGGGATGAGGAACCAGGTCGGCAGGATCGTGGCCAGCGTGCCCACCGGGTCGTTGGCGATGCCGTCGATCAGGTCGGGGTTGGAGCCGGCCAGCGCCAGCCCGTAGCAGACCAGCAGGACGGGGGCCAGGGCACCGCCGAAGGTGTTCCAGAAGACGATCTTTGACCCGGCCGCGTCGCGCCGCTGGTAGCGCGACCAGTCGGCGGCGATGTTGATCCAGCCCAGGCCGAACCCGGTCATCACCATGACCAGGGCACCGATCAGTGCCTGGGTCGAGCCGCTCGGCAGGGCGGTCGCGGTCGAGAGGTCGATGTCCCGGAAGGTGATGAAGACGTAACCGATGGTGACGACGCCGGTCACCCAGGTCAGCACCGACTGCAGCCGGATGATCGTGTGGTAGCCGGCGACCGAGGCGAGGACGATGAGCGCCGCGATGACGGCGCAGGCGATCACCTTGGTCGTGGTGCCGCTGCTCCAGCCCAGCTCGTTGAACACGGTGGCGGTGGCCAGGGTGGCCATGATGGCCAGGAAGGTCTCCCAGCCGATCGAGATCAGCCAGGAGAAGATGCCGGGGACCCGCTGGCCGGTCACCCCGAAGGCCGAGCGGGACAGCACCATGGTGGGCACCGACCCCCGCTTGCCGGCGATCGCGATGATGCCGCAGAGCAGGAACGAGAAGGTCACGCCCACGACGGTGACCAGCACGCCCTGCCAGAAGCTCACGCCGAAGCCGTAGACGAACGCCGCATAGCTCATGCCGAAGACCGACACGTTGGCGGCGAACCACGGCCAGAACAGGTCCGCGGGCTTGGCGGTGCGCTCCGCCTCCGTGATGATGTCGATCCCGTTGGTCTCCACCAGGGTGCGGGTGGGTGCTCCGGGCACAGCGGTGTGCGTCTCGGTCATGGGCGGATTGTCCCACTACTCCGGCACTAGTCGAGGTACTTCTTGAGTGCGTTCACCGTGGCGTCGCTCACGGCGGTCGCGCCGCCGAGCACGTTGAGGGCGTGCGGACCGAGATAGGACAGGGCACCGACGGTGCCCTGCGGGATCGCGTCACGCTTGGCCAGGACCACCGGCACGCCGTTGCGCCCGGCGAGCGCGGCACCGACCAGCGCGTCGGGAAACTGCTCCCCCGAGGCGACCAGGGTCGAGCTGATCTCCTGGGGGAACTGCCGGGCCACCTGCTCGGCCGTGCGGTAGCGGTCCGGGCCGGCCAGCCGGCGGTAGCCGTTGGTGGCGTAGCCGGCGGCCTGCTCGGCCACCGCCCGCGAGACGACCGCGCCGCCACCGAGGACGACGATCTCGCGGGGGTTCAACCGGTCCAGCTGCGCGATCGTCGCGGCGTCCAGCCGTCCGTGCCTGGTCAGCAGCAGGGGGCTGCGCTGGGTGCCGGCGAGCGCCGCCGCGGCCAGGGCGTCCGGGTAGTCCTCCCCGCTGGCCAGGAAGACCCGGGACTGCCCGCTGCCGTAGTAGGAGGCAAGGTCGGCCGCCGTCTCGTAGCGGTCGGCGCCCCCCACCCGCTGGATGCTGCCGGACGTGTAGCCGTCGAGCTTCTTCTCGGTCGCAGCGCTGACGGCACCCTCACCACCGACGACCACGAGCCGACCGGGCCGCAGCCTGGTCAGCGCCTCCTGGGTCGGCTCCGGGATGCTGTCCCGCTTGATGAGCAGCACGGGTGCGTCGTAGACACCGGCGCGGGCCGCCGCGGTCAGGGCGTCGGGGAAGTCCTCGCCGTTGACGAGGTAGACCACGCCGGCACCAGGCGCCCAGGACCGCGAGACCTCGGCGGCCGTCTCGTAGCGGTTCTCGCCGGAGGTCCGGCTCACCTCACCCGGGCCCGGCTCCGGCGGCGCCGGCACCTGCGGGTCGTTGAAGGTGAAGTAGTCGGTGGACAGGCCGGTCCTCCAGTACGGCCACGGACGGGCCAGGTACAGGCCGACCCCGGAGGCCTCGGCATACGTGTAGTGGCCGCTTGCCGTGTAGCCCTCGACCTTGGCATCGAGCACCCGGCCGCCCCAGGCGCCCAGACCGTCGCGCCTGAGGACCTGCACCCGGGTCACCTTGTGGATCTTGTAGCGCGACTGCAGGGCGGTGGCCGTCAGCTCGGCGGTCCAGCGGTGCCGGGCGTTGCTCGGGGTGTTGTCGTAGGGGTCCTCCTGGGCGACCAGGTAGCCGTGCTCCTTCCCGGCCGGGATGGTGTAGCCGCCGGTGGACGAGGAGTACATCGTCGTCGCCAGGCCGGTGCCCCACGGGAAGTCGTAGGTGAGCACCTGGCCGACGGTGGCGTTGACGGCGTTCTTGTTCTCGGCGTGCTCGTGGCTGGTGATGGTGCCGTCGCTGTTGCGGGCGCCGCGGCCCCGATAGGCCTGGCAGTAGGTGCTGTCGCAGATGTCGTAGGCGTCGTCGCCGTCGATGTCCCGCTCGGCATAGGTGCGCGCGGCGACGGCCTGGGCCCGCAGCCCCTGCTGGTGGAAGGAGGACGGCATCTCCGCCGAGACGACCGACCACAGGTAGTGCTGCATCGGCAGCCGGTTGACCGTCGCCAGATCCTTGTCACCGACGTGGGTCGCGGTGATCTGTCCGCGGTAGACCCTGCGGCTGCCCCCGGGGAGATAGACGTCGACCGTCTTCTCGGTCGGTGAGGTGAAGGTCACCGGGCAGCCGGTCGGCATCCCCTTGGGCTGGTAGGGCTTCCATCCGCTGTCGTCGCGGCCCTCCAGGACACAGCTGCTGGGGTTGTCGGTTGTCGCGGAGACGCGCCACTGGTCCCAGTTCGGCAGCGGGTATGCCGTCGCACCGGGGCCGTTGCTGACGACCAGGCCGGGCCGGTGGTCCACCCTGGTGGTGCCGTCGTTGTCGATCGTGATGCCGACCCGGATCGTGTCCGTGTCCCGGGTGGCGAGCTCGGTGCCCGGGTAGTAGAAGGCGAGGATCTCCTCGTGGCTCAGCCCCTGGGTGCCGGCGCCGTGCGCGCCGTACTGCGACATGCCGATCCGGTGGCCGAACCCGCCTCCCGTCAGCGTGTAGTGGCCGCTCTCCGGCATCGGGTAGACCTCGGCGCCCGCGTCCGGCGCCGGCATCGAGGTGAGGTCGGTGACCGTCGTCGGCTCCGAGAGCGCGACGTCCTCCGGGTCACCGGTGACCATGCCGTAGACGGGGTGCAGGTGCTCGTCGGGGAGCGGCTCACCGACCTCCTCGCCCTGCCCCTCGTCGGAGGCGGTTGCCGGGGCGGGGGCCTCCTCGGGCGACGGCGGCGCCGTGGTGGCCAGGGCGGCTCCGGGGAGGAGGGTGGCTGTCAGCGCGAGGGCGAGCGAGGCAGCGAGAGTGGGTCGCACGAGGGGGCTCCTGAGGTGTAGGTCCCCACCAATATGAGGCAGGAGTGACCCCTGTGACAAGCGGGTCGCTGAACTACCGACCTGTCATTTCCCAACCCGCACGCGCTGGCGACCAACGCGTGACGCAGGGTTCACCTGCCGTTTACGGCGCGTCTCACCGTGTCCCACCGGCGACCGGTCGCCCTCAGCCGCGCCCGGTGCCGTCACCGCTCAGGCCGGCGGCCCCGAGGACCCAGCGCCACAGCCGGGCCGCCTCGTCGGGGCCGGTGCGGGTCCCGCGCCACAGGTGCGTGGGGCGCGGACGCCGGTCGTGCCACAGCTGGCCCCCGCCCTGCCCCGGCCGCGTCAGCAACCAGAGCCCCGTGTCCGCGCCGGCCTCCGGCGTGCGCAGCAGCGGGGCGGTGGCCCTGGCAAAGCCGGGGAGGGCCGCGGACAACCCGGGCGAGCTCGCCCAGCCGGGGTGTGCGGCGTGCACGGTGGGTCCGCGACCACCACTCCGCGCCCAGCGCCGCCGCATCAGCGGGAGCAGCTCGACCTGGGCGCGCTTGCTGCGGGCGTAGGCGGTTGTGCCGGAGTAGGGCCCGTGGTGGTAGTCGGGGTCGTCGGCGCGCAGGCGTTGGCCGTACATCCCTCCCGAGGTGATCAGGAGGACTGGCGCCCCGTCGGACAGCACGGGCAGCAGTGCCTCGGTCATCGCCACGGGCCCCAGGACGTGGAGCGCCATCGTCAGCTCGTGCCCCTGCGCCGACTCGGTGCGCGTGGGCGGGAGGGCACCGGCGTTGTGCACGAGACCGTCGAGCGTGTTCACCTCCGCCCGGAAGGCGGTGGTGAACGTCCGCACGCTCTCGAGGTCGGCCACGTCGCAGTGCCAGACCGTGGTGCGGCCGGGGGCCCCGAGGTCGGTGACGACGCGCTCCCCCTTGGCGGTGTCGCGGACCACGAGGTGGACATGGGCGCCCAGCGCGAGCGCGCCCCGCGCGGTGGCCGCGCCGAGTCCCGAGGTGGCGCCGGTGACAGCCACCTGCCGCCCGACCAGGGCACCCGGGTCCGGGTCGTCCGGCCAGCCCGGCAGGCGGCGCCGCACGGCATGGCCGACCCGGGTGTACCCAGGGGCCACCAGCCGGTCCAGCGCGGTGTCGACCATCGAGCCGACGTGGTGGGCAGCTGATCTCATGTGTCTCCTAGGACAGGGCGGCGAGCAGTGGCGGGAGCAGGAGGAGCAGGGACACGGACCAGGTGACATGGGTCAGGGCCGGCCCGAGCACACCCCCGGTGACCCGACGCTGGGCACCGACGAGCAGGCCCAGCACGGCGGCGGCCAGGACCAGCACGAGATTGCCGCTGGCGGCAGTGACCAGGACGTACAGACCGGTCGTGACCAGCACCTGACGGCCGGCGCCCACGGCGGCGTAGAGGGCGCCGCGGAAGAACATCTCCTCGGCCAGCCCGTTGACCAGGGTGATCAGCGCGACGAGCGGGAGCGGCGCGTAGCGCGCGTGGTCGAGCACGTCGTTGACCGCGTCGCGCAGCACCGGCACGCGGGCCACGAGCACGGCCCCGGCACAGAACACGGCAACCATCAGCAGGCCCAGCACCACCGACTGCACCACCGGGCGCGCCCGGCCACCCCGACGCGTCCAGCCCCGCCCCAGGTGCAGCGGACCGGCAACGAGGGCCCCGGACGCCCACACGAGCGCGAGCACGGAGGTGAGGACGATGAACCGCGGGTCTCCGGGCGCGGTGTGGAGCCCGAGCCCGAGCACCACCGCACCCACGACCAGCGTCACCGCACAGACCGCGCGACGGCGCCGGAACGCGCGGTCGGTCTCCCGATGGTCCCGGGGCACCGGCCGGAGCAGGGCATCCTGCAGGAAGCGGCGCAGCTCGTGCGGCGGCCGCCCCGGCCCACCGGCCCATCCGTGAGTCAACGAACCGCCCTCCCGGCAACGCTCGGAGACGCGCCGTCCACGGTGTGTCTAGCGCTCTGTGCATGCTTTGTCTCAGGTTGTAGGCTGCCAGCGTGACCACGGCCGCGGCAACCATGCGCATCGGGGAGCTGGCTGCTCGCACGGGTGTCAGCGTGCACGTGCTGCGGGTGTGGGAGCGGCGCTACGGGCTGCTGGCACCGATCCGCTCCCCCGGCGGCTACCGTCTCTACGGCCCCTCGGACGAGTGGCGGGTCCGCGAGACCGTGCGGCTGCGCACCACCGGCCTGGCCACCGCGCAGGCCGCCGCTGCCGCACTCTCCGCGTCCCGGCAGTCTGCCTCCGACGACTCCGTGTCGACGGCGCGCCCCGTCTCGGACGGGACCATCGGTGATGCGACGATCGCGCTCCGCGAGCGTCTGCTCGCAGCCATCGGCGGATTCGACGACAGCGCGGCCCATGCCGCGCTCGACGTCGCGTTCGAGCAGCTGGGGGTCGAGGAGGCGCTGCAGGAGGTGGTCCTCCCCGTCCTGCACGAGACGGGTGAGCGGTGGGCGAGCGGGTCGTTCACGGTCGCGCAGGAGCACTTCGCGAGCAATGTGGTGCGCCACCGTCTCGCCGTCCTGGCTCTCGCCTGGGACGCCGGCACGGGGCCGCTGGCGGTGCTGGCGTGCCCGCCGGGCGAGCAGCACGAGCTGGGGCTGCTGGCCTTCGGCGTGGTGCTCGGGCGCGCCGGGTGGCGCGTGCGCTACCTCGGGGCGGACACACCAGTGGCCACCCTCGGCTCCGCCGTGGAGGCCCTCGGTCCGGAGCTCGTCGTCCTCTCCGCGGTGCGGCCGGACCCGCTGGTCGAGGCCGCCGACCAGCTCCGCGAGCTCCCGGGGGCGGCCCGGCAGGCGTTGACCGCGGCACAGCTCGTCATCGCCGGCGCGGGAGCCACCGAGCAGGTCGCCCACCGACTGGGCGCCAGGCTCCTGTCCGGTGACCCGGTGCAGGCGGCACAGGGCGTGGGGCACCGGAGCCGGCACCGACGCGAGGAGTGAGGTCCGTGCACCGCTCGCCGCAGGATCCCTCACCGGTTGCGTCGGGCCTGGGAGACGGACAGGGCGGTCGCGAAACCGCACCACACGGCATACGGGGCCAGCTGCCAACCACGGCGCGCCTCGACCCGGCCCGCCCGTCGCGCCAGGTCGGCCGCACTCACGGTGAGGACCGCGCTGTGCACCGCCGCCAGAGCCGGCCGCCGGGCCCGGAAGCAGCTGAGACTCCAGGTCGCGTTCAGGACGAGGTTGAGCCACAGGGCACGCTCGTAGCCCATGGCCCCGGCCGCGGGGGTGGTGCCGTGAGCGCTGGCCGGCCCGGGACGTGCCGCACCCCGCTGGTCGAGGTCGACCAGCGTCGCCGTCGAGACCGCGGCGAGATCGGCGTAGAGCGCCGACCACACCAGCGGGAAGGCAATGCGGGGAGGCTGCCACGCCGGCTTGTCCAGTGCGCGGTACCAGCGGCTGCCGGGATCGGTCCCCAGGCTGCCGGTGACGGCGGCGGCCGTCACCGCGGTCGCCACCTCACCGAGACGTCGTAACGCGGTGTCGGGCGCGACACCCATCATGGCCGCGCGCACCGCCTCCCGGTAGGGCGTGCGACCGCTGGGGGGTGGCCCGACCAGGTCCACCAGGTCGTCCTCGTGGCACACCACCTCGTGCACGAGCGAGCCGACGAGCGGCTTGGCGACCCCGGCGTCGACGGGCGTGACGAGACCGACCCAGTGGCTTGCCAGGCGGGGCGTCAGCACCGGCACGGTGACGATGACCCTGCGGCGCTGGTCGGTCTCCTCCGCGAAGACCTGCATCATCTCCTCGTAGGTCAGGACGTCCGGCCCACCGATGTCGAAGGTCCGGCTCACGTCCGGCGGGAGCCCGGCCGCAGCGAGGAGGTAGTGCAGCACATCCTCGACGGCGATCGGCTGGATGCGGTTGCGCAACCACTTCGGCGCCACCATGACGGGCAGCCGCGTGGTGAGGTGACGCAGCATCGCGAAGGACACCGAGCCGTCCCCGATGACCGTCGCGGCCTGCAGCACGGCCGTCGGCACGCCGCTGTCCAGCAGGATCCGGCCCACCTCCACCCGCGAGGCCAGGTGCGCGGACAGCTCCCCGTCCGGGTGCAGTCCGGAGAGGTAGACGATGCGCCGCACGCCACCGCGCGCGGCCGCCGCCCCGAAGTCCGTGGCGAGCTGGCGGTCCCGGTCCGCGAAGTCACCGTCCCCGTCCATGCTGTGCACGAGGTAGTACGCCACGTCGAGCGGCTCGGCGCCCTCCGCCGCGAGCGCCCGGTCGAGATCGTCGGTGGAGGCGGCGTCGCCCTCGACGACCTCGACGCGACCCCGCCAGGCGTCGTCGAGACGCGCCGCGTCACGCGTGAGCACCCGCACCTGCCAGCCGGCCTCGAGCAGCTGGGGGACGAGCAGGCCGCCGATGTAGCCGGTAGCTCCGGTGACCAGGGCCCTCACGGGCGTTCCAGCCTGATCAGGCCCACGTCGATCGCCCCACCGGTGAACCCGGCCTGGCAGAAGGCCAGGTAGAACTCCCAGCGGCGCCGGAACACCGCGTCGAAGCCGCGGGCCTCGATGCGGTCCCACTCGCCCAGGAATCGCTCGCGCCAGCGGCGCAGGGTCTCGGCGTAGTCCGCGCCGAAGCGCTCGACGGACTGGACCCGCAGGTCGGTGTGCTCCCGGGTGACCGCCTCGATGGCCTCCATCGACGGAATGATGCCACCGGGGAAGATGTGCTTGTTGATCCAGCCGTAGGAGCGGCGGGTGGTGCGAAGCCGCTGGTGGCTCATCAGGATCGCCTGGACCGCGGCGACGCCACCGGGGGCGAGCCGCTCGTCGATGGCCCGGAAGTAGGCCGGCCAGTAGGCCTCGCCCACCGCCTCGACCATCTCCACCGACACGACGGCGTCGTAGCTGCCGTCCACCTCTCGGTAGTCCTGGAGCCGGATGCTGACCCGGTCGGCCACGCCGGCCCGCTCGACCCGCTCCCGGGCGAGGGACGCCTGCTCCGCCGACAGGGTGAGGGTGACGACTCGCGCGCCCCGCCGGGCGGCGCGGACCGCCAGGCTGCCCCAGCCGGTGCCGATCTCCAGCACGCGGCTGCCGGGTCCGACGCGCGCCGCGTCGAGCACGGCGTCGATCTTGCGCAGCTGGGCGTCCTGCAGGTCCTGCCCCTCGCGCGGGAGGGACAGGTCGAACCGCGCCGAGCTGTAGCTCATGGACGGGTCGAGGAAGGTGGCGAACATGTCGTTGGACAGGTCGTAGTGCGCCTCGATGTGCCGGCGGGCACCGGCCGGGCTGTTGTCCGTGCGGGGCGGGCGCCGGTCGACCACGAAGCGCAGCCGGTGCAGCCACGGGGGCAGGAACGCCTCGATGCGCTCCGCGAACGGCACCATGGCCGAGGCCAGGTCGGTGCCCGGTGCCGCGCGCCAGTCACCGGCCATGTAGGCCTCGCCGATGCCGATCTTCGGGTCGTGGGCGACGCGCTCCAGGAAGTCACGGGGCCGGCGGATCTCGACGGCCGGTCGACCCGGCGCCGGCTCCCCGCTCCCGACGGGAGAACCGTCGGGCCACAGCAGGTCGACGCCGGCCCGGCGCGCGGCCGTGGCCAGCACGATCCGGGCGACCTGCGCTCGTCGGCAGAGGCCGCCACCCCTGCGGCTCAGGCAGGTCGGGTCGTCGACACCCGGGAGGTGCAGTCGTGGGGAGGTCTGGGTCGTTGTCATCGGGTCACGTCCTCGTGGTCTGGTCGGGGCCGCACCGGGAGCCCGCGGAGCCACAGCCAGGTGCCGTGCGCGCGGATCAGGGCGGAGACCCGGTGGGTCATCAGCGGAAGGGTCAGGGCCGTCCAGAGCAGGTGCGGCACCGTCCCGGGCCTGGTGCGCCCGGCCAGCGTCGCGGTGAGCACCACCTGAGACTCGCGCTCCAGCCGGACCGAGACGGCGACCCGCTCGTCCAGGCGCAGCCGCACGGCATACGTTCCGGAGCTGTCGTTGAAGGGGGAGACGTAGAACTCCTTGCCGACCCGCGCGCGACCCCGGGCGTCGGGGTGCAGGAGGTAGGCGTGCCGTTGCCCATAGGTGTTGTGCACCTCGAGCACGACCGCACGGACCTCGTTCGCGGCGGTCAGGCACCAGTGCACGCTCAACGGGTTGAAGCCGTGGCCCACGCTGCGGGGGTGGGCGAGCAGGAGCAGCCGGTCCCCGGGCTCGACCGCGACGCCGCGGCGCGACAGGAAGCGCACCAGGTCGCCACGGATGCCGCCTCCCAGGCGCCCTGCGTCCAGATGGTCCTCGGGGCGGAACGAGGCCAGCCACCGCAGCGGCCGGGGTAGGTCGGGCAGGTCGTCGAGGTCCACCAGCCAGGAGTAGTGCCGGTGGTCGACGCGGTGGCCGATCGGTCGCAGCCTCCGGTGCGTCACCGTGCCGACGACCAGGGCAGGCAACGGCGGGGGCGCGACGCGCTGCCTCTCCCGGACCGCCCCGGTGCCGTCCGGGCGCTCGGGGCCGACCTCGACCGCAGCGCTCACCACCGGCCACCCAGCCGGCGGGCGGCGGCCAGCCCGGAGCGCGCGCCGTCCTCGTGGAAGCCCCACCCGAGGTGGGCGCCTGCGAACGCGAGGCGTGGGCCACCGGCCTCCCGGAGCACGGCAGCCGCGGCCACCGACTCACGGGTGAAGACGGGGTGGGCGTACGTCATCCGGGCGACCACCCGCTCCGGCGCGATCTCCGGCCCCGCGTTGAGGGTGACGACGTGGTCCTCGAGGGCGGGCTCCAGTCCGTGCAGACGGTTCATCCAGTAGCTCACCCGCACGGCCGGCGCCGGGACCTGGCACCCGCTCATCCGGTAGTTCCACGACGCCCGGACCCGCGGGGCCGGCAGGGCTGAGACGTCGGTGTGGAGCAGCGTCTGGTTGACCGAGTAGCCGAACGCGGCAAGCGCCTCCTTCTCCGCGGGCTCGGCGTCGGCGAGCAGCTCGAGAGCCTGGTCGGCGTGGGTGGCCACGACGACCCGGTCGTAGGTCTCGCGCCGGCCGCCGGACTCCGTCACGACGACGGAGTCCTCGTGTCGCTCCACGGCGTGCACGGCGCTGCTCCGGCGGACATCGGGCAGCTGGGCGGCGACCCGGTCGACGTAGGTCCGCGAGCCGCCCACGACCGTCTTCCAGGTCGGTGAGCCGCTGATCCGCAGCATCCCGTGGTGCTCCAGGAAGGTGAACAGGTGGCGCGCGGGGTAGACCTCGGCATCCAGGTCGCCGGCGGACCAGACGCAGCTGACGAGCGGGAGCGCGAAGTGGCGCACGAAGTGGTCACTGAAGAGGTGCCGGTGCAGGAACTGGGACAGCGTCGGGTCCCACGTCGAGGCGGGCGTGTCCAGCAGCCTGCGAGCGGCGCGGTAGAAGCGCGGCACCTGCCGCAGCACGGGAGCCAGTGCCGCGGCGTGCCGGACGTCGTCACGGCCGCGCAGGCCCAGGCCGCCGACCAACCCGGGGAGGCCACGGCCACCGGCGTAGGACAGGCCGCAGCCGTCGCAGGTGATGCTCATCGACATCTCGGTCCGACGGGTCGGCACACCGAGCTCGTGGAACAGCCGCAGCAGCGTGGGATAGGTCCGCTCGTTGTGGACGATGAAGCCGCTGTCGATCGGGACGACTCCCCCGTCGGCGGTCGGCACGTCGTGCGTGTGGGCGTGCCCGCCCAGCCGGTCGTCGGACTCGAACAGCGTCACCGCGTGGGTCTCACGCAGCGCGTAGGCCGCCGTGAGACCGGAGATCCCGGCCCCGATGACCGCGACCCGCGGTGTCCTGCTGTCCATACCGTGCTCCGTCCACCTGGCGTCTTGTCTACTGTTTGTCTAGACTATGGTCAACCGCATCATCCGCGCAAGCGACAGGAGTGCTTCGATGCAGATCGAACGACGGATGTCCACGGACCGGGACGCCGCACGGGCCTTCGCCTACCTCAGTGACTTCGAGACGACCACCGAGTGGGACCCCGGGACGGTGCGCACGGTGCGTGAGAGCGGCGACGGCGGGGTAGGCACCAGGTACCGCAACACCAGCCGCTTCCTGGGCCGGACCACCGAGGTGATCTACACCGTTGTCGAGCTCGACCCGGCGGGCCGCATCGCCCTGCGGGGGGAGAACGCCTCCCTCGTGGCCAGGGACACGATCACGGTCCGGCCCGCAGCCGCCGGTGGCAGCACGGTGGACTACCGTGCCGAGTTCGCCTTCCGCGGCTGGGTCCGTCTCCTGCGGCCGGTCCTCGCCCTGGCGCTGGAGCGGCTCGGGGACCGGGCCGCGCGCGGCATGGAGGAGGCCCTCGCAGGCCGGTGAGGATTCACCGGACGTTCACGCTGAACGCGCGACACGGCATACCGGCGGGTCTAGCCTGCCCTGCATGACTGCTCACCGCATGCAGCGCCTGGCCGTGGTCGGCCTGGCGACTGCCACCCTCGCCTCCGGTGCGGCGCTCCTGCCCGCCAGTGCGGCACCCACCGCGCCCGCCGCCACGGCGGCCGCCGCCCAGCCCGGGAGGCCCGACATGGACGTCCGCTTCTCGACCTTCAACGCCTCGCTCAACCGCGGCTCCGAGGGGCAGCTGCTCGCCGACCTGTCCACGCCCGACAACGCGCAGGCCAAGGTCATCGCCGAGATCATCCAGCGCAACGCCCCCGACGTCCTGCTGGTCAACGAGTTCGACTACGTCGAGGGCGGCCGGGCCGCCGAGCTGTTCCGCGACAACTACCTGGCGGTCGGTCAGAACGGTGCCGCGCCGGTCGACTACCCCTACTACTACGTGGCACCGTCCAACACCGGCATCCCGTCGGGTCACGACCTCAACAACGACGGCGTCGTGGGCGGCGGTGACGACGCGTTCGGGTTCGGGCTCTTCCCGGGGCAGTACGGCATGGTCGTCTACTCCAGGTACCCCATCGACACCGAGGCCGTGCGCACCTTCCAGAACTTCCGGTGGCAGGACATGCCCGGCAACCTGCTGCCGACCGACTTCTACTCCCCCGAGGAGCAGGCGGTCCTGCGCCTGTCGAGCAAGTCGCACTGGGACGTGCCGGTCCGGGTCGGCGCGAACCAGACGGTGCACTTCCTGGTGAGCCACCCGACGCCTCCCACCTTCGACGGCCCGGAGGACCGCAACGGCCGGCGCAACCACGACGAGATCCGGTTCTGGGCCGACTATGTCGGGTCGCCGCAGGACTCGGCCTACATCTACGACGACAACGACGGGACCGGCGGGCTCCAGCCGGGCGCGCGGTTCGTCATCGCCGGTGACCAGAACGCGGACCCGCTGGACGGTGACTCCTACGACGGCGCGATCAACCAGCTGCTCGAGCACCCGCGGGTCAACGCCACCAACCCGCCGGCCAGTGAGGGCGCCGTCGAGGCGAGCGAGCTGCAGGGCGGCATCAACCTCGAGCACGTCGGTGACCCGAGGTTCGACACCGCCGACTTCGCCGAGCCCCCCGGTAACATCCGCGTCGACTACGTCCTGCCGAGCAAGAGCCTGCGCATCCAGGACTCGGGCGTCTTCTGGCCCGTGTCGAGCGACCCGCTGTCGGCGCTGACCGGCACCTACCCGTTCCCCTCCAGCGACCACCGCCTGGTGTGGGTGGACGTGCACCTGCCGCACAAGGGCTGACCGCACCGGGCACAGCAGAGCGCCAGCGCGGGCAGGTCGTCCGTGCTGGCGCTCGACTGTTCAGCGGACCGTCACTCCGTGACCTCGAAGGTCAGGGTCTCGGTGAACTCGCGCCCGTGGACGTCGGTCGCGGTGACCTCGGCGGTGTGCTCACCGACGGCCAGGTCCGCGGGCAGCTCCAGCCGCCACAGGTGCATCGTGCGGTCGGCCAGGCTGCCGCCGTGGACCAGCTGCTCCTGGGTGGCGACCGGGTCGGACCACTCGGCGCCGATGAGCTGGCCCTCCCCCTCCATCTGCTGGCTCCGGAGGGCCTCGACCGCCTCGCCGCCGTCGACGCTCACCTCGACCGTGGAGCCGGTGCTGCCCATCCAGAAGTTGGTGGTCAGCCACGTCTCACCGAGCGCGGACCGGGGCACCACCAACGGGTCCACGAACTCCGGTGCGGATCCCCGGTTGGCCAGGTTGGCGGCATACCACTCGCGGTAGCGCGGCGTGTTCAGCCCCAGGGCCAGCTGCTCGGAGTCGTCCGCCCCGCGGATGGTGAAGCGCTCGCGGACCTCGGTGTTCCTGATGTCCAGGGTGAGCACGCCGGGTCGTGCACCGTCCCGCTGGATGGCCGTCGGGTAGCCCTCGGACAGCATCCGGCCGGAGTACCAGTCACCGGAGATGGCACCGGCGGTGATGTGCGTGAACGGCAGACCGTCGACCCCGAACAGGTCGGACCATCCGGCCAGGCGGTCGCCCTCGCGCAGGTTCTCGAGGCTGTGCGTGTGCCCGCCCAGGGCGATGACCTCACGGCCCTCGAGGATCTCGTAGATCTCGCGGACCTGGTCCACCTGGTGCTTGTCGCTGCCCTGGTCGGCGTAGTCCAGCAGCGGGATGTGCGCCGCGAGAACGATCAGCCGGTTCTCGGGGACCTGCGCGATGTCGTTGGCGAGCCACTCCAGCTGGTCCGCGTCGATCGCGCCGTTGTAGTCGCCCTTCGCCGGTGAGGGCTTGGTCGGGTACTCGACGGTGTTGAGCGCCACGACGTGCGCCTTGCCGGTGTCGTAGGAGTAGTACTCCGGCGCCAGGTTGGCTTTGAACGTGTCGAAGCTGTGCTCGGGCGTGTCCGCATCGAAGTCGAGGTCGTGGTTGCCCGGCAGGAAGCGGGCGGGACCGTTGAGCATGCCGGCGAGCTCGCGGGTCTGCGGGTAGAGGCTGAGGTCGTCACCGACCACGTCGCCGATGAACAGCGCGCCGCACCCGGTGTAGTCGTCGCGGGCGGCCAGGTCGGCGAAGGCCCCGTTCCGGGCGTGTCCCACCTGGGGGTGGTTGTAGGTCTGGATGTCGCCACCGATCACGCAGTGCTGCTCAGCGGCCTGGGTCTCCGCGCTCTGGACGAGCGGGAAGTTCACCTGGTCCGGGAGCGGACCGGTCGGGTCGATCCCGCCGAACCGCAGCTCCGGTGAGCCCTCAGGCAGGTGGTGGTAGAAGAACTGGGCGACGTTGTCGTCATCCACCGGCACCTGGTAGCCGCGGGGCTGGGTGACGAAGACCGTCATGTTGTCGAAGGCGGGGAGCTGGTAGCTGCCGTCCGGCGCGGTGGTCGTCACGTCCCGTCCGTTGGAGACGGTCACGCCGCCGATCCCACGCTCGTCGGTGCCCTGGACCGAGTCCCGGTCCCGGTCAACGAAGACGACGCCGTCGATGGTCTCCTGGTCCTCGTCGGGTCCCGGGACGACCTGGACACTGCCGCGGTATGCCGTGCTCGCCCAGTCTGCGTCCGGCCCGGGCTGGGGGCCGGCGGCCCCGGCGACCGGGGCGAGCAGGAAGCCGGTGAGTCCGACCGCTGCGACACCGGTCAGGCGGAGCCGCGGCGAGGTCCGTCTCGTGGGGGAACTGTCGTGAGAGGTCACGATTCCACTCCTCGTGTGGGTTGATGGCCGGCCGACTGGCCGGCTTGCTCCCGACCTTGGCGTCAGCTCCTGACGGCACATCGGCCACCACGTGAACGTCTGCGTAAGACGCCCCGAGCAGGTGTCGACCACGCGGACAAGCGAGGTGCCAGAGACGGTCAGGACAGGGCAAAGCGCGCAGGTCCCGGCAGCGCAGATCCCGTCTCGGCCGAGGCGGCACGTAGACTTCCCCAGCAGCCCACGTGATGCCTCGGGATGGTGTCGTCGTGGGCCCGGGCCTCTAGCTCAATGGTTAGAGCTGCGGACTTTTAATCCGTAGGTTGTGGGTTCGAGTCCCACGGGGCCCACAACCGCGGTCGGGCCCACCATCGAGTCATCGCTGACCGGCGGGAGTGTCAGCAGGCATGAGGGTCCGGATCACCAGCTCCAGGTAGTCCTCCCACTCGGGACCGGTGGGCTCGGGAGGCACCGTGCCGATCCGCGCATACTGCAGGTGCCCGAGGAAGACACTCACCCCCAGGACCGCACTGCGCCTCGCGTCCTCGGGCGCCAACCCCAGGCCCTCGTACAGCCGGGCCACATAGGCGATGCGGCGCTCCGTGACCCGGCGGAGCACCGGGGCGACCTGTGGGTCGTCGGCCGAGGCAAGGAGTGCGACCTCCAGGTCGCCGTGCCGGGTATAGCCGACCACCGTGGTCAACAGCCTCCGGAGCTGCTCGGCCGGCGAGGGCTGACCCCCGTCGGGCAGCGGGCTCTCCGCGAGCGCGATGGTGCCCTCGGTGTGGGTCAGCTCCCAGCGCTCGAGGGCGGCCGCCACCAGCGCCGCGCGGTTCTCGAAGTGCCAGTAGAAGCTGCCCTTGGTGGCACCCAGGCGGCGCGCGAGCGACTCGACGGCCAGAGCCCCGAGGCCTCCCTCACTGATCACCACCAGCGCTTCCCGTGCCCAGTCCTTCGCCGAAAGTCGTTGCGCCATCGCCATACGGTAGCGTACGGTTCTCCATACGCACCCGTATGGAAGGCCGCCTGTCATGCGCAATGTCCATCGACGCACGATCGATGCCTCGGCCGACGCGGTCGGAGCCCACCTGGACGCCCTCGGGGGTCCGGAGGACCGGTGGTGGCCGTCACGCAACTGGCCGCCGATGATCCTGGACCGCCCTCTGCAGGTCGGCGCGGACGGCGGACACGGACCGATCCGCTACCACGTGACCGGCCACGAGCCAGGGCGCCGAGTCCGCTTCGCGTTCCACGCGAGGACCGGGCTGGTCGGGTGGCACGAGTTCACCGTGACCCCGGCAGGGAGGCAGCGGTGCAGCGTGCGCCACGAGGTCGGTGCCCGGGCGACGGGCCGGATGCGGGTGCTCGTCCCGCTCGTCGTGCGGAGCCTGCACGACGCGGTCCTCGAGGACCTGCTGGACAACGCGGAGCGAGTAGCCACCGGCAGGGTCCGGCACCCCGCGCGCTGGTCCCTGTGGGTCAGGGTGCTGCACCGGCTCACCGTGGCCGGTCGCCGCACGTCACCTCGGTCGCAGCGCACCGCACGTGTGCGGCGCGAGGCTGTCTCATCCGAGGGCCGTTCCTGAGACGACCGTGTCCTCGCACGGCGCTCGTAGGGGGAACGAGCTCACGCTCACGGCGAGCCATCTGGCCGCCCGTGCGGCGACCGCTCCCCGGAGGCCCGATGTGCCTGGTCGGCTGGCGAGCCCTCGTCGGCGACAACCCGCTCGTAGGGCCGGTCGCCGCGACGCACGTCGATGCGCTCGGTGTCTCTGTCAGGACGCCGCCAGGCTCCGAGCGCACCCATGAGGAGTCCTTGCCGGAGTCCTCGTTGGCCACGTGGGTGGGTCTTCATGGTGCTCCGATCTCTGATCTTTGGGGCCCCGGTCGCGACCGGCATCGAGGGTTGATGCCGGTCGCGACCGTTCACGGGCCGGCACTCACAGGCCGAGGCCGGTGAGGAGTCGGTTGAGAAGCGCGCCGATGCCCTGCAGCGGTCCGCCGTTGTCGAGCAGGCCGGCGATCGCACACAGCAGGTTGCCCAGGAGGTTGCCGGCGCCCGGGACAGCGGTGATGTCGAGCTCGACCTGGTTGAGGTCGATCACCAGGCCCAACAGGTCCAGGTGGATCGGCCCGAGGGTCAGGTCCAGGATCGTGCACGCCTGGTTGGCCGCGAGGTCAGTGACCGTCGTGGTGAACGGCACGCCTCCGGCGGGCAGGCCGGTCCCGGTGAGGGTTCCGGTGAGGGTGAGGACGCCGTCAACGGTCCCGACGGTGAGGTTGCTGATGGCACCGGTGAAGGCCGTGCCGTCCTGCAACGTGCCGGTCACGGCCTGCGCCGTAGCGGCAGGCTGTGCGGCGGCGAAGGTTCCTGGCGCCGCGGCGGGCACGTGAGTGGCCGCGGTGGCCGCCGTGGTTGCGGGAGCGACTCCCAGCGCCCCCACGAGGAGAGCGGCGGTAGCGGTTCCGAGCAGCTTGCGTCGTAGCATCATGATCGATCTCCTGTACGTAATGAGTGCCCGTGTGGGCCGTTCAGGAGTGAAGAGGCCTGAGGGTGAGCCGTATGACGCGGAGCTCACTGGACCTCCGACGTGGCAACCCGCAGAAGAATGTCCTGACGCGGGACCTCGACCGACGACATCTCGCGTCATGTGGTGGGGGTTGCGGTGTCCGGTCGCTGGGGTCGCTCGCGCCGGGCCATGTCAAAGGGGGCGAGCACCTCCATCTGGAACTCCGCTGCCGCCGCTGCGATCTGTGACATCTCCTCGGGCAGAGCAGTGGCGAGGACCTCGGCAAGCACCGTGTGATGGACCTGCGTCAGGTGCAGCACACTGATGCCGCGGGCGAAGGCGGCTCGGCCGATCTCGTAGCCCTGTGACAGCGCTACCTCCTCCCGTTTGGGCAGGTAGCGCAGAAAGGCGACCCGGTAGTCCCTCACGAGGGACTCGAGCTCGTTCATCCGCGGGCGGGCCCGCTCTGGCCGAGGTCTGCGAGCAGAGCGAGCCCGTCCTCGAGGTCGAGGGCTGTGGTGAGAGCGTCGCCACCGGTCCCGAGCTCGACCATCGCGTAGGCCACCTCGGGCTGGATGCCCACCACGACGGTGCTCGCTCCTCGCAGCCGGGCCATCTCCGCGACAGCGCGCAGGGTCCGGCTCGCGAAACTGTCCAGCACGTCCAGGGCCGCCACGTCGATGATGACGCCGCGCGCTCGGTGCTCGCCGATCTGGCGGATGAGGTCCTGCTGGAAGCGGACCATCTCCGTGTCGTTGAGGGCGGTGTGGATCGATGCGACCAGGGTGCTGCCCTGCCGCAGGATCGAGACGAGCGCCGGACCAGTGTTCACGATGAGGTCGACGGTTCCTTCCGGGTGACGGTGTAACCGAGCAGGCGCTCGGCCTCCTCGAGGCCGCCCTGCAGGTCTCCGATGGTGTTCATCTTGCTCAGGTCGACGCCGATGGTGACAAGGGTCTGGGCGATCGTCGGCGACAGCCCCGTGATGATGACGCTGGCACCCATGAGACGTGACGCGTCGACCGTCCGCACGAGATGGTTGGCCACGGTCTCGTCGACCTCGGGAGCGCCGGTGATGTCCATCACGACCACCTTCGCCCGGTGTGTCCTGATGCCCGTGAGCAGCTGTCCCGTCAGCTGCCGGGCCCGGTCACTGTCCAGGACTCCGATGATGGGCAGGATGAGCAGACGCTCGCGCACCGGCAGGACCGGGGTGGAGAGCTCGCGGATGGCGTCCTGCTGCTGACGGATGACTCGCTCGCGCTCCTCGACGAAACTCACCGCGACCGTGTTTGCGATGCGGTTGGCGGCCGGCTCGTACGCGTCGAGCACCTGGTTCAGCAGCCCGAAGTCTCCCTCGTACTTCTCGAAGAGCGACCTGGCCAGGACGTCGCGCAGCAGGAGGACGATGCCGACCACCTCGTGGGTCTCCACCCCACGCGGAATGATCCGCTCGGAGAGGTCGCGGGCGTAGTGCTGCAGCGCTTCCACGCTGCCGGTCTCCAGGACCTCCACGTAGTTGTCGTAGACGGCGGTCGTCTCGGCGACCATCTCCTGCGGGGTCATCGCCTCCAGGAGGTGCGTGTCACGTATGCGAGACGCCCATTCGTCGCTCAGCCTCGCTCGGTGCTCGCGCAGGTGCGCCACCAGCTGCGGCAGCAGGTGAGTGGCCGGGACCCCGCTGGGGTCCTCGCCTGTCTGGGTGTCCTCGGCCACGAGTCATCATCCTCTCTTGATCCACTTGGTCATCTTCACTGTCGTTCCGTTGCCCTGACTCGACTCGACGAGGAACTCGTCCATCAGCCGCCGCGCTCCCGGGAGCCCGAGACCGAGCCCTTCGTCGGTGCTGTACCCGTCCTGCAGGGCCCTGTCCACATCGGGGATGCCTGGTCCCGTGTCGCGGACGATGACACGGATGCCGCGACGTGGCCTGTCCAGGAGTCGCACGCTGACCTCGCCGTTGTCGGCGAACCTCACGATGTTGCGGGCCATCTCCGACACAGCGGTCGCGATCAGGGTCAGATCGACCCCGTCGAAGCCCGCCCGAGCGGCCAGCTCTCGGGCCCGGTGCCGTGCGGTGACGATGTCGGCTGCCTCCGCGATCGGCACGTGCGCCTCGTCAGACCGCACAGGGCCACGCTCCACCAGCGGCTCGCTCAGACGCGCGCAGAGCGGACACTCCAGGAGGTGGCGCTCGGTGTCCAGTTCGTCCTGGCGACGTCGGTCGGCGCCGGAGAGCGCCACGAGCACAGCGCGGCAGCGGTCGCTGGGCGGCTCGACATCGTCGAGCGCCAACAGGTACTCGACCCGGAGTCGCGCGCGGATGCGCTTGAGCCGCGCGGCGACTGCTCCCGCTGTCGAGTCAGCCGCCTCCGCGAGGGACCGGGTGTCCTGGCCCGTGACCTCGTGCGCCAGGAGCAGTCTCCGCTCGTCCTCGGACAGCTGCGCCAGCGCCCGCCCCACCGCCGCGGTCTGCTCGGTGGCGATGACGACGTCATCCGCCCCGTCAGGCCGCCCAGGATCGAACAGTCGGTGGGCGTTACGGACGGCGCGATCGCCCTGGCGCCACAACGAGGCCACGACGTTGCGGGCGGTCGCGATCGCGTAGGGCTCCAGCATGCCTGGCTCGATGCGCTCCCTCGCTGCCAGCACGCGCGCCAGAGTCTCCTGAACCAGGTCCTCGGCCTGGGGGTGGGAACCCACACGCGCCCGGACGACGCGGCGGAGCACCGGGATGAGTGCCTCGACCTCCGCAGCATCCGTCGGCCCCTCGCGATCGCTCGCACGTGCGGTGGTCACTCCACGAGGCTACGCCGGGATCCGAGAGCACGAGATCTCGATCGTTGCCCCCTCTGGAGAGCGACAAAGGGGCACTGCCAGCGCGATGAACGCCCGGCGTGCAGGTCGGATCGCCACCTCGCCTCAGGAGTGGAGGGTGCCCTCGTCCAGCCGCACGACCGTGCCCTCGGCCGCAGAGCGCCGAGCTGCGTCCAGGACCTCGAGGACGGTGATGGCCTCCCGCATCGTGACCGGCGGAGAGTCGTCGGCGAGGACGGTCCGGGCCACGCCCCGGTAGAAGGCTCCGTAGTCGCCGGGGAGGGTCGGCACGACCGCGACCCGGTCGCCGGCCCGCAGGCTCCCCCACTCGCCGTCCCCGACCGTGCCCCACGAGGGCTCGGTCGGCCGACGGCCGGCGGCGAGCGCGGCCTCCTGCGGGTCCAGCGCGGTCACGCCGACGTACGTCGCGTCCCGACCGACGACGTGGAAGCGCGGCATCGGCCCGCCCACCGCCAGGCTCATCGTCAGGTGGGCGACCGCGCCCCCGGCGAAGGTGAGGGCCAGGAAGGCGTCGTCCACCGTACGGGCGCCGGCCCGGCGTGTCCCGAGCTCAGCATAGACCGTCGTCGGGCGACCCAGCAGGAGCAGGGCCTGGTCGATGACGTGGGGGCCGAGGTCGAAGTGCACCCCGGCCGCGGCACCCGGGTCGGGGTCCTCCTTCCAGGCCTTCTCCGGCGCGGGGGCGGGGTCCGGCCGCCACCGCTCCCACCGGATCTCCACGCGCTGCAGGGGTCCCAGCCGCCCCTGACTCACCAGGTCGCGGACCGTGCGGAAGTCCCCGTCCCAGCGGCGGTTGTGGAACGGGAAGCACACGCGCTGCTGCTCGGCGGCGACCGCGGCCACCGCCCGCGCCTCCGCCGCGCCTGGCGCCACCGGCTTGTCCACGACGACGTGGCGGCTGGAGCGCAGGACGGCCAGGGCCAGGGGCACGTGGGTGGCGTTGGGGGTGGTCACCACCACCAGGTCGAGATCGGCCCGTGCGAGCAGCTCGTCGACCGACCCGACGACCTCGGCGTGCGGGTGCCGCTCGCGCACGAGGGCGCGCCGGTGCGGGTCGGTGGTGACGACGGCGACCAGCTCGAGCTCGGGGTCCGCCTCGATGAAGGGCGCATGGAACACGGAGCCGCCCAGGCCGTAGCCGACGAGCCCCACTCTCACCCTCGTCGACGGTCCGCCCGGTCGCCTCTCTGCCATGCCCGATGGTCGCACGGCACGGCGGTCCCGACGCACCTCCCCACCGCTGGATGGAGACGGTCACCGTCGCGGTCCGACCCGGCCTACCCTGGTCCAATGGTTGAGCAGAGCGGCTGGATGCGGCAGGTTGCCGAGGACCCCGAGCACTCCGTGAGGTATGTCGACCGGTTCCGTCAGCTCGCGGCCGACGGTGTCGATGTGGTCGGCGAGGCGCGGCTGGTCGACGCGATGGCGCCACGGGGCGCCCGCATCCTGGACGCCGGGTGCGGACCGGGCCGCATCGGCGGGCAGCTGCACCGCCTCGGCCACACCGTGGTCGGGGTGGACGTCGACCCGGTCCTGGTCCGCGCGGCCGAGGAGGACCACCCCGGGCCGACCTGGGTCACGCAGGACCTGGCGCTGCTCGACCTGCCGGCCCACGGCATACCCGAGCCGTTCGACGTGGTCGTCAGTGCCGGAAACGTCATGGCGTTCCTCGCACCCAGCACCCGGCAGGAGGTGCTCGGCCGCCTGCGCGCCCACACCGCCCCCGAGGGACGGGTCGTGGTCGGCTACGGCGCCGGCCGGGGGTACCCGTTCGAGGAGTTCCTCACGGACGCCGCCGCGAGCGGGCTGCGGCCCGACCTGCTGCTCTCCACCTGGGACCTGCGGCCGTTCAGCGACGACGCCGAGTTCCTCGTCGCCGTCCTGCGCCCCGTCGGACACCCGTAGCCCCACCCGACATGGAGCGCGGGTGGCGGGGTCACTCGCGACGGCTCACGACCGGTGTGGCGGTCCCCCACGGTGCACGACCACCCCGTCGGCATCGACAGCGACCCAGTCACCCGGTTCGAACCGGGCACCACCGAAGGACACCGGCACATCGCGCTCACCATCGGTCTCCTTGCGGCTGCGCCGCGGGTTGGAGCCGAGGGCCACCACCCCCAGGTCGACCCCTGCGAGCGCCTCCACGTCGCGCACCGCACCGTGGATGATGATGCCGGCCCAGCCGTTCGCCGCGGCGCGGGCGGCGAGCAGGTCGCCGAGCAGTGCGACCCGGGTGGACCCGTCACCGTCCACCACGATGACGCGCCCCTCACCCGGCTCGTCCAGGAGGGCCTTGAGGCCGCGGTTGTCCTCGCGCGCCCGCAACGTCACGATCCTTCCCGCGAACCGACGGCGCCCGCCGTAGCGGTGGAGGGGGAGGTCGCAGCTGTCGAGCTGGTCGCCGTACTCGTCCCACAGGTCGGCGGTGGCCGGCACGTCACCAGGTGTCGGGGTCATGGAGATCTCCTTCTGCTGCTCTGAGGGTCATCGGGCATCGGGTGGAGGGCCGGCGGCCGCGCGGACCTGCTGCAGCACGTAGGGCAGCAGGCCCCCGGCGAGGTAGTAGTCGCGCTCGCGCGCCGTGTCCAGGCGCACCCGGACGTCGAACTCGGTCACGCGCCCGGTGTCCGGGTGGGTGGCCGTCACCGTGGCGGCCCCGGCTACGAGGTCACCCGGTGGGCCGGAGACGTCGAGGACCTCCAGTCCGTCGAGCCCGAGGCTGGTCGGGTCCTGTCCGTCCCGGAACTCCAGCGGCAGCACGCCCATGCCGACGAGGTTGGAGCGGTGGATCCGCTCGAAGGACCGCGCGATGACGGCCCGGACGCCGAGCAGTGCGGTCACTTTCGCCGCCCAGTCGCGCGAGGAGCCGGTGCCGTACTCGTGCCCACCGAGGACCACGAGCGGGACCCCCTCAGCGGCGTATCGGCGTGCCGCCGTCGGGACCTCGACCACCGGCCGGTCGACGTCTGTGAGGTCCAGGGTCCGGCCGCCGGGAGCGTCGGGGACGAGGTGGTTGACCAGGCGTGCGTTGCCGAAGCCGCCGAGCTCCATGACCTGCCAGTTGCCGCGTCGCGACGCATAGCTGTTGAGGTCCCGGAGCTCGACCCCCTGCCCCATCAGGAAGCGACCGGAGGGACTGGTGCTCGGGATCCGACCCGCCGGGCAGATGTGGTCGGTGGTGACAGAGTCGCCGAGCAGCTCCAGGACTCGCGCGCCCCGGATCCGACAGGAGGCTCCTGCGGCAGACGCCCCGGCCTCGGTCGTGGGATCCCCCGGTTCGGCCCGCCGAACGAACGGGGGCGGTTGCAGGTAGGTCGACGACGGGTCCCAGCTGAAGGTCGGTCCGGTGGGCGCGTCGAGGGCTCGCCAGTTCTCGTCGCCGTCGAAGAGGGTGGCATAGGCGCGGGTGAACATCTGAGGCGTGAGCGCACCGCGGGCGGCCTCGGCAACCTCTCCGTCGGTGGGCCAGATGTCGGCCAGCAGCACCGGCCGGCCCTCGGCGTCCTCCCCGAGCGGCTGGGTGCTCAGGTCGATGTCGGTGGTTCCGGCGAGCGCGAACGCCACCACGAGCGGCGGTGACGCGAGAAAGTTGAGCGAGACGTCGTTGTTGATGCGTCCGTCGAAGTTGCGGTTGCCGGACAGCACCGCGGCCGCGGCGAGCCCCTCCTCACGCACGAGTCTGGTCATCTCCGGGAGCAGGTCGCCGGAGTTGCCGATGCACGTCATGCAGCCGTATCCGACCAGGCCGAAGCCCAGCTGTTCGAGCGGGCCGACGAGGCCGAGGTCGGTGAGGTAGTCGGTCACGACCGTGGACCCGGGGGCGAGACTCGTCTTGACCCAGTCGGGGACCCGCAGCCCGCGGTCGACGGCGTTCCGCGCGAGCAGCCCCGCGGCGATCATGACGGCCGGGTTGGACGTGTTGGTGCAGGAGGTGAGGGAGGCGATCGCCACCGCGCCGTGGCCCGGCACGGGCCAGGCCTTCGGCACGTCCCCACCGGGCGTCGCCGCCGCGACGGCCTGCGGCATCCGTTCCAGCGGGACCCGGTCCTGTGGGCGGCGGGGCCCGGCCAGGGCGGGACGGACGTCGTCGAGGTCGAGCGTGACCACTCGGCTGAACTCCGGCGCCCGGTCGGGGTCGTGCCACATCTGCTGGGCATCGAAGTAGTCACGCACCAGGCGCACCTGGCCCGCGTCCCGGCCAGTCAGCGTGAGGTAGTCCACCAGTCGCTCGTCCGGCGGGAAGATCGCGCAGGTCGAGCCGAACTCCGGGCTCATATTGGCGATCGTGCAGCGGGTCTCAACGGTCGTGGAAGCGACTCCGGGGCCGAAGAACTCGACGAACGCTCCGACGACGCCGGTCTGCCTCATCCGCTCGGTCAGGGTCAGGACGAGGTCGGTGGCAGTGACGCCGGGCCGCAGCTGTCCCTGCAGCGCCACCCCGACGACCGGCGGCACCAGCATCGACACGGGCTGCCCGAGCAGGGCCGCCTCGGCCTCGATGCCGCCGACCCCCCAGGCCAGGACCGCCAGGCCGTTGACCATCGTCGTGTGCGAGTCGGTGCCCGCCACGGTGTCCGGGAAGACCAGGCCGTCACGGGTGGTCACGACGTCGGCGAGGTACTCGATGTTGACCTGGTGCATGATCCCGGCGCCGGGGGGCACGACGCGCAGGCTCCTGAAGGCCTGTTGCCCCCACTTGAGGAAGCGGTAGCGCTCGGCGTTGCGCTCGTACTCCCGCCGCACGTTCAGCTGCGGTGCGTCGGGCCGCGCAAAGAAGTCGGTCACGACGGAGTGGTCGACCGTCATGTGAGCGGGCAGGCGGGTGTCGATGACCTCCGGCGGCAGACCCTCGGCCGTCGCGGCGTCGCGCATCGCGGCCAGGTCGGTCAGGACCGGCACGCCGTTGGTGTCGTGAAGGAAGACCCGGCTGGGGTGGAAGGCGATCTCGGGTGCTCCCGGCTCGGCACCAGCAGCTCCGACCAGGGAGGCGACCTGGCCCGCGGACACCAGGCCCGTGTGCTGGTGCCGGAGCAGGTTCTCCAGGACGACCTTGAGGCTGAACGGCAGCCGCTCCGAGCCAGGCACCTCGGGCACCGGGAAGTAGCCGTGCCGGGAGCCGCCGGACACGAGGAGGGACTGCTCGGGGAGCCGGATCATCGCTGTCGTCCTACGGGTCGGGTCTGGGTATGGATGCCCCGGAGGGACGGGCGCTACGGTCCGACCGCCTCCGGGCGTGTGGGTGAGGCCTCTGCCGCCCCGGTCGTCAGGCCTCGGCCTCGAGCGCCTCCAGGGCGCGGCGCCCCAGGCTGCTGGCGACGTGGCGCGTCATGGCCTCGGCAGCCTCCTGTGCCTGGCCGTCGATGACGGCCGTGGCCAGCGCGGCGTGCTCCTCTCGCACACGCTCCACGTCGATCGGCTCAGCCGAACGCACCCGCAGGCCGAGCTGCCGGTAGCGGTCTGCCTTGTCCCACAGTCCTTCCAGGACCTCCACGAGCAGGGGGTTGGCCGAGGCTGTGTACAGGGCGCGGTGGAAGGCCCGGTGGGCGGCGAACGCCTCCACGCCGTCCCCCGCGGTCAGTGGCTCGAGGGTCTCCAGTGTCCCGGTGATCCGGCCGATGTCCTCCGCTGACCGGCGCTGCGCCGCGAGCTCGACGGCGAGCGGGTCGAGGCGGTGCCGCACCTCGTACAGGCTGCGGGCCTCACTCGCCGTGAGCTCGGTGATCCGTGCGTTGCGGTGGGTGTCCAGTCTCACCAGGCCCTCGGTCGCCAGCCGCTTGAGCGCCTCGCGCACAGGGGTGGTGCTCATCGACAGCTCGGCGGCGAGGACCTCCTGGTTGACGGTCGTGCCCGCCTGGAGCTCGTCGGCGAGGACGCGCCGCTTGATCTCGGAGTAGGCGTACTCGCTCTTGCTGAACACCGGACGCGACGACATCGCTCTGTCCACTCCCTTCGTCCCGACGGTCGGCCGGGGAACCAGCACGTTACCCGTGAGCATCTAGCGGTCTGTGTCCTTGACCAGGAGCACCTCGGCGTCAGCCTCCATGAGCACCCGTTGGGCGGTGCTGCCCATGATCAGCTTGCCGATGCTGGAGCGGTGCCGGGTCGCCAGGACGATGAGCTCTGCGCCCAGGGCGTCGGCGCGGTCGAGGATGATCGTGGCGACGTCGGGTCCGATCGGTTGCTCGACGACCGCGTCGACACCCGCCTCGCCCGCGCGCCCGGTCATGTCCGCAAGATCCGAGGGCCTGGCGTGGTGTGGGTCGACCAGCGACTCGCCCGTCGAGGCGTTGAGGATGACGAGCCGGGCGCCCCGCCAGCCCGCCTGCCGGACGGCGGCCTCAAAGGCGGCGCCGGCGGACTGGTTCGGACTGTGGGCAAGCACGACGACCGGTGGGGTTGGGGTGGACAACGGTGGCCTCCTAGGGGGCGGGTGTCAGACTGCCGCGACGGGAGCGACCCACGACACCGGCCAGAGCCGGGCCGAGGATCAGCGCCGCGCAGGCGACGTAGACGACGATGGAGAACGGGCTGGACACCAGGATGCCCAGGTCGAACTGGCTGATCTGGAGGGCGCGACGCAGCTGGCCCTCGGCGATGGGACCGAGGATCAGCCCGATGATCGCGGGGGCGACGGGCCATCCGTAACGGCGCATCACAAAGCCGAGCAGACCGATGCCGAACAGCAGGCCGACATCGATCGGTGAGAGGTTGACGATGTAGGAACCGAGCGCGGCGAACACCATGATCCCGGCGTACAGGTAGGGGCGGGGGATCTGCAGCAGCTTCACCCACAGCCCCACCAGCGGCAGGTTGAGGACGAGGAGCATCAGGTTGCCGATGTAGAGGCTGGCGAGGAGTGCCCACACCAGGTCACCACTGTTGGCGAACAGGGCTGGCCCGGGCTGCAGGCCGTACTGCCGGAAGACCACGAGGAGGATCGCTGCGGTGGCCGAGGTCGGGATGCCGAGGGTGAGCAGCGGCACCAGCACGCCGGCGGCAGCTGCATTGTTGGCGGCCTCGGGACCTGCGACACCCTCGATCGCGCCCTTGCCGAACTCGTCCTTGTGCTTGGACAGCCGGCGCTCCGCGGCGTAGGAGAGCATCGTCGGGACCTCGGCTCCACCCGCCGGGATGGTGCCGAACGGGAACCCGAGCGCTGTGCCACGCAGCCAGGGGGCCCAGGAGCGGCGGAAGTCGTCCCTGGTGAACCACCGTCCGCGGACGGTCAGCAGCTCCACCGGGGCGCGGCGCAGGTGTGCCGCCACCCAGAGGGCCTCGCCCACCGCGAAGAGCGCCACGGCCACGATCACCACGTCGATGCCGTCGGCCAGGTGCGGCAGGCCGAAGGTGAAGCGGCTCTGCCCCGTGAGCTGGTCGACGCCGATGAGACCGATCGCCAGGCCTACGAAGAGGCTGGCCAGCCCGCGTGCCCGGCTGGAGCCGAGCACGGCGGAGACGGTGACGAAGGCCAGCACCATGAGGGCGAAGTAGTCGTGCGGCCCGAGCTTGATGGCCCACCTGGCGAGGAGGGGGGCCAGCATCGTGAGGAGCAGGGTCCCGATCGTGCCGGCCACGAAGGACCCGAGGGCGGCCGTGGCGAGGGCCGCCGCGCCGCGCCCCGCCTTGGCCATCTTGTTGCCCTCGATCGCCGTCATGACGGACGCGGCCTCGCCGGGGGTGTTGAGCAGGATCGCGGTCGTCGAGCCCCCGAACATGCCTCCGTAGTAGATGCCGGCGAACATGATGAGCGCACCGGTCGCGTCGAGCGAGAACGTCAGCGGCATGAGCAGCGCCACCGTCATCGCGGGCCCGATGCCCGGAAGCACGCCGACAGCCGTGCCGACGAGCACGCCGAGGAAGGCGTACAGCAGATAGACCGGGTGCAGGGCTGCCTGGAACCCCTCCAGCAGGAGGGAGAAGTTCTCCACCTAGATCACGGCCTGGAGCAGGCCGTTCGGGACGTAGATGCCCAGCCCGCGGGTGAAGAGGAGGAAGACAACCAGCGGGAGGACGATGCTGATCAACAGCAGCAGCCGCCAGTTGCGACTGCCCAGGGTCCAGGCCACGCCGCCGAAGAACAGGATGGTGGCCAGCAGGTAGCCCAGGGGTTCCAGCAGCAGCACGTAACCGACCAGGATCGCGGCCAGCAGCCCCAGGGTGGTCCAGCTGGTGCCGGTGTCGAGGTCGATGTCCTCGCCGGCCTCGGCCTCGGCACGGTCGCCGCGGAGCACCGCCACCACGAGCCAGAGCCCGACGAGGGCGAGCCCGGCGCCGACGGCGTAGGGAAACACCCGCGGACCCGGTCCGTGGTCAGTGGGCGGGACCGGGATCCCCTGGGCGCTGAGGAGCATGTAGAGGCCGACGCCGACGAGGCCGGCGGCCAGGACGATCTCGCCCCTGCCGCTGGCCCGGTCGGTGTCGTTGTCCGACACGCTCACAGCAGTCCGATCGTCTTCAGCGTCTCCTCGATCTGCACGGTCTGCTCGTCAAAGAAGGCTGCGGCCTCGTCCCCGGTGCGGAAGTCATCGCCCCAGCCGTTGGTCTCGAGCTGCTCCTGCCAGGCCTCGGAGTCGTGCAGCTTCGTGAGCATCTCCGTGATGGCAGTCTTCTGCTCGTCGGTGGTGCCGGGAGGAGCGACGATGCCGCGCCAGTTGCCGAAGGTCACGTCGACGCCCTGCTCGGTGAAGGTCGGCGCGTCGAGCGACTCCAGCCGCTCCGGTGCGGTGACCGCCAGCACGCGCAGGTCGCCACTGTCGATCTGGGCCGCCCACTCCTGCGGGTTGGAGATCCCAGCGGCGACCTGGCCACCGAGGATGGCTGCGAGCGCCTCGCCACCCCCGCTGAAGGGCACGTAGTTGACCTTGGTGGGGTCGACCTCGATCGCCTCTGCATAGAGACCTGCCGTGATGTGGTCACTGCCACCGGCCGAACCGCCGGCGATGGAGTTGCCGCCCGGGTCGGCCTTGAACGCCTCGGTGAAGTCCTCGAGGGTCTCGTAGGGCGAGTCCTTGGGAACCACGAGGACGTGGTGCTCAGAGGTGATCGTGGCGATCGGAACGACGTCCTCGAGGGTCGTGTCGGACTTGTTGGTCTGGATCGCGCCGACCATGGTGGCGCCCATCACCATCAACTGGCCCTCCTTGTCGTCCGTCGCGAAGCGGGCCAGGCCGATCGTGCCGCCCGCGCCCTCGATGTTGATGACCTGGACGTCGCTGGCCAGGCCTTCGCCCTGCGCGACCTGGGCCAGTGACCGGGCGGTGCCGTCCCACCCGCCGCCGGCACCTGCCGGCGCGATGATCTCGAGCGAGCCGCCTGGCGGGTAGGCAGCGGCCTCACCGTCGGACTGCGTGTCTGGGGCGTTCTGGCCGCAGGCCGAGAGCGCGATCACTGCGGCCGCCGTGACGGCGATCACGCGGGCAGGTGGGACGAGGCGTGGGAACTTCATTGGACCGGGATCCTCTCCGAAGGGAAACGTAGGAGGAACCTACAGCCTATAGGCTATCTGAGCAAGAGACGCCCGGGGCAGCGAGCCGCAGCGGGTCGTCGCCGCGGCGGATCCGGCCCTCACCAACGTGGGGCCTGCACACGCGCCCGACTGCTGTTGCCGAACGGCTCAACCGGGCTACGTTGGTGACACAGCCGGGCGACCGGCGTCCGGCGCGACGCCAGGAGGCACCCCATGGCCAATCACGTGTATGCCGTCTCGGAGCTCGTCGGCAGCTCCCCCGACGGCGTGGAGGCGGCGGTCAACAACGCGATCGCCTCTGCGAAGCAGACCGTGCGCAACCTCGACTGGTTCGAGGTGACCGAGATCCGCGGCCACCTCGGCGAGGACGGCCAGGTGGCGGACTGGCAGGTCGGCCTGAAGCTGGGCTTCCGCGTCGAGAAGTAGCTCGACCCGACCGGCGCTTGTCGACAGGGGCCCTCTGCGCATAAGGTTAGACAAAGGCTAGCCAACATCTCAGGGGGCATCATGCGGACGGTCGCTCGGGGACCCGTCGGGGTCGTGACCGGACGCCGCAGCGCCTGGGTCGTGGTGCTCCTGGGCCTGTTGCTGGGTGCGGGCGTGATCGTCGGCCTGGGCGAGGCCGACCGCGAGCCGAGCCCGACGGACTCGTTACCTGTGGGCTACGCGTCGACGCGGGCGGTGGAGCTCCAGGAGCGCCTACCCACCGAGGACACCGCGACGGCGATCATCCTGTTCACCGCCGACAGTGGCATCGGTGACTCGCTGGCCGCGCTGGAGCAGGTCGTCGCCGGTCTCGACACCGGTGTGCCTGGGCCGCCCGCCCTTGTGCAGCCCGCGGAGGACGGCACCGCGGCGCTGGCCGTGGTGAACGTCCCGGCCGCGACGGCCACCGAGGTCGCGACCTCGGTCACCGAGCTGCGCACAGGCCTGCGCGAGTCGGCACCCGAGGGCGTCGGCGTGCAGGTCACCGGGCCGGCCGCCGTGCGCGCCGACCTCACGGAAGTGTTCGCCGGTGCCAACACCACGCTGCTGGCCTTCACCGCCTCCGTGGTCGCGGTGCTGCTGCTCCTCACCTACCGCAGCCCGGTCCTCTGGCTCGTCCCGCTCGCCGTGGTCGGGCTCGCGGACCGGGCGGCCGCGATCCTGGCTACGCAGGTGCTGGCGGCCGTGGACGTGCCGTGGGACGAGTCCACGATCGGCATCCTGTCGGTGCTCGTGTTCGGGGCCGGCACCAACTACGCGCTGCTGCTCATCTCGCGCTACCGCGACGAGCTGCGCACCCACGAGAACCGCCACGAGGCGATGGCCCGCGCCCTGCGCCGCACGTCAGAGGCGGTCCTGGCCAGCGCCGCCACGGTGGTGGTCGGCGTGCTGACCCTCCTGCTCTCGGTGTTCCCGAGCACCCGTGGCCTCGGGGTCGCCAGCGCGGTCGGCATCGTCGTGGCGGCGGCGTTCGTCCTGCTCCTGCTTCCGGCCGCCCTGGTGCTCTGCGGACGCTGGGTCTTCTGGCCCAGGGTGCCCCACGTCGGCGAGGAGGGGCAGGCCGGCCGCCGCTCCACCTGGCGCCGGGTCGGTGACCGCGTGGCCGCCCGACCCGGGACCTTCATCGGAGGCACCCTCACCCTGCTCGCGGCGATGGCGTTCGGGCTGACCCAGCTGCAGCTCGGTCTGCCGTCCTCCGAGCAGTTCACCGACGAGCCGGAGGCGATCACTGCGGCCGAGCGCCTGGCCGAGTCCTTCCCCGGAGGCGCCGCGGACCCCACCACCGTCGTGACCGCCACCGAGGACGAGCAGGCCGTCGAGCAGCTGGTGGCGGACCTGCAGGCCGTCGGCAGCGTCGGCTCGGTCAGGGTCAGCGGTCAGGGCGGTGGGGTGACCCAGCTCAGCGTGGTGCTCACCACGGAGCCCGGCTCCGAGGACGCCCGCGCTGCGCTCGCGCAGGTGCGTGCAGCCTCCGCGGACCTTCCCGAGACCTACGTGGCCGGCACCGCCGCCCAGGCCGTCGACGAGTCCGGTGCCAGCTCGCGCGACCGCGCGGTGCTGCTGCCGATCATCCTCGGACTGGTCCTGCTGGCCCTGGTGGCGATCCTCCGCTCCGTCCTGGCACCGGTGCTCCTGGTGGCCAGCGTCATCGCCAGCTTCTGCGCGGCGCTCGGGGTCTCCTGGTGGCTGTTCACCAGCATCCTGGGCTTCAGCGGCCTCGACCCGATCGTGCCGCTCTACTCGTTCCTGTTCCTCGTCGCGCTCGGGGTCGACTACAACATCTTCCTCATCACCCGCACGCTGGAGGAGGCGCGCGCGGTCGGCACCCGGGAGGGCGTGCTGCGTGCCCTGGCGGCCACCGGCGGCGTCATCACCAGCGCGGGCATCCTGCTCGCCGCGGTCTTCGCCGTGCTCGGGGTGCTGCCCCTCGTGGTGCTGGCCCAGGTGGGGGCCGTGATCTGCATCGGCGTGCTGCTGGACACCCTGCTGGTGCGCACCGTCCTGGTCCCCGCCATCGTGCTCACCCTGGGGGAAGGTTTCTGGTGGCCGCGCCGCGTGGACCCGGTGGGCGCAGGACGGCACCGTCCCGACTGAGGCAAACCGCTGGCGCCGCCTGGGCGGTGGGACAACACTGTCGTCATGGAGTGGGCGGTGCTGGCCCTGGCCCTGGTGCTCGTCCTGGGGCTGGGGCTCGCACGCGCCCTCCGCGACCGGCGGCAGCGCGCCGCGGCCCGGCGGCCGGAGCGGCACCGTCACCGCCCCGGGGACCCCGAGCTCACCCCCGAGGACGAGGTCGAGCTGGAGCGCGAGCTCGCGGCCGTGGAGCGTGAGGGCGCGCACACGCTGGAGGCGCTGCTCGACCTGCGACTGCGGGTCCTGGTCTCGCGTCGCGTCCCCCTGCGGGCCATCCGACCCGCCCCCGGCCCCCACACCGGGCGTCTCGCCTTCGCGGACAGCACGGTCCTGCTGGCCCGGGCACGCCGACCCGGCGAGCTCTACCGCCTGGCGCTCACCGTCCCCGACCACGCGATCGTCATCGAGTCGTGGTCCCACGAGGAGGACGGCACGGTGCTCCGGTTCGTCTGGCCCGAGGACTCCGCCGAGCTCCTGGTGATCGGCCTGGACCAGGCCGACTGACCTGGCCGTATGCAGAGGGGCCGGGTCCGCGGGACCCCGCCACTCCGCATACCTCCCCCTGTGCCGGCTGACCGGCTCAGCCCGCGTGACGGAAGGTCCACAGCGAGTTGATGAGGTAGTTGCTCAACGGGATCAGGACGAGGGCGACCGCCTGGACCAGGACGTAGTGGACGCTCAGGACCTCGGTGCCCAGGGCGAGCACGGCGGCGTTGAGCAGCAGGCCCACGGCGGTCGCGACGAGGAAGCGCGGCAGGGTGGTGCGGTGGGCGGCCGTGGAGGAGAAGACCCAGGCCTTCTGCAGGGAGTAGGACACGACGATGCTCAGCACGAAGCCGATCGTCGAGGCGACCACCGGCGACGCGAGCCCCGTCTCGACGAGCACGGTGAGCGTCCCGACGTGCGTGAGCGCGCTGAGTCCCCCGGCGACGGCGTAGCGCAGGAGGCGGCCGCCGCTGAGCAGGCCGTTGCCGGTGACCGCCCTGCCCTCACCGCCGGGCATCGGGCTCCCGGTCCGGCGGGGACGAGCGGGCCACGAGGTAGCGGGGCCGGTTCTTGACCTCGTCGTGGATCCGCGCGAGGTACTGACCGACGATGCCGAGGCCGAGCAGGATGAACGTGCCCTGGATGAGCAGCAGCAGGATGACGGTCGTGAAACCGGTGACGGCGTCGCCCTGCAGGAAGCGCACCAGCGTCTGCACACCGAGGACCACGGCGAACACCGCAAACAGAGCGGCGCCGATCGTCACCAGGTGCAGCGGCGCCGGCGTGAAGGACGTGATGCCGTTGAGCGCCAGCCGCAGCAGCGCCCGGAACCCCCACCGGGACCGGCCGGTGACCCGGGGGTCGACGCGGAACGGCACCTGCTCCCTGGGGAAGCCGATCCAGGTGCTCGTGCCACGGAAGAACGTCGTCCGCTCCGGCAGCGCGAGCAGCGCGGTGACCGCCCGCCGGGAGAGCAGTCGGTAGTCGGAGGCACCGACCAGGTCCACGCCGGTCAGTCGCTCGAACACCCGGTTGAAGAGCGTGGAGGCGAGCCGCCCCCCGAGGGCCTGGCCGGTGCGGTCCAGCTTGACGGCTTCGACCACCTCCGCCCCGGCGCGCCAACGGGCCACGAGCTCGGGCAGCAGGGCGGGCGGGTGCTGCAGGTCGGAGTCCATGACGATCACCGCGTCGCCGCGCGCGGCCTCGAGCCCGGCCACGATGGCCGACTCCTTGCCGAAGTTGCGCGACAGCCCGACGCCGCGCACCCGCGGGTCCCTGGCGTGCGCGCGCTCGATCTCGGCCCACGACCCGTCCCGTGAGCCGTCGTCGACCAGGACGATCTCGAACGAGTCCGCCACCGGCTCCACCGCCCGGACGACCCGCTCGACAAGGGCGGCCAGGCCGGCTTCCTCGTCGAACACCGGGCTGACGATCGACACCTCGGGTCGGTCGGAACGGGAGCTCATCTCTTCCTCCTGGCCAGGCCCGGTAGGTCCCCGGGAGCACTCGAGCGGTGAGCCCTGGCCCTCCCTGTCACCGTGGACGGGCTCAGGATACGCGGGCGCCGCCTGGGGCGGGCCCGGCGCGCCAGGGCCGGACCCCCAGCCCCACGTCGAGGGGCCGGGTCTCGCGGACCCGGCCCCTCGGCATACCCCACCTGTCGTCAGGCGGAGGTGCGGCGGAACCGTGCGATCGACAGCGGCGCGAAGACCGCGACGATGACGACCGTCCAGATCAGGGTGTAGAGCACCGGGTTCTGCAGCGACCAGGGGTCGGAGGTTACGGCGGCCGGGCTGGTGTTGCCGAACAGCTCACGGGCTGCCTGCGTCACCGTGGACACGGGGTTCCACTCCGCGAAGACCCGCAGCGGCGTCGGGAACGTCTCCAGCGGCACGAAGGCGTTGGAGATGAAGGTCATCGGCATGATGACGATGAACGAGGCGTTGTTGATCACCTCGACACTGGGCACCAGCAGGCCGACGTAGGCCATCACCCAGCTGAAGGCGTAGGCGAAGACCAGCAGCAGGGCGAAGCCGGCCAGGGCGTCGATCGCCGAGTTGCGGATCCGCCACCCGACCAGCAGGCCGGTCAGGGCCATGATGATCAGCGTCAGCACGTTGTAGACGACGTCCGAGGCGGTGCGCCCGATGAGCACGGCCGCGCGGGACATCGGCAGGGACCGGAACCGGTCGATGATGCCCTTCTGCATGTCCTCGGCCAGCCCCGCGCCGGTGAACGTCGAGCCGAACACGACGGTCTGGGCGAAGATGCCACCGATCAGGAACTCGCGGTAGCCCTCCGGGCTGCCGGACACGCTGATGGCGCCGCCGAAGACGTAGGCGAACAGCAGCACGAACATGATCGGGCTGATCAGGATGAACACCAGGATCTCCGGCACCCGCTTGATCTTGATCAGGTTGCGCTTGGCGATGACCCAGCTGTCGCTGAGCACGCTGGCCGGTGTCGTGGACCGCCGCGGTGTCTCCGGGCGGGTCAGGGTCGCGGTCATCAGGATCCCTCCTTGGTGCCGACCAGCTCACGCTCGTCGGTCTGCTCGTGCTCCTCGGCCACGTGGCCGGTCAGCTCGAGGAAGACGTCGTCCAGGGTGGGTCGGCGCAGCCCGATGTCGACCACCTCGACCCGCGCCTCCTCCAGCTGTCGGAGGACCTGCGCCAGGGCGTGCTGGCCGGAGTCGACCCGGGCGCCCATGGTCCTGCCGCTCTCGGACCGCTGCACCTCGCTGGTGGCAACGGTGGCCAGCGCCGCGAAGGCGGCCCGGCTGTCGGTCGCGTCGCGCAGCACGAGCTCGACCCGCTCTCCTCCGACCTGGCTCTTCAGGTCGTCGGCGGTGCCGTGGGCGATCGCCCGGCCGCGGTCGATGACGATGATGTCGTCCGCCAGCTGGTCGGCCTCCTCGAGGTACTGCGTCGTCAGCAGCAGCGTGGCGCCGCCGCCCACGAGCTCGCGGATCACGTCCCACATCTCCTGGCGGGCCCGCACGTCCAGGCCCGTCGTCGGCTCGTCGAGCACCAGCACGGGAGGCTCCGCGACCAGGGCCGCCGCCAGGTCCAGCCTGCGGCGCATGCCCCCGGAGTAGGTCTTGGACGGGCGGTCACCGGCCTCGGCGAGGCTGAACCGCTCGAGCAGCTGCCGCGCCCGGGCCCGGGACCGAGCCCGACCGAGGCCGTAGAGCCGACCGACCATGTCGAGGTTCTCGAAGCCGGTCAGGTGCTCGTCGACGGCGGCATACTGCCCCGACAGGCCGATCCGTGAGCGCACGCCCTGCGGGTCCCTGGTCACGTCGATGCCGGCCACCACGGCCCGGCCCTCGTCCGGCCGGAGCAGCGTCGTCAGGATGCGGACCGCCGTCGTCTTGCCCGCTCCGTTGGGCCCGAGGAGACCGAGCACGGTCCCCTCGGGCACGGTCAGGTCCAGCCCGTCCAGGGCCGTCACCTCGCCATACCGCTTGACCAGTCCCCTGGCCTCGATGATGTCACTCATGTGCACTCCCTCGTCCGTCCCAGCCTCCAGGTAGACACGGCCGGGTCTGGAAACTCATCGGATCTCCCGCCACGATCAGCGTCGGCCGGGCGCCGGTGAGAGCCTCATTCCGAGTATGGCGCGGGGCACTGACAGTGTGGGTCGGGGCACAGAACGGCCCGGGCACCCTCGGGCACCCGGGCCGCGCAGGCGACGGTATGCCGTCAGCTGCGGACCTGCGTGAAGGCGGCGGTGGCCGGGTCGGCACCGATGCGCTCGTCGGTGTCGAGCGCGCTGATGGCCCCCATGTCCTCGTCGGTCAGCTCGAAGGAGAACAGGTCCAGGTTGCTGGTGATCCGCTCTGGAGTCACCGACTTGGGGATGACGATGGTGCCCTGCTGGACGTGCCAGCGCAGCACCACCTGGCCGGCGGTGACGCCGAGGCGCTCGGCGACCGCCGTCACCGCCGCGTCGTTGAGGTCCTTGCCCTGCCCGAGCGGTGAGTAGGCCTCCACCGCGATGCCTGCCGCACACGTGGCGTCCTGGGTGTGCGGCTGCTGGAACGTGGGGTGGATCTCGATCTGGTTGACGGCGGGCACGATGTCGGTCTCGGCGAGCAGCCGCTCGAGGAACTGCGGGAGGAAGTTGGAGACGCCGATCGCGCGGACCGCGCCCTGCGCATACAGCTTCTCGAAGGACCGCCAGGTCTCGATGTACTGGTCGGCGCTCGGGTAGGGCCAGTGGATCAGGTACAGGTCCACGACGTCCAGGCCCAGGGCCCTGCGGCTGTTCTCGAACGCCGTCAGGGCGGTCTCGGCGCCCTGGTCGCCGTTGCGCAGCTTGGTGGTGACAAAGATGTCCTCGCGGGGCAGCCCGCTCGCCCGGACCGCGGCGCCGACACCGGCCTCGTTGTAGTAGGCCGCGGCCGTGTCGATGTGCCGGTAACCGGCCTCGAGGGCCTGCTCGACCGCCTGCTGGGTCTGGTCATCCGGCACCTGGAAGACGCCGTAACCCACCTGGGGAATCGTCACGCCGTTGTTGAGCTCGATGCTGGGGATGGTGGTGTCCGTCATGGCGACGAGCCTACGTGTCAGCGACGCGGCTGTTGCCCGTCGGGCCACGCGGCACGACGGTGAGCTCCACCACCTCGTCCTCCCGGTCCGGTCCGACGACCCGCACCGGCATGCCCGGGTGCGCGGTCGCGAACCAGAAGGTGCGGGTGCCCTCCTCCCGACGCACGGCATACCGACGACACCTGAGGGCGCCGAGTGGCCCGGTGATCGTCTCCTCACCGAGCTCGGTAGTCGCGGACGGAAAGGACGCATGGCCCTGCAGCTCGACCCAGGTCGCGCGTGCCCGGCTCACCGGGCCGGTGGGCGTCCCGTCGCGGCCACCCTCCCAGGACTCCAGGGTGACGCCCTCGGCGTCTCCGTCCACGAAGGTGGTGGTGTGGAAGCTGACGCCCGCGCCACGGGTCGACGCGACCGTCACCCGCAGACCGTCCCGGCAGCTTCTGCGGATCTCCTCCGCAGTGAACGGGGTGGGCGCGTGTCCCTCCTGCAGGATCCGCCCGTCCGTCATGAGCCCATGATCCACCCGTCGCACCTCCGGCGTCATGGAATGCGCCGACTGTCGGCCACCGTGGCCTCGCCGAGCGCCCGGGTGAGGGCCTCCGCCTTGACCAGCGTCTCGGCATACTCCTCCTCGGGGTCGGAGAGGGCGGTGATCGCGCCGCCGACGCCGAACTCGGCCACCCCCTCGGTGAGGGTGACGGTGCGGATCACGATCGACAGGTCCATCGCCCCGTCGAGCCCGATCCAGCCGAGCGCGCCCGAGTAGACCCCACGCGGGCCCCCCTCCAGCCGGTCCAGGATCTCCATCGTGCGCACCTTCGGCGCCCCGGTCATCGACCCACCCGGGAAGCAGGTGCCGATCACGTCGAGACAGTCCATGCCTTCCGCGAGCTGTCCGCGGACGGTCGACACCAGCTGGTGCACGGTGGCGTAGGTCTCGACCTCGAAGGCGGCCGGCACGTGCACCGACCCCGAGCGGCACACCCGGTGCAGGTCGTTGCGCAGCAGGTCGACGATCATCAGGTTCTCGGCCCGGTCCTTGACCGACGTGCGCAGCTCCGCCACCAGGGCCGCGTCGTTCGCCGGGTCGCTGCCACGGGGCCGCGTCCCCTTGATCGGCCGCGCCTCCACGAGCCCCTCCGCGGACACCGAGACGAACCGCTCCGGCGAGGCGCTGATCACGGTGGGGCCCGGGCCGCGCAGCCACGCGGCGAACGGTACGGGGCTGGCCCTGCGCATCGCTCCCGCGAGTGCGGTCTCGTCGACCGGCCGGGACCACGTCACGGTGTTGGTCAGGCAGATCTCATAGGACTCGCCGGCACGGATCTCCTTCTGGCACTGGGCAATCAGGGACAGATAGGCATCCTTGGTATGCCGAGGGGTCGGCTCGTCCGGCCCGTCACCTCCCGCAGCACTCTCGTGGGTCCGGCCGCCGGTCCGCTGCCCCTCGCCGGTCCGGCGCTCCTCCACACCGCGCAGCGCCCGCCGCACGTGCTCGACCCAGGCGTCCTGCTCCGAGCGGGTCTCGCTGTCCCACAGCCAGACCGCGTGGACCTCGCCGACCTCGTGGTCGACGACGAGGGCTCGGTCGGCGAGGACGAACCTGGCGTCGGGGAACGGCGAGGTGTGCGTCGCCGCCCCGCCCGTCTCGGCCTTGAGCTCATAGCCCAGGTAACCCACGAGGCCGGGACGGAAGGCGGTGGGCAGGTCCACCTCGCCCTCCATGCTGAGGCGGCTCCGCAGCAGCGCCAGGTTGGCCAGCAGCGATCCCTCCAGGTGCTCGCCCGTGGACAGCTCTGTGCCGGAGCCGACCCGGTGGGTGAGGACGTAGGACAGTGGCCCCGAGGCGTCGCCGAGCACCGAGCAGCGCACGGCCGGCGGCAGCGGCGGCGCCCCCGACGGGCTGCCCAGGGCAGTCGTGGAGGCGTCGAGCCAGAAGGCGGTCGGGCTGTCGGCATACAGCGCCTGGTGCAGCGACCACGTGTCGCGCACCGTTCCCACCCGCTCCGACGCGAGCCGCACGACGCGCGCCGCGTGGCTGGCCGGGACCACGTGCCGGTGGACGTCCCCGACCGCCACGGCAGGGTCGCCCTCCACCGCCGCGGGGTCCCCGGCCGGTGACGTCACGGAGGAGGCGAGTCCCGCCATACGCAGGAAGTTGGTGACCACCCGCGCACCGTGCTCGGACAACACGGACTCGGGGTGGAACTGCACGCCCCAGCGCCGTGCGGACGGGTCCGCGAGCGCCATCACCACTCCGTCGTCGAGGGCGCGGGCGGTCACGACCAGCGGGGACGAGGCGGCCGGCCTGACCTCCAGGGAGTGATAGCGCACGACGGGGAACGGCGAGGGCACGCCCTCGAAGAGCCCGGTCCCCTCGTGCAGCACCTCACTCACCAGGCCGTGCACGGGCTCCGCGAGCTCGACGACGGCATCGCCCGACAGGTGGGCCATCCCCTGGTGCCCGAGGCACACCCCCAGCACCGGGACCTCCCGCTGCCGCAGGGCGAGGGTGCTCAGCCCCATGTCGGAGGCCTGCTGCGGCCGTCCCGGGCCGGGGCCGACGACGATCGCGTCGAACGCGCGGAGGGCGCCCGCCGGGTCCTCGAGCGGGTGGTCGTGGCGCCACACGGTCGGCGCGTGACCGAGGACGCGGTGCAGCAGGTCGGCGATGTTGTAGGTGAAGCTGTCGATGTTGTCGATCAGCAGCACGCGCGCCAAGCCTCAGCCCCTGGGTCGCAGACGCACCCCTGGCAGGGGAGGCGCGGGCAGCGGGTCACCGTCGTAGGCGAAGCTGCCGAACGGGGTGTCGGCGCCCTGCTCGACCCTGGCCTGCCACTGCTCGCGGGAGCGGGCGACCTCGTCGTGGTCGCGCCCGATGAAGTTCCACCACATGACAATCTGCTCCCCGAAGGGCGTGCCGCCGAGCACGATCACGCGGCCACCGTGCTCGCCGGCGTGGACCTCGACGGTCTCCTGACCCGGCGCGAGGTAGGCCAGGTCGTGCGCCGCGACCTGCTCCGGGCCCACGCAGACGGGGCCGCCGTCGACCAGGATGCCGTGCTCGAAGGTGGGGTCGAGGCGCAGGGTGACGACCGCACCCGGCTGCAGGGTCAGCTCGGCGCCGAGCAGGGGTGAGTATGCCGTGACGTCGGCCTGGATGGGACCGCTCACTGAGGGGTCGTCCACCGAGAGACTGCCGAGGAAGACGGAGACCCGGCCACGCTCCAGCTCGACGGGCTCGGGCACGTAGTGCTGGAAGCCGGGGTCGACGAACCGCGACTCCTCGGGCAGGGCGACCCACAGCTGGACGCCGTGCAGGATGCGCGTGTCCGGCGTCGAGACCTCCGAGTGCGAGACACCCGTGCCGGCGGTCATCAGGTTGAGCTCGCCGGGTCGCACCATCGCCCGCACGCCCGTGCTGTCGCGGTGCTCGATCTCACCGGTGAACAGCCACGAGACGGTCTGCAGACCGGTGTGCGGGTGGGGCGGGACGACCATGCCGCCGGTCTGGTCCACGGTGTCCGGGCCGTAGTGGTCCGCGAAGCACCAGGCACCGATCATGGTCCGCTCGCGCGTCGGCAGCGTGCGCCGCACCAGCATCGCGCGGGGTCCCCCGAGCGGCACCTCCCGCGGGGCGATGACCGTCACCGGCGGTGCAGCCTCGGCGCCGCGGTCAGCGTCAGCGCCGCAGGCGACCTCGGGCGGCGCGACCTCCAGGTTGCTCATAGCCACGACCCTAGCGACATCCTCTCGCGCCGCACACCCTCCTCCGCCCACCGCCAGCGCATACCACCGCCAGCGCACCCCCACCGCCGGCGCTCTGCACTTGACGTCGCATACGACACCTTCTGCAGAGCGGAAGCCCCAGCGACCGCAGAGCACCGCCGCCACCACCGCCAGCGCTCTGCACTTGACGTCGCATACGACACCTTCTGCAGAGCACGTGGGCGCAGAGCCGCCGACGCCGACCCGTGCCATCTCGCGCGGCCGAAGTTATCCACAGGGCAGCGCCACAGGAACCGGAACTTCGCCATGCTGAATCGATGTCTGATCCGCGGCAGGAGTCCCGGACGCCCCGTCCGCGCTTCTCACTACAGAGGGCGAAACGACGTGCCCGGCGTTCCGCCACCGCCCAGGGCGTCGCCTCGGCCTACGGCGGCGTGGCCACACGCCGCATGCTGCGCGCGGCCGGGCTCACCAGCAGCGACATCCGCTCGGAGGTCGAGGCCGGTCGGTGGGCGGTCCTCGGTCGGCACACCCTCGGCATCACCACATCCGAGCTCGCCGGTCAGGCCCGTGCCTGGTGGGCGGTCTGGGAGTCGGGCCCCGGCGCGGTGCTGGACGGTGCGAGCGCACTCCTCGCGGGCGGGCTGACCGGCTGGACCGTCGATCACATCGATGTGACCGTGCCCTGCCGGAACCGCGCACACGCTCTGCCGGGGGTTCGTGTGCACCGCCCCCGCGTCGTCGGACCGGTGATGAGAGGCGGTCTGCCCCGGACCTCACCCGCCGTGGCTGCCGTCCGCGCTGCCGAGTGGGCACGCTCGGACCGACAGGCCGCCACGATCCTGGCGATGGCGGTGCAGCAAAGGCTCCTGCGCACTGAGGACCTGCTCACCCGCTGGCGCGAGGTACGACGCTCGCGACGCCGGCACTTCCTCGACACGATCATCGGCGACATCTGCGATGGCGCACACAGCCTCGGCGAGCTGGACTTTGCGCGACTGTGCCGGATCTACCACCTCCCGATCCCGAGTCGCCAGGTGCGGCGGCGACTTCCCGATGGCAGCGCCTACCTCGATGTCTACTGGGACGGCCCCGGGCTGCACGTCGAGATCGACGGGTCCGGACACTGGGTCGGCCTTGCTCCCGTCCAGGACTCGCTGCGCCAGAACGAGGTCGCGCTGGCGGACGACATGACGTTGCGCATCCCGTTGCTCGGCCTGCGGACCTTCGAGGAGAGGTTCATGGACCAGGTCCGACGGGGCCTCGCCCGGCGTCGCCTGGCCTCCTGACGTCGCACACGACACCGCGCGGGTTCCACGGGCGTGGTCGGGGTGCGCGTCTTCCGCGGAGCAAAGGCGCCAGCGACGTCAGAGCACCACGACCACCACCGCCACCACCGCCGCCGTCTCCGCCCACCGCCAGCGCTCTGCACAAGTCACATCATGCGACACCTTCTGCAGAACCTACGGGCCCACCCCCGCGCACCTACCGCGAGCGCTCTGCAGTTGAGGTCGCATGCGACGCCTTCTGCAGAGCGGAAGCACCGGCGCCGGACCGACGCGACCAGCACGTTCGGGGGAACCGCGAACCCTTTAGCGCCGTCTGCCCCTGTGACAGACTCGGAGCCGCGCGGCGAGGTCGTGCCAGACGGAAGCACAGAGGGGAAGATGGTGTGAGCAACAGATCACAACAGTTCATCGAGGCCGCCAGGCAGGTTGCCGGCGGCGCAGATGTGCGCGATGTCGTGGGGCAGTCGCTCCAGCAGGCGATGGGAGGGGCCGGGTCGGACAGCAACTTCGACCTGAACAAGCGGGACTTCCCTGCGGCGCGGGGTGAGGGGGGCTCCGCCGGGACGCGGATCAACTCGGAGAACGTCTCCCTCGACGACGCTGCGGAGAAGCTGAGCCGCAGCCACTTCGAGATGGGGCCGAGCGGACCGGTCCACGTCATCACGCCGATGGTGATGCCCAAGGGGCGCAAGCTGCGCGCCATGCTGCCGGTGATCATGCTGATCATCGTCGGAGTCGTCGGCGCCGTCGTGCTGCTCCCGTTCGAGGGGCTGACCGGGGCGGTCTTCGGCCCGCACTACTGGATCCTCGTCCTCCTGATCGCCGCCTTCATGTGGTGGCGCCAGGGCATGGTGATGGTGCCTGAGGGCTGCACCGCCCTGATCAGCCGGTTCGGCAAGGTCGAGGCCGAGGTCGGGCCCGGCCGGGTCACCCTGTGGAACCCGTGGAAGCGCGTGTCCTACATCGTCAACACCACGCGGGAGTACCCGTTCAACGCCCCGATCCGCCAGGCCCCCACCAAGTCCGGTGTCCAGGCCTCGGTCGACCTGTTCCTGCAGTTCCGGATCGTCAACGCCCGTGAGTTCGTCTTCGTGCTCGGCGCCGTGCAGGGCTTCCAGGACAAGCTCAACAACGCCATCTCCGAGACCACCCGCTCGCTCATCTACGACCAGGAGGCCTCCGGGATCTACGACCTGGTCGGTGAGAGCACGGCCCGCCTGCTGGACCAGCTCAACGCGCAGTTCGCCCCGGCCGTCGAGCTCACGACGGCGAACATCACGCACGCCGAGCCGTCCGCGCAGGAGTACCGCATGGACCTGGCCGCCCCGGAGATGATCCGGGTGGCCAAGGAGGCCTACACCTACGAGTACGAGCTGAACCTCAAGAAGGAGCAGAACGAGGGTGACCTGAACAAGGACCTCGCCTCGCTCAACGAGAACCTCTCGGCGATCCAGGCCGACATCGCCCGCTACCAGGCGCAGATGGACACGGCGCTGGAGCGGGAGACCAACCGCGCCAACGCCCTGGCCCGTCAGCGGTTCGTGGAGTCGGAGTCGACGGCCAACGCCAACGCCGCCCTCCTGGAGGCCCAGGCCCTGGACATCCGCGCGCTCAGCGCGGCCCTGGCCCCGGAGATCCTGGACTACCGCTACCAGCAGGACATGCTGGAGAAGATGGAGAGCCTGTCCGAGTCGCTCCCGCAGATCGTGCGGGTGGGCGGGCAGTCCGACGGTGTCGACTACCTGCAGATCGCCCGCGAGCTCGTCGGCGGTCAGGACCAGAAGCTCTTCTCCGCGGAGGACATGGAGGCGATCCGGTCCCGCCAGTCGGAGATCGCCGAGCGTGTCGCCGGCCGTGAGCACGAGATCGGTGACCTGCTGCAGGCCCCGGAGGCCACGGACGTGGAGATCCTCCCGGCCAGCGAGCCGGTCGACGACCCGGAGGGTGAGCAGGTGCTCGACCAGATCCGGCGGTCGGTCACGGACGAGTCGGTGGCCGCCCAGATCGAGGAGGCCAGCGACACCGGCCAGGTGCCGGGTTCCGAGGCGCCGGCACCCGAGCGTCCGGCACCGGGACAGCCGGGTATGCCGTCACGCACCCAGGGCCCCGGCCCCCAGGGCCCCGGTGGGCCCGGTGGGCAGACGCCGTTCCAGGGCGGGCAGCCCCCGCAGGGCCCACCGCCCGGGCAGCAGTTCCCAGGAGCGCCGCAGCACCGGCCCGAGGGCCAGGCCCCGCCACCGCCTCCCGGGCAGTTCCCTCCGGGACCGGGCCAGCGACCGCAGAACGACCAGATGAGGAACGAGGGTGAGCACCGTGGCTGAGCAGATGATGGAGCAGGCCTCCCGGACCATCCGCGGTCAGGGCATGAGCTCGATCAAGGAGGTCGTCTCCTCGTGGGGCGACGTCGCGCGACTGCTGCGCGGTGGTGACTCCGGCGCCCTGGTGCCGGTGGTCATCCCCCGTGACAGCCGTGGCCTGCGGTGGACGACCCTGCTGTGGTTCGGTTTGTGGGCGCTGGTCAGCGGTTTCCTGCTGATGGGTGCCGACCGTGGCGCCCTCGGCGGCCTCGCGATCGCCGTGGCGATCCTGTCCTTCGTCGGTGGGGCGCTGTGGTGGTGGCGTTCCTCGATCGTCGAGATCGAGGAGGGCACGGTCGGTGTCCTCACGAAGTTCGGCGCGATCAGCGGGCCGGGCCTGGCCCCGGGTCGTCACTACCTCTGGCACCCGTGGGCGCGCGTCGCCTACGTCGTGGACGTCACCACGGAGATCCCGTATGCCGCTCCGGTCCTGTCCTCGCCGACTCACGAGAACGTCCCGCTGAAGTCCATCGAGTTCTTCCTGCGCTTCCGGATCGTCGACGCGATCCGCTTCGTGCAGACGATCGGTGCCGGCAACTTCGACCTGGTGCTGTCCAACTCGGTGCAGGACGCGATCCGTCAGCGCAGCCGGCAGGTGCGCACCGAGCGCGCCTACGACCTGCGCGGCAGTGACGTCAAGGACATGCAGGACCTCCTGAACCGGCAGCTGACCCGCTACGGCGTGCAGATCATGGGATGTAACATCCCGGACGTCCAGCTGCCCGACCAGTACCGCGAGCACCTGGCCACGCGTGAGCGGGTCGCCAAGGAGCTCGTGGCCTACGAGAAGGAGTGGGAGCTGGCGCGCAAGCGCCGGATCGACACCCTCCTCATGGAGATCGAGCGCTCCAAGAAGATCCGCGGCGCCAAGATCGTCGAGGTCAAGGCGGCCCTCAACAAGGCGCGCAAGGACGTCGCGCAGATGCTGGAGGAGCGCGAGACCGAGGCGCAGAAGGTGCGCTACGAGATCGAGACCCGGGCGCGCACCAACCTGGTCGCCGCCCAGGGTGAGGCCAAGGCCCAGGAGCAGCTGGCGACGGCCTACCGGGACAACCGGGCCGTGCTGGAGTACGAGCTGGCCCGTCGCCGACTCGACGTCGGCGCCGTCCTGGCCGAGAGCGCGCCGCGGCCGGTCATCGTGCACACCGATCCCGGCAGCGGCGACAACTCGGCCCTGTCCACCCTGCTCATGGCCCAGCTGCTCCCGCAGATCCAGGCGGGGGCGAGCTCCCGGCCGCGCCAGGCGATCCGGCAGGCACAGCAGTCCAGTGACGAGGTCGCCGAGGCGGCCGGCAACGTGGCGCAGCGCGCCGTGCAGGCCGTCCGGGGCCGGCGGCAGTAGCCCGCACCGCACGACCCAGGGGCCCCCGGGTCGCGACTTCGCTCGCGACCCGGGGGCCCTCGCGTTTTGCCGACTCGTTGCCGAACCTTGAGGCGCGCCAGACGGGCCGTCTCCCTCGTGACGACTAGGTTGGCGAGGTGACCTCGCCCTACCTCCGCTACCCGCACCTGCACGGTGACCTCGTCACCTTCGTCGCCGCGGACGACGTGTGGCTGGCCGCGCTGTCGGGCGGCCGCGCCTGGCGGCTGACGAACGACGCGGCCCCGGCCCGCACGCCACGCTTCTCCCCCGACGGCACCCACATCGCCTACATCTCGCACCGCGACGGTCACCCGGAGGTCGTCGTCGTGGAGCTGGCGACCGGCCAGAACCGCCGGCTCACCTGGTGGGGCGCCAAGAACACCCTGGTCCTGGGGTGGACGGCGGACGGCCGTGTGCTCGCCGCCTCCCACGCGGGCGAGGCCAACATCCGGCACCTCACGGTGCGCGCCGTCGCCCTGGACGGCTCCGTCGAACGGCTGACCTACGGGCCGGCCTGGGGTGTCGCCGTCCGCTCCGACGGGGCGGTCGCGCTCAGCACCCCCGGCAGCCGGCAGCCGGCTCACTGGAAGCGCTACCGCGGTGGCACCGCACCCCGGCTGTGGCTGGATCCCGCCGGCGACGGCAGCTGGACAGGGCTCCTCCCCGACGACGAGGCCGGCCTGGTCGACCCGATGTGGATCGGTGACCGGCTGGTCTTCGTCTCCGACCGGGCAGCCACCTTCCCCGACCGCAGCACCGAACAGGCCAACCTGTGGCTGTGGGACGACCCACAGCGCGGCGAGCCGACCCAGCTCACCCACCAGGGCCCGGCCGAGGGATACGTGCGCGACGCCAGCACCGACGGCACGCGGATCGTGTGGCACAGCCACGGCGTGCTGTGGCTCCTGGAGGACCTCGCCGGCCAGCCGCGCCGTCTCGAGATCGATGTCCCCGTCGGCGCGCCGGCGACCTACTCGGCCGACACGACCGACCAGCTCCACACCCTGGTGCCGGACCACGGCGGCGATGCCAGCCTGGTCGGCTGGAGGGGCACGGCGTTCTGGCTCAGCCACCGCGAGGGACCGGCCCGCGCACTCGTCGCCGACCCGGCGGTGCGCGTCCGCGAGCCGGAGCTGCTCGGCCGCAGCGGACAGGCCGTGGTGGTGAGCGACGCCGACGGCGAGGACGCCCTCGAGGTGCACCACCTCGACGGGAGCCAGCCGCCCCGGAGACTGGCCGGCGGCGCCCTGGGCCGCGTGCTGCATACCTCCTCCGCTCCCGACGGGGAGACCGTGGCCACCGTCTCGCACGACGGCCGCCTCAGCCTGGTCACCGTCGCGGACGGCAGCATCCGCCCCCTCGGCCGTTCCCAGCACGGCGAGCCCCGGTCGCTGGTCTTCTCGCCGGACGGGCGCTACCTGGCCTGGGCCCAGCCCACCCGCGAGGGCGAGCGGTTCCAGCTCGTGGTGACCGACGTGACGCGCGACGAGGGCCCGGTCGTGCTCACCGAGGGCAACCTCAACGACCGGTCACCGGCGTTCACCGACGACGGCCGCTACCTGGTGTTCCTGTCCGACCGGACGTTCGACCCGACCTACGACACCCACGAGTTCATGCTGTCCTTCACCGGCTCGACCAGGCCGTGGCTGCTGCCCCTGGCCGCAACCGACCCCGCACCCTTCGGCCCCAGCGCCCAGGGGTGGCGGATCAGCAAGCCGCACCCGGACGACGACACCTCCGGCGACGGGGCCGGCCGGCCGAAGCCACCGCCGGCCAGTCCGGACCTGGACCCCGAGGGCGCGGAGGAGCGCATCGTCCCGTTCCCGGTCGCCTCGGGCGACTACCGCGACCTGCGCCCGGCCAAGGGCGGGCTGCTCTGGGTGCGGATCGCCGGCGAGGCGGGTGTCCTCGGCACCCGCCGGGCCGGAGTGGCCGGCGACCCGACCGCCGACACCCTCGAGTTCTGGTCCTTCGAGCAGCGCAAGGTCACCACGATCGCCGACCGGGTGGACGACTACGCCGTGTCCGGTGACGGCGAGCGCGTCGTGCTCACCGCCAAGGACCAGGTGATCGTGCAGCCGGCCGACCACAAACCCGAGGACGACGCCGGTGAGGCCGTGACGGTCGACCTGTCCCGGCTCCGGTTCGAGGTCGACCCGCAGCGCGAGTGGCACCAGATGTTTGACGAGAACGCGCGGCTCATGCGTGACCACTACTGGCGGGAGGACCTGGACGGCGTCGACTGGGCCGGGGTGACCGAGCGTTACCGCCCGCTCGTGTCGACGCTGCGCACCCACGACGACCTGGTGGACCTGCTGTGGGAGGTGGTCGCCGAGCTGAACACCTCGCACGCCTACGTGACACCGGCTGACCCGCTCGGCGACCAGGCCCGGCGACTGGGCCTGCTCGGCGCGGACCTGTCGCCCGCGGGCGACGGCTGGCGGATCGACCGGGTCCTGCCCGGCGAGACGACCGACCCCGACGCCCGCTCGCCGCTGCGCGCTGCCGGTGTCGACGCCCGGGAGGGCGACCTCGTCGTCGCGGTGGACGGCTCGCCGGTCGACCCCGCGTTCGGTCCGGCACCGCGTCTGGTGGGCGCGGCCGACAAGCCCGTGGAGCTCACCCTGCGCCGCGACGGTCGGGACCGCCGCGTCGTGGTCGTGCCCCTGGCGGACGAGGAGGTGCTGCGTTACCAGGACTGGGTCCGGTCGCGCCGCGACTACGTCCGCGAGCACTCCGGCGGCCGCGTCGGCTACCTCCACGTGCCCGACATGACCAGCACCGGGTGGGCCCAGCTGCACCGCGACCTCGGGCGGGCCGCCCGCGCCGAGGGACTCATCGCCGACGTGCGCTACAACCGCGGCGGCCACACCAGCCAGATGGTGCTCTCCCGCCTGCTGGGCCGGGTCGTCGGCTGGGGTGTGGGCCGCCACTTCGCGGCCGCCTACTCCTACCCCGACCAGGCGCCCCGCGGTCCCGTCGTCCTCGTCGCCAACGAGAACTCCGGCTCCGACGGAGACATCGTCAACGCCGGTGCCCAGGCCCTGGGGATCGGCCCCGTCATCGGCGTGCGGACCTGGGGAGGTGTCATCGGCATCGACGGCCGGTTCGACCTGGTGGACGGCACCTCCGTGACCCAGCCGCGCTACGCGTTCTGGCTGGAGGGCAAGGGCTACGGGGTGGAGAACCACGGCGTCGACCCCGACATCGAGGTGGTGCACTCCCCCGCCGACTTCTTCGGGCCGGCCGACCCCCAGCTCGACCGCGCCATCGCGGAGGTCCTCCGCCGCCTCGAGGAGGCGCCCAGCGCCACTCCTCCGGAGCTGCCGGAGCCGCGCGTACGGTGAGAGGAGTGCCGCGCGGGCGGCGACCGCGTGCCATTCTCACCGCGCCTGCGGTAGCTCCCGGCGAGGGAGGCCAATTGTCTGCCAACTCGTGACCACGGCGTGACCCTGCCGTGACCTTGTGGGCCTCGCTCCCCGAACCTTGCTACCGTCGGGGTGCTTCGGCGCACCGAGTCTGAGCGCTTCGGAACGATGGCCCCGGTCAGGACGTCCGTCGCGTCAGGGGTGTGCCGGGATAAGTGTTGCCGACCACGGGAGACCTGTGCCTGCTTTAGAGGCCGACGGAGTATTCAAGATCTTTGGGCGCCGCCCCGAACGCGGGGTGCGTGCCCTCCGGGAGGGAAGAACACGGGAGGAGCTGCGGTCCCGGGGACTGACACCCGCGGTGATCGACGCCACGTTCAGCGTCGACCCGGGTGAGATCTTCGTGGTCATGGGGCTGTCCGGCTCGGGCAAGTCAACCCTGATCCGCACGGTCAACCGGCTGCTCGACCCCACGGCCGGGACCGTCGTGATCGACGGTACGGACATCAGCAGCCTCGACGCGGTCGGTCTGCGCCGGGTCCGCCGCGAGAAGATCAGCATGGTCTTCCAGCACTTCGCGCTGCTGCCGCACCGCACCGTCGGCGAGAACGCGGCCTACGGGCTGCAGGTGCAGGGGATGAACAGCAGCGACCGTCGCGCCCGGGCCGAGCAGGCCCTGGACATGGTGGGCCTGAAGGGCTGGGGTGCCTCAATGCCCTCCGAGCTCTCCGGCGGCATGCGGCAACGGGTCGGCCTGGCCCGCGCTCTGGCCGCCGGCACGGACATCATGCTGATGGACGAGGCGTTCAGCGCCCTCGACCCGCTGATCCGCCGTGAGATGCAGGACCAGCTCATCGACCTGCAGCAGCGGCTGGACAAGACGATCCTGTTCATCACCCACGACCTCAACGAGGCGATGCGCCTCGGCGACCGGATCGCGATGATGCGCGACGGGCGGATCGAGCAGATCGGCACGGCCGAGCAGATCCTCAACAACCCGGTCAACAACTACGTGGCCGAGTTCGTCCAGGACGTCGACCGCACCCGGGTCCTCACGGCGGCCAACGTCATGGAGCAGCCGGTCGCCGTCCTCGGCTCCACGTCGGGCCCGCAGGCCGCGCACAAGCTGATGCGCGAGCACCAGCTCGCGTGGCTCCTCGTCGTCAACCGGGACCGCACGGTCCACGGCCTCGTCTGGTCCCACGACGTGGCCGCGGCGGTCCGCGAGGGCACCGACGTCCTCCCGCTCCACCGGGCCGAGCTTCCCTACACCTCGCCGGACACCACGCTGAGCGACCTCTTCACCCAGGCCGCCAGCAGCCCTGCGCCGCTCGTGGTGCGCGATGAGGACCAACGGCTGGTGGGGGTCATCCCCGACGTGACGCTGCTCGCGGCCATGGGCAACGGCCAGTCGAACGGCAACGGCCAGACCCTGGAGAACGTGCCTGTCGGCATACCCGCAGGGGTCGACCACGGGACGGAGGTGCGCTGATGAACGAGGAAGAGCTCACCACCGTGATCCCCGGCGTCGCAGTCGGCGACTGGGTCGACCAGGGCGTCGACTGGCTCAACAGCACCTTCCGCGAGATCTTCCGCGCCATCGGCGACGTGCTCGGCACCCTCATCAACGGGCTCATCGACGTGATGCTGCTCGTGCCGCCGGACGTGATGATCGTGGCCCTGGCGCTGCTGGGCCTCCTGCTGCGGTCCTGGCAGTTCGCGGTCGGCTCGGCCCTGACGCTGGCCCTCATCGTGGCCATGGGCATGTGGATCCCGGCCATGCAGACCCTGGCCCTGGTCGTCATCGCCACGGCCGCCGCGGTGCTCATCGCCGTGCCCATCGGGATCCTGGCGGCCCGCAACAACCTGGTGAGCAACCTGGTGCGACCGGTGCTGGACTTCATGCAGACCATGCCGGCCTTCGTCTACCTGATCCCCGCGATCCTGTTCTTCAGCATCGGCTACGTGCCCGGCGTGCTCTCCACGATCGTCTTCGCCCTGCCCCCCGGCGTGCGCCTGACCGAGCTGGGCATCCGACAGGTGGACGCCGAGACCGTCGAGGCCGGGCAGGCCTTCGGGGCGACCCCGCGTCAGATCCTGCGCGGCATCCAGCTGCCGCTCGCGGTGCCCACGATCATGGCGGGCATCAACCAGGTGATCATGCTGGCCCTGTCCATGGCCGTCATCGCCGGCATGGTCGGCGCCGACGGCCTCGGCAAGAAGGTCGTGGAGTCCATCGCGACCCTCAACATCGGTCTCGGTGCAGAGGCCGGGCTCTCCGTGGTCGTCCTCGCCATCTACCTCGACCGGCTCACGGCCGCCGTCGGCGGCTCCGGCTCCGACAAGTCCCTGCGGTCCCTGATCCGACGCAACACCACCGCGAGGAGGCAGCCCAGCACGACCGCCTCCTGACCACCGAACGGATCGACACTCACACCGAGCAAGGCCGGCTCGCGCCGGCTCCCAGAAGGAAGAAAGGAACGATCCCTATGAGGTTGCACCGCAACCGACGCACCGCGGGCACGATCGCGTCCGCCCTCGCACTGACTCTCGCCCTCGGGGCCTGCGGCTCCGAGGACGCCGGTGACGGCACCAACGAGGACGCCGCGGACGAGGCAGCCGACGACACCGCCGACGGCGGTGACAGCACCGCGGCCGCCGGGGGCGAGGGCGGCGCCAGCGGCACCATCACCCTCGGCTTCATCCCGTCCTGGACGGACGGACTGTCCACCGCCTACCTGCTCGAGCACCTCCTGGAGGAGCAGGGCTACACCGTGGAGATGGAGACCCTCACCGAGGCCGCGCCGCTCTACACCGCCCTGGCCAACGGTGACGTCGACATCTATCCCAGCGCCTGGCCGGAGGTCACCCACGTGGCCTACATGGACGAGTACGGCGACCGCATCGAGGACCTCGGGGCGTACTACGACAACGCCAAGCTGACCTTCGCGGTCCCGGAGTACAGCGACATCACCTCGATCGAGGAGCTGCCGGAGCACGTCGACGAGCTCGGCGGGCAGATCATCGGCATCGAGCCCGGTGCCGGCCTCACCCGTCAGACCAAGGAGTCGGTGATCCCGGAGTACGGCCTGGACGACTTCACCCTCGTCGAGTCCTCGACCACCGCGATGCTCGCGCAGCTCAAGGACGCCACCGACAACCAGGAGCCGATCGTCGTCACGCTGTGGCGTCCATTCTGGGCCAACAGCGCGTTCCCGGTCAGGGACCTCGAGGACCCCAAGGGTGCGCTCGGCGAGGCAGAGGCCCTGCACTTCCTGGGCACCAAGGGCTTCGCTGAGGAGTTCCCGGAGGCGGCCGAGCTGATCGGCTCGATCAAGCTCGACGACGAGCAGTACGGCGCCCTGGAGGACATGGTCGTCAACGAGTACGGCGAGGGCAAGGAAGCCGAGGCCATCGACGCCTGGCTGGAGGAGTACCCGGACGTCATCCCGACGTCCTGATCCCACCTGAGCCTCGACGAGGGCCCCGACCGCACCGCGCGGTCGGGGCCCTCGTGATTCCCGCCGTATGCCGACAGCCGGCTGCGTGCGTCCGAGCCGGTGAGTGGGTGGTCACGGTGACCGGTCTCACCAACGGCACGGCCCGGAGCAGCCCGAGGGACCGGTAGAATGGTGGCGCACAGGGTTCACGCGCCAGGGGTGGGATGGCGCGGCTTCACCTTCTTGTCTCCCGGAGGATCCTGCGTGTCACCCGTCGCGTCCTATCGACGCCTCTTTGCCCTGACCGGCCCCGTCTATGTCCTCGTGGCCTTCCTCGGTCGCCTGCCGCTGGCCATGTCCCAGCTGGGTGCCATGCTGCTGGTCTCCGGCGTCACCGGATCCTACGGCGCCGGGGGTGCCACCGCCGGCGCGCTCGCGGTGGCCAACGCCGTCGCCTCCCCTCTCGCGGGCACGCTCACTGACCGGGTCGGGCAGCGCCCCGTCCTCCTCGTGCAGTCCGTCGTCGGCTCCCTCGGCCTCCTGGGTCTGGTGCTGCTCGCCCACACCTACGAGCAGGGCCAGGCCTGGTGGCCCCTCCTCGTGGTCGCCGCCGTCGCCGGTGCCTTCACCCCGCAGGTCGGCACGATGGCGCGCGTGCGCTGGCGGCCGATCAGCCGTCACGCCGGCGTCGAGCGGCGCGACGTGGTCGACGCGGCGTTCTCCTACGAGGGTGCTGCCGACGAGGCGTCCTTCGTCCTCGGCCCAGCCCTGGTCGGCGTGGTCGGCGCGCTGGTCAACCCGGGTGCCGCGATCGTTGCCGCGGGGGTCCTGCTGGCGGCGTTCGGGACCTGGTTCGCGATCCATCCGACGGCCGCCCTGGTCGGCCGGCCGGCGACCCGCACCAGTCACGGGCCGAGCCGGTTGCTCACCCCGTCGCTGCTGGTGCTCGCCGCGGTCCAGCTGTCGGTCGGGATGATCTTCGGCTCGGTGCAGGCCGGCACCTCGGTGCTCGCGACCGATGCCGGGGAGCCGGGGCTGACAGGTCTGTTCCATGCGTTGCTCGGCATCGGCAGCGTGCTGGCCGGGCTGGCCGTGATCGCGGTCCCCGACACCTACGCCTACGAGAGCCGGCTGCGTGCCTTCACCGTGGCCCTGGCGGTGCTGGTCCTGCCGCTGCTGGCCGTGGACGGTCTCGGCCTGCTCACGGTCGCGCTGCTGGTGCTGGGCGTCGCGATCGCCCCGACGATGATCACGACGTTCACCCTCGCCGAGCGGATCACCCCGGTGCGTCGCCTCGGCGCCGCCATGACGATCCTGGCGGCCACGACCGGACTGGGGTATGCCGTGGGGTCCAGCATCGCGGGCCGGCTCGCCGACTGGGGTGGTCACCAGCCGGCGTTCGTGGTGCCCGTCGTGGCGGCCTGGCTGGCGATGGGCCTGGCACTGCTGGGTGCCCGCACCCTGCGCGCGGCCCAGACTTCCCCAATTTTTGGGGAGACTCGGCCCGCCCACAGCACCTTTTGAGGGAGGTTCCGCCCGCGCCCAGCACCTTTTGAGGGAGGTTTCGCCCGCCCCCAGCACCTTTTGAGGGAGGTCTCGTCCGCCCCACGGCGTGCTGAGGCAGGCTCGCTCACCCGGGCTGGACCGGGTCGACATCGCGGTAGTAGCGCGATACGACCCGCACGGACTCATAGCCCACCGAGACATAGAGCCGGTCCGCGCCGGTGGGGCTGGTCGAGTCGACCTCCAGCTCGCTGACCCGGTAGCCCGCGTCCCGTGCGGCCCGCAGCGAGGACAGCAGCACCTGTCGGGCCAGCCCACGGCCGCGTGCCTCACGCCGCGTGCCGACCAGCTCGACGTGGATGACCCCCTCCTCGTTCTCGCCGGTGATCACGTAGGCGAGGACGCGGTCCCCCTCCGCCACGACCCGGCACTGGTCGGGACGGAAGGTCGAGGACCGTCGCCAGTGCTCCCACTGGTCGGCGGCGATGGGGCTGAAGTTGCGGTGGTCCCGGAAGGCGTCGTTGTGCGCGTCCAGCGTGCCGCGCAGCTGGGCCTCGTCGGGGACGACGGCGGTGGACGGTGACCCCGGGTCCTGCCAGTCCGCGAGCTGCACCTGCATGGTGACGAAGTAGTTGTCCGGCTGGTAGCCCCTGGCCTCCAGGAGCCGCTGACGGGAGGAGTCGGGCAGTCCGCCGGAGCTGCGCAGCCGCAGCGGCTCCGCCGGGTGGACCGTGCCCGCCAGCTCGACCGCGCGGGCCTCCAGCCGGTCCAGCAGCGCACTGCCGATGCCGCGGCCCCGGTGGTCGGGGTGGACGCTCCCGTCCAGCCCGACCATGGCACGGCCCTCGACCAGCGCATCACGGCAGAACACCGAGCCCAGCCCGAGCAGCTCCTGCCCGTCCCAGACTGTGACCGTGTCGGTCGACACGTCGAACCGGGGCATCTCGAAGATCTCCGCCGTCGCCTGCTCGGTCGTGACCTCACCCGTCCCGTCGACCTTCCCGACCAGGTTGGTGAGCGCGACCCCGGCAGGCACGTCGTCGCGGGTCAGGGCGCGCCAGGTGAGGGACATGACAGTGATTCTGCCGCGTCCCGCGGACGGTGCGCCCCAGGTTTTCCCGACCCCACGGCATACGCTGGCGGGCATGGCCTTCCCCGGGTTCCCGCACGACGCCGCCGACTTCTACGCCGAGCTAGAGCTCGACAACAGCACCGGGTTCTGGCAGGCCAACCGGGAGCGTTACGAGGCGGGCGTCCGCGGTCCGATGACCGCCCTGCTCGAGGGGCTGGAGGACGAGTTCGGGCCGGGCAGGGTCTTCCGGCCGAACCGCGACCTGCGGTTCTCCGCGGACAAGAGTCCCTACAAGACCCACCAGGGCGGCTACGTCAGCACCGGGAGCCGCACGGGCTGGTATGCCGAGGTGTCGGCTGACGGGTTCCGGCTCGGCGGCGGTTGTTACCAGATGGACGCCCCGACCCTCGCCGCCTACCGCGAGGCGGTGGCCGGTCCACGCGGGGCGACGCTGGAGCGGGTGGTGGCCGAGCTGCGCGGTGCCGGCTGGGAGGTCGGCGGCGACCAGCTCAAGACCGCCCCTCGCGGGTGGAGCCGCGACCACGAGCGGATCGACCTGCTGCGGCACCGGACGATCTCTGCCCTGCGGTGGATCGAGGACGCCGACATCGTCACCACGCCCGCTCTCCTGGACGAGGTCCGGACCGGCTGGCGCGAGGTGCGACCGCTGCTCGACTGGCTGCGGCCCGTGGTGCAGGGCTGATCGGACCGGCCCGTGGTGCCGGGCTGACCACGCCTGCCCGGTGCCGGCGAGGGTCAGTGGTGCAGTCGCGGCAGCCAGGACGGACCGGTGTGGGCCCGGTCGCCGAGGAGGGCGAACACGGCCGGGAGCAGGACTCCGCGGACGATGGTCGCGTCGAGCAGGACCGCCACGGCCAGGCCGACGCCGAGCTGCTTCATCTCCAGGATCGAGAGGGTGCCGAAGATCGAGAAGACCCCGACCATGACGGCCGCTGCGGCGGTGACGACACCGGCCGAGCGGGCCACGCCGACCCGGATGGCCTCCGCGGCCGAGGCTCCCTTGTCACGAGCTTCACGAATCCGGCTGGTGACGAAGATGTGGTAATCCATCGACAGTCCGAAGAGCAGCACGAACAGCATCATCGGGAGCCAGGCCGCGATCGCACCGGTTGAGGTGAAGCCGAGCAGTCCCTCGGCCCAGGTTCCGCCGAAGACCAACGCGAGGACACCGTAGGCGGCCCCGACCGACAGGAGGTTGAGACCCACGGTGGCGATGGCGAGGGCGGGCGAGCCGAACGACACCATCATCACCAGAAGAGCGAGCACCAGCACGAAGCCCACGACCCACGGCAGCTTCTGGTCCATCCAGTCGGTCAGATCGGTCACGGCAGCCTGACCGCCGAGGTGGACCTCCACACCGTCGACGCCGGCCAGGCCGGCCTCGATGTCGGGGATCACCTGGGCCCGGACCTCGTCGACGACGTCGTGCAACCGGTCGTCGCTGGCCGTGATCTCGGTGCCGATGTTCCAGGTGCTGACCGTACTGTCGGTGGACCGCACGACCTCCTCGTCGGTGGCCGAGACGAGATCCAGCGCGGTGGCGTCCTCCGACTCACCCAGCAGCACAGCCTCGACCCGGTCGGCCGACTCGGCGGGCGCCCTGACGACGACCTGCAGGACCGTGGACTCCGCAGGGACAGCGGCCGAGAACTGCTGGGAGGCCTGCACGGCCTTGAGGTCCCTGGGGAGGGTCTCGACGCCGCCGATGGCGGTCTTCATGCCGAGGGCCGGGAAGGCCAGCGCCAGCAGCAGGCCACCGACGACGACCGCGGCGACCCCCGGGCGCCTGGTCACCCGTCCGGCTAGCCGGCCCCAGAAGGTGTCGACCGACCCGCGGCGGGCCTCACGGCGCCGGGTGAAGGGGAGACGCAGGGCCTCGACCTTGTCCCCCAGCACGGCCAGGATCGCGGGGAGCACGAAGACGGAGGCCAGCACTGCGACCCCGACCACCAGCATGGCGCCCAGCCCGAGGGAGGTGAACAGGCCGCCGGCCACGAGCATCCCGGACATGGCGATGACGACGGTGACACCCGAGATGACGACGGCCCGGCCGGCGGTCGCCCCGGCAATCGCGATCGAGTCCTCGACGGTGGCTCCGGCGTGCCGTTCCTCCCGGGCTCGGCGCAGCACGAACAGCGCATAGTCCACGCCGACGGCCAGGCCGATCAGCAGGACCAGGCTCTGGCTGTTGGGGTCGACGGGCAGGATGCCGTTGGAGACGATGGCGGTGGCACCCAGGGCTACCGCGACGCTCCCGATGCCGAGCACGAGCGGCACCCCCGCGGCCACCACGGCGCCGAAGGTCAGGAGCAGCACGATCAGGGTGACCGGGATCGAGAAGATCTCGGCACGCAGGAAGTCATCCCCGAGCACCCCGTTGACCTCGTTGTCCAGCGAGGTCTCGCCGAACTGTCCGACGGTCAGGTCGGGGTGCGCCGCTCCCAGCTCACTGGTGATCTCGACGGAGCGGGCGACCTGCTGCGCCTCGCCCTCCTCGCCCTCGGCGAACTCCAGCGGCAGCACCAGGCTCCCGTCAGCCCCGGGGAAGGGTTGGCCGACGGCGGTCACACCGGGCGCCGCCTCATACGCCGAGGTCAGCTCGGCAGCGAGCTGCTCGCTGCGCGCCGGGTCGAGCGGTCCGTCCGGGTCCGTCACGATGATGAACTCCGTCGGCGCCTCGCCGAAGTCAGCGGCGTCACGGATCTCGAACGCCGCCGCGGAGTCCCCGACGAGCTGGTCGTTCTGGCCCTGCGTGCTGATGCCGATGCCGGCCATCGCAGCCACGCCCCCGAGCACGATAGCGAAGGACGTGATCAGGACCAGCCACTTGTGGCGCACGGACCACAGCGCGACCGCGCTGCGGGACTGATCTGGGCGGTGGGCGGGCGCCTCCAGCACGGTGCCGGCGCTCTCCGCCGCGTCGACGGGCGCCCCCGGGCGCCGCACGGTGTGGGTCTGGTTCGTGGTCATGCCTCCAGGCTGCCGACCGGCGGGCCCGGACACACTGGCGCAGACACCCGAGTGACAGGGGGGTTAACCCCACCCCCGGGTCGGTGGTCAGCTGCCTGCCACACGCCGGCGCCCAAACCTAGAGTTGTGGCATGTCCCCCGTGCTCCCGCCCCTCGCGCTGCACCGGCCCGGTCTGCTCGGGCTGTGGCTGCAGGGCTGGCAGCACGTCGCGTTCCTGGTGCTCAACCTCCTGACGGGACTGGTCGCTCTGGTCCTCGCCGTGTGCCTCGTCCTCGGCGCGGTCCTGCTGGTGGCCCTCGGCGCGGGGTTCCTGCTGCTGTGGCCCTCACTGTGGCTGGCGTTGCTGTTCGCCAAGGCACAGCTCGGCCTGCTGGAGGCGTTCACCGGACGCCGGATCACCCTCCGCGGGTCCCCCGGCGAGCCCGCCTGGGTGACCACCCTGGGGATGAGCAGGGCGCACCGCGGGGCCGCCGCCTACTCCGGCCTGCACGCCCTGTGGGGTCTGCTGACCGGCTCGCTGGTCAGCAGCGTCCTGGCGAGCTGCCTCGCCGTGCTGGCCCTCCCGCTGTATGCCGGACGGGTCAGGGACGAGGGGATGCGTCTGTTCGGCGTCGTGCCGCTGGAGTCGACCGGTGCGTCGACCGTGCTGTGGCTCGTGGCCCTGGCCATGCTGCTCCTGGTGCCACTGGCGGCCCGGCAGGTCACCCTGGTGGACACCCAGCTGGCGCGATCGCTGTTGGGGCAGGACCCCGAGGAGGAGATCGCCCACCTCTCGGAGCGGGTCGAGACGCTGACGACCTCCCGGACCGAGACGGTCGACTCCGTGGAGGCCGAGCGGCGCCGCATCGAACGGGACCTGCACGACGGACCCCAGCAGCGGCTGGTCGCCATCGCGATGGACCTCGGTATGGCCCGCGAGCGGCTCACTCACGACCCCGAGGGGGCACGGGAGCTGCTCGACAAGGCACACCTGGCCTCCAAGGAGGCGATCGTGGAGATGCGACACGTGGCGCGCGGCATCACCCCGCCGATCCTCGCCGACCGTGGCCTGGACGCCGCGGTCTCCGCCCTCGCAGCCCGGTCGGCCGTGCCGGTCACCGTGGAGGCTTCCGGCGTCGGGCGGCTGGACCCGACCACGGAGGCGATCGGCTACTACTGCGTCTCCGAGCTGCTCACCAACATCGCCAAGCACTCGCGCGCGACCCGGGCCCGGGTCCGGATCGGACTCGACCGGGTGCTCGTCCCGCCGGCGCTGGTCATCGAGGTCCGGGACGACGGGGTCGGCGGTGCCGACCCCCGTCTCGGGACCGGGCTGGTCGGCCTGCGTCAGCGCGTCATCTCCGTCGACGGCACCATCGCGCTGGACTCGCCGGCGGGCGGCCCGACCGGCGTCCTGATCCATCTGCCCGTGCGGTCCACGCAGGGCAGCGGCCACGTTCCCACCCCGACCGAGGAGACCCGATGACATCCCCCGTGCAGGTCGTGCTGGCCGAGGACTCCGCGCTGCTGCGCGACGGGCTCGTCCGCCTGATCACCGAGGGCGGCTTCCACGTCGTGGAGGCCTGCCCCGATGCCGCCTCCTTCCTGGAGGCGGTGGAGCGGCACCGACCCGGGCTCGTCGTGGTGGATGTCCGCATGCCCCCGACGTTCACCTCGGAGGGGATCCGGGCGGCCCTCCAGGTCCGGGACCGGTATCCCACGACCGCGGTGCTCGTGCTGAGCCAGTACGTCGAGGAGCAGTACGCCACCGAGCTCGTCGCCAGCCGCGCCACCGGGGTCGGCTACCTGCTCAAGGACCGCGTCGCCGACACGGCCGACTTCATCGCCGCCCTGCGCGAGGTCTCCGCCGGCGGCACGGTCCTGGACCCCGAGGTCGTCAGGCAGCTGCTGTCCCGCGCCCGCAACGCCGACCCGCTGGACCGGCTCACGCCGCGCGAGCGCGAGGTCCTCGGGCTGATGGCCGAGGGTCGCACCAACGCCGCGATCGCCCGGGCCCTGTTCATCGGCGAGGGCGCCGTGGAGAAGAACGTGTCCGCGATCTTCACCAAGCTCGACCTACCGCCCACGGACCAGGACCACCGCAGGGTGCTGGCCGTCCTGCACTGGCTCGACCGGACCAAGGAGTCCTGATGACTGCCTCGACCAGGCGCGCGATCCTCCTCGCCGGGAGCCTTGTCGCCGTCCTCCTGGTGCTGGCGCTCGCGCTGCCGGCTGTGGGGAGGATCGTCCAGGGCACCGACCAGACCCGGCACGCCCTACCGACCCGGCTGAGCCAGCTCACCCTGGACGGGGAGGTCGGTGACGTCACGGTGCGGGCCGCCGGCCCGGGCGAGACCCCGAGCGCCCAGGCCACCGTCCGGTCCGGCCTGACCACACCGCATACGGAGGTCCTCGTCGACGGAGACAGCGCGGCGATCTCCGACACCTGCCACGACTCCTGGTGGAGCAACTGCTCGGTCTCGTGGTCCCTGGTCGTGCCCCACGACTCGGCCGTGGACGTCACCAGCGCGGTCGGCGACGTCACGGTGATCGAGATCACCGGGCCGCTCTCGATCAGCTCCGACGTGGGGACCGTCGCGGCGACCGGGATCGGCAGCGAGACGGTGACCGCACGGTCCAGCGTCGGTGATGTCTCCCTCGACCTCGTGGACCCGCCGCGCGAGGTCCGGGTCACCTCATCGACCGGTGACGTGGAGATCAGCGTGCCCGACGACGGGACGGTCTACCGCGTCGAGACCGACACCTCGATCGGCAGCGTCACGAACCGGGTGGGCTCGGAGCCGGGGGCGTCACATCTCCTCGACGTGCACACCTCGGTCGGCGACATCACGCTACGCAGGACGGGCTAGTCGCGCCGCTCACGGCGCACGGCGGTCAGATCCGATCCAGGACGGTCGAGGCGAGCAGTCCGGCACCGATGAGGAGCAACGAGGCGCCCCCGACCAGGCTGATGACGCGATCGGCCGCCGGCGACCGCTGGAGGCCGAGCAGGTGCACCAGGGCGATCGTGCCCGACCACCAGAGCTCGCTCCCCACCACGACGGTCGCGCACAGGGCCACCGTGCGGAGCCCTGCCCCCTCGCCGATGCCGATGAACTGGGGCAGGATCGCCGCGAAGAACAACAGGGCCTTCGGGTTCGTGACGTTGGTGACCAGGCCGCGGGCGTAGCCGCCGTGCAGAGCGGGGCCCGAGGCCGACGCCGTGGCCGTGGCCTCGGCGGACGAGCGGAGCATGCTGGCCCCCATCCACAGGAGCACTGCGGCACCGAGGAGGCGCACCACGCTGAGCGCGCTGGGGACCGACATCACCAGGGCGGTCGCTCCGACGACCGCGAGCACCGCATGCACCGTCAACCCGGTGACGACCCCGGCGGCGGTGGAGACCCCCTCCCGCACACCCCGGGTCGAGGACTGCACCACCAGGACGAGGTCGGGACCGGGGACCGCCAGTGCCACGACGAGCGCCGCGACGAACGCCAGCCACGACTCCATGCCCACTGTGTCTCCTCCGTGCCGATCCGACCGAGGAGCCACCGTAAGGGGAGAGTTCTGTAGCCTGAGGGGATGATCGAACATTCGAGGAAATCAGGTCGTACTCCCGAACTGGATTCGGTCGACTGGGCGATCCTGGAGCTTCTGCAGGTGGATGCGACGATCCCGAACAAGGACATCGCAGCCCGCGTCGGTGTCGCTCCCAGCACCTGCCTGGAGCGCATCCGGCGGATGCGTCGCAACGGCACGATCGTGGCGACCCGGGCGCACGTGCGCCCCAGCCTGCTCGGTCGCGGGGAGCAGGCGTTCCTGGGCATCCAGATCCGCCCGCACGCCCGCGACACCGCGACCGACTTCGTCAGCAAGGCGCTCGCGCTCCCCGAGACGCTCGCCGTCTACAACGTCAGTGGCACCGAGGACTACCTGCTCCACGTCGCCGTCGCCGACAGCACCGAGCTGCAGACGCTCATCATCGACCGGCTCCTGGCCCTGCCGCAGGTCGCCCACTGCCGCACGCAGCTCATCTTCGGTGAGCCGTGGATCGCGCCGCTGCGTCACCGGGCGCACCCCTAGCGGGGGCGAGGGTCCGCCAGCGCGACGCGGCGCCGAGGATCAGGCCCCGGGTGCTTCACGCACCATCGGCAGGTGCGGGATGCCGTCCTCCACGTAGTCCGGTCCCGAGCGCACGAAACCGAACCGTGCGTACCAGCCCTCGAGGTAGGTCTGCGCACCGATCACGGTGCGCCGGTTGCCGATCCTGTCCAGTGCCAAGCGGACCAGATCGGCGGCGTAGCCGTGCCCCCGGTGTCCCTGGGCGGTCGCCACGCGGCCGATGATGGCGCACCCGTCCCCCTCCAGGACCCGCACGCAGGCCGCGACCGCGCCGTCGACCTCGACCCACAGGTGTTCGGTGCCCGGCTCCGTGTCCCGCCCGTCGAGCTCGGGGTAGGCACACTCCTGCTCGACCACGAAGACGTCCACCCGCAGCCGCAGCAGGTCGTGCAGCTGACGGGCGGTCAGGTCGGCGAAGGTGGCGACGCGCAGCTGGGGTCCGGTCACCAGCCGAGCGTATGCCGTGCGGGCGCCGGTCAACTACCGTCGGGCCATGACCATCGAGCCGGTGGATGCCCTGCGACGGATCGCCTTCCTGCTGGAGCGCAGCCGCGCCTCGACCTATCGCGTCAAGGCCTATCGTCAGGCGGCCAACACGCTGCTGGCGATCCCGGAGGCCGAGGTGCACGAGCGGGTGCGCAGCGGAACGCTCAAGCAGCTGGACGGCATCGGGCCCTCCACCGCAGCGGTGGTCGAGGAGGCCGTCGCGGGCCGGGTCCCGACGAAGCTGGCCGACCTCGATGCGGAGGTGGGCGGTCCGCTGGTCAATGGCGGGGAGGAACTGCGCACGCACCTGCGCGGTGACCTGCACAGCCACTCGGACTGGTCCGACGGGGGCTCGCCGATCCAGGAGATGGTCGCGACCGCGATGGAGCTCGGTCACGACTACCTGGCCCTGACCGACCACTCCCCCCGGCTGACGGTCGCCAACGGGCTCACCGCCGCCCGGCTGACCCAGCAGCTGAAGGTCGTCGACGCGGTCAACAAGGCCGTCGGCCCCGGCTTCCGGCTGCTCAAGGCGATCGAGGTCGACATCCTCGACGACGGCACGCTGGACCAGACCGTGGAGCTGCTCGACCGTCTCGAGGTCCGCGTGGCCTCGGTGCACAGCAAGCTGAAGATGGACTCGGCCGCGATGACCCGCCGGATGGTGGCCGCCGTCCGCAACCCGCACACCAACGTGCTCGGCCACTGCACGGGGAGACTCATCACCGGCGACCGGGGCAAGCGGCCCCAGAGCTCGTTCGACGCCGTGGCCGTGTTCGAGGCCTGCGCGGAGCACGACACCGCGGTCGAGATCAACAGCCGGCCCGAGCGCAGCGACCCACCGGACGACCTGCTGACCCTGGCGATCGAGAGCGGCTGCCTGTTCGCGCTCAACACCGACGCCCACGCCCCCGGTCAGCTGGACTTCCAGGCCTACGGCGCGGAGCGGGCCGAGCGGTTGGGCGTCCCGGTGGAGCGGATCGTCAACACGTGGCCGCTGGAGCAGCTGCTGGACTGGGCCTCCCCCACCACCTGACCGGCCCGCACACGGCCCGCCGAGGTGGCGTGGGTCCTTGGCTCTTCTGACGGACATGGCTACCTTGGGGCTGGAGACGAGGAGGTCCCGATGGCCGAACAGGCTGCCCCGAGAGAAGGTTTCTTCAACGGCCCCTACGGCCGGCTGCTCCTGCCCGGAGTCATCCTGCAGTCGGTCCTGATCGGCGGTGGCTACGCCACCGGCCGCGAGATCGTCGAGTTCGGCGCCAAGTACGGCGCCCTGGGGTGGATCGCCGGGGTGGCGATCATCATCGGCTTCGGGCTGATGGCCTTCCTGATGTTCGAGATCGCGCGCCGCTTCCAGGCCTTCGACTACCGCACGCTGCTGCAGAAGCTGATCGGCCCGCTCTACTGGCTGTTCGACATCGTCTACATCCTGCTGGCGATCCTGATCATCGCGATCATGGCCGCAGCCACCGGTGAGATCCTGCAGGAGACCCTCGGCTTCAACTACTGGCTGGGCGTCGGGATCATGATCGTCATCGTGGGTCTGCTCAACTTCTACGGCGAGGGTCTGATCGAGCGCTTCAAGAGCGTCGGCACCGCCGCCCTGTACGCCGGCTACATCCTGTTCGCCGTCCTGATCATCAGCGAGAACTGGGACGCCATCACCGCGACGCTCAGCTCCGGCGACCACTCGCTGCACCCGAACGTCTCGGTGTGGGCCGTGCTCTGGTCGGGCATCCTCTACGTCGGCTACAACCTCGCGGTCTACCCGGCCGCCCTGTTCACGGTCCGGCGGCAGACCCGCCTGCGCCACACCGTCGTGGCCGGCATCGTCGCCGGTCTGCTGATGACGGTCCCGTGGTTCCTCACCTACTTCGCCCTGATGGGTTTCTACCCGGACGCCGGCATCTTCGACGCGTCCGTGCCGTGGCTGGAGATGCTCAGCACCGAGGCGCTGTGGGTCATCGTCGTCTTCGGCATCGTGGTCGGCTGGACCCTGATCGAGACGGCGACCGGGATGATCTACGCCCTGGTCGCGCGGGTCGACCAGAGCCTCGTGGACGCCGACCGCAGGCCGATGAGCCGCGCGACGGCCGGCGCGATCTCCGTGGTCACCCTGCTGCTGGCACTGCTCCTGGCCCAGGTGGGCATCATCGACCTCATCGCCACGGGTTACACCGCCATGGCCTATGCCATGATCGCGGTCTTCGGTATCCCGTTGCTGGTGCGCGGCACCTACCTCATCGTGACCCGGCAGGGGCTGTCCATCAGCGAGCCCTCCGAGCCCCTCGTGCACGACAGGAGCCGTGCCGGGCAGGAGGCAAGCTGAGGGGCGGGCCGCCCGGGAGCTCGCTTTGGAGTTTGGTCAGTTCCTGACGTATGCTCTCGGACGTCCTCGACGGATCCGAGCTGCGCTTGGCGGCGGGGGGCCGACAGGACGGGTCCCCATCGTCTAGCGGCCTAGGACCCCGCCCTTTCACGGCGGTAACACGGGTTCGAATCCCGTTGGGGATACGTGGTCCATCCGGACCGCAATTGGTCTTCGGACCGAGCAGGACGTGGCCCCCGGGTCACTGCAGGAAGGCCTGACACCAGGCCCCGTAGCGCAGTTGGTTAGCGCGCCGCCCTGTCACGGCGGAGGTCGCGGGTTCGAGTCCCGTCGGGGTCGCCACAGAGCGCCGTCACCCTCAGGGTGGCGGCGCTCTTCTGTGCCAGACGGACACCACGCCCCCGCCGCCCGACCAGGCACGACGTCAGCCGGCGCCACCGTCCGGACCCGCGAGTACTGTGTCTCCTGTGTGGCCGCCCAGCGGGGGCTCGTGTGCCCGTGTCCGCGCCCTCCAGACAGGCGCGACGCTCCCTCACGCCCGGCTCGCGCGCCGCGCGGCGGCACCCTCCTCAGGCCGACCCGCGTGCAGCGCGGCGGCACCCTCCTCAGACCGACCCGGGAGAACTTCCCGGCCGCCCTGGGAATCCGCCTCCTCCGTGACGCCCCCGCGCGCAGCACGGTGGTGGGAACCGGCCTCGACCGAGGCCGCTCCCCGAGGAGGAACCATGAACACACCGCTGTCCCGCACACCCGGTGCGGCCAGAGTCGCCGGAGGCCTGGGCCTGGCCCACCTGGCCCTGCTGGTCACGGGCCTGGCGATGAGCGGAGGAGGTGCCCTGATAGAGGACGGCACCGCCGGGATCGAGGAGGCCTACGGACAGGGCGACCTGACGATGATCCTGGGTGGCTGGCTCGTGGAGTCGATCGGCTTCGTGCTCCTGGTCCCGGTCGCGGTCTTCCTCGCCAGCACCATGGGCCGGTCGTCGCAGTGGGGCCGGTGGGCCGCCAGGACGGGCCTCGTCATGGCCGGGACCTACGTTGCCGTCACGCTGGCTGTCGGGTTCCCGGCCGGTGCGGCTGCCGCCTACGGGTTCCAGCACGACCTCGATGTGGCTGCTGCCTCCGCGCTCAACTCGATGCGCGTCTTCGCCTACCTGCTGAGTCTCCTGTGCCTGGGGGCGCACGTCACCTGCGTCGCACTGTCTGCCCTCGCCGACGGTTTCGGCCGTCGCTGGGTCACGGGCCTCGGGCTGCTCACCGGGGCAGCGCTGCTGGCCGCCCCGCCGTTGGCCGCCGTCGGGCAGCAGGACAGCCCCACGCTCGTCTATATCGTGTGGTGGGTCGGTCTGTGTGTGATCCTCCTCCGTCACCGCCCGGCACCGGACGCCGACCACACCGCCACTCCTGGCGCCGGCCACACCGCCGCTCCCGGCGCCGACGCCGAGCTGCGCGGGGTCTGAGGCGATGGGCCCCGGGCGCCTGCGGGCGACAGCAGCTGCCACGACCGCCACGGTCGCCGTGCTGGCCGCCGCGCTGTCGGTCCGGTGGGGGCTGCCCGGCGACCTGACCGACCGGGTCGCGGTCGCCCTGGTCATCACGGCGTATGCGGTGACCGCCACGGTCATCGTCGTGGCCCGCCCGGGCAACCGGGTGGGCCGGCTGATCCTCCTCGGCACCACCACCTGGGCCGTGGGGGAGCTGCTCCTCGCCTGGGGAGTGGCCGGCTGGGTCAGCGCGGATCAGGTGGTTGCCGGGGCGTCCGTCGCGGCTGTCCTGGGCACGGCGCTGCGCGGCACGGGTTGGCTGGTCCTCGTCCTGGGGGTGCCCCTGGTGTTCCCCGACGGTCGCACCGCCTGGCCGGCGAAGCGGGCGCCGGCGAGGCTGATGCTCGCGTCCGTCGTGCTGCTGGTCCTCGGTTCGGTGCTGGCACCGTATCCGCTCGACAGCCGGATGGCCCACCTCCGCAGCCCCACGGGCCTGCCCACCTCGTGGCAGCTGGTGGCGGACGCCCTGGCGGTCTCGGCCCTGATCCTCGCTCTGGCGACACTGCTTGTCGCCGTCATCGGTCTCCGCATCAAGTGGCGCGCCGCGACCGCCCTGGAGCACCAGCAGCTCGCGTGGTTCGCCCTCGCGTTCGCCGTCCCTGCACTGTGCCTCCCCCTGGCCGCGACACCGTGGGCACCGCCCTGGCTCTTCGCGGTGGCCTCGGCCCCGGTGCCGGTGGCCATCGCGGTCGCGCTGCTGCAGCGTCGGCTCTACGACATCGACCTGGTCCTGTCGCGCTCGCTGACCTATGTGCTCGTCACCGGGGCCGCCGTCGCCGTGTATGCCGGAACCATCGCCGCCGTGGGCATCCTGCTGCGCCGGCCGGATGCGGACTGGCTGCCCTGGGTCGGCGGCGGCGTCCTGGCGCTCGCCTTCACTCCGATGCGCCAGGGACTGCAGTCGGTGGCCAACAGGGTCACCTACGGACACTGGTCGGCCCCCGCAGAGGTGCTCTCGGCGACCGAGCGCCGGTTGCGGGACGCCACCGACCTGCAGGGGCTCCTCGACGCGATGGTCACCGAGCTCGCAACGCTCCTGCGCCTCCCCGACCTGGTCGTCACCGACCGGTCCGGACAGGTGGTCGCGCGGGGGACGTATGCCCGCGCCCCCGACCGTGCCCGCTCGCCCGGCCGGTCAGGGCCGGGTCCGGACGCGACGGAGGCACTGCCGCTCATGGCCTACGGCGCGACGGTCGGGACCATGCGGTGGGCACGCACACCCTTGGGCGCCGGTGACCGGCGACTGCTGGGAGACATCGGCCGGCAGGTCGCCGAGGCACTGCGCGCCGCGGGCCTGGTCGAGGACCTGAGGCGGGCGCAGGAGCGTCTCGTCCTGGCTCGTGAGGAGGAACGCAAGAGGCTGCGCCGCGACCTGCACGACGGACTCGGCCCGACGCTGGCCGCGCTGGTCCTGGACGTCGACCGGCTCCGCGACCGGGTCGGCGCGCTGGCTCCCGACCAGGCGGACCGTGAGCTCGTGCTGCTCAGGACCGGCATCCAACGCGCCCTGTCCGAGGTCCGCCACGTCGTCGAGGGACTGCGGCCACCGGCCCTCGACGAACTGGGCCTCGCCACTGCCGTGCACCATCTGGCACGACGCGTCGCGGTCCACCCAGCAGCAGGCGAACCGGGCACGCACGTCGAGCCGCACGTGGAGATCGGGGCGCTGCCGGAGCTGCCCGCGGCCACGGAGGTAGCGGCCTACCGGATCGCGCAGGAGGCCCTCACCAATGTCGTCCGCCACGCGGGTGCCCACCACGCCTGGCTCGGGCTCACCTGCCGCGGCGACGAGCTGGTCCTGGTGGTCAGGGACGACGGGAGCGGCGTGCTCGAGCCGCGCGAGGGCGGGGTCGGCCTCACGGCCATGCGGGAGCGTGCCGCCGAGCTCGGCGGGACCCTGACGATCGACGCGCGCCCGGCGTCCGGCACCACGGTCACCGCCCGCCTCCCCCTGGCCGCGTCGGCGGGCCGGACCCACACCACGTCGCCCGCGGCCCCGACGACACGCTCCCCGGAGACACACCCTCAGGACGCCACACGCTCGGGCGGTCCGGCGAGGACGGTCGCGACACCATGACCCGGATCCTGGTCGTCGACGACCACCCGCTGTTCCGCAGAGGACTGGTGGGTCTGCTCGAGACGGCCGATGACCTGACTGTCGTCGCGGAGGCGGGGGACGGGCGCGAAGCGGTCCGGATCGCCCGCGAGCTGCGGCCGGATGTCGTCCTGCTGGACCTGGGACTGCCGCACCTCCCCGGCATCGAGGTGGCGAGACAGCTCATGTCGCAGGATCCCGCCCCCGCGATCCTCGTCATCACCATGGTGGACGACGACGACACCGTGGTCGCCGCCCTCCGGGTCGGGGCCCGGGGATATCTCCTCAAGGGCGCCACCCAGGCGCAGGTCCTCGATGCGGTCAGGACCGTGGCCTCCGGCGGCGCGGTCCTGGGGCCGGGCGTGGCGAACGAGGTCCTGTCCGGGGGCCACCGGTGGTCGCACGACCTCACGGTGCGCGAGTCGGAGGTCCTCAGCGGCATCGCCGCCGGCCGGTCCAACGCCGAGATCGCCCGCGAGCTCGGGCTGTCCCTCAAGACCGTCCAGAACCACGCGTCCCGCGTCCTGGCCAAGCTCCAGGTCCGCGACCGCACCCAGGCCGCCCTGCGGATGCGGGGCCTGGGGCCCTGACGACGGAGCGGACCAATCCGATGTCGCGACGGCAGCGAATCAGGCATGACAGACCACCAACGAAGGAGATGTCATGCGCACCACCCGATCCCGACTCGCCCCCCTCGCCGTCGCCGCCCTCGTCGGGCTCCCGTTCCTCGCGGCGGCCCCCGCGTCGGCCGACGACCACGGAGGCACCGAGCTGTCCGGCACGCTCGCCGAGCTGAACGACTCGGGGGCCTCCGGCACCGCCTGGGGCATGCTCGAGGGCAACCAGCTCCACATCATCCTGGAGAGCGAGGGGCTGCTCGACGGTGCCCCGCACGCCCAGCACGTCCACATCGGCGGCACCAACACCTGCCCCGGTGCCGATGTCGAGGGCACCGGCCCCAACGGCGAGCTGCAGACCTCTGACGGCGTCCCGTCCTACGGCGGCGTGGCGCTCAGCCTCACCAACGAGCCGGGCATGACCAGCGGCGAGCACGCCCTCGACGTGACCAACTTCCCGGCGACCGGCAGCTACACCTACGAGCGCACCATCGAGGTCGACGCGGAGACTGCGGCGCAGATCGCCGACGGCAACGGCGTGGTGGTCGTCCACGGCGTCGACCACGACGGGAGCGGCACCTACGACGGCGACGCCAAGTCCGACCTGGACCCCGCGCTCCCCGCCGAGGCGACCAACCCGGCCCTGTGCGGTGAGCTCGAGGTCGCCCAGATGGAGATGCCGGAGGAGGGTGTCGCGACGGGCGGCGGCGGCACGGCCGGCACCGAGCACATCGGGCTCCTCACCATGGGCGTCCTGGCGCTCGGCCTTGGTGGCCTCGGTCTGGCCGCCACCCGTCGCCGGGCCGGCGAGCGCAGCTGACCCGTGGACAACGCACGGACCGGAGGCCGCGGGCGGCGTATGCCGTTCGTGGCCTTCGGGCTGCTCCTCGCCCTGGGAGTCGCCCTCCTGGGATGGGGACTGGCCCACCAGGTCGGTGAGCCGCCCGCTCCGGTGAGCGCGCCGCATACGACGGGCGCCGGGCAGCCTGCCGACGAACAGGACCCTCCGGCGGCCACCGAACCGACAGCCGGGGTCACCGCGCCGACGGCCGAGCCCGACGCACCGGGGCGCAGCACCTCCCGGGCCGACACGGCACCCACCACGCGGGCCCCGGACAGCAGCCGCCCGGCGGCGGCTGAGCAGCCCGAGCCGTTGCCGGCGTCCGAGCCGGTGGCGGTGAGCATCCCCGCGATCGGTGTGCAGAGCCCGTTGCACGCCCTGGGTCTCGATGACGAGGGCCGGCTGGAGGTGCCCAGCGGGGACCGGTACGACCAGGCCGCCTGGTATGCGGGCTCGCCCACTCCCGGGGAGGTCGGCCCGGCCGTCATCGAGGGCCATGTCACCAGCCAGGGTTCGGTGCCGAGTGTGTTCTTCGAGCTGGGCGCCCTGGTGCCGGGCGACCTGGTCGAGGTCGACCGCGCCGACGGCACGACGGCCGTGTTCGAGGTCTACGGGGCGGAGAGCTTCCCCAAGGACGCCTTCCCCAAGGCCACCGTCTACGGCAACACCGGCGGGGCCGAGCTCCGGCTGATCACGTGCGGCGGCACCTACGACCCGGAGCGACGGGCCCACCTGGACAACATCGTGGTGTTCGCCCGCCTCGTCCACCCCGCGCCGGGCCGGTGACGCGCGTCCACCGTGCACGGTCCGGGGGCGCGCCGTCGCCTCGAACACGCAGGGCCCCTGACCACAGTGCATGATGGGGCGGTGGCCGCCGACCCGGGAGAGGACCTGTCGCGGCTCCTCCAGGCCTCGGCGCAGGGCGACCAGCAGAGCTTCGCGGTCCTCTATGACGCCACGGGCGCGCGCGTCCTCGGGCTGGTCCTCCGCGTGCTGCGCGACCGGGCCCAGGCCGAGGAGGTCACCCAGGAGGTCTTCCTGCAGGTCTGGCGGACGGCCGGTTCCTACGACCCGTCCCGCGGCAGCGCCCTGGGCTGGCTGCTGACCCTGGCCCACCGCCGCGCCGTCGACCGGGTCCGGTCGGCCGCCGCCCAATCCAGGCGGGACCACGCCTACGAATCACAGCACGTCGAGACTCCCTTCGACATCACCGCCGAGACCGCGGAGGGTCGGATGGAAGCCACGCGGGTCCACTCGGCCCTCGACGTCCTCACCGAGACGCAACGGTCGGCCATCGAGCTCGCGTTCTTCGATGGGCTGACCCATGTCGAGGTCTCGGAGAGACTGGGGGTGCCGCTCGGCACCGCCAAGACGAGGATCCGGGACGGCCTGAGACGGATGCGCGACCAGTTGGGAGGTGGACAGTGAGCCAGCAGACGCCGGGTGCCCCCGGCGAGGACGTGCACTCCCTCGCCGCTGCCTACGCCCTCGACGCGGTCGACCCTGACGAGCGCGCCGCCTTCGAGGAGCACCTGGCCGGGTGCGCCGCGTGCCGCACGGAGGTCGCCGAGCTGGCGGAGGCGACGGTCGCGCTGAGCGAGCACCTCTCGGTGGAGCCGCCACCCGCCCTGCGGGCGCAGCTGCTCAGGGAGATCGCGACGACGCCGCAGGAGGGGACGCCACGCCAGGACCGGGGACCTCGGCACGACGGCCCGGACGAGCTGGGTGAGCGCCGGACGCGCCGCGCGAGGCGCTCGCGCGGCGGTGGCTGGCTGCTGGCCGGTGTCGCCGCGGCCACCATCGCGGTCGGCACCGTGGCCGTGACGCAGTGGCCCCAGGACACGCCCGACCCCTCGGTCGTTGCCGTGCAGGAGGTCCTCGACGCCCCCGACGCCGTCCGGACCACGGAGTCGGTGGACGGCGCCACGGTCACGGTCGTGACGGCATCCTCCCTGGAGCGGGCGGTCGTCCTCACCGAGGACATGACCGCCGCGCCCTCCGGGCAGGACTACCAGCTGTGGTTCGTGCACGAGGACGGCACCGCCGTCTCCGCCGGGCTCATGCCGCGCGACGGGGACCAGGTCCTCCTCGAGGGGGAACCCGCCGGCGCCGTCGCGGTTGGCATCACGATCGAGCCGGCAGGTGGGTCTGAGCAGCCGACGAGCGACCCCATCGTCGCCGTGCCGCTCGAGGGGTGACTCAGGCCGCGCTGCGGTCCATCTGGTCACGCAGGACGGCACCGGAGGGCACCCGCTCGTCCGTCTCCACGGTGACGAAGTCGGCCACGCGCGCGCCGTCGCCGAGATTCACGCGCATGCCCAGACGGGCACCGCGACCCAGGTGGGCGCCCCGGCCCACGCTGGAGTTGGTGCCGACCACGGCGTCCTCACTGACCACCGCGTCCTCGGCCACCCACGCACCGGAGCTGACCCGCGCACCGCGGGCCACCCGCGCACCGCGGTCGATGTAGGCCGACTCGTGCACGTAGGCGTGCGGGTCCACCACGGCGCCCTCGGCGACCAGGCCGCCTCCCAGCTCGTGCGGCCAGTAGCGCAAGGGCTTGCCGGGCACCTCTTCGATCTCGACGTACTTCTTGCGACGCCTCGCCAAATCTGATCCCTCCCTCGGGACTTGTCGTTGGGGTTACCGAGCGGTTCACACCGCCCGGATCTGTTCCAACGTTCAATGGCTGAGGCGTGTTCCCGCGCCGCGGGTCGCCCGGATCACACCCTCAGGAGGGCCTTCCCCCGGGCGTGATCGTCTGCACGACCGTGCTCGCGCCGCCGGTGATCCGGGTCCAGGCACCGTCCTGCAGGTCGGCGAAGTCCGCCGGATCGAGCTGGATGACAGGGGTGTCCAGGTCATAGAGCTCGGAGGCGACGAGGGCCCCGAGCACCACGATGGCGTCGGGTTCGGTCATCACCAGTGCCGCCGGGCCCACGCCTGCCCGGAGGAGCTCGGCCAGCACGCTGGAGCTCGAGCTCGATCCTCGCCCCGATGTCATCGCGAGCACCCGGCCACTCAGCTGCTGGCCGCACTGGGGGTGGTGCCGGTCGATGATGGTGCCGTCGTGTCCCGCCCCGCCCCAGAACGACAGCGGCAGGTCCAGCTTGAGCAGGGCGCCCTCGGCGTGGCCGGCGTGCAGGGTCCGACCGGTCCACGTCCTGGTCCGGTGCTCAGCCGAAGAGCGCGTCATCGAGGACCACCTTCCCGGCCCTGGCGGAGGCCAGACACTCCTGCAGGCTGCCCAGCACCACGTCGATGCCCAGGTTGGCCGGTGCGTAGTGGGCCCACTTGCCGGAGGTCGTCATGACCACGCGGGTGCCGGGGTCCAGGATCGAGGTGACATACGTGCACGTGTCGACGACGAAGGTGATGCCCGCGTCCTCCAGCACCTCGACGTGACCCGCCGCCCGGGCCTGCTCCAGGACACTGCGCCCGGTGGAGAGGTAGAAGGGGACGCCGGCCCGCAGTGGTGCTCCGCCCTGCACACCCTCTGCGAGGGCCCGGATCTCGGCGAGCGAGGCGTGCGGCGTGCCGAGGCTGATCGCGTCCAGGTGGTCCCCGCCGGCGGTGGACAGCTCCCGGCGGGCCGCGGCCAGGTCGGCCGTCGTCAGGACGACCCGCTCGACGTCGCCGTCGTCCCGGCCCTGTAGCGCAGCCGCCAGGGTGGGCGCCTCGGGCGTCACGCCGACGGCGTGGAACAGCGCCACCCCACCGGACGAGGCGGCCGCGGCGCCGAGCGCCTTGAGCCGGTCCTCGCTGGTGTCGGGCGGCAGGCCGAGCAGGACGGGGTTGCCCGACCCGCAGCGGAGTCCGGTCACGTAGCCCAGGAGGGGGTAGGCGAGGTCGCTGTCCAGGACCCGCTCCGGGAGCCCGCTGCAGTCGATGATGAGGTCCCCCCGGCGGTTCTCGCTCAGGTGCAGCCCAGCCAGGGGCGCCCGGCCGGTGACGGCGGCACAGATGTCCAGGAAGTCCCCGTAGCGGTCGGTGCGCGCCCCCAGCACCGAGTTGGCGAAGACGATCGCGTTGGACTCCGCCCAGGCGATATGTTCGCCCAGCCCGGGCCGGGCGTCGACCTGGTAGGGGGCGCAGGTCCACGTGGGTCGGCACCCGAGCGCGACGTAGGCATCCATCAGCGCGCGCCCCTGGGTGGCCACCTCCTGCTCCGCCGGCGTCCGGCGCAGCACCATGGCCGGGTGGAGCAGGTCCAGCGAGCCGACGTTGAGGGTCGTCGGGATGCGCACGGTGCCGCCGAGCTCGACCAGCCTGGTCGCGAAGTCCAGGCCCGCGCGACCGTGATAGAGGCAGCTGTCGATGTGGGCGGCGCTGACCTCGATGAGCCGGCTGGCACCACGCACCCTGGCGAGCGCGACGACGAGTCGCATCGCCATCGCCACAGCGGGTCCGTGAGCGCCGTCGAGCATCGCCTGCTCGACGTCGGTGAGCCGCGGGTCGGTCGCGGGCGGCGCCGTCCCGGTCACTCCGGCACGTCCTGCCCCGGTCCGGAGGCCCACTCGTTGCGGATGTGGCTCAGGTGCGAGGTCAGCAGCTGCCCGACCTGCTCACCCTCGCCCTCGAGGATGGCCTCCAGGATGGCGCGGTGCTCGGCCGCCGCCTCCACCAGCGGGTGGGAGTGGCTGTCCTTCAGCCCGTAGAGCCGGGTCTGGTCGCGCAGGTTGGCCACCCAGTCCGTCAGCCGACCGTTGCCGTGCTGCTCGATGAGCGCCAGGTGGAACTCGCGGTCCGTGGCGAGGAACCGGGTGACGTCGCCGTCCCGGGCGGACTCCTCGGTCGCCCTCACCAGCTCCTCCAGACGCTCCCGTTCCCCGCTCAGGTCGGTGGCGGCCAGCGCCTGGACGGCGGGGACCTCCAGCAGCACGCGCAGCTCGAAGATCTCGTCCAGGTCGCTCTCCCCGAGCTCGGCGACCCGGAAGCCACGGTTGCGGACCGGCTCCATGATCCCGGCGTTCACCAGGGTCAGCATCGCCTCCCGGACCGGACTCACCGAGACCTGCAGCCGTCGGGCGAGGGCGGTCGCGGAGTACAGCTCGCCGGCCTGGATCTCCCCCGACACGATCGCCTGCCGCAGGATCCGCAGCGCCTTGTCGCGCAGGCTGTCATCGCGTTCCAGCGCCGTGGTGGAAATCATGGGAGACACCTTGACAGGTCGGTCATACCTCCCCATGATAGCCGGTAATCGATCACCGGTCACCGTTGACGTGGTCCCTTTGTGAGGAGGTAGCTGTGCCCGCACTGACGAGCCTGGACCCCCTGCTGCAGCCGCTCCGGATCAAGCACCTGGAGCTGCGCAACCGGGTGGTGAGCACGTCCCACGAACCGGCCTACGGCGAGAACGGGATGCCCAAGGAGCGGTACCGCCGCTACCACGTGGAGAAGGCGCGCGGTGGTGTCGGTCTCACGATGATCGGCGGCTCCGCCGTGGTCTCGGCGGACAGCCCGGCGTCCTTCGGGAACCTCCTGGCCTACCGTGACGAGATCGTCCCGTGGTTCCGCGCGCTCGCCGATGAGGTCCATGACGAGGGCGCCGCGGTCATGTGCCAGCTGACCCACCTGGGGTGGCGCACCAGCAACTACACCGGTGACTGGCTCCCTCTCGTCTCGGTGTCCAGCGGGCGCGAACCGGCCCACCGGAGCTTCACCAAGACGGCCGAGCCGTGGGACCTGGACCGGATCGTCGCGGACTACGCCGCCGCCGCCGAACGGTGCCGGGACGCGGGACTCGACGGGATCGAGCTGCAGCACTACGGGCACTTCCTGGACGGCTTCCTCTCCCCCGACCTCAACCACCGTGACGACGCGTGGAACGGCGACCTGTCCGCCCGCCTGGCCTTTCCCCGCAGGGTCATCCAGGCGGTGCGCGCCGCCGTCGGCAGCGAGTTCATCCTCGGGATCCGCATGTCCATGGAGGAGGACCGCCCCGGCGGGCTGGGCGGGGACGAGGCGCTGGCGGCGGCCCAGGCCTACGTCCAGGACGGCATCGACCTCGTGAGCACCGTCTACGGCACCATCGGCAGCGACCAGGCCCTGGCCCGCCTGATCCCCGGCATGGGGACACCGTCGGCCCCGTTCCTGGACCGCTCGGGCGAGGTCCGTCGCGCCCTCGGGGTCCCGGTCATGCACGCGGCCCGGATCCAGGACGTGTCGACGGCCCGGCACGCGCTCCGCGAGGGGCTGGTCGACCTCGTCGGGATGACCCGCCCCCAGCTGGCGGACCCCTACCTGGTCCACAAGGTGGCGACCGGTCAGGAGGACCGGATCCGGCCGTGCGTCGGGGCCTCCTACTGCCTGGACTCGATCTACCAGGCCGGGGACGCCAAGTGCATCCACAACCCGGCGACAGGGCGGGAGCTCTCCCTGCCGCACGAGATCACCCCCGGGTCCTCCCGACGCCGGGCCGTGGTCGTCGGCGGTGGGCCGGCGGGACTGGAGGCCGCTCGCGTCCTGGGTGCCCGCGGTCACCAGGTGACCCTGTTCGAGGCCAACGCCGCCCCCGGCGGACAGGTCGCCCTGGCCGCCACCTCACCGCGGCGCAGGGACCTGATGGGGATCATCGACTGGCGCGTCTCCGAGGCGAGACACGCAGGCGTGGACCTGCGTCTCAACACCTACGCGTCGCGCGAGGACATCCTCGCGGAGTCTCCCGACCTGGTCATCGTGGCCACCGGTGGAGTGCCCGACACCTCGTTCCTGACCGCTGGTGCCGACCTGGTGCTGGACACCTGGGACGTGATGAGCGGCGCGCTGCGGTCGCCCGGTCACGTGCTCGTGTACGACGACCACAACGGCTACCCGGCGATGGACGCGGTCGAGGCCCTGGTCCGGGCGGGTGCACGGGTTGACTTCGTGACCCCCGAGCGGATGCTCGCCGAGGACGTCGGCAGCATGAACTCCCCCGCCTACCTGTCCCTCTTCGCCGAGCACGACGTGCAGGTGACGCTCGCCTTCCAGCTGCGCGAGGTCCGGCGGGCGGCGGGCGGCGGCCTGGAGGCGGTCCTGTGGTCGGAGTATGCCGATCGCGAGGTCGTGCGCACGTATGACCAGGTGGTGGTCGAGCACGGCACGACCCCGGTCGACGAGCTCTACCACTCACTCCTCGCCGGCTCGCGCAACCTGGGAGAGGTCGACCAGGACGCTCTCCTGGCCGCCCGGCCCCAGTCGGTCACCCGCGACGAGACCGGCGCCTACCAACTGTTCCGCATCGGCGACGCGGTCGCCAGCCGCAACATCCACGCGGCCGTGCTCGATGCCCTCCGACTGTGCGCCCCCCTGTGATCCACCCCTACCCCGAGGACCTTCCCCGATGAGTCAACCGCTCCACCTGGTCACTGCCGAGACCTTCGAGGCCACTGTCGGTTACGGCGACGCCGTCACCGCCCTCGAAGCCGCGCTGCGGGACCCCTCCGTGACGGCCGAGTCGCCCCTGCGCACCAGCACCCCGTTCGGGAGCGACCACCTGCTCTACATGCCCGCGCGCGTCGCAGGCACCGTCGGGGTCAAGCTCCTCTCGGTGGGCGTGGACAACCCCGCGGCCGGCCTTCCCCGCATCCAGGGCCTCTACGTCCTCTTCGACGAGCGCACCATGGCCCCCGCCGTCGTGCTCGACGCCGTCAGCCTCACCAACTGCCGCACCGCGGCCCTGTCCGCGCTCGCAGTGAAGCACCTGGCGACGCCCGGGTCCGACACCCTCGCGGTGTTCGGGACCGGGCCGCAGGCCGCCGCCCACGCCCTGGCCATCCACGAGGTCCGACCCCTCCGCGAGGTGCGGGTGCTCGGCCGCTCGCCCGAGCGCGTCTCGCAGCTGGCCGAGGGTCTCGTCGCCAAGGGCCTGCCGGCCCGGCCCGGGAGCCTCCGGGACCTGGGCGACGCCGACATCGTCGCGTGCTGCACCTCGGCCTCGGAGCCGTTGTTCGACTCCCGGGACCTCCGGCCGGAGGCCACCGTGGTGGCGATGGGCTCGCACACGCCCACCGCCCGGGAGGTGGACAGCGCCCTGGTCGCCTCGGCGACGGTCGTCGTGGAGGACCGACAGGCCGCGATGGCCGAGGCCGGGGACCTCCTGCTCGCCGCGAAGGACGGCGTGGATCCTGCCCGGGCCATCGACGCGGACCTGACCGAGCTCGTGGCCGGGCTGCGACCAGCCGCCGGACGGCCCCGTCTGTTCAAGAGCGTCGGACAGGGCTGGAGCGACGTCGTCGTGGCCCGCCTGGTCGCGACCCGACTCGACCTGCTCCCCGACCCGATCCCCGGAGGCCAGTCATGACATATCCGAGCACCTCTGCCCCCCTCACCGGGTCCACGACGACCGCGACGGACCCCGCACCCGCCCCGCCGCTGGTCGTCGTGGAGAAGGTGACCAAGATCTATGAGGGGGACCGGACGGGCCGGCGCGGACGGAGCAGGGCCAAGCGCCCGGGGACCAGGGCCGTGGACGACCTCAACTTCACGGTCGCGCGGGGTGAGGTCTTCGTCATCATGGGCCTGTCCGGGTCCGGGAAGTCGACGATGCTCCGGATGCTCAACCGCCTCGTGGAACCGACCAGCGGGTCGATCCGGGTCGGCGGCCAGGAGATCACCAACGTGCCGGAGTCCGCGCTGCGCACCCTGCGCAACCAGACCGTCACGATGGTCTTCCAGCACTTTGCGCTCTTCCCCCATCGCACCGTCCTGGAGAACGCCGCCTACGGCCTCCAGGTCAGGGGCGTCGACCCGGACGAGCGTCGGCAGCGGGCCGCCTGGGCCCTGGAGAAGGTCGGGTTGGGACGCTGGGGGAGCTCCCGGCCCAGCGAGCTGTCCGGTGGGATGCGGCAGCGGGTCGGCCTGGCCAGGGCCCTGGCCACCGACGCCGACATCCTGCTGATGGACGAGCCGTTCAGCGCACTGGACCCCCTCATCCGGCGGGACATGCAGGACCTGCTCCTCGAGCTGCAGACGGACCTGCAGAAGACCATCGTCTTCGTCACCCACGACCTCAACGAGGCGATGCGCCTGGGCCACCGCATCATGGTGATGCGCGACGGACGAGCCGTCCAGGTCGGCAGCGCCGACGAGATCCTCAGCACCCCCGCCGACGACTACGTCGCCCAGTTCATCGCCGACGTCGACCGCTCCAGGGTCATCCGGGCAGGTGCCGCGATGCACCCGGCCGACCCGGTGGGACACCCGGACGAGGCCGCAGGGTCCTTGCTCACCCGCGTCGACGAGGCAGGGGTCGACGCTGCCTACGCCGTCGGCGACGACGGCCGGGTGGCCGGTGTGGTCACCCGCGAGGACCTCCTGGCTGCTGCCGGCGACGGTTCCCCGGTCCGGGACCTCATCACCCAGGACTACGAGGCCGTCGACAGACACACCGTGCTGATCGACCTGGTCCAACAGGTCGGCAGCCGACCTGTTCCGCTGGCCGTGCTCGACGCGGACGCACGCCTGCTCGGGGTGCTCACCCGAGGTGCCCTGCTCGACTCACTGACCGGAATGAGGAGCCATGCTTCCTGACCTACACATCGGCGAGGGGGCTGCCGCCACGGTCCGGTGGCTCCAGACCAACGCGACCGTGATCTTCGACGCCATCGCCTGGGTGATGACGGTCCTGATCGACACGGTGCTCTTCGTCCTCACCGCGCCGCACGCACTGGTCATCACGGTGGCCGCCACCGTCCTGGCGCTGTGGGCCCGGGGGATCGGCTTCGCGGTGTTCACCCTGCTGGGCATGCTCATCGTGGACTCCATGGGCCTGTGGGGAGCGACCATGGCGACCCTGGCCATCGTGATCGTGGCAGCGTTCCTCGCGGTCCTGGTCGGCGTGCCCACCGGGATCCTCGCTGCCCGCACCTACGCCGCCAGCGCGACCATCCGCCCGGTGCTGGACTTCATGCAGACCCTGCCGGTCTTCGTCTACCTGATCCCCGCCGTGTTCTTCTTCGGGATCGGTGTCGTCCCCGCCACCGTCGCCACCTTCATCTTCGCGATCCCCCCGGCCGTGCGCCTCACCGAGCTCGGGCTACGGCAGGTGGACCCGGAGATGGTCGAGGCCTCGCTGGCCTTCGGCGCCAACCGCAACCAGCTGCTCCGGCAGGTGCAGCTACCCCTGGCCGTCCCCTCGATCATGGCCGGTGTCAACCAGGTCATCATGATGGCGCTGTCCATGGTGGTCATCGCCGGCATGGTCGGCGCGGGAGGCCTCGGCGCGGTGGTGGTCGAGGGCATCAGCCGGCTGCAGGTCAGCACCGGCTTCGAGGGAGGGATCGGCGTCGTCTTCCTCGCCATCCTCCTGGACCGACTGACCAGCGCCTTCCCCCTCGACCGGCACAGCGACCCCGCGGACGGCGATGACGAGGACGAGGGGGACGACGACCAGGCGGCCGACCCCCCGACCGTCGTGGGCCAGGCCCCCGTCCACTGACGGCAGCACCGCCCACCCTGTCGCGGGCGCAGCCCCCCGAACGAGACACGACGACCGACCCCGACGCACGGCATACCCGATCCGAACCCACCCTGAAAGGGACCACACCATGAACCGTTCGACCCCCCTCCAGCGGCTGGCCGCCGTGGCGCTCTCCGGTGCCCTCCTGCTGACCGCCTGCAGCGGCGAGACCCAGTCCACGTCCGCCGGTGGCGACGAGGACAAGAACGTCAACATCGGCTACATCGCCTGGGACGAGAACATCGCCAACAGCTTCCTCTGGAAGGAGCTCCTCGAGCAGCAGGGCTACACGGTGACGTTGACCCAGCTGGAGGTCGCCGCGCTGTACTCCGGTGTCTCCCAGGGCCAGCTCGACATCTTCATGGCCGCGACCCCCCGGACGCACGAGGACTACTGGGCCGAGTTCGAGGACCAGTTCGAGGTGGTCGGCCAGTGGTACGACACCCTGATCCAGGGCGTGGCGGTCCCCGACTACGTCGACATGGACACGCTGGAGGACCTGGCGGCCAACCCGGAGGCGGTCGGCGGCCAGATCGTCGGCATCGAGCCGGGGACCGGCCTCATGCGCCAGCTCAAGGACAACGCGGTGAGCGACTACGGCCTGGACGGTCTGAAGATCCTCGACGGCAGCACGCCCGCCATGTTGGCCGCCCTCGACAAGGCGATCACGGAGGAGGAGCCGATCGCGGTCACCCTCTGGCAGCCGCACTGGGCCTTCAACAAGTACCCCGTGCAGCTCCTCGAGGACACGGAGGGCTCCTTCGGCGAGAACGACACCTACAAGGTGATCGCCTCCAAGGAGTTCAACGGCAACACCGAGGTCATCGACCAGCTGGCCCGCTTCCACATGGAGCCCGAGGAGCTGGAGTCCCTGGAGCTGACGATCACCGAGGCCGGCCAGGGCAAGGAGCAGGAGGCCGTCCGGGAGTGGATCGCCGACAACGAGGACGTCGTCAACGAGTGGACGGAGGGCTGAGATGAGCGAGCAGGACCAGCACAGCCCGGCAGACGAGCGCCTCCCCCAGGTCATCGACCCGGCTGACGTGCCGCTGACCCTCTACACCAGGCCGGACCGGCCGGGCCCGCAGGACCGCTACGAGCCCGGCGACGCGTTGATGCGCACCCTGATCGCCAACGACCGCTACGAGCTGGGCCAGTTCGAGTGCCTGCCCGGGGAGAGCTTCTGGGTGGACCTGCACGAGGACGCCGACGAGTTCCTCTATGTCATCTCCGGCGAGCTGACCATGCTGCTGCCCCGCCGCAGGGAGGCGATCGTGGTGCGGGAGGGGCAGTTCCTGCTGAACCCGGTCGGCACCCACCACCAGGCGATCAACCGCGGGCCCGGCATGCTCAAGGTGCTCTACTGCGCACCGCCCGGATCGATCATCGAGGCCTGACCAGGTGAACCTGTTGCGCAGGCCGATCCTGGCCCTCTCCGCCCTGCCCGGCGTGCGCCGGGCCCTCTCCGGGATGCCCGTCACCCGGAGGGTCGTCGAGCGATTCGTCGCCGGCGAACGCACCACCGACGCGGTCGCCGCGGTGAGCGCCCTGCGCGAGCGTGGGCTGCTGGCCACGGTCGACTTCCTGGGGGAGTACACCCAGGAGGAGGCCGTCGCCCGGGCGACGGCCGAGGAGTACCTCACCCTCCTGGGTGCCCTGGAGGAGGCCGGCGTCGCTCAGGGCACCGAGGTCTCCGTCAAGCTCTCGGCACTGGGGCTGTTCCTCGGCGGCACGGACCGGTCCTACGGGATGCAGCGGGTCACCGAGCACGTCCGCGGGATCGCCAAGAAGGCCGAGTCCCTCGGGGCACGGATGACGATCGACATGGAGGACCACACCACGGTCGACTCCACCCTGACCGTCCTCCACGCGCTCCGTGAGGAGTTCCCGGACACCGGGGTGGCGATCCAGAGCATGCTGCTGCGGACACCGGGCGACCTGGGCCGACTCGCCGACACCGGGTCCAGGGTGCGCCTGGTCAAGGGCGCCTACGACGAGCCACCGACGGTCGCCCACCGCACCCGGCCGGCCATCACGGCCGCCTACCTGCGGGACCTGCGGCTGCTGATGCACGGCCGGGGCTACCCGATGGTCGCCTCCCACGACCCGGAGGTCATCACCGCCGCCCTCGCGCTGGCTGAGGAGACCCGACGGGCTCCGGGCAGCTTCGAGTTCCAGTTCCTCTCCGGGATCCGGACCGACGAGCAGGGACGCCTGCGCGACCTCGGCCACACCGTGCGGGTCTACGTGCCCTACGGCACCGACTGGTACGGCTACTTCACCCGGAGGCTGGCCGAGAAGCCCGACAACCTCCGGTTCTTCCTGCGGGCCCTGGTCCAGCGCGCCTGACGCACTGACGACCCCGACCCCACGGAGGGCAGCCCCATGGAGCAGTACCACACCGAGGACTACCACACGGGCGGCGAGCCGTTCCGGATCATCAGCCACCTCGGGATCCCCCTGTCCGGGGCGAGCGTGGCCGAACGCCGGGTCAACGCCGCCTCGGACGAGGCGGTGGAGCGGGCCCGGCAGGTGCTCTGCTTCGAGCCACGGGGTCACGCGGACATGTACGGCGGGTTCATCACTCCGCCCGACGACGACGGAGCTGACTTCGGCGTGCTGTTCTGGCACAAGGACGGTTTCTCCACGGCCTGCGGACACGGCACCATCGCGCTCGGCGTGTGGGCGGTCGAGACCGGTCGGGTCCACGCACCTGACACGGGCGCCACGGACGTCGTCATCGACGTGCCCTCCGGCCGTGTCACCGCGCGCGTGCACACCGAGCAGGGACGGGTCGCTGCCGTCGACTTCGTCAACGTCCCGAGCTATCTGTTGGCCAGGGACGTGCCGGTCAGCACCTCTGTCGGGGACCTCGTGGTCGACGTCTCCTACAGCGGCGCCATCTACGCCCAGCTGGATGTCGGGGCACTGGGGCTGTCCGTGGACCCCGCCCACACGACCGCTCTCATCGCGCTCGGTCGGGAGGTCAAGTGGGCCCTCAACGACTCCCCGGTGGCCCGCCACCCCGTGGACGACCGCCTGAGCGGGATCTACGGCACCATCCTCCACGAGGACCTGCCGGCCGGTGAGGGCCACGCGCTGCACCAGCGCAACGTCACGATCTTCGCCGACGGCGAGCTGGACCGATCACCCTGCGGCTCGGGCACCGGCGCCAGGGTGGCCACCCTGGCCGCCGCGGGCCGGCTGACCGACTCCGACACCCTGTCTCACAGGTCCATCGTGGGCTCCGTGTTCACCGCACGGATCGTGGGGCGCACCGAGGTGTCCGGCCGCACGGCCGTGGTGCCGGAGGTGACCGGCATGGCCTACCGCACCGGGACGAGCACGTTCACGGTCGACCCGAGGGACCCGCTCGTGCCCGGCTTCGTGCTCCGCTGACCTGGCGTACCCGCCCGCGGCACGTCGGCTCTCCCGTGCGGACACCGCCGGCACGAGGCGGGCACGAGGCGGGCACGAGGCGGCACCTGGGTTTCGGGTATAGTGATCCCGCGCCGGAACGATCCGGCGTCTTGTGTGCGCAGGTCAGACGACTGTCTGGCGCGCAGACCCGGCCAGGTAGCTCAGTTGGTACGAGCGTCCGACTGAAAATCGGAAGGTCGGCGGTTCGACCCCGCCCCTGGCCACCACCCGAGAGCCGCAGGTCAGCAGCAGCGACCTGCGGCTCTGGTGTGTCCGGGGGCTAGCGGCGGCAACGAGGGCTGGGCTACGGTTCGCCCTTGAGGGGTCACTCCCTCCGGACCTGAGGACCGTGACCCCTCGGGCCGCGCCTGAGAGGGAGTCCCTGCCGTGCCTGCCTTCACCCCTGCCCGCCCTGCCCGAGCGACCAGGCGTCGCCCCCGACGATGGCTGTTCGGCCTGGCTGCCGTGGCTCTCCTCGGCTACGCCGTGGGCAATCTCGACAACACGGACCCGGTCGTCACTCCTGCAGACACCGTTGCCGTCGCGCCCACCGCGTCCGCCCCACCGGAGGCGCCCGCTCCCACGACCGAGCCCGCAGCCACGACCTCCGCGGCCCCGGCGTCGGAGGCCCCGGAGCCGTCCGCGAGCCCGACGACGCCGGCACCCACCAAGGAGCCCGCGGACGCCCCGGAGGTGGTCGAGGCGGAGCCGGCAGTCGTCGCCGCGCCGGGGACAGCGCTGGCGGTGCTCGCCGATCTCGAGGTGAAGGGCCGCGCCGCCACGACCGGTTACGACCGGGACCTGTTCCAGTACCGGTCCTACGACCTCGACCGGAACGGCTGCGACGTCCGCAACGACATCCTCCGCCGCGACCTCACCGACCTGGTGATCAAGCACGACACCCGCGGGTGCGTCGCCCTGTCCGGCACGTTGCACAGCCCCTACTCCGGCGAGACGATCGCCTTCGTCCGGGACAGCACCGGCGGGGCCATCGAGATCGACCACGTCGTCGCACTCTCCGATGCCTGGCAGAAGGGCGCCCAGGCCTGGGACGAGGACACCCTGCGCACCTTCGGGAACGACCCGTTGAACCTGCTCGCGGTCGAGGGCCGGCTGAACTCACAGAAGGGTGCCGGGGACACCGCGACCTGGCTGCCGCCGCACAAGCCCTACCGGTGCGCCTACGTGGCCCGCCAGGTCGCCGTGAAGCACGAGTACGGGCTCTGGGTCACCGAGGCGGAGCACGACGCGATGGAACGGATCCTGACCGACTGCCCCGACGAGCCCCTGCCGGAGGCAGAGTATGCCGAGCTGCGGCCCGAGCTGGCAGCCGCACCTCCCGCGCCCGCGCCGGAGCCCCAGCCGGAGCCGGTGGCTGCCCCGCCGGCGACCGCACCCGCCCCCGTCATGGACCCGGGCCCCGGGGACGGTGGCGGCGCCACGGACCAACGCCACAGGACGTGCAAGGCCGCCAAGGCCGCCGGGCTCGGCCCGTACTACCAGGGGAAGGACCCCGAGTACGACTGGTACCGGGACGCCGACAGCGACGGCATCGTCTGCGAGTAGGGGTCCGCCACGGACTACGCTTGCGTCCACGCCCGAGCCGACCGGGCGGCATACTCCTCCGCACCCCCTGGAGCACGACATGTCCCGCACCCGTCTCTCCCGCCTGGCCATCCTGTCGACCGCGGCCGTCCTGCTCGCCTCGTGCGGTGGTGAGGAGGAGCCGGAGCCCTCTGGGGACCCCACCGCCGACGAGCAGAGCACGGAGGCGGCCGCGGACGCAGAGAGCGACACCGCACCCGCGGTCGGCGACGCAGGGGCCTGCTCCCCCGACTCCCTCGAGACGCTGACCGCAGGCACCCTGACGTTCAGCACCTCCGAGCCGGCGTTCGAGCCGTGGATGGTGGACAACGACCCGGCCAGCGGGGAGGGGTTCGAGTCGGCCGTCGCGTATGCCGTGGCCGAGCAGCTCGGCTACGACGCCGACGCCGTGGAGTGGGTCCGCAACCCGTTCGAGGCGACCATCGCCCCGGGGCCGAAGAACTTTGACCTGGCGCTCAACCAGTTCTCGATCACCGACGAGCGCCGGCAGGCGGTCGACTTCACCTCCGGCTACTACGACGTGCGCCAGGCCGTGGTCTCCAAGGAGGGCGCCGGTGCCGCCGACGCCGCCAGCCTGGCCGACCTCACGGACAGCCTCCTCGGCGCCCAGGTGGGCACCACCAGCCTGACCTCCATCGAGGAGTCCATCGCCCCGAGCCAGGACCCGCTGATCTTCAACAGCAACGAGGAGGCCAAGCTGGCCCTCGACAACGGCCAGGTGGACGCGATCGTGGTCGACCTGCCGACGGCCTTCTACCTGACGGCCGTGGAGATCGAGGGCGGCGTCATCGTCGGCCAGCTCCCGCTGACGGGCGAGGCGGAGCAGCTCGGCTTCGTGCTGGACCTGGGCAGCCCGGTCACCGACTGCGCCACGCAGGCCGTCGACGCGCTGCGGGAGGACGGCACGCTGGAGGACCTGGCGACCGAGTGGCTCGCCGACGTCGCGGGAGCCCCCGAGCTGCAGTGAGCCCGGAGCAGCCGACCCCGCTGGAGCTCTCCCGCCGCCGGTTGCGGGCGGGCCGCTCGCGCCGGTCCACCCTCACCGCGCTGGTGAGCACGCTCGTCTTCGCGGCGGTGCTCTATCTCGGCGTCACCAACGCACCCGGGTGGCCGCGCACGCAGGCGACCTTCCTGAGCCCGCAGGTCGCGTGGGACTCCCTGCCCCGGATCCTCGAGGGCCTGTGGCTGAACATCCGCGTCCTCGCGGTCGCCGCCGTCTGCACCCTCGTGCTGGCACTCGTCCTGGCCGTCCTGCGGACCCTGCGCGGACCGGTCTGGCTGCCGCTCCGCCTGCTCGCGACCGGCTACGTCGACCTGTTCCGCGGCGTGCCCCTGATCGTGCTGCTCTACCTGGTCGGGTTCGGCGTGCCGGCCCTGCGGTTCACCGACTCGCGCATCAACCCGGTGATCCTCGGCACGGTGGCGCTGGTCCTCACCTATGCCGCGTACGTCTCCGAGGTCTTCCGCGCGGGCATCGACAGTGTCCACCCTAGCCAGCGGCTCGGCGCGCGCTCGCTCGGCCTGAGCTACGGCCAGTCGATGAAGCTGGTCGTGCTGCCGCAGGCCGTCCGTCGGGTCACCCCACCGCTCCTCAACGACTTCGTGGCGATGCAGAAGGACGTCGGCCTGATCTCCCTGCTCGGCCCCCTCGATGCGGTCCGGGCCGCCCAGATCGCCTCCCAGAGCAGCTTCAACTTCACCCCGTATGTGGTGGCGGCCCTGCTCTTCGTCCTGCTGTCGGTCCCCACCGCCCGCCTGGCCGACTGGGCGACGGCCCGGGCAGCGCAGCGCGAGCAGAGCGGGGCGGCCCTGTGATCGGCCGGCGGCGGGCCTCGACCGGTGACGGCGGCCGTATGCCGCTGGGCCCGGTCGCGCGCGACACCTCCCTCGATCTTCCCCCGGGTCCGCGGCGCAAGGAGGACGTCGTGCTGGACGTCCGTGGCCTGGTCAAGGCCTATGACGACGCCGTGGTGCTCAACGGGATCGACCTGACCGTGGCCGAGCACGAGGTGGTCACCCTCATCGGCTCCTCCGGCTCCGGGAAGTCGACGCTGTTGCGCTGCGCGGGGGTGCTCGAGCCGATCAGCGACGGGCAGATCCTGCTGGACGACCGGGACATCAGCGACCCGCGCATCGACGCCGACGCCGTCCGCGCCCGGTTCGGTGTGGTCTTCCAGGCCTACAACCTGTTCCCGCACATGACCGTGCTGGACAACGTGATGCTGGCCCCGCGCGTCGTCCACGGCGTGCCGCCGAAGGAGGCCAGGGCACGGGCGGAGGCGCTGCTGGCGCGGGTGGGCCTGGCCGACAAGGCAGGCGCCTACCCCGACCGGCTCTCGGGTGGTCAGCAGCAGCGGGCCGCGATCGCCCGGGCCATCGCCGTCGAGCCACGGGTGCTGCTGCTCGACGAGATCACCTCTGCCCTGGACCCCGAGCTGGTCGGTGAGGTGCTCGGCCTGGTGCGGGAGCTCGCCTCCGGGGGTGCCACGATCCTCATGGCCACCCACGAGATGGGTTTCGCCAAGCAGGTGGCCGACCACGTCGTCTTCCTCGACCAGGGTGTCGTCTGCGAGGAGGGCCCGCCCGCGCAGGTGCTGGGCGAGCCGACCCGGCCCCGCACCCAGGAGTTCCTGCGCCGCGTGATCGACGCCGGCCGGCTCTGACCGGAGGGTGGTGGCCCGACAGTCTTGCGGCTCACCCGCCGGACGAGGATGCTCGCTCGTATGAGGCCCATCGAGTTCGAGATCGAGCGCACGATCAGGGCCCCGATCGACCTGGTGTTCGCTCGCCTGGTCGACATCGACGGGCACAACGACTGGATGGCGGGCACCGGAAGCATGCTGAAGCACACCCGGCAGACGTCTCCGGGAGAGCCCCGCGTCGGGACGACCTTCGTGGACGAGACGACCCAGGGCACCACACCCGGGGAGATCGTCGAGCTGGAGGCGCCCCACACGATCGTCTTCCACTGGTGGGACAGGTCGCGGTCCGGGAGGCTCACGTTCGAAGGGTGGCCGAGCTACCACCTGGAGTCCTCCGGCGACAACGAGACCCTGGTCCGCCATCGCGGCAAGCTGGTGTCGTACGGCGTGTGGCGTCTGGGAACCCCCCTCTGGCGGCGGCTCGCCGTCAGGGAGCGCACCATCACGGTCGACGCCCTGAAGGCGTCCTTCGAGGAGGCTCCCCGCTCCACCTAGGTCCACCGACGGTGAGGCGCACCCTCGGACCCCTTCGAAAGACCAGCTCCCTGCGCTTCAGTGACGGCAGGAGCAACCCGGGCACTGGACGCGCGTGCCGGGGCGGGGAGACAATGGCGCATCATGCTGCCGCGCCGCAGCCCCGCAGACCGCCTGATCCCCACGGTGGCCGGGATGTGCGCGCGTGCACGGGACCCACTCGAGCTGTTCGAGCGCGTCGCCGGGGTGGTCCGCCGAGCGATTCCGTACTCCGCCGCCGGCTGGATCCTCATCGACCCCGACACGATGCTGATCACCGACGTCTATGCCGAGCACGTCGAGCCCTCGCTGCACCGTGAGCTGATCGCCTGCGAGCTCACGGAGGACGACGTCAACACGTTCTGGCAGCTGGCCCGGGACGGTGTGGCGGCCGCCGCCCTCAGCATCAGCACGGGTGGGGACCTGGCCAGGAGCGCCCGGTGGGCACAGCTCTACGGGCCCCGCGGCTACGGCGACGAGCTGCGGGCGGTGTTCGCCACCGGACGCGTCGTCTGGGGCCACGCCTGCCTCACCCGTCGTGCCGAGGACCCGCCCTTCACCCCGGCCGAGGTCGCCGTGGTTGCTGCGATCGCCCCGCACCTGGGCAACGGCATCCGCGCCGGCCATCTGCTCGGGGGCCTGACCGGCGGTGTGGCCGTGGACTCTCCCGCGCTCATCGTGCTGGACGACGACGGCACGGTCGTCTCACTCACCCCGCAGGCCCGCGAGTGGCTGGGCCCACCGGAGCAGGCGGACGCCGCCATCGTGCTCCACGAGGTGGCGCAGCAGGCCCGGTCCCTCGCGGACGGCGCACCCAGGGACGACGCCACGATCCACCCCGCGATGGCCCGGGCGCGCTCGCGCGCCGGTGACTGGCTGGTCATCCGCGGCGCCCGGCTGTCCGACGCCACCGCGGAGGGACGCCCGGGCACCACGGCCCTGGTGCTGGAGCCCGCCCGGCGCGGAGACCTGGCGCCGCTCCTGCTGAGCCTGCGCCAGCTCACCGACCGCGAGCGCGAGGTCACCCACCTGCTGCTGACAGGGGCGTCCACGAGCGCCATCGCCGAGCGACTGTGGATCAGCCCCGAGACGCTGCGCGGTCATGTGAAGTCGGTGTTCGCGAAGCTGGAGGTCTCCAGCCGCCCCGAGCTGGCTGCCCTGCTCTCCCACCAGCCGCGATCTCGCGCGCGACCGCCCGCGCCTGCCGCCCGACGAGCCCCGTGAGCCCGGGCCGGTAGGCGAAGCCGACGAAGCGCAGCCCCGGCAGCGACTCACCACCCGACCGGACCCTCGGCATACCCCGCTCCCCCAGGACGTCCAGGTGACCGACGAGCGGTCCCAGTCCGGTCGCGTAGCCGGTCGCGAGGATCACCACCGAGCAGTCCACCCGCCGTCCGTCCGCGAGTCGCACGCCGTCATGGTGCAGGCCGGTGACCTCTGGCTCGACAGTGAAAGCCCCCTCACGGAGCGCCTCGATGACCTCCTTGTCGACCACGGCCGTCCCGGCACCGCGTCGCCTGAGTCCGGTCATCGGCCCCTCCGTCGCCGGCGGCAGCCCGTATGCCGTGAGGTCGCCCACGAGGCGCCGCTGCAGTCCGGCGAACATCCGGTCGACCAGCGCGGGGGGCAGGCGCAGGAGGAGAGGCATCGGCAGGTCGGTGGGCGCACCGCCCATCTCTCGCAACAGGAGGTTGGGTGGCGTTCGGACGGCCAGGCGCACCTGCCCGGCCCCGCCGCGCGCCAGCTCGTGGGCGACCTCCAGACCGGTCGACCCGGCCCCGACGACCACGACGTCCCGCCCAGCGAACGGCTGCGGGTTGCGGTAGTCGCAGGCGTGCAGCACGGTTCCGGCGAAGTCGCTGTCCACCGCCCAGCCTGGCCGGACCGGGCTCTGGGCCACACCGGTCGCCACGATCACGTGCCGGGCACCGGCTGGGCCCGCGCTGGTCTGCAGGCGCCACCCGTCCCGGTCCTGGTCGACCCGGGTGACAGCGACCCCGGTGCGGACCGGGACCTGGTGCGCCTCGGCATACGACTGCAGGTAGGAGAGGTACTGGTCGCGCGTCGGGAACTGGCCCCACCGCCTGGGGAACGGGGACCCCGGCAAAGCCGAGTGCCGGCGGCTGGTGTTGAACCGCAGGCCGTCGTAGCGACCCACCCACGCCGTGGCCAGCGCCGGCCCGCGCTCCAGCACGGTCGCGCTGATGCCACGGCCTCGGAGCTCCGCCGCGCAGCTGAGGCCGGCCGGCCCGCTGCCGATGATGAGGACCTCGTCGTCCATGGTGCACCTGCTTCCCGGCCGTCCCTCGGCCCTGCACCCGAGCGTCCTCGCGCGGTGGCGCGCGCACCATCCCCCAGGTGGGGGGTCCTGAGGAGTCGTCCGCCCACCGTGCTTGAACAGTGCGTGAACTCGTGCTGAGAAAGTCCTCATCCGCTCCTCACCTGTGCCTCATCGGGCCTCTCTAGCGTGATTTCCCGAGCGGTGCAGACGGCATCGTCCCGACACACAAGGAGCCACCGATGATCACGTTCCCCACCCCGGTCGCCGAGACCGCTGCCGACGCAGCGGTGGCCGAGCTGGTCGCCCACACCAAGTGGGCCTACACGACCCGTCGCATCGACCTGGACCGTGCCGCCGGTCTGCTGACCGACCCGCACACCAGCCCGCGCGCCGGTGACGTCGTCATCGCGCGGGTCACCGAGATCGGCCAGCACAAGCGCCTCGAGCTGCAGACCGGACGCCGCGCGACGCTCTTCGTCGGTGACCACGTCGGCATCGTCTACGGCGCCCGCTACGCACCCGACCAGTTCCTGGCGCACCTGCCGTCCGACCTGACGACCTGCAACCTGGTCGCCGCGGGCGGGCTGGCAGGGCAGGTCGAGCTGGCCCACGCCACGATGGCCGACGCCACGTCGATCGAGCCGGTGGGCATCCTGACCGACGCCGGCGGGAACCGCCTCAACCTCCGGGACAGCGCCCTGCGCCCGGTGGCGCCGCTGAGCTCGCACCGCCCGCCGACGATCGCCGTGGTCGGCTCGTCCATGAACGCCGGCAAGACGACCACGATGGCCAGCCTGGTGAGGGGGCTCAAGGCCGCGGGCCTGACGGTGGGCGCCGCGAAGGTGACCGGCACCGGTGCTGGCGGGGACGTCTGGCTCCTCACCGACTCGGGGGCCGACCACGTCTACGACTTCACGCACGCCGGGGCCCCGTCCACCTTCGGGCTGGACCCCGCCGAGGTGCGCGGCATCTTCGAGACCCTCACCACCCAGCTCGCGGGGGACGGCACCGACGTCAACGTGATCGAGGTGGCCGACGGGCTCTTCCACGCCGAGACCGCTGCGCTGCTGCGCGACCCGTCCTTCCACCAGATCATCGACGGTGTCATCTTCGCCGCCCGGGACTCCCTCAGCGCGACCGCGGGCGTGCAGTGGCTGCGCGACGCGGGGCTGCCCCTCATGTCGGTCAGCGGCCTGATGACCGCCTCCCCCCTGTCCGTGGCGGAGTTCGACGGCACGTTCGACGTCCCGGTGGACGACACCCTCTCCCTGGCCGAGGCCGGGCGCGCCGCCGAGCTCCGGGACCGCGCGCTGGCGCTGCGCGGCGCCTGGGTGCCCGGCACCCTCGCCGCCGTCCCCCACGCAGAGGAGGCCGTGTGACCGCCGCTCCGCACACCGCCGACCCCTCCCCCACCTCGGTCGGCACCACCCTCGCGCAGGACGCACCCGCCGAGGGCCGACGCGGTCCGGATCCACATCGGCACAAGCACGCCGTCCCGGTCACGGAGGTCCCTGCGCCCACCCTCCCCGGCGCCGTCAGCCGGGACAGGACGGCCCGGTTCGTGGTGCTCATCGCCATCGGCGTGGGCCAGGCACTGGCCGCCATCGGCTTCGCGCTGCTCACCGAGCGCGGTTTCAACGCCCTCCTCGGCGGCGCGACCGGGCAGGCTCCCGTCGGCGGCGGGATCAGCATCCCGGTGCTCGCGGCAGGTCTGCTCGTCTGCGTCCTGCTCAGCGCCTGGCTGCGGGGGGCCGAGCGCACCTCGTCGGAGAAGCTCGGCCAGCACTACGTCACCGAGGTGCGTGCGCGGCTGTTCCGCCACCTCACCCGGGTCCCGGCGCGGGAGCTGGGCCGCCGGAACCGCGGCGACATGCTGATGAGGTTCGTCGGCGACCTGTCCGCCCTGCGCCTGTGGGTCGCCCGCGGGCTGGCCCGCCTGACCGTGGCGGGCGTGGCCATCGTGCTCGCCCTGGCCGCCCTCGCCGTCATGAACCTGGCCCTCGCGCTCTCCGTCGGCGCCGTGCTCCTCCTGGGGGGCCTGCTGACGACGGCCATCACGCCGTGGATGCTCCGGACCGCCCAGGTGTCGCGCCGTCGCCGGTCCCGGCTCACCGGCGAGGTCACCGAGCGGCTCACCCAGGTCGCGGTGCTCCAGGCCTCGGGGCAGGAGCACCGGGAGAGCAGGCGGGTCGGCCGGCACAGCGAGAAGGTCGCCGACGCGATGGTCGACCAGGCCCGCGCGTCCGGCGCCGCCCGCGCCATCGCGGAGGGCACCGCCGTGGCCGCCAGCGCCGCCGCCCTGCTCGTCGGTGGCCTGGAGGTCCTGGCCGGGCGGGCGACGCCCGGCACGATCGTCGCCGGCGTCAGCGTCGCCGGCCTCCTCGCCGGTTACCTGCGGGACCTCGGCCGCGTCGCCGAGTACGCCGCCCGCGCCAGGGTCGCCCGCGGCGCCGTCCGTCGCTTCCTGTCCATCCCGCCCCTGCCGGTGCTCCCCGACGCCCCGGACATCCAGATCGACTACGGCCTGGTCGACGTGCGCAACGTGAGCCTCGGTGACGCCCTGACGGACATCTCGGTGCGCGCCCTGCCCGGGCAGACCGTGGCCGTCGTCGGCCCGAACGGCGCCGGCAAGAGCACCCTCACCGCCGTGGTGGCCCGCCTCATCGACCCCGACGAGGGCAGCGTGCTCATCGACGGCCAGGACGTCAGCCAGCACTCGCTGCGGTCGGTCCGGCAGGCGGTGGGCATCTCCTCGCCGAGCCTGCCGCTGCTGTCCGGCAGCATGCGCCGCAACGTCACCTACCGGATGCCCCGGGTGGACCCGGACGAGCTCGACCGCGTGAGCCGCCTGTGCGGCCTGGACGAGCTGGCGGCGAGCCTCGCCGACGGGTGGAACACCAATGTCGGGCCCGGCGGCAGCAACCTGTCGGCCGGCCAGCAGGCCCGGATCAGCATCGCGCGGGCGGCGCTGGGCCGGCCCAGGCTGCTGGTGCTCGACGAGGCGGAGGCCCACCTGGACTCCGAGAACGCCCGCGTCGTGGACCGTGTCCTCGCCGACCACCGGGGCACGGCCCTGGTGGTGACGCACCGCGACGAGCTGATGGCCTCCACCGACGTGGTGTGGAGCCTGGAGGACGGCCGGCTGGTCGAGGTCGCCGAGCCTGCCCGGCCGGTTGCGCCCTCTCGGCCGAGCCGATAGGACGGACGGACGACGAGCCACCCGACCGGGCGGCGGGACGGAGGAGGCGTGGCGCTGGCGATCGAGGACTACGGGGTGATCGGCGACCTGCACACGATGGCCCTGGTGGGCAACGACGGCTCGATCGACTGGTTGTGCCTGCCCCGGTTCGACTCCGGGGCCTGCTTCGCCAGGCTGCTCGGCACCGACGACCACGGCTACTGGCGGATGGCGCCCGCCGGGGCCGAGCGGTGCACCCGGCGGCAGTACCGCGGTGACACGCTCATCCTGGAGACCGAGTGGGAGACGCCGGACGGCACGGTCCGCATCGTGGACCTCATGCCGGTCCGCGACCAGGCGGCCGACGTGGTGCGCCTGGTCGAGGGCGTCTCCGGCCGCGTGCGGATGCGCAGCGACCTGCGCCTGCGGTTCGACTACGGCCACATCGTGCCGTGGGTCAAGCACCGCGGCAGCCAGCTCTCTGCGATCGCCGGCCCCGACTCGGTGTGGCTGGACACCCCCGTCGAGGTCCACGGCCACGACCTGATGACGACGGCGGAGTTCGAGGTCTCCGCGGGCGACCGGGTCCCGTTCGTGCTGACCCACCACCCCAGCCACGAGCCCGAGCCGCCCCGTCGGGACGCCGAGCGGGTCCTCGTCCAGACCGAGGCGTTCTGGCAGGAGTGGATCTCCCACCTCGACTACCGGGGCGGGTGGGAGACGGCCGTCCGCCGTTCGCTGGTCACGTTGAAGGGCCTGACCTATGCCCCGTCGGGCGGGATCGTCGCGGCGGCGACCACGTCGCTGCCGGAGCACCTCGGCGGGTCACGAAACTGGGACTACCGCTACTGCTGGCTGCGCGATGCCACGTTCACCCTGCAGGCCCTGCTCGGCACCGGCTTCCGAGAGGAGGCCAACGCGTGGCGGGACTGGCTGCTGCGTGCGGTGGCGGGGGACCCGGCGGACCTGCAGATCATGTACGGCATCGACGGGCGGCGCCGGCTCCCGGAGTACGAGCTTGACTGGCTCCCCGGCTACGAGGGCTCACCACCGGTGCGGGTGGGCAACGGCGCGGCCGACCAGTTCCAGCTGGACGTCTGGGGCGAGGTGCTCGACATGCTGCACGTGGCCCGGGAGGCGGGCCTGTCGGCGGCTCCGGACGCCTGGGACCTGCAGCGGGAGATGCTCGACTTCCTCGAGGGCAACTGGCAGCAGCCGGACAAGTCCCTCTGGGAGATCCGTGGGCCGGACCGCCAGTTCGTGCACTCCAAGGTGATGGCCTGGGCGGGGATCGACTGTGCCGTCAAGGCCGTGGAGACCTTCGGGCTGGAGGGCCCCGTGGACCGGTGGAAGGGCCTGCGGCAGCAGATCCACCAGGAGGTGTGCGCCGAGGGGTTCGACTCCGACCGCGGCACCTTCACCCAGTTCTACGGCTCCCCGGGCCTGGATGCCGCCCTGCTGCTCATCCCGCAGGTCGGGTTCCTGCCCTGGGACGATCCCAGGGTGGTGGGCACCGTGGAGGCCGTCCAGCGCGAACTCACTGAGGGCGGCTACGTGCTCCGCTATCGCACCGAGCACGGCGTGGACGGCCTCCCCGGGCACGAGGGCGCGTTCCTGCTGTGCAGCTTCTGGCTGGCCGACGCGCTCGTCGGCATCGGGCGCGTCGACGAGGGGCGGGAGCACTTCGAGCGACTGCTCGCCCTGCGCAACGACCTGGGTCTGCTCGCCGAGGAGGTCGACCCCGCGTCCGGTCGCCACCTGGGCAACACGCCGCAGGCGTTCAGCCACGTCGGCCTGGTGAACACCGCACGGCACCTGAGCGGTGCGTCACCGACGCAGGCCCGCTGACCCGCAGGTCCCAGCCACCCCACGCCCCCCGAAGGGTGTCTTGGAGCCGGCTCCGCTTCGTGGAGCCGGCTGTGCCACGCTCCAAGAAGCACAGAGCGCTGTCAGTTGAGCTGCGGCTGGGTCTCGCGCTGATCGGGCTCGGGACCGTCACCGGTTCCTGCCTCGCGGCTCGCGAGCGCCACGTCCCCGGCGTCGGACCCATCGAACGCAGGTGCCTGGTCCTCGGTCACGGCCTCGCCGCGGGCGACCATCCCGGCGATGTCGGACAGGGCGATCTCTTTGAGCAACAGCGTGAGGAGGAAGCCCAGGCCCAGCAGCGGCACGAGATACCAGAAGGCCGGGGCGAGCGCATCGGCGTAGCCCTGCACGACGCCGGTGTGCAGCGGCTCGGGCAGCTCCTGGACGATGGCCGGCGTCAGGGACTCGGCTCCGGAACCGCCCTCGGGGGCCGGTCCCCTGCCGAGGACGCCCTCGAGGTTGGTCACGAGGCGGGAGGTGAAGATCGTGCTGAACAGCGCGATCCCGACGGCCGCCCCCATCTCGCGGAAGAAGTTGTTCGCGCTGGTCGCCGTGCCGAGCTCGTGCGGGTCGACGGCGTTCTGCACGGCGAGCACGATGGTCTGCATCACCAGGCCGAGGCCGGCACCGAGCACGAAGATCATCACGCCGAACAGCCAGAGCGGGGTGTCCGCGTCCAGCTGGGTCAGCCAGATCAGACCGAGCGTGGCGATGGCCATGCCGGTGATCGGGTAGCGGCGGTAGCGTCCGGACCGGGTGATCGCGAAGCCGGACCAGATCGCGGTGCCCATGACACCGACCATCATCGGGATCAGCAGCAGGCCGGACTCGGTCACGCCCACGCCGTGGGACATCTGCAGGAAGGTCGGGAGGAAGCCGAGGGCGGCGAACATGCCCATCCCGATGACCAGACCGATCGTGGTGGTCAGGGTGAAGGTGGGGTTCCGGAACAGGTGCAGCGGCAGCACGGGGTCGGCAGCACGCCGCTCGACGGGGATGAAGACCGCGATCGAGAGGAGGGTCAGCACGGCCAGTCCGAGCAGACGCCAGTCGGACCAGTCGTCACCGGCGCCGCCGCTGATGCTCTCCCAGCTGGTGATCAGCACGAGCGAGGAGGCGCCGACGACCAGCAGCGTGGACCCGGCGATGTCCAGCGGCTTGCCCGCCCGGTGGCTGGGGAGCTGCAGCGCCACCCAGGCGATGGCGATCGCCGCGATGCCGATCGGGATGTTGACCCAGAACGCCCAGCGCCAGCCGGGTCCCTCGGTGAACCAGCCGCCGAGAAGCGGCCCGGCGACGGCCGCGATGCCGAACAGGGCACCCATCGGACCCATGTACCTGCCTCGCTCCCGGGCCGGCACGATGTCGGCGATGATCGCCTGGGACAGGATCATCAGCCCACCGCCACCGAGGCCCTGGACCCCGCGCCAGAGCACCAGCTCGGTGAAGCTCCCGGCGAAGCCCGCGCCGGCGGAGGCCACCGTGAACAGGGTGATCGCGACCAGGAACGGCCACCGACGGCCGAACAGGTCACCGGCCTTGCCGTAGAGCGGCATGACGACAGCCACGGCCAGGATGTAGATCGTGATGATCCACCCCTGGTGCGCCACACCGTCGAGCTCCCCGACGATCGTGGGCATCGCGGTGCCGACGATCGACTGGTCCAGCGAGGACAGGAACATGCTCGCCATGAGGGCGCCGAAGATGAGCCACACCTTGCGTTGGGTGAGCACGATCGGAGCGCGGTCCGGCGCAACCGTTGACGGGTCCGTGTGGGGGGTCGACAAAGCCATGAGATCCCTCGTGGATGAAGTGAGATGTGGCGTGATCGCCAGCCGCACAACGTCGTCGGGCCGACTCCTGTTCCGGTCCCGGACCCTACTTAAGTATCGACTCAGGCAGCCCTCCGCGCGCGACCGGGCGCCGCGACCCCGGGACGCAGCAAGGGCTTCACGCGCGGCCCGGATCGCCCCGGCTCAGAGGTCCTTCAGGAGCCCGGTCACGAACTTCCGCGCGTCCTCGTCGGTCTCGAGCGGGGGCAGGTCGTCGTCGGCCGGCGAGTCCTTGGCTGCCTGCCTCGCCAGGTAGCGGACCGTGGACCACGGCGTCGCCAGCCACGACAGGTCCATCATCTCGTTGATCTCGGCGGCGGTGGGGTGGCTGGGGTCCGGGTTGAGCCGGCCGGCCTCCCGCTGGGCGACCTGTGCCTGCTCGTGGTGGGCAATGATGGTCTCCTGCTGGCTCAGCCAGAGGTCAACCTGCTGGTCGACCATCTCGTGCCGCTTCCGTCGCCAGGGGTTCGCGTCGACGAGGATGTCGAAGATCCACTTCTCCTCGTCCCACCACCGGCCGCTGTCACCGAAAGTCATCGCGGGACTCACCGACGGCCAACCGCTCCCGACCGCGGGCAGTGCGACGAAGGCCTCCCGAAGCGCCCGCCGACCGCGACCGGTCCAGAACGGACGGGCATCAACGGTGCGCACCACCTCGTGGAGGCGGGTTCGGATCAGCTCGGCACCGACCCGGATGCGCTCCATCTCCCGCTCCGGCGCACCATCGCCTCGTGGGTCCTCGTCCAGGTGGGTCAGCCGGTCGGCCGCCTCCTCCACCTCGTGGGTCAGCACGTGCCGCAGCGGCAGCCCGAGCGGCACCAGCAGGGGTGCGATCACCGGCTTCCAGATGCCCCGTCCCACCACCCGCAGGGAGACCCGGAGCTGCTCACCACTCTCGGCCGGGACCACGCGGGCACGGAGCCGGACCAGCAGCCAGTCGAGGGTGATCTCCACGTCGAGCAGCCGGTCCCGCCGCGGCGAGAAGAACGCCTCGGCCGCCAGGTGTCGCAGGGTGCTCGTGACACTCATCGAACCGCACGCGTCCAGGCCGTCCAGCCGGACCACGACGCGGCGTGCGGGGTCCGCCACCTCCTGGTACTCCGCATACAGGTCGCGGCGGTCGTGCGGCCCGCCGATCCCCCACGCGGCCGAGCCCACGACCGCACCCTCCGGAGGAACCCACCGATAGATCGCCCCCGGGCGGAGGTGATCGCCGGCGTCGAGTTGGACGTGACCGCCCTTGAGGTCGAACGGCCCGGCACCCTCGCCACCGGTGTCCATCGGCTCGGTCACGCCGCGCCACCAGGCGTCGAACCCCTGGTCGCTGGGCCAGGTCACCGGCGTCTGCTCAGTCCATCGCACGGCCCGATCCTGTCACTACCCGTGGCCAGGAGCCTGGCCGTCCCGGACTCTGTCGACCAGACTGTGGGCATGCCCACAGACACCGACATCGCCCGCTGGAGGCTGCGCAGCCAGCAGCTCGCCGAGCCGACGGGCAGGCGCGCCACCGAGGTGGTCTCCTCGCTGCTGGCGGTGCAGGCCGAGAACCCGGCGCAGTCCGCGTGGGCCGTGGCGACACGCACGCCCGCCCCCGACCCGGCCGACCTGGACTCCGCCCTCGCCGACGGGACCATCATCCGGACGCACGTGCTGCGGCCGACGTGGCACTACGTGAGCGCCGAGGACCTGGTCTGGCTGCTCGAGCTCACGGCGCCACGGGTGCGACGGGTCACCGGCCAGCAGCTGCGTGGCACCCACGGGCTGGACGATCGGGCGATCGACCGGCTCACCGAGACTGTGCTCGCCTCCTTGGCCGACCAGCTGACACGTGCGCAGCTGGCCGCTGCGCTCGCCGCGGCCGGCCACGACCTCACCGGCCAGGCGCTGATGATCCTGTTGGCCGATCTGGAGCTGCAGGGCCTGGTGTGCAGCGGTGCGCCGGTGGACGGCGTCCACACCTACGCCCGGCTCGCTGACCGCGTGCCAAGGCCGCGGCGGCTCGGTCGCGAGGAGGCCGCGGCCGAGATCGTCCTGCGCTACGTGCGTGGTCACGGACCGGTCACCGAGAGGGACCTGTCCTACTGGGCGACCCTCACCCTGACAGATGTCCGAGCAGGCCTGGCGGACGTCGCGGACCGTCTCGAGAGCTTCGAGCACGGCGGCCGCACGTTCTGGCACACCGCCGGCGAGGAACCGCCCTCGGGCCCCCAACGGCCGGCCGCGCACCTGCTGCAGCTGCTTGACGAGACCTACCGCGGCTACCAGGACTCCCGGATGATCCTCGACGCCGCCGGGGTGGTGCCCAGTGGACGGGAGGCCATGATCGGCATGGCCCTGGTGGACGGCCAGCTGGTCGCGGGCATGAAACGCACGGTCACCGGCGAGCGGGTGCTCTTTGAGCTGCAGCCCCACGGCTCGTGGTCGCCGGACCACCTGCCACACGTGGAGGACGCCGCCGCCAGGTACGGCGCGTTCCTCGGCCGTCAGCCCGAGGTGCGTCTCGTCGGGTGACCGGCCCGGTGCCCATCGACCGGGACGACATCAGGTCAGAGCACCCGGCCCTGCTCGGTCACGGGACCATCCGGTCCGGGGATCACGGGACAACCCGGTCCGGGTGGCTGTAGACGTTGAGCGTCTCGCCGCGGTTGAACCCGATGACTGTCACGCCCAGCTCGTCCCCCAGCTCGACGGCGAGCGCCGAGGGCGCGGAGACGGCCGAGAGGACCGGGATGCCCGCCATCGCGGCCTTCTGCACCAGCTCGAAGGACGCCCGGCCGGAGACCTGCAGCACCGAGCCGGCCAGTGGCAGGCGCCCCTCGAGAAGGGCCCATCCGACGACCTTGTCGACGGCGTTGTGCCGCCCGACGTCCTCCCGCACACAGACCAGCTCGTCGCCGACGAGCAGGCCGGCCGCGTGCACCCCGCCGGTCCGGTCGAACACCTGCTGCTCGGACCGCAGCCGCTCCGGCAGACCCAGCAACACCTCGAGCGGGACGGTCAGGGAGTCCCGGCTGACGGCATACGGCGAGGTCTTGCGCACCGCCTCGATCGACGCGGTGCCGCACACACCACAGCTGCTGGAGGTGTACACGTGCCGTTCCATGGTCGTGTCAGGGAGCGGGACCCCTTCGGCCAGCCGCACGTCGACCACGTTGTAGTCCCGCTCACCGCCGGCCGCGATGCCGGAGCGGTAGTCCATCGAGCGGATCTGCTCGCGCCCGGTGACCACACCCTCGCTGACCAGGAACCCGGCGACCAGCTCGAAGTCGTGGCCCGGCGTGCGCATCGTCACGGTGAACGAGCGGCCGGCGACCCGGATCTCCAGGGGCTCCTCACCGGCCAGGACGTCGGCCCGCACCCGGGTGGACCCGTCCCGTCCCAGCCGGGTCACCCGCCACGGCCTGGTCACGCGCGCCATGAGCCTCCTTCGTCACGCCCAGCGTAGCCAGGCGCCTGCGCCGCCGTGGGTGCGCCGCTGGATAGGGTCACTCCCATGACTGAGGCACAGACCGCCGTGGAGATGTGGAGCGACGGGGCCTGCAAGGGCAACCCCGGCATCGGCGGGTGGGGCGTGTGGATGCGATCGGGTCAGCACGAACGCGAGCTGTGCGGCGGGGCCGAGCTCACGACCAACAACCAGATGGAGCTGCAGGCCGTCATCGAGGGGCTGCAGGCCCTGACCCGGCCGTGCGAGGTCACGCTGCACGTCGACTCCTCGTACGTCATGAACGGCATGAAGACGTGGATCGCCGGCTGGAAGAGGAACGGCTGGAAGACCTCGGCGAAGCAGCCGGTCAAGAACGTGGAGCTGTGGCAGGCGCTGGATGTCGAGGTCAGTCGGCACACCGTCCACTGGGTCTGGGTCAAGGGGCACTCCGGTGACCCCGGCAACGAGCGCGCCGACGAGCTCGCCAACCGCGGTGTCGACCTGGTGCGCGCATGAGCGCGCGCTCCGTCGCGGCCGTCGTCTTCGACATGGACGGCGTGCTCACCGACACCGAGACCATCTGGGACCAGGTCCGCCGCGGCCTGGCCGAGGCCGACGGGGTGCCCTGGCCCGAGGGGGCGACCGAGGCCATGATGGGTATGTCGACACCTGAGTGGGCGGACTACCTCGCCACCAGCGTGGGGGTCCGGGGCGACACGGCCGAGCGCACCCTGGAGGCGATGGCGGCGCACTACCGCGCGCACCTGCCGACGATGCCGGGCGCCGTCGAGGCCGTCCAGCGGCTGGCTGCCCGGTGGCCGGTGGCGGTCGCCTCGTCCTCCGCGCGCCGCCTCATCGACACCTCGCTCCAGACCCTCGGGATCGCCGACCTGATCCAGGTGTCGGTGTCTACGGAGGAGGTCGCCGCCGGCAAGCCCGCCCCGGACGGCTTCCTCCGCGCCTGTGAGCTGCTGGGCGTGGAGCCGTCCCGGGCGGTCGCCATCGAGGACTCCAGCAACGGTCTCCGCTCGGCGTCAGCCGCAGGGATGCGGGTGATCGCCGTGCCGCACGAGGCGTTCCCGCCCGCCCCCGACGCCCTCGCCCTCGCCGACCTGGTGGTGGCTGACCTGGACGAGGTGACCGTCGAGCTGGTGGCCGGGCTGGCGGGCTGAGCCCGTTCACGCGCTGGGCTGCGGCTCCTCCTCGGTGTGCTGGTCGTGCCCGTCCATCGGGGTCACGACAGCAACCGCCGCGGCCGAGGAGGCCGTGACCACGATCTGGCCCGGGGCAGTGGCGACCTGGTCGAGGGGCGGGACGTCCTGGCCGGGGGCCGCGGCGTCCTGGCCTGGGGCCGCGGCGTCCTGGCCGGGGGCCGGGGCGACCTGCCCCTCAGCCGCCGCGGGCGGGGTGGCCACGGCATACGTCCTCGAGAGGGCGCGGTAACCCGGCGAGGCCAGGGCCAGCAGCGCGACCAGCACCATCACCAGGCCGGCAGCAAGGAACACCAGCGCGATGCCACGGGACACCGGCGTGCCAGCTCCCAGCAGGGGCTCCAGGGCCAGCCGACCCGCCTCGGAGTCAGCGAACGGGATGATCCAGCGATCCGCGATCGGCGCGATGAGGAAGGCGGTGAGCGGCGCCGCCGCTGTCTCGACGGCCATCGCGAACCCGAACACCCGGCCCTGCCGCTGCAGGGGCACGACCCGCTGGATGACGGTCTGCTCGGCGGCCTCGACCACCGGGATGAGGCACATGTAGGCGAAGATGCCGACGACGTAGAGCCAGGCCCACTCGCGCACGGTGAACAACGAGCCGAGGACACCCATGGCCACCACACCCAGCAGCAGGGTGCGCACCGGCCTGGGCCCCAGCCCGAACCTGGCGACCAGGCCGCCGCCGACGATGAAGCCGAGCGAGGTCGCGCCGAGGACCAGCCCCCACACCTCCACCTCGAACATCTCCAGGCCGTAGGGGTCCATCAGCGCCATGTAGACGCCGCCGACGAAGTTGTTGAACGCCGAGAAGAAGATGAGCGCGAACAGCCCGGCGGAGGCGGCAATGATCGCGATCGACCCCCGGATGTCGACCCGGCCGTGGTCGTCCGAGCCGGCCGAGGCGGGCTCGGTCTCCTGCGGCATCCGGACGAGGAGCAGGTGCACCAACCCCACCGCCACGGCGATGGTCGCCACCACCAGGGTCCAGCCCATGCCCAGGAACCCGATGGAGAGCCCTGACAGCACGCTGGTCGCCAGGAAGGTGATGCCCTGGGCCGTCCCGACCAGGCCGTTGGCCCGGTCGCGCTCACCCTCCGGCACGAGGATCGTCACGCACGTCGACAGCGCGATGTTGCGCATGTGCTCCACGATCGCGCCGATCAGGATGAGGACCGCGAAGACCCAGAACCACGGCTGGGACAGGTCGGTCATGTCGGCCCCCGGCACCCGGGCGTAGAACAGACCCGCCAGGACGAACAGCACCAGCGTGCTGACCGACGAGGCGCGCATCACCACGATCTTGCGGTGGTGGTCGACGACCGAGCCGAACATGATGCTGCTCGCCGACACGAACAGCATGTAGGCACCGCCGATGACGCCGGTGGCCAGCACCGACCGGGTCTCGAGGTAGGCCCAGAAGGTCAGCGCGAACCACAGGAAGCTCGTGGTCAGCCCGGCCACGGCTGTGTTGACCAGGAGGTGCCCGAAGGTGCGACCCACGGGAGGAAGAGTGCTCATGCTCCAGTCTGACTCCCCGCACCGACAGTCCTCATCGGTCGGGAGGAGTCCGCCGTATGCCGGTCAGCAGGCAGGTGCGCTCGTGCGGCTGCACGCGGGTCGCCTACCTGGGTCAGGCTCCGGCGACCAGCGCCGCCCCGCGACCAGGGACGCGACGCCGGCCATGCGGCATACGGCCTGCTAGGTGTCGTGCGGGAAGGACACGTGGCCCTCCCTGTCACGCACCGGTTCACCGCCGGAGGCGCCAGAGCGGCGGTAGTAGAACACCGCCAGGCCGAGCCCTCCCCAGACCACGATGATTGCCAGCAGCAGGAACGCGATCGCGGTGCCGGTCATCGGACCTCCTCCAGGTCGTCCTCGTCACGCAGGGATTCCGGGTCGAAGGTCGTGTGGTCCTCGCGGCCCCTGCGTCCGGGGATCAGGGTGAACACGATCGCGAACACGATCGCGAAGCCGACCACGCCCCAGCCCATGAGGTTGAGGTACCAGGTCGGGTAGCCCTCGTAGCCATCGGTGATCAGTGAGAGACCGGTCGTGCCGACCATCACCAGGAGCATGACGGGCACCACGACGGACAGGAGCACCCGCCACCAGGCGCCCACCTGGAACGCGGAGACCCGGTTGAGGTGCGCCTGGAGCTCGGGCAGCTTGCGCAGCCGCCACGACACGACCAGCGTCATGACGATGGCCGAGGTGATGATGCCGATCTCGTTGATGTACTTGTCGACGGTGTCGAGCGTGTAGAGACCGGTGGTGGTGGCGAACAGCAGGATCGAGATGGTGCCGCAGACGCCGACCACCAGGGCTGCCGCAGCGGCCCGGGCGAGCTCGAACTTCTCCTGCAGCGCCGCCACGACCACCTGGGCGATGGAGATCATCGACGTGAAGCCGGCCAGCACGAGCGATCCGAAGAACAGCACGCCGAAGATCGGGCCGCCCGGCATCATCGAGATGATCTGCGGGAAGGTGACGAAGCTGAGGATCGGGCCGGTGATGCCCTCCAGGTCCTGGACGCCCACGCCGCTGGCCGTCGCCATGAAACCCAGCGTGGCGAAGACGCCGATGCCCGCCAGGATCTCGAACGAGGAGTTGGCGAAGCCGGCCACCAGACCAGTGGTGGTGAGGTCGGACCGGCGGCGCAGATAGCTCGAGTAGGTGATCATGATGCCGAAGGCGATGGACAGCGAGAAGAAGATCTGGCTGTAGGCCGCGAGCCACACGTCGGTGTTGGTGAGCTGGCTGAAGTCCGGCGTGAAGAGCGCGTTCAGTCCCTCCATCGCGCCGTCGAGGAACAGGGCCCGCACCACCAGGATCGCGAACAGGATCACCAGCAGCGGCAGGAAGATCACGTTGGCCTTCTCGAGGCCGTTCTGCACCCCGAGCACCATGACGAACAGCACTGCGAGCCACACGACGAGCAGCGGCAGCAGCAGGTGACCCACGACGTCCAGGCTCAGGCCGGGCTGCTCGGCCAGCTCCAGGTAGGTGCCGGTGAAGAAGGCGGTGGGGTCCTCGCCCCAGGCCTCGTTGATCGAGAAGTAGGTGAAGCTCGCTGCCCAGGCCAGGATGACGCCGTAGTAGCACATGATCACGAACGAGATCGCGACCTGGAACCACCCCAGGGACTCCCCGCCCCGGAAGAGGCGACGGAACACCGTGGGCGCCGACCCCTGGTAGCGGTGGCCGAGCGCGTAGTCCAGGAACAGGATGGGTATGCCCGCCGTCAGCAGGGCCACGAGGTAGGGGATGAGGAACGCACCGCCCCCGTTCTCGTAGGCCACACCCGGGAACCGCCAGATGTTGCCCAGCCCGACCGCCGATCCGATCGCGGCGAGCAGGAACCCGGTCTGACCCGACCAGTTCTCACGTTTGGTTGCCTTCGCCATAGTCGCCAGTGTCCTCCAACGAGGCCAGCGCGTCCATGAAATCGCGCGAGTGTCACAGGAGTCACTTCAGCACCACGTGACCGGAGGGGCCACTCCGCCGCGGTGCGCCGACCTGCTGCCACACAGGCTCTCCACACCCTTGTCTTTACTCGAACACCTGTGCTATTCTGATCGGAAGAAGGGGACTCGGGGAGGAGGTTGTTGTGGCATCGCGGACGACGAGCAGGACATCCCAGGAGCTGCTGGAGGCCCTCATGGAGGTGGGCAACCTGGACCTGCGCCTCCCCGCCGACGCCACGCGGGTCGACGACACGATTGACCAGGACGCCGCCTTCGCGGCCTGGGCTGCCGAGATGTCCACGTCGCACGGCCTGGACGCTGACGTCACGGATGCCGAGGAGGACCCCGTGCTGCACACGGTGCGGTCGCTAGGGATCCCCGACGAGCTGGCAGGATCACTGGCCGCCACGGTGCACGCCTGCGCTGTCGTCACGGCCGGCCACACGGCGCCACCTCCGGACGGTGACAGCAGTCTTCCAGCCCCGGACCTCCGCGCCAGGGCGAGTGAGCTGCTTGGTGCAGTGGAGGTGCTGATGACCTCCGGGGCGGTTCTCGATGAGTCGCTGGTGTCGGGGACACGCCAGCTCACGGCGGCCAACGGGCGCCTGCTGCTGGCGATCAAGGGCACCGTCTCGCCGGACGAGCTGAGTCCCACTGACCGCGACCGGTGGCGGGCCAGGTCCAAGTCTGTGACGCGGGGGGAGATCGCAGCCGCCACCGGCTGGGGGCGGGACGAGGTCTCCGACCTGGTCGCTCTGGCAAACACCCCGGCAGCCGTCACCGGTCCGGTGCGCAGAGCGCTTCGGGCCGGTGAGGCACCCTGGCGCCTGGCGCGAAGGTTCCACCGCGCGGCTGCGGACCTGCCCCACGAGCTGGCAGCGGAGGTTGCCAACGGGATGTTCGGGTCGGACCCGGCTGTCGCGGTGAGCGAGCGGCTCGACAGTGGGGGCAACTTCACCGGCCGCCCCTGGAGCCACCGGGAGTACTACCGCGCACTGGACCGGGAGATCGCCAAGGCCAGGGCCAGGGCAGAGTTGCAGGACCCCGACCGGAAGAAGAAGTCACGGGCACAGCTCATCGCAGCCAGCGATCTCTGGATCACGATGGATCCTGACGGGACCGCATCTGTCGGGTTCCGGTGCAGCGCAACCCAGGCTGCGGCCATCGGCGAGCGCATCGAGGCAGCCGCACGTCGAGCGCGCGCCGGTGGTGACAAACGGCCCCTCAACGTCCTTCGGGCCACGATCGCCACGGCTCTCCTGCTCCACGGCACTCTGGTGCGGCCCACGACGGGCACCGACCAGCGCGCGGACGCGCCGATGGGGGCTGAGGGCGACTCACCACCATCTGGACAAGCGAAGTCACCACCGCCTGGCCAAACGGATGTCCCACGCGGCCAGGACCCAGGGCCACCGGCGGATGACAGACCCGACCCACGTCCCTCCCTCATTGATATCGAGCACTCCGAGCAATTGGATCGGATCCTGGACGGGCTGCCCTCCGCGACGATCAACATCCTGGTGCCGTTGACAACGCTGCTACCCCATCTCGGACAGCAGCTGGATGCCCCTGCCAGCGAGCAGCACGGCTCGGCCCAGAACTCACCGGAGGACACTGCCCCAAGCACGGGGGAGGATTCTGTCCCGAGCACACCAGAGGACCCTGCCCAGGTCCCAGCAGCCCCCGGGCCGGGCGTCGGGGAAGTCATCGGCAAGTATCCGCACTTCCTGAGTGGTGCCCAGATCCGCGAGCTGGCCCTCACCCCTGGGACCAGCCTGTTCCGGATCCTGACCGACCCGGTCACTGGTCGTTACGTCGAGCGCAGTTCCACCGCCTACCAGTTCGACGCCGCGATGCGCCGGAACGTCATCTTCGCCGACGTGACCTGCCGCGCGCCAGGCTGCACGGTCTCTGCCGCACAGTGCCAGTTCGATCACGTGCAGGAGTTCGGCACACCGGGTGGCGACACGTCCGAGGCCAACGCTGCGCTCTTGCACGGCGTCGATCACCAGCGCAAGACCGAGAAGCTGTGGGACGCGATCATTCACCCCAACCGTGACATGACGTGGACCTCGATGCTCGGGCGGATCTATCGCACCAAGGCCCACGACTACAACCAGTACACAGCTCTCCTCCGGGCCACCACGGCCGAGGTGGCGGCTGCGTCAGCCGATGACTTCGCCGAGGCACTCGATCTGGCCGTCTACGCGGCCATGTCGTATCGGCCCGCCCATGACCCGCTCGAGGCGGAGGACGACGATACCGAGCAGGAGACCTTCCCTGCCTGGGACCTCATCGGCCTGCGGCACCTCGACGCCCATGGTCGGCGGCAGTGGCGCCCTGATCCCGACGTGGCGGAGGTGGAGCGGCAACGGATGGCAGCGGCACGGAGCCACCACCAGCAACCCGACGGCGGTGAGAGCAGGGTCCCGGCGAGCCTCACCACAGATGGTCAGGTTCAGGACGACCGCCGGCAGGAGGCCCCGGGGAACACTGACCCGGACGAGTCACCAGGCACTGACCCGGACGAGTCACCAGGCACACTCCCGGACGAGTCACCAGGCACACTCCCGGACGAGTCACCAGGCACACTCCCGGACGAGTCACGAGGCACCGGCCAAGCCGGGCCACAGGACATCGGCCAACCCGAGTCACGGGACGGCGGCCCGTGGGCGGGGGCGAACGATGACCCTCCACCCTTCTGATCTGACGCGACGAGCTGGTTCTGGAGGTGCCCAGCCCGTCGTCCAGCGCAAGGGAACTACCGATCCGCAGTCCGGGCCGCGCCGATCGGGCCGGGTCTCAGCGCACCGCGACGAGCGGGAGGTCGTGCGCCGCTCCCCACGACTCCCACTCATCGGCGGGACGCTCCAGGAACACCGCGGCGAGCGCCTCGTGGGTGGCCTCGACACCAAGCTGCTCCAGCAGCCGTCGCCTGAAATGCGGCTCGAGCGCGGCCACGGCAACGCGCCCCGAGCGGGCTGGATAGATGTTGTAGGCAGGGTCTCCACCACCGAGGACGCCACCCGGGGCTGTCAGCCCGTGCCTGAGCGGCTCTCCCAGGTCGTGCGCCGACTCGACCAGTCCGACCTCGGCATAGGTCCCGGTCCCGTGCCGCTCGAGCTCCCGCAGGACCAGCAGCGACTCGGTGACGACGCGCTCCGCGCAGGTCAGGTCGGCCAGCAGGACGCGCGGCAGCTCGGTCCCGGACCCGAGGAGGCCGACCTCGGCCTGGTAGGTCAGATCGTGTCCCGCCTCCTCGGCCCGGTCGCCGGTCGCGCCGACGATCGCGACCCAGCCCAGGCGGGGCCAACGCTGTGCCACGGAGTCGGGCGTGAGGCCAAGGCGTGCCAGGGCGCCGGGACGCGAGGACGTCAGCAGCAGGTGGGCACCGTCCAGCAGACCGGTGAGCCGCTCCTGGTCCGCAGGATCCTTGAGGTCGAGCTGGAGCACCTGCTGGTCACTCACGAGGTCGTCGGCGAGCGCGGGGGCGACGGTGCGCAGGATGTCTCCGGCGGGCCCCTCGACGCGGATCACCTCGGCGCCCTCCCTGGTCAGCCGCCGGGCGGCCACCGGGCCGGGCAGCGTGCCCGCGAGGCTGACGACGCGCACCCCCGCCAGGCGCCCGGCGCTCACGCGTCCGCCAGGTCGGGCGCGGAGGTCTGGCCGAGGGGTCGCAGTGCGTGTGTGATCATCTCGTGCAACGTGACCAGGCCGTCCCGCGACAGCACCGACTCGGCGTGTCCCTGGATGCTCGCCACACCGGGTCCGCGGAGTGCCACCACCCCGTGCTCGGGATGGGACGACTGCTCCAGCTCCAGCGGCCCCCCACGACCATCGAGCACCGCATGACCGGGCCGTGCCACGAAGGTGTTGTAGAACCCGATCCGCACCGGGCTCCCCCACAGGTCGACCTCGAGCTGGACCCCCTGGTTGGGCCGGGCCAGCTTGGTGATCTCCAGCCCCGCCATGCGCGCGAGCACCTGGTGGCTCAGGCAGACCGCCAGGAGCGGCGCCCCTGCAGCCAGGCGCACCCCGATGAGCTCCCGGAGCCGCGTCAGACGCTGGTCCGAGGCATCGTCAGGGTCGCCGGGTCCGGGCCCGAACAGCACCAGATCGGCTGCCTCCACGTCCGCGGCCGTGACCTGCTCCCAGCGCAGCACCCGGGCGTCCATGCCGAGGTGACGCACCTGGTGGGCGAGCATCTGGGTCCACATGTCCTCCACATCGACGACCAGCACCGAGCGTCCCACCAGCGTGGGGTCGGGCCTGGCCTCCTGCGGCGAGAGCCAGAAGGCGGCGAGGGCGTCGTTGCGTGCCTCCAGCGCCTCACCGACCCCGGGCAGGTCGGCCAGCGTCGGCGTCTCGCGGACCTCGCGCCGTGGCCGCAGCCCCAGTGCTGCGAGCATGCCGCTGGCCTTGGCCGTCGTCTCGGCCACCTCCGACACCGGGTCGGAGTGCCGCACCAGGGTCGCCCCAGCGCTCACCGTCACGGTGCCGCCGCCGTCGAGGTGGGCCGCCCGGATCAGGATCGGCGCGTCGAGCGACTCCGGCCCCACGACCCCCGGGACATCAGCGGTCACCCGGCCACCCGGCATACCCGGCCCCTCCTCCCGCTCCAGCAGGGCGAGCACACCGGAGTAGTAGCCGCGCCCCGCCGGCTCGTGCCGCCGGATCACGGCGCAGGCGTTCTCCATCGGCGAGCCCGTCACCGTGGGCGCGAACATGGTGGCGCGCAGCACGTCCCGCGGGTCGGTGTCGGCGAGGCCGTCGAGCAGGTACTCGGTGTGCGTCAGGTGCGCCATCTGCTTCAGGTAGGGCCCCGTGATCCGCCCGCCGTGGGTGCAGATCTGGGCCATCATCTTCATCTCCTCGTCGACCACCATGAAGAGCTCCTCGGTCTCCTTGGTGTCGGCGATGAACCGGCGGAACGACTCCTCCAGCCCGGCACCGTCCCGCGGGTGGCGGAAGGTGCCGGAGATGGGGTTCATGCGGACCCGGCCGTCACGCACGCTGACGTGCCGCTCGGGCGTCGCCCCCACCAGCGTGTGGCCCGGTGTGTGCACCGCGAAGGTCCAGTAGGTGCCGCGCTCGTCGGTCAGCAGCGTGCGGAACCAGGTCAGGGCCGCGATCGCCGGGTCGGTGTCGGTCTGTGCGACGACGTCGCGCCGGATGACGAAGTTGGCGCCCTCGCCGTTGCCGATCTCGTCCTCGATCACGCGGGTGACGATCCCGGCATAGTCCTCGTCCGAGACGCTGAAGTGCTCGCCGGTCACCTCCACCGGAGCGGAGGGCAGTATGCCGGACAGCTGGCCCACCGGGATCCGCTCGGTCTGCGTGGCGACCAGGACGCGCAACGGCGTGCCGTCGTCGTGGGCTGCGAAACCACGCTCGGTGATCTGGCGGTAGGGAACCATCGCCAGCACCGGCCGGTCGGCTGTCGCCGCCGGGATGTCAGCCAGCAGGCCCACGTCGTGCACCTCACCGACCAGCAGCTCGACCTCCGGGCCCTCCTCGCGCCACAGCAGCGCCCAGCTCAACCCGGTGGGGTCGGCGAGGACGCGGTCGAGCAGCGGGGTCGGGGTCGGCATGCGCTGATCCTGTCATCCCGCCGGAGCTGGAGACGCTCAGGCCTCGTAACCGGTGGAGCGGATCACCCGGGCCGGCACTCCTGCCACGATCGCGTTGGCCGGGACGTCCTTGGTCACGACGGCGCCCGCCCCGACGATCGCGCCGTCGCCGATGGTCACTCCTGGGACGACCGTCACCGAGGCACCGAGCCAGACCTGGCGACCGATGACGACCGGCGCCGGCAGCATGTCACCCCGCCGGTCCGGATCGACCCCGTGGTTCAGTGTGGTGAGGGTGCTGCCGTGGCCGATGAGCGAGCCGTCCCCGATGGTGATGCCCCCGGTGTCCTGGAAGCGGCAGCCCATGTTGATGAAGACGTCCTTGCCCAGGTGCAGGTTCTGGCCGAACTCGCTGTAGAACGGCGGGAACAGTGCCACCGAGTCGTCGACGGGCCGCCCGGTGAGCTCGGAGAGCAGGGCGCGCACCTCGTCGGGGTCGCGGTAGCTGCCGTTGAGCTCGGCCACGACCCGCAACGCCTCCTGGGCCCGGTGGTGCATGAACTGGTGCGCCTCGGAGCCGGCCTCGATGAGGGCGCCGCTGTCGACGTGGGCGAGGAAGTCGCGGAGGTCCATGCCCCGATCCTGTCACCGCCCTGCCGCTGTCGCCGACGCTGCCTGCCCTAGTCAAACGCCCAGACCTGCCGGTGTGTCGCCGGCCGGTGCACGCCACGATCCTCCGTCCTACAGTGTGGGGATGGCCCGACGTGCGCGAGTCGATGACGTCCACCACGTCGCGGGCGGCATGCCCGGCGTGACACGCCACGTCGACGGACCCAAGGTCGTCTATCAGGTCAGCGGCCGGAGTTTCGTCTTCTTCCGCAACCCACGGCCCGACGCCGTCGACCCGGACACGGGTGAGCGGTTCGATGACGTCATCGTGTTCTGGGTGGAGTCGGAGGCCGACAAGCTCGCCCTGGTCGAGGACCCGGGCACGCCGTTCTTCACCACACCACACTTCGACGGGCATCCCTCGGTGTTGCTCCGCGGCTCCCGGGTCGCCGAGCTGGACCGGGACGAGCTGACCGAGGTGGTCGAGGACGCCTGGCTCGCCCGGGCCGGCAAGCGGGCGCGTGCCCAGTGGCTGGCCGAGCACGAGCTGGGCTGACCGCTGGGCTGACCGCCATCGGGCACCCTCGGCGGTCGGACAGCCCTCAGCCCTCAGACACCCCTCAGCGGTCGCCGAGCTTCTCCTTCGTCGCCCAGAGCCCCGCGGACGGCGTCGAGATGTAGAAGACCCGCTCCCCGTCGGGCATCTCGTTCCAGCCATCCTTCATCACCTCGGGGTTGTAGCGCTCCAGCGCGTCCTCGAGCGACATGTAGGAGTAGCCGACGGACTCGATCTCCTCACGCGTCAGCGCGCCCGGAGCGTAGGTGATGGTGAAACGCCCCTCGGAGGACCCGTGCACCAGGTGAGCCGTGCCGTGCGGGATGTCCTGCATGTCCGCCTGGGTCTTGTAGAGCTCGAGGACCTCGGACTGGCTGAGGTAGCCGTACTTGCGGATCAGCTCGTCGACCTCGGGCTGCTCCCCGAAGCGCTCGACGCCGGGGGCGATCACCAGCAGCTCGCCGCCGTCGGCGATCGCCATGCGGGTGCGGTAGACCGCCTTGTTGGCCACCCAGGTCGCGCGGAACTCGTCCGCCTGCATGACCGCGACGATCTTGTCGACCGGCTCGTCGAAGGCGGTGATGTTCTGGGCCTTGGACGCCCGTGCCGCATCGAGGTAGGTCTCCAGGTCGTCGCCGACAAAGACGCCGGTGTGCACCAGCCGGCCGTCGTCGTCGTAGTCCATGACGACCTGGAAGTAGACGTCCTTGAGGTCCTGCAGGAAGTGGTCCTCGGCGTAGTTGAAGCAGTGCCGGACCGGCGCGATGAGGTTGCCCAGGTTGTTCTCGATGCCGTAGACGGCCGAGGCCATGTGCGAGGCACCGAGCAGCCGCTTGCCACCCAGCCCGATGAAGTAGTTCTTGTTGTGGTTGGCGAAGCCGAGCACCTCGTGCGGCACGACGTGGCCGATGTTGATGATCAGGTCCCAGTCCTCGGTGACCGTCATCGTGTTGAGGTCGATCGGGATCTCCCAGTCGACGGCCCCGCCGGTCTGCTCCCTGACGAACTCGGCGGGCACGGTGCCGACGTTGGTGACGCCGTCCTTCCAGTCGTGGACATGGATCTTGTCCTCGGGGATGGACCCGAACATCCAGCGGTTGTCCTCCCGCGTGTGCGGCACGTGCTGCCCGAGCGTGGGGATCACGTGCACGTCGGCACCCTGCCCCTCCAGCAGCTGGTAGAACTGCTCGGTGATCCACCCGACGCCGGCGTGGGCACGGGTGATGTCCGGTGGGAGCAGCAGGACGCTCTTGTATGCCGTGATGCCCAGTCGGTCCTGAGCCTCCGTCAGCGTCTGCTCGACCAGGTCCTCGATCGTCGCGCGGTCGATCCTCGTGTCCTCGTGGCTGAACCAGGTCATGTCGGTGCTCCTCTGCGTGGGGGACGGTCGGGGGTGGTGGGGGCGCCGCCGGGACCGGTGAGCCAGGACTCGGCCAGGTCCACGAGCTCCTCGCGGCTGAGGGTGAGGTCCAGGGTCGCCCCGTGCTCGTCGGGCTGGAGCGGCTCGAGCGTCGCCAACTGGGAGTCCAGCAGGCTGCTCGGCATGAAGTGGTCGCGGGACATCATCCGCTTGCGGATGATGTCGGCCGGACCGTCCAGGTGCAGGAACGCCACGCGCGCCGGTCCTTCGCGGAGCAGGTTGCGGTAGGAGCGCTTGAGCGCCGAGCAGGCCAGCACCGTCGACTCGCCCGCCTCGGCCCGGTCCGTCATCCAGCCCGCGAGGGCGCGCAACCAGGGCAGCCGGTCCTCGTCGGTGAGCGGGATGCCCGCAGCCATCTTGGCGACGTTGGCCTCGGGGTGGAAGTCGTCGGCGTCAGCGAACCGGAAGTTCATCCGTCCCGCCAGCTCGGCCGCGATGGTGCTCTTGCCCGAGCCGGACACCCCGATGACCACCACGTGGTGGGTGTCTGTGCCTGCGTCGGGGGAGGTGGGCAGGGGGGCCGCCGGATCGGAGGTGGCTACCGGTTCGGAGGTGGACGGGGAGGCCGCCGGATCGGAGGTGGCTACCGGTTCGGAGGTGGGCGGGGAGGCCGCCGGATCGGAGGTGGCTACCGGTTCGGTTGCTCCCGGGTCCCGTGGGTCGCTCATCGAGCCCCCTCGAACTCGGCGACCTGGGTCAGGACCTGGTCGAGGAGCGGCGGTGACGGGGTGGTGATGCCCATCCAGCCGAGCACCGTCCGCACCGCCTCGGCGGGGTCCGTCGCAGCGAGCGCGGAGACCGTGTCCTGCTGGGCGTCGGTGACCGGAGCACCGTGACCGTGGAGGTGGGCGATCCACGCGGCGACCGGCCGCGTCGCCCCCGGCGGGGCGTGCCCGGCGGCGACCTCGGCCGCGAGGGCGGGCCCGAAGCGGATCGGGACCTTCTGCGACCCGTCGGCGGCGATCTGCGCGAGCAGGTGCCGGATGCGCGGGTTGGAGAACCGCTCCACCAGCGCCGCCCGGTAGTCCTCGACGTCGGCGACCTCGAGGTGTCGGGCCGCGACGTCCCACCACTCCTCGACCCAGCCGCGGACCGTGTCGTCGGAGATCGCGGACGACACCGTCTCGTGCCCCAGGATGGAGGCGCCGTAGGCCATCAGCGAGTGCGACCCGTTGAGCAGCCACAGCTTGCGCTGCTCGTGCTTGCTCACGTCGTCCACGAACTGGGCACCCGGCCACTCGGGTCGGCCCCGCGGGAACTCACCGGCCAGCACCCACTCCGAGAACGGCTCGGTCACCACCACCTGGGCGTCCTCGACGTGGAGCAGCTCACCGACCGCCTCACGGTCCTCGGCCGTGGCGCGCGGGGTGATCCGGTCGACCATGGTGGTGACGACCGTGACGTTCTCCTCGATCCAGTCCAGCAGCGTCGGGTCGACCTCGGTGGCCAGGTCGCGCACGACCTGGGCGACCATCCCGCCGTTGTCGGGCACGTTGTCGCAGGGCACGAGGGCGACCGGCCCCGCGTCGGCCGCGCGGCGGGCGAACAGTCCGGCGACCAACCGGCCCGGGGTCGTGCTCACCGCGTCACTCGCGGGGTCCTGGCGCAGAGCGGCGATGTCCGCGGTGACGTCCGGGTCGCTCAGGTCCAGACCGCCCCCGGGCAGCCGGCGGTAGCCGGCCTCCGTCACCGTGCTGGTCACCAGCGCCAGGTCCGGGGAGGCGAAGTAGCGCCGCAGCGCCGCCAGGTCGCTGCCCGGGTGCACCGCGCTCAGCGAGCTGATCACCTCCGGACGGTCGCCGTCCGGCTCCCGGACCAGCACGGTGTACAGGCACTCCTGCCGACCCAGGTCGTCGGCGACGTCGGTCGACCGCCCGGTGAACGCGGCATACCCCCACTCCTGTGCGTCCTCCGAGCGCTCGGTGAACCACGCCTGGTGGGCGCGGAAGAAGTTGCCGACGCCCAGGTGGACCATCCGCACCGGTGCCGGCGGTCGGCCGTGCTGCTGCCGGCTCAGCCGGGCGGCCGTTCCCGGCATCTCCTGGGTCTGTGCGGAGTCAGTCATGCGGTGCCTCTCAGAGCTTGAACGCGGCGCTCGGGACGGTGGTGACCAGGTCCCGCGCCACCCGGTGGGCGTCCTCCTCGCGCAACCGGTGGTCGGCGACCAGGCGGGCGAGGAAGGCGCTGTCGAGGCGGCGCGACATGTCGTGCCGGGCCGGGATCGAGCAGAACGCACGCGTGTCGTCGATGAACCCGGAGGTCCGGTAGAACCCGATGGTGTCGGTCACGGCCGAGCGGTAGCGGCCGATCGCCTCGGGGGCGTCGAGGAACCACCACGGGGCTCCCGCATAGACACTCGGGTAGAAGCCGGCCAGCGGGGCGATCTCCCGGCTGAACACCGTCTCGTCCAGGGTGAACAGGACCAGGTGGAAGCCGTCGGCCGTGCCGAAACGGCCCAGCAGCTCGCGCAGGCCCCGGGTGAACTCCACCTGGATGGGGATGTCGTGGCCCGTGTCCGGGCCGTGGGCCTCCAGCGTGGGCTCGTGGTGGTTGCGGAAGGAGCCGGGGTGCAGGGTCATCACCAGGCCGTCCTCGGTAGCCATCCGCGCCATCTCGACGAGCATGTGCCGCCGCAGCGCGGTGGCCTCCTCCTCGGTGGCGGTGCCGGCGAGCGCCGCGGCGTAGATGCGGGAGGCCTCGGACTCCTCCAGGGTCAGCGTGACCACGTCGGCGTGGCTGTGGTCACTGGACACGGCACCGTGCTCGACGAAGTAGCGCCGACGGTTCTCCAGGGCACGGACGTAGCCGGCGTACGAGCCGGTGTCCTCGCCCGAGACCTCCGCGAGGCGCGCGACCAGGTCCGGGAAGTCCGGTCGCCCGGGCTCGAGGTACCTGTCGGGCCGGAACGTCGGCATCACCCGGTGGTGGAACGTGTCGTCGGCGGCGAGGGTGTCGTGGTGGGCCAGGTCGTCGCACGGGTCGTCGGTGGTGGCCAGCACGGAGATGCCGAAACGGTCCATCAGCGCCCGGGGCCGGAAGTCCTCCCCCGCGATCACCGCGGCGACCTGGTCGTAGCTGGTCCGCGCCGTCTGCTCCGAGAGCGGCTCGGTGACCCCGAAGATCCCGACCAGTGCGTCCTCGAGCCAGTACCGCACCGGCGTGCCCAGGAACAGGTCCCAGTGGCGGCACAGGTGCGCCCAGGCCCGGCGGGCACCGTCCTCGTCCAGCTCCACCCCGCCGACGCCCAGCTCGGCCAGCGGCACCCCGGCGGCGTGCAGCATACGGAAGATATAGTGGTCCGGTGAGATGAGCAGCGACGTGGGGTCGCGGAACGGGGTGTCCTGCGCCAGCCACTCCGGCGGCACGTGTCCGTGCGGGCTGATGATCGGCAGGTCCTTCACGCCCTCATAGAGGGCCCGGGCGATGGCCCTGGTGCCAGGGTCGCCGGGGAAGAGCCGGTCCGGGTGCAGGGCCGAGTTCGGGGACATGCACACATACAAGCCGATAAGCCGCGGGACTTCCAGACCGGGAGACAACTGGTGGCAACTTGTTGGCGCTGCTCCTGACCCGGCCTAACGTCCGAGGCTTCGATGGTCCTCGCCGGCTCGAGGTGGCACCCTAGGACCCAGCAGCGCACCAGACCCCAGGAGGGCCCGATGACCACACCAGACACCCCGCTCGCACAGGTCGGCGTGATCGGACTGGCGGTGATGGGCAGCAACCTGGCCCGCAACTTCGCCTCGCACGGGCACACGGTCGCGGTCTACAACCGCACGGTCGAGAGGACCCAGGTCTTCCACGAGAGCTTCGGCGCGGACGGCGCATTCGTGGCCGCGCCCACGATCGAGGAGTTCGTCGCCGCCCTGGAGCGTCCCCGCAAGGTCATCATCATGGTCCAGGCGGGCCCCGGCACCGACGCGGTCATCGACCAGCTCACCCCGCTGCTGGAGGAGGGCGACATCGTGGTGGACGGGGGCAACGCGCACTACGAGGACACCCGGCGGCGGGAGGCGGCCCTGCGCGAGGTCGGCCTGCACTTCGTCGGCGCGGGCATCTCCGGCGGCGAGGAGGGCGCGCTGCTCGGCCCGAGCATCATGCCGGGTGGCAGCCCGGAGTCCTACGCCGCGCTCGGTCCCCTGCTGGAGGACATCTCGGCCAAGGTCGACGGCGAGCCGTGCTGTGCCTACATGGGCACCGACGGCGCCGGACACTTCGTCAAGATGGTGCACAACGGCATCGAGTACGCCGACATGCAGTTCATCGCGGAGGCCTACGACATCCTCACCGCGGCAGGGATGACCGCGCGGGAGGTGTCCGACGTCTTCCGCGAGTGGAACACCGGTGACCTGGACTCCTACCTGATCGAGATCACCTCCGAGGTGCTCGACCAGGAGGTCGACGGCCGGCCCCTGGTCGAGGTGATCCTCGACCAGGCCGAGCAGAAGGGCACCGGGCGCTGGACCGTGCAGATCGCCCTCGAGCTCGGGGTGCCGGTCAACACCATCGCCGAGTCCGTCTTCGCCCGCTCCACCTCGGGCCACACGGGCCTGCGCGAGGCGGCCCGGGGCGCGCTCAGCGGGCCGGACCGCACGATCACCGTCGAGGACCGGACCACCCTGGTCGACGCGGTGCGCGCGGCGCTGTGGTCGGCCAAGGTCGTGGCCTACGCCCAGGGCCTGGACCAGATCCGTTCCGCCAGTGAGGTGTACGGCTGGAACGTCAACATCTCCGAGGTCGCGCGCATCTGGCGGGGCGGCTGCATCATCCGGGCCAAGCTGCTCGAGCGGATCCGTCAGGAGTATGCGGGTGCGCACCTGGCCACACTGCTGGCCGCCCCGAGTGTGGCCGCCGAGCTGGCCGCCTCCCAGGACGCGTGGCGGCACGTCGTCGCCCTCGCCACGACCGCGGGGGTGCCGGTGCCCGGCTTCAGCGCGGCTCTGGCCTACTACGACACGGTCCGCTCCGAGCGGCTCCCGGCCTCGCTGGTGCAGGGGCTGCGTGACTTCTTCGGTGCCCACACCTACCGACGGATCGACAAGCCGGGCACCTTCCACACGCTGTGGTCCGGAGACCGCAGCGAGACGGAGGTCTGAGTGTCACCCCAGCCCGCCCCAGCCAGAGCGGTCGACGTCCACCAGGACGTCTCCCCCGAGGTGGCTGCCCTGATCGCGCGGGTCGCCGCGCACCTGCCGGCGGAGGGCCGGCTGGGCGTCGCCTACTCCGGTGGCGTGGACTCCACCACCCTCCTGGCTGTCGCCGTCCGTGAGCTGGGCGCGGACCGGACTGTCGGCATACTCGGCATCTCCCCGAGCCTGGCCACCGCCGAGCGGGCGGCCGCCCACGACATCGCGAGCCGGATCGGTGTCGGGGTCGTCGAGGTGCCCACGGACGAGGGGTCGTCGGAGGCCTACCGGGCCAACGGTCCGGACCGGTGCTTCCACTGCAAGAACGAGCTGTTCGCGCGCATCTCCGACGAGGTCGTGGCGATGCACGGGCTGGCCGCGGTGAGCTACGGCGAGAACGCCGACGACGCGGTCCGCCCGGACCGGCCCGGCGCGCGCGCCGCGACCGAGCACCTGGTGCTGCGGCCCTTGGCCGAGGGCGGTCTGACCAAGGACGACGTCCGGACCGTCGCCGCGGCGCTGGGGCTGCCCAACGCGGACAAGCCGGCGGCACCCTGCCTGGCCTCGCGGATCCCGCACTTCAAGGAGGTCACGCCCGAGAAGCTGGCCCAGGTCGACCGGGCCGAGGCGGCCGTGCGGGCCCTGGGGTTCTCCGACTGCCGGGTGCGGCACCACGACGAGGTCGCGCGGCTGGAGCTGACCGACCACGAGCTGGCGCGGGCGGCCGACCCCGCGGTGCGCACGGCGCTGGTCGAGGGGGTGCGGGCCGCCGGCTTCCGGTTCGTCGCGCTGGACCTCGTGGGCATCCAGTCCGGGGCGTTCACCCTGCCGCTGGTCTCCGTCACCCATGGCTGACCACTCCCCCACCCCCGACCGAGCGCGTGGTGACACGACGTCCCCCGCGACCGAGCGCACGGGGACGCGAGCTTCCTCCCCACCGGGCGCACCGTCGGGTCTGGACGGCATCGCGGAGTTCGACTTCGGGCGCCTGGCGCGGCGCGGCTATCCCGAGGCCGTCCTCTGTGAGGGCAAGACTCTGGAGCACCTCGTCGCGATCGCCCGCGCCGTCGGCGAGCGCGGCACGAGCCCGAACGGCCACGAGCCCCTCGGCACGATCCTGTTCACGCGGGCGTCGGAGGAGCAGGCAGCGGCCGTATGCCGTGAGCTCGCCGGGGCGGTCCACGACCCGGTCGCCCGGATGGTCGCCTGGCCCGGGCCGGTGCCCGAGTCGGGCGGCGGAACGGTCCTGGTGCTGTGTGCCGGCACGGCCGACATCCCGGTCGCCCGCGAGGCGTGGCTGACCGCCCGCCACCTCGGGCGGCCCGCGGAGCTGGTCGTCGACGTCGGGGTGGCCGGGCTGCACCGGATCCTCGCCCGGGTCGACCAGATCGCGGCGGCCTCGGCGATCGTCGTCGTCGCCGGCATGGACGGTGCCCTGGCGAGCGTCGTCGCCGGCCTCGCCTCGGCACCGGTCATCGGCGTGCCGACCTCGGTGGGCTACGGCGCCGCGCTGGACGGCCTGGCCCCGCTGCTCTCGATGCTCAACGCCTGCTCCCCGGGTGTCGCCGTCGTCAATATTGACAACGGCTACGGCGCCGGCCACCTGGCCGCCCAGATCGCTGCCACCGGGTGAGTCCGCGGTCCGTGGCTACTCCTCGGCGATGAGGCCCAGCATGTCGGGGATCCACAGCGACAACGGCTCCAGGTAGGTCACCAGGAGCAGTCCGCCGACAAGGGCGAGCAGGAACCAGATGAGTTTGCCGACGACCGGCTCGATGCCCATCCCGGCCACCCGGGCGCCGACGAAGAGCACGTTCCCCACCGGCGGGGTGATGACCCCGATGGACAGGGCATAGACGATCACCGTGCCGAAGTGCACCGGGCTCATGTCGAAGGACGTGACGATCGGCAGGAAGATCGGGGTGAAGATCAGGATCGCCGGCGTCGGGTCCATGAAGGTCCCCACCATCAGCAGGATCACCAGCATGAGGAAGAGGATGACGGTGGGGCTGTCGGAGATGCCCAGCAGCAGGTCGGAGACCGACTCCGGGATGTGCGAGAAGCTCATCACGAACGACAGCGCGGTCGAGACACCCACCAGCAGCATGATGATGGCGGTGGTCCGCGCCGCGTCCAGCAGCGCCTTCGGCAGGTCGGACATCTTGATCGTCCGGTAGGCGAACCCGAGGACCAGGCAGTAGACGACGGCGATCGCTGAGGACTCGGTGGCGGTGAAGATGCCGCCGACGATGCCGCCGATGACGATGATGATCATCAGCAGCGAGGGGACCGCCCGCCAGATCACCAGCATCGCCTGGGAGAAGGAGACGGACGCGCCGGGACGCGCGTCGCTGTACCTCCGGTAGGTCAGCAGGACCACGAGGATGCAGGCGCCGGCCCAGATCAGGCCCGGGATGACCCCGGCCATGAACAGGGCGGAGATCGAGGCACCGCTGACGAGCGAGTAGACGATGAAGGTGTTGCTCGGGGGGATGAGCATCCCGGCCGGGGCCGAGGCCACGTTGACGGCTGCCGACCACTTCCGGTCGTAGCCCTCCTCCGCCATGCGCGGGGTCATCACCGTGCCGATGGCCGCGGCCGCCGCGACCGCCGCGCCGCTCACGGCGCCGAACATCGCGTTCGCGACGACGTTGGTGTTCGCCAGGCTGGCCGGTGCCTTACCGACGAGCACCTTGGCGGCGTCGATGAGCCTGCCGGCGATGCCGCCGGTGTTCATCAGCACCCCGGCGAGCACGAAAAAGGGGATCGCGAGCAGCGTGAAGGAGTTGATGCCGGTGAACAACCGCTGGCTGGAGACCAGCGCGGCCTTCTCGACGTCGAGCAGCACGACCGCTGCGAAGAACGAACCGAGACCGATGCTGACGGCGATCGGCACGGAGAGGACGATGCCGATCACGATGGTCGCGACCAGGACGAGCGCGGCGAGGGCGATGGGGTCCACGGTCACACCACCTGGGGCTCTTCGTCGACGGCGATGGCTTCCTCGGTGTCCCGCAGGACCGCCTGGAGGTGGTAGACCGCGTAGAACGCGATCAGCAGGCCGGTGATCGGCATCGCCAGGTACATCACCCCGACCTGCGTCGGGAGCGCGCTGAGCGACTGGTTCCAGGCGCCGTTCGCGGCGCGGATGCCGCCGTAGACCAGGACGGCCACGGCGAACAGGATGATCGAGAGCTGGACGCAGACGGCCACGGCCTTCTGCGCGGCCGGCGAGAACCGCGTGACCACGAAGTCCACGGCGATGTGGCCGCGTTCGGAGAAGACGAGGGCCGTGGCGAACAGCCCCACCCAGACGAAGGTGTAGCGGGCCAGCTCCTCGGTCCACGCGCTGGGGGCGTTGAGCACCTGGCGACTGAAGACCTGCCAGACGACGATCACCACCAGCAGGGCGAACAGCACCACCGAGGCGCCCTTCAGCACCTGGTCGAGCCCCTTCTTGATCGGTTCCACGTCAACCCTCCTGGCCCGGCGCCTCGGCGCGGATCTTGTCGTAGAGCTCTCGCTGCTCCGGCGTGGTGAGGAACTCGTCGGCCAGCGGCGCGAGCGCCTCCTGGACCTCCCCCTGGTCGATCTCGACGAACTCCGCCCCACCGGCCGTGGCGCCCTCGATCGCTTCCTGGGTGGCCTCGTCCCACAGCTCGGTGTGGTCCTGGTAGGTGTTGACCCACTCGTCCTCGAGCAGCTGGCGGTCGGCCGGGTCGAGGTCCTCGAGCATCTCGGTGCTGGCGACCATGTAGTCCAACCCGACCAGGTGGTTGGAGTTGGTGAAGTAGGGCGCCACCTCGAAGTGCTTCTGCGTGAAGAAGGACACCTCGTTGTTCTCCGCACCGTCCAGGACGCCGGACTGCAGCGCCGTGTAGACCTCACCGAAGGCCATCGGCGTCGGCGACCCGCCCAGCGCCCGGATCATCGCCAGGTTGAGCTCACTCTCCTGGACGCGGATCTTCACCCCGTCCAGGTCGGCGAGGGACTCGATGGGCTTCTTGGTGTAGATGTGCCGTGACCCCTGGGTGAAGCCGCCCATCACGGTCAGGTCGTTGCTGTCCTCCAGCGAGGTGTAGAGCTCACCGACGATCTCCGGGTCGTGGACGACGGGCATCTGGTGCTCGACGGAGTCGAAGACGCCCGGCAGGCCGAGCACACGGAAGTCCAGGCTCAGGTTCTCCATCTGCGACCCGGAGATGATGCCCAGGTCGATGATGTTGTCGCTGAGCAGCTGCAGCACCTCGGCCTGGGCGCCCAGGGTCTCGTTGGGGAAGATGTCCAGGCGCACCCGCCCGTCGGTCTGCTCCTCGAGGCGGTCGCTGTAGTTGGCCAGGGCGACGTAGGAGGGGTGCGTCTCGGTCTGGTTGAGCGCGACCCGAAGGATGATGACGTCGCTCGCCGCACCGCCTCCCCCGCACGCGGTGAGGCCGAGCCCCACCGCCACCACCGTGCCGAGTGCCACGATCCGTCGTGTCATGGGCGTCCTTCCGTCGGGGTGCTTGCGGGTCACCCTAGGTGCTGCCCGTGCACCGGTCCACCGGCCACGCGTCGACACGCGCAGGAGCACAGACCGGACCGGACGGCCGGTCGGCCGTCCGGTCCGGTGGGAGACCGTCGTGCGGGGGCGGTCACCCGCCGCCCCCGCACGAGGTCAGTACGTGACGGCGCCCTGCGAGGCGGACCCGACGAGGCGCACGTACTTGGCGAGCACGCCCCGTTGGGACCGTTCCGGGGGCTCCGGGGGCGTCCACACGGCGCGGCGCACGGCGAGGACCTCGGCGCTCACCTCCAGCTCGAGGGTCCCGTGCGAGACGTCCAGGACGATCGGGTCACCGTCCTCGACCAGGGCGATCGGACCACCCGTGGTCGCCTCGGGCGCGATGTGCCCGACACACAACCCGGTCGTGCCGCCCGAGAACCGCCCATCGGTCACCAGCAACACGTCCTTACCGAGCCCAGCACCCTTGATCGCACCGGTGATCGCGAGCATCTCCCGCATCCCGGGACCACCCTGCGGCCCCTCGTAGCGGATGACGACCACGTCCCCGGCCGCGATGGTGCCGTTCTCCAGGGCATCCATGGCGGCACGCTCCCCGTCGAAGACCCGCGCCGTGCCGCGGAACACCTCCGAGTCGAACCCGGCCGACTTCACCACCGCCCCCTCGGGCGCCAGCGACCCCTGCAGGATGGTCAACCCACCGGTCTTGTGGATCGGGTTGTCCAACGCCCGCAGCACCGTGCCGTCCAGGTCCGGCGCCGGCACGTCGGCCAGGTTCTGCGCCACGGTCCGGCCCGTCACGGTCAGACAGTCACCGTGCAACAGCCCGGCATCCAGCAGCGCCCTCATCACCACCGGGATACCACCGACCCGGTCCACATCGACCATCACGTGCTGCCCGAACGGCTTGACGTCAGCCAGGTGCGGCACCCTGGCGCCGATCCGACGGAAGTCGTCCAGCGACAGCTCGACCTCCGCCTCGTGAGCGATCGCGAGCAGGTGCAGCACGGCGTTGGTCGACCCACCGAAGGCCATCACCACCGCGATCGCGTTCTCGAACGCCTCCTTGGTCATGATCTGCCGGGCCGTGATGCCCTGACGGAGCATCCCGACCACCGCCCGACCAGAAGCACGGGCGATGCCGTCCCGCCGCCGGTCGGTGGCCGGCGGCGCCGCCGACCCCGGCAGGGCCATACCCATCGCCTCGGCCACCGCAGCCATCGTGTTAGCGGTGTAGAAACCACCACAGGCACCCTCGCCCGGGCAGATCGCCCGCTCGATGGCGTCCACGTCATCCCGTGACATCAACCCACGCGAACACGCACCCACCGCCTCGAAGGCGTCGATGATCGTGACCTCACGAGTCGACCCGTCAGACAGCTTCGCCTGACCCGGCAGGATCGTCCCGGCATACACGAACACCGACGCCAGATCGAGGCGCGCGGCCGCCATCAGCATCGCCGGCAGGGACTTGTCACACCCGGCCAACAACACCGAGCCGTCCAGGCGCTCGGCCGACATCACCGTCTCCACGGAGTCGGCAATCACCTCACGCGACACCAGGGAGTAGTGCATGCCCTCGTGCCCCATCGAGATCCCGTCCGACACCGAGATGGTGGCGAACTCCAGGGGGTAACCGCCGGCCTCGTGCACCCCGTCCTTGACGGCCTTGGCCAAGCGCTCCAGGGACAGGTTGCACGGCGTGATCTCGTTCCAGGACGAGGCCACACCGATCTGCGGCTTGACCCAGTCCTCATCACCCATCCCGACCGCCCGGAGCATCCCACGCGCAGCAGTCTTCTCCAGACCATCAGTCACATCGCGCGAACGCGGCTTCGGATCGACCTCGGTCACCGCGCTGCGGTCCCCTCGACGTAGTCGGAGTCGTGCGACTTGACCCACGACATCATGTCGCGCAGCTCGCGGCCGACGGTCTCGATCGGGTGGGTCTCGCCCTCGGAGCGGAGCTTCTGGAACTCGGGGGCACCGGCATCCTGGTCGGCGATGAAGCGAGCCGCGAAGCTGCCGTTGCGCACGTCCTCCAGCACCGCCTGCATGTTCTCCTTGACCTTGTCGTCGATCACGCGCGGGCCGGAGACGTAGTCGCCGTACTCCGCGGTGTCGGAGATGGACCAACGCTGCTTGGCGATGCCACCCTCATACATGAGGTCGACGATGAGCTTCAGCTCGTGGAGGCACTCGAAGTAGGCGACCTCCGGCTGGTAGCCGGCCTCGGTCAGGGTCTCGAAGCCCTTCATGATCAGCTGGCTCACGCCGCCACAGAGGACCGCCTGCTCGCCGAAGAGGTCCGTCTCGGTCTCCTCGGTGAAGGTGGTCTTGATGCCACCCGCCCGCAGTCCACCGATGGCCGCGGCGTACGAGAGCGCCAGGTCCCAGGCGTGCCCGCTGGCGTCCTGCTCGACGGCGACCAGCACCGGCACACCGCGCCCGTCGACATACTCGCGCCGGACCAGGTGACCCGGGCCCTTCGGGGCGACCATGCACACGTCCACGCCGGCCGGGGGCTTGATGTAGTCGAACCGGATGTTGAAGCCGTGGCTGAAGAAGAGTGCGTCGCCCTCGGACAGGTGCGGCTCGATCGCCTGGGTGTAGAGGGTCCGCTGCGTGTGGTCCGGGGTGAGCACCATGATCAGGTCGGCCTCCTGGGCCGCCTGCTCCGGGGTCACGACCCGCAGACCCTCGGCCTCGGCCTTCGCGCGGGAACGGGAGGTCTCGGGGAGGCCGACGCGCACGTCCACCCCGGAGTCACGGAGCGACAGCGCGTGCGCGTGCCCCTGGCTGCCGTAGCCGATGACTGCGACCGAACGGTCCTGGATCAGGCCCAGCTCGGCGTCGTCGTCGTAGTACATCTTGGCCATCTGAAGTCGTTCTCCTTGGGTGAGGGGAGGACCTCCCCACTTTGTGGGGAGGCTTGGAACTGGTTGTGCGGATCTGTGGGTCAGCCCCAGGCCGCAGCCATGGCGCCGACCGGGCGGGGGCCGTTGTCGTTGATCGCCCACAGCTGGTCGCGGATCGCCGAGGGGTCCGACAGCTCCTCGATGTGGATGACCTCGATCAGCTTGTCCAGCTGGTTGGTGACCTTGTGCAGCTGGTCATCGGCGACGTTGAGGACGATCGTCATCCGGGAGACCTTGGGGTCCTCCGTCGGACCGACGACCAGGTGGTCGATGTTGAAGCTGCGGCGGGCGAACAGGACCGAGACCCGGGCCAGGACCCCAGGATTGTTCTCGACCAGGACGGACAGTGCGTGACGGCTCATGATGTGCTCCAAAGGTGTGGTGCGGGGTGCCACCGGGACTGCACGGTGACGTGGGCTGCAGGTGTGCTCTGCACCGACAACGGTGTCGGGCAGTAGTTCTGTGAAGGCCTGTCCCCTGTGGGGTGAGGCCCGGACGAGTGCGTGTCGGATGTGCTAGCTGAGATGCCCGGCCCCTGCCCGGACTCGGATAATCAGGAGGCGGTGGCGACCGTAGGGACTGCCCATCAGTCGTCCTCCTCGAACTGGGGGGCGAGGTCGCGGGCGTACTTGATGTCGTCGTTGCTGGTGCCGGAGGCGACCATCGGCCACACCATCGCGTCCTGGTGGACCCGGAAGTCGACGACCACCGGCACGTCGTCGACCGCCATGGCGGCCTCGATCGTCTTGTCGATGTCGGCCGGGTCGTCGCACCGCAGCGCCTCGCAGCCGTAGCTGCGGGCCAGCATCACGAAGTCCGGGACCTGGACCGGGGCCCGCCCGGCCGGGTCGGTGGGGGTGCCACGCAGACCCGTGTGGCTGTAGCGCTCGTTGTAGAACAGCGTCTGCCACTGGCGGACCATGCCGAGGGCGCCGTTGTTGATGATGGCGACCTTGATCGGGATGCCCTCGACGGCGCAGGTGGCCAGCTCCTGGTTGGTCATCTGGAAGCACCCGTCGCCGTCGATCGCCCAGACGGTCGTGTCGGGACGGCCGATCTTGGCGCCCATCGCCGCGGGGACCGCGAAGCCCATGGTGCCCAGCCCGCCCGAGTTGATCCAGGTGCGGGGCCGCTCGAACCCGAGGTAGTGCGCGGCCCACATCTGGTGCTGCCCGACGCCCGAGGTGAAGACCGTCTCCGGCCCGGCGAGCTGACCGATCCGCTGGATCACCTGTTGGGGAGCGACCTGCCCGGCCGGCGGCGCGTCATACGACAGCGGGTAACGGTCCTGGACCCGCTGGCAGAAGGCGACCCACTCGGCGTAGTCGGGAACGGTGCCCGCCTCCACCCGTGCCCGGAACTCGGCGGCCAGGGCGGCGATCGTGGGCCGGCAGTCGCCGACGAGGGCCACGTCCGCGGTGCGGATCTTGCCGATCTCGGCGGGGTCGATGTCGGCGTGGATCACCTTGGCGTGGGGTGCGAAGGACTCGCGGACCCCGGTGACCCGGTCGTCGAAACGGGCTCCGAGGCTGATGATCAGGTCGGACTTCTGCAGCGCACCGACGGCTGCGACGGTGCCGTGCATGCCGGGCATGCCCAGGTGCTGCGGGTGGCTGTCCGGGAAGGCACCGCGCGCCATCAGCGTGGTGACCACCGGGAGCCCGGTCAGCTCCGCCAGGGTCATCAGCTCGCGGTGCGCACCGGCGCGGATCGTGCCACCACCGACGTAGAGCACCGGGCGGCGCGAGGACAGCATCAGGCTGACCGCGTCGCGGATCTCGGGCTGGCCGGGCTCGGTGACGGGGCGGTAGCCGGGCATCGCCAGGTCGCCGTCGGTGATCCGCTTCGTCGACGCGACGAGGGCGTCCTTGCTGACGTCGACCAGGACGGGACCGGGCCGGCCGCTGGAGGCCAGGCGGAACGCGCTGGCGACGGTCGGGCCGATCATCGCGGGGTCGGTCACCAGGAAGCTGTGCTTGGTCACCGGCATGGTGATCGAGCGGATGTCGGCCTCCTGGAAGGCGTCCGAGCCCAGCGCCGTGCTGGGCACGTTGCCGGTGATCGCGACCATCGGCACCGAGTCCATGTTGGCGTCGGCCAGCGGGGTCACCAGGTTGGTCGCACCCGGCCCGCTGGTGGCCAGGCAGACACCGACCCGGCCCGTCGCCGCCGCGTAGCCCTGGGCGGCGTGGCCGGCGCCCTGCTCGTGGCGCACGAGGATGTGCCGCAGCTCGGGCCGCTGGTAGAGCGTGTCGTAGAGCGGCAGCACCGCCCCACCCGGGAGCCCGAAAATGTGCTCAGCACCTACGCGAAGCAGGGCGTCCACGAGTGCTTCCGCACCGGTCGTCGTGCTCGGCAGCGCCGGCTGGGCGGGCGCTGGGGTGGTGGGCTGAGCGGTCATGGCTCTCTCTCTGGCTGGTTCGGGATACAAAAAAACCCCCGGCCCGGGTGGGCAACGGAGGTAGGACGCGTCTCGGTAAGTGGTTACCGCGTGACGCGCCCTGAGATAATAAGTACGAGGCCGAAGTGCATGCGCTAACCATGCCCCCACCCACCCCGGTCCTGTCAAGAGCCTTCTCCTGTGACACCAGTCACAGGAGGGGTGTTCGTGCGTGTCAGCCCCTCCCGGATCCACCATGTGGACGAGGAGTTGGCAGCGCACCGTGCTGGCCTGTGCCCGAGGCAGTCCCACGCGGACCCAGGGCGATACTGGGCCCACGGGACGGTCGTCACCGAGCACCAGGCCGCGTACCCGACGGAGGAGGACTCGTGACCGCAGACCTGAGGCGTGCGCAGCGCAGGGGCCGGATCGTCATCGTCACGATCATCGCGCTGTTCCTGCTCACGGTGGCGGCGCTAGGCTGGTTCCTGGTCCAGCGCGAGGGGGAGGAGGCCCGGCTCGCCGAGCTCCGGGCAGCCGGCCTGACGGTGGTCGCCCTGCCCGACCTGGGCCTCGAGCCCCACGACCTCCAGCCGCTGGAGCGCAACCGGGGGCTCGCCGTGACCTATGCCGAGCCTGACGGCCGACCCACGCCCACCACGCGCGCCCTCACGCTGCGCACGGGAGCCGACCCCGATCCGTGCGCGCTGCTGGGATCGGTCGAACCTGACCTCGCCGACGGCTGCGAGGCGACGCCCGACGGCCACCTGGTGGCCGACAGCAGCAGCCCGGGGTCGGGCCTGCTGGCTGCCGGCGAGCTCCGCGACAGCGTGCTCATCGTGCTCGTCGGTGACCCGGCGGACCACACGGCAGACGAGCTGCGAGCCGCCGTGGCCGCAGCGGACCTGGTGCCGCTGGAGGTCCTGCTCAGGCAGCTGGACTGACCGCCACCGGCCGCGCTGGGCGCCTTCCGCGCCCAGCGGACACGGGGGACGGTCCAACGGCGAAGGGCCTGCGGAGGTGGCCGGTCCGACCACCTCCGCAGGCCCTCACGAGCGGACCCGCGGGCTCAGAGCCTCACGCGTCGGCGTCGACCGGGTCCAGACCCGGCACCTGCTCCTCCTGGCCAGCGCGGTAGGCCGCCTCGATCGCGGCGCCCACCTCGGCATCGATCCTGGTCCAGTAGTCGAAGACGCGGGAGAGCACCGGCTCCTCGACGTCGGCCAGCGAACCGACCACGGTCTCCACGAGGCCCTGGCGCTCCGCCTCGGTGTAGACCTCACGCACGAGGGTGTGCGCCTGACCGAAGTCGTCGTCCTCGGCGTGCAGCGAGTAGGCGGCACGCACCATCTCGCCGTCCGCCTCCCAGCCGGTCTCCTCCGGACCCTGCGTGTCGGCGTAGGGACGACCGTAGGAGTTCGGCGCGTAGACCGGCGCGTTGCCGCTGTGGTGGAACTGCATCGACCCCTCCTTGTCGTAGGAGTTGGTGCGGTTGGTCGGCGCGTTGACCGGCAGCTGGTTGAAGTTGGTGCCGAGGCGGTTGCGCTGCGCGTCCGGGTAGGAGAAGACGCGGGCCAGCAGCATCTTGTCCGGGGAGACCCCGGTGCCGGGCACGGTGTTCGACGGGCTGAAGGCGGCCTGCTCGATCTCCGCGAAGTGGTTGGTCGGGTTCTCGTACAGGGTGAACCGGCCGACCGGGATCCGCGGGTAGTCCTTCTTGGACCACGTCTTGGTGAGGTCGAAGGGGTTGAAGCGGTAGTCCTTGGCCTCCTCGTAGGGCATGACCTGGACCTCGAGGCGCCAGCTCGGGAACTCACCGCGCCCGATGGCCTCGAACAGGTCACGGCGGTGGTAGTCACCGTCGGTGCCCGCGAGCTCGGCAGCCTCCTCGTTGGACATGTTGTGCACGCCCTGCTCGGAGAGGAAGTGGTACTGCACCCAGAACTTCTCGCCGGCCTCGTTGACCCAGAGGTAGGTGTGGGAGGAGTAGCCGTTCATCTCCCGCCAGCTGCGCGGCAGACCGCGCGGCCCCATCAGGTAGGACACCTGGTGCGCCGACTCCGGCACGAGGGTCCAGAAGTCCCACTGCATGTTGCCGCTGCGCAGACCGGAGTCCGGGGTGCGCTTCTGGGAGTGGATGAAGTCGGGGAACTTCATGGGGTCACGGACGAAGAAGATCGGCGTGTTGTTGCCGACCAGGTCGAAGTTGCCCTCCTCCGTGTAGAACTTCAGGGCGAAGCCGCGCACGTCGCGCCAGGTGTCGGGCGAGCCGAGCTCGCCGGCGACGGTGGAGAAGCGGGCCATCATCCGGGTCTTGGCACCGGGCTGCAGGAACTTCGCCTTGGTGAAGCGGCTGACGTCCTCGGTCACCTCGAACTCACCGAAGGCCCCCGAACCCTTCGCGTGCGGGCTGCGCTCCGGGATCCGCTCACGGTCGAACCGCGCCAGCTTCTCGACCAGCGCGACGTCGTGCAGCAGCAGCGGACCGTTGGTCCCCACGCTCAGTGAGTGGGCGTCCGACGGACGCGGGGCGCCGTTCTCGTAGGTGCCGGCTGAAAACTCAGACATTCATCCTCCGTGGTGTTGGTGTGGTTCCGCACGGCCCTCGACCGCACGGCAGTTCGGGCAGAGTCCGGAGTAGAGGACGTCAGCGACCTCCACGGCGAACCCGTGGTCGTGGCTGGGCACCAGGCAGGGCGCCTCCCCGACGGCACACGGCACGTCGGCGAGCGCACCGCAGCCGCGGCACAGCAGGTGGTGGTGGTTGTCGTGCAGGTCCAGCTCGTAGCGCGCGACGTTGCCCACCAGGATCCGTCGCACCAGCCCCACCTCGGTGAGTGCGTGCAGCACGTCGTAGACGGCCTGCCGGGACACCGGACCGACCTGCCCCTGGACCCGCTCGTGGACCGCGTCGGCACTGCTGTGCGGTCCCGCGGTGAGGGCCTCCAGGACGGCGACCCGGGGGCGTGTCACCCGCAGCCCCGCCTCGCGGAGCGCCACGGCAGGAGCCGGTATGACGTGACTCGCCACGTCGTTCACCTCGCCTCCCGGACGCCTGGGTCGGGGTCGCCCGACCCCTTTCTGGACTGAGTCCAGTCTAGTCGCTTCTCCGCGAACGTCAACCTCTCGACCCGACAGGGCAGCCGATTCCCGACCGGCACCTGCCGACCGGACCGACGCCGGGGGCGAGGCTGCCGGGAGAGCCGGCGGACGGCATACTGTCCGCATGGCCGATCACTATGACGTCGTTGTTCTCGGTGCCGGTCCCGGAGGGTACGTCGCGGCGATCCGCGCGTCCCAGCTGGGCAAGAAGGTCGCCGTCGTGGAGAAGCAGTACTGGGGCGGTGTCTGCCTCAACGTCGGCTGCATCCCGTCCAAGGCCCTGCTGAAGAACGCGGAGCTGGCGCACACGCTCACGCACGAGAAGGCGAAGTTCGGCATCGAGGGCGACGCCACGATGTCCTACGGCCCCACCCACAAGCGCAGCCGCGACGTCTCGGCCGGGATCGTCAAGGGCGTGCACTTCCTGATGAAGAAGAACAAGATCACCGAGGTCGACGGCTGGGGCACGCTCACCTCGCCGACCGGGATGACGGTGGAGCTCAACGGCGGCGGGAGCCAGGAGCTCACCTTCGACAACCTGATCCTGGCCACCGGCGCGACCACGCGGATGATCCCGGGCGTGCAGGTCAGCGACAACGTCGTGACCTACGAGGAGCAGATCCTCGACGCCGAGCTGCCCGGCTCGATCGTCATCGCCGGCTCCGGCGCGATCGGTGTCGAGTTCGCCTACGTGATGGCCAACTTCGGGGTGGAGGTGACCATCGTCGAGTTCCTGGACCGCATGGTGCCGACCGAGGACGCCGAGGTCTCCAAGGAGCTGCTCAAGCACTACGAGAAGCTCGGCGTCACGGTCCTGCTCAGCACCAAGGTGGAGTCCGTCGAGGACACCGGCAGTGGTGTCAAGGTCACGGTGAGCCCCGCCTCGGGCGGCGACTCCCAGGTCCTCGAGGCCGACCGGCTGCTCTCGGCGATCGGCTTCGCGCCCCGCCTGGAGGGCTACGGCCTGGAGGCGATCGGTGTCCAGACCACCGACCGCGGCGCCATCGCGGTGGACGGCCGCGGCCGCACCAACGTGGACGGTGTCTACGCGATCGGCGACGTCACGGGCAAGCTGATGCTGGCGCACACCGCCGAGGCCATGGGCATCGTCGCCGCCGAGACCATCGCGGACGCCGAGACCCAGGAGATCGACTTCGACTTCATCCCGCGCGCGACCTACTGCCACCCGCAGATCGCCTCCATGGGCTACTCCGAGGAGCAGGCCAGGGAGAAGGGCTACGACGTCAAGGTCGCCAAGTTCCCGTTCACGGCCAACGGCAAGGCGATGGGCCTGGGCGATGCCGTCGGCTTCGCCAAGATCGTGGCGGACGCCGAGCACAACGAGATCATCGGCGCCCACATCATCGGCCCGGACGCCACCGAGCTCCTGCCGGTGCTCAACGCCGCGCAGACCTGGGACCTCACCGCCGACGAGCTCTCCCGCGTCGTCTTCGCCCACCCGACCCTGGGTGAGGCGCTCAAGGAGGCCCTGCACGGCGTCGCGGGACACATGATCAACCTGTGAGACCCCGTCTGCCGGACCAGGCGGCATACTCCGTCTGCTCCTGAGTGAGGCGCCCCGCCGGACCATTTCCGGTGGGGCGCTCTCCGTCCCGGGCCGGGCACCCATTACTGTCCCGTTATGCCGCGCCAGTACCAGTTCCGCACCGTCGACGGGGTCGAGACCGTCCAGATCGCCGTGCGAGGACGCCAGGTACTGGCCCGGCCGATGCTCAACTTCGGTCCCGCCTACACCCTCGAGCAGCGTCGCGCCCTCGGCCTGCAAGGGCTGCTCCCGCCCGCCGTGAACTCGATGAACGAGCAGCTCAAGCGGGTCTACCGGCAGTTCGCGACCAAGCCCGACGCGCTGAGCAAGTACGTCTACCTCAACCAGCTGCAGGACCTCAACGAGATCCTCTACTACCGCCTGGTCGCCGAGCACCTCGACGAGATGCTGCCGATCATCTACACGCCCACGGTCGGTGAGGCGATCGAGGCGTTCAGCTCGACGTTCGACCGGGCGCGCGGCATCTACCTGGCGATCGACACCCCGGAGAGCATCGACGAGGCTCTGGCGGCCCACGGCGCCGGCCCGGACGACGTCGACCTGCTCGTGGTGACCGACTCCGAGGGCATCCTCGGCATCGGCGACCAGGGCGTGGGCGGGATCCGGATCGCCGTCGGCAAGCTCGCGGTCTACACGACTGCCGCGGGGATCCACCCGCTGCGCGGGGTCCCGATCGTGCTGGACGTCGGCACGGACAACCTCGCGCTGCTCAACGACCCGGCCTACCTGGGCGCCCGGCACGCGCGGGTCCGCGGCGAGCGCTACGAGGAGTTCATCGCGACGTTCGTCGCCGCCGTCAAGCGGCACTTCCCGCACGCGCTGCTGCACTGGGAGGACTTCGGGGCCAACAACGCGCACCGCATCCTGGACACCTACCGCGAGGAGCACGTCTCCTTCAACGACGACATCCAAGGCACCGCGGCCGTGGTCGCCGCTGCGGCGCTCGCCGCGGTGCGCGCCAAGGGCGAGCGGATGGCCGACCAGCGGGTCGTCATCCACGGAGCCGGCACGGCGGGCATCGGCGTGGCCGACCTGATGCGTGACGTGATGGTGCGCGAGGGCCTGCCGGAGGAGGAGGCCGCCCGGCGCTTCTGGGGCCTGGGCAGCCGTGGCCTGCTGCACACCGCCGGTCCGATGCGGCCGTTCCAGGAGCGCTACGCCCGCCCGTCGGAGGAGCTCGCCTCCTGGGTGACGGCCGAGCCGGCGCGGTATGCCCTGGCGGACGTCGTGCGCAACGTGAGGCCGACGATCCTGATCGGGACCTCCGCGCAGGCGGGGTCCTTCACCGAGGCGATCGTCCGGGACATGGCCGCGGGATGTGACCGGCCGATCATCATGCCGCTGTCCAACCCGACCCCGAAGGCCGAGGCGGTCCCTGCCGACCTGCTCGCCTGGACCGACGGGAGGGCTCTCATCGCCACCGGCTCACCCTTCGGCCCGGTCGAGCACGGCGGCACCACCTACGAGATCGCGCAGGCCAACAACGCCCTGGTCTTCCCCGGGATCGGCCTGGGCGTCGTGGCCTCGCGAGCGAGCCAGGTGACCGACCACATGATCGCTGCCGCCTCGCACGCGGTCGCGGAGATGACCTCCGCCAAGCGGCTGGGAGCCCCGATCCTGCCCACGATGCGGCAGCTGCGCGCCGTCTCCGCGGCGGTCGCCGTGCGCGTGGCCCAGGCGGCGCAGGAGGAGGGCGTGGCCACCGTCCGGCTCGAGAACCCGATCCAGGACATCCAGGACCTGATGTGGCAGCCGGTGTACCCCCAGGTCGAGGTGGTCACCGAGATCGCGGAGCCCTCGGCCCGCACGACCGACCCCTGACCACTGGACCACCCGAGCAGAGGCAGGGGTATGCCGAGGGTCGCCTCGGCATACCCCGTCGCCTGTCGAGGGAATCGTCAGGCGACCGTGCCCGGTCGAGAGAGAGAAGGGGTGGCGGGAACCCGGGGGCTGTGGGCTGCGTCACACCGCTGACAACGCCGTCAGCCCTACTCGCCCCCGGAGGCCACGATGCCTCGTCCCACCGTTCCCGCACTGCTCACCTGCTCGCTCGTCGCGGCCCTCGCCGCGTGCGCCTCTCCCCCGGGCACCGTGACGCCGGCGAGCTCACCGCCGGGTGCACCAGAGGGCTCCACCGGGTGGGACGCGACCGCCGCCCGCTCGGCCGTCACGGCGCTGCCGGCCTCGCTGATCGAGCGCTTCGCCGGCTGTGACGACCTGCTCACCTACTACCAGGCCAACGCCCTGGAGGAGGTCGGCCCGTACGGCCTCGGCGGCTACGGCTACGGAGACGAGGTGGTCGCCGCCGACGGTGACGCCTCTGCCGGAGCCGAGTCCGACGGCGCCGCACCCGAACACTCCAGCACCAACGTGCAGGAGGAGGGCGTCGACGAGGCGGACCTGGTCAAGACCGACGGCCGCATCATCGTCACCACCGTCAGCGGGCGCGTGCAGATCGTGGATGTCGCCAGCGAGACGGTCATCAGCACCGTGCCTCTGCCCGGTCGCAGGGACCAGGTCCAGGCCGGCGAGCTCCTGCTGCACGGCTCCACCCTCGTGGTGCTCTCGCACGAGTGGGCCGGCTGGTCCCCGGTGGACAGCGACCACCACACGGCCTACCCCAGCCCGCGCACGGTCGTCACGACCGTCGACCTCAGCGACCCGGCCGAGCCGCGCACCGTCGGGTCCGTCCGGATCGAGGGCTCCTACACGTCGGCGCGGATGATCGGTGACACCGTCCGGATGGTCATGGTCTCCCAGCCGCCGTCGGTGGAGCAGACCTCCCCCCGGGACGGGCGGCTCAGCTCGGAGGAGGAGGCTGAGGAGGCCAACCGCCGGCTCATCCGCGAGACCACCATCGACGACTGGGTCCCGCACGTGCAGGAGCTCGGCGCCGACGGCGAGCCGGTGTCGACCGAGCGCCTGCTGGACTGCGACGAGATCTCCCGGCCACGCGATCCCGCCGGCCTGTCGACCATGACGGTGCTGAGCTTCGACATCGGCTCCGGCACCCCACAGCCCACCTCGGGCGCCGGCCTCGTGGCCGCGGGGAGCACCGTGTACGCCTCGACCGACCGGCTGATCGTGGCGACCAACAGGTGGGACCCGTGGCGCTGGTCCGACACGGGCACGGAGCCGTGGGGTGACGGGAGCACGGCCAGGACCGACCTGCACTCCTTCGACATCAGTGACCCGGAGGGCACGACCTACCAGGCCTCCGGCACCGTCGACGGCTTCCTGCTGAGCCAGTGGGCCCTGGACGAGCAGGACGGAGTCCTCCGCGTCGCCACGACCACCGACCCGCGTGCAGCGTCGCAGGAGTCGCAGTCCGCGCTGATCATGATGCGCGAGGACGGGGACACCCTGGTCGAGACCGGCCGCGTCGACGGCCTCGGCGTCACCGAGCAGATCCGGGCCGTGCGCTACCTGGGTCCGGACCTGGCGGCCGTGGTGACCTTCCGGCAGACCGACCCGCTCTACCTGATCGACACCACCGACCCCACCGCACCCACCGTCACCGGTGAGCTGAAGATCCCTGGCTACTCGGCATACCTGCACCCGATCGGCGACGACACCCTGTTGGGGATCGGCCAGGACGCGGACCCGGAGAACGGGGCCACCGAGGGGCTGCAGGTGTCGCTCTTCGACATCAGCGACCTGAGCGCGCCGGTCCAGACGGACGTGCTCACCTGGAAGAACACCTACTCGCCCGTCGAGTGGGACCACCGGGCCCTCACCTGGTGGCCGGCCACGGGGCAGGCCTTCCTTCCCGCCACGACGTGGTCCGAGAGCGCGGACAAGCCGCCGTTCGCCGGGGTGATCGCGCTCGGTGCCGACGAGTCGACGCTGCGCGAGGACGCCCGGGTCAGCACGACCCCCGGGAAGGACTCGTGGGGCGAGGGACCGCAGCGCACGATCGTCATCGGCGACGACCTGTGGACCCTGGACCACCAGGGGCTGGCCCGCTTCGACCTGGAGACGATGGAGGGCGGGTGGGCCGTCGACCTCCAGTGAGCGTCACAGCCCGGTCGGCTCCTCGAGCAGCTCGACCTCCGGGCACACGCCCAGCGGGACCAGGTCAGCGAGGACCAGGTGAGCGGCCGCACCCGGGTTCGTGACGGCATACCGCAGCTCGCCGACCGTCCCGCTCACCCCCGCCACCGACCCCTCACCGAAACCGTCGGCGAAGCCCACCGACTCCGTCGTCGGCCAGTCCTCACCGAGCGCCACCCGGGCGGCCAGGTCCGTCTCGATGGTCGCCGGCGAGGTCCCCGACGGGTACGCGAGCCGGACGGTGGCGGTGCGGCCCGTGAACGCGACCGCCACCGCCTCGAGCCCGGTCAGCGACGCCACGTCGTGCGCGGCCAGCACCTCGTCCTGGTGCTCCACCGTGGCATCGACGCCGAGCGCGGTGGCGAACGGGACACAGCCGTCGCGCACCACCAGGCTCTCGGCCGGGACGTCACCCACGACCGCGAGCGCCGGGTCGCTGGCCCACACCTCACCGGTGGTCGCACCCCCGAGGACCGTCGAGGTCGCCCGGTCGAGGACCGCCCCACCGAGGCCGGGCGCACCGTCGTCGATCGCGGCCTGCACGAGGTCCGGGTCCAGGTCGGGCCGCATGGCGAGCAGGAAGCCGGCGCCGTCCGGCCCGCGCCAACGGACCTCGGCGTCGACGTCGTCCTGGGTGAAGTCGTAGGTCAGGTCGTAGCGGCTGTTCTCCTCGCGCAGCAGCCCGTCGGTCAGCAGCACGGTGGAGGCCTCGGCCGCCCGCCAGAACTCCAGCCGGTCGGTCATCAGGTCCTGCGAGGTCAGCTCCGGCACCCCGAGGCGCTCCCGGACCGCGTCGAGGTCGGTGACGGTCAGGTGGGTCGCCCCCGCAGGGGTGGCCAGCAGTGCCAGGCCGTATGCCGAGGGGCCGGCTCCGGTCTCCCCGCTCGCCGGCGCGGTGGTCCCCTCGCCGCCGTGCCCGGTGGTCCCGGCCGCTGGCGCGGCACCGGGTGAGGAGGTGGCCCCACCCCCGTCCGCCATGCCGGCGGTGGCACTGCTCGTGGTGGGCGCCGACCCGGGGTCGTCCTCGCTGGCGCACCCCGCGGTGACCAGGAGGAGCGTGGCGGCGACGGCGAGCGCGGACCTGTCCATGCCCCGATCCTCGCACCCACCGACCGGGCGTCGGGTCGTTGTGGTGGACTGCCCCCTATGAGCAACGACAGCAGGGGGAGCAGCGTGGCTCCCGATCTCTTCGGGTCCGAGCAGGTCATCACCTGCCGCGACGACACCACCGGCCTGCGTGCCGTCATCGCCATCGACAACACGACCCTGGGGCCCGGCTTCGGCGGCACCCGCTGGCGGCCCTACGCCACGCCGGAGGAGGCCGTCATCGAGGCGCAGCGCCTCGCGGCGGCGATGACCCTCAAGCACGCGTGCGCGGACCTGCCCTACGGCGGCGCGAAGTCCGTCATCCTGGCGGACTCCCCGGCACCGCTGCGGGGCGAGGAGCGTCGGGCCGCCCTGCTCGCCTTCGGTGAGTTCGTGGCCCGGACCAACGGTGCCTACATCCCCGGCGTCGACATGGGGACCACTCCGGAGGACATGCGCATCATCGAGACCCGCGGCGGACGGGCGTTCTGTGACGAGGTGGACCCCGGCCCCTATACCGCCCGCGGTGTCTACGCCGCCATGCGCGCCGGGGTGCGGCACGCGCTCGGGCGCGACATGGCGGGCGTCCGTGTCGTCGTGCAGGGCACCGGGCACGTCGGGGCGAACCTGGCCCGGCTGGCCGCGACCGACGGCGCGGTCCTCTCGGTCGCCGACATCGATGCAGACCGGGCGCAGGCGCTGGCCGAGGAGCTCGGCGCCACCGTGGTCGACCCGCACGAGGCGCCGTATGCCGACACCGACGTCTTCGCGCCGTGCGCGGTCGCCCGCGTCCTCACCACTGCCAACGCCGACCGCATCCGCGCCCGGGTCGTGGCCGGCGCGGCCAACGACACCCTGGACTCACCCGAGGCGGGCGAGGCGCTCCGCGCGGCCGGGGTCACCGTGGTGCCCGACTTCGTGGCCAACGCCGGTGGCGTCATCCAGGTGCACGCCGGTGTCGTCGGCTGGGACGCGGACACACTGGCCAGTGCGCTGGAGCGGATCGGCGAGCGGGTCGAGGAGATCCTCACCGAGGCCGAGCACCGCGGAGTGACACCCGATCAGGCGGCCCGAGACCGGGCGGCCCAGCGGCTGGCAGCCGCCCGGAAGGAGCACTGATGGACCTGAGAGCGATCACCCACCGCTACTACCGCGCCGTGGACGCCGGCGACGTCCCGGGCGTCCTGGACTGGTTCGCGGACGACGCCGTCTACCACCGTCCGGGCTACGAGCCGATGCGAGGGCGCGAGGCGCTCGAGGTGTTCTACGCCGGGGAGCGGGTCATCGAGTCGGGCAGCCACCGGATCGACCAGCTCGTCGTCGACACGACCTCGGTCGCGGTCCGGGGTGTCTTCAGCGGGCGGCTCAAGGACGGCTCAGTGGTCGAGGTCGGGTTCGCCGACCTCATCGACTACGACGCGGACGGCCGGGCGCGCGAGCGGCACAGCTACTTCGACCGCCCGGCCGTCTGAGCCCGGCTGTGCAGCGCGCTGCGGCGGACGGTCACGGCCGGCTCCTGCTGGCCCTGGGGCTGGCCGCCGGTCCCCTGGTGGCCCTCGGACTGGCCCGGTTCGCCTACGCGCTGCTGCTCCCGGCCATGAGTGAGGACCTCGACTGGTCCTACTCCGCGGCCGGCGCGCTCAACACCACCAACGCGGCGGGCTACCTGGTCGGCGCGCTCGTCGCGACCCCGCTCGCCCGTGCCGTCGGCTCACGGCGGTCGTTCCTGGGTGGCACGGTGGTCACCACGCTCGCCATCGGCCTCACCGCGGCGACCAGCCAGTATGCCGTGCTCCTCACCATCCGCTTCGTCGCCGGCCTGGCCGGGGCGGTGGCCTTCATCATCGGTGCCGTCCTGGTGGCCGAGGCGAGCCACCGAGGGTCCCGCGGTCGGGCCGCGGTGCTGCTGGGCGTCTACTTCGGGGGCGCCGGCGGAGGGATCGTGGTGGCGGGTCTCCTGGTCCCGTGGATCCTCGGGGTCACCGACGGTGCGGGGTGGCGCCAGGGCTGGCTCGCCCTGGCCGCGGCCGCGCTCGTGGCCACCGTCGCGGCCGTGCTGTCCGCCCGGCACGTCGGGGACCCCGCCCCTGCCGAGGAGCACGCCAGGCGCTGGGACCGGCGCCTCATCGGCTGGGTCGTGCTGGCCTACACGTGCTTCGGCCTGGGCTACATCGCCTATCTCACCTTCATCAGTGCCTACCTGACCGAACAGGGCATGAGCGGCCCGGTGATCGCCGGGTTCTGGGCCGTCGTCGGGACCGCCGCGGCGGTCTCCGGGCTGGCGTGGGGACCGGTCCTGGGCAGGCTCGGCGGGTCGCGCGGGATGGTCGTGGTCATGATCGCGCTGGCGGGCGGGACCGTGCTGCCCGTCGTGCTGGAGGGCCCGGTCGCGGCCTACCTGTCGGGCGCGGTCGTCGGCGGGAGCTTCCTGGCGGTCGTCACTGCCGTGAGCATCTCGGTGCGGGAGACCCTGCCGCAGCCGCACTGGACCGCCGGCATCGCCTTCGCCACGATCGCCTTCGGTCTCGGGCAGACCGTCGGACCGACGCTGACCGGCTGGGTCTCGGACCTGAGCGCGGACCTCGGCACCGGGCTGCTCCTGTCCGCGGCGATCCTCGTCGTCGGGGCCGGCGTGGCGCTGCTGCAGCCGCGCCCGGCCAGGCCGTGACCATCCGACCGCGCGCCCCGGTCGGGGTCGTCAGAGGAGGCGGCGGCCCATCGCCCAGACGGTCAGCTCGTGCCGCGAGGACAGCTGCAGCTTGCGGAGCACCGAGGAGACGTGCGTCTCGACGGTCTTCACCGAGATGAACAGCTCCTTGGCGACCTCCTTGTACTGATAGCCGCGGGCGATCAACCGCATCACCTCGCGCTCGCGCGCGCTGAGGCGGTCCAGCTCCTCGTCGACCTCGGCGATCTCACCGGCCGCGGCGCCGAAGGCGTCCAGGACGAACCCGGCGAGCCGTGGGCTGAAGACCGCGTCCCCGTCGGCGACCCGCACGATGGCACCACCGAGCTCGGGCCCGCTGATCGTCTTGGTGACATAGCCGCGGGCGCCCGCGCGGATCACCGCGATGACGTCCTCGGCGGCGTCGGACACCGACAGCGCCAGGAACCGGACCGGGGCACCGGACTCGGTCGTCACCCCTGCGCAGCCGGTGATGACATCACTGCCGCCGCGGCCGTCCCCGCCGGGCAGGTGCACGTCGAGCAGCACCACGTCCGGTCGCTGCTCCCGGATGACCACCACGGCCTGGTCGACGGTGCCGGCCTCCCCCACGATCTCCAGCCGGTTGCCGGACACCTCGTCGAGCTCGGCGCGGACGCCGGACCGGAACATCCGGTGGTCGTCGACCAGCACGAGGCGGATCGGTCCGCCGGGTCGGGCTGCGGGCGTGCCCTGGCTGCCGGTGGGACGCGGTTGGCTCATGACTCTGCTCCTTGTGGCTCGCGGGACACGGGCAGCTCCAGGCTGACCTCGGTCCCCTGCTCGAGGCGACGCACCCGCGCCGTCCCTCCGTGTCGCTGCATCCGGCCCATGATCGACTCGCGCACGCCCAGCCGGTCCGCCGGGACGTCCTCCGGGTCGAACCCCTCGCCGTGGTCGCGGACGAAGGCCTCCACCGACCCGGTGCCCACCTCCACGTAGGCCGAGACCGGCGGGGCCCCGTGCCGCACCGCGTTGAGCATCGCCTCGCGCAACGCGTTGACCAGCGCCTGACCGTCGGCGTCCAGGGGTCGGTCGCCCGTGACGATGAGCTCGATCGGCACGCCGTGGAGGTCCTCGACCTCGTGGCCCGCGGCGGCCACCGCCCCCGCGAGCGTGGCGGTGGGGCCGACCGGTCCGGCATACAGCCAGCTGCGCAGCTCGCGCTCCTGGGCACGGGCGAGCCGGGCGACCTGGACCGGGTCGTCGGCCCGGCGCTGGATCAGGGCCAGGGTCTGCAGCACCGAGTCGTGCAGGTGGGCCGCGATGTCGGCGCGCTCGGTCTCGCGGGCGGTGGCCGCCTGCTCCTCCCTGAGGTCACGCCAGAGGCGGGTGACGTAGGGGGCGGCCAGCAGACCCACGCCGGCCAGGGTGATGACGACCGCGACGCCGACGTCGCGCAGCTCCCCGAGGCTCCGTCCCTGGGCCCCGAGCGCCACCAGACCGGCGACCGCGAGACCGACCCCGATGACCAACCGGCCCATCGCCTGCTGCCGGCTGCCGCCGTGCGGTGCCAGCAACCGGTCACGGCCACTCGTGTCCAGCTGGGACCAGACGAAGACGGCACCGGTGGTCAGCACCAGCACCGGGACGGTGATGTCCAGCCGCAGGTCGAGCCCCCAGGCCTGCACCAGGGCGAGCCCACCCACCAGGATCACCAGTCCCCCGGTGAGCACCAGCAGCGACCCCGTGTCCGGCTGACGGAGCCACCTCGAGCGGTCCCCTCCCGCAGGGGCTGCACCCTCGGCGGGCTCGACCGTCGCCCACAGGAAGGCATAGACCAGGGCGCCGACACCGCCGACGGCGGTCAGCGCGATGAACCCGACCCGCAGGGCGAGCGGGTGCAGGCCCAGGTGGTCGGCCAGCCCACGGCATACGCCAGCGACCACCCGCCCGTGGGCACCCCGGCGCAGCGGCGGCCGCTGCCGGTGGGGGGCACTCCCGGCCGGCGGGGGCGGCACACGTGGGCTGGTCACGACCCCATCCTCCCCCACGGCCGGCCCCCGGACCGAGGCTCTCGGGGTGCGCTCAGGGTCCGGTCAGGGTCGACCCTCATAGCGGCAGGGGTCCGATCGGCGGGACAGTGGAGCCATGACACAGACACCACCACCCGGCGGCGGGCAGCCCGGCCCGCGCGGCGCCGACACCTTCTTCACCGGGCTCCGCCGCATCGACATGCGCCGCTCCCAGGACAGCTGGATCGGCGGTGTCTGCTCGGGCCTGGCCGAGCGCCTCGGCGTGGACGCCCTCGTGATCCGGGCGCTCTTCGTCGTGCTGACCCTCGGGATGGGGCTGGGCGTGATGCTCTACCTGGCCGCGTGGCTGCTGATCCCGAACCGTCAGGAGGAGACCCACCTGGAGCTGGCGCTGCGGGACGGGCGGGCCGAGTCGGTCGTCCTCCTGGTCGTGGCGGTGCTGAGCCTGTTCGGGTCGTTCGGCTGGTTCGGCGGCGGCTGGTGGGCCGACGGCGGCTTCTTCGGCTGGGGCGTGATCACCCTGGTGATCGTGGGGCTGGGGGCCTGGTGGCTCTGGAGCGAGTGGACCAAGCGGGAGCAGCCCGGGTTCTACGGTCAGCGCGCCGATCAGTATGCAGGTCCGGCCGGCACCGGTGGGCAGGGCACCGGCGGTGCCACGGCCTGGACGCCGGGCACCGATGAGACGACCTCCTCGTTCGCCACACCGGCGACGGAGACGACCGACTCCCGGTGGGGCGGCGAGACCGGTGGCCAGGCGTCGGCGTGGAGCGCGGACCCGAACGGCGGCTGGGGTTCCGCCGAGGGGTCAGGGCCCGGCGGTCCTTCGGGTGGCGGTCCCTCGGCCCCGCAGGGACCGGGTGGGTGGCAGTCCCGGCCGCGGGCCCCGAAGCCTCCGCCCGCGCCGCGGCGACCTGGTCGCCGCTCGGCGGGCGCTGCCGGGACGCTGCTCGGGCTCGGTCTGGCCCTGACCGCCGGCGGCGGGCTGGCCTGGGCCGCCGCGGAGTACGCCTGGGGTGTCAACCCGCTCGTGATCGGCCTGGTGGGCGCCCTCGGGTCGCTCGGTCTGGTGATCCTGGTCCTCGGGCTCGCCGGCCGGACCTCGGGGTTCCCCGGGTTCGTGGCCGTCGTGGCCCTGCTCGTCACCGCAGCGGTGCTGCCGATCGGTGACCACTTCGTGCCCTCGGGCCGGGTGGGTGACTACACCTGGGCACCCGACGCCGGTGACACCGGCCCCTACCGGCTCGGCGCCGGGACCGGGACGCTCGACCTGCGTGGAGCAGACGGCCAGGACCTCACCGGACCGATCACCGCGACCGTCTCGTTCGGCACCCTGCGGGTGCTCGTGCCGGACGACGTCACGGTGCGTGTCGAGGCCGGTGCCGGCATGGGCGGCATCGTGCACGGCGATCCCCGCCGCGAGGTGGGTGGGGTCAACGTCGGTGAGGAGATCGTGGTCGGCGACGGCCCGGTCGAGCTAGAGGTCGAGGCCCGCGTGGGTTTCGGTCAGGTCGTGGTGGAAGGTGACGGACGATGAGCAGCAACTGGGACGAGAACGGCACGACCGGCCAGCTGGGCCAGGACGGACCGGACCGGATGGACAACGACTGGGCCGCGGAGGGTGCGGAGACCACGGCCCCGCGGACACTGCCCCGACCCAAGGGCCCCTCCTGGGGGACCGTGGCGCTCGGGCTGGTCTGCCTGGTGGTCGCCGGAGGCGCCCTGCTGGTCGAGCTGACCGACGTGAACCTGGACTGGAGCAGCTTCGGCCCCCTGAGCCTGGTCGGCCTGGGGCTGCTGCTGGTCCTGGTGGGCCTGGCCGCGCTGGTCCGCCGGAACGGTGACGAGGACGTCGACGAGGACTACCGGTGAGGCCGGGTACGACGCCCGGCACGTGAGACCACCCGGGCGATGAGCCCACCGCCGCCCGGGGGCAGGGCAGGCGGTTTGCCGGACGGCCGGTGACGACGCGGGGTACGTCGTCACCGGCCGTCGACGTGGGTCGAGGCATAGCGGTCGGCCTCCCCCAGCCGCACGAGCGCGATGACGCCCCACACCAGTGTCACGACCACCCAGATGACGGCCATTCCCCAGCGACCCTGCGTGACATAGCTGATGACCATCACGACGGCGAACGACACGGCCAACGCAAAGAGGATCACGCGCAGCGGCTTGGGCAGCCTGTCGAAGGCACGGACGATGTCGGAGCGCCCGTCCGGGCGTCCGCCCCGGGGAGGTTCGTCGGTTCCCATGCCACGACGTTACCCAGTCGGCACCCCGCGACAAGGGCAGCCTCATGATCCACGCACGCCACGGCATAGTGCCGCAGATCGTTCGAAATGACGGTCACGAGCACCTTTCTGGCCGAATTGACCACGGTGATCCCTGTCTGCTACAACTAACCCAGGTCATGAGTCCCAACGCCAAGCCCCGGCTCGTTGGGCGGCAACCCTCCACTCGCGGTGGGGTGCCCCGGGTGATGACCGGGCGGACGCGGCACCGGAGCCACGATCCGCAAGCGCGGGCCCGTCGACCGGTGGGCCCAGTGACGCATGAAGGAGCGCTGCTGTGACCTGTTGTCGAATGCCCAACCGCTGAGTCCGCCCCCGAGACCAGCACGCCCGTCCCCGGGCCGAGTCTGCGCGACTCAGCCGGCACCACCACGCCGCGCCACCCACACTTCCCTGACCCCGCGCTCACGCGCACCCCTTACCTGAATCCCCTTGGAGCACACCATGTCCTGGTCCTTCGCCACCCGCCAGATCCACGCCGGTCAGACGCCGGACGCCGCCACCGGCGCCCGCGCCCTGCCGATCTACCAGACCACCTCGTTCGTCTTCGACAACGCGGACGTCGCCGCCGCACGGTTCAACCTCGAGGACCTCGGCCCGATCTACACCCGCATCGGCAACCCGACCACCGAGGTCGTCGAGAACCGCATCGCCGATCTCGAGGGCGGCGTCGGCGCGCTGCTGCTGGCCAGCGGCCAGTCCGCCTCCACCCTGGCCATCCTCAACGTCGCACAGGCCGGTGACCACCTCGTCGCCTCGCCGAGCCTGTACGGCGGGACCCAGAACCTGTTCGCCCAGACCCTGCCGCGCCTGGGCATCGAGGTGACCTTCGTCGAGGACCCGACCGACCCCGAGTCGTGGCGTGCCGCGTCCAACGAGCGCACCCGTGCCTTCTTCGGCGAGAGCATCGCCAACCCGAGCGGCCTGGTCCTTGACATCCGCGCGGTCGCCGACGTGGCCCACGAGGTGGGCGTCCCGCTGATCATCGACAACACCATCGCCACGCCCTACCTGACCCGGCCGTTCGAGCACGGCGCGGACATCATCGTGCACTCGGCCACCAAGTACCTCGGCGGTCACGGCACCTCGATCGGCGGCGTCATCGTCGACAGCGGCAACTTCGACTACGCGCAGCACCCGGAGCGGTTCCCGCACTTCAACGAGCCGGACGAGGGCTACCACGGGCTCACCTTCGGCAAGGACCTCGGCGTCGGCAACGAGATCTTCGGCGGCACCAACCTGTCCTACATCCTGCGCGCCCGCGTGACGCTGCTGCGCGACCTCGGCCCGGCGATCTCGCCGTTCAACGCCTTCCTCATCGCGCAGGGCATCGAGACCCTGTCCCTGCGGGTCGAGCGTCACGTCGCCAACGCCAAGAAGGTGGCCAACTGGTTGCTGGACCAGGAGCAGGTCGTCTCGGTGAGCTACGCGGGACTGCCCGGCCACCCCTCCTACGAGCTGGCCCAGCGCTACCTGCCGGAAGGTGCCGGCGCCGTCCTGGCCTTCGAGATCGCCGGTGGCCTGGAGGCCGGCAAGGCGTTCGTCTCCGCCCTGGAGCTGCACTCCAACGTGGCCAACATCGGCGACGTGCGCTCCCTGGTCATCCACCCCGCCTCGACCACGCACCGCCAGCTCAACGAGGGGGCACTGGCAGCCGCCGGCGTCACCCCGGGCCTGGTGCGCCTGGCCGTCGGCCTCGAGCACATCGACGACATCATCGCCGACCTGGAGACGGGCTTCCGCGCCGCCAAGGGCCTCTGATCCGCGATGACCTCTGACACTGTCCGGTCCGGCAGCCGACGGCGCACGCTCCCCGTCGGTGACCTGCTCCTGGAGTCCGGGGAGACCCTGCCCGGCGTGCGAATGGCCTACGAGACGTGGGGACGGCTCAACGAGGCCAGGGACAACGCCGTGCTGGTGCTCCACGCACTCACGGGGGACTCCCACGTGGAGGGTCCTGCCGGACCGGACAGTCCGACACCCGGGTGGTGGCCGGGCCTGATCGGGCCCGGGCGGGCGCTGGACACCGACCGCTACTTCGTGGTCGCGCCCAACGTGCTCGGCGGCTCGCGCGGGTCCACCGGCCCGTCGTCGCCCGGCCCGGACGGTCGCCCCTGGGGATCGATGTTCCCCCGGGTGACCGTCCGCGACCAGGTCCGCGCCGAGGCGCTGCTCGCCGACCGGCTCGGCATCCACACCTTCGCCGCAGTGGTCGGCGGTTCGATGGGCGGCATGCGCGCCCTGGAGTGGGCCGTCACGCTGCCCGGCCGCGTCCGCAGGTGCCTGCCGATCGCGACCTCGGCGATCGCCTCCGCCGACCAGATCGCCTGGGCCACACCCCAGCTGTTCGCGATCAAGGGAGACCCGGCCTACCACCGAGGCGACTACTACCCGGGCCCCGGGCCGCGCCACGGCCTGGAGATCGCCCGGCAGATCGCGCACGCCACCTACCGCACGGCCGAGGAGCTGCAGGAGCGGTTCGGCGCCGACTCCCAGGAGGGCGAGGACCCGGCGGCGGGTGGTCGCTACGCCGTGCAGTCCTACCTCGAGCACCACGGCCAGAAGCTGGCCCGCCGGTTCGACGCCAACAGCTATGTGGTGCTCACCGAGGTGATGAACGGGCACGACATCGGCCGGGACCGCGGCGGCGTGGAGGCGGCGCTGAGGCGCATCACGGCCGACCTCACCGTGGTCGTGGTCGACAGTGACCGGCTCTTCACACCGGGCGAGGGCGAGCGCATCGCCACCTCCCCCGCCTGCCGCGACCTGGTGACCGTGCACTCGCGCTACGGCCACGACGGGTTCCTCATCGAGACCGACCAGGTGTTCGCCGCGATCGGTGACGCCCTGGAGGACCGGGCCCCCTCGGGGGCGAAGGCCGCGCAGGTCGCTCTCGTCGCCACGAACGGCACCGGCACGGCCCGCTCCGTCCCGGCGGGCGATGCCGGAGTGGGTGACTCACCGGCAACCGCGGAGCTCCGGACGCACGGAGTCGCCCTCCCGGCCGACCGCGCGGAGCGGCGTGCCGAGGTGCGTCCGGCCGTGCCGTTCAGCGCGCCGGGGTTGCCGCCGGTCCTGGCCGGCACCGGGCTCTGGTGACCCCTGCGGTCGCGATGGGGGTTGTCCCGCGCGACCCTCACCTGCTCCACGCTCTGCACCATGAGCGCCGCATCGGGACTCTTGGAGCGCCGTGGCGTTCTTGGAGCCCCCTCTAGCCGGCCCTCAGATGCAGGGCCCGCTCCAGGACGTCACCGGACGCCTCGCGAGCCCTGCGTCCAGGGTGGGCAGCGGGCACCTCCGGATCAGTCGACCCCGAACTCCATCGCGGCGTTGTCCAGCGCGAGGTCCTCGTCCGCCCGGACGGCCGGGTTCGAGGCGATCCGGTCCGCGCCACCGGCTTCGAGGGCGCCGAGCAGGATCCCGTTCTCGACGATGACCTGGCCCTCGTCGAGCGGCTGCCGGGCATACAGCTCGAGCTTGCTCCGCGAGTCGGCGATGTCGAGATTGCGCATGGTCAGCTGGCCGATACGGTCGTTGGGGCCGAAGGCCGCGTTGTCGGTCCGCTCCATCGACAGCTTGTCCGGATGGTAGGAGAAGTTGGACCCGCTGGTGTTCAGGATCGTGTAGTCCTCGCCGCGACGCAGCCGGACCGTCACCTCACCGGTCACGAGCGAGGAGACCCAGCGCTGGATCGCCTCGCGGGCCATCAGCGCCTGCGGCTCGAGCCAGCGACCCTCGTAGAGCAGCCGGCCCAGGCGACGCCCCTCGGCGTGGTAGTGGGCGATCGTGTCCTCGTTGTGGACAGCGTTGAGCAGCCGCTCGTAGGTCAGGAACAGCAGCGCCATCCCCGGCGCCTCGTAGATGCCACGGGACTTGGCCTCGATGATGCGGTTCTCGATCTGGTCGGACATGCCCAGGCCGTGCCGGCCACCGATGGTGTTGACCTCGTGGACCAGGGCGACCGGGTCGTCGTAGCGCACGCCGTTGATCGAGACGGGCCGTCCGCGCTCGTAGCCGATCGTGACGTCCTCGGTCTCGATCTCCACCGCAGGGTCCCAGAACTTCACACCCATGATCGGCTCGACCGTCTCCAGGGAGACGTCGAGGTGCTCCAGGGTCTTGGCCTCGTGGGTGGCACCCCAGATGTTGGCGTCCGTCGAGTAGGCCTTCTCCTCGGAGTCGCGGTAGGGGAGGTTGTGCTCGGTGAGCCACTGGCTCATCTCGGCCCGGCCGCCCAGCTCGTCGACGAAGTCGGCGTCGAGCCACGGCTTGTAGATCCGCAGGTCCGGGTTGGAGAGCAGCCCGTAGCGGTAGAACCGCTCGATGTCGTTGCCCTTGAACGTCGAGCCGTCACCCCAGATGTTGACCCCGTCGCTGTGCATCGCCTGGACCAGCATCGTGCCCGTCACGGCACGCCCCAGCGGCGTGGTGTTGAAGTAGGGACGACCACCGGAGCGGATGTGGAACGCTCCGCAGGCCAGCGCGGCCAGGCCCTCCTCGACCAGGGGAAGCTTGCAGTCCACGTGCCTGGCGAGCTCCGCGCCGTACTGCAGGGCGCGGCCGGGCACCGACTCGATGTCCGCCTCGTCGTACTGTCCGATGTCGGCGGTATAGGTGCAGGGCACCGCTCCCTTGTCGCGCATCCAGGCGACGGCCACAGAGGTGTCGAGACCCCCGGAGAAGGCGATGCCGACGCGCTCGCCGACAGGAAGACTGGTCATCACTTTGCTCACGGTGCGAGTGTATACGGTCAACCGCATAACTATGCAAACCGCCATTCAGCACGTGCCTGGCAGCTCGGTGGCGACGCCCTCGCGAGGGCGTCGGGAACGGCGCTACTGCGTCGGCTCGTCCGGCAGATCCGGTTCGGAGACCGGAGCGGGACCGGTCGGCATACGGCCGGGGTCGGGCTGCGGGGAGGGAGTCTCCGGACGGAGGCCTCGGCTCCGGACCGTGCGGGTGGACTCCTCGGCCTCCTTGGCCGCCCCCGCCGCATCGGCGCGGGCGCGCCGCAGCGCCTCGGCCGGGTCCTCCAGCGAGGGCTCGTCCACCTCCACGGCATCGTCCTGGTCCACCTCGTAGGAGCTCCCGGGCGGGGCGTCCAGGGAGCCCGTGCCCGACGGGCCGTGCGGACCGAGGGCCGCACCGATGCCCTGCAGCGCCTGGGTGAGCTCGCTCGGGACGATCCACATCTTGTTGGACTCACCCTGCGCGATCTGCGGGAGCATCTGGAGGTACTGGTAGGCCAGCAGCTTGGAGTCCGGGTTGCCCTTGTGGATGGCGTCGAAGACCCGCAGGATCGCGCGGGCCTCGCCTTGGGACTCCAGGATCGCGGCCTGCGCGGTGCCCTCGGCCCGCAGGATCTGGGCCTGCTTCTGCCCCTCGGCGGTGAGGATCTGCGACTGCTTGACACCCTCGGCATTGAGGATCGCGGCGCGCCGGTCCCGCTCGGCGCGCATCTGCTTCTCCATCGAGTCCTGCACGCTGGCCGGCGGGTCGATCGCCTTGAGCTCGACGCGGTTGACGCGGATGCCCCACCGACCGGTCGCGTCGTCCAGGACGCCGCGGAGCTGCCCGTTGATCTGGTCACGGCTGGTCAGTGTCTGCTCGAGGTCCAGCGAGCCGATGACGTTGCGCAGGGTGGTGACGGTCAGCTGCTCGATGCCCTGGATGTAGTTGGCGATCTCGTAGGTCGCCGCCTTCGGGTCGGTCGGCTGGAAGTAGATGACCGTGTCGATGCTGACCACCAGGTTGTCACTGGTGATCACCGGCTGCGGCGGGAACGAGACGACCTGTTCCCGCAGGTCGACGGTGGCCCGCACCTTGTCGATGAACGGGATCAGGAAGTGGAGGCCGGCGTCGAGCGTGCGGCTGTAACGGCCCAGCCGCTGGACGATCACGGCACTCGCCTGGGGGACGATCCGGATGGCGCGGCTGATGGCCACCCCGGTGAAGAGGACGAGCAGCGCCAGGACGATCCACAGGGCAACGGTCGTGGGTGCGGGCATGGCGGCCTCCTGGCGTTCTGGCTATCGGGTGTCGGGATGCTGGTTGTCGGGATGCTGGTTGTCGGGATGCTGGTTGTCGGGATGCTGGTTGTCGGTGTTCGGCTCGTCGGGGCCGTGAGGGCCGGCTCCGTGCAGCGGCTCCACGACGGCGGTCGCGCCCTCGATCCGGGCAACGTGGACGGTCTCGTCGACGGGGAGCACGGTCCCGGGCCGGGTCCGCGCCGTCCACTCCTCCCCGGTGAGCTTCACCAGGCCGCTGCGGTCGGTGACCTCCTGGAGCACCAGGGCGGTCCGGCCGACCAGCGCGTCGGCGTTGGTCCGCTCCCCCGCCCCCTCAGGCTTGATCTTGCGCAGCGCCACAGGCCGCAGGACCGCGAGCAGCAGGGCGGCCATCGCCACGAACGTGAGCACCTGCACGGTGACGCTCTGGTCCAGGCCGGCGGCCGCGGCGGCGGCTATCGCGGCGACCGCGAGCATGAAGAAGACCAGGTCGAGCGAGGCGATCTCCACCAGTCCGAGCACGAGGGCCCCGGCGACCCACCAGAGCCACTGCGTCTCCCTGAGCCACTCCATCGCGACCTCCCTCTGTCGGCAGTCTAGCGGCCTGACCTGGCCAGACGGCGGGAGGCGCCACGCCAGCCCGTGCAGAGTCTGTGGGGCGAGACATTGGGCCCGCGCAACGTCAGGTCCTCGGGGCCGCGGTGGAGGCGCGGACGATCAGCTCCGCGCGTGCCGTGCGGCGCCTCGACCGCTTTGCCGCCGGAGACAGTGCCAGCTCCAGGGCCTGCCGACCCATCTCCCCCATCGGCAACCGCACCGTGGTCAGGCTCGGGGCAAGATCCTGAGCGACGGCCACGTCGTCGAAGCCGGTGACCGAGATCTGGCCCGGCACCGGGATCCCCCGGTCCCGCAGCACGGACAGGGCACCGATCGCCATGTCGTCGTTGAGAGCCATGATCGCTGTCACGTCGGGAGCCCGCTCGAGGAGCTCGAGCGCCGCCTCCTTGCCACCGTCCCGGGTGAACGCCGCCTCGACGAGAGGTGTGCTCGCGACACCCAGGCCCACGGCCTGCAGGGCCCGGTCCATCCCGCCGAGCCGGTCGTGGATCGTCGTGAGGGCGCGCGACCCGGAGATGATGCCGATCCGGCGGTGTCCGAGGGACACCACATGCTCCGCGATCGCGTGGCCGCCCTTGTCGTTCTCCGGCTGGACCGTGTCCACCGCCAGGTGGTGCCGTCCGATGACAGCCACCCGGCCCCCGTCGGCCAGGTAGGACTTCAGGGTCGCGGTGACCTTGGCCCGGATCTCGCGGTCCACGAAGCCGGAGCCCGCCACGATGACGGCACCGACACCATTGGCGATCAGGGTGCGGATCTGGGTCAGCTCGGCCTCCGGGTCCCGGCCACTGTGGCAGATCTGCACGGTCAGCCCCTCGGCGGCCGCCAGACCCAGGACACCGCTGGCGATCTCCGCGAAGTAGGGGTCACCGATCTCGTGGACCACCAACCCGACCACGGAGGTCGGGCCACCCGCGAGCGTGCGGGCGTGCAGGTTCGCGACGTAGCCGAGCTCCGCGGCGACAGTCCGCACACGGTCGGCCATCGACTCACTGACACCCGCCGCACCCGACAGCGCGCGTGAGGCGGTCGCGATGGAGACGCCCGCCTCCTCAGCGACGTCCGACAGACGCGGACGGCTTCCGTGGGGGCGCGCCCTCGTGCCGGATCCAGCCATCTGACCCTCCTCCTTCGCCCGGACTCCACCGGAGGGAACGTTCCGGACGTCGCCTCTTGCCCAGATCGTAGGGCATGACCTATGGTGCTCTGTAAGCGGTTACGTAAGCGCTTACGTTCAAGGAGGAACGAAGCATGAGCAAGAGCACGCGCACGAACATCAGCCGGTGGGTCGCCCTCACCGCGGCCGGAGGGCTGCTAGCCCTGACCGGCTGCGGCATCGATGACCCGTCGGAGTCCGGCGAGGGGGGCACTGGTGACGGCGCGACCGGCACCGGTGGCGGTGAGGACCCGATCCAGATCGGCATCTCGCTCCCGTTGACGGGTGACTTCTCCGAGCCCGGCAAGGGCGTCCAACGCGGCTACGAGGCGTGGGCCGCCTACGTCAACGAGAACGGCGGGCTGCTCGGTCGCGACGTCGAGCTCACCATCCTCGATGACCAGTCCAACGCCGACCGGGTCGCCAGCGACTACGAGAAGCTCATCAACCAGGACGGCGTCGACCTCGTCTTCGGACCCTTCTCCACGCGCCTGGTCGTGCCCTCGGCCCAGGTCGCGATGGACTACGGCTTCCTCTTCGTGGAGCCGGCCGGTGCCGCCGAGGAGGTCTTCACCCAGGGGTTCACCAACCTGTTCTACGCCGCCCCGGCGGTCGCTCAGGACCACTACGACTACCTCGCGGACCACATCGAGGCGATGCCCGAGTCCGAGCGGCCGAAGACCGCGGCCTACGCCGCCATGGACGACCCGTTCGCCCAGGGCACTGCCTACGGCCTCAAGGCCCGCCTCGAAGCCATCGGGGTCGAGACGGTGGTGGATGAGGTGTACCCCCCGAACACGACCGACTTCTCCTCCATCGCGGCCAAGATCGAGGCCAGCGACGCCGACATCATCGTCGGCGGCACGCAGTACCAGGACGCGGTGAACCTGATCATCGCGCTGCAGCAGCTCGGCTACCAGCCAGACCTCGCGGCGTTCTCCACCGCGCCGACCAACCCGGAGTTCGCGGCGGCGATCGGTGACAAGACCGAGGGGATCCTGTCCCCGACCGGATACACCCCCGAGTCCAGCTACCCCACCAACGCCGAGTTCGTGGAGTACTTCGCCGAGGAGTACGGCACGGAGCCGACCGAGGACGAGGCGAACGCCTGGACCACCGGCCAGGTCGTCGCGGCAGCCGTGGAGGGCGTCGGGTGTGCCGACCCGTCCCCAGAGTGCCAGGGGCAGCTCATCGACTGGCTGCGCACCAACGAGGTCGACACCGTGGTGGGACCCCTGACCTGGGATGCCGAGGGCCGCCCCCAGGGTGCGCACCTGATCCAGCAGTACGTCGACGGGGAGATCACCATCGTGCTGCCCGACGACGCCAAGGAGGCCGAGTTCATCTACCCGAAGCCGGAGTGGTGATGGACCTCCTCGTCCAGAGCCTCATCCTGGGCCTTCTGCTGGGCGGCCTCTACGCGCTCCTCGCGGCTGGTCTCACGCTCTACTTCGGCGTCATGCGGGTCGTGATGATCGCCCACTCGGCGTTCCTGATCCTCGCGGCCTACCTGGCCTGGTGGTTCAGCAGCAGCACCGGGCTGGACCCGCTGCTCTCACTGGTGTTCACGGTGCCCGCCTTCTTCGTCCTCGGTGTCCTCGTGCAGCGAGTCCTGATCGCTCGGCTGAAGCCCGCGACGCTGACGATGATGTCGGTGCTCCTGACCTTCGCGATCGCACTCACCATCGAGGGCCTGCTCGGGTTCGTGTTCTCCGGCACGCAGCGCCGCATCCAGCTGCCCTACTCGGGTGCCAGCCTCGAGGTGTTCGGGGCGCGGATCGCGGTGGTCAAGCTCATCGCGTTCGCCCTGGCGGCCGTGGCCCTGGCCGTCCTGTACGTCGTGCTGAAGGCGACCCGGTTCGGCCAGTCCCTCCGGGCGACCATCCAGAACAGCGAGGCGGCCGCCCTGGTCGGCATCGACACCAAGAAGGTCGCCGGCTACGGCTTCGGCGTCGGCCTGGCAACCGCCGCCGTCGGCGGCACGGCGCTCTCCCTGGACGCCACCATCTATCCCTCGCTCCACTGGCACTGGATCGGTCCCCTGATGGCCATCATCGTCGTGGGCGGGCTGGGCAGCGTGCCCGGTGCGGCCGCGGCGGCGATGGTGCTCGGGGTCAGCCAGTCGCTGCTGCAGATCCCGATGGGCACCACGTGGGCCCAGACCATCTTCTACATCGTGCTGTTCGCCACCCTGGTCTTCCGGCCGCACGGATTCTTCGGAGGTCGCCTTGCGCAACGCTTCTGACACCGCGACAACCTCCGCCAGCGGCAGCCCGACCGTGGTCCGGGTGATCCGCGGCGTGCAGGTCCTGGCCGTCGTCGCGGCCGCGATCGGGGTCCTGGTCTTCCCACAGACCGGCCCGGGGCCGTTCATCATGTCCGTCGGTGTCGTCATCCTCAGCTACGCCTGCATGGCGACCGGCTGGAACTTCGTGGGCGGCTTCACCGGCTATATCTCACTGGGCCACGCCGCCTTCACCGGCCTCGGCGGCTACCTGGTGGGACTGCTGATCCTGCGCGCCGACGTGCCCTCGTGGATCGCCCTGGTGCTGGCCGCCGTGATCGTGGCTGTCCTGTCGATCCCGATCGGCTTCGCCTCCCTGCGGGTGCGCGGTGCGTCCTTCGTCATCATGTCGCTCGCCCTCGTGCTCATCATGCTGCTGATCTTCCAGAGCTGGTCCGACGTGACCGGCGGCTCGAACGGTCTGCGCGTGCCCCGGCCGTTCGGGCCCGAGGTGCTGCGCCCCGAGCAGCACGAGCGCTTCTACTACCTGCACGTCCTGCTGCTGGTGATCATGCTGGTCGCCTGGTGGGCCATCGACCGCTCGCGCTTCGGGGCCGGGCTGAAGGCGATCCGGGAGGACGAGGACAAGGCGCAGAGCCTGGGCATCCCCACCTTCGGTTACAAGCTGTCCGTCTACGTGATCTCCGCCTTCTTCACCGCGCTCGCCGGCGGCCTGTACGCGCTCTGGTTCGGCTTCCTGGACCCGATCTTCCAGTTCTCGATCCTGACCGGCTCCTACATGGTCCTGATGTCGCTGCTGGGCGGCATCCGCTCCCTGTTCGGGCCCGCGCTCGGTGCCGCGATCGTCGGCTACGCGATCGAGTTCTTCAAGGCGCAGTACGGCGACACCCAGTTCCACCTGGTGGCGCTGGGGCTGCTCCTGGGCCTGGTGGTCCTGTTCATGCCCGAGGGCATCCTCCCCTCGCTCGGCAGGCTCCTCGACCGGCTGCGTCCCAGCGCGACCAGCATCCGGGAGGAGAGCGCGGAGGAGCTCGCCAACAAACGTGCCGTCCTGGTCGGCGACAACGGAGGAGCGTCATGAGCACTGCGCCAGCGCACGAGATCGGGCTCGCCGTGCACGGCCTGTCCAAGTCGTTCGGCGGGGTCCACGCCGTCGTCGATGCCTCGGTCGACTTCCACCACGGCCGCATCAACGCCCTCATCGGTCCCAACGGGTCCGGGAAGACGACGTTCTTCAACTGCGTCACGGGGATGATCCGGGCCGACGCGGGCACGGTCACCTACCGGGGTCAGGACATCACCGGGAAGGCACCACACCGGGTGGCCCACGCCGGGATCGGCCGCAGCTTCCAGGTCTGCCGCATCTTCCCGCGGATGACCGTGCTGGACAACGTGCTCGCCGGTGTGCGCCCCACCGGACTCGCGACGCTCCTGGGCTCGGGCCGGCGGCGCAGCGACGTGGAGAGGGCCCGGGCGCTCCTGGCCCGGGTCGGCATCGACCACCTGGAGCGTGCCGAGGCCGGTGACATCTCCTACGGCCAGCAGAAGCTGCTCGAGCTGGCTGGGGTGCTGATGACCGACCCCGAGACGATCATGCTCGACGAGCCCGCCGGTGGGGTGAACCCGGCGCTGATCGACCGGATCAGCACGCTGATCGTCGAGCTCAACGCCGAGGGCCGCACCTTCATCGTGGTCGAGCACAACATGGAGCTGGTCATGCGGCTGAGCGACCACGTCATCGTCTTCGACCGCGGCGCCCCCATCGCCGCCGGTCCCCCGTCCACGGTCCAGAAGGACCCTGCCGTCCTGGAGGCGTACCTTGGCGTCTGACTACCTGCTCGAGCTCACCGACATCGAGGCCGGCTACGGTCGCGCGGCCCTCGTGCTGCGGGGCCTCACCGTCCAGGTGCCCCCTGCCCAGATCGTCTGCCTGGTCGGCCCCAACGGCGCCGGCAAGTCAACGGTGCTCAAGGTCGCCAGCGGCATGCTCGTGCCGCGCAGCGGCCGGATCGTCGTCGACGGCGCGGACGTCACGGGCAAGGGGCCGCAGCAGCTGCTCCGTGCCGGGCTGTCGCACGTGCTCCAGGGGCACAGCGTCTTCAAGGAGATGACGGTCGGAGAGAACGTCAACCTGGGCGCCTTCTCCGTGCGTGACCCCAGGCACGTCGCTGAGCGCCTGGACTTCGTGAAGTCCCTGTTCCCCCTCGTCGCCGACCGATGGGACGCCCTGGCCGGTGCCCTCTCCGGCGGCCAGCAGAAGCAGGTGGAGTTCGCCCGCTCGCTGATGGTCGACCCGAAGGTCGTCCTCCTGGACGAGCCGTCCATGGGCCTGGACCCGAAGGCCACCGCCATCATCTTCGAGCAGGTGGTCCGGATGCGCGACGCCGGCACCGCCGTGCTGCTCGTGGAACAGAACGCTAGGCGCGCACTGGAGTCCGCGGACGTCGGGCTCGTGCTCGACCTCGGCCGGGTCCACATCAGTGGCCCCGCCCGCCAGCTCCTCGATGACCCCAAGCTGGGCGAGCTCTACCTCGGTGGGCGCCCACGCACCTCAGCCACGGAAAGGCAGCCCTCATGACAACGCACACCGTCCGCATCCTGATGAACGGCGTGACCGGCCGGATGGGCTACCGCCAGCACCTGGTGCGGTCCGTCCTGGCCATCCGGGACGACGGGGGCGTCGAGCTGCCCGACGGTGACCGGATCCAGGTCGAGCCGGTCCTGCTCGGACGCAACGCCGACAAGCTCGCGGCCCTCGCCGAGCAGCACGGCATCGCGGAGTGGACGACGGATCTGTCCGCCGCCCTCGCCGACGACTCGGCACCGGTGTACTTCGACGCCGCCACCACGCAGGCGCGCAAGGGTGCCATCCTGCAGGCGATCGCCGCCGGCAAGCACATCTACACCGAGAAGCCGATCGCGGAGTCCGTCCTGGACGGGGTCGAGCTGGCGGACGCCGCCGAGGCGGCCGGAGTCACGACCGGCGTCGTGCACGACAAGCTGTACCTCCCCGGGCTGCGCAAGCTCAAGCGCGTCATCGACAGCGGCTTCTTCGGTCGCATCCTGTCCGTCCGCGGGGAGTTCGGCTACTGGGTGTTCGAGGGTGACGGCATCCCCACGCAGCGCCCCAGCTGGAACTACCGGGCCGAGGACGGCGGCGGGATGGTTCTGGACATGTTCTGCCACTGGAACTACGTCATGGAGGGCCTGTTCGGCGCGGTGGAGGCTGTCACCGCCAAGGCGGTCACCCACATCCCGCAGCGCTGGGACGAGAACGGTCAGCCCTACACCGCGACCGCCGACGACGCGGCCTACGGCATCTTCGAGCTCGAGGGCGACATCATCGCGCAGATGAACTCCTCCTGGGCCGTGCGGGTCGAGCGCAAGGAGCTCGTCGAGTTCCAGGTCGACGGCACTCACGGGTCCGCGGTCGCGGGGCTCTTCGGGTGCCGGGTCCAGCCGCGCGTGCTCACCCCCCGCCCGGTGTGGGACCCGGACGTGCCGACGACCGAGGACTTCCGGTCCCAGTGGTCCGAGGTGCCGGACACCGAGTCCTTCGGCAACGGGTTCCGGGCCCAGTGGGAACAGTTCCTGGTCGACCTGCACCACGGTCGTCAGCATCCCTACGACTTCCGCTCGGGGGTGCGTGGCCTCCAGCTCGTGGAAGCCGGCCTGCGCTCCTCCACCGAGGGCCGCCGCGTCGCGCTGAAGGAGGTCATCTCGTGACCCTGGTGAGCAGCGGGACGATCCGCATCCCGAGGGCGGACGGTGGCCTGCACGACATCCAGCTGCAGCCGGCCCGCGAGTGGGCGCAGCACCCGCAGGGCTTCCGCAGCCGGGTCGCCTTCGCGGCGGCTCACGTGGTGGCGGACCCGTTGCGGGAGAACGGTCCCGGGCAACCGGCAGCGATCGACTGGGACTCCACACTGGGCTTCCGCCAGCACCTGTTCGACCACGGTCTCGGCGTCGCTGAGGCCATGGACACCGCCCAGCGGAACATGGGGCTGGACTGGCCGGCGGTGCAGGAGCTGGTCACCCGGAGTGCCGCGCAGGCCCGGGCAGCAGGCGCCCGCATCGCGTCGGGTGCCGGCACCGACCACGTCGGGGAGTGCGCCGACCTGGCGGCGGTGACCCGGGCGTATGCCGAGCAGGTCGCCTTCGTCGAGGGTGCCGGCTCCCAGGTCATCGTGATGGCGAGCCGGCACCTGGCCCGCCTCGCGAACGACGCCGAGGACTACCTCACGGTCTACGACGAGATCCTCCGTCAGGTGAGCGAGCCGGTCATCCTGCACTGGCTGGGCACGATGTTCGACCCCCAGCTGGAGGGGTACTGGGGGTCGGACGACATCGACACCGCCACGGCCACGTTCCTGGAGCTGGTCCACCGGCACGCCGACCGGGTGGACGGCGTCAAGGTGTCGCTGCTGTCCGCCGAGCACGAGGTCGGGCTGCGCGCCGCGCTCCCCGAGGGGGTGCGCCTCTACACGGGCGACGACTACAACTACCCCGAGCTGATCCGCGGTGACGGGAGCCGGCACAGCGACGCCCTGCTCGGGGCGTTCGCCGCCATCGCACCCGCTGCCTCCGCCGCCCTGGCGGCGCTCGACGAGGGTGACCTCGCCGCATACGAGCGGGAGATGACGCCCACCCTCCCCCTGTCCCGGCTGGTGTTCGCGCCGCCGACCTGGTTCTACAAGACGGGGATCGCCTTCCTGTCCTGGCTGTGTGGCCACCAGCCGGGGTTCACCATGGTCGGCGGCCTCCAGTCGGCACGCTCGGTGCCCCACCTCGCGGAGGTGTTCGCGCTGGCCAACGCGGCCCGGCTGTTCCCCGACCCGGACCTGGCGGCCCACCGGCTCGGGCTGTGGCTCGCGTCGCAGGGGGCACCGGCATGACGGTGGAACTGGCCGGCGCCGCCGACACCCGGTTGGCGCGGCTGTCGCTGAACCAGCGGACCTGTGCGGAGTGGTCGCTCCGCGAGGCGATCGACGGCTGCGTGCGGGCCGGGCTGCCGAGCATCGGGGTCTGGCGCGAGCCGGTCGCCGAGGTGGGTCTGGAGACTGCCCGCCGGTGGATCCGCGACGCCGGGCTGCGGGTGTCCTCCGTGTGCCGCGGGGGCTTCCTCACCGGCCCGGAGGGGTCCGGGCGCCGCGCCGCGATCGACAGCAACCGGGCCGCGATCGAGGAGACTGCGGCCCTGGACGCCGCCACGCTCGTGCTCGTGCCCGGCGGCCTGCCGGACGGCGACCGCGACCTCGACGCGGCGCGCGGACGTTTCCTGGACGGCGTGGCGGAGCTCGTGCCCGTGGCTCAGGAGCACGGGGTGCTGCTGGCGATCGAGCCGATGCACCCGATCTTCGCGGCGGACCGCGGGGTCATCTCCACGCTCGCCCAGGCACTCGACCTGGCGGAGCAGTTTCCCGCGGAGTCCGTCGGCGTCGTCATTGACACCTTCCACCTGTGGTGGGAGCCCGGTGTGGACCAGCAGATCGCCCGCGCCGCGGGCCGCATCGCGAGCTATCAGATCAGCGACTGGATCACCCCGCTGCCCCCGGACGCGCTCCTCAGCCGGGGCATGATGGGCGAGGGGCACATCGACTTCGCCACCTTCACCGAGCGGGTCAACCGTGCCGGCTACGCGGGCGACATCGAGGTGGAGATCTTCAACGCCGACCTGTGGGCGGCCCCCGGTGACCAGGTCGTGGAGACCATCGCGCAGCGCTACCTCGACCTGGTGCAGCCCTGGACAGGACCGGCGGCCGCCTGAAGCGGCGTCAGGCCAGACCGAGCTCGCGCAGCACGGAGGAGGCGATGAGCCGCGGCGGCGGCGTGACGTCGAAGGCCGCGCCCGGCTCATCGGGCTCGAGCGGCTCGAGCGTGGCCAGCTGGGAGTCGAGCAGCTCCACCGGCATGAAGTGACCGCCGCGGTGCGACATCCGTCTCAGCAACAGCTCCTTGTCGCCGGTGAGGTGCACGAAGAACGTGCCGACCCCACCCTCCCGCAGGACGTCGCGGTAGGAGCGGCGCAGCGCCGAGCACGACATGATCGTCGACCGCCCGGCCGCGTCGTGCTCCGCGGTCCAGTCAGCGAGCGCCCGCAGCCACGGCCGCCTGTCCTCGTCCGTCAGCGCCACCCCTGAGGCCATCTTGTCCACGTTGGCCTGCGGGTGGAAGTCGTCCCCCTCGGCGAACTCCCACCGCAGGGTCCGGTTCATCTCGCGGGCCACCGTCGTCTTGCCCGAGGCGGACACCCCCATCACCACCAGGTGCCAGGGAGTATGCCGCGTGGTCGGCCCTGCGTCGCCCGTCACCGAACTGGTCATCGCCACACGGTAGCCACTGCCGCTCCAGCCCGGTGGTCCCTCGCGCGCGTCATGCCTGCAGGCTGGGTGCCGCACCAACCGCCCTGCGCGATCCGGGCCGGACGAGGGGAGTGAACACCAGCAGGAGGGCACCGAGGAAGGCGACGGCGAGCATGGCGCCGCGCAGGCCGACGACAGCGGCCGACAGGCCGACGTACGAGGGCCCGAGGAGGAACCCCAGGTAGGCGACCGTCGAGACGACCGACGTCGCACGGCCACGCTGGGCCTCGCCGATGCGGAGAGAGACGACGGACAGGATCATCGGGAACAGGACGGCTGTTCCGGCGGCGGCCAGCACGAGACCGATCGCGTTCACGACCAGGCTGTGGCTGCCGGCGATGACGACCGCGCCGGCCGCCGCCACTCCCGCCCCGACGGCGAGCACCGGGCGCCCACGGGAGGCACTGATGCCTCCTGCGCTGAAGCGGGTGATCGCTGCGCCGCCTGCGAAGACTGCCGGGGCGATCGCGGCGACGCCGGCCTCGGCTCCGAGGGCGTCGGTCGCGAAGACAGCGCTCCAGCTCTGGTGGGCGTTCTCGCTGGCGAAGGCCAGTGCCCCCAGCAACCCCAGACCGACCAACGAGAGGGTCGGCAGGGCAGGGGTGCGCCCGTCGTCGCCCCCGGCGGCGGCTGGGTGAGCAGGCGCGCCGGCATCGGGTCCGGCCGGAAGCACACGGGCCATCCGGACGGCCGCGCACAGCGCGGCGAGCGCGGCGAGGAGAAACGGGGCAGCGACGGGCGTGCCGGCGCTCGCGAGCAGTCCAGTGCCCAGGCTGCCGATCACGACGAACAGGGAGAAGACGCCGTGTGCCCGGGTGATGACCGGCCGTCCGGCGTCGCGCTCGGCGCGCCCGGCGACGGAGTTGATGGCGACATCCGCGGCGCCGGACGTCACCCCGACCAGCGCCAGTGCCATGGAGAGGCTGGCCAGGTCGTCGGCGACGAGCGCGACGGTGACCCCTGCCGCTCCCAGCGAGGCAATGGTGGCGGCTGCGACCCGCAGGCCCCACCGGTCGATGGCCCGACCCGTCAGCAGCATGGCAGGAAGGGCCCCTGCCCCGACGAAGAGCAGGGCGACACCGAGCCCGGCCTCGTCCAGGTCCGCCTGGGCGCGGATCCTCGGGATCGAGGCCCCCCAGACACCCCAGAACACGCCGAACGCTGCGAAGGCGAGAGTCGCCGCACGGACCACCGGACGGGTAGCCGAGACTGATCGTGACATTTGTGTAACGATACATATAGGATGAGCTCGTGAGAAAGTCGTTTTCCAGTCGGGTGACCCTGGCCCAGGTGGCAGATCGTGCCGGGGTCTCGACGATGACCGCGTCCTACACGTTCAGCCGACCAGAGCGGGTCTCGGCCGCCTCGCGGGAGAAGGTCCTGGCAGCCGCGAGGGCTCTGGGCTATGGCGGGCCCGACCCCTCGGCCCGGTCACTGCGACGGGGCAGTGCCGGAGCCCTCGGCGTCATCCTCGGTGAGCACCTGACCTACGCGTTCGATGACCCACAGGCGCGGGCGTTCCTGGCCGGCGTGGCGGACGTCTGCGCGGAGCAGGGGCACGCGATGACGATCCTGCCGGTCGTGGACGCCGGCGCCGACGTGGCGCGGGTGCGCGCCGCGGCCGTGGACGGTTACATCCTCTGGACGACCGAGGACGGCGCTCCGGTCCTGGACGCGGCGATCGCGACCCACCGGCCCGTCGTCGTGCACGGTGGGCCAGCGGCTGCAGGTGCCCGGCTGGTCGGGATCGACAACCGCGCCGCCGCTCGGGCCATCGGTCAGGTGGTGTTCGCCGGCGCCACCCTGCCGGCGGTCGTGAGCTTCCCCCTCACCTCTGCCCGGCGGGCCCAGGTCGTCGCGGGTCCGGATCCGCACGGGGTGACCTTTCCCGTCACGCGCGAGCGCCTGCTCGGCCTGCAGGACGCCGCACGCGACGTGGGCGCCCGATGGTCAGAAGTGCTCGTGGCGGTGTGCTCGACGAATGACGCGCGCGAGGGACACACGATGACCGCAGACCTGATGTCACGGACCCCTCGTCCCGATGCTCTCGCCACGATGAGCGACGAGCTCGCCTCGGGTGCGGTCGCGGCCCTGGATGCCGTTGGCCTCCGGATGCCGCGCGACGTCGCGCTGACCGGCTGGGACGACGCGGAGGTTGCGCACCGCCTCGGCATCACGACCGTCGCACAGTCCATGCGCGAGCAGGGCGCGGCGTGCGCCCGCCAGATCCTCACGGGCACCACCAGCGACTTCAGCGACCGGTGGCAGATCATCCGGCGAGGCTCCAGCAACTGAACCAACCCCAGGTCCGCGAGCGCTGCGTCAGGGGCCTCGGAGTGCGGCCCCCGGGAACTCCCGCGCACCGTCCGCGGCGCCTGCACCGTGCACGCCGACGGCCCGTCTGCCAGTAGGCTCGCCAGCGCACCAGTTCCGCCCGCGCGCCCTCGGCTCCGCGGAGCACGACCCCGAGGAGCAGCATGGCCACCGTGAACCCAGACCCCGACTTCGACGTCGTCATGCTCGGCACCGACATCGGGATCTACGGGCTCGCCCGCGCCTTCCACGAGCGCTACGGCATCGTGAGCACGGTCATCTCCCGGGTGGTCGCCGGGCCCGTCAAGAACTCCCGCATCATCAGGGTGATCGACCTGGGCGAGGAGGCCGGCCGTCCGGAGACCCTGGCGGCGCTGGAGCAGGAGGGCCGCCGTCGCAAGGCCGCGGGCCGCACCACCCTGCTGCTGTCCAACGCCGACACCTTCAGCCGGATGCTCTCCGAGCAGGCCGAGTGGCTGCGCCAGTGGTACGTCGTGCCGGCCGTCGACGGCTCCGTCCTGGACATCTCTGCCGACAAGGTCGAGTTCGCCCGGGTCTGCGGGGAGCTGGACATCCCGACGCCGCGCACCCTCGTGCAGGACTTCACCGGGGCGGACGCACCCGACTGGAGCCCCGAGGACGTCGACCTGACCTTCCCGGTCGTGGCCAAGCCCGCCGTCGGCGCCGCCTACGAGGGCCTGGTCTTCGAGGGCAAGCAGAAGATCTACCTGGTCGACACACCCGCGCAGCTGCGGGACATCTTCGACCGGGTCAAGCGGTCCGGCTTCCGGGACCGGTTCGTCGTCCAGGAGCTCATCCCCGGGGACGACACGGCGATGCGCTCGATCACCGCCTACGTCGACTCGTCGGGTCAGGCGACCCTGCTGGCGACGGCGCAGGTGCTGCTGCAGGAGCACACGCCGCTGGCGATCGGCAACCCGGCCGCGATGGTCACGACCCCCTTCCCGGAGCTCATGGAGCAGGCCGAGCGCTTCCTCACGCACGTCGGCTACCGCGGCTTCGCCAACTTCGACGTCAAGCTGGACCCCCGGGACGGCGTGATGAAGTTCTTCGAGATGAACCCGCGGATCGGGCGCAACAACTACTACGTGACCGCGGCCGGCGCGAACGTGGCGGAGTTCATCACCACCGACCTCATCGAGAAGCGCAGCCACGACCAGGTGGTCGTCCGCAACGAGATCCTCTACTCCGTCCTCCCCCAGCCGCTGCTGCGCCGCTACCTCAGCGGCGAGGCGCGGGCGCTGCACCAGCGTGTGTCCGCCAAGGGAGTGCACCACCCCCTGGTCTATCGGGACACGTTGTGGCGCAAGGGCTACGTGGCGATGGCCAAGGCCAACTACGTGAAGAAGTACCAGACCTACTACCCCCGCCCGACCGACTCCGGCTTCTAGGAGCGCGTCGGTCCGCTCCGCACGGGGCGGGGCACCGTCGGGTGCCGGTCGCCCCGTGCGGGACCTACAGCGGGTCAGCCGGTCGCGAGCCGGGGACAGTGCTGGAACGCGGGGAAGGTGGGGTCGGGCTGGATGAGCTCGATGTAGATCGTGACCGGTTGGGTCTGGATCGGGACGAAGATGCCGGTGCCCATCACCTTCGAGGCGGGAGCGCCGTAGTCGAAGGGAATGAGCAAGCCGTCCCGGAACGGGACGGGGTCACCGATGAACCCACTGGCCATCAGTGGCTTGGCGAAGTTGTCGCCGTTGCTGCCTCCGGAGACACCGGGTGGCTCCAGCGGGTCCTGGCCGGAGCACCACTGCGCGACGATCTCGTGAACTGTTGCGGAGGCGGGAGCGGCCGTGGCGAACAGCCCGGCCGGGACGAGCGCCACGGTTGCGGCCGCAGCGACCCACTTCCTCGGTAATCGGTGCATAACTCCTCCTCAGGCGCCCGAGCGACCTGGCTGGCCGCGCGTGACGCTAGGTCAATCATGGCGGCGTGACCGACCCCCCGACAAGAGTCTGCGGGAGCGGATCGTGGAGCGGCCGTGGAGCACCGGACAGGGCCCTCAGGCCCCCGGATCACGTGGTCAGATCGACCCACTCGGTGTCACCCCGCACGAGCCGCCCCGATCCGGCGGTGAACCGCGCGACGAGCTGGGTCACCTGGTCGATCTCCTCGACCGGCACGGCCAGGTGCAGTATGACGCGCGCCGAGTACTCGCTGTCCGTCACCATCACCCCACTCGCCCGGAGGTCGTGCTCGAGGCGCCCCGCGTCGGCGTGCCCCACCTCCAGGGTCGCCAGCTGGCGCAGCTCCCGCTCCAGCGGTTCAGCCTCCTCCAGCGCCGCCCGCACCGCGTCACCGTAGGCGCGCACCAGCCCGCCGGTGCCCAGCAGTGTCCCGCCGAACCAGCGGGTCACCACGGCCACCACATCGCTGAGCCCGCTGTGGGTCAGCGTCTCGAGCATCGGCGTCCCGGCCGTCCCGGACGGCTCGCCGTCGTCGTTCGACCGGGTCAGGGCGGCGTCGGCGCCCAGCACCCAGGCCGAGCAGTGGTGACGGGCGTCCCAGTGGGCGGCCCGCGCGCTCTCGACGACCGCGCGGGCAGCGTCCTCGGTGTCGGCCCGCTCCAGCCGGCACTCGAAGACCGAGCGCCGCTCCTCGATGGAGGCGGACACCGGCGCGCGGATCGTGCGGTATCCGGTGGTCGCCATGGCCTGCAGGATAGGTCCTCGCCGGGGGCGCGTAGCATGAAGGAGTGTTCACCCTCCTTCACCGGGGGCGGCGACCAGGGGGTCGGGTGGCGCTCGGCGCCCTTCTCATCTCCCTGTGGTTGACGCTCCTCGCCGCGCCAGCCTCCGCCCACGACAGCCTGACCGGGAGCGAGCCCGCCGAGGGCGAGGTGCTCACCGTTGCGCCGGACGCGCTCGTGCTGACGTACTCCGGAGAGATCTCCGACCTCGGGGCCCAGTTCATGGTCACCGGCCCGGAGGGGCGCGACGTGGTGCAGGGCACGCCCACGGTCGAGGGTGCCGTCGTGACCCAGGAGCTGGCCGACGAGCTGGTGGACGGGGACTACGAGGTCGCCTGGCGCGTCACGTCCTCCGACGGCCACCCGATCTCGGGGACGATCACCTTCTCGATCGCGGCCGACGACGCCTCCCGCTCGGACGACCGGGGCGCGGCAACCGCCGGCCCGGAGGGCGAGGCGACCACGACCGACGCGACGCCCGGTGCGGCCCCCAGCCCCACGCCCACCACGGACCCGGCACCGGCGACCGGTGACTCCGGCACCGCTGACCAGGCCGAGGTGACGGCCGACGCTGCCGACCCCGACGTCGCAGAGCCGGCCTCCGGCATACCCGCCTGGGGTTGGCTGGTGGCCGCCCTGGCCGCCGTCGGCCTGGTGGCCTGCGGTTTCCTGGCCTTCCGGCGCAGCTGAGCACGCACCGGGACGCCGCCCGGCACCCCCTGATGCGGAATCTGCGGGCCGAGTCATGTACCGTTAGACCCACGACAGATACATTCCCCGGACCGGCTCCGCGGCGGGGTGGCACCTTGGTGCCACCTCACAGGCGATGCCGTTCCGCACAACGCACAAGGGGGTCTCGCCATGGGGCGCGGCCGGGCCAAAGCAAAGCAGACGAAGGTTGCCCGGAGACTGAAGTACTACTCTCCGGACACTGACCTCAACGCACTCGCGCGCGAGCTGGGAGCGAGCGGTGACGCCGCCCCAGACGTCGCGGCCGACGAGTCCGCCGAGGACGAGTTCGACGAGGACGACGCCTACGAGCGTTGGGCCTCGTCCGAGAACTGACACCACCGCCGCCGTGCCCGGATGCCCCGGGACCGGCGGCGCTGTCGTGAAACCCATTGCCGTCACGGTCCGCGTGTGACACCCTGCTCACTCGGCGACCGTGCACATCGGGCTGCGCAGCTGCCCGTCGGGCGTCGGCCGACGCAGGAGGGGAGCGGTCATGAAGGCCTGGCACGAGGCCACCTGGGTGGACCCGGACGCACCTGAGAAGCCGCGGCGACGGTTCCGCTGGGCGTGGCTCTGGCTGCTCCTCATTCCCACCGTCCTGATCCTGTTCTCGCTCGCCCGCTACAACAACTACTGGCAGTACGGCGACTGGACCGTGGCGACGTTCTCGTGTGACCAGCCCCTGCCGGGTGAGGCCACGTGGTCGGACATGGAGGTTGCCGGGTGCGCGCAGGAGGCGATCCCCGGCGCGGACGTCAAGCTGCTCGACGTCGGCGTGCCCGCACAGGATGTCGAGACCGACGGGACCAGCTGGACGTTCCGCAACATGCCGACGGCCTTCTCGACCATGGGGCTCAACGTCTTTCTCCAGGAGTCCGCCGGGAGGGTCTACATCGTCGACGCGTCGACGACGCCGCCCACCGTCCACCGCGAGATGACGGCCAGTGACGTCGACCGCACGGTCTTCGCACGCAACCTCGGCGAGATCGACACCACGTCGTTCTACGTCGTGGTCGCCCCGCCGAACTAGGGCACGGTCACCCGCACGACACGCTCAGCCGTGGGTGCCCACCACACGCACCGCACCGCCGTCGACGCCCTTGGCTCCCCGCACGATGTCCTGCCCGGTGTCGCCCGCGTCGGCTCCCACCTCACCGAGCACCCACGCCGGCACCCCGAGCTCACTGCTGCGCGCCACGGCGCGGTCTGCCTGGTCACCGGGGAGCACCGCGACGAACCCGACGCCCTGGTTGAGGGTCCGCTCCAGGTCCTCCTGCGGCACCGAGCCGAGCCGCTGCACGAGGGAGAAGACCGGCGGTGGGGTCCAGGTGGCGCGGTCGACCGTGGCCAGCGCACCCGTGGGCAGCACCCGGGCGAGGTTCGCGGCCAGCCCGCCACCGGTGACATGGGACAACGCGTGCACATCGAGGCCGGGCGTGCGGATCAGGTCCAGGAGCATCCGCGTGTAGATCCGGGTCGGCTCGAGAGCCTCCTCGCCGATCGTGCGCCCCAGCTCGTCCACGTGCCGGCCCCAGTCCCAACCGGCCGCGGCGACGACCCGGCGCACCAGGGAGTAGCCGTTGGAGTGCAGCCCCGAGGAGGCCAGGGCGAGGACGACGTCCCCCTCCCGGACCCGTTGCGGGCCCAGCACGTCGTCGTACTCGACGACACCCGTCGCCGCCCCCGCCACGTCGTACTCGTCCGGGGCCAGCAGGCCGGGGTGCTCGGCGGTCTCGCCGCCGACCAGTGCGACACCGGCCAGCTCACACCCGCGGGCGATGCCCGAGACGATGGCCGCGATCCGCTCCGGGACCACCTTGCCACAGGCGATGTAGTCGGTCATGAACAGCGGCTCCGCCCCGCTGACCACGATGTCGTCGACAACCATGCCGACCAGGTCGATCCCGATCGTGTCGTGGACGTCCATCGCCTGGGCGATCGCGACCTTGGTGCCGACACCGTCGGTGCTGGTGGCCAGGACCGGGCGCTCCATACCGCGCAGGGCGCTGGCGTCGAAGAGTCCGGCGAAGCCGCCCAGCCCGCCGACCACCTCCGGTCGCTGCGCGCGCGCGACCGACTCCTTCATCAGCTCGACGGCGCGGTCGCCCGCCTCGACGTCGACGCCGGCCCCGGCGTAGGTGATCGGCTCGTTCAACTCAGGTCTCCTCGGTGGGCGGGGGCGTGGCGGGTCAGGGGCGACGGACCGCGTCCGCCGCGCCGGCGTGCGCGGTGACGCCGACGCCGTCGGCGTCGACAGCACGGGCGTGCAGAGGGGTATGCCGCTCGGCCGGCTTGTCCTGCCCCTCACCGGCGGGGAACTCGAGCTCGAGCACGTCCTTGCCGAGCTTCTCGGCCTCGGGCAGCTCGATCGGGTAGACACCCGAGAAGCACGCCGTGCACAGCTGGTCGCGCTCCTGGTGGGTGGCCGCGACCATGCCCTCCTCGCTGATGTAGCCGAGGCTGTCGGCGCCGATCGACTGGCGGATGTCCTCGACGCCCAGACCGGTCGCGATCAGCTCGGCCCGGGTGGCGAAGTCGATGCCGTAGAAGCACGGCCAGCGCACCGGCGGTGAGGAGATGCGCACGTGCACCTCGGCGGCGCCGGCCTCACGCAGCATGCGCACCAGGGCCCGCTGGGTGTTGCCGCGGACGATCGAGTCGTCCACCACCACGAGCCGCTTGCCGCGGATCACGTCGCGGAGCGGGTTGAGCTTGAGCCGGATGCCGAGCTGGCGGATCGTCTGGCTGGGGGCGATGAACGTGCGGCCGACGTAGGCGTTCTTGACCAGTCCGGCCCCGTAGGGGATGCCGGACTGCTCGGCATAGCCGATCGCCGCGGGGGTGCCCGACTCCGGCGTCGGCATCACCATGTCGGCCTCGACCGGGTGCTCGCGGGCCAGGGTGCGCCCCATCTCGACCCGCGACTCGTAGACGCCGCGGCCGTTGAGGGAGGTGTCGGGACGGGCGAGGTAGACGTACTCGAAGACGCAGCCCTTGCGGTCGGCCTCGGCGAACCGCTGGGTGCGCAGGCCGTTCTGGTCGATCGCGATCAGCTCACCGGGCTCGATCTCGCGCACGAACGAGGCACCCACGATGTCGAGGCCGGAGGTCTCCGAGGAGACCACCCACCCCCGCTCCAGGCGACCCAGGACCAGGGGACGGACCCCCTGCGGGTCGCGGGCGGCATACAGCGTCTGCTCGTCGCAGAAGACCAGGGAGAACGCGCCCCGCAGGGTCGGCAGCACCTGGAGGGCGGAGGCCTCGAGCGACAGGTCGGGGTCGGCCGTGAGCAGTCCGGTGACCAGGGCGGTGTCGGTGGTGTTGCCGCGCCGCACCTCGCCCGGCGCGTTGTTCAGGTCGCCGCCGTAGATCTCGGCGAGCCGGTCGCGCAGCTCGGAGGTGTTGATCAGGTTGCCGTTGTGCGCCAGGGCGACCGTCTGGTCCTCGGTGCCGCCCAGGGTCGGTTGGGCGTTCTCCCACGTGTTGCGGCCCGTGGTGGAGTAACGGCAGTGGCCGACGGCCAGGTGCCCGCGCAGCGAGGCCAGGCTGGACTCGTCGAAGACCTGGGACACCAGACCGACGTCCTTGTAGACCAGCAGGGAGTGGCCGTCGCTGGTCGCGATGCCGGCCGCCTCCTGCCCGCGGTGCTGCAGGGCGTAGAGGCCGTAGTAGGTGAGCTTGGCGACCTCCTCCCCCGGCGCCCAGACACCGAAGACCCCGCAGGCGTCCTGCGGGACCTTCTCGTCGGGCATGAGGTCGTGGGAGAGACGTCCGTCTGCGCGTGCCACTGCCCCATCGTCCCACAGTCGGGGCCCGTGTCGGCGCTGCGCCCACGCTGGACGGCCTCCAGCACACCGGCGAGTGGTCCGACCACCTTCCTGCTCACAGGCACTGGTGCACGACCCTCCGACGCTCCTACTCTGGAACATGGCCATGGCCGACTGGGGCACTCGTCCCCTGGTGCTCGCCGTCGAGTCGGACGCCGCCCGCCTGGGGCGCACCGAGACCGAGCTGGCGCGGAGCTTCGGAACCTCCCTGAGGATCCGGGGTGAGCCGAGCGCGGCCGAGGCGGTCCACCAGCTCGACGGCGCCCTGCAGCGGGGCGAGCGCGTGGCGCTGGTGCTGGTCAGTGACCGCCTGTCCCAGGTCGACCGCGGCGCGGTGCTCGCCGCCGCACGGACGCAGCACCCCGAGGCCCGGCGGGTGCTGCTGATCGACTGGGGCGCCTGGTCCGAGCCGGACGTCGCCCGCACCATCCTGCAGGGCACGGCGATCGGCGACCTGCACTCCTACGTCCTGCGCCCCTGGGTCGAGGGCGACGAGCTGTTCCACCGGACCGTGGCGGAGATCGTGCAGGACTGGTCCCGGGCGGACCCGCGCAACAAGCGTGAGGTCGTCATCGTCGCGGACCCGCACTCGGGTCGCGCGTTCGAGCTCAGCAACCTGCTGCACCGCAACCGGATCCCGTACGCCTTCCGGGACCGGGACTCACAGCGCGGGCAGCAGGTCCTCCGGGCCGCGGCCCCTGCGCCGGACGGGCAGGTGGTGGTGTGGATGCCCGCGATCGGCGGGACCACCCTGGTCGACCCGAGCGACGCGCAGGTGCTCGACGCCTGGGGGATCCCGACCACACTGACCGAGGAGGCCCGCACCGTGGACCTGCTCGTCGTCGGGGCCGGGCCGTCGGGTCTGGCCGCGGCCGTCTACGGCGCCTCCGAGGGACTGCACACCCTGGTGATCGAGCGCGAGGCGATCGGGGGTCAGGCCGGCACGAGCTCCCTGATCCGCAACTACCTCGGTTTCTCGCGCGGGCTGAGCGGCTCGGAGCTGGCCCAGCGCGGCTACCAGCAGGCCTGGGTCTTCGGGGCGCGGTTCGTGCTGACCCGCTGGGTCGAGGCCCTGGAGCAGGCGGACGGCCTGCTGCGGGCGACCGTCTCGGGGCAGGGCACCGTGACGGCGCGGGCCGTGGTGCTGGCGTGCGGCGTGGCCTACCGCCGGCTGGGCGTGGCCAGCGTCGAGGCGTTCACCGGTCAGGGCGTGTACTACGGCGCCAGCGTGTCGGCCGCGCACGCCCTCACCGGTCTGTCGGCGGCCGTCATCGGCGGCGGCAACTCGGCCGGGCAGGCGGTGCTCCAGCTCGCCCGCTACTGCAGCGCGGTGCACCTGGTCATCCGTGGTCCTCGACTGGAGGACACCATGTCCGCCTACCTCATCGAGGCGATCGCCGGTGAGCCCGTCATCACCGTCCACCGGTCCTGCGCGGTCACGGACGCTGCAGGCGCCGGGAGGCTGGAGACGCTGGTGCTCTCCGACCTGACGACCGGTGACACCACGACGATCGCCGCCGACGGCCTGTTCGTGATGATCGGGGCCGAGCCGCACACCGACTGGCTGCCGGAGCAGGTGCAGCGGGACCGGCGCGGGTTCGTGCTGACCGGCACGGAGGCCGCGGCCGGACCCCCGGACCAGCGCCAGCCGGCACCCGGGCCGGACCGGGCTCCGCAACCCCACGAGACCTCACTGCCGGGTCTGTTCGCCGTCGGCGACGTGCGCAGCGGCTCGGTCAAGCGGGTCGCGTCCGCCGTCGGTGAGGGCTCGGTCGTCGTGTCGGAGGTCCACCAGCACCTCAGCGTCCCGCGCGCGTGATGACCCATGACCGCGACGCCGCCCGCACCCGCCGGCCCCGGGTCCGGGGCGCCCGGTGCTGCCCGTTCGGGCCACGGTGGCCGGGCGGTCGTGGCCACCGCCGTCGCGCTGGCTCTCCCCGTGGCCGGGCTGGCGCTGCTGCTCGGCGTGCCACGGCTCGACCTGCACTGGGGACACCAGCCCACCCACTTCTGGCTCGTGCTCGGCACCGCCGCCGTGTCGGCCGTGCTCGCCTATGCCACGGGCGAGGCCGCGGGACGACGCGGTGACGCCCGGCTGAGCCATGTCTCCCTGGCCTTCCTCGCCTCGGCGGGGTTCCTGGGACTGCACGCCCTGGCGACGCCGGGGATCCTCCTGGCCGCGTCGAACGTCGGCTTCGTGGTGGCCACACCCGTGGGGGTGGCCATCGGCTCCCTCTTCGCGCTCCGCTCGACCCGGGACGTCTCCGGGAGCGCGGCCGCGACGGAGGTCGTCCGCAGCCGACGGCTGCGCTGGGCCCTGCTGGCGCTCATGCTGATCTGGGCCCTGGTGTCGCTCGCCGGGCTTCCTCCCCTCGACGGTCCGCCGACGGAGGCGGAGACCCTGCCGGTGCTGCTCGCCGTCCCGGGCATGGCCCTGTATGCCCTGGCCGCCTGGCGTTATGCGCAGCTGTGGAGGGCGCGGCGCCAGGACGTGCTCCTCGCGGTCCTCGCCGCCTACCTGCTCCTCGCCCAGGCCCTGCTCGCGATGGCGCTCGCCCCCACCTGGCAGCTGTCGTGGTGGGAGTGGCACGTGCTCCTGCTCATCGCGTTCGGACTCGTGGCCGTCGGCGCGAGGCGTTCCTGGCACGAGGAGCGGTTCGCTGCCCTCTATCTCGAGGACACGACGAGTGGTCACCGTGAGGCGAGCGTGCTGTTCGCCGACCTCCAGGGGTTCACCGCCTTCTCCGAGCGCCATCGGCCCGAGGAGGTGACCGCCATGCTCAATGCGTACCTCGGCGCCGCGGTGCCGGCGGTGACGCGTCACGGCGGGGACGTGGACCGGATCGTCGGTGACGCCCTCATGGTGACCTTCAACAAGCGCGGTGACCAACCGGACCACGCGGTCCGGGCCGTGCGCGCCGGGCTGGCCCTCCAGGAGGCCACCCGGGAGGTCGCTGTCCGGCACCCGCAGTGGCCACGGTTCCGGGTCGGCATCAACACCGGACCCACCTCGGTGAGCCTGCTCGGCACCCACGGTGGCCGGACACACACCCTCATCGGTGACACCGTCAACACGGCCTCCCGGATCGAGGGCCGGGCCCCGGCAGGAGGCGTGGCCGTCGGACCGGCCACCCTGGCGGCCCTCCCCCGCGCACGGACCAGTCCCCTGGGGCCACTGGAGCTCAAGGGCAAGGCGGCGCCCGTCGAGGCTCACCTGGTCCTCGCCCTCGAGCCCGGGGCCGAGGGAACGGGCCCACCTGCCGGGTGACCGGCGGGTGGGTCCGTCCGCCGTGGCATCCTTGGGGCGTGACCTCCCCGCAGCGCCGTCCCGTGCACCGCCGTCCCCGGCTGCTGCCGTTCCTGCTGACCGGCGCCGTCATCGGGCTCATCATCGGCACCTTCCTCGCGGTCACCGGCCCGGACGCGCCCACCGCGTCGGCGTCCCAGGAGCTCATCGCGGTCGCCGGGCCCGGCGGCCTCCTCGGAGGCCTGCTCGGCGGCGTCGTCTACCTCCTGGTCGAGCGCTACTCCACCCGGCGTTGACGGCCCGCGCCCCGTGTCGCCCCGCGGGGTGACTCAGACCAGGGGCAGCCAGTCCGACAGGTCCGCCCGCTGGCCACTGGCCCGCACGGTGCCCTCGCCGCGCTCCTGCTCCCACGTCGTCACACCGGTGACCAGGCGCAGCCACGCCTGCGCGTCGGCCTCGATCACGTTGGTCGGGGTGCCCCTGGTGTGCCGCGGGCCCTCGATGCACTGGACCGCGCCGAACGGCGGCACCCGCACCTCCACGGAGCGGCCGGGCGCACGCTCGGCCAGCTCCTCCAGCGTGTAGCGGACCGCCGTGGCCAGCACCGGGCGAGGCGTCTGCTCCGGCGCGGCCCGCCAGGCCCAGAGAGCCTGCTCTCCCTGATCAAGCGGGGTGCGACGACGTGGGGGCACAGCTCTCCTTGACGTGGGTGACACGGACGTGGGTGACGCGGACGTGGGTGCCCCGGACGTGGGTGACGCGCTGGCGCGTAGCAGTCCGGGGCCGGACCGCCGGGTGTGAGGACCTCGCCGCTCTCAGCCCAGCGGGTCGCGCTCGATCGGGCAGGACATGCAGCGGGGACCGCCACGGCCGCGGCCCAGCTCCTGCCCGGCGATCTCGAGGACCTCGACGCCGAGCCCCCGCAGGAAGTCGTTCGTGACGGTGTTGCGCTGATAGGCCACGACGACCCCCGGCTCGAGGGCCAGGACGTTGCAGCCGTCGTCCCACTGCTCGCGGGCGGCGGCGCGCGGGTCCTGGTCGGCGGCGACGACCCGGGGCGTGCCGATGCCCATCGCCTCACCGATGACCTTCATCATGTCCGGGGGCTCGTTGGCCTCGATCCGGAGGTCGGGCAGCGCGGAGTCGCCGGCCCCGGTGGCGGTGATCGTGTAGGACGGCAGGTCAGGCAGCCCGAGGTACCTGGTGAAGGTCTCCTCGTCGATCATCGTCATCACGGTGTCCAGGTGCATCACCGCGCGCGCCTTCGGCATGTCCAGCGCGATGATCGTGTCGATCTGGTCGGAGGCCAGCGTGCGCTGCGCGAGCCGCTCCACGCCCTGGGTCGTGGTCCGCTCGCTGACACCGACGAGCAGCACCTTGTTGCCGAGCACCAGGATGTCGCCGCCCTCGGCCGTGGCCGGACCGGCCTCCACACCGTCGGTCCACCAGTCCATGCCGACGTCCCGGAACATCGGGTGCCACTGGTAGATCGCCCCGTAGTGCACCGTCTCGCGCCGGCGGGCCTTCTTGTGCATCGAGTTGACCGCCACCCCGCTGTAGAGCCAGGCGGAGGTGTCGCGGGTGAACAGGTGGTTGGGCAGCGGGGCGAGCAGTGCCTCGTGCGGATCCAGCTGGGCGATGACCACCGAGCTGGGGGCGTCCATGCGGTCCAGCACCTCGGCCTTGGTGATGCCGCCGATGAGGAACTGCGTCAGCTCGCGGTCGGCCATCTGGTCGAACAGCTCGTGCATCTCCTGCGCCGCGAACGGGCCGAGGTGGCGCTCGTCCAGCGCCTGGGACAGCACCTGCGTGCGCGCCTCCGGGATCGCCAGGGTCTGCTCCAGCAGGTCGTGGAAGTAGTGCACGGTGATGTCCCGCTCCCGCATGACCCGGACGAACTCGTCGTGCTCCTCCTGCGCCCGCTCGACCCAGAGGATCTCGTCGAAGAGGTAGCGGCCCTTGTTCTCGGGGGTGAGACGGCGCATCTCCAGGTCGGGACGGTGCACGATCACCTGCCGGAGCCGGCCCACCTCGGAGCCCACATGGAGTGGCATGGCTGGTCCTTTCGTCGCTGCCGTGCGTCGGCGGTCCCCATCCTCGCACCCGCCGGAGCCGGACGGCACCCCCGCGAGCGTCGGAACGGACCACCGGGAGTATGCCGTGTGGCCGCTCTCCCGGCCGGTCACCGGGAGCCGGCCGCGCGGCATACTGCCCGGGACAGACAGAATGTGTCCATGGACGCGACTGTGCTGCACGCCCCCGGCGATATCCGGCTCGACCAGGTGCCCGACCCCCAGATCCGTCAGGCGACCGACGCCGTGGTCCGGGTGGCCGCCACCTGTGTCTGCGGCTCCGACCTCTGGCCCTACCGCGGCATCTCCAAGGTCACCCGGCCGCGACGCATCGGCCACGAGTTCATCGGGGTGGTCGAGGAGGTCGGCACGGAGGTGGGCACCATCCGCCCCGGCGACTTCGTCATCACCCCGTTCCTCTGGTCCGACAACACCTGCGCCCACTGTGCCGCGGGCCTGCAGTCGGCCTGCGCCAACGGTGGCGGCTTCGGCGGCCCCGACCGCAACGGCGACCTGGTCGACGGCTGCCAGGGTGAGTACGTGCGGGTGCCCCTCGCCGACGGCACCCTCGTCGCCACGCCCGAGCAGCCCGACGAGGCGCTGCTGCCCTCGCTGCTGACGCTCACCGACGTGATGGCCACGGGGTGGCACGCCGCCGTCTCCGCCCGGGTCGTGCCCGGCTCGACCGTCGTCGTCGTCGGTGACGGCGCCGTCGGCCTCAGCGGGGTCCTGTCCGCGGTGCTGCTCGGTGCCGACCGGGTGATCGCCATGTCCCGGCACGCGGACCGCCAGGCGGTGGCCCGTGAGTTCGGGGCGACCGACCTCATCGCCGAGCGCGGGGAGGAGGGCGTGGCCCGCGTCATGGAGCTGACCGAAGGGGTCGGCGCCGACGCCGTGCTGGAGTGCGTGGGCACCAAGGAGTCGATGGAGCAGGCCTTCGCGAGCGCCCGCCCCGGCGCCACGGTCGGGTTCGTCGGGGTGCCGCACGGCGCCGAGGCACCCATGGGCGAGATGTTCCGCCGCAACGTCGGCCTGGCCGGTGGTGTCGCGCCGGTGCGCGGCTACCTCGCCGACCTGCTGCCCCGCGTGCTGGACGGCCAGATCAACCCGGGCCGGGTCTTCGACTCGGTGCGTCCCCTGAGCGAGGTCGCCGACGCCTACCGCGCCATGGACGAGCGCACCGCCATCAAGGTGATGCTGCGGCCCTGACACCTCGAGTCCCTCCGCGCGGGTGCGGCCCGAGGGTCGCGGCCCCCGCCCGTGCGCACCGACCGATTTCGGAGGTCAGCGGCCTGTCAGGTAACCTCTCCGACGGAGGATTCGCATAGTGGCCTAGTGCGCACGATTGGAAATCGTGTTGGGATAAAACCCTCGGGGGTTCAAATCCCCCATCCTCCGCCACGAGTCCTGACCCAGGACGCCGAGACCCCCAGCCCGTTCGGGCCGGGGGTCTCGTGCTGTCCGGAGGTGCCCGCCGGATGACACCGCGAGCGATCCCCAGGTTTCGTCGCCCGGCGGTCCGGCACGTATCATGGGGACCGGTCCCCCGTGCGGTGGTACCTCACTGAACTCCCCCAGGGCAGGAATGCAGCAAGGGCAGGTGAGCTCTTCCAGGTGCGCGGGGGACCCTCTACGTCCGCGCGCGACCGTGACGACATCGTGACCCGCGGCCAGGGAACCCGATCGCCATCTGGCGGCGTCGCACGGCCATGAACAAGACCTTGCTTGCCGTGCTGCTCGTGGCGGGACTCGGCGCCACAGCCTGCTCAGGTGCCCCCGAGCCGGACGAACCCACCCAGGGGGCGGGCGACCACGAGGTGGCGCGGCGGTACTTCGAGGAGTACCGGGAGGATCAGGGGGAAGCAGGACCCGTCGGTGCCGCCCCGCCGCCCGCCGCCGTCGACGAGGGGCGACCCGCCGGGGACAGCGAGGACGGGGCGCGGCCACCCGAGCCGGCGCCGCCGGTGCCACCTCCCGGCCCGGGCGACGACAACACCTTCACGGACGTGGGCGACACCGGTTGGGTTGCGGCGCAGGCGAGTCCCTTGTCGACGTTCGCCCTGGACGTGGACACCGGTTCCTACCGGGTCGCGCAGGCGATGGCGGCAGAGGGGATGGCTCCCGAGCCCGACTCGATCCGCGTCGAGGAGTGGGTCAACTCCTTTGCGTATGCCGACAGTCCACCTGAGGGGACCGCGCTCGGGCTGCAGGTGGAGACCGGGGCGGCGCCCCGTGCCGAGGAGGGGACGGCACTGGTGCGCGTGGGGATCAGCGCGGCCGAGGTGACCGACGAGGACCGCCCGCCGGCGAACATCACCTTCGTGATCGACACCTCGGGCTCGATGGACATCCGGGAGCGGCTCGGCCTGGTGAAGTCGTCCCTGGCCCTGCTGGCCGAGAGCCTCCGGGCCGAGGACACCATCGCGATCGTCACCTACGGCAGCGAGGCGGCCCCCGTGCTGGAGCCGGCGAGGGTCGCCGAGCACGACACCATCATCGACGCGATCGACGGGCTGGCTCCTGGCGGGAGCACCAACATGGAGGCCGGCCTGGAGATGGGCTACCGGCAGGCGCGGGCGGCGCAGCGCGAGGACGGTCTCAACGTCGTGGTCCTGGCGTCCGACGGGGTCGCCAATGTCGGCACCACGGACGGCGGCAGGCTCGCCGAGGAGATCGCCGGGGCCGGCGAGGAGGGGATCCACCTCGTCACGGTCGGCTACGGCATGGGCAACTACAACGACACGCTCATGGAGCAGCTGGCCGACCGGGGCGACGGCTTCTACGCCTACGTCGACACCTTCGAGGAGGCCGAGCAGCTGTTCGTCGAGGACCTGACGCAGACCCTCACCGTGGTCGCGCGGGACGCCAGGAGCCAGGTGGAGTTCGACCCGGAGCTGGTGGAGTCCTACCGGCTGATCGGCTACCAGAACCGCGCCCTGGAGGACGAGGCGTTCCGCGACGACACCGTGGACGCCGGTGAGCTCGGTGCTGGTCACCAGGTCTCTGCTCTCTATGAGCTGGTCCCGACCGATGCGGTCACCGAGGGCGCGGAGGTCGGCGAGGCGCGGCTGCGGTGGGCCGACCCGGGCAGCGGCGAGACCACGGAGGTGGAGGCGCCGATCACCTGGTCACAGGCCGAGGCGTCCGACACCCTGCGTCTGGCGGCGCTCGTCGCGGACTCGGCCGAGCTGCTCAGGGGCAGCGCCATCGTCACCGCGCGAGGCGTGACCGTCGCGGACCTGCGCACCGAGGCGCAGTCCCTGGCCGCGGCCGACATGGTCGGCGTCGAGGAGCTGCTGCGGCTGTTCGCTCCCGACCTCGAGGCGCCGCAGGGCACGGCGGACCGGGACTGATCGCCGGTTGCGCCTCACGTGGCGGGACGTGTCGTCATGACGACCCCGACCACCCGCAGGTCGAGGCCCGCGCGACGAGGTGCGGTGTCGGGATGTCGATCTGCACCTGGCGGCCCTCCAGCGACGCGATCGTCTCGATGGCGATGGCACGGCCCAGCGCGTGGAAGTCCCACCTGACCGACGTCAGCGGGACGGGGAGCTGGGCCGACAGCTCGAGGTCGTTGTAGCCCACGATCCCGAGCTGGGAGCCGATGTCGATGTCGTGCTCGCGGGCCACGCCGTACACACCGAGGGCCAGCAGGTCGTGACCGGTCACGATGGCCGAGGGGAGCCCTCGCTCCAGGATGGTCATCGTCGCCCGGCGGCCGCCGCTGACCTCGAACGTCGAGTCGACGACCAGGCCGGGGTCCACGTGCCCACCGAGTGAGCGGTACTCCTCGAGGAAGCCCACGGCGCGCTCGTGGCTCGTGCTGGCATAGCGCGGGCCGGTGATCACCGCGGCGTCGCGGTAGCCCCTCTCGAGCAGGTGACGGGCCACCTGCCGACCCCCCTCACGGTCATCGGCGTGCAGCCGGTGGCGGGCGGCGCCGTACCGCACGATCGGCACACACGGGATCCTGCCGACGGTCGGCAGCTCGTCCTCGCCCAGGCGGGCGTCGGCATACAGGATGGCCTCGACCCCCCACTGCCGCAGGTGGGCCATGCGCACGCTGCGGACCCGGGGGTCGTCGAAGGTGTTCGCCACGAACGTGGCGTAGCCCAGCTCTGCCGCCGCGGTGTCGAGGCCCTCATAGATCGCACCGACGACAAACTCTGAGGTGTGCGGGACGAGCACGCCGAGCGCCCGAGACCGACCCGTGCGCAGCGAGGCACCGAAGCGGTTCGGGACGTACCCGATCTCCGTGGCCACCGCCCGGATGCGCGCGACCGTCGCCGGCGACACGGTGCCGCGGACACCGGGGTCGTTGCTCAGGGCACGGGACACCGTCGACACGTGGACCCCGAGCCGGCGGGCGAGGGTCGCCAGCGTGGGCGGATCCTCATCGGGCTGGTCCGCGGGCACGCCGCCTACTGTCGCACGCCGCCCTGCGGCACGGCACCCAACCGGTCGATCTCGGCCTGGGTCCCCCAGAACTTGACCAGCACGTGCCGGGGCGGCGCAGACCCGAGGTAGCCGCCCAGGACGAAGAGGAGGACGGCGACGACCATGGCGTTGACGATCGGCAGGATCCCCATGGCCATCGCCGGGAACCACTGCGTCGAGGCGATGTACCACGCCACGCCGCCGACCATGCTCAGCATCGCTCCCAGCGCATTCGCCCGGCGCCAGTAGAGGCCCCCGACCAGCGGCACCGCGAACACGGCCTGGAGGCCGGCGATCGCGAAGACCACGAGGTACTGGAGCGCGTCGGGCGGCCGGAGCGCGAGCACGAGCACGATGACACCGATGAGGATGCTGACCAGCGTGCCGACGTTGGAGGCCCGGCGGTCGGAGAGGTTCGGCTTGAAGTACTCCATGTACACGTCCCGGACGATGGTGCCGCTGACCACGAGGATCATGGAGTCGACCGTCGACATGATGGCGGCGAGTGGGGCTGCCAGCAGCGCGCCCGCAAGGGCCCCCGGCAGGGTGTCGACGACCATGTTGGGCACGGCGAGGTCGACGATGTCGAGGTCGGGGAAGAAGACCCGCGCCGTCACGCCCATGGCGCCGAACCCCAGCGTGAAGATCGCCATGATGAGGGGGCCGGTCCACATCGCCAGGTGCGCGGTCTTGCTGTCCCGGTAGCTCATGGCCCGGATGGCGACGTGCGGGAGCGCGAAGAGCAGGAGACCGAACTGCAGGGAGTAGGCGAACATGTCGCCCAGGCCGATGCCGCTGGGACCCGGCAGGGTGCCCAGGTCGGGGTGGCTCCCGGCGAGCTGCTCGGCCATCGGGGTCGTCCCACCCAGGACGACCAGGACCGCCACCCAGAGGACGACCCCTCCGGCCAGCATGATGACACCCTGCACCGTGTCGCTGATGGCGTCCGCCATGAATCCGCCGAAGCCGGTGTAGAGCGCCACGACACCGGCGAAGGCGACGATCAGCACGGGGTAGGACACGCCCGTGATGCTCACCAGCAGACGGGCCCCGCCGACGAACTGGGCCACCATGTAGGCGACCAGGAAGAGGACGATGCCGAGGGAGGCGAAGGCCGTCACGGCCTTGCTCTCGAAGCGGTGCCTGAGGAAGTCCGTGATGGTGACGAAGTTGTGCTTGCGGCTCAGGATGGCGAACTTCTTGCCGAGGATCGCGAGCGTGATGAACGCTGCTGGCGCCTGGAAGAGGAACACCAGGACCCAGGCGTGACCACCCTGGTAGGCCAACCCGGGGACACCGATGAAGGTGCCTGCGCTGGCTGCCGAGGCCAGCAGGGTGAAGACGAGGACCACTGGCCCCAGTGTCCGGCCACCGATGTAGTACTCGGCCGTGACTCCACCTTCCGGTGCGTTCTTCTTGCGGAGGAAGGCCCACGCGCCGATGGCGAAGAGCCCGAGGATGTAGATGATGATGGGGATCAGGATGTCCCACTTCATGCCGTGTCACCTGCCTCGTCGTGGAGGGTCGTTCGGTCTCCGGTGCGCGTCGTGGCGTCGCCGTCCTCACCATGGGGCGAGAGGGAGACCTCGACGAAGTACCGCCGGATCAGGACGTACGGGATGAGGCAGAAGACCAGCGTGGCAACGCCGGCCGACCAGAGGAACCACTCGGGGAAACCGAGGACGTAGCGGATCTCCTCCGCGGCCTTGCCGTAGCCCAGGGTCCAGGCGACCGCCGTGACGACGATCGTGTAGACCACCCAGTACGCTCCCGCGATCCACGCCTCGCGCACCGAGGCGGCGTAGCGTGGATCCTCCTCGAAGTCGTTGACAGGTGCTGAACGCTGCGAATCGCTACTGCTCATCGGTCTCACCACTTACTCCTGGATCGTCAGTGCTGGTGTGTCTCGTTCCGCGGGTGCGGGATGGTGTCGTGCGGGTCCGGTCCTCCCTGGGTCATCGGTTCCGGCCGCGCGCGTCGACCGGCCACGGTGGCAGCTGCCGTCCACCCGCGACGGGGATGAGCTGGTCGACGAGGTTGACCGCGTTGCAGACGTGGTTCGGCACGACACGGACCCGGTCCCCGTGGTGCAGCTGGATCGTGGGTGGGACGGCCACCACCGCGTGGTGCTCGCTGAGCTGGACGATCCTGGCCTCCGGGTGGTCCAGCAGACGGCCGAAGCCGGTGGCATAGGCCGCCCGGTCCGCACCCAGCACCTTGCTCCCGGAGTCCAGGACGACAGACCCCGGACGCACGCTCACGACGCGCGCGTGCACGGTGAGCGCGATCTGGTCCGAGGGCACGGTGCCGAGCTCCCACTGCTGGGCGTCGTTGAAGACGTAGACGCCGGGGCGGGTCTCGGTGATGACGCCGGGGCGGGTGTGCGGTGTCGAGGGGGTGGACCCACCGCTCACCTCCACCCGGTCGAGGTGGAGCTCTGCGCGCAGGAGCTCCGCGGCCTGCCGCAGTGCGTCGGCCTCCTCACGGGCCGCCCTCCCGCCCTCTCCCGGCGCGTAGCTGTGGCCCGGGAAGGTGAACACTCCTCGCACAGTGAGGCCGTGGTCACCGGCGGCGCGCGCGACCCGGGCCACCTGCTCGGGGGAACACCCGCTGCGGTGGTGCCCGGAGTCCACCTCGATCATCAGCTCGACCCGGCGGTCCAGCCCCTTCGCGAGATGGTGGACCGCCTCCTCCGAGTCCGTGCCGACAGCCACCCGGGCGCCCTCGCTGAGCCGCGCGAGGGAGGCGAGCTGGGAGTCGTCCGGCCACAGCGGATAGGCGATGAACAGGTCCGAGCAGACCTCGGCGAAGACCTCGGCCTCACCGACCGTGGCGACGGTCAGGCCAGCGGCGCCGGCGGCCAGCTGGCGACGGGCGATCTCCAGGGACTTGTGCGTCTTCACGTGGGGACGCACCCGGACGCCGAGACCGGCCAGGTGCTCGTGCACCGAGCGGATGTTGCGCTCCAGGACCTCGACATCCACCACGGTGGCCGGAGTCGGGACGCTGACCGTCGGGGACGTCATGCGGGAACCAGCCTCTGGCCGTGTCGGACTCCCTGCCAGCGGCCGTCGCTGACGACGACCTGTCCGTCCTGGAGCACGAACCCGATGCCGGTCGGCGCTGCCGTCGGGTCGTCGTACGTCGCCTCATCAACGATCCGGTCGGGGTCAAAGGTGACCAGGTCGGCAGCGGCATGACGGCTGATCCGACCACGGTCGCGCAGGCCGAAGATGTCCGCCGGCAGGGACGTCATCCGTCGCACCGCCTCCTCCAGGGTGAGCACCTGCTCGTCCCGGACGTAGTGGCCCAGGACCCGGGGGAAGGTGCCGAAGGTCCGCGGGTGTGGTCGACCGCCGGTGCCGGGTGGCAGCCCGTCGGAGCCGATCGCGGTCATCGGGTGGGCCAGTGCGGCCCGCACGTCGCCCTCGTGCATCATGTGCATGACCATCGTGGCCTCCAGCTCCTCCTCGCGCAGGATCATCACCAGGGCCTCGAACGGGGAGCACTGTCGCTGGTCGGCCAGCGCCGCCAACGACTGGCCCACGTGACGCTGGGAGCGCGTGCTGGACACGACGATCTTGTCCCACCCCGTGGCGGCCACCAGGTTCTCGTAGGACCGGTCCCGCTCGATGTCACGCTCCGCGCGCCGACGGGCGTCCTCGGAGTCCAACCGCGCCAGCACCGCCGCGCCGCCGCCGTCCTGGAACCAGGGCGGGAGCAGCGCGGTCAGCATGGTGCTGCCCGCGGTGTAGGGGTAGGCGTCGTGGGTGACGCTCTCACCCCGGTCACGCGCACGGTCAAGGGTCGCCAGCACCTCCGGCATACGCCCCCAGAGGTCTCGGTCAGCGATCTTGAGGTGTGAGACGTGGAGCCGGCAGTGGCCGGCGGCCGCCGCCAGGGACTCACTGATGCTGTCGAACAGGTGGGTGGTCTCGCTCCGCATGTGGGTCGCGTAGACGCGGTCCGGGCCGAGCACCCGGGTCAGGGACTCCACCTCGGCCGGCTCGGCGAAGAGTCCGGGCGGGTAGATCAGGCCGCTGGACAGCCCGAAGGCCCCCTCCTCCAGGGCGCGTTCCAGCAGGTGCACCATCCGAGCGACCTCAGGCTGGTCCGCAGGGCGGCCCTCGGCGCCCATGGCGGCGATACGCAGGATGTTGTGTCCCACCAGCGGCACGTGGTGGGTGACCCTCCCCGCGGCGTCCGCCCGCAGCAGCATCTCCTGCATGCTCCGCCAGTCGACGGGGATCGGCGGGAACAACCGTCGCAGCAGGGCCTGGGCCGCGTCGTCGTGGAGGACCTCGAGCGGCGCCAGGCTGAAACCGCAGTTCCCGACCACCTCCGTCGTGACGCCCTGCTCGATCTTCGACACGTCGTCATCGACGAGGAAGGGCACGTTGTCGGCGTGGGAGTGTGCGTCGATGAAGCCGGGCGCGACGACCTGCCCCGTGCAGTCGAGCCGGGTGACCTCACTCGGCACCGCGGCGCCGGGCGGCAGGACGTCCGTGATCCGTCCCCGCTCCACCAGGACCGTGCCCGGACGGGCCGGCGTCCCGGTGCCGTCGAGCACCTGCCCGCCGAGCAGGGCGACCCCCCGGTCAGTCGTCATGGCCACCCGCGATCGCCGCGACGACGGGCTCGCCGACGCCGGTGCGCTCGACGATCAGCTGGTAGTGCTCCGGCCGTCGGTGCCGGGAGAAGTTGAACATCTCCGCCCGGAAGGGCTCAGCCACACCGGGGTCATAGGCACCGATCACCAGCTCGTCGCCGTCGCCGGTCGCCCGGGAGACCACGTCACCCCCCGGTGTCACGATGCACGAACCGCCGATGAGGCGTTGCCCGTCCTCCACCCCCGACTTCGCGGCCGCCAGCACCCAGAGCGCGTTCTGGTAGGCCCCGGCCCGCACGGACAGGAGGTGTTCCTCCATCATCCGGTGGGGTTCGGGGTTCATGCCCGGCACGCCGCTGACGGGAGTGTTGTAGCCGATGGCCACCAGGTCGGCGCCCTGGAGGGCCAGCACGCGGTACGTCTCGGCCCACCGCCTGTCGTTGCAGGTGGCGAGCCCGACCTTCAGCCCGGCGAGGGTGACGACCGGGAACCCGACGTCACCGACCTCGAAGTAGTACTTCTCCAGGTGCTGGTGCTCCATCTTCCGGTCCTCGGCGTGCCCGGGCAGGTGGATCTTCCGATAGGACCCGACGATCGTTCCGTCGACATCGACGGCGCACACCGTGTTGAACCGGCGCTGGTCCGGAGTCAGCTCGGCATAACCCAGCACGAAGGCGACGCCGAGCTCTCGGGCACGGTCGAACAGCGGCTGCGTGTCCGCGTTCGGCATCTCGCGTTCGAAGTACTTCTCGGCCATCTCCGGGCTCGGCAGGAAGTACCGCGGGAAGAAGGTCGTGAGGGTGAGCTCGGGGAACACCACGAGCCGGCACCCGTGGGCGGCGGCTCGCTCCAGCAGGGCGATCAACCGCCGCACCACCGCGCTCCGACTCTCGTCCGGCTGAATGCCACCGACCTGTCCCACAGCAACAAGCGTCGTCTGAGCCACGCTGATCCACCCTTCATGCAAACGATTGCGGTCAGGTTAACGCTGACCTCCCGACCTGTCAAGGGATCGATGAGACGCCGTCAGGTGCCCACGAACGGGGCCTGGGGCGTCAACGCAAAGGGGCTCGCGAGAGGCTCAGGGTCCCGGTGGGCTCACGCCCCGGGCTGCGCCTGACGCCACCTCTCCCAGGTGGGGTCAAGGGCGGCCTCGGCGTCGTGAGCGTGCTGGGTGACCGCGCGCCGCAGGGCCCCCGGACCGGCGAGCAGGGTCTCGTGCGGGTGCGCCGTCTCCGACGGTGCGGCCCCGAGGAGGGCGACCGTGGCGAGCACCCGCGCCGTCCCGAGGACGCCGGGCGCCGACCGCCGGCGGTCGTCCGTGAGATCGAGGTCCTCGACGAGCAGCGGTGCGCCGCCTGCAGTCGCCGACAGGCTGGCCCGCAGTGATCCGCCGACCTCGCCACTACGTCCGAGGACGAGGGTCTCCCGCATCAGGACGGTGCCGCCGGGGGCGAGCTCGATCTGCGTGCTGCGGTGCACATCGGCACCGTGGGAGACGACGAAGGGTGCCGCCGGCCACAGGAGCCGACCCCCCTCGGCCACCCGGATGACAGCCGACCAGTGTGCGCGACCGCCTCGGCAGTCGTAGGCGACCGTGCCGGAGGGCTCGATGAGCTCCAGGCAGCTGTCGGGCCCCACGTCGATCTCCAGGCGCAGGTCGTCACCGGCCAGGAGGGTGGCGCACGCGGCGACGAGGGCGACCGAGACCCGGTCGCCGCGCACGCCCAGCACCCGGGGACGCACGAACGTGCTGGTGGCGAGCCTGGTGACCTGCGCGGTGCCCTGGCGGTTCGCGACCGACACCTGGGCAGGCGCCGGCCGGCTCACGAGTGGTCGTGCTCCATGGCGTGGCTGTGCGGGGCCATCGGACCGGGGTCCTTGGCCACGTGGCGACCCGCGCGGTGGTCGGCCAGGATGCTGTCGACCCACTCGCACAGGCGGCTGACCGAGGCCGGGTCGTGCTGGCTCAGGGCCAGCACCGGGAGCCCACCGCGGACGTGCCCGGCGTCGTGGACCATCTGCTCGGGATCCACGCCGACATGGGGAGCCAGGTCGGTCTTGTTGATGACGAGCAGGTCGGCCCGCTCGATGCCCGGGCCGCCCTTGCGGGCCACGTCACCACCGCCGGCCACGTCCAGGCAGAAGATCTGGGCATCCACCAGCGCGGGGCTGAACGTTGCGGTGAGGTTGTCCCCGCCGCTCTCGACGATGACCAGGTCCAGGGGCGCGAAGGCGCGCTCGAGGTCCTCCACCGCCAGCAGGTTGGCGGTCACGTCGTCGCGGATCGCCGTGTGCGGGCAGGCACCCGTCTCGACGGCCTTGATACGCTCCACCGGCAGGACTCCCGCCGCACGCAGCAGCCGCGCGTCCTCGTCCGTGTAGATGTCGTTGGTCACGACCGCGATCTCCATCCGGGAGGCCAGCTCCCGGCACAGGGTCGCGATCAGGGTGCTCTTGCCGGTGCCGACGGGGCCGGCGACGCCGAGGCGCAACGGCCGGCGCGCGACGTCGGTCGTGTCTCCGGACTGCTGTTCAGGCAACAAAGATCCTCCTCGAGCTCGTCTCGTGGTCCAGTGACCACTGCTCCACCACGGGGGCGGCCAGTGCCGGCAGGTCCGCGGTGTCGTGGACCGCCAGGGCGCGGCCCACCATAGCCTCCAGGACCGCCGCGCTGTCGAGCACCCAACCCGTGGCCTCGACGGGGTCCACCGGCAGCAGCTTGAGGGCTGCGGCCGTCACGGTCTGGAGGTCGTCGTACAGGCTGGCCCGGGCGACCTGTCGCTCGTCCATGCCGACCGCTGCGCCCACGACCCCCAGTGCCACGGGACGCAACGGCGCGTCCTGCCACCGGGAGAGCTCGACCACGCCCGGATGGTCCGGGAACAGTCGGACGCCCAGCCGCTGCAGGCCCCGGCCGAGCAGGCCAGAGGCCGTGCGCAGAGCCGCGCTCGGGGTCCGGGCCAGCAGCGCGGCCTGCACCCCGGCCAGGCCGGACGGCTCACGGGCCGCCTGCCGACGGGCCAGGACCGCTGCGGTGGCCTCGACGAGGCCGACGGTGCGCAGGCGCGCCTCGAGGTAGTCCGGGATCTGCTCCACGGTGAGGCCGGAGCGCACTGCGGGCTCCAGGCCGGCGGAGTGGGAGTAGCTGCCGGTGGGCAGCCGTCCGTCGGCCAGCAGGAGCGCGCCCAGCTCGGCGGTCGGCTCAGCGGACACCGGATCAGAACATCAGGTAGCGCTGGGCCAGCGGAACCCGCTCGACCGGGCGGGGTCGGACCAGCTCGCCGTCGATGCTGATCGCGAAGGTCTCGGGGTCGACCTCGAGCCTCGGCAGGGCGGTGTTGTTGGGCATGTCCGCCTTGGTCAGGGCGCGGGTGGGCCGCACTGCCGTCAGCCGTCGCCGCAGCCCCAGCCGCTCCGCCAGCCCGTCCTCGATCGCCTTCGGCGACACGAACGACGTCGCCAGGTGGGGTGCGGAGCCGGGTGACGCCGGCAGCGCCGGGCGCTGGAAGACAGGCTGAGGCGTCGGGATCGCGCCGTTGACGTCGCCCATCTGGGCGACGACGATGGCACCGCCCTTGATCACGGCCGCGGGACGGATCCCGAAGAACGCGGGGTCCCACAGCACCAGGTCGGCCATCTTGCCGGGCTCCACGGAGCCGACCTCGTGGTCGATGCCGTGCGCGATGGCCGGGCAGATCGTGTACTTGGCGACGTAGCGCCGCGCGCGCTCGTTGTCGGCGGGCAGCGACGACCCCAGGGACCCGACCCGGTGCTTCATGACGTGCGCCACCTGCCAGGTGCGGCAGACCAGCTCACCGATCCGGCCCATCGCCTGGGCGTCCGAGGAGGTGATCGAGATCGCCCCCATGTCCTGCAGGAGGTCCTCCGCCGCCATCGTGGTGCCCCGGATCCGGGACTCGGCGAAGGCCAGGTCCTCCGGCACCCTCGGGTTGAGGTGGTGGGCCACCATGAGCATGTCGAGGTGCTCGGCCTCGGTGTTCACCGAGTGCGGGAGGGTCGGGTTGGTGGAGGCCGGGAGCACATTCGGCTCGCTGGCCACCACGATGATGTCCGGTGCGTGCCCGCCGCCGGCGCCCTCGGAGTGGAAGACGTGGATGCCCCGGCCCGCGATGGCGTCGAGCGTGTGCTGCACGTAGCCGGCCTCGTTGAGGCTGTCGGCGTGCAGCGCCACCTGCAGACCGTGCTCGTCGGCGGCACGCAGTGCGGCGTCGATCGCCGCCGGGGTGGCCCCCCAGTCCTCGTGGACCTTGTAGCCTCCGGCACCCGCCAGGGCCTCCTGCTCAAGGGCCTCCTGGCTGACGGTGCTGCCCTTGCCGAACAGCAGCACGTTGACGGGCAGGTGGTCCAGCGCCCGGTGCATCATCGCCAGGGACCAGGCTCCCGGAGTCACCGTCGTCGCCTTCGAGCCCTCCGTGGGGCCCGTGCCGCCACCGACCAGCGTGGTCGTGCCCGTCGCGAGCGCCTCGTGCATCTCCGTCTCGTTGAGGAAGTGCACGTGGGTGTCGACGGCGCCGGCGGTGAGGATCTTGCCCTCGCCGGCGATGACGTCGGTGCTGGGGCCGATGTGCAGGTCGGGGTGGACCCCGTCCATCACGTCGGGGTTGCCGGACTTGCCGATCGCGACGATCCGGCCGTCGCGCAGGCCCACGTCGCCGCGGACGATGCCCCAGTGGTCCAGCACCACCGCGTTGGTGATGACCAGGTCGAGCGCACCCTGGTCGCGCGTGGTCAGGCCCTGGCCCATGGACTCGCGGATGGTCTTGCCGCCACCGAAGACGATCTCGTCCCCGCCGCCGGTCAGATCCTGCTCCACCTGGATCCACAGGTCGGTGTCGCCCAGCCGCACCTGGTCGCCCACGCTGGGGCCGTACATCTGGACGTACTCACGACGATCGATCCTGCTCACGGCGTCTCCTGTCCTGACTCTGACGCGCCGGCCTCCGCCTGCGTCGGTTCCTCGCTGACCCGGACCTGGTAGCCGCTGGCCCGCTGCGGTGTCTCCACCTCGGTGCCCGGCGTGCCGAAGGGGACGACCGGCTTGGGCTCGCGGTGGTGGCTGGGCAGGTCGTCCGGCTGACGGACCTGGAGACCGGGCACGACCTTGCGCCCCGCGAGGGCGACGATCTCGACGGTCCTGCTGACGCCCGGCTCGAACCGCACGGAGGTCCCGGACGGGATGTCCAGCCGGTAGCCCTCTGCGGCGACGCGGTCGAACCCGAGGGCCGGGTTGGCGGCGGGCAGGTGCAGGTGCGAGCCCACCTGGATGGGCCGGTCACCCTCGTTGACCATGACCAGGGTCTGGCGGTCCCGGCCCGTGTTGAGATCCAGCGGCTCGGCGCCGACGCGCACCTCTCCGGGGATCACGGGATCGGGTCCGTGATCGTGACGAGCTTGCGCCCGTCGGGGAACGTGGCCTCGATCTGCACGTCCGGAATCATCTCCGGCACTCCCTCCATGACGTCCTCGCGGGTCAGCACGTGCCGCCCGTCGTTCATCAGGTCGGCGACCCGGGCACCGTCCCGGGCGCGCTCCAGTGCCCAGCAGGACAGCAGGGCGACCGCCTCCGGGTGGTTGAGGCGAACGCCTCTCTCATGACGGTCGCGCGCGACCATCCCGGCCACGCTCAACAACAGCTTCTCGGTGTCCGATGGAGTGAAATGCATCCTTCAAACCTCTCAAACCCTGGAGACAGACCTCGCGGCAGGCGGTTCCGCTGAGTCGATTCGAGCAGAGGCTCCAGGGGGTGTCAACCGCTCGGACGACACGGTGGCGTCTCGCTGCCACCACGTGCCGTCCGGTGCACCTCCCGTCCCACGGTGGCGCCGCGCGCGGGACCGTGGCGGGCCGGTCAGACGTCCGTCCGCACCCCGGCGAAGTGCACGGCCTGCCACCCGAAAGCCAGCGCGGCGGTGACGTTCTCCGCCCGGTCATCCGTGAACAGCACCTGCTCCCGGGCGACCGGTCCACCACGGTGCACCTCGATGGCCGCGTGCGCTGCGGCATACGCCCCCTGGTCCGGCTTGGCCACCCCGAGGACCGCGCTGTTCAGGACCACGTCGACCAGGTGGTCCAGGCCGATCTGACGCAGCTCGGCGGGGATGTTGTCGGTGCCGTTCGTGAACAGGAAGACCTGCCGGCCGTCCTCCTCGAGCTCGGCCATCAGCTCGACCGTCTCGGCGACCGGCGCTCCGCGGTCGGCGACCCAGCGCGCGACAGACTCCTGCGCCCGGTCCGGATCGGTCCCCCGGCCCACCAGGACCGCCACGATCTGACTGCACCACTGCGCGAAGGTCGTGCGGCCGGTGACGACAGGGCGCAGCAGCTCGGGCGCGAACGCCAGGGCGAGGAACTCCTCGGCGGTCAGACCAAGGTCGGCCGCCACGGACTCCGAGGTGGTCGGCGCGAACTCGCGCACGACACCGTCGAGGTCGAAGACCACGACCGCGCACCCCTGCGCGAGCCGCCGGATCGTCCCGTGAGGAGCGTCCGCCGCCGGCTGGCTCCCCCCGTCGTGGTCGCCGCCCTCGAACACTGCGGCAGGCGGCGCCACGGAGTCGCCCTCGACAGCGGAGCCACCGCGGGTCTGCTCGTCCGGTTCCTTGCCCACGCGAGCACTCTAGTGACCGTCTGCCGCCCGGGCTCCTACACTGGGCCCATGATCTTCAAGGGAGTGGGCGACGGTCAGCCGTACCCTCCCCACCACCTCGAGGACTGGTCGCACCTGCCGCCGCGCATGATCCGGCTCGATGAGCTGATCACCACCAAGTCGACGCTCGACCTGCAGCACCTGCTCGCGGCGGACTCCACGTTCTACGGCGACATCTTCTGCCACGTGGTGCAGTACCGCGACCAGCTCTACCTCGAGGACGGTCTGCACCGCGCGCTGCGCGCCGCCCTGGGTGGCCGCCCGATCGTGCACGGGCGTGTCCTCGTGCTCCCCGACCCGGGCGCTCGGTAGCGTTCGCTCACCGGATCACCAAGGAGCTCGCCCGTGGGTTATGTCCGCACTGCCGGCATGTCGACCGCCGCACGACGACGCCGCCGTCGCGCGGCCCTGGTGCTGACCGCCCTGGTCGCACTGCTGGCCGCTGTCGGCCTCTACGCCTTTGCCTACTACCAGGGCTGGCTGCCCGGCGACGGTGCCTCCGGCAGCGACACCGACCAGGTGACCGCGACCGCCACCGCTCCGGCCCTCCAGCCGTCGGACGTGACCGTCAACGTCTACAACGCCTCCGGGGCCGTCGGCGTGGCGGGCCGCACCTCCGAGGCGCTGGCCTCCCGCGGCTACTCCATCGACGCGGTGGACAACGCTCCTGCCGGCACCGAGGCCCCACAGGTCGCCGAGATCCGCCACGGCCCGGCGGGCGCGGAGGGCGCCCGGCTGCTGAGCAGCCTGTTCCCCGAGGCCGTGGTGGTCGCCGACGAGCGCGAGGACGACGAGGTCGACCTCTACATCGGTGCGGAGTTCGAGGAGATCGAGCCGGTCGCGACCGACGACTCGGCCACCGCGACCGAGTGAGCCCGCCTCCGCCGTGGCGGCCATCTGCTCGAGCGGGGAGACCGACCCGCGCACGGAGCTGAGCACGGCCTCAGGCGGGTAACCTCGGACGGACACCGTCGGGAAGGAACGCCGTGAGCGAGATCGTCGTCAGCCGGATCATCGAGACGACCCCCGAACGGGTCTGGGAGGTCCTCACCGACCTCGACCGCGCCCCCGAGACCCTCACGGGCGTCACCGACGTGCAGCGACTGACCGACGGGCCGTATGCCGTGGGCACCCGCTGGCGCGAGACCCGCACCATGTTCGGGAAGAAGTCGACCGAGGAGATGTGGGTGACGGCCAGCGACCCGTGGCGTCGCAGCGAGATCCACGCCGAGTCCTCTGGCGCGCACTATGTCACCGAGTTCCTGCTTGCACCGCTGGACGATGGTGCCCGCACCGAGCTGACGGTGCGCTTCGCCGCCGAACCGGTCGGGCCGTCCGCGGTGCAGAAGGCGCTCATGGCCGTCCTGGGCGGCGTCGCCACCCGGGCGACCCGCAAGGCGCTGGAGCAGGACCTGGCCGACATCGCGGCCGCTGCCGAGGCCTGATCCGGGACAGCCAGTGCACCCGGGACAGCCGACCGGCCCCACGATCGGTGGTCGCGGGGCCGGCTGGGTGTGGGGTGCTGGTTCAGCGAGCAGTCAGAACCGCTTGCACTGGCCCTCCTTGTTGCCGTTGACCTTGTTGTAGGCCCCCTTGGGCACTGGCGAGTTGCTCTTGCACTGCAGGTTGCCGTCCACACGGTTGCTGTAGACGTAGGTGGCACCGGCCTTGGTGTTGCCGAAGAGCTGGATGTCACCATTCACCGTGTTGCGCCGCAGGTTGCTGGCGCCGCCCTGTGTGGCCTGGATGTTGCCGTCGACGAAGGAGTCGACGGTGTGCAGGGCGCGATGTCCCGCGGCCTGGACGTCCCCGTCGACGCGGACCGCACTCGCCCTCAGGGTGGCGTTCGCTCGGACCTCGACATTGCCCTTGACCACGGTGCCGTTGAGGGTGCACGTCTTGCCCCTGGGAACGATGAGGTTGTCGGAGATCGTGACCTTGCCGATCGTCCCGGCGCAGAGCCGGTCGCCCGCCTGTGCCGCGGGCGCCGTCACCATCAGGCTGCCCACCAGAACCGCCGCAGCGGCCGCCGTGCTGAAGATGCGCTTCACAAGAGTGTCCTTTCTCAGGAGGCTCTGTGGCCTCTGTCCCGGCGAGGAGGTTCGCTGGGCCCTGGTGGAGAAGTTATGGCGGCTCTGTGAAGAGGCGATGAGGTGGCGGTGAGACTTCTCTCAGAAGGCGCTCAGGGGCCCGGATGCCCGCTCGGACGGTCCCTGCCACGGTGAGTGAGCCTCCCCCGGGCGGGAGGTGGGTTCGTTCCTGCTGAACGTGGCCGCCACGCAGGCGACGAGCCTCCCCCGGGCGGGAGGTGGGTTCACCCGCGCGGGTGATCTGCTGCGGGGCCAGGTCGCGGACCGTGGAGATATGACAACCCGACACGACATCGCACCACCTCGAGCCTCGGTGACCACCAGTGCCGGCGGCCGGGCCCGGTGGCTGCTCCTCCTCGCGGCGCTCGCGGGCGCCGCCGTCGCCACACTCGGTCTCGTGTGGCTGCTGCAGCCGGACCAGAACCAGTTCGTCGACCCTGAGCACGCACTGCTCCGAACCTGGCTCACCGCCGGCCAGACCGCTGCGGTCGCCACCGGCGTCGGGGTGCTCGGACTGGTGGCGGCAGCCCTCGCGCTGGCCTACCAACGCACCGAGCGGGGCGCGGCCGCACGGCGGCTGCCGGGGTGGCTCGCCGTCGTCGGCCTCGTGCAGACGGTCACCATCGGCGTGGGACTCAGCGCCGTGACCATGATCGCCTCGGCGGGCTACGTCATGGCGTTCACCGTCCCCGTCGCGGTCCTGTTCATCGTGGTCCAGCTGCTGCGCCGGGGTGGCGCCGGCCGCTGGCTCGCCCTCGCCGGCGTCACGGCCACCGTGGGCTACGGCCTCGTCTCCGGCATCCTGTCCCGCGAGTCGGTCGGCAACATGCTCGACCTCGCACAGACCCTGCCACGGCACCTCTACCTCGAGACGACCATGCCGTTCCTGCTGATCGCCGGCGTGCTGGCGTGGGTGTCCCTCACGGCCAGTGTCCTGCCCACCGAGCGGCTCGGCTCCTGGGTGCTGCGACACCGTCGCGCGATCACCGTCTTGGCTGCGCTGGGACCACTGCCCTACGCCCTGGTCCGGCTGACCTGGCTGACACCGTGGCCGCAGTTCGCGCCGGGTGACATGCCCGCTGAGATCCGCCTGCAGGGACTGCTCATCTCGGCGGGAGCCTGGGCCGGGTTCGTGCTGACGCTCGGGCTCATCCAGCGGTGGGGCGAGATCTTCCCGCGCTGGATGCCGGGTGTCGCCGGGCGACCCGTGCCGGTCTGGTTCGCGGCCGTGCCCGGCGCGCTCGTCGCCACCATCCTGTGCGCCGCTGCGGTGCCGATCGTGCTGATGTTCCTGGAGCAGGGTGTGCGCGACGGTCTGGTCAGTGCGCTGATCTTCCCCTTCTGGCTCTGGGGGCCGGCGCTCGCCCTCGCCGTCTGGGGCTACGTGCTCCACCGGCGAGGTGTCCCCGGGTGACCGGAGGTACCTGCTCGCACACCCCCTCCCGCAGCGCAGCAGCACCGACACCCGCGACAGCGTCGTGCAGAAGCGGGCAACGGTGACCGCACTTGCACGCCGACAGGAGGCACACCCCCTCCCGCAGCGCAGCAGCACCGACACCCGCGACAGCGTCGTGCAGAAGCGGGCAACGGTGACCGCACTTGCACGCCGACAGGAGGC
>NZ_QDDJ01000029.1 GCF_003121625.1 Ornithinimicrobium cavernae | reverse complement strand
TAGGAGACTGCTGAAGAATCCGCGTGGCGTGCGTTCGGCCTGAGCGCTGGCTGGGATCCTTGCGTGATGCAGGGTGAGGCGGATCGGCAGCGGGAGCTGTTGGATGTGGAGTCGTTGGCGGGGCACTTGTTGCCGGCCGGGAGTGTGTTCGCGTTTCTGGCGCAGCACCGGTTGCGGTTGTTCCCGCCGGAGTTGTTCGCTGACTTGTTTCCTTCGGGTCGGGGGAGGCCCTCGATCCCGCCGGAGGTCATCGCCTCGGTGCTGGTGTTGCAGTCCTTGCATGGCTATTCGGACCGGGATGCCGCGGAGGCACTCACGTTCGACCTGCGGTGGAAGGCCGCGTGCGGGTACGCGGTCGACGCAGCCGGGTTCCATCCCTCGACGTTGACGTACTGGCGCAAGCGGCTGGCTTCTTCGGACCGCCCGCAGCGGATCTTCGAGGTCGTCCGCGACGTGATCACCGCTACCGGTGCCCTGGCCGGCAAGCAGCGGCGGGCGTTGGACTCCACGATCCTGGATGACGCGGTCGCTCGCCAGGACACGGTCACCCAGCTGATCGCCGCGATCCGCCGGGTCGCTCGCGAGGTCCCCGGCGCCGCCGAGCTCGCCACCACTGTGTGCACCCGACTGGAGGCGCTCACCGGAGCCGGGTACAGCGCCACGGGCAAGCCACGGATCGCCTGGGACGATGAGGCCGCCCGGGAGGAGTTGGTCACCGCGCTGGTCAACGACGCGTTGGCGTTACTGGCCGCCCTGGACGTGGAGGCGATCAGCAAGGAGGGCGGGAAACCGGCCGAGGCCCTGGCGTTGCTGGCGTTGGTCGCCGGGCAGGACGTAGAACCGGCCGAGGGCTCCGACGGCACCGACGGGCGGTGGCGGATCGCGCGGAAGACGTCCCCGGACCGGGTCATCTCCACCGTCGACCCCGATACTCGGCACGCGCACAAGACCCGAGAACGACGCCAGGACGGGTTCAAGGCCCACGTCGTGGTCGAGCCGGACACTGGCCTGCTGACCGAAGTGCAACTCACCAAGACCAGTGGACCCGAGCACTCCGATGCAGCGGTCGGTGCCGACCTGATCACGACCGACCCCACCATCACCGACGCGACTGGAGTGCAGGTGTTGGGCGACTCGGCCTACGCCACCGGCGAGCTGCTCCATCGGCTCGGTGAGCACGGGTGGGAGCCGGTACTCAAGCCCTGGCCGCTACGGCCAGCAGTCGAGGGCGGATTCACCCTGGACGACTTCACCCACGACCCTGACGCCAACACGTTGACCTGCCCGGCCGGGCTCACTCGCGCGGTCAGCCCCAAGGGTCGGGTCACCTTCGGCGCGGCGTGCACTGGCTGCCCGCTGCGGGCCCAGTGCACTACCGCCACCAGTGGCCGCAAGATCGGCCTGGGTCCTCACCACCAGTTGCAACGTGAGCACCGGCAACGCGCGCACGACCCGGACTTCCAGACCGTCTACCGGCAGTACCGTCCGATGGTCGAGCGCTCCATCGCCTGGCTCACCCGAGGCAACAGGCGGGTGCCCTATCGTGGCGTGGCCAAGAATGACGCCTGGCTGCACCAGCGCGCCGCCGGACTCAACCTGCGACGGCTCCTGGTCCTGGGACTGACCCACCAGGACGGGGCCTGGGTCCTGACCTGACCACAGAGGGCCCCCGGCCTGCCGCAGACCCCTGCCATGGGCCCTCACCGGGTCCAAGATGGCCTCAGGCAGGCGGAACGACCCCGTTTGTCGCACTCCGAGTGCTGACCTCAACACGCCGCAAGACGGCCCATCCGTGGCGCCTCGCCCGCCACCCACGCACAAACCACCCCGACAAGCCCCTTCTTCAGCAGTCTCCTAG
>NZ_QDDJ01000028.1 GCF_003121625.1 Ornithinimicrobium cavernae | reverse complement strand
GTGGAGGGGCCGTCGTTGCTCGCGCCGCTGGTCGTCTCGTCGTGGCTCTCGCCGTCACCGGTGTCCTGGTGGTCGGTCGAGCCCGCGGTCTGGCCCTCGGCTCCCTCGTGACCGTCGTCGGTGCTGGCGCGCATCCGATCGTGTTCGGCGCGGGTGACCTCGGGTGCTGGGTGGTAGATACGCCGGCCGGTGCCCTGGGTATGGGTCAGGGTGACCTGGTCCCAGCCCGCGAAGGCCTCGGCGAAGTCGTCATCGTCGTCGGCCTGCAGCGTGGCACCGGATGGTCGGTAGGACAGGGCCTGGTAGATCGCGGCGTCGACGACCGCGGCGGGGTCACGACCGGCGGCGATGGCGTCCTCGACCTCGGTGGTCGCGGCGGTGAGGAGACGCGTGTACTGACGGTAGTCGTGGGCCTTGGTGGTGTAGATCCGCCCCAGCAGCGTGGTCCAGGTGACGTCTCGGTTCTCCGCAAGGACGGCGTCCCACAGCTTCTTGGTCTTCAGGTCGTGGTGCGGCGGGTCGAGGGGTTGACCGTTGCGGACGCAGGTGTGGCCGTCGGGCGTGCCGTATTCCTGGACATGATCGATCTGGGCCAGTGATGCTGGCTTCAGGCAGCCGGGGACCCGACAGAAGACGTCGGCGGCGATGATGTACGCCCGCATTGCCTTGTCGAACGGGTAGGCAGTGGTGGAGCGTTCCAGGAGGGTCCCGGTCGCCGGGTCGGTCAGCAGCCGGTACATCGTGGACCCCGGCGTGAGCGCCAGCGTGCGGACCTCGTCCGGAGTCAGGAAGAGGGAGTGTCTACCGATGACTTCCCCGACGCCGACCTCACCCGGCGGTGGGCAGTCCAGCCCTGTCTGAGCGGGATCTGGGCAGGGCTGTCCGGTGGGCGTGGGCTCTGGGCAGGGCTGTCCGGTGGGCGTGGGCTCTGGGCAGGGCTGTCCGGTGGGCGTGGGCTCTGGGCAGTCCTCACGTGGGGGATCGCTGGCGCCGCAGGTGCAGGTGCACGTGCAGGCACCTGCTGCCGCGACCCTGGAGGGGCCCATGGGGTGGGTGGCCCGCGCGGCGAAGGCGGCGGGGATCGGGTTGCCCTCGGCGTCGACCGGTGTCAGACCCCCTGGGGTGGTGCCCATGAGCGCGTTGAGGGGGACGATGACATTGAGTTCGGCGCTGGGGAGCCCGTGGAGGACCTTGGTGAGCTGGGCGGACTGCTCCACCGAGATCAGGGCCGGGTCCTCGGGCAGGTCGTCCAGGTCGAGGGTGCCGTGGAGCAGGAGGGCGATGCCGGCGGCGACGCGCAGCTGGCGCAGGGGGCGGGGATCACCGGCGGCTCTGGCGGCGCGAGCAGCGCGCTCGATACGGTCGGCGACGGCGGCCCCTTGCGTGGCGGTGCACCCGATCATCAGGCACGCGGTGCCGTGCTCATCCATGTTGACGCGGACGTCGTTGCCGGCGAGGTTGGCCTCGCGGGACTTCTTGGTGGCCTCGGGGTCGCGGGAGGCGATCTTGTGGACCTCCCGGTCCAGGGCGCGGTAGTACTCCTGGTGCCGCCACGGGCCACCGACCCACTCCCCGGAGGAGTCGAGTCGTTCGGTGACCGATTCCTTGGGGTCCTCACCGAACAGGCCGTTGGCGACCGCTGCAGCGTCTTCGGTGTCCAGCGGGCCGCACTGGCGGTGGAACCGGCGGACCAGGCGCCAGGTCGCTTCCCCCGTAGCCAGCGCATGCTGCACCGGGGCTCTGACTGACGCGGGGGTGTTGGCGAGAGCGACCAGGTCGGACACTTCGCTGGGGACCCACCCGATCGCGGCGGCGATCTCCTGCCGGGTCACCCGCTTGGCCTGAGCCCGCCAGGTGTCCCGCGCCGAGGCGGTCAGCTCCTCTGGGGAGACTGCTTCCTTGTCCAGCAGCAACAACTGCCCATTCGTCGCGGTCAGTTGCGTGGTCGCCGACAGGAGCACCGCGTCGAGC
>NZ_QDDJ01000027.1 GCF_003121625.1 Ornithinimicrobium cavernae | reverse complement strand
ATGCCGACTTTTGAGTACGCCCCGGCGCCGGAGTCCCGTGCCGTCGTCGATATCGCCAGCTCCTACGGGTTGTTCATCGGTGGGGAGTTCGTCGAGTCCCGTGGGGGCACCCCGTTCAAGACGATCAGCCCGGCCACCGAGGAGGTCCTGGCGCAGGTCTCCGAGGCCAGCGAGCAGGACGTCGACCGGGCCGTGGCCGCCGCCCGCACGGCCTTTGGCAGCTGGTCGGCCCTGTCCGGGACGGACCGGGGCAAGTACCTGTTCCGGATCGCCCGGATCATGCAGGAACGGGCCCGGGAGTTCGCGGTGCTGGAGTCCCTGGACAACGGCAAACCGATCCGGGAGTCCCGCGACGTGGACGTCCCGACCGCCGCGGCGCACTTCTTCTACCACGCCGGGTGGGCCGACAAACTCTCCTACGCCTCCCTGGGGGACCGCCCCCGCCCGCACGGTGTGGTCGGGCAGGTCATCCCGTGGAACTTCCCGCTGCTCATGCTGGCCTGGAAGATCGCCCCGGCCCTGGCCACCGGCAACACCGTCGTCCTCAAACCCGCCGAGACCACCCCGCTGACCGCGCTGCTGTTCGCGCAGGTCTGCCAACAGGCCGACCTGCCCCCCGGCGTGGTCAACATCATCACCGGCGCCGGCCCGACCGGTCAGGCCCTCATCGCCCACCCCGATGTCGACAAGGTCGCCTTCACCGGCTCCACCGCCGTCGGCAAGGCCATCGCGACCACCATCGCCGGCACCCGCAAGAGAGCCACCCTGGAACTGGGCGGCAAGGCCGCCAACATCGTCTTCGACGACGCCCCGCTGGACCAGGCCATCGAGGGCATCGTCAACGGCATCTTCTTCAACCAGGGCCACGTCTGCTGCGCCGGGTCCCGCCTCCTGGTCCAGGAATCCATCGCCGAAGAGGTCGAGACCAAGCTCAAGACCCGCCTGGCCACCCTGCGCGTCGGGGACCCACTGGACAAGAACACCGACATCGGCGCCATCAACTCCGCCGCCCAGCTCGAACGCATCACCACCCTGGCCGCCGTCGGCGAGGCCGAGGGCGCCACCCGCTGGTCCCCCGAGTGCGAGCTGCCCGCCAACGGGTTCTGGTTCGCCCCCACCATCTTCACCGGCGTCGCCCAGACCCACCGCATCGCCCAGGAAGAGATCTTCGGCCCCGTCCTGTCCGTGCTGACCTTCCGCACCCCCGGCGAAGCCGTCGCCAAGGCCAACAACACCCCCTACGGCCTGTCCGCCGGCATCTGGACCGAGAAAGGCTCCCGCATCCTGTGGATGGCCGACCACCTCAAAGCCGGCGTCGTCTGGGCCAACACCTTCAACAAGTTCGACCCCACCAGCCCGTTCGGCGGCTACAAAGAGTCCGGCTACGGCCGCGAAGGCGGCCGCCACGGCCTGAGCGCCTACGTCACCACCGGAGACCCCACATGAGCACCACCCCCAAAACCACCACCAAGCCCACCCGCACCCCCCGCGGGAAGACGGCCGCGCCCTCCCGGGTCGACGTCCGCAAGACCTACAAGCTCTACATCGGCGGCGCCTTCCCCCGCAGCGAGTCCGGCCGCTCCTACGAGATCTACACCACCGGACGCACCCCCACCTTCCTGGCCAACGCCGCCCAGGGCTCCCGCAAGGACGCCCGCGACGCCGTCACCGCCGCCCGCAAGGCCCTCCCCGGCTGGGCCGGGGCCACCGCCTACAACCGCGGCCAGGTCCTCTACCGCGTCGCCGAGGTCATGGAATCACGCCGCGCCCAGTTCGTCACCGAGGTCCAGGCCGCCGAAGGCCTCACCCCCACCCGCGCCGAGACCACCGTCTCCGCCGCGATCGACCGGTGGGTCTGGTACGCCGGCTGGTCCGACAAGTACGCCCAGATCCTCGGCGGCCTCAACCCCGTCGCCGGCCCCTACTTCAACATCTCCGCCCCCGAACCCACCGGCGTCGTCGCCGCCCTCGCCCCCCAAACCTCCTCCCTCCTAGGCCTGGTCTCCGTCCTGGCCCCCATCATCGTCTCCGGCAACACCACCATCGTCCTGGCCTCCCAAACCCGGCCCGTCCCCGCGATCACCCTCGCCGAGGCCCTAGCCACCTCCGACGTCCCCGCCGGCGTCGTCAACCTCATCACCGGCCACACCGCCGAGATCGCCCCCTGGCTCGCCACCCACCGCGACGTCAACGCCATCGACCTCACCGGCGCCGCCAACGCCACCGGCCTGAACTGGGGCGACCTCGAAGCCGCCGCCGCCACCAACCTCAAACGCGTCCTGCGCCCCGCCGGCACCACCCCCACCGCC
>NZ_QDDJ01000026.1 GCF_003121625.1 Ornithinimicrobium cavernae | reverse complement strand
TTTTCCTGTCCTGGGGCATGGTGTGCATTCTTTGTGGGTGTGTGTTGTGTTCTGGTGGCAAGGATTTCTTTGAATTTGATGGATGAGTCAGTTGACTCGTTCTTCTGCTAGTGATTGTGCCCTTCTTTGGGTCAAATTTTGCCTGGCTGTTCCATGGTTCCTTTTGTGGGGTTGTGGGTGGTTGGGTGTTTGATTTTATCGGAGAGTTTGATCCTGGCTCAGGACGAACGCTGGCGGCGTGCTTAACACATGCAAGTCGAACGATGAAGCCCAGCTTGCTGGGTGGATTAGTGGCGAACGGGTGAGTAACACGTGAGTAACCTGCCCTTCACTCTGGGATAACTCCGGGAAACCGGTGCTAATACTGGATATGACTCTGGCCCGCATGGGTTGGGGTGGAAAGTTTTTCGGTGGGGGATGGACTCGCGGCCTATCAGCTTGTTGGTGGGGTAATGGCCTACCAAGGCGACGACGGGTAGCCGGCCTGAGAGGGCGACCGGCCACACTGGGACTGAGACACGGCCCAGACTCCTACGGGAGGCAGCAGTGGGGAATATTGCACAATGGGCGAAAGCCTGATGCAGCGACGCCGCGTGAGGGATGACGGCCTTCGGGTTGTAAACCTCTTTCAGTAGGGAAGAAGCTTTTGTGACGGTACCTACAGAAGAAGCACCGGCTAACTACGTGCCAGCAGCCGCGGTAATACGTAGGGTGCGAGCGTTGTCCGGAATTATTGGGCGTAAAGAGCTTGTAGGCGGTTTGTCGCGTCTGCTGTGAAAGCCCGGGGCTTAACTCCGGGTCTGCAGTGGGTACGGGCAGACTAGAGTATGGTAGGGGAGACTGGAATTCCTGGTGTAGCGGTGGAATGCGCAGATATCAGGAGGAACACCGATGGCGAAGGCAGGTCTCTGGGCCATAACTGACGCTGAGAAGCGAAAGCATGGGTAGCGAACAGGATTAGATACCCTGGTAGTCCATGCCGTAAACGTTGGGCGCTAGGTGTGGGACTCATTCCACGAGTTCCGTGCCGCAGCTAACGCATTAAGCGCCCCGCCTGGGGAGTACGGCCGCAAGGCTAAAACTCAAAGGAATTGACGGGGGCCCGCACAAGCGGCGGAGCATGCGGATTAATTCGATGCAACGCGAAGAACCTTACCAAGGCTTGACATATACCGGAAACGCTCAGAGATGGGTGCCCCGCAAGGTCGGTATACAGGTGGTGCATGGTTGTCGTCAGCTCGTGTCGTGAGATGTTGGGTTAAGTCCCGCAACGAGCGCAACCCTCGTTCTATGTTGCCAGCACGTGATGGTGGGGACTCATAGGAGACTGCCGGGGTCAACTCGGAGGAAGGTGGGGATGACGTCAAATCATCATGCCCCTTACGTCTTGGGCTTCACGCATGCTACAATGGCCAGTACAAAGGGCTGCGATACCGCAAGGTGGAGCGAATCCCAAAAAACTGGTCTCAGTTCGGATTGGGGTCTGCAACTCGACCCCATGAAGTCGGAGTCGCTAGTAATCGCAGATCAGCAACGCTGCGGTGAATACGTTCCCGGGCCTTGTACACACCGCCCGTCAAGTCACGAAAGTCGGTAACACCCGAAGCCGGTGGCCTAACCCCCTTTGTGGGGAGGGAGCCGTCGAAGGTGGGACTGGTGATTGGGACTAAGTCGTAACAAGGTAGCCGTACCGGAAGGTGCGGCTGGATCACCTCCTTTCTAAGGAGCAACGTGACCCCTGATGCTGCTGGCCCTTGAGGGGTTGGTGGTGGGGGGTTGGTTTCTGGCTCTTGCACGGACGAGTGTTTCGTGGGAGTCGGCTCTGGGTGGAACATCGGTTATGGGCCTGGTTGTCCGGGGTCCTGGTTGTCTAGTACGGCCTTGCGTGTCTGTCGCTCCTCCTTGGTGGGGGGTGGTGGGGGTGTGGGGTGTGGAACGAGTGGCCGGGGTTGTCGGGTGGTCGGGTGTGACACGTTGTTGGGTCCTGAGGGATCGGGCCCCGACTCTTCCCTGTGGGGGTGGGCCGTGCTGGTCTGTCCCGGTGGGGGTGGGGTTGGGTTCTGGTGACTCTGGTTGTGCGGGGCCCTGGTAGCTCCCATACCGTCACGCGGTTCTCTTCGGAGGGCGGGTGTGGTTGGTGGGGGTGGGCTGGGGTTGCTGTTCGTATGTTGAGAACTACACAGTGGACGCGAGCATCTTTGTGGCTTTAAGTTTTTAAGTGCACACGGTGGATGCCTTGGCACCAGGAACCGAAGAAGGACGTAGGAATCTGCGATAAGCCTCGGGGAGTCGATAACCAGACATTGATCCGAGGATTTCCGAATGGGGAAACCCGGCTGGCTTCATCGCCAGTCACTCCCACCTGAATATATAGGGTGGGTAGAGGGAACGTGGGGAAGTGAAACATCTCAGTACCCACAGGAAGAGAAAACAACATGTGATTCCGTGAGTAGTGGCGAGCGAAAGCGGATGAGGCTAAACCGAGCGTGTGTGATGAGCCGGTAGGCGTTGCACGTTCGGGGTTGTGGGAGTGATTGTCTCAGTTCTACCGGGCTGGGCTGGAGTAAGAAATTCTTGTTGTAGGCGGAAGGCTTGGAAGGGCCTGGCATAGAGGGTGAGACCCCCGTAGCCGAAACGATGAGGACTCCAGATATTATTTCCCAAGTAGTACGGGGCCCGAGAAATCCCGTACGAATCTGGCAGGACCACCTGCTAAGCCTAAATATTCCCTGGTGACCGATAGCGGACAAGTACCGTGAGGGAAAGGTGAAAAGTACCCCGGGAGGGGAGTGAAATAGATCCTGAAACCGTGTGCATACAATCCGTCGGAGCCTCCATAGTTGGGGTGACGGCGTGCCTTTTGAAGAATGAGCCTGCGAGTTAGTGCTCAGTGGCGAGGTTAACCCGTGTGGGGAAGCCGTAGCGAAAGCGAGTCCGAATAGGGCGTGTGAGTCGCTGGGTCTAGACCCGAAGCGGAGTGATCTACCCATGGCCAGGTTGAAGCGCCGGTAAGACGGCGTGGAGGACCGAACCCACTTAGGTTGAAAACTGAGGGGATGAGCTGTGGGTAGGGGTGAAAGGCCAATCAAACTCCGTGATAGCTGGTTCTCCCCGAAATGCATTTAGGTGCAGCGTCATGTGTTTCTTGCCGGAGGTAGAGCTACTGGATGGCTGATGGGCCTCACCAGGTTACTGACGTCAGCCAAACTCCGAATGCCGGTAAGTGAGAGCATGGCAGTGAGACTGCGGGGGATAAGCTTCGTAGTCGAGAGGGAAACAGCCCAGATCACCAGCTAAGGTCCCTAAGCGTGTGCTAAGTGGGAAAGGATGTGGAGTTGCTGTGACAACCAGGAGGTTGGCTTAGAAGCAGCCACCCTTTAAAGAGTGCGTAATAGCTCACTGGTCAAGTGATTCCGCGCCGACAATGTAGCGGGGCTCAAGCACACCACCGAAGCTGTGGCAGTGACATATTGCTCGGCATTCGCCTACGGGTGGGTGTCCAGGCGTGTTGCTGGGTAGGGGAGCGTCGTGTGGCGAGTGAAGCGGCGGAGTGATCCAGCCGTGGATGCCACACGAGTGAGAATGCAGGCATGAGTAGCGAAAGAGGAGTGAGAAACTCCTCCGCCGAATAACCAAGGGTTCCAGGGTCAAGCTAATCTGCCCTGGGTAAGTCGGGACCTAAGGCGAGGCCGACAGGCGTAGTCGATGGACATCCGGTTAATATTCCGGAACCGGCGAAGGACCGCCCAATACCGAATCAGTTGATGCTAAACGCCTGAAGCCCCCGTGCTTCTCCTTCGGGAGGGGTGTGGGTGTGTGGAACGCGTGACCCGAGACTGTAGTAGGTAAGCGATGGAAGGACGCAGGAAGGTAGCCTCCGCGTGGCGATGGTTGTCCACGTCTAAGAGTGTAAGGCGGGGTGTAGGTAAGTCCGCACCCTGATGCCCCAGGCTTGATAGTGACCGCGTATGCGGGAAGTGGGTGATCCTATGCTGCCTAGAAAAGTTCCTAGCGAGGTCCGAGCCGCCCGTACCCCAAACCGACTCAGGTGGTTAGGTAGAGAATACCAAGGCGATCGAGTGAATCGTGGTTAAGGAATTCGGCAAAATGCCCCCGTAACTTCGGGAGAAGGGGGGCCCGGACGGTGAGACGCCCTCGCGGTGTCGAGCCCGAACGGCCGCAGAGACCAGGGAGAAGCGACTGTTTACTAAAAACACAGGTCCGTGCGAAGTCGCAAGACGATGTATACGGACTGACGCCTGCCCGGTGCTGGAACGTTAAGGGGACGGGTTAGCCGTAAGGCGAAGCTCTGAACTTAAGCGCCAGTAAACGGCGGTGGTAACTATAACCATCCTAAGGTAGCGAAATTCCTTGTCGGGTAAGTTCCGACCTGCACGAATGGCGTAACGACTTCTCCACTGTCTCAACCACGAACTCGGCGAAATTGCATTACGAGTAAAGATGCTCGTTACGCGCAGCAGGACGGAAAGACCCCGGGACCTTTACTATAGCTTGGTATTGGTGTTCGGTACGGCTTGTGTAGGATAGGTGGGAGACTATGAAGCGGGCACGCCAGTGTTCGTGGAGTCAACGTTGAAATACCACTCTGGTCGTTCTGGATATCTAACCTCGGTCCGTGATCCGGATCAGGGACATTGCCTGGTGGGTAGTTTAACTGGGGCGGTTGCCTCCTAAAGAGTAACGGAGGCGCCCAAAGGTTCCCTCAGCCTGGTTGGCAATCAGGTTTCGAGTGTAAGTGCACAAGGGAGCTTGACTGTGAGACAGACATGTCGAGCAGAGACGAAAGTCGGGACTAGTGACCCGACGGTGGCTTGTGGAAGCGCCGTCGCTCAACGGATAAAAGGTACCCCGGGGATAACAGGCTGATCCTGCCCAAGAGCTCATATCGACGGCATGGTTTGGCACCTCGATGTCGGCTCGTCGCATCCTGGGGCTGGAGTCGGTCCCAAGGGTTGGGCTGTTCGCCCATTAAAGCGGTACGCGAGCTGGGTTTAGAACGTCGTGAGACAGTTCGGTCCCTATCCGCTGCGCGCGTAGGAAACTTGAGGAGAGCTGTCCCTAGTACGAGAGGACCGGGATGGACGAACCACTGGTGTGTCAGTTGTCCTGCCAAGGGCACCGCTGATTAGCTACGTTCGGACGTGATAACCGCTGAAAGCATCTAAGCGGGAAGCACACTCCAAGATGAGGTTTCCATACCCTTACGGGTGAGAGGCTCCCAGCTAGACTACTGGGTTGATAGGCCGGACGTGGAAGCACAGCAATGTGTGGAGCTGACCGGTACTAATAAGCCGATAACTTAAACAACAAAGATGATACGCGTCCACTGTGTGGTTCCCGAGATACGAACCACAAACACAACCACCCCCCAACCCACACACGGGACACAAGGGGGGTGGCCCCAACACGACCTGTTGGTTCGACACATCTCCATAGAGTTACGGCGGCCATAGCGAGAGGGAAACGCCCGGACACATACCGAACCCGGAAGCTAAGCCTCTCAGCGCCGATGGTACTGCACTGGTGACGGTGTGGGAGAGTAGGACACCGCCGGACAAACATTC
>NZ_QDDJ01000025.1 GCF_003121625.1 Ornithinimicrobium cavernae | reverse complement strand
CCGACACCAGCTCTTCGGACAAGCCACTTCCCGGACCCGCACCACCTACCCTACGACCCCGCTTCCAGCAGCCTCTTGACACAGAGGGGTGCCAGTTGAGTGCTGTCACGACCAGCATCACGCAGAGCGCCCAGGACGGATCCATCACATTCCGCTTCGTCAGTGCGCTGCTCTCGACGCTCCAGTCCGCTGACGTGCGTTACGAGACCAGGGCTCCCCACGCCCTCACGCGACCTCGATCAGCACACCCTCGTCCAGGCTGCCTGCTGGCACCGTCTCCCCCACCACCGGTGCGCCCGGGATCTCTCCCACCACGAGCAGACCGCCGGAGGTCTGGGCGTCGGCCAGCAGGATCAGCTCGTCCTCCCCGACACCCGGGGTCGACAGGTACGGACGCACCCAGTCCAGGTTGCGTCGGGACCCGCCCGGCACATGGCCGGCGGCGAGCGCCTCACGGGACCCCGCGACATACGGCACCGCAGCGGCATCGATCCGGGCGGCGACGCCGGAGGCCCGGCACATCTTGTAGAGATGCCCCAGCAGCCCGAAGCCGGTGACATCCGTCGCCGCCCTCACCCCTGCCGCCAGGGCGGCGCGGGAGGCGTCCCTGTTGAGCGCAACCATGCTCTCGACCGCCTCGGTGCTCACCTCGCCGGTGGCCTTGTGCCGGTTGTTGAGCACGCCCACCCCCAGCGGCTTGGTGAGTGAGATCGGCAGCCCGGGTTCGGCCGCGTCGTTGCGCATGAGCCGGTCGGCGGGCGCGGTCCCGGTGACCGCCATGCCGTACATGGGCTCGGGCCCGTCGATGCTGTGCCCGCCGAGCACCGGGCAGCCGGCCTGGGACGCCACGTCCAGGCCACCGCGCAGGACCTCGCGCAGGAGCTCGGTCGGCAGCGCCTCCCGGGGCCAGGCCACGAGGTTGATCGCCATGACCGGGGTGCCGCCCATCGCGTAGATGTCCGACAGGGCGTTGGCCGCAGCGATCCGGCCCCAGTCGTAGGCGTCGTCGATCACCGGCGTGAAGAAGTCGGCCGTGGACAGCAGCGCCGTCCCGCCCTCGATCCGCACCGCCGCAGCATCGTCACCGTCGTCCAGCCCGACGAGCACCTCGGCGGTCGGCTCCGGGATCGAGCCGTGCAGCCCGGCGACGATCTGCTCCAGCTCACCGGCCGGGATCTTGCACGCGCAGCCGCCGCCGCGCGCGAACTGGGTCAGCCGAATCGGATCCATGGCCTCACCGTATGTCGTCGCGACTAGGCTGCGAGGCGGAGGCGTCTGGGTTCCTGGTGGGCCCCCCGGTCTTCAACACCGGTGAGGCCGAGCAGCTCGGTCTGGCGGGTTCGATTCCCGTCCGCCTCCGCCACACGTCCCCGGACACGGGAGGATGCCGGACGGTCCCGGCGGGAAGAGAGCGCGGGAGGATGCCGGTCGGTCCCGACAGGGAGGCAGCGCGGGTGAAGCGGGTGCTCGCCACCGCCGGCCACGTCGACCACGGCAAGTCGACGCTGGTGAGGGCGCTCACCGGCCGCGACCCCGACCGCCTCGACCAGGAGAAGGCCCGGGGCCTGACGATCGAGCTCGGCTTCGCCTGGACGACGCTGCCCAGCGGCGTGGACGTCGCCCTGGTCGACGTGCCCGGTCACCAGCGCTTCATCGGCACCACCCTCGCCGGTCTCGGCCCGGCCTCCGCCGTGGTGTTCGTGGTCGCTGCGGACCAGGGGTGGCAGGCCCAGAGCTCCGAGCACCTGGCCGCAGTCCGCGCCCTGGGCATCCGGGAGGGTGTGCTCGTGCTGACCCGGTGCGACCTAGCGGACTCCGACCGGCAGCGAGCGGTCCAGGAGGAGGCCCAGCGCCAGCTCAGCGCGGCCGGCCTGACCCTGCCGGCGTGCCCCGTCTCGGTCGTGACAGGCAAGGGGATGGATGCCCTGCGGGCGGCCCTCGACGATCTCGTGGACCGGATGCCTGCCCCCGACCCAGGGGCACCGGTGCGGCTGTGGTGCGACCGCTCGTTCACCGTCCCCGGCGCCGGCACCGTCGTCACCGGCACCCTCGGTGCCGGCACCCTGCGGACCGGCGACCACCTCACCCTGCTCTCCGGCGACCGTTCCCGCGAGGTGGTGGTCCGGGGCCTGCACAGCGAGGACGTCGCCCACGACGTCGTCGGGCCGGTGTCCCGGGTGGCAGTCAACCTGCGGCGCACCGAGACCGAGCTGGCCGGCCGCGCCTCGGTCCTGTTCACCCCCGACTCGTATGCCGTGGCGCAGGTCATCGACGTCGCGCTCACCTCCGTGGACACCGGCCTGCCGCGGTCCGGGCGACCGGACCGGCACCGTCCCGCCCCTCCGGAGCAGGCCGTCGTGCACGTCGGGACGGCCGGGCTCCCCGCGCACGTGCGACCGCTCGGCGACGGACAGCACGCCCGGGTGACCGTGTCGGCTCCCGTGCCGTGGCACGTCGGCGACCTGGCGATCCTGCGCGATCCCGGAGACCGACGTCTGTGGTCGATCCGCGTGCTGGACGTCGACCCCCTCCCGTTGCGGCGGCGCGGAGCGGCGGCCCGCCGCGCCGTGGCACTGGCAGAGAGCAGGGACCCTGCCGGCACCAGACTGCGGTCCCGCTCGGCGGAGCACCCGGACGTCCTGGCCCGGCTGGGTCTGCCCGAACCGGCCGGTGGCACCCAGGTCGGCGGGTGGTTGGTCGACCCGGCGGCGCTCGAGGACTGGGGCGAGCGGCTCGCCGGGCTGCTGCGGGACCATCACGCACAGCACCCGCTGAGTCACGGCATACCGCTGGCCGAGGCAGCTCGCGGACTGAACCTTCCCGAGCACCTGCGCCCCGCGGCCGCCGGGGGGTCCCTGCCCCGCGAGCTCCCGGACCCAGCACCACACCTGGTCCGCCACCTCGCGAGGACGGCCGGCCTGGCCACCACCGACGGCCGCGTGCACAGCGCGGACGGCGGTGGGCTCGGGAGTGCCGAGGCGGCCGTGGCGTCCGTCGAGGAGCGGCTGCGCGCCGACCCGTTCGCCGCCCCGGACCGGGACGACCTGGCAGCGCTGGGGCTGGGCGCCACCGAGCTCGCCGCGGCGGCACGCACCGGGCGGCTCCTGCGGTTGGCCGACGACATCGTGCTGCTGCCCGACGGCCCCGCCCGGGCGATGCGTGAGCTCGCCGCGCTGGAGCAGCCGTTCACGCTGAGCGCGGCGCGGCAGGCGCTGCGCACCACCCGACGCGTCGCGGTGCCGCTGCTGGAGCACCTGGACGAGCGCGGGTGGACCCGCCGCCTCGACGGCCAGCTCCGCCAGGTCGTGCGCTGAGCCTCGGCAGACCGCAATAACCCGTTGCGGCGACGAGGTGTCCTGCGCAACCCTGGCACACGACATACGGCAGCTGCCGTGACCACGGGACCGCTCGACGGGCCCCCTGAGGAGAGGAGATGGACATGTTCACGACTGTCTCTGGTGTGCCCACCGCTCACCTTTCCCCTCTCAGGAGTTCACGTGCACGCACAGCACCAGGACCACGCGTCCACCCGTAACACCACGCGCCCTGCCGGGCGCACCTCCGGCGACCAGCGCGCCGACGACATCGACCCCTTCTTCGTCTTCGACTACGTCCCGATCGACGGCCCCGACGACACTCCGCGCGACGGCCGAGGCACTCAGGAGGCCCCGCAGGACCAGCGGTTCACCACCTACTGGGACGTCGAGAGGGGCTGCCGCGGACCGGATCCGCTCCCGGACTGGGTGATCACCGACGCCGGTGCCATCGACTCCGAGCTCGGTGTCCTCAAGACCGGCAAGGAGGCCGACGTCTTCCTGCTGGAGCGGGCCGCGCCGGACGGCACCCGCGTCGTCATGGCAGCCAAGCGTTACCGCAGCACCGAGCACCGCACCTTCCACCGCAGCGCGGACTACACGCAGGGCCGGCGCGTCCGCCGCAGCCGTGACCAGCGAGCGCTCAGCCGAGGGTCGGCATACGGTCGCGCCGTCGCTGCCGCCCAGTGGGCCGTCGCCGAGTGGGATGCCCTGTGCCGCTACTGGTCTGCAGACCTACCGGTCCCCTACCCGGTCCAGATCGACGGCACCGAGATCCTGATGGAGCTGATCGAGCACGACGGCACGCCGGCACCCCGACTGGCGCAGGTCAGGCCGGACCCGGACCTGCTCGAGGAGTACTTCCTCCAGCTGCGCACGGCGATCTCGGTGATGGCGGCCGAGGGTGTCACCCACGGCGACCTGTCGGCCTACAACATCCTCGCGGCCGGCGAGCGCCTGGTCATCATCGACCTCCCGCAGGTGATCGACCTGGTGGCCAACCCCAACGGGCCGGACTTCCTGATGAGGGACTGCCGCAACATCTGCTCGTGGTTCCGGTCCCGCGGGCTGGACGTCGATCCCCGGGTGCTCTTCGAGGAGGTCGCACCTGCTTGACTGTCGGCATGGCCGAGGGCGGGGTGCTCCGTTACCCGGCCTTCGTGCGGCTGTGGCTCTCGGACACCGTCAAGTGGCTGGGGCTGTTCACCTCCGGTCTCGCGCTGCAGCTGCTGCTGATCGAGACGCTCGGCGCCGACCAGACCGACCTGGGCCTGGTGCGGTCCGCGCAGTGGCTGCCGATGCTGCTGTTCGGGCTCCTGGCCGGGGTCCTCATCGACCGGGTCCGTCGCCAGCCCGTCCTGGTCGCCGGGGACGCGGTCTGCGCGCTCGCTTTCGGAGCCATCGGCGCCCTCGGGGTCCTCGGGAAGCTCAGCGTCCCGGTGGTGGCCGCCCTGGTGTTCGTGGCCGGGTGCGCCTCCCTCTGCGGCACGGCCGCGCACCAGTCGTTCCTGCCGCGCCTCGTGCCGACCTCGCTGCTGCCCCGGGCCAACTCACGGATCGAGCAGTCGATGACCGCGGCCGAGGCGGTGGGTCCGTTGCTGGCCGGTGTGCTGGTGCGGACCCTGTCGGCCCCGGTGGCGGTCCTCGTCAACGCCGGCACCTATGCCGTCTCGGCTCTCGTGCTCTCCACGATCCGGGTCACCGAGCCGGCTGCCACCGACCGCGCGGACCGGCACCTGTGGCGCGAGCTGGTCGAGGGAGCCCGCTACGTCTACCGGCACCGCATGCTGGCGCCCTACGCGGTCGGGCTGCACACCTGGTTCTTCTTCAACTCCGCGGCGATGACGATCCTGGTGTTCTACGCCTCCGAGGAGATCGGGCTGGGCCCGGTCGCGATCGGCCTGCTCCTGGCCTCCGCCGGCGTCACCGGCGTGCTGGCCGCCGGCCTCACGCCGCGCCTCAGCGAGCGGTTGGGCCTCGGCGGGGTGATCTGCTTCGCCGGCTGGCTGGCCCCGGTGGCCTTCCTGGTGACCGCCCTCGCCCCGTCCGGGGCGGCCGGCCTGGCGGCACTGGTCGCCGCGCAGCTGGTCTACGGCGTGTCCAACGGACTCAGGGGGCCGCTGGAGATGAGCTACCGCAACGCCGTCACGCCCGACCGGCTGCGGGCCCGCATGAACGCCACGATCCGCTCCCTCAACTGGGGCACCATCACGGTGTCGGCGCCGCTGGCGGGCTGGTTCGCGGTGACCTACGGCAACCGGCCGACCCTGCTGGTGTGCGTCGGTGGGCTCGTCATCGCGGCGCTGATCCCCACCCTGTCACCGTTCCGGCGGGCGCGGATGCCCGTGGACGGGACCGGCTAGGAGACTGCTGAAGAAGGGGCTTGTCGGGGTGGTTTGTGCGTGGGTGGCGGGCGAGGCGCCACGGATGGGCCGTCTTGCGGCGTGTTGAGGT
>NZ_QDDJ01000024.1 GCF_003121625.1 Ornithinimicrobium cavernae | reverse complement strand
TCCCGCTGCCGATCCGCCTCACCCTGCATCACGCAAGGATCCCAGCCAGCGCTCAGGCCGAACGCACGCCACGCGGATTCTTCAGCAGTCTCCTAGGCCATGCGGTGGGAACAGCGCCACCTCGGTTCGCCCGAAAAGCCCCTTGATCTGGTCTTCGTAGCTTCGGACCGTAGCAGTCGAGGCGATGATCTTTGCCGGGATCGGCGTCTCACCTCGGTGATCGGTGGTCAGGTCGTCGATGACAGGCTCATAGAGGCCGACCATCGATCCCAGAGGACCTGAGATGAGGTGCAACTCATCCTGAATGATCAAGCCCGGAGGAGAGAAGAGCCGGTCTCCATTGGCGCCCAAGCCGAACAGGCTGGCGGCCGCGGGCTGCCAAGCCATGGTAGCGAACTTGTCAACCGTCCCGATGACGATCGAAGGCAGGGAGTCATAGATGTCCTCGTCGACGACGTGCACGGGGAGACCCTCGCGACCGTTGTAGCGACACTGTTCATCGACGCAGCGGAAGATGAAACGTCCACCGGCCCAGACGTAGCCCGGGGTGTCCTGCCCCCTGGCCTGTCGGATTGGCCCCATTCTTGTGCCGCACCACGGGCACTTGAGAAGGAGGAACTGGTTCGAAGCGTAGTAGTCGCGTCGCAGTTGGCGGAGGCTGCGTTCGGCACTGCTCCAGTTATTTGGCGTTGAATCGTTGCCGAGCCAAACTCCAATTCCGAAGGGCGCGGTACCGAGTTCAGTCTCCGATCGCGACCGGAGGTCCTCCAACACACAGATAAGTGAGGAAGCGCGCAGAAACTGCTGGGCCGTGAGTAGGCGCAGCGTGTACCGCATGAGCGTGTCAGTACCGGCATCGTCGGGATTCCGTAAGCGGCGGGAGAGCAATGAGATTGCGGAGGCACCTAGATAAGCTTCAGTCTTACCGCCCCCCGTCGGGAAGAAGATCAGGTCAACAAGCTTGCGCCTAGGATGCGACGAATCGACAAGCTCCGGCAAGCTGGCTAGGATGAATGCGATTTGGAAGGCGCGCCAGCGGCCGTCTCGTGGGCCAGGCTCAGCAGTGGGGTGTAGACCGACTGGCCGATAGACACCCTGGCTGTCCTTGGTGATCTTTCGTTTGTCCAACCGCGAGCGAATCTGTTGATAGAGCATAGCGTAGTTCGCCAACCGGAAGGCACGGGCAGTGAGCGGCTCGTTTTGGATGAGGTACCAGCCTTCTTTCATCCGTTCGAGCGCCTCACGGCACAGTCGGACGTGACGCGTAGCTGCCGTCTGGTGGCGAAAGGGGAGGTCAGGTATTGAGGCTGCACGGTCGTCAATCCATTTACCGTAGAGCCCGAGAACCTTCTCGACCTGCGCGTCGCCCTCCGCAGAGGCGGCAGCGAGCTCCTTCATGCTGACGCTGACTGACGTGCGGCTGCCATCTGCGTGCTCTTCGTAGACATCAGGGGTCAAACTGGTGACCTCGTACGCCGGCAAAACATCAGCGGAAACGCTCGGAACTGTCGGGATGTCGTCCTCAGCCCCCTGAACTTCGTCCCACTTCGCCGCGCAGCCGTGCCCGATCGCGAAGGTGCGCTGGTGGCGATAGAGCAGCGCGATTGACTCCTCCTCGTCGTCGCTGTCGGATCGCACAACCTCCGGGTACGGCTCGATGCGAAGGCCTTCCGCAGCCACGGCCGTAAAGCCCACTTGGAAGAACGCGCTGCCGGGTCCAGTCCCAACTACGTCATCGACTACCGCAATCGTCACGAGGCGGAGTTCGGGGTCTCGGTCGGCCGGCACCAGTCGCGTGAACACCGATACAGCCGGCTTGATCCGCGGAGGAAGCTTCGGCTCTTCGATGACCGGCGTGGTCGCGATGGGAGTGCGCTTCCTCTCACGACGCAGCACTTCAGCCGTCACCACAGCGTCAAGGGTGAACGGTCGACGTACCCACCACGTGAGCTGCGGTGTGCCCGGAGCGGTGACCTTCACCGGGTCGTAGTAAGCGCCCGTAACGCGCAGACGCAGCTCCCCATTCTTGGGCACTCTCACCTTGAAGGAAATGGCCATGGCTGACGGCTTGCGGCGGTTGGCATCAGACAGGTCGAAGTCGTCAGAGTCGGTTTCGTCCTGCTTCGGGTGCCGACTAAGCTCAGCCGGTGGCTGATCGGGGTTGTCCTCGTTCTGAGCCAGGCCCGGGATGATCGCCGACTCGACATCCTCAGGTTCCGGAGCGCCGCCCGAGGTGCCCCCGCTGTAGAGAACGCCGACCCCGTAGCGGCGGAGCGGGTCAGAGCGCGTCAAGACTTCCTCAAGTGTGTCGCGGTCGTGGAACTGCCCCGCAGCTTCGTCCTTGGTCGCAAAGGTCCAGGTCGGCCCTGAGCAGTCCAGTGGTGCTCCGTTTGGCGCTTCACCTGGCGGTGGCCCGAAAAGTTCACGCCGGACGGCTGCCTCAACAACCTCGCGTGCCTCAACGCCGCTCATAGTGTCCCTTTCACTCCAGCTAGCCCAGTGGATCGTTCGACCACCCCGTAGAGCCGATCGGTTGCCCGAGTCAGACCCACGTACAAGATCGACTCGAAGTTCGGTACCAGATCGCGATCAAGATCCGTTACGATCACGGCCGGAGCTTCCAACCCCTTGAACGCCTGGATGGTGGTGTAGCGGAGCTTTCCCTTCTTGGGCGGCCGTCCGTCGGCGGGAACTAATAGGCCCTTGACCCACCGATCGCTAGTCATTGCCGCGGTTGAGCTCTTGCTAAGCGGGCTTAGGACAACAATCTCAGCCAAGTCGAAGCCCTCTTCGCGGAGCGTCTGGACTGCTTCGCGCAACTGGGGTGATTGGTCGTCACCACGCGTATACTTGAGCCAGACCGGGTTCGTGCCATCGTCATCGCGGCGGAATTTCTCGTAGCCAGGTACGAGACCGCTGAAAATGTTCACACTATATCCAATCCGCGGCAAGTTGCGGCAGTTCATGGTCAAGCGGTGTGACGGCAGGTGCGGCATACGCGCTTTGAGCAAGTCACGTCCTTGCCCATCATCAAAGAGTGCTTGGCGCTCGAAGTCGCCAAAGGATAGGACCCGCCCAGTCGCCAGCCCGCCTCGGACCATCAGGTCGAGAACGTCGAGGTAAGGCTCGATGAGTAGGTCTTGGATCTCATCGATGATCAGGAAGTCAGCAGGCTCGTCCTTCGAGTCCAGTAGCACGTTGAGTGCCCGCTCCGGCAACTCGCTTCGCCAGAATACGTCGTTGGCATTAGCCGGCGCCCGCAATCCTGTGAGCTCCAGCAGTTGCCGGTGGAAGGTGCCCACACGTAGCCGAGGGTCGTCGGGCATTTCGTTCCTAAGGTGCTTACCCAGTAGTCCGTTGTAACATATGAGGCGACCATGATTGCCCATCGCGATCTCCCGGTGGGCTGTCTCCATTGCGAGGAATGTCTTGCCAGAACCGGCAGGGCCGGTGAAGAGGACCGCATGATTGTCGGCCATGGCATCGAGCGCGGAGTATTGCTCCTCCACGAAGTGCACCAACTGGCGCTCGCGCGCCGACCGCATATCGCCCGGGACTACTCCCAGTTCGAAGTTCGGTCGTAGGACCCTCGCGATCTGATGCGCCGTCGCTTCGTCGGGCCCCACGCCTCCGTATGAGAAGCCGGTGAATGTGTCGTCAAGGTGCTTGATACCCCCGGTGAAGACACGCCGAATGGCCCCGACGGGGTCTTGCTTCAGATCCTCGGAATCGACTATTTGCCAACTGGACCACTCGGGAGTGGGCTTAAGCATGGTCCGAGCGCGGACAGCCGTGAACCAAACAGCACTCAAGGTTGGCAGTGAGCGCAGATCTATCTTCTTCCGTTGCAGGCGCTTGCGGATTGAGTGCATTGCTTCGCTGGCCTGCTTGAAGGGTCCTCGAGTCGTCGGAGGCTGGCGACCGAGATACCAAGCACCATCACGGAAGTCGATCTGCTCATGCGACTTCACTTCGATGACTAACACGCCCATGCCAGGAGCGATTACAACGAAGTCGGCCTCCCCCTCGGGGTTTCGGACATGCTCCGCGATGTTGAGGGAGTGCAGCACAATCCAGTTTTCGGTGTCCTTAGCGCTCGCCAGCGCACGATAAACGGATTGCTCGCCTGGCGCAGAATCCTCTGGAAAGAAGGCCGGGATCAGTCGAGCCACTGCGCACTCACATCGCTAAACGGTAACCGAACCTGGGAGCGTGTCACAATCTCTGTGAACGGTGACCTCGCCAACACTCGAGTGACAATCATGCCACGAAAACCCTCGTGGGACACGTCAAGGTGCAGAATCCCATCGCGTTCCAGTGTTCGAAAGTTGGCCTGGCTAACGGCGAGCTCCAGTTCTTTGCGGAGTCCCGCGCTTGCTTTGTGGACCGCCCGTCGCAGCGTGATTGCATTGTCGTAGGTCGGCTGTGAAGTCATGGCGAGCCACTCCAGCAGCAAGGCGAAGTCGGTGTCTCGCTGCGGGCAAATGAGCCGTGCCTCGGTCCACGCGCGAACTTGGCCAGCGGAGCGCACGCCAAGGGCGAACAGTTCGTCGGCCGCTCTCCGGACGCCGCGCTGGTCTAGTCGCTGTTGGAGGGCGCGCTTCCATCGTTCCTGGGTCGCCAAGATGCCTTCAGCCCGAGGCCCAAGGGCACGCATCGCCTGGTCATACATGACGCCCCGCTCCGTCTCGCCTTCGCGCAGCACTAGGTAGGTCCCCTGAGTGACGTCCGAGACCGACGTGTAGCCGACGCGATCGCCTTCGGGCTGTCGCGGGTCAAGGGAGCGGATCCGGTCCCCGTCATCCAGCCACAGCGCTAAGCCACCGCCGAGCAGCACCTTCCACGCCATGACTTCGTCACTTGCTGGCTCACGGTCTGCAGACAAGCGGCTGTCCCACACCGGTTGGGGGAAGTAGGTGTCCATCACTTCGGTGTCATTGGGTAGTGTCTCCGGGGGCTCGGTGGTGTCTCCAATCTCATACACCGCCGCCTTGACCTCAATCCTGCCCTCGGCGTGCGGGCCGAGACTGGAACAGGGCGCTGCCCGGTTCCCGAACCAGGCGGGTATGACGAAGGTGACCTCGCTCGTGGCTGGCGCCGTCATGAGCGAAGATGGAACGAATGCGGGCGGAGCTATGACATAGCTCTGCTCAGTTCCGGCGGAGAGATGACCAAGCTCACCAGGAACGAGAACGGGCACCCCCGCCTGGTCGAGCCACACCTGGAGTCCCGCCCGAGCTGAACCCTTGGTCGCCACAACTATGCAGGCGCTCTCCCCCACTTCACGAATCGAGTCGAGCAACAGAGGCCCCAACGGTGAGTCGGTCTCGCTCACGGCCGTCGCGGAAGCCGCGAGTTGGTCGAGCAACGACTCGTCGCCTACGAAATGACGCAGGCGTTTCGTATGCCGCAGGACTGCCTCGACTATCTCGACCTGGGCGGGTTGGTAGGAGTTCGGCTGCGGTTGGGTCATCCTGCGCCAGCGCAGCGCATTTGCCGCTTGGAGCAGGTCCGTCCAGACGTCGCTTCGCTCGTCCCCAAGCGTGAACAATGTTCTGCGGATCGCGGCGTTGAGCTGGGCACCTGATGGGTCACCGACGGCGAAGATGGAGACGCCGTGCTCGGCCACAGCGCGAGCGGTGGCGTACCGGTGAATCACTTCGTGGATGCGGCTCACAGAGAAACCGTGAATCCGAGGGCCTCAACCGCGCCCGGCGGGGTCCAGTGCAGGTCCGCCACGACAGAGATCGGCCGACTGTTACTAAGGCGAGCTTCGATGATCGTATCCGCATCCGACTCGTCGGCGATTGAGCGGTCCACGACACAGACCACGATCGGCACCGTGATGTCGTTTAGGTACTTGAATGCGCCGTAGCGGTCCAAGATCGCAGTCGTGCACGACTCAGGCAATGCCTCACCTTCGCTCAGGCGGGCTGACGGGATCACCGGTGTCGACCAGGTGCCGACTCGCTCGCCGTAAGGCAGCACGTACGCGCTAAGCGGGGTCCTGTCACCGCCATCCTCGTTACTGTTTCCGATTAGAGCGTCGAGGTCTTCGCGCAGCCACTTGGAGGTGCCGACAAGCGCCAGGTCCATGGGTGGGGCGGCAAGCCGTTCATACCACGTCTCGGCTGATCCGGTGAGCTTCCCTAGATACCCGGGAGTCGGCACGCTTCCGACAACGGTGGGCGTTTCTGCATCGAGCTCGGCCACAGCGCGGTGGCGTTCCACAGGCAACAGCCTTCCTCCCGTAAGGACACGGGGGTCAGGGCGGTTCTCGTCTAGCCACGAGAATGCACCCGTCAAGATGAGCGTGTCCGTGACAGCACGCATATATTTGGATCGGTCCGCCGACCGGAACACATCGATCGGCGCGGCCAGCTTCGGTGCCGTGCTGGAAAGCATCCACCCCGTGCCGATAAGTGCCGCGACGTAATCTCGGCACGGAACGGAGATTGCGAGCACCAACTGACGGCCGTCCAGGTTGGGCAAATATCTGCGGAGTAGCGACCCGAGACCGACGAATGCCCCGATCCATGGAGCGGGAGCAAGGGGCTGCCCCGGCTCATCGGCAAGCCCCAGAACCACGCGTGGACGTGCAGCGTTCTCCATCACTTGCCACTCGCCTGCTCAGATTGATTAAAGAATCTCATGTCGCTGAGGAGCCCGGAGGCTGCTTTCGGCAGAATCAGGCGCGGTGCGGTGGTCGGTGAAGTAAGACGGCCAGATGAGGTGCTCATCAAGACTCACGCGCCCGTGCCATGTCGGTCGTGAAAATGCTGGGACCCTTGGTGCATTGCGGTTTTGATCGCGGTCGCAAGGGACTGCGCGAGTGGGGGTGGAACTGCGTTCGAGACTTGCTCAACCTGGGAGGAGAGGTTCCCTTCAAGAACAAAGCTACTTGGGAATCCTTGAAGGAGCATGGCCTCGTAGATGCTAAGGCGTCGGCGACCTTCTGGGTGAATGTGAATCTCTCGATGGCCATAGGCGACTGTTGGGCTCGGTTCGTCCCACTTTAGCCGACGGAAACTCCGACCTGCCCGATCTGCCCCTCCAGGCTGGGAGAATCGCTTGGATCGGGGTCGCATGGTCCAGTGATTTTCGTGATGTGGTATGGCAGACTTATCGAGGTCACGAGAGAAGAAGGCCGGGTCTGGAAGTGACCCGATTGTGGCGCGTACCGTAAGGTCGGTCGCCACAACCTTTTTGGGCTTGAAGTTCCGTGCAACTCTGTCATCCCGGAAGCCGGAAATGATGACGCGATTGCGCGTCTGCGCGACCCCAAAGTCAAGCGCCGAGTACTCGTTGACGTCTGGGATAAGTCCAATCTTCCGAAACTTCGAGAGAACGCCTCCGAACGCGACTGAATGCTTGGCGTCACGGATGCCAAGCACGTTCTCGAAGAGTGCGAACTCGACGGTGTACTTCAACTGCAGTGCTTCTACGATCCGAAGGTACAGGAGCGGAAGCTGGTTACGAGGATCGCTCGCTGCTGATCTGGGGTTTGCTCGGGAGAATCCCTGACACGGGGGCCCGCCGATCACCCCTATAGGCTCCCCAGGTTCTAGGAGCAGATCCAGATGATCAAGAACTCCTTCGGGACCAAGATCCACAAGGTCTGCCGCGATCGACTCGGTGCTCTTGAAGTTTCGGCGGTGAGTCTGAATAGCTGAAGCCGACAGGTCGACCGCGAAGCTCAGGGGGAAGCCTGCTCGCTGGAAACCGAGGTCCAGCCCCCCAGCACCAGAGAAGAGGCTGACGATCTTGGGCAGGACGTCTGTCGTTACAGTTGCTGAACGCGTTGCTTGGTCCGGCCGGACTAAGGGCTCCGGCGACTCATGTTCCTTCGGGGCCGGTTCGGGACTACTCACGCGCTCACCATAGCGACGATCAGCTAGGTATTGGGTTAAGGCAGCCAAGTGATTCCTTGGGAGGGGGGTTGACGACACAGACCTTGGGCAGGAACCTATGGGCGCTCGTCCGGTCTGTGGAGCTATGAGGTTCTCGACGACGAGGCCGCGCATGGGCTCGTAGGTCGGCGGGGCGAGGCGCCCGGACCGGACGCCACCGTGGCCCGACCCGCTGACGGTCCTGTGCGTCGTCCCGCAGATGTCGGCGACGTCACGATAGGCCTGACTACGGCGTTGTTGGCGGTGAGGAGGTCCATGACTACGAATATTTGGGCGATCTGTTCTGACCGGCGCTGCCCCGAGGCCCTCGGGCTGTCAGCGAGAGATTCGGCCATGGACTAGATGCCAGTGACTGCTCGAACCTGCGAACCGGGGCGAGGCCCAGTCCCTGTGACAGCCCGATGCCCAGTCCCTGAGACAGCCCGATGTCGATGACTGGCTTGCGGTTCGTCGCCACTAGGGCACGAACCAACACTTTGTCGGCGACCAATTACGACCTCAAGATCTTCTTAAGCGTGGTCGGCAAGAAGAATGGCACAGGTCACTGCTCGAGATGGGTTGGCGTTCAAGCAGCACCAGCGGGCTCCTCGCCGCAGGCCCGGGTGTCAGGCTGGAGGTCGGCATGTCAGCCCGCGCAGTGAAACGTGGGATGTCCTCGATCGCTGGGCTGTTCGCCCGACCTGATCGCTCGTGGTGATGCCGGGATCACCGACACCGGTCCTACGCGGCCTGTCAACCCGCAACGTGCTGCGAGGACGGGATGCCATTGATCCGGGACACCGTGGACGCTGCCCCGGGTGCTCAGCCCACAGAGGTAGGCCTTTTCGCGGCGTTGCGCACCAAGTGTGACCGGATCATGGTGCAAGCAAGGCTGCTGGGTTTGTTGCGGCACAGTGAGGTCCTCGGCCTGCGCCTAAAGGATGCGCGGGTAGGTGAGCGGTGGGTGTTCATAGCCGACAGCTAAGTCGGGCACCAGCGACTCGTGCCGGCGGCCAAGTTCTTCGACACCCTGGCCGACTAGCGGTGCGAGGAATGCCCGGCGATTGCAACCTCGAGAGTGTTCGCGGCCCTCACGGTCCCGCGTCGAGGGCACCCGCTTAGCCTCGATCCACCGACGGACGTCGTTGAGCAGGGTGTTGCGAGGGCATAGGCGATTTCTCGGGAGCGGGCGTAGGAGATCTCCCGACCTCGCTG
>NZ_QDDJ01000023.1 GCF_003121625.1 Ornithinimicrobium cavernae | reverse complement strand
GGACACATACCGAACCCGGAAGCTAAGCCTCTCAGCGCCGATGGTACTGCACTGGTGACGGTGTGGGAGAGTAGGACACCGCCGGACAAACATTCACACTAGCCTCACCCGCCCCTCACGGGGTCGGGTGAGGCTAGTGGCATTTGTGGACCGTTTGTCCTGGACTGACGGCTGCGAGGACGTGTCCTTGTGGCGCGTAGACTGCCGAAGAACTGAAACGAGGAGGCCGCATGGCTGAGGAGACCCCCCAGACACCGGGTTCAGACGACCGCGAGAGCGGTCGTCGGGACGAACGCCGGGGCGGACGTGGAGAGCGTCGCGACAGCGATGGACGTGACAGCGCCCGCCGCAGCGGGGAACGCCGGGCTGGCGGTTGGCGCGGGGACGGTGCCGGCAGCGAGCGTCGTGGCGGCCGCAGCGAGTGGAGGCCCAGGGGCGAGGGCGCGGGAGACCGCGGGGAGCGCGGCACGGGGGACCGGGGGAGCAGTGGTGACCGCAGCGGCGCGGGTGGGGCGTCCGGTGGTTACCGCTCTGGTGGTGAGCGTGGGCCGCGGCGTGAGGACGACCGGGGTGGTTACCGCTCTGGTGGTGAGCGTGGGCCGCGGCGTGAGGACGACCGGGGTGGTTACCGCTCTGGTGGTGAGCGTGGGCCGCGGCGTGAGGACGACCGGGGTGGTTACCGCTCTGGTGGTGAGCGTGGGCCGCGGCGTGAGGACGACCGGGGTGGTTACCGCTCTGGTGGTGAGCGTGGGCCGCGGCGTGAGGACGACCGGCGTGGGAGCTTCCAGCGTGGTTCCCGCGAGGGGTTCCGAGGGCACTCACAGCGAGGCGGTGCCGACCGTCCCTCTCGGGACAGTGACAACTGGCTGCGCGGTCCCCGCCCGGACCGCAAGCCGGAACCGGAGATTCCCGAGCACATCGAGGCGAGCCAGCTCGACAGGGCTGCCCGTCGTGAGCTGCTGACCCTGAGCAAGGAGAACGCCGACGGCGTCGCGCGCCACCTGGTCGCGGCTGCGGAGGCGCTGGAGGCAGAGGACCTGGACAGAGCCCTGGCCCACGCCGAGAACGCGTCCCAGCGGGCGGGTCGCGTGGCGATCGTGCGCGAGGTCCTCGGCTTCGTCCACTATCGGAGAGCGGAGTGGTCCGAGGCCCTCCGCGAGTTCCGCACGGCCCGCCGGCTCAGCGGCTCCCACCACCTGTTGCCGCACATGGCCGACGTCGAGCGTGGGCTCGGTCGCCCGGACCGTGCTATCGAGCTGGCCCAGGAGCCGGCTGCGCAGTCGCTGAGCGCCGCCGATCGCGTCGAGCTGGAGATCGTGGTCAGCGGGGCCCGGCGCGATCTCGGACAGACCGACGCCGCGGTCCAGACGCTGCGCGACCTGGTGCAGGCCAGCCCACCCGAACGCTCGTGGGCACCCCGTCTGTACTACGCCTACGCCGAGTCGCTCCTGGGCACCGGTGATGCCGCGGCCGCCAGGGAGTGGTTCGCCCGTGCCCTCGACGCGGACCGCGACGGACTCACCGACGCCTCGGACCGGCTGGCGGAGCTGGACGGTGTGGACATCACTGACCTCGGTGGGGACGAGGAGAGTGAGAACTCGGAGACCGACCGCGGCGCGTCCGGTGTGGACCAGACACGGGGCGAGGAGATCGTCGAGAGGGACGAGCCGTGACCTACCGCGCACTCCTCTGTGATCTTGACGGTGTGGTCTATCGGGGCGCCACCGCCTGCGAGGGTGCCGTCGAGGGGTTGTCAGCGGCGCGGGCCGCCGGACTCCCCATCCTCTTCCTGACGAACAACGCGGCGCGTCTGCCCGGTGAGGTCGCCGGGCACCTGCGTGCCCTCGGCGTGGAGGCGCACACCGACGAGGTCCTCAACAGCTCCCAGGTCGCTGCCGGCTACCTGCGCCGGCACCACCCGGTGCCGGCGGGGCGCTACGTGCTTCCCGTCGGAGGCCCTGGTGTGACGGCTGCGCTGGACGAGCAGGGCATCCCGGTCGTCGAGCCGAGCGAGGTGCTCCGGCGCGGCGGCAGCGAGATCGTGGCCGCGGTGGTGCAGGGCTACGGCGCGGCCGTGGGATGGGCCGAGCTGGCCGAGGCCACCTACGCCGTCGCCTCCGGCGCCTACTGGGTCGCGACGAACACTGACGCCACACTGCCCACCGAACGCGGACAGGCCCCGGGCAACGGCTCGCTGGTCGCAGCCGTCGCGCACGCCACGGGCAGGCAGCCGGACCTGGTCACCGGCAAGCCGCACGCTCCGGCGTTCGAGATCGCCCTGCAGCGGCTGGGACTCCCGCCGGAGGACGTGCTCATGATCGGCGACCGGCTCGACACCGACATCGAGGGGGCTCGACGTGCCGGACTCGGCACCGCGCTCGTCCTGACCGGCGTGCACGGACACGCGGACGTGGAGGCCGCGCAACGGGCCCAGCAGCCGGACCACGTCGTGCGCACCATCCCCGACCTCGCGGGCCACTGGGCGGCCTAGCACGGTCCGTGTGCCCGCTGCACGGAGCGCGTCGCGCAGCGGGCCGGAGGAACCGGGCCGCTCGGGAAGGGGCCGCCAGCCGGACCGCGGGTGTGGAGAACCTGGAACCGTGCAGGCGCGGTCGCGCTATCCTGCGAGCATGAGCCAGCCGCCCCCCGAGACCGGCGATCCCGTGGTCGATGAGGTCCTCGTGACCTTCCGCGCCTCGGCCGAGGCACCCCTGGGTGACCGCGCCGAGGCTGCGGTGCTCGCGCAGCGGCGCTTGCAGGAGCGGCTCTCGGAGTCCGCCCCGGGCAACGGTCCCGCAGCAGCGATGCGGCGCGCTGCAGGCGGTCCGCAGTCCTCGTGACCACGTGAGCGACTCGTGCAGGCTTGACCAGCACCTGGTCCGGGCCGGCCTGGCCCGCTCGCGCACGCAGGCACAGCGGCTCATCCGCGCCGGTGAGGTCACCGTCGACGGCCACGTGACGGACAAGCCGTCGTATGCCGTGCTGCCGGGCCAGCAGGTCAACGTCACCGACGGCGAGACGAGCAGGTGGGTGGGGAGGGGGGCCCTGAAGCTGCTGCACGCCCTGCACACCTGGCAGAGCGGCTCGCGACCGGATGAGAGGTCCGCTCGGACATCCGGTGCGGAGAGCGGTCGCCGGCTCCGGGTGGCCGGGCGTCGCTGTCTGGACGTGGGGGCCTCCACCGGCGGCTTCACCCAGGTCCTGCTCGAGCACGGGGCGGCCCATGTGACCGCCCTGGACGTCGGCCACGGCCAGCTCGTCGAGAGCCTCGCTGCTGACCGGCGGGTCACCGAGGTGTCCGGCACCAACATCCGTGAGGTCGGCCCCGGGAACCTCGGCACCTTCGAGCTGGTCGTGGGAGACCTGTCCTTCATCTCCCTGACCCTCGTCCTGCCGGTCCTGGTGCCGCTGCTCGAGCAGGACGGTGACGTGGTGCTCCTGATCAAGCCACAGTTCGAGGTGGGGCGGGAGCGACTGGGCCGCGGGGGCGTCGTGACGTCACCGGCCGAGCGGGCAAGGGCGTTGGGCCGCGTGATCGGGACGGCCACCGGGCTGGGCTGGAACGTCCACGGCGTGGAGCGCTCACCCGTGCTGGGTGCCCACGGCAACACCGAGTACCTGCTGTGGCTGGCGACCTCCGCACCAGGCATGATGAGTCCGGGCGGAACGACCGCCCGCATCCGTGAGCTGACCGGGGAGAGTGACTAGATGACCCGTCGCATCCTGCTGGTCACGCACGCCAACCGCCCCGACCTCCCCGCCCTGGCGACCGAGGTCGCCACGCAGCTGCGGGAGCACGGCATCGAGGTGCACGAGCTGGAGCAGGGGTGGGACAGCCTCGAGGACGACCCGGAGGTCGCTGCCCTGGCGGCGGACGCCGAGCTGGTCGTGATCCTGGGCGGTGACGGCACGATCCTGCGCGGCGCCGAGGTGTCCCGTGCCGCGGGCATCCCGTTGCTGGGGATCAACCACGGTCGGGTGGGTTTCCTCGCCGAGGCGGAGCGCGAGCACACCTCGCACGTGGTGGATCGCATCGTGGCGCGTGACTACGCGGTCGAGGACCGGATGACCCTGGAGGTCAACGTCTACCGGGACGGCGACCATGTCGCACACACCTGGGCGCTCAACGAGGCCTCGGTCGAGAAGTCCGCGCGGGAGCGGATGCTCGAGCTCACAGTCGAGATCGACGGCCGCCCACTGTCCACCTGGGGGTGTGACGGTGTGGTCGTGGCCACTCCGACCGGTTCCACGGCCTATGCGTTCTCGGGCGGCGGGCCGATCGTCTGGCCTGACGTGCAGGCGGTGCTGGTGGTCCCGATCTCCGCGCACGCCCTGTTCGCCCGGCCGGTCGTGCTCGGGCCGGACACCCGGGTGGCGGTCGAGGTCGTTCCCCATGCGACGACCCACGGTGTGATGTGGTGCGACGGCCGCCGGACGGTGGACCTCCCGCCGGGCGCCCGGATCGAGGTATGCCGTAGCGACACCCCTGTGCGCCTGGCCCGTCTGACCTCCGACCCGTTCACCGACCGGCTCGTGGCCAAGTTCGCGCTGCCGGTCGCCGGGTGGCGCGGCAAGCCTGACGGTGCTCCGGCCTAGAGTGCGAGCGTGCTGACCCGCATCAGGATCCAGCGACTCGGCGTCATCGAGGACGCCGAGCTCGAGCTGTCCCCGGGACTCAACGTGATCACGGGGGAGACCGGCGCCGGCAAGACCATGGTGGTCTCCGGGCTGGGGCTGCTGTTCGGCGCCCGGGCGGACTCGGGCATGGTGCGCTCCGGCGCCTCGTCGGCCGTGGTCGAGGGAGAGGTCGACGTCCCGGCGGGACACCCCGCCGCCGAGCGGGTGGACGCGGCCGGCGGAGAGAGCCGGGACGGTCTCATCCTGGTGCGCACGGTCAGCGCGGAGGGACGCTCCCGCGCCCACGTCGGTGGACGTGCTGCCCCCGTCGGGGTGCTCAGCGAGGTCGGCGAGCACCTGATGGCGGTGCACGGTCAGGCGGACCAGTGGCGACTGCGGGCGCCCGAGCAGCACCGTGTGCTCCTCGACGCCTTCGGCGCCACGCCCGTCCGGGAGGCCCAGGAGACCTATGCGCACGCCCACCGGGAGTGGACGAGCGTGCGAGAGGAGCTGGCGCGCCTCAGCACGGCAGGGGCGGAGCGCACCCTGCGCGCAGACCTGCTGCGCGCGGCTCTGGAGGAGATCGAGGCCGTCGACCCCCAGGAGGGCGAGGAGGACGCCCTCCGAGCGGAGGGGCAGCGCCTGGCGCACGCGGACGGCCTGCGCCAGGCCGCGGACACGGCACACGCGGTGCTGTCCGGTGGTGACGAGGCCGTGGTCGACGACCTGCGCCCCGTGACGGAGCTGCTCGCCGCGGCACGCCAGGCGCTCGCGCCGGTCGCCGAGCACGACCCTGAGCTGGGGGCGCTGGGGTCGCGTCTCGACGAGCTCAGCTACCTGACGGCGGACCTGGCCGGTGAGCTGGCGTCCTACTCGTCCGGCATCGACGTCGACCCGGGCCGCCTCGCCTGGGTGCAGGAGCGCCGCTCGGTGCTGACCGCCCTCCTGCGCAAGTACGGCGAGAGCACCCAGGCGGTCCTGGCCTGGTCGGGGCAGGCGGCCGCCGAGCTCGCCGACCTGGACGGGTCCGACGACCGGATCGCGGCCCTCACCGAGGAGGAGCGGAGGTGGCGCCGGGAGCTCGTCGCAGCGGGGGAGGCACTGACCGACGCCCGCCGAGCGGCCGCCGAGACCCTGGGCACCCGGGTCGAGGCCGAGCTGACGCACCTGGCCATGGGGGGTGCCCGCGTGCAGGTGGCCGTGCGGCACCGGCCGGACCCGGACGGCGTGGAGCTCGCGGACGGAGAGCGCGTGCGGGCCTGGTCGCACGGTCTGGACGAGGTCGAGATCCTGCTGGCAGCCAATGCCGGCGCACCGCCCCGCACGGTCACCCGGGCCGCGTCGGGCGGTGAGCTGTCCCGGGTCATGCTCGCGCTCGAGGTCGTCTCCGCCCAGGGGGACGTGCCGACCTATGTCTTCGACGAGGTGGACGCCGGTGTCGGAGGCGCCGCCGCCCTCGACCTGGGGGCGAGGTTGGCCGCGCTGGCCCGGACGGCGCAGGTGATCGTGGTCACTCACCTGGGTCAGGTTGCCGCGTTCGCGGACCGGCACCACGTGGTGCACAAGAGCTCTGACGGTGCCATCACCGCCAGTGACGTGCGCTCCGTGGAGGGGCCGGAGCGGGTGGCCGAGATCGCCAGGATGCTCGGCGGTGTCACCGACTCCCGGGCGGCGCTCGACCACGCCCGCGAGCTCGTGGAGGAACACGCCCCGCAGCGTCTCGGCGGCTGAGCAGGCGCACGCCCCGCGGTGTCCCGGTGGCCGGACGGCGATATCGTCCCGCAGCGTCGGCGGCTCAGCAGGAAGCACGCCGAGCGGCGCGTGCGGGACCGGGGCAGCGTCGGTTCACTCCGGAACCGTGGCACGATGGGGCGACCATGAGCCTGTCCAGATCCCCGGTGCCCTCGGCAGTGCCCGACGGTCCCCCCGTGGAGGGACCGGTCCGGGTCGACGCACGCACCAAGAACCTGACCAAGCGCCTCGCCCACGGCGACATCGCGGTGATCAACCACGAGGACATCGACCAGGTCAGCGCGTTCGCCCTGGTCGCGTGCAAGCCGGCCGCTGTGATCAACGCGACGGCCTCCATCAGCGGCGCCTATCCCAACCTGGGGCCGAAGATCCTCCTCGAGGCCGGCGTGCCGCTGATCGACCGTGCGGGCGAGGCGTTGCTGACGCAGGTGACCGAGGGAGCGACCGGCCGGGTCGTCGGCAACCGGCTGATGGTGGACGACGTGGTCGTCGCAGAGGGCACCCGCCTGGACCTGGCCACCGTCGAGGAGGCCATGGAGCAGGCCCGGGCCAACATCTCCGACCAGATCGAGGCCTTCTCGCGCAACACCATGGAGTACGTCCGGGAGGAACGAGAGCTCCTCCTGGACGGGATCCAGCTGCCGGAGACACGCACCGAGCTGGAGGGGCGCTACGCGCTGGTCGTCGTGCGGGGCTACCACTACAAGGAGGACCTGCAGACGCTGCGTCCCTTCATCCGCGAGGCGCGTCCGGTGCTGATCGGCGTCGACGGGGGCGCCGACGCCCTGCTGGAGCTCGGTTACCGGCCCGACCTCATCGTCGGAGACATGGACTCCGTCGGTGACGCCGCGCTGCAGAGCGGTGCGGAGATCATCGTGCACGCCTACCGGGACGGCCGCGCCCCGGGCCTGGACCGGGTCAGGGCCCTGGGGATCGATGACGCCGTCGTCCTGCCCGCCATCGGCACCAGCGAGGACGTCGCGATGCTCCTGGCGGACGGTAAGGGTGCTGACCTGATCGTCGCCGTGGGCACGCACGCCACCCTGATCGAGTTCCTCGACAAGGGCAGGCAGGGCATGGCGTCGACGTTCCTGACGCGGCTGCGCGTCGGCAGCAAGCTGGTCGACGCCAAGGGGGTGAGCCTGCTGTACCGCAGCAGGATCTCGTCGGCTGCCCTGTCCTGGCTCGTCCTGGCCGGGATGCTGGCCGTGCTGGCCGCCCTCGCCGCCACTCCCGGCGGCCGGACCGCGATGGGTGTGCTGGCGGTCCGGTGGGACGACTTCTGGGCCCTGATCGGAGGACTGTTCGGGTGATCGACTTCCGCTACCACCTGGTTTCCCTGGTGGCTGTCTTCATGGCGCTCGCTGTGGGCATCGTGCTCGGTGCCGGGCCGCTCGGCCAGGAGATCTCCTCCACCCTGGAGGCCCAGGTCAAGGACCTGCGCGAGGAGCGCAATGCCCTGCGGGCCCAGCTGGACCAGGCCGCCGCCCGTGAGGACCTCAAGGCGCAGGCCCTTCAGATCCTCACCCCGACCCTCATCGATGACCAGCTGACCGGCCGCCGCGTGGCGCTGGTCACCCTCCCGGGCGCGGACCGCAACATCGTGGGTCAGCTGCAGGAGCAGATCACCTCCGCCGGCGGAGAGGTCCTGCTGACGTCCCGGATGGGTGACGCGTGGACGGACCCGGAGGCCGCGGCCACTCGTCACGAGGCCGCTGCCGAGCTCGCCCCGACCCTCGCCGAGCCGGCGCCACGGGAGGGTGCCGAGCCCACGGTCGAGACGATCATCGCGGCCGCACTCTCCGGCAGCGACGAGGAGACCGCGACAGGAGCCTGGCGCTCGACGATCGAACGCCTTGAGGAGCTGGACATCCTCACGACGAACTGGGCCGATGGCCAGAACCCGCAGCTCGTGGCCGCGCCGGACACCTTCGTGGTCGTCACCGGCGACCTCGACGTGCAGGACGTCGAGGAGGAGGAGACGGGAGACCCGCTGCTCCAGCAGTCACTGGACCTGGTGGGCGCCTTCGGTGAGCTCGACGTCCCGACCCTGGTGGCGGGCTATGGCACCGAGAGCTACGCCGACCCGGTGCAGGCCGCCGAGTCGCCGATCATCCGCGGCCTGCGGGCCGAGTCCGCGCTCGCCGAGGCGGTGTCCAGTGTCGACAACGTGGAGGGGCCGACCGGACAGCTGGCGGCGGTGCTGGGCCTGCGCTGGGCCGTCGACGGCGAGCCGGGACACTGGGGCATCGGGACCGACTCGCTGGCGCCCATGCCGGAGGTGCCCGAACCGATGACCCCGGAGGTGGAGGATCCGGCGACGGGGCCGACGCTGCCCACGGACCCCACGCTGCCCCTGGATCCCACCCTCCCGGGCAGCGACGCAGACCAGGGAGCGGTGCCACCTCCCGTGCAGGAGGACGCCGACGGCTCGGGCGCCGACGCCGGCACAGACGTCGGGGATGAGCCGCCCGAAGGAACGACGTCACCGGACAGCACGTCACCGGACAGCACGTCACCGGACAGCACGTCACCGGACAGCACGTCACCGGACAGCACATCGCCAGAAAGCACCTCATCGGACAGCACACCGCCCGGCACGGAGGGGGCCACCGTCCCGTGAGGCCACTGCGGGACGGGCTCCTGACCGCTGCCGGGGCCGCCGGCACGGCGCTGGTCTGGCACGGTCTACGCTCCGGACGCACCGCACCGTGGGCCGCGCGGTGGGAGCGGACCAACCATGCCGGCCGGCCGGTCACCCTGCTCGAGGGCGTCGCGCTGGTGGCAGGGACCGCCGGCTCGGCCGCGCTGACCGGCGCGGGGTGGGGGCCCGGTGCCGGACCCCTCCCGTATGCCGTCGCCTCCCTGGGGGCAGGCGCCCTGGGGGCGCTGGACGACCTGCGTCAGGACACGGACCGCAAGGGGCTTGCCGGTCACCTCCGGGCTCTGGCCCACGGGCGGGTCACCACGGGGGCCGTGAAGATCCTCGGTCTGGCGGCAACGGGCCTGGTGGCCGCCGCACTCCAGGACGCACAGCAGCGGAGCACCTGCCCGGACAACGTCGACCCGCAGGGCCCGAGTGGGACCGGGAGCGGACGGGTCAGTGGGGGCCGCCCGCTGTGGGGCACTCTCGTGGGCGCCGCCGTGGTCGCCGGGTCAGCCAACCTGGCCAACCTCTTCGACCTGCGTCCGGGTCGCGCCCTCAAGGTCGGGGCGCTGACGGCCGTGCCGCTGGTCCTGACCGGGCCGGGGTCCCCGGCCGCGGCGGTGACGCTCGGCTCGTCGCTGGCCCTCCTGCCGGACGACCTGGCCGGCACGAGCATGCTTGGTGACACCGGTGCCAACCCCCTGGGCGCGGTCCTCGGCCTGGCCCTGGTGGCCCGGCAGGGCCCCCTGGCCCGGACCGTCTCGCTGGGGGTGGTCACGGCACTCACGCTGGCCTCCGAGAAGGTCAGCTTCACCCGGGTCATCGAGGCGACGCCCGTGCTGCGGGAGCTGGACGCCCTCGGGCGGACGCGCCCAGGGAGTGCGGGCCGGTCATGAGCACGGCGGAGCCTCCGACGTCAGAGGATGCTCCGGGGGCTTCGGGAGCCTCGACGGCGCCGAGCCCCAGGCTGGCGGTGGGCAGCATCGCGGCGGCAGCCGGGCTCATCGCGGTCGTCACGCTGGTGGGCCGGGCGGTCGGCCTGGGCCGGTGGCTGGCGTTCAGCAACGGGGTGGGCGCGACCTGTGTCGGCGAGATCTACCAGACCGCCAACCTCGTCCCCAACGCGTTGTACGAGATCGCCGCCGGCGGGGCCCTCGCGGCCGTCGTCGTCCCCCTGGTCTCGGGACACCTGCACCGCGGTCGGGAGGACCTCGCGGACCGCACGGCGTCCGCCCTGCTCACCTGGGCGCTCGCTGTGCTGCTGCCACTGGCCCTCCTGACCGCGCTGCTGGCCCGCCCGATCGCCTCCCTGCTCCTGGGGACCGCCCACGAGTGCGGCGCCGCCGCGCTCGACACCGCCGTCACGATGCTCACGGTCTTCGCCCCGCAGGTGGTGCTCTACGGCGCGGGCATCATCCTCGCCGGGGTGCTGCAGGCCCACCGCAGGTTCCTCGCCGCCGCCGTCGCTCCGCTCCTCTCCAGCCTCGTCGTCATCGGCGTCTACCTGGCCTACGGCGCGTGGGTCGCCCCCGGGGCCGGTCTGGGCGTCGTGCCCTCCGGTGCGATCCTGCTGCTCGCCTGGGGCACCACGGCAGGGGTGGTGGCGCTGAGCCTGCCGTTGCTCGTGCCGACCTGGCGCGCCGGTGTGCGGCTGCGCCCGACCCTCGGCTTCCCGCAGGGTGCCGGTCGCCGCGTCGGGACGCTGGCCGTCGCGGGGCTGGCGGCCGTCGCGGCCCAGCAGGTCTGCGTGCTGGTCACCGTCTGGCTCGCCAACGCAGCCGACGGTGTCGGCACGCTGAACGTCTACACCTACGCCCAGACCGCCTACCTGCTGCCGTATGCCGTGCTGGCTGTCCCGCTCGCGACCGCCGCCTTCCCCCGGCTCACCTCCGAGGAGGCTGGCCCCGTCCTGCGGCGCACCCTCCTGTCGGTCGCCGTGGCCGGTGTGGTCGGTGCGGTCGCCCTCATCGCGGTCCGTCGCGAGGTGGGCAGTCTGTTCGGTGCGCTCGATGCCGGCGGCGGGGGCGCGGGGGAGCAGGCACTCCTGGCCCTGCCCGCCACACTCGCCTGGTACGCCCCGGGCCTGCTCGGTCTTGCCGTCACCGCGCTGCTGTCCCGGGCGCTGTACGCGCGGGGCTCGGCGCTGGCGGCCGGCGGTGCCGTCGCGCTGGGGTGGCTGGTGGCCGCCATGGTCCCGCTCGCGCGGCTGGCGGGCGCCGACACCGAACCCGCGGACACCCTGGTGACCCTGGGCCTGGGGAGCTCGGTCGGGATGTCCCTGACCGGCATACTCCTGGTCGTGCTGGTGAGACGCTCCTGGGGGACCGCTGTGACAGAGGGGATCTGGCTGCCCAGCGCCGTGGCTCTCGGCGGTGCCCTGGTCGCCCTGGCGGCGCGCGAGCTCGCGGCAGGCGTGGACGTGACGGACTGGGGCACGGCCCTCGCCGTCGGGCTGCTGACCGGGCTGGCGGTCCTGGGGGCGGCCCTGGGCGCGCTGCGGGTCGGGGCGCGGGGCGCCTACGGGGACATGATGGGCGGGATCCGGCGCCGTGGGGTTAGATGACGGACGTGGGGTGTGATGCAAGCGTGAGCCGAATCCTGATGGTGACCGGTGTGGTCGCCGGAGGAGTGGGCCGGCACGTCGAGCAGCTGACGCGCAGCCTGGTCGAGCTGGGCCACCAGGTGGTGGTTGCCTGCCCACCGGTCGTGGCGGCGCGCTTCGGGCTGGTCGACGCGGGCGCGGAGCACATCCCCCTGGAGATCGGGTCCCGGCCACTGCCGCAACGGGACCGGCGCTCGGTGGCGACCCTGCGGGAGGCGATGTCAGACGTCGACGTCGTCCACGCGCACGGGGTGCGCGCCGGGGCGCTGTCCGTCCTCGCCCGCGAGGGTGCCCGACCGGCGCTCGTCGTCACCACCCACAACGCCGCACCGGAAGGCCGCCTGGCGGCTGTCGTCCACCGCAACCTCGACCGTGTGGTCTGCCGCGGCGCCGACCTGGTGCTGGGGGTGTCCGAGGACCTCAGTGAGGTCGCGCGGGACCGTGGCGCGCGCGACGTCGGCTCCGCGGTCGTGCCCGCGGCGCACCCCGAGCCGACCAGGAGCCGGGCCGAGGTGCGCCGGGAGCTCCGGCTCGAGGACGGCACACCGCTGGTCGTCGCGGTGGGCCGACTGGCCCCGCAGAAGGGGTTCGACCGGCTGCTCGACGCCCTCGTCGCGGCTGACACCGCGCCGGGTGAGGCACTGCTCGTGATCGCCGGTGACGGGCCCCAGGCCGCGGCGCTGCAGCGCCGCATCGACCGGGCGGGGCTGCCCGTCCGGCTGCTGGGCCACCGACCGGACGTGCCCGACCTGCTCGCTGCCGCCGACGTCGCCGTGTCGTCCGCGCGGTGGGAGGGACAACCCGTCTGGCTGCAGGAGGCCCTCGCCGTCGGCGCACCGATCGTGGCCACCGACGTCGGCGGCACACGGCAGGTGCTGGACGGGGCCGGGCTCCTGGTGCCCGGCGACGACCCCGAGGCACTGGGGGCAGCACTGAGCGCCGTCCTCCGGGACGAGGTGCTGCGGGATGACCTGCGGGCCAGGGCCCTGCGCAGGGCGACCGAGCTGCCCACCGCCGCGGACGCTGCCGAGGCCGCCCTGACGGCATACCGGCGTGCCTTGTCCGGCGCACAGACGCGTGACGTAGACTGACAGCCCGTGGCGGATCAGACAAAGCACATCTTCGTGACCGGAGGAGTTGCCTCCTCACTCGGCAAGGGCCTGACCGCCTCGAGTCTCGGACTACTTCTGAGGGCGCGCGGCCTGCGCGTGACCATGCAGAAGCTCGACCCCTACATCAACGTGGATCCCGGGACGATGAACCCGTTCCAGCACGGTGAGGTCTTCGTGACCGAGGACGGGGCGGAGACCGACCTGGACATCGGCCACTACGAGCGGTTCCTCGACGTCAACCTGCGCGGGCGCGGCAACGTGACCACCGGCCAGGTCTACAACGACGTCATCGCCAAGGAGCGTCGCGGGGAGTACCTCGGTGACACGGTCCAGGTGATCCCGCACATCACCAACGAGATCAAGGCCCGGATGCGGGCGGATGCCCACGAGCTGCCGGCCGAGGACACCCCGGACGTCATCATCACCGAGATCGGCGGCACCGTCGGCGACATCGAGTCGCTGCCCTTCCTCGAGGCCGCCCGGCAGGTCCGGCACGACCTGGGCCGCGGCAACTGCTTCTTCGTGCACGTGTCGCTGGTGCCCTACCTGGCCCCCAGCGGCGAGCTGAAGACCAAGCCGACCCAGCACTCGGTCGCCCAGCTGCGCCAGGTCGGCATCACGCCCGACGCCCTCGTGCTGCGCGCGGACCGCGACATCCCCATGTCGATCAAGCGCAAGATCTCGATGATGTCCGACGTGGACGTCGACGGCGTCGCGGCGTGCGTGGACGCGCCCTCGATCTATGACATCCCCAAGGTGCTGCACGGTGAGGGACTGGACGCGTATGTCGTCCGCACCCTCGGCCTGCCCTTCCGCGATGTCGACTGGACCGACTGGGACGCGCTGCTGCAGCGCGTGCACCAGCCGGAGCACGAGGTGGAGATCGCCCTGGTCGGCAAGTACATCGACCTGCCGGACGCGTACCTGTCGATCACCGAGGCCCTGCGGGCCGGTGGCTTCGCCAACGACGCCCGCGTGGCCATCCGCTGGGTGGCCTCCGACGAGTGCCGCACCGAGGCCGGCGCGAGCAGGTCCCTCGCCGGTGTCGACGCGGTCCTGGTGCCCGGCGGCTTCGGCATCCGCGGCATCGAGGGCAAGATCGGCGCGCTGCGCTGGGCCCGCGAGCGCCAGGTGCCCACGCTGGGCATCTGCCTGGGGCTGCAGGCGATGGTCATCGAGTTCGCCCGCAACGTCGCCGGCATCGAGGGTGCCAGCTCCACCGAGTTCGACCCGGACACCCCGGCCCCGGTCATCGCGACCATGGAGGAGCAGCGCGCGTTCGTCGAGGGCGCGGGTGACCTGGGCGGGACCATGCGCCTGGGCTCCTACCCCGCCAGGCTCACCGAGGGCTCGGTGATCGCCGGGGTCTACGGCACGACCTCCGTCGACGAGCGGCACCGGCACCGCTACGAGGTCGGCAACGCCTACCGCGAGCAGCTGAGCGAGGCCGGCCTGGTCTTCTCCGGGACGTCCCCCGACGGAGAGCTGGTGGAGTTCGTCGAGCTGCCGGAGGACGTCCACCCCTACTACGTCTCCACGCAGGCGCACCCCGAGTTCAAGTCGCGCCCGCACCGGGCGCACCCGCTCTTCGCGGGCCTGGTCGCCGCAGCCCTGGGTGTGCAGCGCAGCCAGCGCCTCGTCGAGGTCGAGCGCACCCCTGCGGGCTGATGTCGCTCGGGGCCCCGCGACTCGGTCTCGCGGACGTCGTCGACGTGATCCGGCGCCGACCCGTCTCGGAGTCCGAAGTGGTCTTCGCGGGCCGGGTCTGGGACGTCCGCAGCGACACGATCGACCTCGGGGACGCCGGGACGGTGGTGCGGGAGTATGTCGCCCACCCCGGAGCGGTCGCTGTGCTCGCCGTGCGCGAGGACCGTGGTGAGCCCGAGATCCTGCTGATCCGGCAGTACCGTCACCCCGTCGGTGCCGAGGACTGGGAGCTGCCGGCCGGCCTGCTGGACGTGCCGGGCGAACCACCCGTGGAGGCGGCCCGGCGGGAGCTCGCCGAGGAGGTCGACCTGGTGGCCGGCCGCTGGGAGGAGCTGACCTCGTTCACCACCTCACCAGGCGGTCTCGACGAGGTGATCACCCTCTTCGTGGCCTCCGACCTGACAGACGTCGCCGACGCCGACCGGCACGTCCGTGAGCACGAGGAGGCCGGTATGCCGTCGGGCTGGGTGCCGCTCTCGGTCGCCGTCCAGGCGGTCCTCGGCGGGCAGGTGCGCAACGCGCCCATGATGCTGGGCGTGTTGGCGCTCGCTGCCCGCCGTCGCTAGGACCTGCGTCAGTTGTCGGCCACCAGGGCCGAGAGCCGCTCGAGCTCGGCAACCGCCTGGGCGTCGGTGACCCCGGAGTCGTCGGCGGACCAGTCGATGAGCCGGAAGGTGGAGACCGCCTCTGTCGTCCCGTCGTGCTGGACGACGTAGTAGAAGTCGGTCATCGGGTCGGTGCCGTCCCGGAAGGTCGTGGTGACCCGGTAGGCACCGGACAGCTCCAGCGGCTCGACGTCCAGCTCGATGTTGTCGGCCTCCGCCGGTGCCTCGCAGGCCGCCAGGGCGGCATCGAGGTCGTTGACGTAGGTGGCGGCGGTCTGCGCCGACTCCAGGACCCGCACCCGTTGCGTCCCGAAGGCGGAGCCGTTGGCCCCGACGCTGAGCAGTCCGAAGGTGCCCTCGTCCTCGGCGCCCCAGTAGACGTCGTCCGGGTCGCACTCGAACAGGGCCGTCGTCTCGAAGTCGCCGATGGCGCCCTGACTGGAGGCCGCCCCCAGGGTGAACGGCTGGGACGCCCACAGGGCAGGTGGCACGAACAGGCTGAGGTCGGGCCCGCCCGACTCGGCCAGGACCAGCTTCTCGGGGTCGGCCGGTGCCGCGTCGGCGTTCTCGCCGCTGCCGGTGGGTTCCTCGGTCTCGCTCGGAGAACCGGTTTCCTCCTCCGGGGACTCCGTGGTGCCGTCCGGCAGGTCCTCGGTCTGGTCCCGCTCGGTTGTGCGGCCGTCTCCCGCCGGTGCGGTGCTGGGGGTGCCGTCCAGGGCCTGGTAGCCGAACCACGACAGTCCGAGCACGGCGGCCGCCCCCGCGGCGATGCCGGCGACGGCCCGGTGCCGTTGGCGCCCGGCCCTCCGCATGACGAAACGGACGTCCGGGATGCCTGCGGCGTCCACGTCCTGGCGCAGCGCCCCGAGCGAGGCGCGCAGGCGGTCGTCCTGGTCCTGGGTCCAGTCCTGGAACTCCTGCTCCTCACGCATGGTCGTTCTCCTTGATCTCGAGCGCGACGGCGAGCTGGCGCCGGCCGCGGTGCAGGTGGGACTTGATGGTGCCGACGGCCGCCCCGGTCTCCCGGGCGATCTGTTCGATCGACAGGTCGGCGATGTAGTAGAGGGCCATCGACTCACGGATGGGGTCGCTGAGGGTCTGCATGGCCTGGAGGACGGCGACCCGGTCCACCCCCGGACCGTCCGGCGCGGCCGGGACGCCGTGCCGGACATAGGCCCGGTCCTGGGCGCCCTGCTTGCGCCACGCAGAGATCGCGAGGCGTCGGGCGACCGTGCGCACCCAGGCCAGCGGCTCGTCATACGTGCCGATCGTCGCCCACCGCTGCCAGGCCCGGGCGAACGCCTCCTGTGTGCTGTCCTGGGCGATCGTCATGTCGCCGGTCGTGGCATAGACCAGATGAACCACTCTCGGTGCGGCCGCGGTGTAGAACTCCTCGAACTCGCGCTCCGCCTGGTTCCGGCTCATCGTTGCCTCCTGCCCCTCATAGTGTCGTCCCCTCGTCGTGAGTGTGGTCGGTGGTGCAGCCGCGGTGCGGATACAGCCGGTTCGGTTGTTCATCCCTCCACACGCGGGGCCGGGACAGAAGGTTGCGGGTCGACAGGGCCGTGATCGCCCAGGAGCCGTTCACCAGAGCAGGAGGGTGCCGGTCGGTCAGGGTCGTCGAATCGTGGTGCGGGCGCCGTTGCCGGGGCCGTAGACTGGTCGCCGTGTGCGGGGCGGAGTGACGACCCGCCCGAGCCGGTGACCCGAGGTCCACCGGCTCGCCCGTGCACCGCGCGTCCGGCGGACCGACGAGAGGCCGGGACCGACCCGGCGAAGGTGTGGTGGCACCGCGACCTGGCCCCCGCCCACACCTTGCAGGGCTGCCTTTGCGAACCGTTGGGGGCAGACTCCTCAGCGGCGCGACCCGAGAGGAGACCTCATGCTTCGCACCCACGAGGCCGGCACGCTGCGACCCGAGCACGTCGGCACCACCGTCACCCTCACCGGTTGGGTGGCCCGTCGCCGGGACCACGGGGGAGTGGCCTTCATCGACCTGCGCGACGCCAGCGGCATCGTCCAGGTCGTCGCCCGTGACGAGGTGCTGACCGGCACGGCCCACGACCTGCGCAGCGAGTACTGCGTGCGCGTGGTCGGTGAGGTGACCGCCCGCGAGGACAAGGACGTCAACCCCGACCTGCCGACCGGTGCGGTCGACGTGGTCGCCACCGACATCGAGGTGCTCTCGGCCTCCGAGGCCCTGCCGTTCCAGATCGACGAGCGGGTCAGCGTCGGCGAGGAGGCGCGGCTGCGCCACCGTTACCTCGACCTGCGTCGCCCCGGGGCACGCTCCGCCGGCCAGAACCTGCGCCTGCGCAGCAAGGTCAACGCCGCCGCCCGCAACCTGCTGGGCGAGCGGGACTTCGTCGAGATCGAGACGCCGACCCTGACCCGTTCCACCCCCGAGGGGGCGCGTGACTTCCTGGTGCCGGCGCGCCTGCAGCCCGGCAGCTGGTACGCCCTGCCGCAGAGCCCCCAGCTGTTCAAGCAGCTCCTCATGGTGGCGGGCATGGAGCGCTACTACCAGATCGCCCGTTGCTACCGGGACGAGGACTTCCGGGCCGACCGCCAGCCGGAGTTCACCCAGCTCGACATCGAGATGAGCTTCGTCGAGCAGGACGACGTGATCGAGCTCGGTGAGGCGATCGCCACGGCGGTCTGGCAGACCATCGGGGTCGACCTGCCGACACCGTTCCCGCGGCTCACCTACGCCGAGGCGATGTCCCGCTACGGCACCGACAAGCCCGACCTGCGGTTCGGCAACGAGCTGGTGGAGTGCACCGAGTTCTTCGCCGACACCCCCTTCCGCGTCTTCCAGGCCGAGTACGTCGGCGCGGTCGTCATGCCCGGCGGCGCCAGTCAGCCGCGGCGCCAGTTCGACGCCTGGCAGGAATGGGCCAAGCAGCGCGGGGCCAAGGGTCTGGCCTATGTCACGGTCGGCGAGGACGGCACCCTCGGCGGGCCGGTCGCCAAGAACCTGTCGGACAGCGAACGCGAGGGCCTCGCGGCGCACGTGGGCGCCACGCCCGGCGACTGCGTCTTCTTCGCCGCCGGGGCGGTCAAGGCGTCGCGTGCGCTCCTCGGCGCCGCCCGTCTGGAGATCGGTCAGCGGGTCGGCCTGATCGATGAGTCGGCCTGGTCGTTCGTGTGGGTCGTCGACGCACCGCTGTTCGAGCCCGCGAGCGACGCCGTCGCCTCCGGTGACGTGGCTGTCGGTGCCGGCGCGTGGACCGCCGTGCATCACGCCTTCACCTCACCCCAGGAGGAGTTCCTCGACACCCTCGAGGACGACCCGGGGGCGGCGCTCGCCTACGCCTACGACCTGGTGTGCAACGGCAACGAGATCGGCGGCGGCTCCATCCGTATCCACCGTCGCGACGTGCAGGAACGGGTCTTCGCCATCATGGGGCTGGGCGAGGAGGAGGCGCAGGAGAAGTTCGGCTTCCTCCTCGAGGCCTTCAAGTTCGGCGCGCCGCCGCACGGTGGCATCGCCTTCGGCTGGGACCGGATCGTCGCGCTGCTGGCCGGCGCGGAGTCGATCCGTGACGTCATCGCGTTCCCCAAGTCAGGCGGTGGGTTCGACCCGCTGACCGAGGCCCCGGCACCGATCACACCGCAGCAGCGCAAGGAAGCCGGTGTGGACGCCAAGCCCGAGACCAAGGCGCCGGCTCCGCAGGGCGCCGACGAGGTGAACCCACGACAGAGCTGAGCGTCGCGCTAGCCCACCGGGTTCAGTCGGCTCCGGCGTGCGGCACCAGCTCGGGGCAGACTGCCCCGGGCTCGGTGAGCAGCTCGAAGTGCCACCACTCGTTGGCGTAGCGGCGGCACAGGCCGTGACGCCAGCCCTCCGCGACCAGCCAGTCGGCTCCCTCGGCGGCGACGTCGATCGCCTCACCGGAGACGTGCGCGGACTCCTCGGGAGGCAGCACCCACTGTGCTGCCTCCTCGGCGGAGCCGTAGCGCTCGACTGCCTCGTCGAACAGGCGCTGCTGCTCCTCCGCCGAGCGCCGGCCGGAGGTGATCAGGATCTCCACCCCGGCCTGTGCGGCGTCGGCCCGTGCCTGCTCCAGGGCGTGGGCCAGCGACGGTGCGAGCGCGGTCCTCGAGCCGGTGCCGGGCTGTCCGGTCCGGAGAGCCACGGATCCGAGCACGAGCGCCAACACGACGAGCGCCACCACGACGAGCGTCAGCAGACCCCAGTGCCACGGGGAACGGGCGGCGGTGCGACGAGGGGGCTGTGGCGGCGTGGGGTGATGAGTCCGGTGGAGGTGCTGGGCGTGGGACGATCCGGACCCGGATCGCCGTCGCTCGCTGTCGTGGACACCCCCTCGCAGCGGGTGACCAGCTGAGGTCGCGGGAGCTCTGTCTGGTGCCATCCGGCCAGCCTCGTGCCCGTCATCGCCCCGGCGCGTCAGACGGCGGGACCTTCTTCGTGCCGCCACAGTCATCCCACGGGCCTACGGTGGGCAACCCAGCGGATGAGCAGCGGCAGCCCGTGGCGCCAGCGCGCACTGGACGAGGCAGGCTCGCCCGGGGGCCAGGGCGCACTGGACGAGGCAGGCTCGCCCGGGGGCCAGCGCGCACTGGAAGAAGCAGGGTCGCCCGGGGGCCAGCAACGCGGAGGTCCGTTCGTGCGTGCTGCCAGTCGCTAGGCTGCACACGTGACCGCGGAACGCGCTGATGTCGTGATCGTCGGGTCTGGTCCGAACGGTCTGGCCGCCGCCGTCATCCTCGCGCGGGCGGGACTGTCGGTCACCGTTCTCGAGGGACAGCCGACCGTCGGTGGGGGAGTGCGCACCCTCCCGCTGGTCACGGACCGGGTGGCGGGGTCAGCGGGGCTGGTCCGCGATGTGTGTGCTGCCGTGCCCGCCGCGGCGCCGACCTCACCCTTCTTCGCCGCGTTCGACCTCGCTGCTCGAGGGGTGGAGCTGATCGTTCCCGACGTGTCCTACGCGCAGCCCCTGGACCGCGGCCGCGCCGGGGTCGCCTACCGCGCGCTCGACCGCACTGTCGAGCGCCTGGGGACCGACGGTCTGCGGTGGCGGCGCCTGCTGGGCCCACTGACGGCATACGCCCCGGAAGTTGCCTCGATCGCCCTGTCGGACAAACGGTCCCTGCCCTCGGGTGACCCGCTCCGCCTCGGCCGAGCAGCCCTGGCCATGGGGGCGAGCACCAGCCTGATGGCCCGGGCCTGGGGGGACGGCTACTGGAGCACCGAGGAGGCGCGGAGCCTGATCGGTGGGGTCTCCGCCCACACGATCTCCGCCCTCCCGTCACTCGCCGCGGCGGGCACCGCGAGCTATCTCGGGGCGCTCGCCCACACCCGACAGGGGTGGCCGCTGGTGCGGGGAGGCATCGGTGCCATCAGCCGGGTGCTCGAGGCTGACCTCGTGGCGCACGGGGGGCGAGTCCTCACCGACCACCCCGTCCGGTCGCCGAAGGACCTGCCGCCTGCTCGCGTGCACGTCCTCGACATGCATGCGCGGGGCGCAGCGGAGCTCCTCGCCGAGCCCTACCGCTCACGGCTGCAGGTGCCTCTCGGCGGAGGTGCCTGCAAGCTGGACTATGTGCTGAGCGGTCCTGTGCCGTGGACCGACCCGGAGGTGCGGCGGGCCGGCACGGTGCACGTGGGAGGCACCCTCGCCGAGATGCGGGCGGCCGAGGCGGAGGTGGCGTCCGGTCGGCATGCAGAGCGCCCGGTGGTCCTGGTGAGCGACCCGGCACAGCACGACGACACCCGGTTGGGGCCCCGGGGGCTGCGACCCGTCTGGGCCTATGCCCACGTGCCGACGGGGTCCGGCCAGGACGTGCGACCCGCGGTGGAACGCCAGCTCGAGCGGTTCGCCCCCGGTTTCCGTGACCTCGTGGTCGACTGCGTCGTGACCCCCGCTGCGCGCCTGGCCGATCACAATGCGGCCTACCCGGGGGGCGACATCGCGGGTGGCCTCATCAGTATGTGGCGCATGGTGGCGCGACCCGGACCGGCCATCGACCCGTATGCCGTGGCGCCGGGTGTGTATCTCTGCTCACAGTCCGCGCCTCCCGGCCCGGGGGTGCACGGAATGGCCGGACTCCACGCGGCCCGTCGAGTCCTACGTCGAGAGTTCGGCATGACGCAGATTCCGTCGCTCGCACCCGGGAAATGACGCGGAATCTGCGGCGCGATTCGCAGAGTGGGTGGCTGAGCGCGATGGTTCTTCGGTCGGGCCCGTTTTGACACGTGAACCGTCAACCGTTTCTAATGTTCTCGTCGGGCTCTTCGCCCGGCCACCGGCCGCACCCGGCCATGGGCTATCTGCCCGGTTTCAACGCAACGATGGAGAGTTCATGAGCAGCCACGCTGTCCACACTGTGTCGGTCCGTCCCGTCGGGCGCCGAGGCATGTGCTGCGTGATGCGCTGCCGCTCCATGATGTGTCGCGGCTGCTGACGCCCCCACTACGCCTGGAGCTGCCCGCTCCATGACGTGTCGTGGTTGCTGACCCTGACGAGCTGTCACTGGAACACGTGTCGACGCAGACAGCCGTACGGCACGTCGCAGACCTGTAAGTCGCTCGTGTGACGGCCTGGGTGAGCTGCTGCTACTGAGCAGCTCACTCCTGCAGACCCCGCTCGTTCCGCCCCCTTCCCGAGCTCGCGGCAGCGCTGCCGCTGATGAGCACCAACCCGAGCGCCCCGCGTCCTTGAGTACGCGGTGTCGCCCACCACCTGCTGGCCCCCGCTGACCGCCTGCCGTCTGTCCCCTCCGTCCGGGGGCGCCGGCACCCACCCTTGAGAGGCAATCCAATGTCTGAGAGCACCACCACCGGCACCATCCCCGTCCTGCCCGAGAAGCCGAAGCGCAGTCGGACCCCACTGATCGCAGGAGGCCTGGTCCTGGTCGCTGCGCTGGGGGTCGGCGGTTGGGCCCTCCTGGGGCAGAACGAGGACGCTGACGTCATCCGCATCGGCACGACCGAGGCCTCCCAGCCGCACTGGCAGATCCTGACGGAGAAGGCCGCTGAGGCCGGGATCGAGGTGGAGATCGTGAACTTCAGTGAGTACACGCTCCCCAATCCTGCGCTCGCTGAGGGAGAGATCGACCTCAACTCCTTCCAGCACCTGCTCTACCTGGCGGATCACAACGTGAACACTGGCGATGACCTGCAGCCGATCGGCTCGACGATGATCGTGCCGCTGCCCCTGTACTCCGAGAAGTACGACTCGGTCGACCAGTTCGTGAAGGGTGACCAGGTGGCCATCCCCAACGACTCCACCAACCAGGCCCGCGCGTTGTTCGTGCTCGAGAGCGCCGGGCTAATCACCTTCAGCGGGGAGCCGGTGTCCCCGACTCCGGACGATGTGGACGAGGCAGCATCCACGGTGGTCGTGCGTCCCGTGGAGGCGAGCCAGACCGCAGGCCTGATCCACGACGCCGACGTCGCCGGTGTGATCACCAACAACAACTTCGCCACCGACGCCGGGTTCGACCTCGACGGCTATGTGCACGCCGACGACCCCGAGTCGCCGGGCGCGCAGCCCTACATCAACGTGTTCGCGGCACGCCCCGGAGACCTGGACAACGAGACGTATCGCAAGATCGTCGAGCTCTACCACGACCCCGAGGTGCTGGCGTCGGTCGTGGAGTCGTCCGGTGGCACCGCAGTGATCGTCGAGGGCTACGACACCGAGCGCCTGCAGGACGTCCTGGAGCAGACGGAGTCCAACCTGCAGGCCAGCAACTGACCGTGTCTCACATCATCGAGTTCCGGGACGTCACCAAGGTGTTCTCGGGTCGCGCCGGCACGGTCACAGCGGTCGACCATGTCGACCTGAGTGTCGAAGAGGGCGAGATCTTCGCCGTCATCGGCTACTCCGGTGCAGGCAAGAGCACGCTGGTGCGCCTGATCAACGGGTTGGAACGGGTCACCTCGGGCGCCCTGATCGTGGACGGCGAGGACGTGGTGCGGATGTCCGAGTCACAGCTGGAGCGCAAGCGGCGCGACATCGGGATGATCTTCCAACAGTTCAACCTGTTCCGCTCGCGGACGGTTGCCGGCAACGTGGCGTTCCCGCTCAAGGTGGCTGGGTGGCCGCGCGACAAGCGCGATGCGCGGGTCGCCGAGCTGCTCGACTTCGTCGGGCTCCTGGACCGGGCGCACTCCTACCCCGAACAGCTGTCCGGGGGTCAGAAGCAGCGCGTCGGAATCGCCCGTGCGCTGGCCGCCGGGCCGAAGATCCTGCTGGCCGATGAGTCGACCAGCGCGCTGGACCCGGAGACGACACAGGACGTGTTGCGCCTGCTCAAGAAGGTCAACCGGGAGCTGGGCGTCACCGTTGTCGTGATCACCCACGAGCTGGAGATCGTGCGTGCACTGGCCGACCGGGTCGCCATCCTGGAGTCGGGTCGGGTGGTGGAGTCGGGCACTGTGTTCGAGACGTTCTCCAAGCCTGCGTCAGAGGTCGGTCGGAGGTTCGTCTCGACGGTCCTCCACGACCAGCCGCGCGGCGACGACCTGGCCAGGATCCGGCAGGCCCACCCTGGTCGCATTGTGACGGCCACCATTCACGACGGCTCACGCCTTGGTGCGGTGCTTGCCGGTGCAGGAGCTCACGGAGTGACCTTCGAGATCGTGTACGGCGGGATCGGCACGCTGCAGGCACGGTCCTTCGGCTCCCTGACGCTAGAGCTCACCGGACCCGCGCCGGCTGTGGACCGGGTTGTCGCTGATCTTCGGGGCGTGACGGAGATCGAGGAGGTGGCTTGATGAACGAGGGTTTTCAATGGAGCGAGCACGGCTCCAACCTGATCGAGGCGACCGGCCAGACGCTCTACATGGTCTCCGCGACCCTGCTCATCGGCGGGGTGCTCGGGCTGGCTCTCGGCATGGGCCTCTACACCACGCGGCGCGGTGGACTTCTCCAGCAGAGATGGGTCTTCGGCTTCTTGAACCTGCTGGTCAACATCTTCCGGCCGATCCCGTTCCTGATCCTGCTCTTCGCCGTCGCCCCGCTCACCGTGGGAATCGTCGGAACCCGGTTGGGTAGCACCGCCATGATCGTTCCGATGTCTGTGGCCGCGACGTTCGGCGTCTCGAGGATCGTCGAGCAGAATCTTGTGGCCATCGATCCTGGAGTCATCGAGGCAGCCCGAGCGACGGGTGCGACGAGGTGGCGGATCATCACCACGCTGCTCGTGCCGGAGGCACTCGGACCCCTCATCCTTGGCTACACCTTCATCTGCATCGCGGTCGTGGACATGTCGGCCCTGGCCGGCACGCTGGACGGTGGAGGTCTGGGCGCCTTTGCTCTGGACTATGGCTACAAGCGCTGGAACTTCGGTGTCGTGTGGGTGACCGTGATCGTCATCATCGTCCTGGTGCAGCTGGCTCAGGCTCTCGGCAACCGCCTGTCCAGGAAGGTCATGCACCGCAACTGACCTGCTAGCCATCAGAAGGGTGGTGGGGCGTCGGGGTCGTGTGTCCAGGGGGTGGTCGGGCCGTCGCTGTTGGGTGTGGCGGTCGTGCCGCCGGTGCCGTTGCTGTCGCTGTCGTGGTTGTCCGGTCCGCTGGATGCGCTGTCGGTGCTGTCGGTGCCGTCGGTGTCGTCGGTCGTGCTGGACGCGTGGTGGCGGTCGTGTTCGGCGCGGGTGGTGTGGGGGTCGGGGTGGTAGGTGCGGCGCCCGTTCTGGGGGGTGTGGGTGAGGGTGATCTGGTCCCA
>NZ_QDDJ01000022.1 GCF_003121625.1 Ornithinimicrobium cavernae | reverse complement strand
GGGGTGTAACTCTTCCTCTTGGCACCCATAAGGGCATCCTCTCCTGCCAGGCAAAACCTGACGGTCAGGATGTCCACCCAACGGGGTCAACCTCATGTCCCCCTTCGTGGCGGTGGGCTTGACGTCGCGTGCAGCCTTGCCGAGCAGGCGGCCGAAGCTTTCGGCCTCGCCGTGGGCAAGCGTGCCGGCAACGGAGTCGATGCTCGCGAGGCGCTGCTCCACCTTGAGTCCGGGCGGGGTGCTGGCGCCGCGACTGCGCGCGTTGCTGCCCTCCTTGCTCTGGACGATCACCGGTGTGCCGTTGACCTTGTCGTCGGTGTAGCCCTGCTCGACCAGGGCGGAGACATTGAACAACTCCCGATCCAGGTAGGTGCCGACCAGCGGTGAGACCTCCGAGGGGATCACGTAGTAGTCCTCATCAGACTCGATGGTCTGAAAGCTGCTCTCCACCCCCTTGTCCTCAACGATTGCGGACCCCCTGCCCTCCGCGTCCGCCTTCCAGTGCACGACGTCACCGGTGATCAGCGTCACTTGGTGGGACTCGCCGTCGTTGTTCGGGGCGGCAGCGCCCGTGTGCGGGCTGGGTGGCTCAGCCCCTCCTGAGCCCGCTGCTGGCGCCAGCAAACTGGCCGCCAGCGCTAGACCGACGGCCGGGGCAAGCACTCCACGTGCCTGTCGCACCCCGACCCGAGCCGGGTTCGGCTTCATCATTGAAAGTCTCCTCAGATGTAAACGAAGCGCTCCTCCCCAAGAGGGCACTGTGGGCGAATGCCATCCGAGTGTCACAGTGCCCTTCCGCAAACACTAGGATTCTGAGTGTCGTATTCACGCCCACATCCGCAATACGTCTCAAGGAGAGTCGATGGGTCTGGACCTCACCGCCCTCGGGCTGAGCACCGACGAAAGCGCCTTCTACCTACTCCTCCTCGATCGTCAGGCAGCCTCCTCCGCAACCCTCGCTGAGGAGTGGGCGCCCGAAAGAGAATCGGTCGGATCGCTGCTGCGATCGCTGCAGGTCAAAGGCCTGGTCACCACACTGGCCGGGCTTCCGGTGCGCCATGCAGCCATCGCCCCGGACGTGGCACTCGACAACCTCGCTCGAGTTCGCGAGCAGCAAATCACCGCCGCGCGGGCCCACGTTCACGAGTTGACCGAACGGTGGCGACGCGTTGGACGGGCCACCATCCCCGCCGAACTCATCGAGATTATTGTTGGCCGTGAAGCGACCTCCCAACGGTCGGAGCAGATCCAACGCTCAGCAACTGAAGAGGTCCTCATCATCGACGCGCCACCATATGCCGGGCCCGCGGTCGAGAACCCCCATGAGCTGGAAGTGCTCCCAGCCGGAACGGTGCGCTATCGGTGCCTCTACGACCGATCCAGCCTGGAGGTGCCCGGCAAACTGGCATCGATCAACCGCCTGACAGCTATCGGCGAGGAAGCGCGTGTGGCCGCGGACCTGCCGATGAAATTGGTGATGGGCGACCAGGCCGTGGCCATGGTGTCCCTGGAGTCAGCCCCTGCCTCAATCACCGCGGCCCTGGTCGTACACCCCTCAGCACTCCTGAACTCCCTGCGGCTGCTGTTCGAAGCCACTTGGCGATCAGCGTTCCCGATGCGCAATGCCGAAGACGCCCGGCAGCAACTCGGCACGCTCGACAGCACCAGCCGCGAGCTGACCGAACTGGAGAACCAGATCATCCCACTGCTGGTCACCGGGATGACCGACCAAGCGATCGGCCGCCAACTCGGCCTCGCCGAACGAACCATCCAACGAAAGGTCCGCACCATCATGACAAGCCTGGGCGTCACCAACCGACTCCAATTAGGCCTCCGCCTAGCCCAGCAAGGCTGGGGGCCCTGAACCGGACGAACCCACCAACCGTCAACGGAAGCAGGGGTCCTCGGCGCCAGGAGGCGCCAACCGATTGTGCAAGGTTCGCCGCTCGGGTTGTGCAACCTTCCCTGCATCTCGACACCGGTACTCGAGTGCGTCGACGGCTGCCGACCCTCCGCCACCTCCGAGCATGAACCACTTGCCTGAGTGATGAGCGAGCACGTGGATTTCCTGAACGTTGCACCCCACGCTCCTGCGCAGAAACATCGTGACCGCGATGTCGCCGGCAACGTCCACAGCCATCGAGACATGGCGCCGCCGGCGGCTCAACCGAGTGACGGGGGCGAGCTCACGGGACTCAATAAGTCGCAGGCTCTCCGTCAGGGCGTCATATCCCATCCCTCCAACCTACGTCGGCTCTGAAGAGGGAGGCACCCATCACGTGCATAACAAGCAGTACCGTGCGTTGTCGAGCCGGCTCGTGGGCCGCTACAACCCTTGGGTGAGCCGCCGCAGCGCCTCGACGCCGAGCTCGTCGTGTGAGCTGGTGAGCAGTTCTTCTAGGTCAGCGGCGAACGGCAGTTGCTTCGGAGAGGTGCTGGCCGCGGCGTCCGCATAGAGCGCGACGCCGGGGTGCAGGGCGATCAGAAGAGCAGCCACCTTGAGATCCGATGTGTCGCACTCCTGTGCTCCGCGGAACCTCGCAACGGCCGCTGCCGCACTGAGCAAATTGCGAGCATCGTTACTGAGGCGTCGCATAATCTCCTCGGTCTCTGAGCGCGGACTGTTCCGTGCCCACGAACTCTGCCACGGAACAGCCTGGCAGCGGCAGTTGCGCGTAGGCCGCTCAGTCAGATCAGGCGACCTGGACCCTGTCGTCCCCGATGACGTATTCGATCGCCATGTCTCCGCCGACAGCCTGGAGGTAGTTGCGGATGGTGCCGATCTTGGCGCTGTCGAGGTCCCCGTTCTCGATCTTTGAGACCTGGCGCTGGCCGACACCGATTCGCTCAGCCAGCTGGGCCTGGGTCAGCCCAGCCTCCTCACGCAGTTCCCGCAGTCGGTAGGCGCGCACCTGGGTGAGCATGCGCCGCTTGTGCTTCTCGACCTGCTCTCGATCCACCGGGTGCTCGGTGAGGAAGTCGCTGATGGTCCTGGCCATGTCGCTCACTGTCCTTCCAGTCTGCGTAGGTGCTCGTCGAACAGGTTGTCGGCGAGGGGGATGTTCTTCTTGTACCAACGCTGCCAGTTGCCAGCCTTGTCACCAGCGATCAGCAGGATGGCCTGCCGCTCTGGGTCGAACGCAAACAGGATGCGCAACTCGGATCTCCCCGACGAACCGGGCCGCAGCTCCTTCATGTTGCGGTGCTGGGAACGGCTTACCGTGTCAACGACAGGTCGTCCAAGCTGTGGACCGCGGTCTTCGAGCAACTCGATCGCAGCAACAACTTGCTCTCGGGATCCTTGGTCCAGCGAAGCGAGCCATCCCGCGATGAGCTCGATGTCAACGCTCCACATCACCTCACTCTAGACCCTCCAAGGTCTGAACGCCAAGCCTGGAACGTGCGCCAGGAGACGTCCGCACATCGGCAGATGATCGAGATGCTCGAACCCAGGTAGCCCATAGTGGAGCCCAAGTGACGCGCCCGGAGGCTCTCCGCTGGGGAATCCAAACTCTTCCGCGTGCATCTCTCATGCGGCGCGCGTGCACGGTGAATTGAGGGCCGCACAGTTTACCTTCGTACTGCCCACCTCGGCGGCGACATCGGCACGTCCCGCACCAAGGGTGTGCTGGTCGAGAGGGAAGGCGCTTGCTGCGGTCCGACACCCGGCCGCACGAGGTGCAGCTCCCGCACACCGGTCATGCCGAGGTGGAGGCGCCGTGTGGTGGAAGGAGTTCCGCTGCCTCGCCGAGGATCTCATCGGCGACGGGGAGCACGCCGTGCCGGCGGTCGGCGTCTGCGGTATGGGGTTTCTGACTTTGATGAGTCCGCTCGCCCGGAGGAGGGTCGGGTGCGGATCTGCAGAACAGGGTGCTTGCGGCATACCCGCTTATGGGCGAATGCTGCATCAGGCTCGCACCGACCGGCTGGTGAGGCGTGGTGCAATGGCGAGATGGGTGAGCTCGAGGTCACACGGCGCGACCAGCTGACACCGAACGTGACGGAGACGGCCTTCTTCGTGCCGCGCGACGATTCGTCTGTGCCGGCCATCGCGTGGCTGCCGCCCAGTGCCGACCGCCTGCCTCCCGTCGTGTTGTTCGGTCACGGTGGGAGCGGGCACAAGGCCATCGACCGGCATCGTCGGATGGGGTCACGGCTGGCTGGCGAGTTCGGGATCGCAGCCCTGGCCATCGATGGGCCGTATCACGGGGACCGGATTGTGCCTGGCGACGGACCCCTTGACTACCAACACCGGGTGGTCGCGGAGGGACCGGTGGCCGTGCACGAGCGGATGCGAGATGACTGGCTCACCGTGCTGTCGACTGTGGGGGACGAGCAGATGGTCGACGATGAGTTCGTCGGCTACCTCGGGGTGTCGATGGGGGCGCGGTACGGGATCGTGTTGTGTGCGGCGCTGGGGGAGAGGTTGCGCGCGGCCGTGATCGGCAAGTTCGGTCTCATCGCGCCGGATCCCATGATGGCCGCGATGGCAGCCCATGAACTCGTTCGCCGGTCGGCCACGGCGATCACCGCACCGGTGCTCCACCATGTCCAGTGGGACGACGAGGTGTTCACTCGCGACGGTCAGCTTGAGCTCTTCGAACTGCTGGGGTCACCGCTCAAGCAGTTGCGCGGCAGGCCTGGGCGGCATGCCGTGACCCGTGCTGTCGACGAGGACAGCTGGGTCGAGCATCTCGTGCGGAACCTGCAGCCGCCGGACAACCGGAGTGAGGCGTATGCCGCGGGGCTGGAGTTGTAGGTCAACCCCGGCCCGGCGGCATACCCAGTGTTGGGGGTGCGCGGACCATCGCGCTGGCTGGTCATCTCACGTTCTGTGCCCGGCGCGCGACTGCCGGGCATGACGACCTATGTTCTCGAGGCCATCGACCCGGCCGAGCTCGCGCCCGTGCGTGCCCATCGGGTCGACGCCCACGGCAATGCGGTCACGGTGTTCGCGTCCCTCCAGGGAGGCGAGCAGATGCGCTGTTGCCTGGAGCTGAGCGAGCGCGGGGACCGAGTGGCCACCATCGCCCACGCACCGCTGGGGGTGCCGGGTCCCTACCGGGAGGTCGGGCCGGTGTTCGTCCACGCCGAGGCGTGCGCAGGGCGCCCGCCCGGGCCGGAGGTCCCCGACTGGTTCGCGGACGCGCCCCGGGTGCTGCGTGCCTACACCTCCGCGGGCACGATGCACCACCCTGCGAATCGCGTGGTCGAGACCGGTCAGAGCGTCGCGGAAGCGCTCGCGAACATGTTCGACGACCCGGTTGTCGCAGAGGCGCACGTCAGGAACCTGGTCGCCCAGTGCTTCATCGCCCGCGCGGTGCGGCAGCGGCCTGCTTAAGACTACGCAGCCTCTCGCCCGGTTCGCGATGGATTGGGCTTGGCTGAAGAGGGCGTGCGGCTGGCTGCTGGGCCCTCACAGGTGGAGTCGTTCGGCAGGCTGGCCGGTGATGCTGGCGATGAGGTCGAAGTCCTTGTCCAGGTGAAGCACCGTGAGGCCGGCCAGTTCTGCGGCGGCGGCGATGATCAGGTCCGGGATTGACGGGGCGCGGTGCAAGCACTTCCCGGCTAGGAGGATCTGCACCTCAAGTGCCCGGTCCTCGATCGTGCGAGTCAGATACTCCACCGGCATTGCCGCCACTGGCGGTTTGGTGAACATCGACCGGGCGTCATCCTCGCTCCGTGCGGAGTAGCCAATCTCCAGCCGTGTGACGTTGGTGACGCGAATCAGGCCTCGTTGGATCCGAGCTGCCCACTCCTGGGCGTCGGGACTGTCGGCCAGGCGCACCAGTGCCGACTTGTCAATGAGCCATTCGGTCACTGCCACGCCGAGTCCATCACCTCGGGGTCGGCAAGGTCAGCAAACCGGTCGGCGAAGGCGCGCAGATCTCCAACAGAGACCGGCGAACTCTCGCTGGCCGCGTCCGCAGCGAGACGTCGGCGGATGTACTCCACGCGGGACAGGCCCAATCGAGCGGCGTGCGCGTCCACACTCGCCAACACCGCTTCAGGCACGTCGCGGATCAACACGTCGGCCATCATGACCACCTCCTGATATCTGATGATATCATGCACCGCCATCCAGCCGAGTGCGGCCCGGCGCCCTGGCGAGCAGTCCCGGATCGCGCCGGAAGGACGCACGCTGCGGGCGAGCCGCTGGAGGTCTGGCGGGCGCACTATCGCGCCATCCCGGTTCCGTTTCTTTCGTTTGGAGCTTAGGCTAGGTGCATGGGTAGCACTCAGACACGGGCCACGCCTCAGGATGTTCCTATCGATGAGGCTCTGCGGCTACGGGACGCTGCAGCTCAGGCCCCGACCCTCCGGCTGGGAGATAGCGAGCTCGAGTTGAGTGATGGTGCCCGCCGTTTGCTTGTGGAGGTGTTCGCCCGCCTGGCCAAGGGTGAATCGGTTCTCGTGGTGTCGGCGGACGAGATGCTCAGCACGCAGGAAGCCGCTGACCTGTTGCGAGTGAGTCGTCCCACGCTGGTGAAGATGCTGGACGAGGGCGTTCTGCCGTTCGAGCGGCCGGGTACGCATCGTCGCGTGGCCAGACGCGCGGTCCAGGAGTTCCTGGAGGGTCGTGCTGAGCGCCGGGCTCGCGCGATGGAGAGGTTCGCAGCCACGGAGGACCCCTCTGACACCGACGACTACATGACGACGCGTTGACTGGGCCGGTCGTCCTGCTCGACGCCTGCGTGCTCGTCCCCTACCCGCTGGTCTCTGCGCTGCTCACGAGGGCCGAGCACGAACTGTTCGAACCACGCTGGTCCGAACAGATCCTCGACGAGGTCGAACGGACCCTTACCGCGAAGCTGAGCGTTGACCCCGATAGGGCTAGGTATCGGCTCAACCACATGGAGGCTGGTTTCCCCGAGTCCTCGGTTCTCGGTTCGAGCACCTCATCGAAGAGATGACCTGCGACGCCAAAGACCGGCACGTTCTCGCTGCTGCGGTGGCTGCAGGCGCCGACTTGCTCGTCACCGTGAACCTCAAGGACTTCCCGGAGAGTTCATACCAGCAGTACGGGCTCGAGGTCATCGATCCCGAGACTTTCCTCAGCAGGCTCAACGTCCACGACGAAGAGGCCTGCATCAAAGCACTCAACACGGACGCGGGGCGACGTCGCAACCCGCCCATGACCACAGCGCACCTGCTCGCCCAACGGGCGAGCCATGCGCCGACCTTCGCCAACAACGTGCACCAGCGGATACAGGGCGGCGTCGGTCCTGAATCAGACGTCCCGGCACTGGTGGCTGCCGAACTGGAGTCGTCGCCGATGCATCGGGCCCTGACCGCCCCTGATCTACAAGATCCGCTGAGCGTCGCGGCCAACTGGTGGAAGGCGCTGCTGGGCAGGGACCAACTGCTGGACATCCTTGACTCTCTAACCTTCCATCCACCCGCCTGGCACGGATACCAATGGGCAGCGGATTTGCTGGATGACAAGTCGATCGCCACCAAGGTGTACTACGCGGTGGACGCTCCCGACGACCTGGCCTTCGTCCGGTTCGTCCCAGAGATAGCACAAAGCTCCCGAGTATTCGCGGACTACACCGTCACACGCGGCGCCTACCTGACCATGGTGCGCCTACCGGACAACACCTGGCGTGTTTGGGGCCTCGGCGGATCGATGGTGTCAGCCAAAGACGTCGGGGTGCCTCCAGCCTTCCCGCACGGTGGGCACCGACGGGCCAGAGTGAACGCAGGCAACGGTCGGGCGGGCCCGAGCCCCGGCGCGGCGAAGTGACGCACACACACCGCGCGGTGATCGCTTCCTTTTTGGGAGGATGGTCGCGTGAGCGGGCCACAGCGTGATCGGGACGCCAGGGGCCGTGCTCGCCAGGCAAGACCCCGCGACGCGCTGGGTCGGCCCCTGCCCTATGGCGCTGAGGGTGTTGAGCCGGTCTCGGAGGAGCCGTTGCCGCCGGAGGTGGCGCTCAGGACGGCTCGAGAGCTCATCGATGTCGGCCGTCCTTTCGCTGCCCACGAGGTGCTCGAGGCGCGTTGGAAGGCTGGACCGGTCGAGGAGCGGGACCTGTGGCAGGGGCTTGCCCAGGTCTGCGTTGCTCTCACGCACGCGGCACGGGGAAACCATGTCGGGGCGGAGCGACTGTTCGAACGGGCGGCAGGCAGACTGGCCGCGTTCGCCTCGACAGGACGCAGGGCGTACGGCGTTGACGTCAGCGAAGTTGCCAAGCAGGCACAACGTCACGTCGGCAGGTTCTGAGCACTCGTGTCGACCGGGTCGGTTCAGCGCGAGCGCCGTCGGTCACGTCGTCCAACCGACCCCGCCGCGCCCGACTGGCGGCGATGTGACGCGCGTGCGAGGAGCCACGACCGGACAGGCATGGGTCAGCCGAGACGAGCCGCCTCGACCGTGGCGAGCCATGTTTTGCCCTCCCCGTTCGGGTCCTCGCCTTCCCCCAACGCAAGCATTTGCTCGTACCAACCGCCGGGCCAACCGTTCACTGGCACGGCGTACGAGACCCAAAACCGTCGGACGCCGTTTCGGGTGTTCCAGGTCTCCAAGATGCCTGGGTACCAGCGGTCCCGCTCTTTTACCCAGACGCGATCCGCAGCGGGTGTTTCATCCATGAGCCGACGATAGGGCAGCAGGCAGTCGGGATGCCGAGCTCACGCCGTATCGCGGCGCTCTGACGCGTGAAGTCGGGTTCGCATGGAAGCTTGGGCCGGCAGGGCAGCCGATGAGTTCCCGTGTTCAGGAAGGTCCAATCGCCATGACCCAATATCTGCTGTCCGTTCCGCATAACTCCGACGAGGAGCCGACCATGGAGACCATGGACCCGGCCGAGCTCGAGGCGGCCCTGGCCGCCACTGGTGCGATCATCGAGGAGCTAACGTCGACCGGCGCCTTCGTCTTCGCGGGCGGGCTAACGCCACCCTCGAGCGCGATCACCATCGACAACACGGGCGAGTCGTTGAGCACCGTCAGCGGCGCCTTCGTCGAAGCCCCCGAATACCTCGGAGGCTTCTGGATCATCGACGTGGCCGACGAGAAGGCCGCGCTTGACTGGGCCGCCCGCGCATCGAAGGCCCTCGGGGGCCGGATCGAGGTTCGGGCCTTCCAGGTGCCACCCGGCGGGTGAGTTCACTCGTCGAGAGACTCAAGCAGGCTGAGCCCCGGACCTCCGCACGTCGACGAAGGCCGCGTTCGTCGATTACCTGAACGCGGCGGTAGGACCCGCCTCCGGAATCACTGCATCAACGAACGGCGGCAGGACGCCCCGGTGATCGCGCTGTCCGTGCCGTCTCTTGGGAGACTGGTCGCATGACGGGACGTGATCGTGACCGGGACGCAGAAGGCCGCGCCCGCCAATCTAGGCCTCGCGACGCTTTGGGTAGGCCGCTGCCATATGGCGCTGCGGGTGTCGAGGCGGTGTCTGAGGATCCCCTCCCCCCAAGGAGACACTTGAGGCAGCCCGAGAACTCGTGGAAGCAGGCCGCCCGTTCTCCGCCCACGAGGTACTGGAGGCGCGTTGGAGGGCAGGCCCAGTCGAGGAACGCGATCTGTGGCAGGGGCTTGCCCAGGTCTGTGTTGCCATGACGCATGCGGCCCGCGGAAATCAGGTTGGAGCTGATCGGCTCTTTGACCGCGCCGCGGGGCGATTGACCGCGTTTGCTGCGACCGGACGCGGGGCTTACGGGCTTGACTTGGAGGAAGCCGTGAAGCGGGCGCGCAGTCACGTGGGAGGGCTCTGAAGCGCAAGCCCGGAACGCGGCGAATTGACGCTGGCGGGAGACACGCCGCGCGGCAGTGCCGGATTTGCGACAGCGACACCGTGAGGTGGAGTGAGGGAGCGATACGGTGCTCAATGTGGACGCAGCCTTAGATCACCTCAACCTCCAGAGCGCGCTCTCCGCACTCTCCGCACGGCGGCCCGTCTTCCACGCGGAGGCTGACTTCCAGCACGAGCTGGCCTGGCAACTGCACAGCGCTCACACGGACCTAGGCGTCCGACTGGAGGTGCGCGTTCCCCATCCTTCGCGGCCGGGCCACCGCGAACGTGTCGATCTGCTGCTGCTTACTCAAAACGGGCCCGTCGCCGTCGAGGTCAAATACCCCACTGACTCTCTGAGGGCAGTCCTTGGAGGCGAGGTCTTTGATCTACCCCGCCAAGGTGCACAGGACATTACTGGGTACGACGTCGTCAAGGACATCTACCGGGTGGAGCACTTCGTCCGTTCAGGCATGGCGGTGGCAGGGGTGGTGGTGGTCGTAACGAACGACGCGTCGTACTGGACCGACCCTGCGCACGGCCGTGCCACCGGAGCAGCGGCGTTCCGGCTCTACGACGGAACTACGCTTCAGGGTGAGCGTTCGTGGGGCGCGGCGTCAGGGCCGGGGACTCGCAAGGGTCGGGACGAACCGATTGGTCTCATGGACGCGTACACACTCCGCTGGAGCGACTATTCGCTAGTGCCGGGAGCGCCACGGGGCCGCTTCCGATCTCTGCTTGTTGAGGTTGGAGCCACACCAGCAGACGCCACGGCCACACGCTGCGGAGCCCGTAGGACTTGAAGGGGTTGCGCGGAAGAGTGAGAGCTCAGGCAGACGCCCGCTAGCGCTGCGGCAGATGCGTGCGTCGCATGCGGCGGAATGACGCGGACCCTGGCAAGTCCAACCTGAGGTACACCTTGCCGATGGTTCTCTGACTCGAGCGTGGCCGCTCGACCGTTGAGAGCCTGCGGGCCAGACGGCTGGCATGGCTGACAAGTCACGGTGCTGTTCGTCGTCACTGTGCTAACGCCGCAGAATCAGCGCGCGGCTGATCGAGCTTTGCCCTGGCGCCAGAGAAGCCGGATTCAGCACTGGTGCCGCTCGACCTTGCGTCATGGACCGGTGGGCGGAGATGGCGCCGAGGCCTTCTTGGCAACTGCCATCTTCGTCGGCTTCTTACGGGGCTTGGGTCGTGGCGCGCCGACATAGGCATCTTCTACGAGTATCACGACGGTCTCCGTCTTCATGCTTGTCAGCGCCCGGTAGGCCCGGCGCAGGCTGATGCGCGAGAAGAGGGGAAGCGCGGCCGATGCGAGGCTGGTGTCGTTCTTCGTCACGATCACGTACTCAACTTTGAAGGCCAGTGCCGCAAGGCCCGACAGGTTGAAGCCATCGTCGCGGTCAGTGATCAGGCCTTTCAGTTTGTCCCGGGCCTCCGGCACGCCATTGAGGAGATCGACTGAGTTGGTGCCCTGGCTGAAGAGGTGACTCAGGTCTGACGCGCTGACACCCAACTTCACGTGGGTCAGCACGAGATGACCGTCTTCGGCCCGGGCCACGTCGCAGGGCTCAACCTGCTTCTGCCCCTCCGGACTCGTATTGGTCTTATCGAGAAGCACCGAGCCGGGCCAGTGGGGGACGAGCTGAAGTTCGTTGTATCCGGCCTCCAGGTGCTCGGTCCTGGCGGGCAGGCCGGCGTCCGTGAAGAGCGGGTCAATGTCGGTGGCCAGGGTCTTCAGGTAGTCCGCATCGACTCGATACCACGTGCCCTCGCTGAGGTGGTGCGCCTCGTCCTGGCCATCTAGTGAGGTCTCAAAGACGAGGGACCTGTAGATCGAGTAGTCGCCCTTCTTGATCTCGTCGTCGGTGGTCACGCCGAGGCGGTGGTGCTGTAGATCCTGGACGGTCAGCGCGTCAACCGTCTTCCCGTGAGCGGCCAAGTAGGCGTAGTAGTCGTCCAGGGCCGCGTCGGGGTACAGGTCGCTCTTGCCAGCGCCGCTGTACGAGACCTCGAAGTCCTCCTGGAAGTCAACGAGCTCCGGGATGGTGAGCGTGAGGTCGTCGCTCTTCGACTGGACGGCCTCCTCCAGCTTGTCATCAAGGAGCGTGAGGACGGCTGGGTCCTTCACAGGCTGGATGTTGGTGGCAGCAGGGAAGGCGGTGAGGTAGGTGTCCCTCTCGTAGACCTCGTAGATATCCTTCAAGAGAGGTGGCAGGTCCACCCGCACCTTCTTGGTGCTCACCCGCAGATTGCTCGCGCCCGTGGCGTGCGAGAACAAGGCCTTGTATTCCGGTCGGATGGCGCCGGTCAGCGAGCGCAGGACCGCGCTGTCCCCGTCGAAGTCGAAGTAGTTGATGTCGGACCGCTCCGGCAGTTGGGTGCGCCGTCGGCGCGAGGTTGCCGGGTCGAGTTCGTCCGTGTTCCGAATCTCCTTGGGGTCCACCGCGTTGAGCGTGGTGCGGAGGCCGAAGTCGTACTCGTACGCCTCATCACGGAGGTGGTGACGCATGTGGCCGAAGGTGAGCGCGAAGGTCCGATTGCTTGTCTTCACGAACACGATGGCTCCCGCGAAGCCCTGCGCGACCGGATCACTGATGCCGAAGTAGCCGCGCCACCACGGTGAGGCCGAGGGCTTGGTTGCCAGGAAGGTGGGCCAGGTCTCCCCAACGGCATCTTCGTGGGAGGCCTTCTTAAGTCCGTGGCCGGCCTTCAGTGCCTTGCCCGGACTCGTGTAGCCGTCCTTCAGCAAGAAGATGGAAAATGACCTCGCCTTCGCCATCTTTCGATTCCTCCCGTCGCCGTCCGGCCATCGTTCCATGACATGCGCCACAAGGCGGGCTTATGGCCTCGTGGCGTGCTGGCCACCCTGGACTATTCCTCGTGATTCGTCGACGCATCTTCGGCCCACGGCAACCGGCTCTAAGGGCCTCCTTTACGCGGGTCATCGTGGGCGGTACGCGGTGGCATTTCGCACTACCCAAGCGTGTGGGTGGGCCGAGTGGGTCGTTCGACATGCGACCGCCGTGCTACCTGGCCTCCCCGCGATGATGGTTGCTGGGGCTGGCAGCCCGTATCGGGCGTTCGTCACCAGGTGGCGGTTCCTGAACGACCAGTAGGCAGGGTGGCGACGGTCAGTTGAGCCGTCGCACGCGGACGGCACGCGCATCCCCTTCACGAGCATCTTGTCGTCCGAGATGACGACTTCGGGCCGGTAGGCGTACCGGTACTCGTATTACCCGTCCTGACGCCAGACGGCACCGTAGGTGAGTTCGAAATCGTCCCGCCGTCCCACCCGGACCACTCGCCTTCGACCAGCAGTGCAACGTGATGCACCTCCCTTAGCCCACGCTTGATGGCGAGACGGTAGGTCACGGGACCGACCGCCACTGCGCGCCGAGGTGGCTCAGCCCGAGTCCGGCCGTTCTTCGACGCGTGCAGGTGTTGACGCGGGCCATTGGAGTTCAGCATCCCACTGCACCGGGGGCGGTGCCTCTACGCTCGACATATGCCCGATCCGGACGACATCCAGGACTACGTGGAGCAGCGTCTCACGCTCGGGCACGAGGACCGTTCGTTCGAGGTCAAGGGGCCGTTGAACCTAACCGACAAGGCGCACCGCGCGAAGGTCGCTCGGGCTGCGATGGCGATGGGCAACCTCCGCGACGGCGGCTTCATCTGCATCGGCATCGACGAAACCCGAATGCGAGAGATGCTGCCTGGTCTCGACGATACCGAGTTCGAGCAGTGGAGTGACTTCGACAACGTGAGCGACGCGTTGGCCCGGTACTGCGAACCGCCCCTCACTTTCACGCGACATCCGCTCACGCTCAGTAACGGCGTGAAGGTCGTCGTGTTGGCGGTTGCGGAGTTCGACGACGTCCCGCACGTGTGCAAGCGCGATTCCCAGGGTGAACTCCACCGAGGCGCGGTCTACGTCCGACCGCGCGGGAAGCCTGAGTCGGTCCCGGTCCCCTCAGCCGCAGACATGCGGGATCTGCTGGATCTTGCCATCACAAAGGGCGTCCGCGAGTTCGTCCGCCGGGCCGGCCAGGCCGGCATTCCCCTCGGGCTCGCGCCCGCGCCCGAGGACGTGGACCAGGAGGCGTACCGGGCCGAGGCCGCCCGCGCCTGGGGCGAGCCGTCCCAGGTGATGGCCGACATCCTCGCCGCAGGCCACACCGATGTGGCGGTGCGACCGGCCGCGTTCGACGCCGGACGAGTCGACCCAGCGAAGCTGGAGCGGTTTCTCCTCGACCACACCGTCCGGTTGCGCGGCTGGCCAGTTCCTTTCGTCGACGACGGAGCAGGGCGCCACCGGTACCCGGGCGCGGTCGGCCAGGACATCGAGCCTCGGGTCGTTCCGCACTCAGAAGCCTGGCGGCTATGTACCAGTGGCCAGTTCCTTCACCGGCGGGTCCTGGTCAGCGACCTGCGCCACCTGGAGCAGGCGCAGCCGACCGACCCGTCCTCAACCGGTGTCGTCGTGGTGTGGGATGTCCTGCTGTACATGGTCGAGGTCGCCGAGCTTGGTGCGCGGATGGCGACGGCCCTCGAGGTCGACCACGTCGCGTTCGACGTGACGCTATCCGGCATCGCGAACCGCGAGTTGGTCTCCGGCGACTGGCAGCGTGAACTGCATGGCCCCTACCGGATGGCGTCCAACGAGCTGGAGACGCAGCTAGGTGTAAGCACGACCAGGCTCGTCGCCGACACGCGGACGGTCGGTGTCGAGCTCGCTCAGGGGCTGCTGAGGCAGTTCGGGCTAGGTGTCCCCGACCAAGTGCTCTTCGATTGGCAGGAGCAGGTCTTCCACTAACGTCGACCCGCGGTATCCGGACTACCGGATCAGGCTCCTGCTCAAGCCGCTGTGTTTGATTGGCCTTCCAGCGGCTTACGGTCGCCGCTCCGATTTGAAGAGGTTGACGTTGCCCTGTTCTCGCGTGAGGTCGCGCCTGCCCAAGGGAGTCGGACCTAGGAGGCGAGCCAGCACGGCGACCAGCGCGGCGGCGGGTTCGAGAGTCGTGCAGTTCCACGCGCCGACCCGCGCCCCTGGCAATGAGATGCTATACCAGTTGAGGAGGCGTCACGAGCACTGTCGGAGACCTTTCATAGAAGCACCGTTGCTGGCGCCAAGCGACGGTAGGGTAACGCCACTTCTGCCTCGGTCACCGAGGCGTTTGTCCGTTTGAGGGAGGAACAAGATGGAAGACTCCGACCCGGGAATGTGGGACTACCCGGAGCACACCGAGGCAAAGCACGACATCCTCGGGAAATACCTCGACGCTTGGTATCCCATCATCGCCAGTGGTTACGGCCGGGTGCTGTTCATCGACGGCTTCGCGGGCCGCGGTGTGTACAACGACAGCTCGCCGGGTTCGCCCATCATCGCGATGGGAAGGCTGCTGAACCACTCGGCGTGGAGTCGTATGAGCCACCGGGAGTTCGTGTTCGTCTTCATTGAGCACGACGCGGAGAACGTCGAGTCGCTACGCCAGGCCATCGCGGACTTCCGGGCGGACTGGGAGGCAGAGCACGGCCCGTGGCCATCCAACGTCAAGTACGACGTGAACGAGGGAACGTTCACCGACCACGCGACCGAGATCTGCGACTATCTGGACGAGCAGTACGCGAACCTCGCTCCGACCTTCGCATTCGTAGACCCCTTCGGCTGGACCGGGATGCCGATGTCTCTGCTCGCCCGGCTCTTGAACTACCCGAGTTGCGAGGTTTTCATCAACTTCATGGTCGGCTTCGTGAACCGCTTCGTGACGCACCCGCACCAGGGCAGCAACATGAACGAGTTGTTCGGGCTCGACGTCGACGCCATCCTGGCGGACTACGACGGAGGCGACCGCGTCGATCACCTGCGTGACGTCTACATGCGCCAGTTGACCGACGTGGCGGGGTTCCCTCACGTCCGCTGGTTCGCGATGAAGAACAGCACCGGAAACATCGGCTACTACCTTCTCCACGGCACGCGCTCTGCGCTTGGTGTCGAGAAGATGAAGGACGCGATGTGGAGAACCGCTCCGGACGGCGATTACTCCTTCTCAGACCGGTTGGCCGGCATCGACGTTCTGTTCCAGCCTGAGCCGGATCTCGGGCCACTGCGCAAGGCCCTCGTTAAGACCTATTCGGGGAAGAAGGGCGTCATTGTGAACCCGGACCTCCAAGAATGGGCCATCCTCCACACGCCCTACCGGAAGCCCCATCTCACCCAAGTGTTGCGGGACATGGAGAAGGAGGACCCTCCGCCGTTCACGGCGAACCGCCCGAACGGGAAGCGTCAGTTCGCGGCTGGCGTCACGCTCGACTTCGGCTAGCGCGCAAGCGCTAGTTCGGGCATCTCGTCCCAGTGGCGGCCGTCGAGCTCGCGACCGTGCTGCTTCGGCGTGCGTCCTCCCCACTGCTTGAAGAAGAAGGCGATGTCTGCTTCCACGCACTGGTCACGGATGTCCGCTACCCAAGCAGGGTCCATTGGACGTGCGCGCGGTCCCGACTCTCCGCCCGCGATCACCCAGTCGATGCCGCTGAGGTCGAGGTTCGGAAGTGCGGAGAGCAGCGGCTCGCAGGACAGGAACCGCGTCCTGGCCGCGACATCGCGAAGATGGTCGATACGCGACACGACGTCGCTGGACTCTACCGAGACGCCCATCCAGAGGTTGGTCGGCCAGTCGAGTCGGTCGGATATGCGGAGAAGCCGTAATGACCGCTTGGTGAGCACCTGATACGTGTGCTGAGGCGTCTCCCGGATGACATCGAAGACGTCGCGGATGAAGCTAACCGGTACCTTGCCGTGAAAGAGGTCGCTCATAGAGTTGACGAAGATAACCTTGCTGCCTCCCCAGCGGAACGGTTGTTGGAGCGCCCGCGGGTGGACGGTTACGCCAAACCCCGGCCCAGATGTTCTGGGGTCGCCGTCGTTCTGGTACTTCTCGGCACCCATGGCCTTCAAGCGCTTGGCAAGTGTGAGTGCGTAACAGTTGTCGCAGCCCGCTGCCACCCGGTCGCATCCGGTGACCGGGTTCCAGGTCACCTCGGTCCACTCGATGTTGGTCGCCGCCACCACAATCCTCCTGTTCGAACAGTCGTTCGACTTACCATATGCTACCGACTTTCTAGGCCGTTCGCGGGTATGGCGGGGCGCGGTGCGCGAAGTTGGACCTCACACTCGCCCTTCCGCTTACTTGGCGGCAGCAGTTCGTCGCCTCTTCGCGCGCTGCTGGTGGAGAATCGACGTGCTGCATCCTCCTATGCGCGGTCGACGCCGCGTCAATGGGCGGAACTGACGTCATCGCCCGGGGTTTTCACTCGCCAGCACCTGCGGCTCCGCGACGCCGCCCACTGTAGGCGAGCCTCCGCTTCCGCGACCTCAGACTCGCAGCGTCTGCGGCGTCTCCACGGCCTTGCCAGTCGCCAATTGGGCCACCATGTAGACGCCGGTCACCGACTCGTCCAAGACCTCCCGAGCGCTCGTGGCAAGCCTGACCGCATCGTCGGCCGCCACATACCAACTCGCATTTGTGCCAGGTTCCAAGCGGTACGGCAGGTCCGGCCCGATCCGCTCGGCGAGCGGGACGAGGGTCATGACGCCGCCGCGGGTATGGACGGCGACCTTATCGATCGTGACCGGCGCTCGACCGTGATTGGTGACCTGGATGCCGACGACCTGAGGTCCATCGTAGCCTTGACGGCGAAGCCCGGCGACATCGATCGCCCGGCCACTCGAGGGCACAGTTCCGACAATTGCAGCGCTGCCCAACCAGAGCCCGTGTTGCAGACTCGCGCGCGGGCGGCCCGCGGAGAGCAGCCACTGGGCGATCTGCCAGCCGAGCGAGAGCCCCGCGACTAAGAGGGAGACCGCCGCGAGGAGGAGTGCCAACGACTCGGGTTCCATGCTCGCGGACAGTACCCGCTGCCGCCGAGGCGATCCCTCAGGCATGCATGCGGATCATCGTCAGGGTTCGGAAGAACTCCCGGCGCAGTCAACCGCAACCGCCAGGATGCCATCGCAGTAGTCGGCAACTGCCTTGTGCACACTCCGGAGACGCGTGGCAAGCGAGCCCCACGGCCGGCCTGGCCGCCCTGTCGGGCCAGGGCTGGCCTGTACGTCTTCGACATCTACGTCGAACTCGACGTCCAGGTCGAAGTTCTCCGGAGAGATCGCATGGCCGCTGGCCACCTTGATCCTCACGAGCGTATCCCCGTCATGAATGACGCCTTCGGTACCCACATCGAGCACCTCGATCACGGCAGGGTCAACCCTCATTCGGACGCGAACGAGATACAAGGCCAACCCCTTTGGCGTCCTGTGGCGGTCGAACCGAGCCAAGTCATGCAGGATCGCGAGCGAGTTCCATGACGGGAACTCCGCACGGTAAGGCTGGATCGTCTCCAAGGCGTCGACAACCTCAGTCGGTAGCGCTTCGTAGCGACCTGCTTGGGACGTCCACTGTCTCGAGGTCTCACGGATTGGCCATTCGAGCCTCTCGGCCCTCGGGGGCGGGTTCTGGCCCGAGGTGATGACCGCGACGGCGTACAAACAGTTGTCGAGGGCGGCGCGCATTTCGTATAGGAACTCACCTAGGACTACGGAAATCTCAGCTGGGATGACGACGTCTCGTCTGAGCTGGACGCAAGTGCTGCCGTCGGCCTCGGGTACTAGCTCGGTCCGATGCGGCTTCTGGTTCAAATAGTCGGACCAGAGATCTCCGAAGTTCTCGAAGTGCGTGACGGCCCGATCCAAGCGCGCCCCAAGGAGACGCAGATCTTCGTCTACGCGGGCCAGGAGGGCACGCTGCTTTTCCATCACTCGAGTATGGTGACACCTCGCGCGTCGTCTGAGGGGGCTGCAGGCGAAGGGCCGCTCATCTCTCGGCGTGAGAGCGCGACATGCGCGCTTGTGGGTAGCCCATACTGGGCGAAATGACGCGCCCGGAGGTTCACTGCTGGCATCCGACTTCGCGGCCATTGTTTGAGAGGGTCGGAATCCAGAGCGGTCATCTGGGCGGACCGATGCGGACGTACCTGCTAGACCGTGAACAGCCGCCTCGCAGTCACGTTCGTCATGCGGCGCGCACCGCATGGCCGGACAGGAACGTGCTGCCGACCACACGGCATACCGAGTCCTGATCGCACCTCCCCAGCAGTGAGCCGTCAAGCCTCTCCCGGGACGTAATCGTTTTCACTATGCTGTGGTCATGCGGACCACGGCCTACCTCGGAGTCGACATCGGCACCTCCAGCACCAAGGGTGTGCTGGTCGCGAAGGACGGCACCGTGCTGCGGTCCGCCACCCGGCAGCACGAGGTGCAGCGTCCGCACACCGGTCACGTCGAGATGGATGGCAACGTGTGGTGGGCCGAGTTCTGCTCACTCGCCGACGAGCTCACCGGCGACGGCGAGCACGACGTGGCGGCGGTCGGGGTCTCCGGCATGGGTCCCTGCCTGCTGCTCACCGACGAGGAGGACCGGCCGCTGCGGCCTGCTCTGCTCTATGGCGTCGACATGCGGGCGCTCGAGCAGATCGCGGCGCAGGAGACACGGTATGGACGCGACGAGGTGTTCAGGACCGGCGGGGCGCACCTGTCGACCCAGGCGATCGGGCCCAAGCTGGCGTGGGTCCGCGACCACGAGCCCGAAGTGTTCGAGCGTGCCCGCCAGATGTATATGCCGGCGTCGTGGCTGGTCCGCCGGCTCACGGGGGAGTACGTCCTGGACCGGCACTCGGCCAGCCAGTGCTGGCCCATGTTCGACCTCGAGGCGGGAGCCTGGCACCCGCAATGGGCACCCGAGATCGCCGGCTCCGTGGAGTTGCCGGCGCTGCGGTGGGCGGGGGAGGTCGCCGGCACGATCCAGGAGCAGATCGGCGGGTTGACGCCTGGCACGCCGGTCATCGCCGGCACGATCGACGCCTGGGCCGAGGCCACCTCCGTGGGAGCCGTGAACCCGGGCGACCTCATGCTGATGTACGGCACCACCATGTTCCTCATCGCGCACGCCGGGCAGCCGGTGCGGCATGAGGCGCTGTGGGGCACGCTCGGCGTGACCGACGGTGCCTGGTGCCTCGCCGGGGGCATGGCGACCTCGGGGGCGATCACCGACTGGCTGCGCCGCGTCACCGGTTCGGATTTCGCCACGCTCGTGGACGAGGCGGAGCAGTCGGGCGCCGGGGCGCGAGGGCTGCTCATGCTGCCCTACTTCGCCGGGGAGCGGACGCCGATCATGGACCCGCAGGCGCGCGGTGTGATCGCGGGGCTGACCGTGGAGCACACCAGGGGTGACCTCTACCGCGCCGCGCTGGAGGCTGTCGCCTACGGGGTGCGGCACAACGTAGAGGCGCTGCTGGACTCGGGGCTGAGTATCGACCGGATCGTCGCCGTCGGCGGAGGTGCCACGACGACGCTCTGGCCGCAGGTTGTCTCGGACGTCACCGGCCTGGTGCAGGTGGTGCCCACCGTCACGATCGGCGCGTCCTACGGCGGCGCCTTCCTGGCGGCACGCGCCGTGGACTCCGAAGCCTCGATCGAGGAGTGGAACCCGCCGCAGAGTGTGCTCCGACCCAGGAGCGAGCCGCTGTACCAGGAGACCTACGCGCTATACCGTGACCTCTACAGCTTGACCCGAGGCATCGTGCACCACCTTGCCGGACAGGAGATTCGGTGACATGAGGAGCCAGATGCCGGATTCCGTCGGGACACCGCACGAGCCTGGAGGTGGGGCACAGTGGTGACGATCCACGACGTCGCCCGGCATGCCGGGGTCTCTGTCGCAACGGTCTCTCGGGTGCTGAACGGCACCACCGTGCGTCCCGAGCACGCGGAGGCCGTGCGCCTCGCGGTGGAGGAGCTCAGTTACCTGCCCAACCGGTCCGCCAGGTCCCTGCGCCGACAGCTCTCGGAGGTGATCGGCCTGATCGTGCCTGACATCGAGAACCCGTTCTTCACCACGCTGGCCCGCGGCGTCGAGGACCTGACCTGGCAGGCGGGCCACTCGCTCGTCCTGTGCAACACCGACGACGACCCTGCCAAGGAGCGGTCCTACCTGAAGATCGCCGCGAGCGAGAACATGGCTGGCGTTATCGTGGCTCCCGCCTCCGAGTCTCTCGACGTCGTCCCGCTGCTGGGCCGCGGCATGTCGGTGGTCGTGGTCGACCGGGCTGTCGACGCCGAGGCCGTCGACCAGGTGGTGGTAGACAACGAGGCCGCGGCCCGGACCGCCACCCAGGCGCTCATCGACCAGGGATATGAACGGATCGCCTGCGTCACGGGGCCGCGAGCAACCGTCACGGCGCGACTGCGCGCCCAGTCCTGGCGGGAGACGATGGAGGCCGCCGGCCTCCCGTGCTCCGATGACCTCCTGAAGTTCGCCAACTTCAGGGTCGATGGGGGACAGGAGGCGATGCGAAGCCTGTGCGCTGCTCGCCCCGACGCTGTGCTCGCCACCAACAACCTGGTCGGCGTGGGTGTGCTCAAGGAACTGGAGGCTGCCGGTGACGGCATCGGGCTCGCCGTGCTCGGCGCGTTGCCCTTCGCGACAACCGTGCGGCGTGACGTGCTCGTTGTCCCGCTGGGCGCAAAGGAGATGGGGGAGACCGCAGCGCGGTTCCTGCTCGAGCGGATCGCCCGCACCGTGACCGGCCCGGGCCGGCTCCACGTGCAGCCGGTGCCCGCCGTGCGGCGCCTGGGTGACCTCGTCTAGCGAGCCAGGAGGCCGCAGCTCGCGGGGCCCTTTAGATGAGTCCAGTCGGGCCCTTGACGGTGGCGTGTCAACGGTCGACTCTTGTTCTGAGGACGCATCTGGTCGACCCGTGTCCGCAGGTGATGTCCTGAACGGAAGTCCGTCGAGGGCCGCGCAACACGTGCGGCACAGTGACGGCGTTGCAGGGAGGTGTCGTCGTGGGGCACGTGTTCAATCCGCCGCCAGGATGGCCCAAGCAACCGAAGGGTTGGCTACCTCCGCCGGGCTGGCAACCTGATCCCTCATGGCCCCCACCGCCCCCGGGCTGGCGCCTCGTGTTGAATACCTCAGAGGAGCACCCTTCACCCCCGGTTCAAGGAGAGCCCACGCACGGTCGGAGGGGGAAGAAGTCTGTCTCGCGTGGCCAAGTGATCGGTGCGTTGTTCGCCGTGGCCGGACTCGTCATCAGCCTTCTCGCGTGGCTCTATCCAAGCAGGTCTGACGAACCCAGCACTCCTCAGGAGAGGGCGGCTTACCTTGCTGCAGCGGACGCTCTCTGCCTTGAGGCTCTAGGAGAGCTCCAGGCTGTCGACACTGGCGATCCTGAGGCAGCGTATACGCAGCAGGCGGCAATCCTTCAGGAAACGCTTGTCGCGTGGTCCGCATTGGAGCCGCCGCGTCAGCCTGATGCTGAACTTATACTTCCGGCCCTGAGCAGCCTGGAATCCATGTTCTTGTCGATTAATGAGTTCACGGCGTTGCTCACGCTAGGCGACATGGATCAGGCCAGTGCTGAGTTCGAGCGTTACCGTGAACATGCAGCAGAGTTCCGCAGGCACTCTCGTTCTTATGGCTTCACCGTCTGTCACAGCCTAGGAGCGACTGCACCGCCCACAACGACGGGTCCCACAGGCGGCTCCAACCCTCGACAAGAGGCAATTGCCCAAGTGTGTCTGGAAACGGCGGTACTGGCGGAGGCAGTGAACGGAGACGCAGCTGCAGAGGAACTGGGCGCCCACGTCGCCCAGATCAGGGAGACGAATCTCTCTCAGTCCGAACCGGACTCCATGTTCCATGCGGTAAGTAACATGGTGGCTGCTTGGGAAGGGTATCTCGCACTCCAGGACGATCCAGAACTCACTGATGACGGTCAGGCGTTCCTTGCCACACTTCGAGTGGTGATCGACGAGTGCAATACGCGTCAATGAGTCGAGGCGCGCCCTGTACGTAGCGTGATCGCCGGCACGGACCCCGCCTGGCCCAGCCAGGCGCTGTCGGACGGCCGCATCATCCTTGCCCCCATCCCGGCGTCGTCCATGGTTTGCGAAGGGCCAGATTGCTTGTGTCTGTAATCGATTTCTGACAAGGTTGTGGCAGTAGCCGTCCGTCCTGGCGACGGACGTGTACCCAGGCGAAACGTCGAACTCGAGGAGCGTGCCCATGACGACCTATACGGTGCCCAGAGCCACCCCGCGGCCCCAGCTGCCAGCGCGCACGGTGTACCTGACCACCAGCGGCGACTCCCGCGAGCCGGCCAACGTGGCGGGCTGGGCAGCTCAGCAGGAGCTGGAGCGCATGGTCACCGAGGCGGTGACCTCAGCGGGCTGGGAGACCGTGCGTGCGTTTGAGCCGGATGTTGACCGGGGACACGGGTTCGTCCTCAGCCAACGACACGGTATGGATGTCTTCCGCGGCATCCCGGAAGAGGCGCCACTGATCGTGGCGATCGGGAACTGGCAGTACAGCCACCACGTCCTGCCGGGACTGCGGACCCACCGTGGGCCGATCCTGACCGTCGGCAACTTCGAGCCGTCGTGGCCGGGTCTGGTCGGTCTGCTCAACCTCAACGCGGGGTTGACCAAGATGGACCGGGCCTACTCCACGCTGTGGACCATCGACGGCAGCGACGACTTCTTCAGGAAGGGCCTGGCGTCCTGGCTGCGCGAGGGCGCGCTCACCCACGACGAGTCACACGTGCGTGACCTCCCGCCGCTCGAGCCGAGCGCGGAGCGAGAGCTCGGCGTCACCCTGGCCCAGCAACTCGTGGCCGACAAGGCGATCATCGGCATCTTCGACGAGGGCTGCATGGGCATGTACAACGCCATCATCGACGACGAGATGCTCAACCCCCTCGGGATCTTCAAGGAGCGGCTGAGCCAGTCCGAGCTCTGGGCGCAGATGCAGCAGGTCGACGACGCGGAGGCCGCGGCCGTCGGCGAGTGGCTGACGAACGCGGGGATGACCTTCCGCCTCGGCACCGACCCCGCGACCGAGCTGACCGAGGACCAGCTCACCTGGCAGTACAAGATGTACATCGCGGCGCTGCGCATCGCCGACGACTTCGGCCTGGACGCGGTCGGTATCCAATATCAGCAGGGCCTCAAGAACGTCTGCCCGGCCTCCGACCTCCCCGAGGGCCTGCTCAATAATGTCCAGCGGCCGCCGGTGACGAGCCGCGACGGCTCACGGGTCCTGTACGAGGGCCAGGCCGTCCCGCACTTCAACGAGGTCGACGAGGGCGTCGCGGTCGACGCCCTGGTGACCCACCGGATCTGGAACGCGATGGGGATGGACCCCGCGACGACCCTCCACGACGTGCGCTGGGGCGCCGAGTTCGACGGCGAGTACGTCTGGTTGTTCGAGATCTCCGGCTCCGTGCCGGCCAGCCACCTGCCCGACGGCTACCGGTCGGCCGAGGGGTGGCGACAGGGACACGTGTTCTTCCCCGCCGGCGGTGCCACGCTCAAGGGCGTCTCAAGGCCCGGGCCGATCGTCTGGTCCCGGGTGTACATCGCCGACGGTGCGCTGCACGTGGACCTCGGCCGCGGCCGCGCCGTGGAGCTGCCGGAGGAGGAGAGCCGCCGGCGGTCGGAGTCGACCAACCCGGAGTGGCCGATCGCCAACGTCGTTCTGCCGGGCATCACCCGGGACCAGTTCATGGCGCGGCACAAGTCCAACCACATCCAGGTGGTCTACGCCCCCACCGAGGAGCAGGCCGACCGGGCGCTGTTGGTCAAGGCGGCCATGTTCGAGGCCCTGGGGGTGACCGTCCACCTGTGTGGTGAGACCGGCCTGGGGTGACCACACGGCATACGAAATGAAAGGGGATCCCCGCCGAACCCGGCGGGGATCCCCTTTGGTGAGCCGTCGGTCAGTGCAGCGACAGACGGACCACGTCGAGCCCGATCATCCAGGCGACCGCCGCGGTGTTGCGCTCCGCCGCGGTGAGCGTGAGCGTGTGCGTGCCCTCGCCCAGCTCCACCGTGCCGTAGTTGGCGTCGGCGGTCCGCACACCCGAGGCGAGGTAGCCGTCGAAGCTGCCCGGCAGTGCCTGGCCGTCCACCTCGGCGGTGACGATCCCGTAGTCACGGGCCTGTGTCATAGCGGCACCGAGGTCGTAGGTGCCCGCCGTCGGCACCGAGAACTCCAGGGTCACGCTGGCACCGGCCTCACGCCCGGCGACCCACAGCTGGGCACCGCCGGACCAGGACACCCCGCAGCAGTTGCCCTGCCGGACGGCGCTGGGGTTGGCCTGGACGACCTCGAGGTCCTCGCCCTCCAGCGCCAGGACGTGGCCGCTCGTGCCGCTCGCCTCCGCGGAGTTGGGGCCCTCGTTGCCGCCGCCGTCGACCGCCCGCACGATGTAGTGCCACGTCTCGCGCAGGCCGAGACCGTCGTGGATGAAGGTGTTGGTCGTCGCCGCACCCAGGAAGGTGTCCGCGGACGGCTCGAACCCGGCCGTCGTCGAGCCGTAGACCTCATAACGGCTCACCCTGACGTTGTCCGTGGCAGGTGACCAGTCCAGGCGGATCGCGTTGGACTCCAGACCGGTCGCGGTCACGCCCGGCACCGGTGACGGCGCCGTGCGGTCCGCACCACTGCGGACGATCGACAGCGCCTCGTACTGCGCCGCCGTCCACGGGTTGCTGCCGTGCACCGGCTGGAGGGTGATCCGCAGCCGCTGCTGGCCGGCGGTCAGCGCGGGCGGCAGGTCGAACGTGCCCTCGTGCCAGCGGAACGCCGGGTTGGCCAGAGGCTGGGTCCAGACCCCCGCGTCCTGACCGTTGACCGCGACCCGGGCGGTCTGGTAGCCCAGCTCCTGGTCGCTCAGCCGCCGCAGCCGGACACCGGAGTTCCGGTGGTCGACGTCGACGGTGAAGGCCACGATCGTCGTGGAGTCGCGGACGTCCTCGCGCAGTTTCTCGCCGTCGTTGTCGCCGTCGTTGTCGCCGTCGAACGCCGAGACCAGCTCCCTGGCCTCGGTGCCGCCCTGGTAGGCGTGCGCCTCCTCGGAGGCGGGGTCGCCCACGTCGACGGTGTCGCTCACCGACAGGCGGACACGGTCCTCGTGGCCGTACCAGAACGCCGTCGAGCTGTAGTAGGCCGGGTCGTCACCGAAGGCACCCGGCTCGATCCCCGCGTCGAGGTGCGAGTCGAACGGCACCGCCTCGGCGATGTGGAGCCGGTAGGCCGCGTCGCACTGGTACTCACAACCCCACGCGCGCGTCTCCTGGGCGGTGGAGCCGTTCATCGGCGCACTGAACTCCTGGCGGTTGAAGTACCAGCCGCCCTCGTAGTAGTCCTCGCTGCCGGTGCCGTGCCAGGACGGCGACCGGGTGCCGTCGACGTAGAAGCGCTCGTCGCCCTCCAGGTAGTCGCGGATGTTGCCAGCGGTGAGAAGCCCGCGCATGGTGTGGTTGACCCCGACGAAGTGGCCGAAGCCCTGCTGGTCGATGAACGCCCAGTCGTCCTTGGGCGTGATGTGCCCCTCCTTGCTCGTCGCGCGGAAGTAGCCCAGTGTCGGGGCGGTGCCGACCAGGCCGGCGGTCAGCGTGCTGTCCGGGGCGTAGCTCACCGACGCCGAGCCCGCGGTGAGGGTCTGGTCGCTGGTGTTGACCAGCTTGACCGTGGCGCGCGACCCGAAGGGCATCGGCCACCAGGAGCGGTAGGCCTCGCCGTCCTCGGTGCTCATGGAGTACATGAGGGCCGCGACGTCGCGCTCGCCCAGGCCCGACCCAAAGAACTCACCGACTGGGGCGTCGACCGTCTGCTGCCCGTCGAAGGAGACCTGCAGCCGGAGCCCGTCGAGCAGCTCGTCAGAGGCCAGCACCTCCTCGTCCTCACCCTCGGGCGGGTAGGACTTGGTGTGCGTCCCGCTCCAGGTCTGACCAGTGATGAGGTAGTTGTGGGCCGCCTCGCTCGCGCGAGCCTCTGTTGACGTGCCGACATCGACCTCGTCGGTCCGCACCCACTCGCCGTTGACGTTGGAGTCGATCCAGTAGCGGAACTCGCTCATGTCGATGCTTGCCGAGACGAAGTCGTTGGTGATCGTCACCTCCGACTTGCCGGCCGTGACCGACGCGGGCAGCTCGATCGTCTGGTCCACCCACGTGCCGGGGGAGTCGACGGGCGTCCACTCGGCGACCTTCTGACCGTCCACCAGGACGTCGGCGCGCTGGTCGGTCGACACGGTGTCGAACCGGCGGGTCACCTGCACCCCCTGGTTGTCGGGGTCGATGGCGACCGTGAAGGTGGAGGTGCCGGTGAAGGCGCGGCCGTCGTCGGTGATCCGCGGCATCTCAGGGGCACCGACCACCTGGGGCAGATCCACGGCCAGCTCGCTGATGAGGTGCGGCCCGGCCAGGTCGGCCACGGTCGTGGACTCACCAGGCGCCAGCGCGAACTCGCTGTTGACCGTCCTGGTCCCTGCCCGCTCGGGCTTTGGGTCCTGCGTGCCCCACGTCTCCGAGGCGGCGATGACGTCCTCGGGCACGTAGGTCGGGTCGAAGGTGCTCACGCCCTCCGCGTCGGCGAAAGTGCGGTAGTCGACGTGGTGGAACTGCGGGTTGTTCTCCGTGATGACCTTCATCGACTCCTGGTAGGCCATCGGGACCTTGATGGTCACCCCGCCCGAGCTCTGGTCGGCGTTCGCCACGAACGGATACACGAACGGTGCACCGAGCTCTCCGTCGACGACGTCCTGCAGCGGCGCGTCGAGCACCACCTCGCCGTCGAGCTCGATGATGATGTTGCCGGTCCGGGTGACGTCGCCACCGTCCCGGGTGAACCAGATCGAGCCGATCTCACCGGCGCCGGTCGCCTCGGCGATCACGCAGCCGCGGGCCTCGGTGGTCAGGCAGGAGTACTTGCCGCTGAAGCCGTCCTCCCAGTTGCCGCCGCTGCGGTCGAAGCTGGAGAACTGGTGGGACTGGACACCGGTCCGCAGCGCGGTCATCTGGTCCAGGTGCCGGTAGGTGTCCCACCCGGTCAGGCCCTTGCCTCCGGTCGACGTGGTGCTGGCTGCCCTGGCCGCTGGTGCGGCCGGTGTCGGCGGAGCGCTCGCGAGGGCGGTGAGGGCCGGCACGGCGAGCAGCGCCGCGGTCGCAGGGACCGCCACGGCAGCGCGCACGCGCCGGGACATCCCGCCGCCGGGTGTGCTGTCTGGTGTTGTCACTGGTTCACAGACCTTTCTGGGAGGGAGAGGTTCACTGGCCGCCGAGCTCGGTGTAGACGTCGGCCGCGTTGTCCGCCGTGACGAGCTGGGTCTCCAGGACCCACTCCTTCTCGACGTCCGTGCTGCAGTCGATGAGGATCTTCTCGGCGGTCTCGACCGCCTCGCGGCCGCCGGTGGGATAGATGAAGGTGGCCGACAGGCGACCGTCCTCCACAGCCTTGATGCCGCCGGACGGGATCGGCAGGCCGTCGATGCCGATGAACTCCATCTCGCCCTCGCGACCGGCCGACTGCGCCGCCAGGTAGGCGCCTTCGGCCATCGGGTCGTTGTGGGCGTAGACGACATCGATCTCCGGGTTGGCCTGGAACAGGGCCTCGGCCTGGCTCTGGCCCTTCTCACGGAGCCAGTCACCGACACCGGTCGCGATGATCTCGACGCCGTCGTTGCCGGCGATGCCCTCTGCGAAGCCGTCGCTGCGCTCCTGTGCAGGCGTGGACCCGGGCAGACCCTTGATCTCCACGACCGTCCCGCCGTCGGGGAGCAGCTCGTTGGCGACGTACTCGCCGGCGGCCTTGCCGATCTCCTTGTTGTCGGCGCCAATCCACTGGGTGAAGCTGTCGCTCTCGATCTTGCGGTCCAGGACGATGACCGGAATACCCTCGGCATAGACGCGCTCGACCACGGCGGTCAACGGTGCAGCCTCGTTGGGGCTGATGATCAGCAGGTCGATGCCCTGGGTGAGGAAGTTCTCGACATCGGACACCTGCTTGGCGTTGTCCTGGGCGGCATCGGCGAGGGCGACCTCGAACTGCGGGATCTCGCCCACGGCCGCCCGGATGTCGTCATCCATCTGCTGCCGGTAGGGCTCGGCGACGTTGGCCTGGCTCATGCCGATCAGGTACTCACCGTCGGCTCCGGCGCAGTCACCTGCGCCGGTGCCGGCGGCGGCCTCGGCGCCGGTCTCGTTGTCGTCGCCGACGCCCGGGGCGTCGGACTCGACACCGCAGGCGGTGAGGGCCAGGCCGAGGGAGGCCAGGGGGAGGAGGGTCAGGAGTCGGGTCGTGCGGGGGTGACGCATGGGTGGTTCCTTCCTGTGTGGGGTTTAGCGAGCCCTGGAGCGGAAGGCTTGGAGCCCCGCGGCCAGGATGATGATCAGGCCCTTGATCAGGAGCTGGATGTTGGAGTCGATGTTGTTGAGCGCGAGCACGTTGTTGAGGATCCCCAGGAGCATCGCGCCGGCGATGGTGCCGGTCACCGTGCCGACACCGCCCATGAGGCTGGTGCCGCCGATGACGACCGCCGCGATGGCGTCGAGCTCGTAGCCGATGCCGTCATTCGGCGAGCCCTGGTTGAGCTGGCCGGCGTGGATGATCCCCGCGAGGGCGGCGAGCATCCCGCAGATGGCGAACACGGTCACCTTGATGGCGGTGACGTTGACCCCGGACAGCTTGGCGGCGCGCTCATTGCCACCCAGGGCGTAGACGTGGCGGGCGAACACCGAGTGCCGCACGACCAGGATGGCGATGATGCTGACCCCGAGAAAAATGAGCGCGGGGATGGGGACCAGGCCGTTGAATACCCGGGAGTTGAGCAGCGCGAAGGACTCGGGAGCCAGTCCGGGCCCGTCGCCGTAGGCGAGGGGGATGCCCTGGCCCCCGGACCAGATGCGGGCCAGGCCGCGTGCGATCTGCAGGCCGGCGAGCGTGACGATGAAGGACTGCAGCCCGAGTTTGGCAGTGATCAGCCCCTGGAGGGCGCCGAACGCCAGCCCGAGCGCGAGGACGATGGCGATGGTGACCACCACCCCGAAGTCGTTCACCATCAGCAGGCTCGCGGCGCCCGTCGCGGCTAGCCCGAGAATGGCGCCGACCGAGAGGTCGATGCCGGCGACGAGGATGACGAACGTCATGCCGATGGCGATGATGCCGATCTCGGAGACCGCCCGCACGATGTTGAGCAGGTTGTTGCTGTCGAGGAAGACGATCTCGCCGTCGCGCCGCGGCGAGAAGATGATCGCGGCAGCGAAGACCAGCACCAGGCCGATGTAGCTCTGCAGCGCGAAGAACCGCTCGGGGACGCGGAAACGTCGACGCTCGGACATGGTCTCCGCAGGGGCGGGAGTCTGGGTGGCAGTCACGATTCCTCCGTGTCGGGGTCGTCGGGGTTGCTGTCGTCGGCGGGGGAGTCGTCCGGACGGTCTCCGTCGGCGGGACCGACCGCTGAGGTCTTGAGGCTGGCGGCGCTGAGGATGGCCTCCTGGGTGGCGTCCGCCCGGTCCAGCACGGTCACCACCCGGCCGTCGCGCAGGACGGCGATCCGGTCACAGATCCCCACCAGCTCGGGCACCTCCGAGGAGGCGACGATGACGCTCATGCCGTCGGCGGCCAGGCGCGCCAGCAGCCGGTAGATCTCAGACTTGGCGCCCACGTCCACCCCGCGGGTGGGCTCGTCCAGCAGGAGGACGCGGGGTTGGGTGAGGAGGTTCTTGGCGAACACGACCTTCTGCTGGTTGCCGCCGGACAGGGTGCCGACGATCGTCTCCTGGCGGTGGGTCTTGATGTTGAGGTCGGTGATCGCACCGGCCACCGCGGCCCGCTCGGCCCCCACGCGGCGCAGCCCCTTGCGGGCGATCCGCCGGAGCGAGAGCAGCACGATGTTGTCCGCGACGCTGGCCGGCATGATGAGGCCCGCGTGCCGGCGGTCCTCGGGCACGAGACCGATGCCCAGCTCGGACGCGTCCCGGGGCGAGCGGATGGTGACCGGTTCACCGTCCACCTCGACCGAGCCGCTGAGCGCGTGCCCCGACGTGCCGAAGATGGCCTCGAGCAGCTCCGTGCGCCCGGCACCGAGGAGGCCGGCCAGCCCCAGGATCTCGCCGCGCCGGACCTCGAGGTCGACACCGGCGGGCTCGCGACGGCCGGACTGTCCGAGGCCCGCGGCGACGCGCAGGTCCCGCACGCGGAGGCGGACGTCCTCGGCCGGCGGCTCACGGTCCGGATAGACCTGGTCGATGGGCCGGCCGGTCATCATCCGGATCACCTCGCCCACGGCGGTGGTGCCGGGCTCGAACTCGCCGGCGTTCAGGCCGTCCCGCATGACCGTGCCGCGGTCGGCGATCTCGAAGATCTCGTCCATCCGGTGGGAGATGTAGATCGTGGCGACGCCCCGGCGGCGCAGCCCGGGGATCAGGTCGAACAGCCGGCGCACCTCGCTGTCCGACAGCGCCGAGGTCGGCTCGTCCATCACGACGATGCGGGCGTTCAGGCGCAGCGCCTTGGTGATGGCAACCATCTGCTGCTCACCGACGCGGAGCGACCCGACGGCGCGCTCCGGGCTGATCGGGATCTCGAGGTCGTCCAGCAGGTCCTTGGCCTTGCGGCGCATCGCGCGCCGATCCACCGTGCGCCACCGGGTGCGCAGCTCGTCACCCAGGAAGATGTTGTCCGCGACGCTCGCCTGGGGCACGAGGTCGAGCTCCTGGGGGATCATCGCGACCCCGGCGGCCTGGGCTGCCGCGGGGGAGGAGAAGCGGTGGGGCTGGCCGTCGACGGTCAGCGCACCGCCGTCGGCCTGGATCACACCGGCCAGGATGTTCATCATCGTGGACTTGCCGGCGCCGTTCTCGCCCATGAGCGCCAGCACCTCGCCGGCCCGCACGGTGAGGTTCGCGCCGCGGAGCGCCTGGACGCCCCCGAAGTGCTTGACGATGCCGGTCATCGCCAGCACGGGTGCGTGACCGGTCGAGGTCACAGCTGTCACGGGACCCTCCTCGAGGATGGCTGGGGCGCTGACGGGGCAGGCTGCGAGAGCCGACTCACGGGGCGGGCTGCAGGGAGTCGTGGAGCAGCTGGCCGAGACCGGGCCCGTCACCGCCGGGGGCGCCGCCGATCCGCAGCTGCCCGAGCGGGTAGCTGCCCGGCTCCCACGGGCGGCCACCGGGCTGCCACAGCGGCTGCCACACGACGGCTCCCGCGCCGGCGTTGTAGCGGTTGTCCTCCGCGAAGGCGCTCCCCGCGCGGTAGGCGGTGGCCACCGCGGCAGTGTCCGAGAAGGCGTGGGTCCACCGGGGGAACCCGCTCACGTCACCGGTCCCGCGCACCGGGGCGGTGTCGTCGCCGACGGAGGGCAGTGCCGAGTCGACGGTGTGCGAGACCTCCCACACGGGCGCCGTGGTGGGGCCGTGGACGTCAGCGGTCACCGAGGAGTCGAACCACTGCTCGCCAAAGCTCAGGTCCCAGTCGACCGTGACCGGCTCGTCACCCATCGAGATGTCCTCGAGCCGCACGGTCCTGCCACTGACCGTCACCGAGCTCGGCACGGAGGTGGAGTCCGTGCGCCCGAAGCCGCCCACGCCGAGATAGGGGGCGGTGGCGCGGTAGTCGTCGTCGAGCACCGGGAGCCAGCCGCCGGCGCCGTCCGCGACCTGCATCGAGGTGACCTCCGCGCGCGGCGTCGTCTGGACGGTGGCCTGGTAGCTGGGTGCCTGCACCCGCAGCCCGGCGGTGACCCGCTCGCCGTCAAAGTTCAGCGGACGCAGCCAGACACCCCCCGCGCCCCAGCCGGCCCCGCTGATCCACCACCGGCCGCCGTCGCGCACGACCTCGGCCGCGTGCTCGGCGATCTGACCGACCTCGTCCTCCGGCGAGAAGTGGAACGGGTCAGTGCTGCGGAAGACGCGCGTGTCGCTGTAGGCGGACGTGCAGCATACGAAGAGGTAGTAGGCCCCACCCTCGTGGACCACGAAAGGCGACTCGGTCGGCCCGCCGAACGTCCCCGTCCGGGGTGAGGTGAACGCGACCTGCCTGGGACCCCAGGAGAGCAGGTCGTCACTGGTCCGGTAGGCAACGATGTGGTTGCCGCCGGAGGGGGAGCTGGTCGCCGTGTAGTACATGACCCACTGGTCGCCGACCCTGGTCACCATGGGGTCGCGGCCGTCGAACCCGTCCGTGAACAGGGGGTTGTCCTCGTGGCGGGTCCAGTTGACCAGGTCCGTGGACGTCGCGAGCTGCATCTTGTATGCCGTGTGGTCGGGTGTGCCGCCCGCGTAGAACATGTAGTAGGTCCGGCCGTGACGGATCACGTGGGGCGCCCACACGTGGGTCTCGCCGAGGTCGGGGTCGGCGTGGATCACCGGGTCCTGCTTCAGCCACTGCGGGTAGGTGAGGCTCGGTGCGCTGGCGTGAGCAAAGAAGACCTCCTCGAGCGGCTTGGCCGGCTCGGTGGCGGTGATGCCGAAGAGGTGCCAGCCGTTGTCCGGCCCCTTGACGAAGGTGTGGTCGTTCACGTACCAGGACTCGGCCTCACCGACGGAGGGGTCGTATATGCGCTGGCGCTCGCCGCCCACCACGGCCTGGTCGCGCTGCTCGAACGGCGTGATGGTGACCGACTCCTCCGCCGCGGCGGGGTCGCTCTCGTCGGCCCGAACGGGCGGAAGGGCCGCCCCCAGGACGAGCACGGTCGCACCGATGATGAGCGGAATCGAGCGCTTGCGGGCGGTTGAGAGGGTCGACATTCCAGAGCTCCACGGTGAGATGTAATCGTTTTCTCTCGGGAGGTTAGCCTAGGTCGGACGGCGACCACAAGGGGCAACTTGCGTCCTGTTCGGGCGGCGATCAGTCCGTTGTGGACCGCTGGCCTTCGCTGTCGCGTGCTGAGGGACCGAGCGCTCACGGACCGCTTGTGGCTGTCCAGATCCTCGATGTCCTCGGTCCGGACGCGACGTCACGAGTGCATGGGCGATGCTGGCACGGCGGGCTGCCCTGGCCTTCAAGAGGACGGAGCTGCGACTCAGGTTCTTGCGGCTTGACTAGCGTGTCAGGTGCCTTTGGGGTGCCAGACGGTTTTGGTTTCGAGGAAGGTTTCGATGCGGGTGAGTCCGGGTTCGGTGGTGAAGTCGGGTTCTTGGGCGGTGGGGGTGGTGCCGGCGGGGCGCAGGACGCGTTTGAGGTTGGTGGCGGCGGCGGCTTCGAGGTCGCCCCAGTTCAGGCCGGTGGCGTTGG
>NZ_QDDJ01000021.1 GCF_003121625.1 Ornithinimicrobium cavernae | reverse complement strand
AGACCGAGGTCATCTGGCACATCCCGCGACCCTTCACCGCCACCGGCTTCGGGTGACCACCCCGCCCCGCACCCCGCCACCACCGGCGGGGTGCAAACCCATGTCGAGAACCCCCCAACACGGCCCGCCGACCGAGGACCGGCCACCGGCTGCCGTCGACCGAGACCAGACCACCCGGGCGCCGCCGGCTGAGGCCTGGCCACCGGGGCGCAGCCACGCTCAGAGGGGCATGAAGCGCCCGCCGTTGACGTCGAGGACGACGCCGGTGATGTAGGACGAGGCGGGCCCGGCCAGGAAGAGGATCGGGTCGACGATCTCGCGCAGCTCGGGGAACCGACCGAGCGGGATGGCGCCGAGCACCTCGTCCCGCTCGGCAGCAGGCATCTCGTCATACATCTCCTGCAACCGCCCGGTCAGGAAGAGACCGGGCGCCACCGCGTTCACGCGCTGACCACGGGCTCCGACCTCGCGGGCGAGCCGTCGGGTGAGCCCGAGCACGGCCGCCTTGGACGCGGCATAGGGGACACCGGTCACGGGCGAGGGTTGCCGACCACCGATCGAGGACACGGTCACGACCGAGCCGTCATCCGGCATACGGGCAAGGGCGGCCTGGGCGCAGTAGAAGGTGCCCTTGACGTTGACGTCGACGACCAGGTCGACGTGCTCCGGTTCGATCTCCTCCAGCCCCTTCGGGGTGCCCAGCGAGCCGCCGGCGAGGGTCACCAGCACGTCCAGGCCACCGAGGTCGTCCCGGACCGCGTCCATCACGGCGACCACGGCATCCCGGTCGCTCACGTCCAGCTCGTAGCCGCGAGCCGTGACGCCGTGGGTCGCGCACAGCTCGGCCGCTGCCTCGGCCGTGCCGCGCACGTCCGCGACCGCGATGCTGGCTCCCTCGGCGGCGAAGCCGTCGCAGACGGCGCGCCCGATCCCGCCCGCACCGCCGGTGACCACGACAACCTTCGACCGGAACGCACCCTCGCCCGCCATCACTGATCTCCTGTCGTGTTGTTGACGATCGTCGAGAATCCAACATAGTCTGCTGGTGCTGGCAGGACAACGGCGAAGGAGTCGGCGGATGCGCATCGCGGTGATCGGTGGCGGGCCCGGGGGTCTCTACTTCGTGGCGCTCACCAAGGCGCTGGATCCCACGCACGAGATCACGGTCTGGGAGCGCAACGCCCCGGACGACACGTTCGGCTTCGGCGTCGTGTTCTCCGACGAGACCCTCGGTGGCATCGAGCACGCCGACCCGTGGGTCTACGAGACGATGCAGCGCGAGTTCGCCCGTTGGGACGACATCGACGTGCACGTCGACGGCCAGGTCCTCACCTCCGGCGGGCACGGCTTCGCCGCGATGACCCGCAAGCGCCTCCTGGAGATCCTGCAGCAGCGCTGTCGTGAGCTGGGCGTCACCATGCACTTCCGCACCGGGGCACCGGACGTGGACCTCCTCGCGGCCGAGCACGACCTGGTCCTGGCCGCTGACGGCCTCAACTCGGGCGTGCGCCGCCACTACGCCGACACCTTCCGGCCCACGCTCGACGTGCGGGCCTGCAAGTACATGTGGCTGGGCACCAGCAAGGTGTTCGAGGCGTTCAAGTTCTACATCCTGGACACCCCGCACGGCGTCATGCAGGTGCACGGTTACCCCTACGACGCCACCGGCTCCACGTTCATCCTCGAGATGCACGAGGACGTCTGGAGGGCCGCCGGTTTCGACGCCTCGGAAGGGCGTCAGTGGGCGCCCGGCGAGAGCGACGAGGAGGCGATCAAACGGGTGCGCGAGCTGTGCGAGGACATCTTCGAGGGCCACGAGGTGATGGCCAACAACTCCCGGTGGATCTCCTTCAGCACGGTGCGCAACGAGACCTGGCGCGCGGGGGAGCGCGGCAACGTCGTGATCCTGGGCGACGCGGCGCACACCGCGCACTTCTCGATCGGGTCCGGCACCAAGCTGGCCATGGAGGACTCCCTGGCCCTTGCCGCCTGCCTGCACGAGCACGCCGACCTCGATGCCGCGCTCACCGCCTACGAGGAGGAGCGCAAGCCGGTCGTGCAGTCCACGCAGCGCGCGGCGCAGGCGTCCCTGGAGTGGTTCGAGAACCTCGGGCAGTACCGCCACCAGGACCCCGAGCAGTTCGCGTTCAACATCATGACGCGCAGCCGCCGGGTCACGCACGACAACCTCAGGGTCCGCGACCCGGAGTTCGTCGAGCGCATCGACGACTGGTTCGCGCAGGCCACTCCCGGGGGTCGCCCGCACACGCCACCGATGTTCCAGCCCTTCCGCCTCGGCAGCCTCGAGCTGGCCAACCGGGTCGTCGTCTCGCCCATGGACATGTATGTGTCGGCGGACGACGGCATGCCGACGGAGTTCCGCCTGGTCCACCTCGGTGGCAAGGCCATGGGCGGGGCGGGCCTGGTCATGACCGAGATGGTCTGTGTCTCACCCGAGGGTCGGATCACCCCGGGCTGTGCCGGCATCTGGAGCCAGGAGCAGGCCGACGGCTGGCGCGACATCGTCGACGCGGTCCACGGTCTGAGCCAGGCCAGGATCGGTCTCCAGGTCGGGCACTCGGGCCGCAAGGGCTCCACCAAGCTGATGTGGGAGGGGATCGACGAGCCGCTCGAGGACGGCAACTGGCCGGTCATCGCACCCTCGCCGCTCGCCTACCAACCCGGCGTCAACCAGCTGCCGCGCGAGATGACCACCGAGGACCTGCGCCGGGTCCGCGAGGAGTTCGTCGCCTCGGCACGGCTGGGAGCCGGGGCGGGCTTCGACGTCCTGGAGCTGCACGCGGGCCACGGCTACCTGCTCTCCTCGTTCATCTCACCCCTGACCAACCGGCGCAGCGACGAGTACGGCGGCGACCTGGCCGGACGCCTGCGCTACCCGCTCGAGGTGTTCGCGGCGATGCGCGAGGTGTGGCCCGCTGAACGGCCCATGACCGTCCGGATCTCGGCGACCGACTGGGTGGAGGGCGGCATCGAGGTCGACGACGCCGTCGAGATCGCCCGGGCCTTCCAGGCCGCCGGCGCCGCGGCGATCGACGTGTCGACCGGGCAGGTGACGCCGGACGAGGCACCCGCGTTCGGCCGGTCCTACCAGACCCCCTTCGCCGACGCGATCCGCAACCGGGTCGGCATCCCCACCATCGCGGTCGGGATCATCTCCTCCTGGGACGACGTGAACTCGATCGTCCTCGCCGGTCGCGCGGACCTCTGCGCCGTCGGCCGCGCGCACCTCTATGACCCGAACTGGACGCTGCACGCCGCCGTCGAGCAGGACTACGACGGACCGGGTGCGGTCTGGCCGATGCCGTGGCGCGCCGGTCGGCGCAAGCCGCAGGGCGGCCGCGCCGAGGAGCCCAAGCCGCGCCTGCAGCTGGTCCGTGAGGGTGCGCAGGGCACCCGTCACGCCCGGTGGAGACCCGGATCATGAGCCTGCGGCCACTCTGGGACGCCCGCGGTGTGGCGGTCATCGGGGCCAGCGACCGTCCCGGAGCCGTGGGTCGGCTGCCCGTGCAGTTCCTGCAGCGTTACGGCTATGCCGGCCGTATCTATCCCGTCCGCCCGGACGGCGCGCCGGTCAGCGGGCAGACCTCCTACGCCTCCCTCGCGGACGTGCCCGGACCGGTCGACCTGGCCATGGTCATGGTGGCGGCCGACAAGGTGTGTGGCGCGGTGCGTGACTGCGCCGCTGCCGGTGTGCCGGTGGTCATCGTGTGCTCGAGCGGCTTCGCCGAGACCGGGGAGGCCGGGGCGGCGTTGCAGGACGAGCTGGTCGCCACCGCCCGGCAGCTCGGCGTGCGGGTGCTCGGCCCCAACTGCATCGGCACGGTCGGGACCGCGCGCGGGCAGGTCAGCTCGTTCAGCCCGCTCTTCGCCGGCGAGCACACCGAGCTGGTCGCGGGGGGACTCGGCTTCGTCAGCCAGAGCGGCGCGTTGGGCTACGGCGCCGTGTCGCTCGCCTTCGAGCGCGGCCTCGGCCTCGGGTGGGTGGTGAACACCGGCAACGAGGCCGACCTCACTGCCACCGAGGTGATGGTCGAGCTGGCGCAGGAGCCCGGGTGCACCGGACTGCTCGGGTATGCCGAGTCGCTGGGTGGTCTTGACCGCCTGGCTCAGGTGGTGGCCGGCGGGACACCCGTGGCGCTGCTCAAGGGGGGTCGGTCCGAGGCCGGTGCGCAGGCAGCTGCCTCCCACACCGGCGCCCTCGCGGCCCAGGACAAGGTCGTGGACGCGGCCCTCCGGCAGGCCGGTGTGGTGCGGGTGGACGACGTGGAGGAGCTGCTGGACGTCGGTGACGTGATGGGCCTCGTCGAACGGGTCCGGGGGCAACAGATCCGTCGCGTCGCGGTCGTCACGACCTCCGGCGGGTCCGGCATCCTGGCGGCCGACGCGATCGAGGCGCAGGGAATGCGACTGGCCGGGCTGTCTGAGCAGACCCTGGCGACCCTGGACGGGATCGTGCCGGCCTATGGGTCCACCGCCAACCCGGTGGACGTGACCGCGTCGGTGATGAGCAATCCGGCCCTGTTCGACGATGCCCTGGCCGCCCTCGCCGGCGACGAGGGTGTCGATGCGATCGTGGCGTGCTTCTGCGTGCTCACCGGCTCGGACGTGGACGCCGTGGTGACCGCGCTGTCGCGGGTGCGGGAGCAGACCGGCGTCCCGGTCATCGCCGTGCGCACCGGTGCAGACCACCTCGCGCCCCAGGCGTCCGCCACCATGAGGGCCGCGGGGCTGCCGGTCTATCCGACGCCGGCCAGGGCGGTCCGGGCCCTCGCCGCCCTGGCGGAGTTCGCGACGCCGCGGGCCCGCCGGACCGGTCGTGACAGCGGGCACCACAGTCCTGCCGCCCCGACCCCGCCCACCGACTGGGCGGCGCTGGACGAACAGGGTCTGAAGGACCTGCTCGGGCGGCGGGGGCTGCCGGTGCCGGCGGGGCGCAAGGTGACCGACGCGCAGGACGCGGTGTCCGCCGTCAGCGAAGCGGGCGGACGGGCCGTCGCCAAGGCGGTCGTCCCGGATCTGTTGCACAAGTCCGAGGCCGGCGGCGTGGTCCTGGACGTGACGCCCGGGGCCGCCGCGGAGGTCTTCGGGCGACTTGCCGCCCTGGGCGGTGAGGTGCTGGTCGAGGAGATGGTGCCCGGTGGCGTCGAGGCGCTGGTCGGCAGCACCGACACGCCACTCGGGCGGATCCTCAGCGTCGGCGTCGGTGGAGTGCTGACCGAGGTCGTGGCCGACGTCGCCCTGCGGGTCCTGCCTGTCGATCGCGAGGACGTCGAGGAGATGATCGACGAGACCCGCCTCGGCCGGTTGCTCTCGGGGGTGCGCGGTCAGGGGGCCGCGGACCGGACGGCCCTCGTCGACACCGTCCTCGGTGTGGCGGCACTCGCCGCCGAGCTGCCGGCAGGTGCCGAGCTGGACCTGAACCCGGTCACCGTGCTGGCAGCGGATCGGGGGTGCCGGATCCTCGACGCCGCCCTCGCGACCTCGCCCGCCCCGGAGTCCACGGTGCGCTCCGAGCCGGACGCTGCTCGCACCGCCCCAGTCGCTCACCCGACCCCAGGAGACTGACCAGATGGACATCGGCACCCTCGTCACCCGCGCCGGCCGCCGCTACGCCGACCGCGTCGCCGTGGACGGACTGCTCTCCGAGGACCGACGCACCTTCGCGGAGCTCGCCGACCGGGTCACCCGCACCGCCAGCGGCCTGCTGGCGCTCGGCCTGCGCCCCGGCGACCGGGTCCTCGACCTGCAGAGCAACTCCACGGCATACCTCGAGACGGACCTGGCCGTCCGCGCGGCCGGCCTGGTCCGCGTCGCCCTGAACTACCGCCTGCACCCCACCGACTGGCAGCGGATCGCCACGGACAGTGCTGCGCGCGGCCTGATCTACCACGAGCAGTTTGCCGATGACGTCGAGGCGGTGCGCCAGCAGACCGAGCACGTCATCGTGGTGGGCGACGGCCCCGAGACGTCCCTGGAACAGCTCATCGACGGCGCCACTGCGGGTGTGCTGCCACCGCGTGACCCGGACGACCTCTGCGGGCTGCACTACTCCTCGGGGACCACCGGTCACCCCAAAGGGGCGCAGCGGACGCACCGCAACTGGTTCGCCTCGGTCGTCAACATGACCCAGGACGTGCTGGGCGGGCCGCCGGGGCCGGACGACTGCTATGTCCACGCCGGTCCCGTGACGCACACGTCCGGCCTGTTCGTCCTGCCGTTCCTGGTCGCCGGTGCACGGCAGATCGTGCTGCCCGGCTGGGACCCGGAGACGTTCCTCGAGGCCGTGGCCGAGCGCGGTGCGACGCACACGGCCCTGGTCCCGACCATGGTGTCCCGGTTGCTGTCCGCGGGGGCGACCCGCGACGACCTCGCCGGCCTGCGGATGCTCGGCTACGCCGGGGCGCCGATGCCGCCGGAGCAGATGCGCCGCGCCCACGACGAGCTGACGCCGCACCTGGTGCAGTACTACGGGCTGGTCGAGGCGATCCCTCCGGTCACGGTGCTGGATGCTGCGGACCACCAGCGCGGCCTGAGCAGCGATCCCGACCTGCTGACCAGCGCAGGTCGCCCCGCGCTGGGCGTCGAGCTGGCCGTTGTCGACGAGGACGGGCGTCGCGTCGCACCCGGTGAGGTCGGCGAGGTCATCACCAGGGGCGACCACGTGATGGCCGGCTACTACAACGCGGGGGAGCGGGCAGACCTGTCGAAGGCGGTCGTCGACGGGTGGCTGCACACCGGCGACCTCGGCCGGCTGTCGGAGGACGGCCACCTGTGGCTGGTCGACCGCAAGGGCGACATGATCATCTCGGGTGGTTACAACATCTACCCGCGCGAGGTCGAGGACGTCATCGCGGAGGTGCAAGGCGTCAACGAGGTCGCTGTGGTCGGCGTGACCGATCCCGACTGGGGGCAGCGGGTCGTGGCCCTGGTGACCACCCGCCAGGGTGCCCGGGTGACAGAGGACCAGGTCCGCGACCACTGCTCGGGCCGACTGGCGGCCTACAAGAAGCCCAAGGAGGTCAGGATCGTGGAGGAGCTCCCGCTCAACTCCACCGGCAAGATCGCCAAGAAGGTCCTGCGTGGCCAGCTGGAGGGCGAGCCCCGATGACGTGGGAGGACCCGGCTCTGCGCACCGACTACGCACCCGACGGAGCGATCCGTCCGGGCGAGTACCCGTACACCCGCGGCATCAGCGCCGAGCCGAGGGTCTGGATCATGGGGCAGTACGCCGGCTTCGGCACGGCGCGGGAGTCCAACGCCCGGTTCCGGGCACTGCTCGACGCCGGTGTCACCGGGTTCTCGGTCGCCATGGACCTGCCCAGTCAGATGGGGATCGACTCCGACGACCCGCGTGCCGCCGGTGAGGTCGGCCGGGTCGGTGTCGCGATCGACTCCCTGGCCGACATCGAGACCCTGATGGACGGGATCCCGCTGGAGGAGCTGTCGCAGGTGCGCACGACCGCGAACTCGATCGGCTACCTGTGGGCGGCCCTGTTCGTCGCGCTCGCGGAGAAGCGCGGGGTGCACCCCGACCAGTTCGGCATGTTCATCCAGAACGACGTGCTCAAGGAGTTCATCGCCCGGGGGACCCAGATCTTCCCGCCGGAAGCCTCGCTGCGCCTGGCCGTCGACTGCATCGAGTACGTCGCGCGGGAGACGCCGCGCTGGGTGCCGCTCGCGATGAGCGGCTACCACATCCGAGAGTCCGGGTCGTCAGCGACGCAGGAGATCGCGTTCACCTTCGCCAACGCCCGCGCCTACCTGGACGAGTGCGTGCGACGGGGGATCGACGTGGACCAGGTCGCCCCGACGCTGTTCACCTTCCTGGCGATCACGACCGACGTGCTGCCCGAGGTCGCGAAGTTCCGGGCGGCCCGGCGGGTGTGGGCGCGCCTGATGCGCGAGACCTACGGTGCCCGCGACCCGCGCAGCGAGCAGCTGCGGATCTTCGCGTTCACAGCGGGATCGACGCTCACGGCTCAGCAACCCATGAACAACGTCGTCCGCACGTCCGTCGAGGCCACGGTCGCGGCGCTCGCCGGGGTCCAGACGCTGCACGTCTCGGCCTATGACGAGGCGCTCGGCGTCCCGACGGAGGCGGCGGCGACCCTCGCGCTGCGCACCCAGCAGGTGGTCGCGTTCGAGACCGGTCTCACCACCACGGTGGACCCGTTTGCCGGCTCGTATGCCGTGGAGCAGCTGACCGACGAGCTGGAGGCCTCGATCTGGTCCCTGATGGAGGACATCGAGGAGCGGGGTGGGGCGCTGGAGGCCATCGCGTCGGGGCGCTTCGCCCACGACCTGTCGGAGGCCGCCTACCGGCTGGCGCAGTCGGTCGAGTCCGGTGAGAAGGTGGTCGTGGGTGTCAATCGGTTCCCGGCCGAGGCCGAGCCGCTGGAGGTCTTCACCATCGACCCGGGCACAGAGCAGGCCCAGGCCGACTCTGTGCGGCGCCTGCGGGAGACGCGGGACCAGGCAGCGGTCGACGCGGCGTTGGGCAGGCTCACCGACGACGTGCGCGCCGGCCGGTCCGTCATGCCGGCCACCATCGAGGCGGTGTCGGCCTATGCGACGCTCGGTGAGGTCGTGAGCGTCCTCCGGGACGAGCTGGGCAGCTGGCGTCCGTCAGCGCAGTTCTGAGGAGCCCCCCGCGCAGGTGCTCTGACGCCACCCCGGGCGTCAGGAGCGGGGGACCTCGATCAGGATGGCCGTCCCCTGGCCCACGCCGATGCAGGCTGCGGCGACACCGGTGCCGCCCCCGCGGCGCCGGAGCTCGCGGGCCAGGTCCACGACCACCCGTGGGGCGCTGGCGCCGAGCGGGTGGCCGATGGCGAGCGCGCCGCCGTTGACGTTGACGCGTTCGGGGTCGATCTCGGGCAGCTCGTGGAGCACGGAGAGGACCATCGCGGAGAACGCCTCGTTGATCTCCCACAGGTCGACATCTGCCGTGGTCAGGCCCGACCGCTCCAGGAGCTGTCGGATGGCAGGCACGGGGGCGACGGCGAAGAGCTCGGGTGAGACCGCGACCGTGCGTGAGGCGACGATCCGGGCGAGTGGCTCGACACCGAGGCCCCGTGCCACCTCGTCGGTCCCGATCAGTGCTGCCAGGGCGCCGTCGTTGATGGGAGAGGAGTTGCCTGCGGTCACCGGGCCGTCGGGGGTGAAGGCGGACCGCAGCCCGGCCAGCGATTCCAGGGACGCCTCCGGCCGCACCGACTCGTCCCGCTCGACCCCTTCCAGCGGCACGACGAAACCGTCGTGCAACCCGGCCTCGTAGGCCGCGTGCACGCGCTGGTGCGAGCGCACGGCAAACTCGTCCATCGCCTCCCGCCCGATGCCCCGCTCGACCGCGACGGCCTCGGCGCTGGCACCGAGCGACATCGTCCACGCGTCGGGGAAGGCCGGGTTGGTCATCCGCCAGCCGACGGTGGTCTGGTGCAGCTCCATGCGCCGGGGGAGGGCCTCGTCGGGCTTGGGCAGGACATAAGGTGCGCGGCTCATGCCCTCGACGCCGCCGGCGACGACGAGCTGCACGTCCCCGACGGCCACGGCCCGGGCGGCCTGGACGAGGGCCTCGGAGCCGGAGGCGCAGAGCCGGTTGGACGTGGCCCCCGGCACCGTGACGGGCAGGCCTGCCAGCAGGGCGGCCATGCGGGCGACGTTGCGGTTCTCCTCGCCGGCGCCGTTGGTGTTGCCGTAGTAGACGTCCTCGATCGCTGCCGGGTCCAGCTCGGGGTGCCGTGCGACGAGTTCGCGCAGCGGCGCCGCAGCGAGGTCGTCGGTGCGCACGTGCGACAGCCCACCCCGGAGTTTGCCGAAGGGCGTGCGGACGGCATCGAGCAGGAAGACCTCTCGTCCCAGCATGGGGTCATTGTGCCAGGCAGACTGGGGGCGTGACGGAGCTGCTGCGCTACGGCGACCACGTCGATCAGGTCGTGGACCTGCGGGAACCCGCCGAGGAACCGGTCGGTGTCGCGGTGCTGGTCCACGGTGGCTACTGGCGGGCCAGGTTCACCCGCGACCTGATGGACCCCCTGGCCGAGGACCTGGTGGGGCGGGGCTGGGCCGTGGCCAACATCGAGTACCGGCGCGTCGGCCCGGGAGCCGGCTGGCCGGAGATCCTGGCCGACGCCCGCGCCGCGGTCGACCTGGTCGTGGCGGAGGTCCGGGAACGCGAGTGGTCTCGCCCCGTCGTGGCTGTGGGGCACTCGGTCGGCGGGCAGCTCGCGCTGCTGACCGTGGATCGTGGGCTCGACGCGGTCGTCGCCCTTGCCCCGGTCACCGACCTGGCGCGGGCGCGCGATGAGCACCTCGGCGAGGACGCGGTCCTCGAGCTGCTGTCCGCCTCGCCCCAGCAGGAGCCGACTGTCTGCGTCGCGGGCTCGCCGTTGTCCCACCTGCCGGTGGGTGCCCCGGTCCTCGTGGTACACGGCGACGCCGACACCAGGGTGCCGCTGGACCACAGTCAGGAGTACGCCCGGTGCGCCCGGCAGGCCGGTGACGACGTGGAGCTGGTGACACTGCCCGGGGTGGACCATCTGGCCCTCATCGACCCGGCCCGCGCCTGGTGGGCGGAGATCCTGGGCTGGATGACCGGTCAGGCTCACTCCTGCTCGACGAGAGGCATCAGCCGGTAGGGGATCCGGGTGGTCAGCGCGATCACGGTCGAGGAGCGGTCCACGAGGGGGTCTGCCACCACGACATCGATCACCCGTTGCAGGTCGCTGTTGTCGCGGGCCACGACCCGCAGCATCAGGTCACCGTCACCGGTGATCGTGTGGGCCTCCAGCACCTCCGGGACGGTCTCCAGGTGTGCGACGACCTCCTCGGGACGCGTCCCCTGCCTGATCTGCAGGGTGCAGAACGCGGTCACCGGATAACCCATCGCGCCCGGGTCCAGGTGCGGGGCGAACGAGGTGATCACTCCCCGGCGGACCAGCCGGTCCAACCGCGACTGCACGGTGCCCCGGGCGACCCCCAGCACCCGGGAGGCGCCGAGCACCCCGACCTGCGGCTGGGCGTCCAGCAGGGCCAGCAGCTGCCGGTCGAGATCATCCAACGGCGACAAGGTGGTCATAGTGACCAGCATATGACCGGGGAGAAGCGACAAAATGTGCAGTCTGTTCACTCGTGCCGGGTTGGGTTGCCCAGCGCCGCTGTCTGAGTCACGGTGAGCGTATGACCGACACTTCCTTTGCCCTGACCGGCCAGGAGCGCGAGGCCGACCTCGAGCTCGACCAGCTCAAGCAGCTGGTCGGCCTGGTGCCCTATGACGAGACCCAGGACGTCTTCCCGGTGACCGGATGGGACGCGATCGTCTTCATCTGCGGCAACGCGACGCAGGCGGCGCACTTCTACCAGACCGCGTTCGGCATGGAGCTGGTCGCCTACTCCGGACCCGAGACCGGCAACCGCGACCACAAGGCGTTCGTGCTGAAGTCCGGCTCCATCAGGTTCGTCCTCAAGGGCGGCGTCGACCCGCAGAGCCCGCTGCACGAGCACGTCCGTGTCCACGGTGACGGCGTGTGCGACATCTCCCTCGAGGTGCCGGACGTCGACCGGTGCATCGCTCACGCCCGCAGCATCGGCGCCACGATCCTGCAGGAGCCGGAGGACCTGACCGACGAGCACGGCACCGTCCGTGTCGCCGCGATCGGGACCTACGGCGACACCCGCCACACCCTCGTGCAGCGCAACGACTATGCCGGTCCCTACCTGCCCGGCTACGTCGAGCGCACGTCCGACCTCGTGCGTCCCGAGGGCGCTCCGAAGCGACTGTTCCAGGCGCTGGACCACATCGTCGGCAACGTCGAGCTCGGCAAGATGGACGAGTGGGTCGAGTTCTATAACAAGGTCATGGGCTTCGTGAACATGGCGGAGTTCATCGGTGACGACATCGCGACCGACTACTCGGCACTGATGTCCAAGGTCGTCGCCAACGGCAACCACCGCGTCAAGTTCCCGCTCAACGAGCCAGCCCTGGGCAAGCGCAAGAGCCAGATCGATGAGTACCTCGAGTTCTACACCGGCCCCGGAGCCCAGCACCTGGCCGTGGCGACCAACGACATCCTCACCACGGTCGACCACATGAAGGCCGCGGGCGTGGAGTTCCTGGAGACCCCCGACTCCTACTACGAGGACCCCGAGCTGCGGGAGCGCATCGGCAAGGTCCGGGTTCCCATCGAGGAGCTGCAGAAGCGGGGCATCCTGGTCGACCGTGACGAGGACGGCTACCTGCTGCAGATCTTCACCCGCCCGGTCCAGGACCGCCCCACGGTCTTCTTCGAGCTGATCGAGCGACACGGCTCCCTCGGCTTCGGCAAGGGCAACTTCAAGGCGCTGTTCGAGGCGATCGAGCGCGAGCAGGAGCGCCGCGGCAACCTGTAGGACCCGTTGACCGCCGTGCCCCGGCCGGAGAGCCACCCTTGCCTCTCCGGCCGGAGCCGTGCGTGGTTGGGGTTCAGGGGCAGCGATTCGTGGCAGGCTAGGGGTTATGAATACACGTGAGGCAGGGTGGTACGACGACCCGCAGGATGCCAGTCTCCTGCGCTACTGGGACGGCGTGACGTGGACCGAGCACACCAGCCCGCGGCAGAAGCCGGGGTTGGACCAGGCGGGGGCGGGCGGCTACGGCCAGGCCGGCCAGTATGCCGGACAGCCGGGGGCCGCGGACCAGGGCCAGCAGGGCTACGGTCAGCCGGGACAGTACGGGGGAGAGCAGGGCCAGCAGCAGGGGCAGTACGGGGCACCGGGTGCTCCTCAGGGGCAGCAGGGCTATGGCCAGCCGGGACAGTACGGGGGAGAGCAGGGCCAGCAGCAGGGGCAGTACGGTGCACCGGGTGCTCCTCAGGGGCAGCAGGGCTACGGCCAGCAGCCCGGGCAGTACGGCCAGGCTCCCCAGACCTACGGGCAGCAGCCTGGGCAGTACGGTCAGGCGCCGCAGGGCCAGCCCGGCTACCAGTACGGCCAGCAGCAGGGCGGCTGGGGTCAGCCCATGCCGGGCGGCGGCTACACCGGCACCGCCACCGGACCGACCACGCCCGACGGCCAGCCGCTCGCCGGCTGGGGGCTGCGGCTGCTCGCCCGGATCATCGACGCCATCGTGGTGGGCGTGGTCTCCTGGGTGGTGTCCATGGTCGTGCTGCCCGACTTCGCCGGCAACTACCTGGACTGGATGGCCGACGGGAGCGGCGACTTCACGATGCCCTCGGACCTCGCCGGCGACTTCCTGGTGTTCGGCCTGCTGACCGCCGTGCTCGGCCTCATCTACGAGGCCGTGATGCTGAAGCTCTCGAGCGCCACGCTCGGCAAGCTGGCCACCGGGCTCAGGGTGCGACTGCGGGACCAGCCGGGACCGCTGTCCTGGGCGACGGCCGGCATCCGGGCACTGGTCTGGCAGGGGCCGAGCCTGCTCTCGGGCGTGCAGGCGCTCAGCTTCATCACCAGCATCTTCAGTCTCCTCAACGGTCTCTGGCCGCTGTGGGACAAGAAGAAGCAGTCGATCAACGACAAGGTCGCCAAGACCAACGTGGTCAAGAAGCGCGCCTGAGCGCCGCGCTGGGGTAGCGCTCCGGCCACGCCGGTGGCCGGAGCACCGATCGAGGGAGGACCAGATGGCCCGGACCGTGCAGGTGACCTTCGACTGTGCCGATCCTGGTGCGCTCGCGGCGTTCTGGTGCGAGGTCCTGGACTATCGGATCGAGTCGCCGCCGCCGGGCTTCGACAGCTGGGAGGCGGCCCTCGACGCCTGGGGTGTGCCACCAGAGCACCGGAACGACCGCTCGGCGGCCGTCGACCCGGAGGGGGCTGGACCGAGGCTCTTCTTCCAGAAGGTGCCGGAGGGCAAGATCGCCAAGAACCGGGTCCACCTGGACGTCCGCGCCGCCCCCGGCCTCGGCCGCGAGGAACGGATGGCCGCCCTGGAGGCCAGGGCCGAGGTCCTCGTGGCTCGTGGCGCGGAGCGGGTGCGCAGGTTCGAGCCCGACGCGGAGCCGGGAAGTGCTGGCTTCATCGTGATGCGTGACCCGGAGGGCAACGAGTTTTGCCTCGACTGAGGTGGTGAAGCGGCAGCCGGGGAGCGTGCGACCACCGCGCCTCGTGGTGCGCCGGACCGTCTTCCTGCTCGCTGGCGGTGCGGTGGCGGCCGCCTTCCTCATCCTGGCCAGCGCCCTGATCGCGCCCGTGGACCCGGGCGCGACGCTGCTCGTGTTCGTCGTCCTGGCCAGCCTCCTGATGGGCGGTGCCGGGCTGCTCCCCGGCGTGCGCGAGGTGCAGGTCGCCGGTGCCGAGGCGCTGCTCGGGGTGCCGGAGGGCAGCGTGAGCAGTCCCGAGCCCATGCGTTGGGCGCACCGCTGGCGCACCGCGCTGTGGACGCTGGTGCACCAGGTGGCGGGCGCCCTCACCGGGCTGCTCCTGGTCGCCACGGGGCTGCCCGTGGCTGCGCTGGCGGTGTGGGTGCTGGGCGGGGACGAGATCGAGGTGCCCGGCTGGTCGGTCGGCCCGCCACGGTCCGTCGGCGACTGGTCGCTGGCCGTCCTCGTGACTGTGGCGGTCGCGCTGGTCGCGCTCGCGGTGATCACGGCGCTGGGCTCGGCGGCCGCCGCCTCGGCACCGGCCCTGCTGGGTCCGCTCGGGCAGGATCGGCTGCAGGTGATCGAGCAGCGACTGGCGCGCGAGCAGGAGGCGGTGCGCCTGTCGCGCGACCTGCACGACGGTGTGGGTCACTCACTCAGCGCCATCTCCCTGCAGGCCGGCGCGGGCCGGCGGGTGCTGGCCGGCCACCCGGACCCGGCCGCCCTCGCCGACACCCTGCGGACGATCGAGGACCTGGCCGGCCGTGCGGTGGCCGAGCTGGATCACGCGCTCTCTGTGCTGCGGGGTGAGGCGGTGCCCGCGGATGCCGTGCGCGAGCGCCGACCGGTCACCGGGTCACGACAGGGGGTCGGCGGCGCCGACCTCACGCAGCTGGCGCACCTGGTGGAGGAGCACCGGTCCCGTGGCCTCGAGCTGGCGGCGGAGCTGCCGCCCGGCTCCGTGAGCGAGCAGGTCCCGTCGGTGATCAGCCGCGCGGCCTACCGCGTCGTCGCCGAGGCCCTGGCCAACGCCGCCAAGCACGGCGCTCCGGGGACCGTGCGGGTGCAGGTGCAGTGCTCTCCGGGGGACGTGGCCATCGACGTCGTCAACCGCACACGGCGCGCCCCGGGGGCAGGGACCGGGGGGCGCGGTCTGGCGGGCCTGCGCGAGCAGGTGGAGCTCCTCGATGGTGAGATGACCGTGGGCCGGGACGAGGGACAGTGGCAGCTCAGGGTGAGCCTGCCGACAGGAGGGCGACGACGTGGGTGACCAGCCGATCAGGGTGGTGATCGTCGATGACGAGCCGCTGGTGCGGCACGGACTGCGGGGCATCCTGGAGTCCGAGCCCGGCATCACGGTCGTCGCCGAGGGGGAGGACGGCGCCGAGGCCGTCGGGCTGGCCCGGCGACACACCCCGGACGTCATCTGCCTGGACGTCCGGATGCCCGGCATCGACGGCATCCGGGCGACCGAGCGCGTGCTGACGCTCGATCCGGCGCCCCGCGTGCTGGTGATCACCACGTTCGACTCCGACAGCTATGTCCTGGACGCGCTGCGCGCGGGCGCGTCCGGCTTCGTGCTCAAACGCTCCAGCCCCGAGGCCATCATCACCGCCGTCCGCACGGTGGCCGCCGGGAGCCACCTGGTCTTCCCGGAGGCGGTCCGCGACCTGGCACGCCAGCACCTCAGGCCCGTCAGCTATGACGGTCCGGGCCTGACCGAGCGGGAGCTCGAGGTGCTCGGCCTGCTGGCCCAGGGCCGGTCCAACCCGGAGATCGCCCAGAGCCTCTTCCTCGGGGTCGAGACCGTGCGGACGCACGTGTCCCGCCTGCTCGCCAAGCTGGGCGCCCGGGACCGCACCCAGGCGGTCGTCATCGCCTACCAGACCGGGCTGGTCCCGCTCGGCTGAGCTCAGCGCGCGGGACTGATCGTCCCGGAGACCTCGGCCAGCCCGATGACCGAGCCGTCGGGCCCGGGTGCGGTGGCGGTCAGCGTCACCGTGTCGCCGTCCTCGAGGAAGGCCCGGGTCGTCCCGTCGGCGAGCGTCAGCGGCTCGGTGCCGTTCCAGGTCAGCTCGAGCAGCGAGCCGCGCTGGTCGGTCTCCGGGCCGGAGACCGTGCCCGAGGCGAAGAGGTCGCCGTCGGACAGTCGCGCGCCGTTGACGGTCAGGTGCGCCAGCATCTGGGTGGGTGACCAGTACATCGTGCGGTAGGGCGGCCGCGAGATGACCTCGCCGTTGAGGCGCACCTCCATGGCGAGGTCCAGGCCGTATGCCGTGTGCTCCGGGCCGCGCAGGTAGTCCAGGGGGACGGGGGTCTGGTCGGTGAGTGGGACGCGGGCGTGCTCCAGCGCAGCCAGGGGCGTGACCCAGGCCGCGACCGAGCTGGCGAAGGACTTGCCGAGGAACGGGCCGAGGGGGACGTACTCCCACGCCTGGATGTCGCGGGCGGACCAGTCGTTGAACATCGCGACGCCGAACAGGTGCTCGTCGGCCTCCTCGACGGCGACGCGCTGCCCCAGCTCGGTCGCGCCACCGACGACGAAGCCGAGCTCGCACTCGATGTCGAGCTTGGTGCTCGGCCCGAAGGCGGGTGCCGGGTCGGCCGGTGTCCGCCGCTGCCCGCAGGGCCGCACGATCTCGGTGCCGGAGACGACGACGGTCGAGGCGCGACCGTGGTAGCCGATGGGCAGGTGCTTCCAGTTCGGCGTGAGCGCCTCACCGTCGGGCCGGAAGATGCGTCCGACGTTGGTCGCGTGGTGCTCGCTGGCGTAGAAGTCGACGTAGTCGGCGACCGCGATCGGCAGGTGCAGCGTCGCGGCAGCCAGGTCGTGGACGTGTCCCCGGACCTCCTCGACCCGGCCCGGGTCGGTGAGGGCGGCGGTCAGCCAGTCCCGCACCGCGGCCCAGGTCTGCGCACCCGCACCGAGCAGGCCGTTCAGGGTCGGCCCCGCGACGGCGCCCGCCCACTCGACGCCCGTGGCGGCGGCGATCGCGGCCAGGTCCAGCACCTGGTCGCCGATGCGCACCCCCACGCGGTGCTCCGGCCGCTCAGCCGTGCTGAACACGCCGTAGGGCAGGTGGTGCGGACCGAACGGGTGGTCTGCGGGCACGTCGAGCCAGGCGGCAGTGGTCATGGAGCTCCTCCGGTCACGGGTGGATGGGGTCGGTCGGGGGCCGCACGGCGAGCAGGTTGAGGCTGGTCAGCTCCCCGATCGGGTCGAGCACCCCGCAGCAGCCGTATGACGTGAAGTGCGACCGCAGTCCACTCACCTGGTCCTCGGTCAGGTCGGCGGTGCGCTGGACCAACCAGTCGGCGTCGTCCTCGGTGAGGGTGCTGACCACCCGCTCCAGCGCCGTCCCTCCCTCGGCGTCGGACCCGGCGACGGCACCGCGCGCGTGCTCCTCCGCGATGTCCGTGGCCAGCAGGACGTTCAGCAGGCCGTGCTGCACCTCCGTGCCGCCACCGGCCAGGGCGACCTCGGTCCGGACCGCATGGTGCAGGCCTCCGGTGAGCTTGAACGGCAGGTCACGGCGCACGCAGGCCAGGAGGAAACCACCCAGCACCGGGGGCGGAGGCAACGGCGTGTCCGGCGTCGACTGGGTGCGCAGCTTGGCCCGGACGCGGTGGCCCGCGGACGCGGCCCCAGCCACCTCAGCCAGCTGGGGGACGAGGTGCTCCAGCGAGCTGTCGACCTCGACCGCGACCGGCAGACCGAGGTCCAGCGCGTCGCGCCAGCCCGGCCCGTGGGCCACCTCGACGCCGGTCAGCACGACCTCGCCCGGCACCTCGTCCGTGAGCCGCCTGACCGCCTCGCCGAGGACGCCAGGTGGCGTGCCCCGACGCGCGATGAGCCCGACCTCGAGCGGGGCCGTCCGAGGATCGACTGCGCCGGCCCCGGTGGTCTGATCGCCACGGAGCACGTCGATGAGGTCACCGACGGCCCCGGCGCCGATGAGCAGCGGCCCGACCAGCTCGGCATACGGGCCCGTCCGTCGCTGACGGAACTCCGCGACCGCCACCTCGACCGGGGCCAGGCCCGGAGGGAAGACGGCAGCGTCGTCGAGCAGGCGGCGGAACAGCCTCGTGGACACTCCCATTGACACGCTCGGCACGCTACTGCATGGTGAGGACAGACCCGACACAACCGTCCGATAACCGGACAATCTCCCGAGGAGTCCGCCGTGGCCCACTACCGCAGCGTCGGCAGCGTGCCGCCCAAGCGTCACACCCAGCACCGCACCCCCGACGGCGGGCTCTACTACGAGGAGCTGATGGGGGAGGAGGGGTTCTCCAGCGACTCCTCGCTGCTCTACCACCGCAACATCCCCTCGGCGATCGCCGACGCCCGGGTCTGGGAGCTCGGTGACATGTCGACGGTGCCGAACCACCCGATCACGCCGCGACACCTCAAGCTGCACGACCTGTTCGGTGAGGGGGACACGGGCGTGGACGTGGTCACCGGTCGACGGCTGGTGCTCGGCAACGGCGACGTGCGCCTGCTCTACGTCGTGGCCGACACGGCCAGCCCGTGGTACCGCAACGGGATCGGGGACGAGTGCGTCTACATCGAGCGTGGCGGCGCCCGCGTGGAGACGGTCTTCGGAGCGTTCGAGGTGGGGCAGGGCGACTACCTGATGATCCCGCGGGCCACGACGCACCGGTGGATCCCGCGGGTCGCGGGTGACGAGGGCTTCAGCGAGCCGCTGCGGGCCTACTGCATCGAGGCCAACAGCCACATCACCCCGCCCAAGCGCTACCTGTCCCGGTTCGGTCAGCTGCTGGAGCACGCCCCCTACTGCGAGCGGGACCTGCGCACCCCGCAGGAGACCCTGCTGGCCGAGGACATCGGGGTGGACCCGGCCGAGCACACGGACGTCTACCTCAAGCACCGCGGCGGTGGGGAGCACTCCACCGGCGGCCTGGTCGGCACCATCTACACCTATCCGTTCCACCCGCTGGACGTGGTCGGCTGGGACGGTTGCCTCTACCCCTACGTCTTCAACGTCGCCGACTTCGAGCCCATCACCGGACGCGTGCACCAGCCGCCGCCGGTGCACCAGGTCTTCGAGGGCTACAACTTCGTCATCTGCAACTTCGTGCCCCGCAAGGTCGACTACCACCCGCTGTCGATCCCGGTGCCCTACTACCACTCCAACGTGGACTCCGACGAGATCATGTTCTATGTCGACGGCGACTACGAGGCGCGCAAGGGCTCGGGCATCGGCAAGGGGTCGATCTCGGTCCACCCCGGTGGCCACGCCCACGGCCCCCAGCCCGGTGCCACGGAGAAGTCGATCGGCGTGGACTACTTCGACGAGCTCGCCGTCATGGTCGACACCTTCCGGCCACTCGAGCTCGGGGAGGGCGGCCGCGCCGTCGACGACGGGCTCTACGCGAGGTCCTGGGTCAAGGGGCTGGCCGGTCCCGGGCAGCCGGGACAGGGCACCCCGGGCGAGGGCGAGGTGTTCAGCACGAGCTAGGGGGGTGCCCTTCGCGCGGCGGTGCCCCCCAGCGGCGCGAGGTCGCCCCGGTCAGGGCGCTAGTCTCGGTTGGACGACCTCGGCGACAGGAGCACCATGCAGACCCTCATCGACTCGGCCATCTTCATCGTCATCTTCGTGCTCGTCTTCTGGGGCTTCTACGCGCTCTTCAGGCGCCGGAGCTGACGGCAGCGACTCAGTCGCTGACCCGGACGCCGGCCGCGCGCATCTCCTCGAGCGCCGCCTCCGTGGTCTCCGGCGCGACGCCCGCGGTCAGACCCAGCAGCACGGTGGTGTCCAGCTCCTCGGCCCGCGCGTCCAGGGCCGTGGCGCGCACGCAGTGGTCCGTGGCGATGCCGACGACGTCGACCTCCGTCACGTCCCGCTCCCGCAGCCACTCGGCCAGTCCGATCTGGACGCCGTGCACCTCGGCGCTGCCCTCGAACCCCGAGTAGGCCGCGGCGTGCTGGCCCTTGCGGAAGACCGCCTGCACATGGTCCAGGGCACCGGCCAGCTCGGGGCGGAACTCGGCACCGGCGGTGCCGGCCTCGCAGTGCACCGGCCAGGAGTCGACGTAGTCGGGCTGGTCGGACCAGTGCTCACCCGGGTCGATGTGCCAGTCCGCGGTGGCGACGATGGCGGCATACTCCTGGCCGTGCCGCACCACGTGCTCGGTGATGCCTGCGGCGACGGCACTCCCGCCCTCCACGGCGAGGGATCCTCCCTCACAGAAGTCGAGCTGGACGTCCACGATGATCAGTGCCCGGGTCATCCCTCCAAACTACCGGCTGACCGCGGGTGAGTGCCCTCGGGTCAGGCCTCCTCCTCGACCTCGGTGCGGCTCTGCTCGTCCTCGAAGACGGTCCGGATCGCCGGGTCACCGTGGGACAGGCGCAGTCCCTTGGTCGGCAGCTCGGCACGCGACCTCTCGTGGTGCTCCCGGGCCGAGTGCGCGTCGGTCGGCACGATGACCTCGCCGGCCCGGACGAGCTGCACGAGCAGGTCCCGGTCGTCCCCGTCGTCGACCGGCGCGATGCCCACCCCGATCCGCTCCTCGTGCGCGACCCCGGTCGTGTTGCGGCGCCGCAGCGCGTGCTTGCGGCCGCCGACCGAGGTCTTGTCCTTGCTCTCCTTGGCCACACCCACGAGCTGCCCGTCGGCACCCTCCCGGGCGACCAGCTTGTAGACCAGGCCGGCCGCCGGGGCACCGGACCCGGTCACCACCCGGGTCCCCACGCCATACGCATCCACGGGGGCGGCCTGGAGCGCGGCGATCGCGAACTCGTCCAGGTCGGAGGTGACCACGATGCGGGTGTCCGTGGCGCCCAGGGCATCGAGCTGGGCACGCACCTCGTGCGCCTGGGAGACCAGGTCGCCGGAGTCCAGCCGGACCCCACCGAGCTCCGGGCCGGCCAGCTCGACCGCGAGCTCGACCGCCGCGGTGAGGTCGTAGGTGTCGACCAGCAGGGTCGTCCTCAGTCCCAGGCTGGCGAGCTGGGAGGCGAAGGCCTCGCGCTCGGAGTCGTGCAGCAGGGTGAAGGAGTGCGCAGCGGTCCCCTTGGTGGGGATCCCGTGCCGGCGACCGGCCTCCAGGTTGGAGGTGGACCCGAACCCCGCGATGTATGCCGCTCGGGCGGCGGCCACTGCGGCCGCCTCGTGGGTGCGGCGTGACCCCATCTCGATGCAGGGCCGGTCCCCGGCGGTGGCGGTCATCCGGGACGCCGCGGCGGCGACGGCAGAGTCGTGGTTGAGGATCGACAGGGCCAGGGTCTCCAGGATCACGCCCTCGGCGAAGGTGGACTCCACGATGAGCAGCGGTGAACCGGGGAAGTAGCACTCGCCCTCGGCATAGCCCCAGATGTCGCCGGTGAAGCGGTAGGCGGCCAGCCAGTCCAGGGTCTGCTCGTTGACCACGCCGGCCTCGCGGAGGAAGTCGATCTCCTCGGCCCCGAAGGTGAAGTCGGCCAGGGCCTCCAGGAAGCGACCCGTGCCGGCGACCACGCCGTAGCGACGTCCCTCGGGCAGCCGGCGGGCGAAGGCCTCGAAGACGCAGGGCCGGTCCGCGTGGCCGCTGGCCAGGGTGGCCTGCAGCATGGTCAGCTCGTAGTGGTCGGTGAGCAGGGCGGTGCGCGGGCGGTTCTGTTCGATCACGCCTAGCACTCTAGGGTGAGTCGGTGATCCTCGGGGTGTCGGTGTGGGCGTTGCTGGTGATCGCCCTCGCGCTGTTCGTGGGGACGATCGTGCAGGGACTGGTCGGTCTCGGGCTGGGTCTCGTCGGTGCCCCGATCGCCACTCTCGTCGCGCCGGAGCTGATGCCGGGCCTCCTGCTGTGCACGGCGGTCCTGCTGCCGCTGCTGCAGCTGGCCGCCCACCGGGAGCAGATCGACTGGCGCGGGCTGGCCTGGGCGCTGCCCGCACGCGTCCCGGGGACCGTGCTCGGGGTGTGGCTCGTCGCCTCGTTCACCGACCGCCAGCTGTCTGTCGCGGTCGGCCTGATGGTGCTCGTGGCGGTCGTGCTGACCTGGCACACGGTGCAGGTGCCGATCAGCCGCACCACCCTGGTGGGCGCGGGAGTGGTCTCCGGGGTCACCTCCACCGCCACCTCCATCGGCGGCCCGCCGATCGCGATCCTGTACCAGCACCGTCCGCCCGAGCAGATCCGCAGCACACTGGCCGTCTACTTCGTCCTCGGCGCCGTGATCAGCCTCCTCGGACTCGGGGTCAGCGGTGAGCTGCACGGCCGAGAGGTCCTGCTGTCGGGGCTGTTGCTGCCCTTCCTGATCGCTGGCCTCCGGCTCTCCCGCCGCGTGGGTAGGCGCGTGTCGCCGGTGCGGATCCGCAGCACGATGCTGCTGGTCTGTGCGGCCTCGGCGCTGACGCTGCTGGTGCGCAGCCTGGTGGCGTGAGCGGGCCCACCGGCCCGTGAGCCGCCGTGGGCGTCCGCCGTAGAGTGGGCGCCGTGGCCATGCACCCCTCCTCCTCGTCGACCGGACCAGCCGCCCCCGGCCCCCGGGAGGCCGGGCAGGTCGCCGTCCTGGACCGGCCCGAGGTTGATCTGCCCTGGGTCACGATCGTCTGGAACGACCCGGTCAACCTGATGTCCTACGTCTCCTGGGTCTTCCAGACCCACTTCGGCTACGCCAAGGAGAAGGCTCACACCCTGATGATGCAGGTGCACGAGGAGGGCCGTGCCGTCGTGTCGACCGGCACCCGGGAGAAGATGGAGGCCGACACCGAGGCGATGCACGGCTACGGCCTGTGGGCCACCTTCCAGAAGGACGACTGATGGCGACGACGTTCCGGGCCCGGAAGGGCCGGTTCACCGCCACGTGGGACACCGGCGAGGTCGCGGTCGTGCTGCACCTGCTGCGCCTGACGCGCGACTTCGTCGCACCGGAGCGCGAGGCCACCGGCGACCCGTTCCTCGACCTGGTCGCCGGTCTCGGCGGCACCGCGGACCCGCAGGAGCCCAGCGACCCCGCTCTGCGGCGGCTGCTGCCCCCGGCCCACCGCACGGACAGTGAGCAGGCTGCCGAGTTCCGGCGGCTCACCGAGCACACGCTGCGCTCCCGCAAGGCCGCCAACCTGGCCACGGCGATCACCGCGCTGGCGGAGGCGCTCCCGGAGGACGGCGACCACGAGCCGGACGAGCCGGTGCAGCTCGCCCTGGACGCCGACCAGGCGCGGGCCCTGACGATGGCGCTGACCGACATCCGACTGATCCTGGGTGAGCGCCTGGGGATGACCACCGAAGAGGACTCCGAGCGGCTGCACGAGGAGTTCGCGCGGAGCCTTGAGGGCGAGGGTGAGATGGACGCCGCCACGGTGCAGCAGATGGCCTACTACGACTTCCTCACGTGGGTGCAGGAGTCCCTGACCGGCGCGATGCTGGGCTGACCGTCGGCGGTGGGCTCCGGGGGTGGCGGGCCAGATAGGCTCGACCCACCATGACTGAGCAGCCAGCCACTCCTCGCACCGAGCCCCAGACCGATCCCACCGGAGCGCCGTCCGGCGACCCCGCAGAGGGGCTACCCGGCGCCGTCCGGCTGCGGGTGGCCCCGTCGCCGACGGGTGACCCGCACGTCGGCACGGCCTACATGTCGATGTTCGATCTGGCCTTCGCGCGGCAGCAGGGTGGCCGCTTCGTGCTGCGCATCGAGGACACCGACCGTGCCCGGTTCCAGGAGGACAGCGAGCAGCAGATCTACGACACGCTCTCCTGGCTGGGCCTGGACTGGGACGAGGGACCGGACAAGGGCGGCCCGTGCGAGCCCTACCGGCAGTCCGAGCGGCTGGACACCTACCGGCCGTATGCCGACCGGCTCCTCGCCGAGGGGCACGCCTACCTGTGCTGGTGCTCGGGTGAGCGCCTTGCGCAGATGCGTGAGCTGCAGCAGAAGACCAAGCAGCCGACCGGCTACGACCGGCTCTGCCACGGCAGGACCCGCGAGGAGCGGGCCGAGCTGCCCGGCTTCAGCGAGACGCCGGTCGTGCGCATGTTCATCCCGGACGATGCCCCGCTGACCTTCACCGACCTGGTGCGCGGGGAGGTCTCGGCGCCGCGCCCCGACGACCAGGTGATCGTCAAGGCCGACGGCTTCCCGACCTACCACCTGGCCGTGGTCGTCGACGACCACGAGATGGGCATCACCCACGTCGTGCGTGGGGAGGAGTGGATCTCGAGCACCCCCAAGCACGTGCTGCTGTACCAGTGGCTCGGGCTGCCGGTGCCGCAGTTCGCCCACATGCCCCTGCTGCGCGACGAGAAGAAGGCCAAGATCTCCAAGCGCAAGAGCCCCTGGGCGCGTCTCACCTGGTTCAAGGAGCAGGGTTACCTTCCCGAGGCGCTGGTGAACTTCCTGGCGCTGCTGGGGTACCCGCCGATCATCGAGGCCGACGGCTCCGAGCGCGAGGTCTTCACGTTCGAGGAGTTCAGCGCCGGCTTCGACTGGTCCAAGGTCAACACGGTGGGCCCGGTCTTCAACCTGGAGAAGCTGAACTGGCTCAACGGTCACTACCTGCGCCAGCTCGAGCCCGGCGAGGTCGCCACCCGTCTGTTGCCCTACCTGCAGACCGCCGGTGTCCTGTCCGACCAGCCCGGCCTGCCGGAGCTGGGCCGCCTCAAGGCGCTCGCCGAGCTGGTGCAGACCCGGATCGTGACCCTGACGGACGCGGTGCCGCTCATCGCGCCGTTCTACACCGCGGACGACGAGCTGCCGATCGCCGACGACGCCCGCGGCCAGCTCAAGGACGATGCGGGAGCGGTGCTCGACGCGGCGCTGACGGCGTTGGAGCCGATCGACGGCTCGATCCCCGGCACGCTGGGGGAGCAGCCACAGTGGGCCACCGCGCGGATCGAGCAGGTGCTCCGGGAGGCCCTCGTCGAGGGCCTGGGACTGAAGCCGCGGTTCGCCTTCGGGCCGCTGCGCACGGCGGTCTCCGGGCAGCGCGTCTCACCTCCCCTCTTCGAGTCGATGGAGGTCCTGGGCAAGGCCTCCACCATGGCCCGGCTCACCCGTCTGCGGGACGAGCTCGCAGCGCCGGCAGGCGATTTGGGGTGAGCCACTCGGGCCGGGTAAGGTAGGCCCTCGGTCCGCCCCCCGCACCTCGAGAGAGGGAGCGAAGGCGGTACCCCCTTGGGGTATGGTGTAATTGGCAGCACGACTGATTCTGGTTCAGTTAGTCTAGGTTCGAGTCCTGGTACCCCAGCGCTGTTCGTCCGGTCACGGACGATTCGGCAGAAGCCCCGCCGTTTGGTAAGGTTTCTCCTCGGCTGCCACGCAGTCAGCACCCACGGCCCCGTTGTGTAGCGGCCTAGCACGCCGCCCTCTCAAGGCGGTAGCGCGGGTTCGAATCCCGTCGGGGCTACCCGTGGGAACGGCCCCTCACCTGCGAAGGTGGGGGGCCGTTTCAGTTTCTGGTCCTCGTGCGGACGCGCTGAGGACTACTTCTTGCCGGACTTCTTGTCCTTCTTCCTGCCCTTGTCGGACGTGGTCTCCTTGCGGTTCTTGCCCTTGCCCGACGCGGTCTTCTTGCTCTTGGCCCTGCTGTCGGAGTCGGCCCGCTGTGACTTGCGCAACGTCTTGCGGGCAGAGTCCTTGAGCTCGGTCTCGACCGTCGCCACGTCCTCGGCCGGCACCAGCTGGGCAGCGGACCTGCGGGTCGAGGCGCTCCTGGCGCTCCGCCCGGCCGTCCCGGGGTTCCCCGTGCTCGCCCGTGCCGGCGGCGACCCGCCCACCGGGGCGCGCCCCCCGGCCAGGCCCTCCGAGGGCAGCTGCTCCGGCTCGGTGACGACCTTCTTGAAGTAGGTGCCCGGCCGGAACCGGGGCGTGCTCGTGCCCGCGATCGGGACGCTCTCGCCGGTCCGTGGGTTGCGGCCGGTGCGGGGCGCACGGTCGGCGCGCTCGAAGGTGCCGAACCCGGTGATCCCGACGCTGCCGCCGGCAGCCACCTCCCGGATCACGACGTCCACGAGCGACTCGACGGCGAGCGTGGCATCTCGTCGGCTCCCCAGCTGAGTGCTCAGTCTCTCGATCAACTCGGCCTTGTTCACCGCTGCTCCGTTCCGTCGTTGGACAGGACCCGATTCACACTACGGGACAAGCAGATTGACGCAACCGCGGGAGGGAGGCAGGGAGGGCGTCGGCACGGCACCGGAGGAAGGGGTAGGCAGGAGGAGGAGAGGGCCGGCACGAGGAGGAGGGCCGGCAGGAGGAGGAGGGCCGGCAGGAGGAGGAGGGCCGGCAGGAGGAGGAGAGAACAGGCCGGGGGCCGGTCAGTGGATCGGCTCGTCGGCGCCGATCCCGACGATCCACAGCCGCGTGAGGCGCGCGTCCTCCGCCTCCGGGTCCCCGGCCACCTCGATGCTCAGCCGCTGGCCGACGCGCAGGTGGCGCAGCCCACTGGCCCCGAACACCTCCGCCTCGAACGGCACCACGCGCCCGGTGTCCAGGATCACGCTCCCGGCCGTGGTGGCCGGGTCGAAGGAGTGCACGGTGGCCTGCATGGCACCAGCCTAGTTCGCGCGGCCCTGGTGCGCCGCCGCCTCCGCCAGGACCCGCGCGGTGTGCGGGCCCACGCCGAGCTGCGCGGCCGCGGTCAGTGCGGCCAGGTCGTCCACGTCCTGGCGCAGCCGCGGGAGGTCGGGAGCGAGCAGCGTCGCCTGCTCGGCGTGGCGGGCCGCCGAGCCCTGGCCGAAGCGTGGTCGGGGCAGGACCCCGGGGGCAGCGGTCAGCAGGACGGTGCCCGTTCCCTCCGCGTCGGGGACCACGGCCCGCTCGTGCACGGCGCACGCCGCCAGCCCGGCCAGCAGCTCCTCCTCGCTGAGAGCAGGCAGGTCACCGAGCAGGACACCCACCGCGCGGCCGGGGGCGGCAGCCACGCGCAGGCCCGCCCGGACCGCGTCGTTGAGCCCGGTGCCCGGGTCGGTCAGCACCACGCAGCCCAGCGCCGCCGCGGCGGCGCCCACCTCCTGGTCCGAGGTCACGGTGACCACGTCGGAGGAGGGGAGTGCGCGGCATACGGCCTCCAGGGTGTCCAGGGCGATCGCGCGCGCCAGGTCCGGCCGGGACAGGGGGGCCGGCGGCTGCAGGCGGCTCTTGGCGATCCGAGCCTCCTTCACCGGCACGACCAGACGCCAGCGCAGTGGATCGGACACCGACCCAGTATGCCGGGACACGGCCGGGCAGGAGGCAGTGGCTGCCGGGGTGACAAGATGACCCCGTGGAACCGCAGCCGCTTCGCACCAGGACCCCGTTGGCCTATCGCGGTGTCATCACCACGGTCCGGCCGCTGCTGGCCCGACTGACCCGCCAGGAGTGGAGCGGCGGCGAGCACCTGCCGCACTCGGGCGGCTTCATCGTCGCGGGCAACCACATCTCCGAGATCGACCCGTTCATGGTGGCGCACTTCCTCGTCAACCACGGCTGGGCGCCGCGGTTCCTCGCCAAGTCGGGCCTGTTCGACGTGCCGGTCGTGGGGACCGCCCTGCGCCAGCTCGGCCAGGTCCCTGTCTACCGCGGGACCAGGCAGGCCTCCGAGTCGCTGAAGGACGCGGCGGCAGCCGTCCGGCAGGGCGACTGCGTGGTGATCATGCCGGAGGGCACCCTGACCAGGGAGCCCGGCCTGTGGCCGATGCGGGCCAAGAGCGGGGTCGGGCGACTGGCCCTGATGACCGGCGCCCCCGTCATACCGATCGCACAGTGGGGGGTGCAGAACCTGCTGGCGCCCTACGCCCGCCGGCCCACCGGCCTGTTCTCCCGCCACGTGATGCACGTCAAGGCGGGGCCGGCAGTCGACCTGAGCGACCTGGCGGGGCGCACGGACTCGGCCGCCGCCACCGAGGCGACCGCACGGATCATGAAGGCCCTGACCGTGCTGCTGGCGGAGATCCGGGGTGAGGAGCCACCCGGCGAGCCCTTCGTCTGGGACGGGAAGACGAGGCCGTGACCCGCACAGCGGTCTTCGGCAGCGGCTCCTGGGGCACCGCGTTCGCCGCGGTCCTGGCCGACGCCGGGGGAGAGGTCGTCCTGCACGCCCGGCGCCCCGAGGTCGCCGAGGCGATCAACGCCGACCACGTCAACGCCGCCTACCTGCCAGAGCTCGCCCTGCCCGACGCGGTCAGTGCGACCCACGACCCCGCCACGGCGACCGCGGGAGCGGACCTGGTCGTCCTGGCGATCCCGTCCCAGACCCTCCGCACCAACCTCGAGGAGTGGGGCCGCCACCTGCCGGCCGGCGTGCCGGTCGTGTCCCTGATGAAGGGCATCGAGCTGGGCACGGGCCGACGGATGAGCGAGGTGATCCAGGAGGCCGCCGGAGTGCCCCGCGACCAGGTGGTCGTCCTCTCCGGGCCGAACCTGTCCCACGAGATCGCGGCCAGGCAGCCGGCGGCGGCCGTCGTCGCCTGCAGCGACCTCGGGGCCGCCGAGCAGGTGGCCGCAGCGTGCGCGACCAGCTACTTCCGGCCCTACACGCAGACCGACGTGATCGGCGCCGAGCTCGGCGGTGCGGTCAAGAACGTCATCGCCCTCGCGGTCGGGATGGCCGAGGGGCTGGGTTACGGCGACAACACCAAGGCCACGATCATCACCCGCGGCCTGGCCGAGACGGCACGGCTGGGTGCGGCGCTCGGCGCCGACGCCGCGACCCTGATGGGGTTGGCCGGCGTCGGCGACCTCATCGCCACCTGCATGTCCCCGTTGTCGCGCAACCACGCCTTCGGCGTCAACCTGGGCAAGGGGCTGTCGGTCGAGGAGGTCGTCGCGATCACCAGCCAGACCGCCGAGGGGGTCAAGTCCTGCCGGTCCGTCGTCGACCTGGCCGCGACGCAGGGGGTGGACATGCCGATCTGCGCCGGCGTCAGGGCGGTGGTCGAGCACGCGATCGATGTGCGCGAGCTGGGCGACCACCTCATGTCGCGGCCGCACAAGCACGAGCGACACTGACCCCTCAGGTCACCGGTGTCGGACCCTCCACCGGTTAGGCTCACCGCGATGGACAGCCAGCCCGCACCCCAGACCGAGTCCGGACGGACCACCGTTGCCCTGGTCTTCGGCGGCCGCTCGGCCGAGCACGCCATCTCGTGCGCCACGGCGGCCAGTGTGCTGCGGGCGATCGACCGGGACCGCTACGACGTGGTGCCCATCGGGATCACGCGCGAGGGCCGCTGGGTCCAGGTCGCCGACGACCCGGCCCGGCTGGAGATCACGGACGGCCGCCTCCCTGAGGTGCCGGACAGTGACAGCACCGTGGTCCTGCCGCTGGGCACCGGGAGCAACCTGGTGACCGTCACCGAGCCGGGTGAGGTGCCCCGGGCCCTCTCCGAGGTCGACGTCGTGTTCCCGCTGCTGCACGGCCCGTTCGGCGAGGACGGCACCATCCAGGGCCTGCTGGAGCTCGCGGACATCCGCTACGTCGGCTGCGGCGTCCTCGCCTCCGCCGCCATGATGGACAAGGCGTTCATGAAGGCCGTGTTCGCCGGCGCGGGCCTGCCGATCGGGCCCTACACCGTCATCACCGACCTGCAGTGGCAGCGCGACCGGGCGGCGGCGCTCGACGCCGTCCACAGCCTCGCGTTCCCGGTCTTCGTCAAGCCGGCCCGTGCGGGCTCGTCGGTCGGCATCACGCGGGTCGACGACCCTGCCGAGCTCGTGGCGGCGATCGAGATGGCGCGGGAGCACGACCCCAAGGTCATCGTCGAGGCCGGCATCAGCGGCCGCGAGCTGGAGTGCGGTGTGCTCGGTGGTCACGGCAGCGGCAGCCCGCGGGTCAGCGAGGTCGGTGAGATCGTGGTCGGCGGTGAGCACACCTTCTACGACTTCGAGGCCAAGTACCTCGACGAGGCGAGCGTGGCGCTCTCCTGCCCGGCCGACGTGCCGGACACGGTGCGGGACGAGATCCAGCGCATCGCCGCCGTCGCCTTCGAGGCCGCGGACTGTGAGGGCCTCTCCCGCGTCGACTGCTTCCTCACCGAGTCCGGTGAGGTGCTGCTCAACGAGATCAACACGATGCCCGGGTTCACGCCGTACTCGATGTACCCCCAGGTCTGGGCGGCCTCCGGGGTCAGCTATCCCGAGCTGATCGACGAGCTGATCACCCTCGCCCTCGAGCGGCGCACCGGTCTGCGCTGACCCGGCCACGCGGCATACTCACGAGCAGCGGTTGGGCCCCTGCTCGACCGTCTCGGCCGCCGGTCCGAACGCCGGCAGGAGCAGGGCCGGGGTGTCGTAGGCGTCCGGCACGAGGACCTCGATGGCCGGGCTGCGACCGTAGGTCGTGAACGACGTGCCGTCATCCAGCTCCTCGACGATCCAGTCCACCCCCGCGCTGTCCAGGCACAGCTGCTCGGTCGGCCCGGGTGGGACGGCACCGCACCGGGCGATGATGGCCGGGTCGCCCCAGGCCGCGACGGTCACCGAGTCGACGGCCGTCTCGCGCCACTCGGCGGGCCCGACCCGCGTCGGCCAGTGGGCACCGACGGCGTGGCACTCCGGGGTCTCGGCCCCGTCGAACGGTGCCACCTTGACAGCGGACGAGCAGGCGACCAGCGGCAGGGCGACGAGCAGGAGTATGCCGAGGCGCGCGCCGCTCGTGCGGCTCACCACGGCGCGGGGGCGGTGCGTGGCGTGCGAGGTCAGAGGTGGACCACCGTGCAGGTCGTGGTGCGGGTGATGTGGGGCACCTCCTGGATCTGCGAGATCACCTGCCGCCCAAGGTCATCCACGCTGGGAGCCTCGACCCGGGCGATCACGTCGTAGGGGCCGGTCACGTCCTCGGACGTCACCACGCCCTCGAGCTGGCCGACGGCCCGCGACACGACACCCGACTTGCCGACCTCGGTCTGGATGAGGATGTACGCCTGAACCATGTCGCCTCCTGTGGCTCGGTGCGGACCGCTCCACGACCCGCTGTGGCCCAGACGCTACCGTGCAGGGACGCGACGCGGGAGGAGGGCTGGCATGTCGGGTGCCACAGACACAGGTGCCGGTCGACCGGTCACCATCGGTGACCTCGGTGAGGCCGGGATCCTCGGTCACATCTTCGCCACCCTAAGCACCACCGACGCGGTGCTGGTGGGGCCGGGCGACGACACCGCGCTCCTGGCGACCACCGGCCCCGTGCTGGCCACCACCGACGCCATGGTCCGGGGCCGGGACTGGCTCGATGCGTGGTCCTCCGCCCACGATGTCGGCGCCAAGGTCGTCGTGCAGAACCTTGCGGACCTCGCCGCCATGGGCGGCGTCGGCACCGGTCTGCTCGTCACCCTCGTGGCTCCGGGCTCCCTGCCTGCGCAGTGGGCACGCGACCTCACCGCGGGGATCGCCGAGGTCTCGGCGGCGAGCAGAGTGCCCGTCATCGGAGGCGACCTGTCCTCGTCGGAGGGCGCCGTGGTCGTGTCCGTCACGGCACTGGGCGAGGTGCCCGGGGGGCGGCCCGTGCTGCGCTCGGGAGCCGGGGCGGGGCAGGAGCTCGCGGTCTCCGGGTCGCTCGGTCGGTCGGCGGCGGGGCTGGAGGTCCTGCGCCGCAGCGACGCCGACTGGTGGCCACCGGCCGAGTCCGTCGAGGAGGTGGGTGGCTGGGTCGCCTACCACTGCCGCCCCGACCCTGACCTGACGCAGGGGCCACGGGCCGCCGCGGAGGGCGCCACCGCGATGCTCGACATCTCCGACGGCCTCGTGCGTGACGCCGGGCGTATCGCCACCGCGAGCGCGGTGCGCATCGACCTGGACGAGGAGGTGCTGGCGGGGCTGGCGGCGACGTACGAGCCGGTGCTCGGCGGACGCGCCGCCCTGGACTGTGTGCTCTCCGGCGGCGAGGAGCACTCGCTCCTGGCGACCTTCCCCCTGGGGGCCACGCCCTCCGGGTGGACCGTCGTCGGGAGCACCTCAGAGGCCGGCGTCGGGGGACCGGGTGTGTGGTGGCGCGGTGAGCGCACCTCCGGTGGCGGCTGGGACCACTTCGGCGGCTGACCCGAGATCTCCGCCGACCGGGCGCATCGTGACCCGAGATATCCCTCGACCGAGCGCACGGTTGCCCGAGGCCCGAGGCCCGAGGCCCGGGGTCCGAGGCCCAGGCGTCGGCAGTCTGAACCCCTGGTCTCGCCCGCGTCGTGCGAGGAGTCGTGCGAGCACATGACAAAGGCCGGCCTCCCGAGGGGAGTCCGGCCTGTCGGATGCGGTCAGGGACCGCGGGTGTCAGCGCGTGGTGATCTTGCCGGCCTTGAGGCAGGACGTGCACACGTTGACGCGCTTGGGGGTCACACCCTTGGGGCCCACGAGGGCACGGACGCGCTGGATGTTCGGGTTCCAGCGGCGCTTGGTGCGGCGGTGGGAGTGCGAGATGCTGTGACCGAAGCTCGGTCCCTTGCCGCAGACGTCGCAAGTGGCAGCCACGGTGTCTCCTGAGGTCGAATGGTGGATCGGGGCGTTCCCGACGTCAGCGGCGCACACTGGAGCACCACAAAGCCATCCGGGAACCGGCCTAGCGTAGCGGACACCAGCCGCCTGCGCCAAAACGTGCCGTGCGCCCACGGGCTCCCTGCTGAGGAGTCGGGACGGGCGGGTCACGACCGGCAGGGTGCGGGGCCCGGGCACGCCGCCCCAGCGGACCGGTGGACCGACCGCGGCACGCAGGTGTGGACGGTGTCACCACGCGGTCCGGGTCGGACGATAACCTGCGGGTGCCCCCTGTCCCGGGCCAGCCAGCCGGCCGGGACAACCACGCGTCAGCAGGCGCCGCAGAGCAGAGGCAGGTGAGCCGGATGAGCACTCCGACCGCGCTGCCCCTGGACCTGGCAGCGGCCCGACGGTGGGCCCTCGCCGCGCGCGCGGGCCTGGCCGACGCCCGCACCCAGATCGACGCCCTCAACGTCTTTCCGGTCCCCGACGGGGACACCGGGACCAACATGTTCCTGACCTTCGACGGTGCGCTCGACGTGCTGCGGAGCCACCACGACGTGGACGGGACCGGGATCAGCCTCACCCAGGGTCTGGGCCTCCTCGCGCGCGGCATGTTGCTGTCGGCCCGTGGCAACTCCGGCGTCATCCTGAGCCAGCTCGCCCGCGGGCTGCACGAGGCTGCCGCCGCGGCGGACGGGCCGGGGGAGGAGCTGCGGGCCGAGCTGCTCGCCGCCGCGTTCACCCGCGCGGACCAGCTCGCCTGGGCGGGGGTGTCCTCGCCGGTCGAGGGCACGATCCTGTCGGTCTCCAGGGCGGCTGCGGCGGGGGCCCGTGAGGCGGCCGCCGAGGACGGAGCCACCGCCGCCGACGTGAGTGCGGCGGCCCTCGCGGCGGCGCGGACCGCTCTGGAGCACACCCCGACCCAGCTGCCGGCACTGGCCAGGGCGGGCGTGGTCGATGCGGGCGGGGCAGGACTGGTCATCGTCCTGGAGGCGCTGCAGCGGGTGCTCACGGACGGACAGGTCGCGGCCGACGCCGGTGACAGCCCCTGGTTCCAGACGACCGCGACGCTGCCCACCGCCGACTGCACCGATGACGGGGAGGGCGCCTACGAGGTCATGTACGTCCTCACCCGCTCCGACGGGTCCCGCGTCAGTCACCTGCGGGCGCACCTGGAGCAGGTCGGCTCCTCTGTCCTCGTGGTCGGCGGGCCGGAGGAGTGGCGGGTGCACGTCCACCTGGACGAACCGCAGGTCGCGGTGGAGGCGGGCGCGATGGCCGGCCATGTCGGCGGGGTCCGGATCGAGGCCCTCGTCAGGTCCGGGAGTATGCCGTCCGCCCCCGTTCCGCAGCCACGTGCCGGGACCGGGGTGGTCGCCTGTGCCGGCGGCGACGGCCTGGTGGAGCTGTTCGAGCAGTCCGGCGCGACGGTCGTGCGCTCCAGCGCCGGGGCACGTGCCTCGACCGGCCAGCTGCTCAACGCCATCTGGGCGGTGCCGGCCCGGTCCGTCGTGGTGCTGCCCAACGACGCGGACGTGCAGATGGCCGCCGAGGCCGCCGCGAGCGACGCGCGCGAGGAGGGGCTGGTTGTCGAGGTGGTGCCCAGCCGTGCTGTCGTGCAGGGCCTGGCTGCCCTGGCGGTGTTCGACCCCGAGGCGGCTCTGGCGGACACGGTCGCGACGATGAGTGAGGCCGCCGGGGCCACCCTCCACGCCGAGCTGACGCTGGCCTCCCGGGATGCCCAGACCGGCGCCGGTCCCTGCCGTGCCGGGCAGGCCCTGGGGCTGCTCGACGGGCAGATCGTGGTCGTGGACGACGACCTGGTGCGGGCGGCGACCAGACTGCTGGCGCGGCTCGTCACCGACCAGACCGAGCTGCTGACGGTGGTCTCCGGTGCGGACGTGGAGCCGGCGCAGCGCGCTGGGATGGAGCAGGTGGTCGGGGCCATCGAGCAGGCCCACCCCGGCGTGGAGGTCGTCTGGGTCGACGGCGGTCAGCCGGCCTACCCGTGGCTGCTGGGGGCCGAGTGAGGTGCTGCGGTGATGGCTGAGCGGACGACGCTGGACACGAACCTGCGCTCGGTGGTGGCCAAGGCGGCCACCGCGCTGGCCAAGAAGGACCTGGTCACGGTGCGCGACCTGTTGGAGTTCTACCCCCGCACCTACCTGGACCCCACCCGCCCGACGGACTTCTCCACGCTGGCGGAGGGGGAGTATGTCGTGGTGCTGGCCGACGTGCAGCACGCGGTGACCCGCAAGATGCGGCAGCGACGCGGCAGCATGCTCATCGCCAGCATCGAGGACGGGCTGGGCAACGAGCTCGAGCTCACCTTCTTCTCCGCGTGGGGCCATGAGAACGCCCTCGTCCCGGGCAGGAGGGTGCTGGTCTCGGGGACAGTGAGCCACTACGGCGGCCGGCGACAGCTGACCCATCCCGAGTACGAGGTGCTGGGCGCCGGGGCGCAGGCGGGCAGCACCTTCGGCGAGGGCCCGATCCCGGTCTACAGCCAGGTCCCGAAGATGACCTCGATGAAGGTCGCGGCCGCCGTCGACCTGGTGCTGCACGCCCTGGCCGAGGTGCCCGACCCGATCCCCGTGGAGGTCCGCGCCAGGCACGGCCTGCCACCGCTGAGCAACGCGTTCACGATGGTGCACCAGCCGCGCAGCACCGAGGAGCAGCGCAAGGCCCGCTGGCGGATGAAGTTCCAGGAGGCCTTCGTGCTGCAGGCCGCGCTCGCGGTGATGCGGCACTCCTCCGACGCGGTTCCCGCTGTGCCCCGGTCTGCGGTGGCCGGCGGCCTGGCCGAGCAGTTCCGCGAGCGTCTGCCCTTCGATCTCACCGAGGGACAGGAGCAGGTGCTCGGTGAGGTCACCAGCGACCTGGGGCGCAGTGTCCCGATGCACCGACTGCTGCAGGGCGAGGTGGGCTCCGGCAAGACGGTCGTGGCCCTGCTGGCGATGCTCACCGTGATCGACGCCGGGGGTCAGGCGGCCCTGCTGGCCCCCACGGAGGTCCTCGCGGTCCAGCACCACCGCTCGATCAGCGCGATGCTCGGCCCACTCGCCGAGGCCGGCCTGCTGGGCGGCGCCGCGGACGGCACCCGGGTGGCTCTCCTCACGGGGAGCCAGTCCGCCGCCGAGCGCCGGGCCAACCTCTTGATGGCGGCCAGCGGCGAGGCGGGGATCGTCGTCGGCACGCACGCCCTGATCCAGGAGCACGTGCAGTTCGCCGAGCTCGGCCTGGTCGTCGTGGACGAGCAGCACCGCTTCGGCGTCGAGCAGCGGGATGCGCTGCGGGCCAAGGTCGACGACGCCTCGCCCCACACGCTGGTGATGACGGCGACGCCGATCCCGCGCACCGTCGCGATGACGGTCTTCGGCGACATGGAGACCTCGACGCTGACCGAGGTCCCTCGCGGGCGTCAGCCCATCACCACCCATGTGGTCCGCGGCAACCAACCGTCCTGGGTGCAGCGCACCTGGGAGCGGGTGGCTGAGGAGGTGGCCCGGGGCGGTCAGGTGTATGTCGTGTGTCCCCGGATCGGTCAGGAGGACGACCCCGACCTTCCCGACGGTGCGGACATCGGACCCGGCGGCGCGATCGCGGCGCAGGGGGCCTCGGCCGCGGCGCCGGAGGAGGAGAGCCGCGCCGAGCTGCACGGCGTGCTGCAGGTGGAGCGCGCGCTGAGGGAGCTGCCGGCGACCGCGGGGCTGCGGATCGGCATCCTCCACGGGCGTCAGGCGACCGACGAGAAGGACGCCACCATGCGGGCCTTCGCTGCCGGTGAGATCGACGTGCTGGTCGCGACCACGGTGATCGAGGTCGGGGTCGATGTGCCCAACGCCACGCAGATGGTGATCATCGACGCCGACCGCTTCGGGATCTCCCAGCTGCACCAGCTGCGGGGCCGGATCGGCCGTGGTTCCAAGCCCGGGCTGTGCCTGCTCATGAGCCAGGAGGCGGAGAGCCAGTCCCTGGAGCGACTCGAGGCGGTGGCGTCCACGACGGACGGCTTCGAGCTGGCCCGGCTGGACCTGGCTCAGCGTCGTGAGGGGGACGTGCTGGGAGCGTCCCAGTCCGGGGCGCGGAGCAGTCTGCGACTGCTCCGGCTGACCCGCGACGAGGACCTGATCGTCGCCGCGCACGAGGATGCCTGGCAGGTGGTCGGAGACGACCCGGACCTGGCCGACCATCCCGAGCTCAGGGCCGAGCTGGACCGCCTGGACGCCGAGCGCGCGGCCTTCCTGGAGCGTGGCTGAGTGACCAGGGGGAGCCGGCCGAGCCGCCTGCCCAGCGGGCGGCACTCCTGGAGCGTGGCCGGGTGACCAGGATCATCGCCGGCAGGCTCGGTGGACGACGGTTGAGCACCCCTCGCGGAGCGGCGACACGACCCACCAGCGACCGGGTGCGGGAGGCCGTCTTCTCCCGGGTCGAGTCACTGATGGACCTGGAAGGGGCACGGGTCCTGGACCTGTATGCCGGTTCCGGGGCCCTGGGGCTCGAGGCGGTGAGCCGTGGGGCCGGCTTCGCGGTGCTGGTCGAGTCCGACCGCCGGACCGCGCGGCTCATCGAGGCCAACGTGACCGAGCTGAGACTTCGCGGTGCCGCGCGGGTGCACGCCGAGTCGGTGGACCGGGTGCTGGAGCGCGGGCCGGGCGGGCAGCCGTTCGACCTGGCGCTGCTGGACCCTCCCTACCCGCTCGGCGAGGAGGAGCTCACCGGCGTCCTCACCCTGCTCGTCGACCAGGGGTGGCTGACGCCGCAGGCGCTGGTGCTCGTCGAGCGCGGGTCGCGCTCACCCGCCCCGACACTGCCGGCTGGGCTGTCCGCGATGGGGTCGCGCAGCTACGGCGAGACGGTGGTGCACTACCTGGAGCCGCAGAGCTGACCCGCGGTCACCGTCGAACAGGTACCACGTCCTCCGTGCGCGCGGACTGGCGCGTTCCTCCAGCCGCTCGCCGTTGTCCGCAGTGCTATCCGAACCGACGACCGGGTGACGCGACGAGCCCCGGTGAACCGTCCGACGACGGTTCACCGGGGCCACGCCCGGCCGTTGCGGGCACCAGCGCCCTGCCTGCTGCCCGTGGCGTGAGGGCTGGTCAGCCCTTCCCGTTGCCCCGGCCGTTGTCCAGTCCGGCGCCCCTGCCAGGGTGCAGGGTGAACTCGCGCACGTCGGAGTAGTCGACCGCGCCGTGCGGGTCACTGGTGCGGACGTACCACGAGTAGTCGCCCCTGCGGAGCCGGGTCAGGGTGGCGGTGACCGTGCTGCCGCTGGTCTGCTCGTCGAACTCCTGCAGGACCGTGCCACCGAGGACGTCGACCGTCACCGAGTCCGTGGCCAGCACCTTGGTCCGCGCCTCGATGCCCAGCTGGGCGAACGACACCTCGAACTCCTGGTGCTCGAGGTCCAACGAGGGGTCCTCGGAGTTGTACTGCTCCAGGTAGGGCGAGTAGGTGCGCACGAGCATCTGCTGCCCCTCCGTGTCGAAGTGCAGAAGCCGCAGGAACGCCTGACCGCCCTCGGGCAGACCCTGGTAGTCGAACAACATCTGGGTGACCGTGCGGTCCGGGACGCCGTCGCCGGTGTCGTCGAACTCGTCCAGCCGGGTGAACGCGTCGTGGTAGTGCCCGGAGAAGACCATCGACACGTTCGGGTTGGTCGCCACGACCTCGTCCTGGATCTGCTGCGGGATCGGCCCGAGGCCACCGGTCGTGAGCATGTACTCGTGCAGACTGATGATGGCTGTCCGCTCCGGATGGGCGGCGAGGACCTCGTTCATCCACGCGATGCTCTCGTCCGTCGGCCCCCATCCCAGGTAGAGCATGAGGAAGTCCACGCCTCCGACCGTGATCAGGTCGTAGTGGCCCCGGTTGTTCTCAAAGCTGCCCCCGAACCACGGGTTGTCCGCGAAGCGCTCGTCACCGAAGAACTCGCCGTAGACCGAGTAGTCCTCCCGGGCGCCACCGACGTCGTGGTTGCCCGCGAGCACACCGTAGGGCAGCTGGGAGTCGTCCAGCAGCTGGTAGGCCGGGTCCGCATTCGCCCACTGGTAGGGCTGGTCGTAGTTGTCGACGATGTCGCCGGTGTGGAACAGGTAGGCGAGGTTGAGCGGGTCGCGCCGTTCCAGCAGGTAGTCGTGGATGTCGAGCTGTCGCTGGGGGAAGGACTCGTTGTAGTACTGCGTGTCCGACTCCCAGGCCAGCGTGAAGTCGTAGTCGGAGCGCGGCACGTCGTCCGGGTGGGCGGGCTCGACCGGGGTGCTCCGGTCCGACCGGTCGGTGTGGGCAAAGCCCTCCGAGTGCTGCACGAGCACCTGGACCGCCCCGTCCTGAACGTGGTCGGCAACCGGCACCTGGGCCTCCAGGGCGATGTCCGTCTCCCCGTCGGTCGTCAGGACGCGGTCGACCTCCTCCCAGGCCCCCGTCGTGGTGTTGCGGACGGACAGGAGCACCTTGGCGTCGGCATTGGCGCTGCCCTCCCAGGCGACCCGCACCGAGGTCTCCGGGTCGGTCTCGTCGACCGGCACCTCGAAGAGCTGGTAGGGCAGGGCGTTCTCGGACGTGGTGGCGGCGCTCTCACCGTCGTCGGAGGCCATGGCGGCACGCTCCTCGGTGGTTGCCGTGACGCGGTCCGTGCGCTCGACCTCTGCAGCGTCTGTGGTCGTGCCGGTCCAGGCGAGCAGCCCCGGGTCGTCGGTGGTGAACCTCTGCCCGACCAGGAAGGCCACGTCGAGCAGGTCACCGCTGGGGTCGGTCACGCGAGCCGTGAGGTCGACCTGCTTGGTGCCGCGGATCGTCGCGCCGTCCTCCGGTGAGAGCAGCTCGGTGTCGGGCTGCTCCACCGGCGTGGTGAAGGTGACCGTCCGGGTCGAGGTGTTGCCGAGGTGGTCGCGGGCGGACAGCACCAGCGCGTGCTCACCCACCACCAGGTCCAGGGAGCTGGTGGTGTGGGGTAGCTCGATCACGGTGCCGTCCAGGGAGGCGGTCAGCACGTCCAGGCCGGCGCCGGCGTCCTGCGCGGAGGCGTCGATGACGAACTCGCCCTGGTGGTCTGCGCCGTCCTCGACGGTGCTGGTGATCACCGGAGCGGTGTTGTCCACCTGCACCGTGCGCTGCACGGTGGTCGCGCCGTCGGTGGCGACGACCTCGTGCTCGCCATCGGTGGTCGCGGTGGTGTCCCAGTCGAACGCGGTGGCCGAGAAGGCGTCCTCGGGGAGACTGAACGCTGCGTCCACGAAGTCGTTCTTGCCCGCGCTGTCGCCCATCGCGATCCAGGCCTTCGGGTCCTCGAAGCCCGGCGCGCGCAGCGTGCGACCGTCCGGGAGGACCAGTCGCAGGTTGCGGATCTGGAAGTCGTCGTTGTTCTCGTCGAGGTCGATCTCGGGCCAGGCCTTGGTCCCGGCGTAGATGCTCAGCACCAGGTCCTCGCCCTGGGTGATGTAGGACAGCGGCACCGCCGTGGCGACCGTGACCTCGTCGGCGTAGAAGCCCTCGTCGAAGATGTGCAGGACGTCGTCACCGATCAGGACACCGTTGCGGAAGAAGGCGTCGGTGCTCGTCGCCTCGAACGCGAAGAACGGCTCGCCCTCGAGTGCGGCACCGGCTCCCTGGGCCGGCTCGCCGTCGACGCTCAGGGTGATCCGCGGCGGGTAGGTGTCACCGCCGGCGCTGACCCGCGTCGTCCCGGAGACGAACTGGTCGTCCTCCAGGCTGAGCCGCACAGGGCTGGGGTCCACCCCGGACACGGGCAGACGCACCGTCTCGGTCGTGGTCGAGTGCGTGCCGTCCGAGGTGGTCAGGGAGTAGTCCACCCACCGTGCCCCGGTGAGGTCCACCCGGTGGATGGAGGACTCGTAGCGGTCCTCCGGCCCGGCGGTCAGGTTGCGCACCGCAGGCTCGGCCATGCCCGAGGTCTGCACCGACAGGCTGGCGGTCCGGACCTGCACGTCGTCGGTGATCGTGAAGGCGAGCGTGAGGTCCTGGGTGGGGTCGACCGTGTCCGGTGCGTGGTCGATGACCGCGGGGGCGGCGTCGTCGACCGGAGGAACCATGAGGCCCGCCGGCACCTGGTCTGCCGTGACCGATCCCGGTGAGGCCGGCTCGTGGCCGAGGAGGATCTGCCGCTGCTGGTCGGCGGGGTCGGTCTGGTACTGGATGCCGACATCGGCCCGGGTGTCGTCCGCCCCAGCCAGGTTGTAGTAGGCCGTGTTGACGCCGAACCCGGTGTTGGTGACAACCTGCAGACCGCGCGCGCTGCCGTTGGCCATCCCACCGGTGTGGATCTCGACCAGGTCCTCGCCAGCCGTCAGATCGACCCCGAAATGGGCGTTGAAGTCGGCTGCTGTCAGGGCGTTGTTCTGGCCGTTCTTGATCCAGAACACCGCCGTGTCGGCGGGCTGGATGACGAAGGACTCGGGCACCGAGGGCCACTGCACCACGTTGTTGTTGGTGAGGTCCTCGGCCGGGTAGAGGTAGTCGAGCTTGTAGTCGGCGAAGTCGATCGGCTCCGTCGTCGCGTTGTAGACCTCGATGAACTCGTAGCCGTCGGCCGAGCCGACGTTGGTGGTGTCCGGTGTGACCTCGGTGACCTGCAGGGGAGCGGTGACCAGGGTCGGGTCGGGCTCCGGCGTCGGGTCCGGCTCGGGCTCGGGCTCCGTGGCCGGCGGCAGGAGGGCGGCCGGGTCGATCTGGCCGGGGGAGGGGGTGGCCGGGCCGGCGAGCAGGCTGGTGCGACCCGGCGTGTCGTCCAGGCGGAAGTGCGCGGTGGCATCGACCCCCGTGCTGCCGGCGGGATAGAACGACCACGTGCTCGAGCCGTCGCCGGCGGTCACGCGGATGCCGCGGTTGCCGCCGTTGGCCATGCCGGACTGTCCGGTGACGCGCACCAGGCGGTAGTCGCCGGTGCCCGCGCCGACCCCCTCCCAGAAGTCGCGGAACTCCTGCTCGGTCCGGGCGAAGCTGTCGACGGTCGTGGTCTGGTAGGACAGCCAGAGCACGGCGGTCTCCCCGGGCTCGAGGACCGTGCCCGCGGGCACCGTCAGCGGCACGTCACGGGCCGTGTCCGCGCTGTCCACGTAGGTGTAGGCCAGGGACACGGTGGCCAGGTCGAGCGGTGCACCGGTGGTGTTGGTCACCTCGATGAACTCGAAGTCGTCGTAGGAGGAGTTGTCGGGTGCGATCTCGGTGACCAGCAGGGCGGGGGTCTCGACAGCAGCGACCGAGGTGGTGGTCAGGCCGCCGGCGACCAGCGCTGCGGTCGCCAGGGCACCGACGGTGCGGCGAAATCGTGCAGGATGGGACGGGGACACGGGGAGCCTTCCGGGCAGGGAGTGTGCGAACGGCTGCGGGCGGCTCCAGACTCTGGACCCGCCGGAGGGCACCGTGCCCCGAGGAGGTGTCGTGGTGGTGAACGCACGGTCGCCCCGGGATGACGTCAGGGCGAGGAGCCGGAATCCTCCTGCCAGCTGTCGCACAGCATGAGCGTCACCTCCGGGGCCGCGTGCTGCAGCTCGAGGCCGTGCGGGAGGATGCCGGGGTCGGGCTTGACGCTGCCGACCTCGTTGGACATGACGACCGCGTCGACAGCCAGCCCCGTGCGCTCGACGACCGGCCGCAGGTCGAAGCCGCCGTCACGCCCAGATCACCTACGGCGTGCCACGAGCGCGTCGCGCACGTGGTCCGGGACGAGTCCGGTGACGTCCCCGCCATACTGGGCGACCTCGGAGACCAGGGAGCTCGACACGTGCTCCAGGGCCGGGTCCCCGGGCAGGAAGACCGTCTCGACGCCCGTCAGGTGCCGGTTCATCAGCGCCATCGGCAGCTCGTAGGCGAAGTCGGTGCCGCCGCGCAGCCCCTTGACGATCGCGCTCGCCCCGAGCTCCTTGGCGATGTCGACCAGGAGCCGGCCGCCGAACGCCTCGACCCGCACTGTCAGCCCGGGCGGGACGGCCTCGCGGATGAACTCGATCCGCTCCTCGACGGGGAACCGGCCACGCTTGGACGGATTGTGCAGGACCCCGACGATGACCTCGTCGTAGAGGGCGGCGGCTCGGACGATGATGTCCAGGTGCCCGTTGGTGACCGGGTCGTAGGATCCGGGGCAGAGGCAGCGACTCATGCGGCCAACCTACCGGCCTGCTGATTTGTTGGGCCGTGGACCGCTCGGCTAACCTAGTGTGTCGGTCTGTGTCCCTGTGCGGGTCCGGACCGATCCACACGACACGCGAGGGACAACATGGCAACGCAGGACGCTGCGAGCCCCTGGGTCATTGACACCCGGGAGCTCGTCCGCCGGGCGGGCGCTATGAAGGAGACCTCGCGGGCCGTGACGGCTCCGGACCTTATCGGCACGGACGTCATCGCGATCAGGCCCGGGGACCCGGTAGACCTCGATCTGCGGATGGAGTCCGTGATGGAGGGTGTCCTGGCCACCGGATCGGTCAGGGCCACCGCGACCGGGGTGTGCGTGCGGTGCCTGGACGAGGTGGAGATCCCTGTGGATGTCCACTTCCAGGAGCTGTTCGCCTACCCCGACCGCGCGGCCCACCACCAGGAGGTGGCGGCCGACGAGGACGAGCAGGACGACGTCTACGAGCTCGAGGACGACCTGATGGACCTCGAGGAGCTGGTCCGGGACGCAGTGGTGACCGCCCTGCCGTTCCAACCGGTGTGCCGGGACGACTGTCCGGGTCTGTGTTCCGAGTGCGGAGCACGCCTGGCGGATGACCCGGAGCACCACCATGACGTGATTGACCCACGGTGGTCGGCACTGGCCGACCTCGCCCAACCGGGCACCGACGACGAGAAGAAGAGGAACTGACGTGGCTGTCCCGAAGCGGAAGATGTCCCGCTCCAACACCCGCTCCCGCCGCGCCAACTGGAAGGCTTCGCCGGTTGCCGTGAGCACCTGCCCGCAGTGCAAGGCACTCAAGCAGCCGCACATGGCGTGCCCTTCCTGCGGCACCTACGCGGGTCGTCACTACGACGCCGCAGAGCGCACCGAGCACCAGGGCTGAGCCCCGTCGGTATGACGTCGGGCTCCGGGACCCCTGCGGACACCGGTTCCGCGTCCCCCGAGCAGCGCCCCCTCGCTGACCTCCGCGACTACCTCACCGAGGTGGTCGGGGAGGCCTGCGACGAGGCGCTGCTCCGGCGTGCCGTGACACACCGTTCGTACGCGTACGAGAACGGCAACGTGCCGCACAACGAGCGGCTGGAGTTCCTCGGGGACTCCGTGCTCGGGCTCGTGGTGACCGACACCCTGTTCCGGCGCCACCCCGACCTGCCGGAGGGCCAGCTGGCCAAGCTGCGTGCCGCCGTCGTGAACTCCCGCGCCCTGGCCGACGTGGCGCGGACGATGGGACTGGGTGAGTACATCCTGCTCGGCCGCGGCGAGGAGGCCACCGGCGGCCGCGACAAGGCGTCGATCCTCGCGGACACCACCGAGGCCGTGATCGGCTGCGTCTACATCTCCGTCGGTCTGGACGCCGCGGACACCTTCGTGCACCACCTGCTGGACCCGCTCATGGAGCACACCGCGAGCCTCGGTGCAGCCCTGGACTGGAAGACCAGCCTCCAGGAGCTCGCCTCCACCGAGGGCCCGATCTCCCCGAGCTACCAGATCGCCGAGGACGGCCCGGACCACGACAAGGTCTTCACCGCCACGGCGGTCGTCGACGACGAGGTGCTCGGCACCGGGGTGGGCCGCAGCAAGAAGGCGGCCGAGCAGAAGGCGGCCGAGGCCGCCTGGAAGCTCCTCACCGAGCGCGCCACGGCCGTGGAGGACGCCGAGACCGAGCAGGCCGCGTCCGGGTCGACCCACAGCGGTCCCACGACCCCTCGCGACTGACCAGCGCCGTGCCGGAGCTTCCCGAGGTGGAGGTCGTGCGCCGCGGACTCGCCGACCACGTGGTGGGGCGCCGCATCGCGGAGGCGACCATCACCGGCACCCGCGTCGCGCGCCGCCACGAGGCAGGACCGCTGGACCTGGCGACCCGCCTCAGCGGCGTCGACGTGCTCGCGGCAGACCGTCGCGGGAAGTACCTCTGGCTGGTGGTGCAGGCCCCCGGCGACGACCCACACGCCCTGGTGCTCCACCTCGGGATGAGCGGTCAGCTGCTTGTCGAGCCGCCGGACGCCCCTCGCGAGAAGCATCTGCACGCGACCTTCGACTTCGTTGACGACGGACCGCAGCTGCGCTTCGTGGACCAGCGCACCTTCGGTGGCCTGGCCCTGACCGAGCTCGTCCCGGACCGCCACCCGGGCAGCTCCCACGCGCACGGCGTGCCGGTCCCCGTCGGGCACATCGGCCCCGACCCCCTCGAGCCGGCCTACGACCAACAGGCAGTCGTCCGCGCACTCAGGCGACGGCATACGGCGATCAAGCGGGCCCTGCTGGACCAGGGACTGGTCAGCGGCGTCGGCAACATCTATGCCGACGAGGCCCTGTGGCGGGCACGGGTCAACCCGCTGCGCGAGACGTCCGCCCTGACCGGGCCGGCGCTCGCGCGCGTGCTCGGTCACGCCACGGACGTGATGACGGAGGCGCTGGGACAGGGTGGCACCAGCTTCGATGCGCTCTACGTCAACGTCAACGGGGCCAGCGGCTACTTCGACCGCTCGCTCCACGCCTACGGGCGCGAGGGCGAACCGTGCGACCGGTGCGGCACCCCGATCCGGCGCGAGGCGTTCATGAACCGGTCCTCGCACTACTGCCCCCGTTGCCAGCCACGACCGCGAGGCCCCCGCGCCCGTTGAGGCACCGCTCGTCCAGCGAAGCAGCCTTCCTAGACTGGTCCCGTGGTGAGGGCACTGGTGTTTGTCAGGGGACGCGTCCAGGGAGTGGGCTTCCGGTGGTGGACGCGTGCGCGTGCGCTCGAGCTCGGCCTCGTCGGGCACGCCCGCAACCTGCCCGACGGGCGGGTCGAGGTGAACGCCCAGGGATCTGAGGACGCGGTCCGCACGCTCATCGACCTGCTCGGCGAGGACGTCTCGACCCGGAGCCGCCCGGGCCACGTCTCGGGCGTCACGGTCCAGTGGCACCAGCCGTCCGAGGGCCTCAGCGGCTTCCGCGAACGCTGAGTGCGCGGTCTGCGCCCAGCGGGGATTCGCGCAGACGGCCTGATGTGCGGGGGATCCGGGGTGGCCGCCGGTACAGTGACCGGAAGTCCGCCGCACAGGAGCTGCCTTTCCACGTGTATGTCAAGAGCCTGACCCTCAAGGGGTTCAAGTCGTTCGCCTCGGCCACCAAGCTGCGCCTGGAGCCGGGCATCACGTGCATCGTCGGTCCCAACGGGTCCGGCAAGTCGAACGTCGTCGACGCCCTGGCCTGGGTGATGGGCGAGCAGGGCGCCAAGAGCCTGCGCGGCGGCAAGATGGAGGACGTCATCTTCGCCGGCACCTCCGGCCGGGCCCCGTTGGGCCGCGCCGAGGTCACGATGACGATCGACAACACCGACGGCGCGCTGCCGATCGACTACACCGAGGTCACGATCTCGCGGACCATGTTCCGCAACGGCGGCTCGGACTATGCCATCAACGGCACCTCCTGCCGGCTCCTGGACATCCAGGAGCTGCTCTCCGACTCCGGCATCGGTCGCGAGATGCACGTCATCGTCGGCCAGGGCCAGCTCGACGCGGTGCTGCGCGCCACGCCGGAGGAGCGCCGCGGCTTCATCGAGGAGGCGGCCGGGGTCCTCAAGCACCGCAAGCGCAAGGAGAAGGCGCTGCGCAAGCTGGAGACGATGGAGGGCAACCTCACCCGGCTCGGTGACCTGACCTCCGAGATCCGGCGCCAGCTCGGTCCCCTCGGGCGTCAGGCCGAGACCGCCCGTCGCGCCGCCAGCATCCAGGCCGAGGTCCGCGACGCCCGTCTGCGCATCCTGGCCGACGACCTCGTGCAGCTCACCAGCACGCTGGAGCAGGAGCTGGCCGACGAGACGGCGATCATCAACCGGCGCAGCGCCGTGCAGGAGTCCCTGACGGCGGCGCAGTCGACGGTCGCGGAGCTCGAGGCCGAGGCCGCCGAGGCGGCGCCCGCCCTCACTGCGGCGCAGGACCAGTGGTACTCGCTGTCGTCGCTCGTCGAGCGCACCTCGGCGACCACCGACCTGGCACGCGAGCGCGTGCGCCTCCTGGCCAGCGAGAGCGAGGAGGAGGCCTCCGGGGGCTCCGGCGAGGGGCGTGACCCGGAGAAGCTGCGCTCCCAGGCCGCCGCGCTGCGTGAGCAGGAGGAGCAGCTCGAGCAGCAGGTCGCCGCTATCGGCGCGGCCCTGCAGGCCGCCGAGCAGGCCCGCCGCGACGCCGAGGCCGCCCACCACGAGGAGCAGCAACGGCTGACCAGGCTCGCCCGCGCGGCCGCCGACCGGCGGGAGGGACTGGCCAGGCTGTCCGGCAAGGTCGCCGCGGCCCGCAGCCGCCAGGAGGCGGGGGAGGCCGAGATCGGGCGGCTCCGCGCCGCCCTCGACTCCATCGTTGCGCGTGCCGCTGCCGCGGAGCAGGAGTTCGCCGCCCTCGAGGGCCGCGTCCTGGACGTCGAGGAGGGCGAGGAGGGCCTGGACCAGGAGTACGAGACGGCCGAGGCCGCCCGGGTCGCCGCCGCCGCCGAGGTCGAGCGGCTCACCGACGAGCTGCGAGCCTCCGAGTCCGAGAAGTCCAGCCTGACGGCGCGGTGCGAGGCCCTCGGGCTGAGCCTGCGTCGCAAGGACGGCGCGGCCGCCCTGTTGGCAGCGCCGGAGGGCCGCGGCGTCGTGGGCACCGTGACCAACCTGGTGACCGTCACAGGCGGCTACGAGGCGGCGATCGCCGCGGCGCTCGGTTGGGCGGGCGACGGCCTGGTCATGGAGTCCCTCGACCACGCCCGCAACGCGGTCGCGACGCTGCGCGCCGACGACGAGGGTCGGGCCGCCCTGCTCGTGCCGCAGACCGCCCCCGCCACCGACACCGCCGACTGGCCCACCCTGGGCGACGGCGCCGTCTGGGCGCGCGACGTCGTGACGGTCGGTGACCCCGCGGCGCCGGCGGTCGAGGCGCTGCTGCACCGCGTGGCGGTCGTCGAGGACGACGCGGCCGCGGCCGAGCTGGTGGCGGCCCACCAGGTGACAGCCGTGACCCGGGACGGTGATGTGTATGCCGCGGGCTGGGTCCGCGGGGGCAGCTCGGCCGCGCCGAGCCTCCTGGAGATCCAGAGCGCGCTCGACGAGGCCCAGGAGTCACTCGCCGCAGCGAGCGCCCGGGGCGAGCAGGCGACCTTCGCGCTGGCGGGTGCCCGCCAGGAGCTGGAGAGGCACACCGCTGCGGCGCAGCAGGCGATGGACCAGCTCCACGAGTCCGACGCCAGGATGGCCGCCGTCGCCGAGAAGCTCGGGCAGCTGGGCTCGGCCGTGCGGGCAGCACGGTCCGAGCACGAGCGCACCACCGCCTCCATCGCGACCGCCGAGCAGGCACTCGAGACCGGTCGCGCGGACCTGGAGGCTCTCACCCAGCGCCTGGCCGATGCCGAGGCCGAGCCCGGTGAGGAGGAGCCGAGCACGCAGGAGCGCGACCGGCTCGCCGCCGCGGCCGCGGCGGCCCGCACCAAGGAGACCGAGGTCCGTCTGCAGCTGCGCACGCAGGAGGAACGCGCCCGTGCCCTGCAGGGCCGCGCCGAGTCCCTGGAGGCCGCCGCGCGCTCGGAGATCGCTGCACGCGAGCGGGCCGCCGCCCGTCGCGAGCGCCGGGCCCACGCCGCCCGGGTCGCGACCGCCGTCGCCGACGGGTCCGCATACCTGCTGGAGGAGGTGCGTGCCCTGGTGGAGGCGGCCGCGGCCGTCCGGGACCGGGCCCGCGCCCAGGCCGCCGAACGGGACACCCGCCTGGCCGAGGCCCGCGGCAGGGTCGTCACCCTGAGCGACGAGCTGCGCGACCTGACCGACTCGGTGCACCGCGACGAGGTGGCCCGGGCGGAGCAGCGGCTGCGCATCGAGGCACTGCAGACCCGTGCGGTCGAGGAGCTCGGCATCGACCCTGAGGCGCTCGTCGAGGAGTTCGGGCCACACCAGCTGGTGCCGTTCATCCCCGGACCCGATGACGACCCGGACGACCTGCCCGAGCCGGCGGCGTTCGTGCGTGACGAGCAGGACAAGCGGCTGCGCAAGGCCGAGCGCAGGCTCTCGGCGCTGGGCAAGGTCAACCCGCTGGCGCTGGAGGAGTTCGCGGCGCTGGAGGAGCGGCACAAGTTCCTCACCGAGCAGGTCGAGGACCTGCGCCGCTCCAAGGAGGACCTGCTGGGCATCGTCAAGGAGGTCGACGAGCGCGTCGAGCGGGTCTTCGCCGAGGCGTTCGAGGACACCGCTGAGCAGTTCGCGGGAGTGTTCTCGAGGCTGTTCCCCGGCGGCGAGGGCCGGCTGACGCTGACCGACCCGGACGACATGCTCACCACGGGCATCGAGGTCGAGGCGCGGCCACCCGGCAAGAAGATCAAGCGGCTGTCGCTGCTGTCCGGTGGGGAGCGGTCGCTGACCGCGGTCGCGCTGCTGGTCTCGATCTTCAAGGCGCGCCCGAGCCCGTTCTACATCATGGACGAGGTCGAGGCGGCGCTGGACGACACCAACCTGGGGCGGCTCATCACGCTGTTCGAGGAGCTGCGCGACTCCAGCCAGCTGATCGTCATCACCCACCAGAAGCGCACCATGGAGGTCGCTGACGCGCTGTACGGCGTGTCGATGAAGGGCGACGGCGTGACGACGGTGGTCTCGCAGCGGCTCCGCGACGTGCAGCAGCCCGCCTGAGTGACGTGCAGCAGCCCGCGTGAGTAACGTGCAGCAGCCCGCCTGAGTAACGTGCAGCAGTTCGCCTGAGAGACGTCGCCTGACGGTGCGACCTGATCGTCGCTGACGGGGTGCGATCTGGTCCTCGCCTGCGCCCCTCTGTGGAAAAAGGCGACCGCGACCCGGCATGGTGATTTGTGTGAGGCCGCAAATCGTTGCACGATTGTGACCATGATCGCGTTGGTGCTGGCCATGCTCGTGTGCGTGGCCCTCGGGGGACTGGTCGTCGGATTCGTCGCCGTCGAGGCACGGCGCGACGGGCGCGATGTCCTGACGCCCGAGGGTGAGGAGCTCCTGGCGGGCGCGCGTCGCCGTCAGGAGGCGCTGAGGGACCGCGGCGAGAAGGCCGCGCGCCGGACCCTGCAGAACGTCCGCAAGTAGCGCCTTCCCTCACCGCGCAACGCCCAGGCTTGACGTCCGCGGTCGGGGACGGCACCTGACGGATGCTCGGGGCCGCGGCGACGCCATCCCGCACGTCCTGGTTCTGCAGAAGCTGTGAACCGTCCTCTCGGCTCTGCACAAGTGACGCCATGCGACGTCAAGTGCAGAGCGCAGGGTCGCCGCTGGCTCTCGGCTCTGCAGAAGTGACGCCATGCGACGTCAACTGCAGAGCGCAGGGTTGCCGCTGGCTCTCGGCTCTGCAGAAGTGACGCCATGCGACGTCAACTGCAGAGCGCAGGGTCGCCGCTGGCTCTCGGCTCTGCAGAAGTGACGCCATGCGACGTCAACTGCAGAGCGCAGGGTCGCCGCTGGCTCTCGGCTCTGCAGAAGTGACGGCATGCGACGTCAAGTGCAGAGCGCAGGGTCGCCATCGTCGGGTAGCCGGATCACCGGGCGACCGCCACCAGAGGCAGGTGGACCCGGCACGCTCATGGTCTGTGACAATGTCGGGCGTGGACAGCTTGTGGGAGTACCTGACCGTCGCCACCGTCGTGGCCCTGGCCGGACTGGCCCTCATCGTCGGTCTCGTCCGAGGGCGGGGCCGGGGGACCGGGGAACGCACCAAGACCATCGAGCGGCCGCCCACCACTCCGCCGACGGCGGTCGAGGAAGAGCGCGAGGGCGCTCGCGAGGGGGCGGAGCCACCACCTGGTGAGGGCGTTGAGGACACCGGCGGCGGGGTCGCCGTCGAGGTCGAGCCGGAGCCCACCGCTCCGACGATCGAGAAGCCGGCCTCCGCCCGTGGCCGGATGGCGCGGCTGCGTGCACGCCTGGCCCGCTCCAACAACGCCATCGGCAACGTGCTGCTGTCGCTCCTGTCGAGCGGTGGCCTGGACGAGCAGTCCTGGGAGGACGTGGAGGACACCCTCCTGCAGGCCGACCTCGGTGTGGAGGCCACGGACGAGCTGGTCGGCAAGCTGCGCACCCGCGTGCAGGTCGACGGGGCCACCGACGTCGAGACCGTCAGGGGGTGGCTGCGCGAGGAGCTGCTCGCGCTCGTCGACCCCAGCATGGACCGCCGGGTCGCCGCCAGCCGCGTGGGTGACCGGCCCTCCGTCATCCTGGTCGTCGGCGTCAACGGCACCGGCAAGACCACCACCGTCGGCAAGCTGGCGCGGGTGCTGGTCGCCGAGGACAAGGACGTCGTCCTGGGGGCAGCGGACACCTTCCGCGCGGCCGCCGCCGACCAGCTGCAGACGTGGGGTGAGCGGGTGGGCGTCCCCACCGTCCGGTCCGCGCGCGAGGGGGCGGACCCCGCATCGGTCGCCTTCGACGCGGTGAGGTCGGCCGCCGAGTACGAGGCCGACACGGTCATCATCGACACCGCCGGACGCCTGCACAACAAGGCAGGTCTGATGGACGAGCTGGCCAAGGTCAAGCGCGTCGTGGAGAAGCAGAGCCCGATCGACGAGGTGCTGCTCGTGCTCGACGCGACCACCGGTCAGAACGGCATGCGCCAGGCGGAGGTGTTCGGAGAGGCCGTCAATGTCACCGGCATCGTCCTGACCAAGCTGGACGGCACCGCCAAGGGCGGGATCGTGGTCAACGTGCAGCGTCGCCTGGGCGTCCCGGTCAAGCTGGTCGGGCTCGGCGAGGGCCCGGACGACCTGGCGCCGTTCGACCCCGAGGCCTTCGTCGACGCGATCATCGGCTGACGGCAGAGCTCTCCGGGGAGTTGCGTGGGTCCGAGGGCTCGGACAGCGCCCAACCGACCGCGGCGGTCCCGAGCCGCCCCGCCGGCCCGAGCACGAGACGCTCAGCAACCGGGTCGAGCCGGCCGCCCACCCGCAGACCGAGCAGGTCCCGCGCATAGTCCGGCAGCATCGCCACCGCCCCCGCGGCCAGCATCCAGTAGCCGGGGCGCGCCGCGAGCGGCAGCGGCGGCTCACGCAGCAGGAAGGCGGCAGCGTCCCGGGCGCCCTCAGTGACCTCCAGCTCCGGCCGGTATGCCGTCAGCTGGCCCAGCAGGTCGGTCACGGTGAGTGGTGGGTCCGGGACCCCCAGCTCACCAGCCGACCAGGCGTTCTGCGCGACGTAGGTGTCGGCCTCGGTCGGGGTCAGCGGCGTGCGCGAGTAGCGCTGGTAGGCCGTCAGGAACGAGTCGATCTCCGCGATATGGACCCAGGACAGCAGGTGTGGGTCCCGCGCGTCGTAGGGCCGTCCGTCGGGCGCGGTGCCGCGCACGGTGCCGTGCACCCTGTTGATCCGGTCGATGACGCGTTGGGCGCCCTCGACCGGCCCGAACGTCGTCATCGCGATGAACTCGCTGGTCCGCTGCAACCGCCCCCACGGGTCGCCGCGGTAGCCGGAGTGCTCACCGACGCCCGCCATGGCGAGGGGGTGCAGCGACTGCAGCAGCAGGGCCCGGATCCCCCCGGCATACATCGCCGCATGGTTGTGCACCCGGCAGATCGGGTCGCTCGGTGCGAACCGGCGCTCACCCGGCGCCAGCCAGATCGCGGCGGCACGCCGGTCGGCGTCGGGGCCGGCCACCCGCGAACGGAGCGCGGCGGCGAGACGGCGACGCAACGGCATACAGCCAGTATGCCGTGGGGTCCCGACGGTGCGCCGGTCGCCGAGGCCGGTGGACCGCTGCCTACCGGTTAACCTGTGGGGGTGTTCAACAGCCTTTCCGACCGCCTGACAGACACCTTCCGCAACCTCAAGCGCAAGGGGACCCTGTCCGAGACCGACGTCAACAAGACCGTCCGGGACATCCGGATGGCGCTGCTCGACGCCGATGTCGCGCTGCCGGTCGTCAAGCAGTTCACCGGCGCGGTCCGCGAGCGGGCGCTCGGGGCCGAGGTGTCCAAGGCGCTCAACCCCGGCCAGCAGGTCGTCAAGATCGTCAACGAGGAGCTCGTCGGCATCCTCGGTGGCCAGACCCGCCGACTGAACCTCGCCAAGAACCCGCCGACCGTGATCATGCTCGCGGGGCTGCAGGGCTCGGGCAAGACCACGCTGGCCGGCAAGCTCGGCTACTGGCTCAAGGAGCAGGGCCACGCCCCGGTCCTGGTCGCCGCCGACCTGCAGCGCCCCAACGCGGTGACCCAGCTCCAGGTCGTCGGCGAGCGTGCCGGTGTGCCGGTCTTCGCCCCCGAGCGCGGCAACGTGTTCGGCCACGACGCCGCCCTGGAGTCCGGTGAGGGCACCCGCTCCTTCGGCGACCCGATCGACGTGGCCGTGGACGGTGTCGCCCATGCCCGGGACAAGGGCCACGACGTGGTCATCATCGACACCGCGGGACGGCTCGCGGTCGACGTCGACCTGATGCGGCAGGCACACGACATCCGGATGGAGACCAACGCCGACGAGGTGCTGTTCGTCATCGACGCGATGATCGGTCAGGCCGCCGTCGAGACCGCCAAGGCGTTCGCCGACGGTGTGGGGATCACCGGCTCGGTGCTGACCAAGCTGGACGGCGACGCCCGCGGTGGTGCGGCCCTCTCGGTCGCCACGGTCACCGGCGAGCCGATCCTGTTCGCCTCCACCGGTGAGCAGGTCAAGGACTTCGAGATCTTCCACCCCGACCGGATGGCCAGCCGCATCCTGGACATGGGTGACGTGCTGACCCTGATCGAGCAGGCCGAGAAGGCCTTCGACGCGGCCCAGTCGCGGGAGATGGCGCGCAAGTTCCTGGCGGAGGAGGACTTCACCTTCACCGACTTCCTCGAGCAGATGCAGGCCATCAAGAAGATGGGCTCGCTGAAGCAGATGCTCGGGATGATGCCCGGGATGCAGCAGATGCGTGCCCAGCTCGACGCCCTGGACGACAAGGAGTTCGACCGGGTCGAGGCCATGGTCCGCTCGATGACCCCGTTCGAGCGTGCCCACCCCAAGCAGATCAACGGGTCCCGCCGGGCGCGGATCGCCAAGGGCTCCGGTGTCTCGCCCTCCGAGGTGAACCAGCTGCTGGAGCGGTTCGGTCAGGCGCAGAAGATGATGCGCCAGATGCGCAAGGGCGGCGGCATGCCCGGGATGCCGGGGATGCCCGGGCTGGGCGGGGGCGCCGGCAAGGGGAAGGGCAGGCCGCCGCAGCGCAAGAAGGGCAAGAGCGGCAACCCCGCCAAGCGCGCGGAGCAGGAGCGGCTGGCGGCGCAGAAGGCCGAGGAGTCTCGGGGCAACGCCCTGGGCAGCGCCTTCGGGATGCCGGGCGCTCCCGGGGAGGGTCAGGAGCAGGACCTGTCCAACCTCAAGCTGCCCGCCGGGTTCGACAAGTTCCTCAAGGACAAGTAGGGCTGGAGCGCAGGCGCCTTGCGCGGCCGGTCTCGGTCGGTCGTGGATCGGCCACGGAGTGGCAGGGTCACGGGTCGCCGGTCAGAGCTGCCATGGACTCAGCGGTCCTTCACCAGGTCGCCGGGCACGATCTGGACCGGCCACGGCAGCGAGAGTTCGGCCGGCTCATCGCCGGTCACGTGAGCAACCTCCACATAGTGGCCGTCCCGGAGCTCCCAGGCCTGGAGTGACGGGGCATCCGGGTCGATGACCCAGTAGGCCGGCGTGGCGGCGCGCTCGTGGCGGAGCAGTTTGGCGCCGAGGTCAAAGGTGCGGGTGCTGGGGGAGAGCACCTCGACTGCGAGAACCGGACTGCCCTCGATGTGCTGCTCACCGACGGCGGACCTGGGCACGACCAAGGCATCTGGTTGCAGAACGGTGTCCTCCCCGAGCCTGATATCCAGGGGCGCCATGTAGACGTCATGGTCGGGCGGGCACGAACGGTCGAGTGCCTGAGCGATGCGGAAGGCGACCTTCTGGTGGCGGGGCACCGGCGAGGGGGTCACGACCAGGACCCCGTCGATGAGCTCGTAGCGGTGCCCGTCGTCGACCTCACGGATTGCCTCGAAGTCCTCGAGGGTCAGTGGCCCGCTCCGCGGCAGCGTCGGCATGAGTCCCATCGTGCCCCCTCCCGTGCATGCGGTCCAGGTTGGCACGGATCCGAGACAACCTCGGTGCCTGTCCACAACGTGGTCGGAGGACTCAGCCGAGGGTCTCCTCCCCCAGGGCGGCGGCAACGGCCGCGCGTCCCGGGATCCCGCTGACGCCACCCCCGCGTCGGGCGCCCGCGCCGCACAGGAACACGTTGGCGTGCCGGGTCTCCGTGCCCCACCGACCCACGTCCGCGTCGGCCTCGGCAAACGGCCACTGCAGGTCCCCGTGGAAGATGTGCCCTCCCGGCATCCCGACCGAGGCCTCGATGTCCAGCGGGCTGCGCACGTCGATGGTGTCGGGTGCCAGCAGACAGTCCTCGATCGGCTCGGCCAGCACGGAGTTGATGGAGGCCAGGGTCAGCTCGAGCGCCCGCTCACGGGCGCCCTCGGGGTCCTCGCGGAACAGCCGGGCCGGCATGTGCAGGCCGAACAGTGTCAGGGTCTGTGCACCGGCCGCGACCAGGTCCGCCCCCAGGATCGAGCTGTCGGACAGGCTGTGGCAGTAGACCTCGCACGGCGGAACGTCCGGGACCTGTCCCGCCGCGGCCTGGGCGTAGGCGGTGGCGACCTGGTCGTAGCCCTCGTTGATGTGCAGGGTCCCGGCGAAGGCCTGCTCGGGCGTCACCGAGGGGTCCTTGAGCGCGGGCAGCCGGGACAGCAGCATGTTGATCTTGAGCTGCGCACCCTCCGGCTCCGGCCGCGACGGTGCGTCCCCGAGCAGACGGTCCAGGACGTTCGGGGCGCAGTTGGCGAAGACCTGCCCCGCGCGCACCTCCAGCCCGTCCCCGGTCCGGACCACGGCCTCCTTCCCGTCCGTGGAGACCGAGGTGACGGTGGAGGAGGTCCGCAGCTGAGCGCCATACTGCTCGGCTGTGCGGAGCAACCCGTCGGTGACCGCGCCCATGCCGCCGACCGGCACGTCCCAGTCGCCGGTGCCGCGACCGATCACGTGGTAGAGGAAGCACCGGTTGACCAGGCGATCCGCGTCGCCGGGTCGGCCGAAGGTGCCGATGAGCCCGTCGGTGAGCACGATCCCGCGGACGACGTCCGAGGTGAACCTGCGCTCGATGGCCTCGCCGAGCGGCCGCTCGACGACGTCGCGCCACGCCTCCTCACCGACGAGGGACCGCACGTCGTCGCGGGAGCGCAGCGGCTCGGTCATGGTGGGGAACAGCCTCTGGGCGAGCTCCCCGGTCATCCCGTAGAAGTCGTCCCACGCCTGCGCGTCCGGGCCGAGGTCGTGCGCGGTCCGCGCCGCGTCGCCGTTGTCCACCAGGATGCCGGCGTCGCCGACCGGCGTGTAGGAGCTGATCCGGCGGCGGATCAGCTGCAGGTCCAGTGCCAGCTCCTCGATGATCTGGTCGGGCAGCAGACTGACCAGATAGGAGTATGCCGACAGCCGGGCGTCGTAGGCCGGGAACACCCGGTCGGAGCGCGCCGCCCCGCCGACGTGTCCGTCCCGCTCCAGGATGAGCACCGAGCGCCCTGCCCTGGCCAGGTAGGCGGCGGCAGTGAGACCGTTGTGCCCGGCCCCGATGACGACGGCATCGACTCGCATGGGCTCACGGTAGCCGGGCCGGTCCGGCTCTGTGGTCAGGACAGTGCCTGCGCCCGGTCAACGGATCAGGGCGCCGTCCCTGCGGTCGGGGTGCCACTGCTGGACGCTGCCGATCGGCCGGAAGCCGTGGCGCAGGAAGAACCGGAGCGAACGCGCGTTGCCCGGCGAGACCGAGGCGAGCAGCACCTCGCCGGCCGGAACGAGAGCCAGCACGCCCTCCAGCAGTGTGTCGGCAGACCCGTCGGTGGCCTCGACGCCCACCTCGAGCAGGCCTCCGATGCCGCGGCCGAGAGTGGCCAGGGCCGTGCGGGCCGGGTCGGGCAGGCCATAGACGCGGACCTCGGTCCGCCACTGGTCAGCGTGGCGGGCGCGGGGTGATCGGGCCAGGTCCACCCGTTCCACCACCGCGCTGGCGCCGCCGGTGCCGTGCGCGACCAGCAGGGCGTCGAGGATGCCGATCTCGCCGCGGCCCGCCAGGTCGAGGGCGGTCCGGGGCGCGTGTGCGCCGCCGAAGCCGTCGACCCCCAGCGCGTGGAGCCGTTCGTCGGGCACGTCCTCACCGACGACCAGGACAGCGTGTCCGGTGAGCGCGATGACCGCCTCGACGCCGACCCGCCAGGGGGCTGCCCGGGAGACGCCGCCGTCTGCCGCGGGAAAGGTGCCCGCGGCCGCGGCACGCAGGGTCGTCTCCAGGTCCACGCCGGGGATCGGCTGGGTGCCCGGCAGCGACATGGGCCAGAGTCTAGGAGCCCCCGCACTCGGCGAACGACCGGCCGATAGCCTGCCCTGGACGACGCTGCGAGGAGGCTGGAGCCGATGGCTGGACCGGTGCTGCATGTCCGTGGACAGGTCCTGGTGGGCCCGGAGGAGACCCTGGACGAGGTGTGGGTCGTGGACGGGCGGATCAGCCTGACCGCCCCTTCCGGCCCGTCCGGGGACGTAGAGACCATCGAGGGGTGGGTGCTGCCCGGCCTGGTCGACGCGCACTGCCACGTGGGTCTGGAGGCCACCGGAGGGGTCCCGCCCGAACGGGCCGAGGAGCACGCTCTCGCCGACCGGGATGCCGGGGCGCTGCTGCTGCGGGACGCCGGCAGCCCCGTGGACACCTCGTGGATGCACGACCGGGAGGACCTGCCACGCCTGATCCGGGCCGGTCGGCACCTGGCGCGGCCCAGGCGCTACACACGGAACTTCGCGCACGAGATCGAGCCGGAGGACCTGGTGGCGTACGTCCGCCAAGAGGCCCGGCGCGGGGACGGCTGGGTCAAGCTGGTCGGTGACTGGATCGACCGCGACACCGGTGACCTGGAGGTCTGCTGGCCGGTGGAGGTCCTGACCGCCGCGATCGCCGCCGCACACGAGGAGGGGGCACGCGTGACGGCCCACTGCTTCGGCGAGCAGTCGCTGCGCGACTTCGCCGCGGCCGGCACGGACTGCATCGAGCACGCGACCGGGCTGCTGGACGACACCATCGACCTCTTCGCGGAGCAGCAGATCGCGATCGTGCCGACCCTCATCAACATCGACAACTTCCCGAAGTTCGCCGACGCGGGGCGCGGGAAGTTCCCGACCTACGCCGACCACATGATGGACCTGTACGAGCGGCGCTACGAGACGGTCGCCAGGGCCCGGGAGGCCGGCGTTCCCGTCTACGTCGGCACCGACGCCGGCGGTCAGCTGCCGCACGGGCTGGTGGCCCGCGAGGTGGAGGCGCTGACGAAGGTCGGCATGAGCAACCTCGAGGCCATCGGCGCTGCCACGTGGGCGGCCCGCGAGTGGCTGGGGCGCCCCGGCATCGTCGAGGGGGAGTCGGCTGACCTGGTGGTCTATCGCGACGATCCCCGCGAGGACCTGCGGACGATGGCCGACCCGCACCGCGTGATCCTGCGCGGGCACGCCCACGAGTCCCGGGGCCGCCACCACCACTGAGCCCGGCGTGGTTCGTGGGCGGTCGTGGGATCTGGCACAATAGGCCGGTACCCGTCTGCGGGTCGGCCCCTCTCTCCGACCCCAGCGTGTTCCCGAGCGACCGCCCCGCGCGTGTTTCCCCACGTGGGCAAGCGGCTGCTCACCCTGACCAAGAATGAGGAGACACCCGAACTCGTGGCTGTCAAGATCCGTCTGAAGCGCATGGGCAAGATCCGTGCACCGTTCTACCGCGTCGTCGTCGCCGACGGCCGCACCAAGCGCGATGGCCGTGCGATCGAGGAGATCGGTCGCTACGTGCCCACCCAGGAGCCCTCGCTCATCGAGATCGACTCCGAGCGCGCGCAGTACTGGCTCTCCGTCGGCGCGCAGCCGACCGAGCAGGTCGCCGCGCTGCTCAAGGTGACCGGCGACTGGCAGAAGTTCAAGGGCGAGGAGGGTGCCGAGGGCACTCTCAAGACCGCCGAGCCGCGCCCCGACAAGAAGTCGCTCTACGAGGCAGCCCTGGCCGCGGCCGACGGCAAGGAGGTCTCGGACACTCCGACCTCGAAGGCCAAGAAGGACGAGGCCAAGGCCGACAAGAAGGCCGACACCGCCAAGGCCGACAAGAAGGCTGAGGAGAAGGCCGACGAGGCTGCCGCCGCCGAGGTGGCCGCCGAGTCCCCGGCCGAGGCGACCGCTGACGCGGAGGCCCCGGCAGCCGGCAACGCCGCCGAGGCCGAGGGCGCCGAGCCGGCGACCGAGGTCGCCGCGGCCGTGGACGCCGCCGCGGTCGACGGTGGCTACGGCCCCGACTCCGCTCCCGTGACCGAGGACGGCTCCGCCCCCGTGGGCTTCACCGTCAAGGGCAACAAGGACTCGATGAAGTTCCACGTCGAGGGCTCGCGCTGGTACGACCAGACGACCGCCGAGGTGTGGTTCCGCACCGCTGAGGCCGCCGAGGCCGCCGGCTTCGAGCCGGCCGGTGGCGCCGCCGCCCAGTCCGCGGACACCGGTGCCGAGATCGGCACCGACAAGACCGAGGGCTGATCATGCTCGAGGAGGCCCTGGAACACCTCGTCAAGGGGATCGTCGACCACGACGGCGACGTGAGCGTCCGCACCAAGAACGTCCGCCACGGCGACGTCCTGGAGGTGCGGGTCCACCCCGAGGACCTCGGCCGGGTGATCGGCCGTCGCGGCCGCACCGCCAGCGCGCTGCGCACCGTCATGGGTGCCCTCGCCGGTGGCGACAAGGTCCGCGTCGACATCGTCGACACCGACCGGGCTCGCTGAGCCCGACCCACGCACCACCCTGGAGGGGTATGCCGGCAGCCACCTGTCGTCATACCCCTCCAGTCTGTTCCCGGCCGAGGACCGGCGGGGGCAGCCCACCACGTCCCGTCCCAGAGGAGCGCCCGTGTTCGTCGTCGCCCGCATCGGCAAGGCCCACGGCCTGCGCGGTGAGGTCACCGTCCAGACCCACACCGACGCACCGGAGGAGCGGTTCACGGTCGGCACCGAGTTCGTCACGGAGCCGGACCGCGGGCCGCTGACCCTGCGGTCGGTGCGGCTGCACCAGCAGACCTATCTGCTCGGGTTCGAGGGCGTCCCGGACCGGACTGCCGCCGAGGCGCTCCGCAACACCCGACTGCTCCTCCCGGAGGATGCCGAGGCGGACGTCGAGGACGACGACGGCTGGTACGAGGAGGACCTGCTCGGTCTCACCGTGACCCTGCCGGACGGGACCGTGCTGGGAGAGGTGAGCGCGCTGCATACCCGTGACGTGCAGGACCTGCTCGAGGTGCGCCGCCCCGACGGGAGGGAGCTGCTCATCCCGTTCGTCGAGGAGCTCGTCCCGGAGGTCGACGAGGAGGCCGGACGCGTGGTCGTCGACCCGCCGGAGGGCCTGCTGGAGCTGGGGGACTGACGTGCGCCTGGACGTCATCACGATCTTTCCCGACTACCTCCAGCCCCTGGACCTGTCGCTGATCGGCACCGCCCGCCGCAACGGCCTGCTCGACCTGCACGTCCACGACCTGCGCGAGCACACCCACGACCGTCACCGCACCGTGGACGACACGCCCTACGGCGGCGGCGCGGGCATGGTGATGAAGCCCGAGCCGTGGGGCGAGGCCCTCGACCAGCTCACCGCCGGCGACACCGTGCCGCACCTGATCGTCCCGGGCCCCGGCGGCACGCCGTTCACCCAGCAGACCGCCCGCGACCTGGCGCAGGAGCCCTGGCTGGCGTTCGCCTGCGGCCGCTACGAGGGCATCGACGAGCGGGTCTACGAGGAGGCGGCCGAGCGGATGCCCGTCTCCGTGCTCTCCCTGGGCGACTACGTCCTCAACGGGGGCGAGGTCGCCGTGCTGGCCATGGTCGAGGCGATCGCCAGGCTCATCCCCGGCGTCATCGGCAACGAGCAGTCGCTGGTCGAGGAGTCCCACGAGGACGGCCTCCTCGAGTACCCCGTCTACACCAAGCCCGCCGTCTGGCGCGGGCGTGAGGTGCCCGAGATCCTGCTCTCCGGCAACCACGGCGCCATCGCCGCCTGGCGGCACGAGCAGCGTCTCCAGCGCACCGCTGCGCGGCGCCCGGACCTGCTCTCGGACTGATCGATTATGCCGAAGGGTCGGGTCCGCGGGCCGGTGCGCCTCTGATTGGCTCCGGGTCCCCCTGGTGTGGCAGACTTGACCCTTGCGTCCGCCCGGACGACGACATCGCGCCCCTGCCACAGGGGGAAGAGTGCGACCAGGACGGGCTGGCACACCCCTTGACCACGACCGTCCACCGCGACGGCACACCGCCGTGGGTGACCTGTGGCACCGACGAGAAAGCGACCCATCATGCACAAGCTCGACGACGTCGACGCAGCCAGCCTCCGCGACGACATGCCCGCGTTCCGCGCCGGCGACAACATCAAGGTCCACGTGAAGGTCATCGAGGGCACCCGCTCCCGTGTCCAGATCTTCCAGGGCGTCGTCATCCGTCGCCACGGCGGTGGCATCGGCGAGACCTACACCGTCCGCAAGATCAGCTTCGGCGTCGGCGTCGAGCGCACCTTCCCGCTGCACTCCCCGAACGTCGAGAAGATCGAGGTCGTCAGCAAGGGTGACGTGCGTCGCGCCAAGCTCTACTACCTGCGCGACCTGCGCGGCAAGGCCGCCCGGATCCGCGAGAAGCGGGACAACACCCCGACCGCCTGAGGCGAGTCACGGCATACTCCAGAGCCGCCCCGAGCCCACCGGCCCGGGGCGGCTCTCGTCTCCCACGGACGCGTCGCCGTCCCGACCGCTCCAGGGTCCGCGTGTGCGGGCCGGTCCGCCCAGCCGCGCGTACTAGGGTTCGACGGAGGGCGCATACTCGATCTCAACAACGGCAGACAGGACACCACCCGTGACGAAGAACCCGCTACCCGAGGGGGAGAGCGTGGCGGAGCCCGCGGGCGACCCTGACGGCACCGTGCCCCAGGCAGCCGGAGCCACGGTGTTCCAGCCGGACGCCGCCGGACGGGAGCGGTCGGCTGCCAGGGGCAACCCCGGGGCCGAGCGCCGCAGGCGTCACCCGGTCGTGCACTTCGCGCGGGAGGTCCTGATCATCGGCGTGACCGCGCTGGTGATCTCGTTCCTGATCAAGACGTTCATCGTGCAGGCGTTCTGGATCCCGTCCGGCTCGATGGAGACCACGCTCGTCTACGGGGACCGGGTCCTGGTCAGCAAGATCCAGGCAGGTCCGATGTCTGTCGAGCGCGGTGACATCATCGTCTTCGAGGATCCCGGCGGCTGGCTGCCCCCGACCGAGGAGACCGACCGCGGCCCGATCCTGGAGCCGCTGACCGACCTGGCCAAGTTCGTCGGGATCGCGCCCGAGGGGGAGAGTCACCACCTCATCAAGCGCGTGATCGGCGTCGGGGGCGACCACGTCGTGTGCTGCGACGACCAGCAGCGCATCACGGTCAACGGCGAGCCGCTGGAGGAGTCCTACCTGTTCGACGGCGACGAGCCGAGCACGGAGAACTTCGACGTGACCGTGCCGGAGGACCACTACTGGATGATGGGCGACCACCGCTCCTACTCCCGTGACTCGCGCGCGCACGACGACGGGAGCGGCACGGCCGGCTCCGTGCCGGCCGACGCGGTCGTGGGGCAGGCGTTCGTGCTGGTCTGGCCGCTGGACCGCCTCGACTGGTTCGGCAACCCGCAGGACGTCTTCGGGTCGGTCCCGGACACTGTCCCGGAGGACCAGTGACCCAGACGGCACGTGGCGCCACCCGGCGGCGGACCCCGCCGCGGAGCACCCGTCCGAGCCTCCGTCTGGAGCGGGCGCTGATGCGTGAGGGCCACGCGGTGCTGGTGGGCATGGACGAGGTGGGCCGCGGGGCCCTGGCCGGTCCGGTGTCGGTCGGTGTCGTCGCGATCGACGCGTCCTGCCGCAGCGCCCCGCAGGGCGTCAAGGACTCCAAGCTGCTCTCCCAGCAGGCGCGGGAGCGCCTCGTGCCGCGGATCCAGCGCTGGGCCCTCGGCTGGGGTGTGGGGCACGCCTGGCCCGGTGAGATCGACGCCATCGGCATCATGGCCGCCCTCAGGCTCGCCGGGCAGCGTGCGCTCGCCCAGCTGGAGCTGGCGCCCGACCTCATCGTGCTCGACGGCAACCACGACTGGCTCACCGACCCGGCGCGGGAGGGTCTGCTCGCCCTCGCCGACCCGACCGCGACGCCCCAGGTGCCGGTCCGGACCCTGATCAAGGCGGACCTGACCTGCTCCTCGGTCGCGGCGGCCAGCGTCCTGGCCAAGGTGACCCGCGACGCCCACATGGTGCGGATCGCCCCCGAGCACCCGGCATACTCGTGGGAGCTGAACAAGGGCTATGCCGCCCCCGAGCACCAGGAGGCCCTGCGCACGCTGGGACCGTGCGCCCACCACCGCCGGAGCTGGAACATCACCGGCAACACCGACCGGGTCGGCGAGGCCGTCCCGCCCGAGGCGAGGGAGATGAACCACGCATGAGCGCCGAGGATCTCGAGAAGTACGAGACCGACATGGAGCTGCAGCTCTACCGCGAGTACCGCGACGTGGTGAGCCTGTTCAGCCATGTCGTGGAGACCGAGCGGCGGTTCTACCTCGCCAACGAGGTGGACGTGCAGGTGCGCACCGGTGGCGGGGAGACCTGGTTCGAGGTGACGATGACCGACGCCTGGGTCTGGGACGTCTACCGGCCGGCCCGCTTCGTCAAGAAGGTGCGGGTCATCACCTTCAAGGACGTCAACGTCGAGGAGCTCGCCAAGAGCGACCTGGATCTCACCAAGCTCGACCGCGGCTGAGCCGCTCACCGGTGCGCCGGAAGATGTAGAACCGCATCATCGTGTACATGAAGGCGGCCTCGCACGCACCGGCGAGCAGGCGGGCGAGGAGATAGTTGACGCCCAGCCACTCCAGCGTGGTGGCCAGCGCCAGGATGAACAGCAGGTAGTTGGCGACCGTGCTGACGACGAACCGGCCGGACTGTCGTGAGACCGAGCCGTGGGACCGGAAGTTCAGCCAGCGGTTGAGCACGAAGGACAGGGTGAACGCGACCGCGTAGCCGGTCGTCACTGCCACGGGGTAGGGGACGGCTATCACGTCGAACAACAGCGAGAGCAGCGCCAGGTCCACGGCATAGGTGAAGGCGCTCAGGGCTCCGTAGCCGATGGCCGTCGGCGGCAGCCAGTGGCCGAGCCTGGCCGGCAGCGCCGCGTGGGCGGCGTCGCGCCCCCGCAGGAACCACTCCGCGGCGGTGCGGCGCGGAGCCCGCGTGCGGGCCGTGGTCCTCAGGGCAGGGAGCGGTGACACGGGACGTCCGGGGACGACGTCGGACATGAGGCGTGGTCCTCATCACGAGGGGGCAGGTGCGGACCATCATGCCTGCCGAACCTGGCGACCGCCTGGGGACACGGTCGGCTGCCCTCCCAGGGGCTGGCCCGCTTCCTCCCCAGGGGACGGTCGGGAGGGTGCCTCGTCCACAGCCGCTGGGAGTCGCCTTCCGCTGCCCCCTGCTCTCGGCGACGGTGGACGCGGAGGTGGTCGGGATGGGGATGTCCCACCGGGTCGCGAGTGCGATCGGGGAGTATGGCGAGCAGCTGGCCTGCGAGTATCTCGCCGGGCTGGGTTACGAGGTCGTGGACCGCAACTGGCGCTGCGACCAGGGAGAGCTGGACATCGTGGCCCGGGACGGGCGGTGCCTGGTCTTCTGTGAGGTCAAGACCCGACGCTCGACCGCGTTCGGCAGCCCGGTCGAGGCGGTGACCCAGGCCAAGGCCTCCCGCCTGCGCAGGCTGGCCGTCAGCTGGCTGCGCGAGCACGCGCACCACGCGGACGAGGTCCGCATCGACGTGATCGGTGTGTTGAGCCCCTCGCACGGGCCGGCCGAGGTCGAGCACCTCGTGGGGGTGGCCTGATGGGGCTGGGGCGCACCCACGCCGTGGCGCTGAGCGGTGTCGAGGGCCATCTCGTCGAGGTGGAGGCGCACATGGCGCAGGGGCTCCCGGCCATGATCATGAGCGGGCTGCCTGATGCCGCCTGCTCGCGGGCACCCAACCGCATCCGGGCCGCGGTCGAGGACTGCGGCCTGACCATCCCGCAGCGGCGGTGGACCATCAACCTCACGCCGGCGTGGCTGCCCAAGACCGGCAGTGGCTTCGACGTCAGCATCGCGGTCGCCCAGCTGGTGGCCATCGAGGTGCTCCCGCCGAGGGTGGCGGAGTCCGTGGTGCACATCGGTGAGCTGGGACTGGACGGCGCGGTGCGGCCGGTCACCGGGGTCCTCCCCATGGTCGTGGCGGCTGCCGCAGCCGGGATCCGCACGGTCGTGGTGCCCCTCGCCAATGCCGCGGAGGCGGCGCTCGTGCCCGACGTCCGCGTCCACGGGGTCGGCTCCCTCCGGGAGCTGATCGACCTGCACCTGGCCGTGCAGGCCGGCACCGTCCCGGCCGCTGCGGTCGCGACGCCGCCGAGCGAGCTCGCTGAGCGGTTGCCCGACCTGCGCGACGTGGTGGGCCAGCCGGAGGCCCGTGCCGCACTGGAGGTCGCGGCGGCGGGGCGGCACCACATGCTCATGGTGGGCGCGCCGGGTGCCGGCAAGACGATGCTGGCCGAGCGGTTGCCCGGCCTGCTGCCCGCGCTCGCGCGCTCCGAGGCACTGGAAGTCACGGCGGTGCACTCGGTGCTCGGCGTCCTGGACAGCACCCGGTCGCTGGTGGCCCGCGCCCCCTTTGTGGCTCCGCACCACGGCGCCTCGATGGCGGCCGTGATCGGTGGTGGGAGCTCACGCGTGCGTCCCGGGGCGGTGTCGCGCGCCCACCGCGGCGTCCTCTTTCTGGACGAGACCCCCGAGTTCCGACGGGACGTGCTGGACGGACTGCGGCAACCTCTGGAGAGCGGGGAGGTCGTGATCGCGCGCGCCGACCGGCAGACCAGGCTCCCCGCCCGCTTCCAGCTGGTCGCCGCCGCCAACCCCTGCCCCTGCGGTCTCGGCGTCGGCAAGGGTGAGCGGTGCGAGTGCACTCCGTTGGCGAGACGGACCTACTTCGGCAAGCTGAGCGGCCCGTTGCTGGACCGGATCGACGTGCGCGTGAGCCTCCTCCCGGTCACCCGCACGGCGCTGGCCGGCCCGCCGGGTGAGCCGACACTGGAGGTGGCGCGGAGGGTGCGCAGCGCCCGGGAGCGCCAGACGGAGCGGTGGGCACAGACTCCGTGGGCCGTCAATGCCGAGGTGCCCGGGAGTCTCCTGCGCAGCGACACCTGGCGGTTGCCCGGCCAGGTGACCGCGTCGCTGGAGCGGGCGATGGACCGCGGCGAGCTGACCCTGCGCGGCTACGACCGTTGCCTGCGGGTCGCCTGGACCATCGCCGACCTGGCTGGTGCCGAGCGTCCTGGACCTGAGCACCTGGGCCAGGCCCTGGCGCTCCGCACGAGCTCGGAGCTGGCGGCATGAGTCACGGCGTCACGGACGAGGCCACCGCCCGCGTGGCGTGGGCCCGGATCGCGGAACCCACCGACTCGGTCGCCCTGGGCCTGATCAGACGGTTCGGCTATGTGGACGCCTTCGAGATCGCAGCCCGCGGGGGCACGTCACCATCGGGCAAGCCGGTCGACCGGTTCGCCGCACGGCTCGACCGCCTGGATCTGGAGCGGGACCGGGAGATCTGCGGACGGATCGGTGCCCGACTACTGGTTCCGGGCGACCCCGAGTGGCCGGAGGCCCTCGACGACCTCGAGGACCCGCCGTGGTGCCTCTGGGTCCGAGGCCCTGTCGACCTGACCCAGGTTCCGCCGCGGAGCGTGGCCGTCGTGGGCGCCCGCGCCAGCACGGCCTACGGCAACCATGTCGCGGCCGAGATCGGCTCGGGGACCGGCGCCCGGGGCTTCACGGTGGTGTCCGGTGCCGCGTTCGGCATCGACGCAGCAGCCCACCGCGGGGCGCTCGCGGTCGAGGCCCCCACGGTGGCGGTCCTGGCCGGTGGGGTGGATCGGCCCTACCCCACGGCACATACCGACCTGATCGGTCAGATCGCGCGCACCGGCGTGGTGCTCAGCGAGGTGCCACCGGGCAGCTCCCCGACACGTCCCCGGTTCCTGGCGCGCAACCGACTCATCGCCGCCCTGGCCACCGGCACGGTGGTCGTGGAGGCAGGGCTGCGTTCCGGCGCGCTGAGCACGCTGCGGGCGGCGGTCCATCTCGGGCGCCCCGTGGCCGCGGTGCCCGGACCCGTGACCTCGATGGTCTCGGCCGGGTGCCACCAGGCGGTCCGCGAGGAGTGCGCGACGCTGGTCACCGACGCGGCCGAGGTGGTGGACCTGCTGGGGGCGATCGGCTCCGACGACATGGCGCCGCAGAAGCGCGGGCCGGAGCGACCCGAGGACCAGCTGGACCAGCTCCCGCACCTGGTCTGGTCCACCCTCGCGCCGTTCCGCTCCAGGACGGTGGAGGAGATCACGGTGCAGGCCGGGCTGTCCGCCAACGAGGTGCTCGGCGCGCTGGGTGACCTCCAGAGCCGTGGGCTGGCTGAGCTGCGGCTCGACGGTTGGGGGAGGGCATGACGCGCCGGCTGGGGAAGGGCGTGACCCGACGGCTGGGGAAGGTCGTGACCCGTCGGCTGGGGAAGGGCGTGACCCGACGGCTGCGAGATCGGGCGAGCGTGAGGGGCCGCCTGACCTGGCGGTCGGGCCACCTACCCAGGCGTCCCGCGCGCACGGTGGACCGGGTCCCGGCCTGTCTCCTGGTCGTTCTGCTGACCCTGGCGCCGCCCGCGGACCGGGGCCTCACGGGCCCGGCGACCGAGCGCGACGGGGACGGCGCCGTCCTGACCGCCTTCTTCGCCGGCGTGACCCGGACGGCCTCGGCCCTGACCGCTCGGATGGCACAGACCGATGGGCTGACCCCGCGGGGAGTGTGGCAGTGGCCCCTGCCCGGCCAGCCTGAGGTCGTCAAGCGCTTCGACCCGCCGGAGGAGCGCTGGCTCCCAGGGCACCGTGGCATCGACCTGGCTGGCATGACCACCTCTCCGGTGCTGGCGGTTGCCGACGGCACAGTGACCTACAGCGGCAGCATCGCCGGCGTGGGCATCGTCTCGGTCACCCACGCGGACGGGGTGCGCAGCACCTACCAGCCGGTCACGGACCGGATCAGCCGGGGCGAGCAGGTGGCGGCGGGCGATCGCATCGGGCACCTGGGGGCCATCGGCAGCCACTGCCTGCTCCGGACCTGCCTGCATCTCGGGGCCGTCCGTGGCGACGAGTACCTCGACCCGCTCCTGTTCCTCCAGCCGTGGGAGCTCACCCTTCTCCCGCACGAGCACTGACGTGGTCCGCTGGCGGGTGCACGTGACCCGGTCGGTGCGACTGGGTTGCGGTCCGGGGGCCGGCGCTGCCCGTCGCGCAGGCACCGGCCACCCACCTCACCGCTCGGGTCTGCGCGTCCTGCGACTGTCTGCGTGCGCGCCGTGGCACCGTGGACGGGTGGACCAGGACGCCGGACAAAGCACCCGGAAGGCAGCAGGTGACGGCGAGCCCCTCGTGCCCGAGGACGTGCTCGCCGCGTTCCGCCGCCACCTCGGGGCGGAGCGGAACCGCTCCGAGCACACGGTGCGGGCGTATCTCGGTGACATCACCGCCATGTCGCGGTCCCTCCGTGACGCCGGCGTCGTTGATCTTGCCGACATCACGCTGGCGGACCTGCGGACCTGGCTGGGCTCACTGTCCGAGGAGGGGGCCGCCTCCTCCACGATCGCCCGACGGTCGGCCGCGGTGAGGACCTTCCTGCGCTGGGCCACGCAGACCGGGCACATCCCCTCCGACCCCTCGCTGCGCCTGGGCGCCCCACGCAAAGGACGCCATCTGCCCGGTGTGCTGAAGAAGGGGGAGGCTGCGGACCTCATGGAGCTGGCCGCCGTCGCGGCGGACGATGACGACCCCGTGCACCTGCGCAACCGCGCGGTCCTCGAGCTCCTCTACGCCAGCGGGATGCGCGTGGGCGAGCTCACCGGGCTCGACGTGGACGACCTGGACCTGCCCGGCCACGTGGCCAGGGTCCTGGGCAAGGGGGCCAAGGAGCGCACTGTCCCGTTCGGTGCACCGGCTGCCGAGGCGTTGCACGCCTGGCTCGCGCACGGTCGGCCGAGGTTGGTGACGGTTGAGTCCGGTCCCGCGCTGTTCCTGGGGCGCCGGGGCCGGCGCGTGGACCAGCGGCAGGTCCGCACCGTCGTCCACGACCTGCTGGCCCACCTCCCCGAGGCCGCCGACCTCGGGCCCCACGGTCTGCGGCACAGCGCGGCGACCCACCTGCTGGAGGGGGGAGCTGACCTCAGGACCGTCCAGGAGATGCTCGGTCACGCCAGCCTGGCGACCACCCAGATCTACACGCACGTTTCGGTGGACCGGCTGCGGGCGGCCTACCGGCAGGCGCACCCGCGCGCCTGAGCCGCGCCCCCGACGGAGGCCGGCCCTAAGGTGCCAGGCTGCGCAGGCGACGGGCGCCTTCGCGCAGCACCTCCTCGCGCTTGCAGAACGCGAACCGGACCAGTGTCCGAACCGGTTCCGGGTCGTCACAGAAGGCGGAGACCGGGACGCCCACGACGCCGACCTGCTCTGGCATGTTGCGGCAGAACTCGACCGCGTCGGTGACGCCGAGAGGTGCAGCGTCCGCGATGACGAAGTAGGTGCCCTGACACGGCATGACCGGAAGGCCGGCCCCGGTCAGGGCCTCGACCAGCACATCGCGCTTGCCCTGGAGCTCGGCGGCGAAGCCCTGGAAGAACTCCTCCGGCAGGGCGAGACCGTGGGCGATCGCCGGCTGGAACGGCCCGGAGCCGACGAAGGTCAGGAACTGCTTGACGGCGCGGACCGCAGCCAGGAGCTCGGCCGGTCCGTGCACCCAACCGACCTTCCACCCGGTGAGCGAGAACGTCTTGCCCCCGGAGCTGATGGTCAGGGTGCGCTCGGCCATGCCGGGAAGCGTCGCGATCGGGACGTGCGTCGAGCCGTCGAACGTGAGGTGCTCATACACCTCGTCGGCGATCACCACCGCGTCGTGCTCGCGCGCGAGCTCGGCGACCAGCTCCAGCTCGGCGCGGGTGAACACCTTGCCCGTCGGGTTGTGTGGTGTGTTCAGCAGCACCGCGCGGGTGCGCGGCCCGAACGCCGCCCGCAGGGCCGCCTCGTCGACGGCGAGGTCCGGGAAGTGCAGCGGGACCGTGCGGCGCACCGCCCCGGCGAGGGCGATCGACGCGGCATACGAGTCATAGAACGGCTCAAAGGTCACCACCTCCTCGCCGGGCTCGACCAGTCCCAGGATCGAGGCGGCGATCGCCTCCGTGGCGCCCACCGTGACCAGCACCTCGGTGTCCGGGTCGACGTCCAGGCCGTAGAAGCGGCGCTGGTGGTCGGCGACCGCCTGCCGCAGCACCGGCATGCCGATGGCGGGGGAGTACTGGTTGAGGCCGGAGGCGATCGACTCCCGGGCGATATCGAGCAGTTCCTGCGGCCCGTCGGTGTCGGGGAAGCCCTGACCGAGGTTGACTGCATCGAACTGCAGCGCCTTCTGGGTCATCTCCGCAAAGATCGTGGAGCCGAAGCCGGCCATCCGGGTCACGAGAGGATTTCGCATGACCCGACCGTAGCCGTAGAATGCTGAGCACGTGTGGTGTGCCTGCTTGCGGGCGCACCAGATGAATTCGCGCACGAGCCCACCGGCACCACCCCGACCTCCGGTCGCGGGCCAGGTATGCCGGGACGCACCTCCGCGGTCCCGTCCCCTCCGTAGGGGTCGGGTGGAGGTCGTCGCCCGTGCCAGGAGACAACTGCACCCTAGAAGAAAGCGAGACCTCGGCATGGCCGTCGTCACCATGCGCCAGCTCCTCGAGAGCGGCGTCCACTTCGGGCACCAGACCCGTCGCTGGAACCCCAAGATGAAGCGCTTCATCATGACCGAGCGCAACGGCATCTACATCATCGACCTGCAGCAGTCGCTGACCTACCTCAACGAGGCCTACGACTTCGTCAAGCAGACCGTCGCCCACGGCGGCACCATCCTGTTCGTCGGCACCAAGAAGCAGGCCCAGGAGGCCATCGCCGAGCAGGCCACCCGCGTGGGCATGCCCTACGTGAACCACCGCTGGCTGGGCGGCATGCTCACCAACTTCCAGACGGTCTCCAAGCGGCTGAGCCGCCTCAAGGAGCTCGAGGAGATCGACTTCGACAACGTGGCCGGTTCCGGGCACACCAAGAAGGAGCTCCTCATGATGCGGCGCGAGCACGAGAAGCTCGAGCGCGCACTGGGCGGCATCCGTGACATGGGCAAGGTCCCGTCCGCCGTGTGGGTCGTCGACACCAAGAAGGAGCACCTGGCCGTCACCGAGGCGCGCAAGCTCGGCGTCCCGGTCATCGCGATCCTGGACACCAACTGCGACCCGGACGAGGTCGACTACAAGGTGCCGGGCAACGACGACGCGATCCGCTCGGTCGCGCTGCTGACCCGCGTCATGGCCGACGCCGTGGCCGACGGCCTCATGTCCCGCGCCGGTGGTGGCACCTCCGAGGAGGGCGCCGCCGAGACGGAGCCGATGGCTGAGTGGGAGCGCGAGCTGCTGGCCGGCTCCGAGGGCACCGAGACCGCCACCGCACAGGCCCCGGCGGCTCCGGCTGCCGAGACCCCCGAGGCTGCTGAGACCACCGAGGCTGCTGAGACCACCGAGGCGGCCCCGGCTGCTGAGACCGAGGCTGCTCCGGCTGCCGAGGCCACCCCGGCCGAGGGCGAGACCGCCCCGGCCGAGCAGTCCTGAGCACCCGGCACACCCACCACCCACCGAAGTTCCCTGACGAAGGAGCGAACCCGATCCATGGCGAACTACACCGCCGCTGACATCAAGGCCCTGCGCGAGGCGACGGGCGCCGGCATGATGGACGTCAAGAAGGCCCTGGACGAGGCCGAGGGCGACACCACCAAGGCGACCGAGATCCTGCGGGTCAAGGGGCTCAAGGGAGTGACCAAGCGTGAGGGTCGCTCCGCCTCCAACGGGCTGGTCGCCGCGCACGTCGACGGCAACGTCGGCACGCTGGTCGAGATCAACTGCGAGACGGACTTCGTCGCTAAGGGCGAGAAGTTCGGCGAGCTGGCCGACAAGGTGCTGGCCCAGGCCGTCGCCATCGGTGCCAGCGACCCCGAGTCCCTCCTGGCCAGCGACCTGGACGGCCAGACCGTCCAGGCCGTCCTGGACGAGGCCAACGCGACGATCGGCGAGAAGATCGAGATCCGCCGTGTGGCTCGCATCGAGGGCGAGCAGGTCGTGTCCTACCTGCACAAGACCAGCCCCGACCTGCCCGCGCAGATCGGTGTCCTGGTGGCGACTGCCGGTGGCGACGCCCAGGTGGCGCGTGACATCGCGATGCACGTCGCGGCGTTCAGCCCCACGGTGCTGACCCGTGAGGACGTCGACGCGGAGACCGTCGCCAACGAGCGCCGGATCGCCGAGGAGACCGCCCGCGAGGAGGGCAAGCCGGAGCAGGCCCTGCCCAAGATCGTCGAGGGTCGGGTCAACGGCTACTTCAAGGAGAACGTGCTGCTGGACCAGCCGTTCGCCAAGGACCCCAAGAAGTCCGTGGCACAGGTCGCCACCGAGGGCGGTGCGCAGGTCGTCTCCTTCGCCCGCTTCAAGGTCGGCGTCTGAGCGAGACCCTTCCGTCCGTATGCCGTGAGGCCGGGTTCCCTTGTGGGGCCCGGCCTCTCGGCATACCGGTGTCTGGAAAGGGTGATGGTGCGATGATGTTGTCGGCACCGGGGGACCGGTGCCCCGAGCGGTCCTCCCACCGGCCGGAGTGTGTCCCAGCCACTCCGGTGTGGCAGGATCGAGCGACCCCTGACCGCCGCAGGACTCCCAGGAGGCTTCGTGTCCGACAGCCTGACCACCACCCACGAAGTGTTCCCGTCGACGGCCCCCGACCCCTTGGTTGACAACGCGCCGGAGGGGGCCGAGCCCGGCCGCCGGGTGCTCCTGAAGCTCTCCGGTGAGGCCTTCGGAGGGGGCAGCGTCGGCCTGGACCCCGACGTCGTCAAGGGCATCGCCCGGCAGATCGCCCGGGCCGCGCGCGAGGGCGTGCAGATCGCGGTCGTGATGGGTGGCGGCAACTTCTTCCGCGGCGCCCAGCTGCAGCAGCGGGGCATGGACCGGGCCCGTGCGGACTACATGGGCATGCTGGGCACCGTGATGAACTGCCTGGCCCTCCAGGACTACCTGGAGAAGGAGGGGGTGCCCACCCGTGTGCAGACGGCGATCACGATGGGCCAGGTCGCCGAGCCCTACATCCCCCGCCGCGCGATCCGCCACATGGAGAAGGGCCGCGTGGTCATCTTCGGCGCGGGTGCGGGTATGCCCTACTTCTCCACCGACACCGTCTCCGCCCAGCGCGCCCTGGAGATCCACTGTGATGTCGTGCTGATGAGCAAGCACGGCGTGGACGGGGTCTACACCGCTGACCCGCGCACCGACCCCGACGCGGTCAAACTGGACCGGTTGACCTACGCCGACGCGCTGGCCAGCAACCTCAAGGTCGTCGACGCCGCCGCGTTCAGCCTGTGCATGGACAACGGCCTCGACATGCTGGTCTTCGGGATGGGCGGGGAGGACAGCATCACCCGGGCGCTGCGTGGTGAGAAGATCGGAACACTGGTCACGGCCGACTGACGGCCCGCCCGCCGCACGCCGCAGACCACACCAACGACCCCGCGCCACCACCGGGCGCACCGACACAAGGAGCACGAGCTGATGTCCGAAGCGATCGAGATGGCCGTCATGGAGGCCGAGGACAAGATGGGCAAGGCCGTCGAGGTGGCCCGCGACGACATGGCCACCATCCGGACCGGGCGTGCGCACCCGAGCATGTTCAACAAGCTGATGGTCGACTACTACGGGGCACCCACCCCCCTGCAGCAGCTGGCGTCGTTCCAGATCCAGGACGCCCGCACCGTGCTCATCACCCCGTTCGACAAGGGCGTCATGACCGGCATCGAGAAGGTCCTGCGCGAGGGCGAGCTGCAGCTCAACCCGAGCAACGACGGCCACGCGATCCGCATCGTCATGCCGCAGCTGACCGAGGACCGCCGCAAGGAGTACATCAAGCTGGCCCGCACCAAGGGTGAGGACGCCAAGGTGTCGGTCCGCAACGTGCGTCGCGCCACGATGGACGCCATCTCCAGGGCCGTCAAGGACGGGGAGATCGGCGAGGACGAGGGGACCCGCTCCGAGAAGGAGATCGAGGCCATCACCAAGAAGTACGTCGACCAGATCGACGAGGTGCTCAAGCTCAAGGAAGCCGAGCTGATGGAGGTCTGAGGCCTCCCGGTCAGAGGAAGCACGATGGACGCCTCGTCGCGTCGCGCCTACCGGGCGCAGCTGCGGAAGGCCGAGACCGCGACGGACAAGAAGCCCTCCCGGGCGGGGCGGGACCTTCCCGCGGCGATCGGTGTGGGCGTCGTCCTCGGCGCACTCATCATCGCCACCGCGCTGCTCTGGGCACCCTCCTTCGTCGCTCTCGTGACGGTGGTGGTCGCGATCGGGTCGTTCGAGATGGTCAGCGCGCTGCATGCCGGGCGCATCCACGCCCCCCTCGTGCCCGTCCTGCTGGGCGCCGCGCTCGTGCCCCTCGCGTACGTCGGCGGCAGTGACGCCCTCACCGTCGGGTACGGCCTGGTCTGTCTGGGGATCCTGGTCTGGCGGGCTATCGAGGGGCCGGTCCGCGCGGCCCGCGACGTCGCCGGCGGTGTCTTCATCGTCACCTATGTCGCGCTGCTGGCCAGCTTCACCTCGCTGATGATCGACGCACCGGACGGTGGTCAACGGATCATCGTCTACGCCCTGCTGACCACCATGAGTGACATCGGGGGGTATGCCGTGGGTGTGCTCATCGGTAAGCACCCGATGGCACCCTCGATCAGCCCGAAGAAGTCCTGGGAGGGTTTCGCCGGCTCCCTGGCCACGAGCGCGATCGCCGGTGGGCTCGGTGTCCCGTTGCTGCTGGGGGGCGAGTGGTGGGCCGGGGCCCTGCTGGGACTGCCCGTTGCGCTGTTCGCCACCGTCGGCGACCTCGCCGAGTCCACACTCAAGCGCGACCTGGGGATCAAGGACATGGGCAGCCTGCTGCCCGGGCACGGTGGGCTGATGGACCGCCTCGACTCGCTCCTGCTGACCGCGCCGCTGGTCTGGATCCTGCTCGGGATCCTCGTGCCCGTCTGACTGCCGGGCGCACGGATGGGTTTCCGGCCGCGCTCCTGAGACACTGGTGGGGATGACCACTGACCTGCCCGTCCCCAGCACCCGTCCCGCACCCGGCACGCTGACGTTCAGCGCACCCCGCCGGGGCAAGGCGCCGCAGCACCTGTCCGACCTCGACATGGACGGCCGGCGCGCCTGGCTCGCCGAGCTCGGGCACAAGCCGTTCCGCGCCGACCAGGTCTCGCGGCACTACTTCGAGCGCCTGGTCACCGACCCCGAGCAGATGACCGACCTGCCGAAGGCGGTCCGCGACGACCTGGTCGGCACACTGCTGCCCACGCTGTTCACACCGGTCCGGAACCTGTCGACCGACGACGGTGCGACGGTGAAGCAGGTGCACCGTCTGCACGACGGCGCCATGGTCGAGTCCGTGCTCATGCGCTATCCGGGGCGGGTCACGATGTGCATCTCCAGCCAGGCCGGGTGTGGCATGAACTGCCCGTTCTGTGCCACCGGGCAGGCGGGGCTGACCCGGAACCTGTCGACGGCCGAGATCGTCGAGCAGGTGGTCGCGGCGGCGCGCTTCCTGCGGCACGGCGACCTGGCTGGCGGCAGTGACGGGGCGGGGTCGACAGAGGAGGCGCTGCGGGTCAGCAACGTGGTGTTCATGGGGATGGGTGAGGCCCTGGCCAACTACCGACGTTCGGTCGATGCGATCCGCCGGCTCGTGGACCCCTCTCCGCACGGTCTGGGGATGTCCGCCAGGGGGATCACGATGTCGACGGTCGGGCTGGTTCCCGCCATCGACAAGCTGTCGCGGGAGGACATCCCGGTGACGCTGGCGTTGTCGCTGCACGCCCCGGATGACGAGCTGCGCGACGAGCTGGTGCCGATCAACACGCGGTGGAAGGTGGATGAGGCGCTCGACGCGGCACACCGCTACTACGAGACCACGGGCCGGCGGGTCAGCATCGAGTACGCCCTGATCAGGGACATCAACGACCACGCCTGGCGGGCCGACCTGCTGGGCGAGAAGCTCAACGCCCGCGGGCGCGGATGGGTGCACGTCAACCCCATCCCGCTCAACCCGACGCCGGGGTCGAAGTGGACCGCGTCCCGGCCCGGTGTCGAGCAGCAGTTCGTGGAGCGGCTGCGGGCGCACGGCATCCCCACGACCGTGCGGGACACGCGCGGCTCGGAGATCGACGGGGCCTGCGGACAGCTCGCCGCCACGGTCTGACCTCACGCGTCCTTGCAGGACGGGACACCCCGACGACTCCGGGCCTCAGCCCACGAGCAGGTCCGCCGCCTCGTCGACGCTGTCGACGAGGCGGACCGCGTCACCCATCGGCCGGTCCCGTCCCAGGGCCTGCAGGAGGGGAAACACCGGCAGGTGCTCCGTCCAGTGCACCCGGTCGACCAGGACGATGGGAGGCACCCGACCGTCCACCTCGTAGTAGAGGCGCGTGGCCATCTGGAACACCTCCTGGACCGTGCCGGCGGCCCCGGGCAGGACGATGAGCCCCGCCGTGCTGTGGTGCAGGAGCAGGTCCTCGCGCAGGGCGTTGCTGAAGAACTTGGCGATCAGGTCCCCGAAGGCGTTGGGTGGCTCGTGACCGTAGTGCCACGTCGGGATGCCGAGGCTGCGCAGCTGCCCCGGGACACGGCCGCCGCCGTCGGTCTCGTGCACGAGGTCGATCGCCGCCTGCGCCCACGCCCCGATCCCGGTGTCGAAGTGCGGCACGGTCGCCAGCCGCTCCAGGGCAGTCGGGAGCTGCCCCGCGGTCCGGCACCAGGCGCCCAGGTTCGCCGCCTCCATGGCGCCCGGTCCACCGCCCGTCGCCACGACATACCCGGCCTCGGCCAGGGTGAACCCCAGGTGCGCCGCCGCCGCGAACTCCGCCGTGCCGCGAGCCAGCGCGTGCCCGCCCATCACCCCGACGACCCTGCGCCCGGCGACCACATCGACCAGGGCGTCGGCCATGGCGTCGTCGTGGATGGCCCGCAGCACCGTGACGTAGGCGTCGTGACGGATGGTGGCGTCCTGCAGCCAGGCATAGGCCCGCGCGTCCGTGGTGGCCTCGTAGCCGTGCTCGGCGAGCCCGTCGTAGAGCTCGGCCGCGGTGTACAACCTGCCGCGGTAGGGGCGGACCGGCGCCGCGGGATCGGTGGGGAAGATGATCGCGCCGTGGGTGCGCAGGTGCCGTTCGAGTGCTGTGGTGAGCACCCCACCCAGGACCACGACCCCACTCAGGTCGTCCCGCGCCAGCAACTCCGACTCCAGCCCGGTCAGGTCCAGACCCTGCAGCCGCGATCCCGCGAGGGAGGATCCCGCCCCGAGGAGCGCCGTGAGCGTCTCCAGGTCGCTGATCTCGTGGATCAGGCCCGGCACCGGGGGACGGAGGGCGCGGTGGTAGCGGACCTCGTGGTCCTCGCGGTCAACCATGCACCGACCCTAACGGCGGGATCGCGCAGGGCGGGGCTCACGGGCAACGGGCAGCGCGCACTCCGCGTCGCCGCGCGCAGACTGCTGACAGGTGCCACCGTGGGAGGCATGAGCGACACCACTCAAGGGCCCACCGAGGAGTCCGGCCAGCAGGACACCGGTAGGGACGACTCCCAGGAACAGCAGGTCGGCGCCGACGAGACCCAGGACGTGCCGTCGACGGAGCAGGACGTGGCGTCGGGCCAGCCCTACGACCCGCGCCAGGACCCCGGCCCGTCGGGACGGCCCGAGCGTCCCGGTGAGGTCGGCGGGTCTGCAGCGGATCGGGAGCAGAGCGACGCCACGGACGCAGCACCCTACGACCCTGATGAGGACCCGGACGCCGACCCCGACATGCTGCAGGAGAGGAGCCCCGCCGCCCGAGGCGTCAACCGGCGCGACCCCGCCGAGGGACCGGACGACGAGTCGGCCGACACCTGAGCCCTCCCTCCCACCTGGGCCGGGGGCTGTGGACAACCGAAACGCGACCCGGGTAATTCGCCTAGCGTGGACGTCGCCGCGGGGGTTCGCGGTGAGGGACCTGCAGGGGAGGGGCGATGAGCACGTTCGAGGTCGACCCGGCGTTGGTGGAGGCCGCAGCAGCGACGCTGCGCAGCACTGCTGAGGAGTTGCGGGGCGCGGCAGACCGGGTCGGTGGGGCGCTGCTGCTGGCTGGCGCCGCCGGTGGCTCCGCCGGTTTCGCGGCAGGTGCCCAGGAAGCCGCGCGCCACTGGTCAGATGCGCTGCAGGAGTATGCCGAGGCGGGAGTCGCCCTGTCCGTCGCCACTGCCCGGGCGGGCCTTGCCTACGACCTGGTGGAGCTGCAGAACAGGCGGGTGCTCGCTCCGGTGGTGCGTCCGTGACCGCGCTGGCCACGCGCCCGGAGGACCTGCGCCTGGCGGCCCGGACGCTGCATGGGGCGGCTGCGGAGCTCGAGGAGGTGGCGGCGCGCCTCGGTCGGTCCGGTGCGACGGCCTCTGGTGGCTGGCAGGGGGTCGCCGCACTGGGGCATCAGGTGGCCACGGAGCGCGTGAGGGCGGTCGTGCTGGGTCGCTGTGCCCCGGCGCACGACGCCGCCGGTTCCCTCGCGGTCCTGGCCGACCAGGCAGAGCACGCGGTGGCGGCGGTGCGCTCCGCGCAACGGGCACGTGACGAGGCCACCGCGGAGCGGATCAGACAGATCACCCTGCTCGGCACAGTGACCGACCCCCTGGAGATCGCTGCGATCCGGGAGCGGATCATGTGCTCGGACCGGGTGATCCGACGGGCGGAGGACGAGATCGCCTGGGTCGAGGAGCGGCTCGAGCAGGGGCGCCGTGCAGCCGAGGAGGTGCTGCGTAGCTCCTGGCTCGGTATCGGTCTGGGGGAGCTGGGCGACCTGGTCCGGGCCGGCCAGGAGATCGCACCGGTCTGGCGCGGCGGCAGTCTGCTCGTCGTCGGCACCCGGGTCCTGCTGGCGACGGCAGGGCTGGCCAGAGAGCTCAGCCCGGTCGCCCGTCTGGCGCTCGAGGCCAGGCTGCTCCGGCTCCTCAGGGTGGTCCGCAAACCGCCGATCATCTTCGTCCTGAGCCGGCTCGCGTTCCGGGTCGTCATTCCGCTCACCGTCATCCCGGCCGCGTGGTCGGACCTGCGCGACGGCGGCGGCTACGAGGGGTGGCGAGGTGTCACCCTGCGGGTGACGGCGGCGCTGGCGATCCCCGGGAGCGTGGCGATGGTGGTCCCGCACCCGGTCGTCGCCGGTCTGGGTGCGGTGACGGTCGGTGCCTACTACCTGGCCAAGGGCGGCTTTGCCATCTACGACCACCGGCTGCTGCTGGCCCAGATCGCCCAGCGCGTCTTGGCGCGGCGTCACGACATCATCCGGACCGCCCGCAAGGTGCTGCAGCCGAGCCCCGCCCTTCCGCTCGGACCGCTCGGTTCCCTGGGCCCGATGGTCCCGCGCGCCAAGGAGCTGCTCTCCGACCTGCCGGACCTGGACGAGCTCGCGCGCTACCTCCCGGCGATCGGCGGACCCATCGCCGTGCCCGATGTGCCCATCGGCACGGGTGCGCGCCTGCCCGCCGTGCCGCCTCCGGCTCTGGGCGTGATCGGGTCCGGCATCCTCCTGCCCTCCCTCCGAAGGCTGTTCTGATGTCGACCGGGGACCAGCCCCCACTGCGCCCCGTGCTGACCCTGACGGAGGAGGAGCTGCTCGTGCTCACGGACGGCGACCTCGGGGTGGTGCCGCCGCGACTGAGCGTGCCGGGGGACCCAGGAGCCGAGGAGCTGGTTCGTGCGGTCGCCCTGCGGACCCTGATGGCCCGCGGGCTGGTCGTGCCACGGCGGGGCGACGAGACCGACGCCCGGGTGACAGGTCCCGGGATGACGACCTCCAGGGACGCGGGGGCGTCGGACGATCCAGACTCCAGTGCGACGGCCTCACGGGACGTCGGGGTGTCCTGGGAGGCGACCGAGCCGCTCGGGCTCACCCTGAGCCTGCGCGAGCTCGCGCCCGTCGTGCTGGGGCTCCAGCGGGTGCTCGGCCCCCGCCGGGACGACCCTGTGCCGCACGACCAACCGGAACCCACGGTCGCCGTGCGCTACCTGCACCTGCACGCTGACGTCGCCGTGATCGAGGACGTCACTGCGGACGGGATGCACAGCCTCCTCACCGTGTTCCCGGACCGCTACCCGGAGGCGGTCGCCGACTTCATCCGTCCGCCCGGAGCCGTCCCGGGCGAGGGGGAGACACGCTTCCTCGGTGAACCCGTCGGCAGCAACCCGGGCCGCCACCCTGCCGGTGAGGCAGCGGTGGCGGACCTCCTGGCTGCCCTGGGGCACCCCACGGTGCTGGTCGAGGTGGCGCTCCTGAGGGTCGTGGGCGGCGGCGCGGCACCCGCAGAGCCGACCCAGCAGATGCTCGCCCTAGGACCCGGCGGCACCTTCCGCTCCTGGGACTCCCGCTCCTATCACCCGGTCGACCCGGACCGGGTGATCACGGACCTGCTGGCGGAGGCACTCTCCACAGAGCGGCACGAGCTCACGGGCAGGGCTCCCGAGGGCGACGCTGGAACACCGGACGCTGGCACACCGGGCGCTGGAACACCGGGCGCTGGAACACCGGGCGCTGGAACACCGGGCGCAGGAACACCGGACGCTGGAACTCCGCGGGGCGCTGGTGCTCCGGCGGCTGGCGGCCCGTCCGACCGTGGTGGTCCTCAGGGCAGTGGTGCGGGCGCCGGCGGACCGACATAGCGTGCGGAGGGGCGGAAGATCTTGCTGCCCTCGGCCTGCTCCAGGATGTGTGCTCCCCAGCCGACGACGCGCGCGCTGGCGAACGTCGGGGTGAACATCTCCCGGGGGATGGCGCACAGTTCCATGACGACACCGGCGTAGTACTCGACGTTCGTGTGCAGCTCACGTCCCGGCTTCAGCTCGGCGAGCGCCTCGATGACCTCCTGCTCCACCCGGACCGCGAGGTCCACGAGGGGGCCGCCGAGCTGCAGCGCGATGTCGCGGAGCATCGCCGCGCGGGGATCCATCGTGCGGTAGACGGCGTGGCCGAAGCCCATGATCCGCTCGCCGCCGGCGACCTTCTCCCGCACCCAGTCGCGGGCGCGTTCCGCGTTGCCGATCTCGTCCAGGGAGTCCAGGGCGCGGTCGGGCGCACCCCCGTGGAGGGGCCCGGCGAAGGTGCCGATTGCGGCGGCGACGGCGGCGGCCACGTCCGAGCCGGCCGAGGTCACCACGCGCGCGGCGAACGTCGAGGCACTGAACCCGTGGTCGATCGTCGAGGTGAGGTATGCCGTGAGGGCGTCCCGGTGCTCCGGTGCCGGTTCGCGACCAGTCACCATCCACAACCAGTTGCCGGCGGCGCCCAGCTCCGGGCGCGCGCGCAGCGGGTCTTGCCCGGCGCGCAGCCTGTGCAGCGCCGCCTGGATCACCGGGACAGCGCCGACCACCCGCAGCACGTCCGCGTACACCTGCTCGGGGGAGGCGCCGTAGGTGGGGACGAAGCCCTCCAGCGCCCCCAGGTGCGACACCGCGGTGCGCAGTCGGGCGAGCGAGGCGCGGTCCGGGCCCGAGACCGCGATGTCGGGCAGCACGGCGAGGAGTCGGTCCGGCAGGACGGCCGCCTCCGCGAGCCGGCCCTGCAGTGCCGCGGACTGCTGCGGGGCCGGCAGGGAGCCCTCCAGCATCAGGTGGCACACGTCCTCGAAGCTGCGGCTGCGGGCGAGCTCGACGGCGGAGTACTCGCGGAAGTGGTAGAAGCCCTCCCGGCCGCGCACGTCGCCCGTCGCGGTGTCGGCCACCACCACGCCTTTCAGTCCGGGTGGCACGGTCAGGGGCTCGATGGTCTGGTGGGTCGGGGTCGTCATGGCGCGATCGTGTCCTAGCATTGATCTACATGTCAACGTTGATCGGATCAATATGGTGGCGGGCGTGAGGAGTGCGGAGCAGTCGTCACGGGAGGTCGCCGCGAGCGGGCCCACCGACGAGACCACAGGCGAACTCACCACGGGACAGGTCGCCGACTACCTCGGCGTCAAGGTGCAGACGGTCTACGCCTACGTCAGCCGCGGTGTGCTGACACCGATCCGCAGGGAGCCCGGGACCGGGAGCCTGTTCCGGCTCGGCGACGTCCGCGCACTCGTGGACGGTGGCCGTTCAGGCCGCCGCGGCCGGACGACCGCACCGCGGGACGACCTGCGCACGACGATCACCGAGGTCACACCCGGTGCTCTGGCCTATCGCGGGCACGACATCACCCGACTGGTGGGAACGCACTCGTTCGAGGAGGTCCGGGCCCTGCTCACCGGCTCTCCGGAGGCGGATGGCGCGCCCACCGCGCAGGAACGGGCCGAGCTCACGCAGCTGATGGCTGCGCTTCCCGCCCGCACGCCCCCGCTGGACCGGTTCAAGCACGCGGTCCTGCTGGCCGCGACCACGGACGTGGGCAGGCAGGACCGCAGCCCGTCGGCCATCGCCCGCGCGGGCCGTCGCGCAGCCCTGCTCATGGCGCTCACGCTCCCGGCCGCACGGCTGTCGCCGGAGGGCACGCCGACCCTGGCAGCCACCCTCGCCACCGCGCTCCATCCCCTCCCGGCGGACCTCCTCGACGCGGTGCTGGTGCTCCTGGCCGACCACGACCTCGCCGTATCGACCACGGCGGTGCGGGTCGCTGTGTCCTCCGGCGCGGATGCCTACAGCGCCCTGCTTGCCGGACTCGCCGCATCGGACAGCCCGCACCATGTCGCTGCCTCGCTGCAGGCGGTCGACTGGCTGTCCCGTGCGCTCCGCGGACCGCAGGAGCTCCTCGACGAGGCCCTCGCCGGAGAGCGGCCGCCGCCCGGCTTCGGTCATCTCGTCTACACCGAGCAGGACCCGCGCGCCCAGCTGCTCCTGGACCTGCTGAGGCCCGACTGCCCGGAGGAGGAGTGGGCTGTGGTCAGGCTGTTCGAGCAGGAGCTCCTGGACCGGCGTGGGTGGGTGCTGAACATCGACCTGGCTGTCGCCCTCGTCGTCCGCCGGTTCGGCCTACCCCGGCACGCCGGGGCGGCCGTGTTCGCGTGCGCCAGGACGGCCGGCTGGGTCGCTCACGCGATCGAGGAGCTGGAGGAGCCCGCCATGCGGTTCCGTCTGCGCGGCCTCTACAGCGGGCCACGGCGAATGGGGCGCGGGCGGCCCTAACACGATCGACGGGGCGGGCGCGGGTCCTGACACGATCGACGGGGCGGGCGCGGGTCCGGACCCGATCGACGGACCACCCTGTCGTCCCTAGAATGCCCCGAGGTGGCCCCGCCGCGCGCTACGGATCGCACCGTCTCGCAGGGTGCCGGGCCGTCCACTGCTCGGGAGTCCGCACCCGCATCGGAGGAGCAACATGTCGGTCGCCATGGATGTCCTGGCCGGTCTCGAGGCCACCACTCTCTGGCAGGAGAAGCTCTACAAGGACCTCCACCAGCATCCCGAGCTGTCCATGCAGGAGGTCCGGACCCGCGGAGTGATCCGCCAGCGCCTGGAGTCCTTCGGTTACGCGACCCAGGAGATCGGCGGCGGCGTCGTGGGCGTGCTGTTCAACGGGGAGGGGCCCACGGTCCTCGTCCGGGCCGACATCGACGCCCTGCCCGTCACCGAGGCGACCGGGCTGGACTACGCCTCAGCCACCGTGGGCGTCATGCACGCCTGTGGGCACGACACCCACATCGTCTGTGGACTCGGCGCCGCCGAACTCCTGAGCCAGGGCAGGGACGCCTGGGCGGGCACGTATATCACGCTGTTCCAGCCGGGGGAGGAGACCGCCGCCGGCGCACGGGCCATGGTCGGCGACGGTCTGGTGGGCAAGATCCCGCGGCCGACGGTGTGCCTGGCCCAGCACGTCCTCGGCTCTCCGGAAGCCGGGCACGTCGCGACCACCGCAGGGCCGGTGCTCTCGGCCGCGGACTCGCTGCGGATCACGGTGCACGGCAAGGGTTCCCACGGATCGATGCCCCACCTCGGGGTGGACCCGGTGGTGCTCGCCGCCAGCATCGTCGTCCGGTTGCAGACGATCGTCTCCCGGGTGCTGGCCCCGGACGAGTTCGGCGTCGTGACCGTCGGCAGCCTGCAGTCGGGCTCCACGGCCAACATCATCCCGGACCGCGCGGAGCTCCTCGTCAACGTGCGGACCTATGACCCGGACGTGCGAGAGCGGGTCATCGCGGCCATCGAACGCATCGTGCGCTCCGAGTGCGAGGCTGCCGGGTCACCGCAGGATCCCGAGTTCGCCTCCTACGACACCTTCCCGCTGACCGACAACGACGCAGAGCCCACGGCGATCGTGACGGCTGCGTTCCGTCAGCACTTCGGGGAGGACCGTGTCCACCACATGGCACCGGCCACCGCCTCGGAGGACTTCAGCGTCATCCCGGACGCCTTCGGCGTGCCGTACACCTACTGAGGCAACGGTGGATTCCTGCCGGGCAGCACCATCGTCGGCAATCACAACCCCGGCTTCGCCCCGGACCTGCAACCGACGCTGCGGACCGGCACGGAGGCACTGGTCGTGGCGGCCCTCGCCTATCTGGGCCGGGACGAGGCCTGACAGCCACGCGCGTCGGGGTGACGAGCCTCGGCATACCTCCTCCGGTCACAATGGGACGGTGACCCCACCGCGCACCCTCACCCTGCTGGGCTCCACGGGCTCGATCGGCACCCAGGCGGAGCAGATCGTCCTGGCCAACCCGGGGGCGTTCGTCGTGCGCGCCCTGAGCGCGGCCGGCTCCGACGTCGTCCAGCTGGCCCGTCAGGCGGTGGCTCTCCGGGTGGAGCAGGTGGCGGTGGCCCGCGAGGAGGTGGCTGACGAGCTGACCCGCGCCATCGCGGACCTCAGCGGCCCGGGAGACCGCCGCCCAGAGGTCCTGGCCGGTCCGGAGGCGGCCGTGGTGGTCGCCGGCAACGGTGCGGACGTCGTGCTCAACGGCATCACCGGCAGCATCGGTCTGCGCCCGACCCTGGCCGCGCTGGCTGCCGGCAGCACGCTGGCCCTGGCCAACAAGGAGTCCCTCATCGTCGGCGGATCCCTGGTCACGGCGGCGGCCGCGCCCGGTCAGATCGTGCCGGTCGACTCCGAGCACAGCGCGATCGCCCAGTGTCTTCGCGCAGGACGCGCGGACGAGGTGCGGCGACTGGTGCTGACCGCCAGCGGCGGCCCCTTCCGCGGCCGCAGCAGGTCCGACCTCGCCGAGGTCACGCCGGCGCAGGCGCTCCGGCACCCCAACTTCGCGATGGGGCGCGTGGTGACCACCAACTCGGCGACCCTGGTCAACAAGGGGCTGGAGGTGATCGAGGCCCACCTGCTGTTCGGGATCCCGTTCGCCGACATCGAGGTCGTGGTGCACCCGCAGCAGCAGATCCACTCCATGGTCGAGTTCCACGACGGATCGACGATCGCCCAGGCCGGGCCGCCGCGGATGCTGGTGCCGATCGCGCTGGGCCTGTCCTGGCCGGACCGGCTCCCCGACGTGGACGTGGCCAGCGACTGGAGCACCGCCAGCACCTGGGAGTTCCACCCGCTGGACGACGAGGCCTTCCCCGCGGTGCGGTTGGCGCGGCTGGTCGGCGAGGACGGCGGCACCCACCCGGCCGTGTACAACGCCGCCAACGAGATCTGCGTCGACGCCTTCCACGACGGCACCATCGGCTTCCTCGACATCGTCGACACCGTCGCCAGGGTGGTCGAGGCACACCGGGCCGGCCCCCCGGCCAACGACGGGGCTCGCGTCTCGGGCGAGCGCTCGCGGGGCGGGCCGGCGGTAGAATCGGCGGGGCACGGGAACGATCCAGCGGTGTTGTCGGTTGAGGACGTATTGGCCGCCGACAGGTGGGCCAGAGACCGTGCGCGCGAGATGATCGGACTGTCGTCCCAGGGAGAGAGCCAGCCATGACGTACCTGCTCGGGGTGCTGCTGATGGCTCTCGGCATCGCGCTCTCCATCGCCCTGCACGAGATCGGGCACCTGGTACCTGCCAAGAAGTTCGGGGTCAAGGTCACCCAGTACATGGTCGGCTTCGGCCCGACGATCTGGGCGCGGCGGCGCGGGGAGACCGAGTACGGCATCAAGGCGATCCCGCTGGGCGGCTACGTCCGCATGATCGGGATGTTCCCGCCGCGCCCCCAGGACGGAGGCCGGCTGCGCGCCTCCTCGACGGGACGCTGGAGCCAGATGGCCGAGCAGGCGCGCGCCGAGTCCATGGAGGAGGTCGGCCCCGGCGACGAGGACCGGGTCTTCTACAAGCTGCCGGTCTGGAAGCGCGTCATCATCATGTTCGGCGGGCCACTGATGAACCTGGTCATCGCCGCGGTGGTGCTCACCGGCATCCTCGTCTTCCTGGGTCTGCCCGCCAGCACGCCCAAGATCTCCTCGATCAGTGAGTGTGCGCCCACCGACGTGACCGCGACCGACTGCACCGGTGAGCCTCCCTCGCCGGCGCTGGCCTCCGACCTGGAGGTCGGTGACCGCATCACCCACATCAACGGGGTGCCGGTCGACTCCTGGGCCGAGGCCAGCTATGAGATCCAGAATTCCGGCGAGCAGGCGCTCTTCGTCGTCGAGCGGGCGGGGGAGACGATCCAGATCCCGGCCACCCTGGTCGAGCGGGACCGACCGGTCTACAACGCCGACGGCACCCTGCAGCTGGACGAGGCGGGTGAGCCGGTCATGGAGCCGCGCCGCTACTTCGGTGCCAGTGGCTCGATCGAGTATGCCGCGCGGCCGGTCACCGAGGCCCCCGCCTTCGTCGGTGGTGCCGTCCTGGACACGGCCAGGATCTTCCTGAAGCTTCCGGAGAAGCTGGTCGGCGTCTACCAGGCCGCCTTCGGCAACCAGGAGCGGGACGTCGAGAGCCCGATGTCCGTGGTCGGGGTGGGACGCGTCGCCGGTGAGGTCACCGACGGCTCGCTCGGAGCGCTCACCGACTCGGTCGAGGGCAAGGCCGTCATGCTGCTCTCCCTCCTCGCGTCCCTCAACATCGCGCTGTTCGTGTTCAACCTCGTCCCGCTGCTGCCGCTGGACGGCGGGCACATCGCCGGCGCCCTCTGGGAGGGCGTCAAGAAGGCGTGGGCCCGCGTGCGCGGCCTGCCCGAGCCGGCACCGGTCGACATCGCCAAGGCCCTGCCGATCGCCTACACCGTCGCCCTCGTCCTGGTCGGCATGACCGTGCTGCTGGTCTATGCCGACCTCGTCAACCCCGTCCGGCTCGCCGGATGATGATTCCCGGCCGAGCAAGGAGATACTGAACCCATGACTGCAGGCACCCCCATCGCCCTCGGCATGCCCGCCGCTCCGCCACCGGTCCTCGCTCCGCGGCGCGCGACCCGCAAGATCCGCGTGGGCAAGGTCGAGGTCGGCGGTGACGCGCCGATCTCGGTGCAGTCGATGACGACCACGCCGACGACCGACATCAATGCCACGCTGCAGCAGATCGCCGAGCTGACCGCCACCGGGTGCGACATCGTCCGCGTGGCCGTCCCGAGCCAGGACGACGCCGATGCCCTGCCGGCCATCGCCCGCAAGTCGCAGATCCCGGTCATCGCCGACATCCACTTCCAGCCGCGTTACGTCTTCGCCGCGATCGACGCCGGCTGCGCCGCGGTCCGGGTCAACCCGGGCAACATCCGCAAGTTCGACGACCAGGTCAAGGAGATCGCGCGGGCGGCCAAGGATGCGGGGGTCTCCCTCCGCATCGGCGTCAACGCCGGTTCCCTGGACCCGCGCCTCCTGCAGAAGTACGGCAAGGCCACGGCGGAGGCCCTGGTGGAGTCCGCGGTCTGGGAGGCCTCGCTCTTCGAGGAGCACGACTTCCACGACTTCAAGATCTCCGTCAAGCACAACGACCCGGTGGTGATGGTGCGCGCCTACGAGCTGCTCGCCGAGCGGGGGGACTGGCCGCTGCACCTGGGCGTGACGGAGGCCGGGCCCGCGTTCCAGGGCACCATCAAGTCCGCCACGGCTTTCGGCGCCCTGCTCTCCAAGGGCATCGGCGACACCATCCGGGTGTCCCTCTCCGCGCCCCCTGTGGAGGAGGTCAAGGTCGGCAACCAGATCCTGCAGAGCCTCAACCTGCGGCCGCGCAAGCTGGAGATCGTCTCCTGTCCCTCGTGCGGCCGCGCCCAGGTCGACGTCTATACCCTGGCCGACGAGGTCACCGCCGGACTGGAGGGCCTGGAGGTGCCGCTGCGCGTCGCCGTCATGGGCTGTGTCGTCAACGGCCCCGGTGAGGCGCGCGAGGCCGACCTCGGGGTCGCCTCGGGCAACGGCAAGGGGCAGATCTTCGTCAAGGGCGAGGTCATCAAGACAGTGCCGGAGAGCCAGATCGTCGAGACGCTGATCGAGGAGGCGATGCGGATCGCCGAGGAGATGGGCGAGCCCGTCGACGGCGAGCCCGTCGGCCCTCCCTGGGTCACCGTCGGGTGACTGGTCACCCGACCCTGCAGATGAGGTTCCGGTCCCGACGGAACCGGCCCCACGGCATACGGTCTGGTGCGGACCACGCCATGACCGGGTGGGTGTGCGGCACGTGACCGGGCCCGGGTTCCTGCCCGTCCGGCAGCTCGTCCTGGTCGACCTGCTCGCGATGCTGGTCGCGGTCCGGCCGGGCGAGCGGGCCGTGATCGCGATCGACGGGGTGGACGGTGCAGGCAAGAGCCGGCTGGCCGCCGAGCTGGTCGCGCTCGCGCCCCACGTGGCAGGACGCGAGGTGCGCAGCGTCTCGATCGACGGCTTCCACCATCCGCGGGCCCGGCGGCACGCGCGCGGCAGCGGCCCGGAGACCTTCTACCGGGACAGCTACGACTACGAGGCCTTCCGCGCCAAGGTGCTGCGCCCCTTCCGGGCCGGTCGGGAGTATGTCCCGGCCGTGCACGACGTCACGACCGACCGTGCGGTGGCGCCCGACCCCGTGGAGGCCTCGGCCGATGCGCTGCTGCTGGTGGACGGGATCTTCCTGCGGCGCCCCGAGCTCGCGGGGGAGTGGGATGCCACGCTGATGGTGCTGGTGCCACTGCGGGTCTCGGTGCCGCGCGGGAACGCCCGGTTCCCGAACCGCCCGGCGGGCTCCGACGACCCGGCCCACGAGGCGAACGCCCGCTATGTGGGCGGTCAGAAGCTCTACCTGCAGCAGGCGCGGCTGCACCCGCCCACCTGGATCCTGGACAACACCGATCTCCAGCGGCCGGTGCTCATCGATCCGGACCCGGAGGACCCGCAGTGGCTCGAGCTGCCCTGAGACGGTGACGGACGTGACCGAGCCCGGTCCCGCAGTGCGGGCCGGGCTCGGCGCGGTGGTGGGCCTCCCTGGCGGGATCAGGCCGTCCCGGCCTCCTCGGCGTGCTCCTCGGCGGCCTCGGCGTCCTCGTCCATCCAGTCGAAGGTCTTGGTGACGGCCTTCTTCCACTGACGGTAGAGCCGGTCGCGCTCGGCGTCGGGCATCTTCGGGGACCAGCGGTTGCCCTCGGCCCAGTTGTCGATGACGTCCTGCTCGCCCTTCCAGAAGCCGACCGCGATGCCGGCTGCGTAGGCCGCGCCGAGCGCCGTGGTCTCGGCGACCTTGGGCCGCACGACGTCCACGCCGAGGATGTCGGCCTGGAACTGCATCAGGGTCTCGTTGGCGATCATGCCGCCGTCCACCCGCAGCTCGGACAGGTCGACGCCGGAGTCGGCGTTCATCGCGTCCAGGACCTCACGGGTCTGGAACGCCGTGGCCTCCAGCGAGGCCCTCGCGATGTGGTGCTTGTTGACGTAGCGGGTCAGACCGACGATCGCGCCGCGTGCATCGTCCTTCCAGTAGGGAGCGAAGAGACCGGAGAAGGCGGGCACGATGTAGCAGCCACCGTTGTCATCGACCTCCTTGGCCAGGTCCTCGACCTCGGGCGCCTCCTTGATGAGCCCGAGGTTGTCCCGCAGCCACTGCACCAGTGAGCCGGTGACGGCGATCGAGCCCTCCAGCGCATAGATCGGGTCCTGGTCACCGATCTTGTAGCAGACCGTGGTGAGCAGACCGTTCTCCGAGGGGACGATCTCGGTGCCGGTGTTGAGCAGCATGAAGTTGCCGGTGCCGTAGGTGTTCTTCGACATGCCCTTCTCGAAGCAGGCCTGACCGAAGGTCGCGGCCTGCTGGTCACCGAGGATGCCGGCGATGGGCACCCCGAGCTTGTCGCTCTCGCCGTAGACCTCGGAGGAGGACCGGATCTCGGGCAGCATCGACATAGGGATGCCCATGTCCGAGGCGATGCTCTCGTCCCAGCTGAGGGTCTTCAGGTCCATGAGCATCGTGCGCGAGGCGTTGGTCACGTCCGTGACGTGCACCCCGCCGTTCGGCCCGCCGGTGAGGTTCCACAGGGTCCAGCAGTCGGTGTTGCCGAAGATCAGGTCACCGGCCTCGGCCTTCTCGCGGGCACCCTCGACGTTGTCCAGGATCCACTTGACCTTCGGGCCGGAGAAGTACGTCGCCAGCGGGAGGCCGCAGACGGCCTTGTACTTGTCCGCGCCCTCCTGTCCGCCCAGCTCGGCGACGATCTTGTCGGTGCGTGTGTCCTGCCAGACGATCGCGTTGTAGACGGCCTCGCCGGTGTTCTTGTCCCATACGACGGCGGTCTCGCGCTGGTTCGTGATGCCGATCGCGGCCAGGTCACTGTTGGCCAGGTTGGCCTTGCCGAGGGCCTGACCGATGACCTCGCGGGTGTTGTCCCAGATCTCCGCCGGGTTGTGCTCGACCCACCCCGCCTTCGGGAAGATCTGCTCGTGCTCCTTCTGACCGACCGAGTGGATCTCGCCGGACTTGGTGAACACGATCGCCCGGGTGCTCGTCGTGCCCTGGTCGATCGCGAGTACGTAGTCAGCCATTGCTGAGCTCCTTCACTTCGTTGTGTACGGGATGGGAGGGGGAGTGCGTATGCCGGGTGCTCACCACGGGTGGTGGGCACCCGGCACGTCACGGGGACGGGATCAGCTGATCCCCAGGAACAGCAGCCCGCCGAGCGCACCTCCGAGGAGGGGACCGACGACCGGCACCCAGGAGTAGCTCCAGTCGCTGCTGCCCTTGCCCGGGATGGGCAGGAGGGCGTGGGCGATGCGGGGCCCCAGGTCACGGGCCGGGTTGATCGCGTAGCCGGTGGGGCCACCGAGGCTGGCGCCGATGGAGACCACCAGGAGTGCCACCGCCAGCGGACCCAGGCCCGAGGGGCTGCCGGCGAACATGAGGATGACGAAGATCAGGACGAAGGTGCCCAGCACCTCGGTCACGGTGTTCCACAGCGGGTTGCGGATCTGCGGCCCGGTGGAGAAGACGGCCAGCTTGGTGGCCGGCTCAGCGTCCTCGTCGAAGTGCTGCTTGTGGGCGGCCCACGCGAGCACAGCCCCAAGGAACGCGCCGATCATCTCGGCGGCGAAGTAGGCGATGGTGTTGCCGAAGTTGACCGGGATGGCCTTGCCGGGGTCGTAGAAGTCGGCCCCGCTCGCCGCGAGTCCCAGCGTCACGGCAGGGTTGAGGTGGGCGCCGGTCTTGGCGGCGACGTAGACACCCGCGAAGACCGCGAGGCCCCAGCCGAAGTTGATGAGCAGCCAGCCGCCGTTGAAGCCCTTGTTCTTGGGGAGGATGACGTTGGCGACCACGCCGCAACCCAAGAGGGTCAGCATGGCGGTGCCCATGATCTCGTAGAGGAAGATGTCTCCCATGCGGGTTCTCCATTCTCGTCATTGAGTGGATGTGCGAGGGCAAGCGTGGCAGAAGCGGGTCATGTCGTGCCGTAGGCGCACGCTGTGGTGATCAGGTCCCTTCCGTGCCCAGGGGGAGCATCGGGGTCAGGTCGGGCGCTCGTTCCCTGACTCGCTCGGCGGAGGTGTCGTCGGGCTCGAGGGCCGCCTGCTCCTCGGCCGCGGCCTGGGCGCGGTAGGAAGCGATCTCGCGCTCGCGCCGGGCCTCGTCCCAGCCGAGGACGTTGCCGGCCAGTGTCGCGATCTCCTCGACGGCGGCGAGACCGCGGTCGGCGTACTCGTAGTTGAGGCGGGTGCGCAGGTACATGATGTCCTCCAGGTGGAGGGCACCCTCGTGGCTGGCCGCGTAGGCGATCTCCGCCCGGAGGTAGGCGGGGGCACCTTCGAGGGGGCGACCGAGGGAGGGGTCCTGGCGGATCAGGTCCACCAGCTCGGTCAGTAGCGACCCGTAGCGGTGCAGGAGGTGGTCGACGATCTGCTCCGACCAACCGAACTCCTGGCGCCAGTGGGCAGCCTGCCGGCGCACGGCCTTCTCTCCCTCGGCCCCGACGAGCGGGATCTCGTGGGTGATGCTCGGGGTCTGGATGGCGTGCCCGCCGAGGGCGAAGTCGACGGCGTCCTTGGCCATGACCCGGTAGGTCGTGAGCTTGCCGCCGGCGATGATGGTCAGGCCGGGCGCGGGGCTGGCCACGGTGTGTTCGCGGCTCACCTTGGCCGAGTTGGTGCCCTCCTTCGTGCCCGGTTGCAGGAGCGGGCGGAGCCCGGCGTAGGAGCCGATGACGTCATCGCGCGTGAGCTGGGTGGTGAGCACCTCGTTGGCGTGCTCGAGGACGTAGTCGATGTCCGTGCTGGTGGGGACTGGGTGCTGCGGGTCGAGTTCCCAGGGCGTGTCGGTGGTGCCGAGGATCCAGTAGCGCGACCAGGGGATGAAGAAGAGCACGGACTTCTCGGTCTGGAGGAACAGGCCGGAGGTGCCCTTGATGCGCTCGCGCGGGATCACGAGGTGGATGCCCTTGGAGGCCAGCACCCGCAGGCCGCCGCTGGTGTCGGCCAGCGTCTCGGTGTCCTCGGTCCAGACTCCTGTGGCGTTGATGACGTGGCGGGCCCGTGCCGTGATCTGCTCACCCGTCTCCAGGTCCCGCAGGACCGCACCGTTGACCCGCCCTGCCTCGTCCTTGGTGAGCTTGGTGACCTGGGTCCGGCTGGCAGCGTGGGCGCCGTAGGTGGTGGCCGTGCGGATCAGGGTGGCCACGAGGCGTGCGTCGTCGACCGTTGCGTCCCAGTACTTCACGGCGCCGATGGCCGTGTCGTGCTTCAGGTCCGGGAACTGCTTCAGCATCCCCTTGCGGGTGGTGTGCTGGTGGATGGGCAGCGCGCGCCGGCCCGGCATGAGGTTGGCCAGCAGGTCGTAGAGGGTGACTCCGGCGCCGTAGTACGCGCGCTGCCAGATTCGGTGCTCCAACGGGATCAGGAAGGCCATCGGCTTGACCAGGTGCGGTGCGATCCTGCTCAGCAGCAGACCACGCTCGGTGAGCGCCTCGTGCACCAGCTTGAAGTCGAGCATCTGCAGGTAGCGCAGGCCGCCGTGGACCAGCTTCGTCGAGCGGGAGGACGTGCCCGAGGCCCAGTCCTGGGCCTCGACGACGACCGTCGACAGCCCGCGGGTCACCGCGTCCAGTGCCGTGCCGGCACCGGTCACCCCGCCGCCGATGACGAGGACATCGATCTCGGCCCCGTCCCGGCCGCTGTCGGCGAGCGCGGCCAGAGCGGCCTGCCTGCTCTCCATGGTCAAGGGGCGTGGCTGCACTGGCTTCTCCCTGCGTTGCGGTGACCGTCTGCACCGATCCTCGCCCTCCCCGACCCCACTGCGCAACCGCGAACTGCTCCTTGTCGGGTCGCCCTGCCTCCGGTGCGTGACCACGGACGGCTCCGCCGGTGGTCGTCCTGCCTCCGGTGGTGACCACGGACGGCTCCGTCGGTGGTCGTCCCGTCCCCGGCGCGCTACCACCGACACTCCACCTGCGGCTCTCCGGTCCGTGAGTCGGTACCCTGTGAGGATGCTGCGCATGCCGGCCCCGGTGCGTGGGCTGGGGTTGTCGGACGCGACCCGTGCCCTGGAGATCTGCGGTCGTGACCCCGTGACGAACGTCTTCGTCGCCGCCCGGATCCTGGAGGGCGGCCTCGGCGGTGGCCGCAACTCAGTGCTCGGCTACGAGCGCGACGGCCGGGCGGGGCTGTGCTGGACGTCCGCGAACGTGGTGCCCGTCGAGGTGGACGAGGACATGGTCGAGCCCCTTGCGGCCAAGGTCGTCAAGCGACGGGCCTGGGCCTCCTCGCTGTTCGGTCCGGTCGACCAGGTGCTGCCGCTCTGGGAGAGGCTCGCCCCCCAGTGGGGCCCCGCGCGAGAGGTGCGCCACAACCAGCCCGTCCTGACGACCACCACGCCTCCTGCTCTGGTCGGCGTCCCGCTGGATCACGCGGTGCGGCCCGCCACCATCGAGGAGGTCGACCTGGTGGTCCCCGCGGCCGCTGCGATGTTCACCGAGGAGATCGGCTACCCGCCCTACCGCGGCTCGGACCGGGCCTACCGCCTGTCCGTCGGGGCACTGGTCCGGGACGGCAGGTCGCTGGTCCGGATCGAGGACGGCCAGGTGATCTTCAAGGCGGACATCGGCAGTGTCGCGCTGGACGTCGCCCAGATCCAGGGGGTGTGGGTGCATCCCCGGTGGCGGGGGCGCGGTGTCGCTGTGCCGGCGATGGCCGCTGTGGTTGACCATGTGCTCCGGCACGTGGCGCCCACCGTGACGCTCTATGTCAACGACTACAACGCCCCCGCGCTCGCCACCTACCGCCACGTCGGGTTCGTCCAGACCGGCACCTTTGCGACCGTGCTGCTCTGAGTCCCGGGTCACGATCCGGCCACAGAGCGCCGGGTTGGCAAGGTTCTGGTAAGGCCGAGGGCTAAGATCCCCGAGGAACTATTCACGTTTCTGCATGGATATGCAGGCAAAAAGGAAGTGCAGGACGCCCAGATGGCACGGGTTCAGCGGCGACTCCCCAGGATCGAGGAGCTCCGACCACTGGTCAGGGTGGAGCGACCCACCCTGCAGCGCACCCGACGCGCCCTGGAGCGAGCCAACACGATCGAGGACCTCCGACACCTCGCCCGCCGCCGGACGCCCAACTCGGCCTTTGACTATGTCGATGGTGCCGCGGAGAGCGAGGTCAGCCTGACCCGCGCCCGGGAGGCGTTCGGGCGGGTGGAGTTCCGGCCGCGCGTGTTGCGCGACGTGTCGCAGATCCAGACCGCCGTGAGCATCCTGGACGTGACCAGTCCGATCCCGCTCATCCTGGCGCCCACCGGCTTCACGCGGATGATGCAGCACGAGGGGGAGCGAGCCGTGGGGCGCGCGGCGGCCGCAGCTGGGATCCCTTACACGCTGTCCACGATGGGCACGGTCTCGGTCGAGGACCTGGCGACAGACGTCCCCGACGTGCAGCGCTGGTTCCAGCTCTACCTCTGGCAGGACCGGGAAGCCTCTCTGGCGCTCATGGGGCGGGCCCGGGACGCGGGCTACTCGACCCTGGTCCTGACCGTCGACACCTGCGTGGGCGGCGAGCGGCTGCGCGACGTGCGCAATGGCATGACGATCCCGCCGCAGCTCACTCCACGGACGCTGACGGACATGGCTCTTCACCCACGCTGGTGGGCGAACCTGCTGACCACGGCGCCGTTGGAGTTCGCCTCCCTGCGGGGCACGGGTGGCACGGTCGAGCAGCTCATCAACCGGATGTTCGACCCGACCCTGAACACCCGCGACCTGGTGTGGCTCAGGGACAACTGGCCCGGGGCCATCGTGCTCAAGGGCATCCAGAACGTCGAGGACGCCAAGGAGTTCGTGGACCTGGGGGTCGACGGGCTGATCGTGTCCAACCACGGCGGCCGTCAGCTGGACCGTTCGGTGACGCCGCTCGAGGTGCTTCCAGGGATCGCAGCCGCCGTGGGTGGCCGCGTCCCTGTTCTGCTCGACACCGGGGTGATGCACGGCGGCGACATCGTCGCGGCCGTCGCCAACGGTGCCGACGCCGTCATGGTGGGCCGCGCCTACCTCTACGGTCTGATGGCCGGCGGTGAGGCAGGCGTCGCCCGGGCCCTCGACATACTCACGACGCAGTTCCAGCGGACCATGCGCCTGCTCGGCGTCACCTCGCTGGACCAGCTCACGCCCGACCGTGCCGTGCTCCACCCCGCCGGCCCGCCTGCTCCCGCCCACTACGCCTGACCGTGCCTCTGACGTCTCACCACGTCCACGACAGACCACCCACCGACGCCTAACCCCTGGAGGAAGTACCAATGCGCACCAATCTGTTCACACTCACCGCCGCGGCCGGGGCCCTCGCACTGGCCCTGACCGCCTGTGGCTCCGATGATGGTGGCGGTTCCGATGCCGCCCTCGTGGGCGAGGGCACGGGAGACGACTGCGTCATCGAGGCCGAGGTGCCGGTCGGCGCTGCCCTCTCGCTCACCGGTGCCGCTGCCTCCTACGGGGAGTCCCAGCAGAACGGGCTCAAGCTTGCCGCGGAGCATCTCAACGAGAAGGAGGGCGTCACCTACGCCCTGACCGTCGAGGACGACCAGACCGACCCCAAGCAGGGAATCTCCCTCTTCGAGACCTTCGCGGGCGATGGCACCAGCGTCATCATCGGCCCCACTCTGTCCAACACGGCCTTCCAGGCACAGCCGATCGCCCAGGATGAGGGCGTTCCTGTGCTCGCCATCTCCAACACCGCGGCCGGCATCACCGAGCAGGGTGACTACATCTTCCGCGACTCCCTCACCGAGGGTCAGGTCATCCCGCAGACCGTGGCTACGTCCGTCGAGACCTATGGTCTCGAGAACGTCATCGTCATGTACTCCAACGACGACGCGTTCACGGAGTCCGGCTACGAGGTCATGGCCTCGTCCCTCGAGGAGGAGGGCGTCACCGTCCTGGAGACGCTCACCTTCTCCAAGGCGGACACGGACTTCCGTGCCCTGCTCACCGAGGCCAAGAACGCCGAGCCGGACGCCATCTTCGTCTCCGGCCTCATCGAGGCGGCCATCCCGCTGGTCACCCAGGCCCGCGAGCTCGGCATCGAGGTGCCCATCATCGGTGGCAACGGGTTCAACAACCCCCAGCTGATGACCGACGCCGGCGAGGCCTCCGAGGGTGTCGTCGTGGGTGCAGCCTGGAACTCCGCCTCCGACAACCCGGAGAACGCCGCCTTCCTGGAGGCCTACGAGACCGAGTTCGGCTCGCAGCCCGACCAGTTCGCCGCGCAGGCCTACACCGGCATGATGCTGATCGACCACGCGGTGCGCGAGCAGTGCTCCGCAGAGCGTGACGCGATCAAGGCCGGTCTCGGCAACATCTCGGAGGTGCCGTCCGTGCTCGGCACCATCAGCATCAACGAGAACCGCGACGCCGAGCACCCGGCTGTCGTCCAGGTCGTCAAGGACGGCAAGTTCACCGTCCTGAACTGATCCACCCGCTCCCTACCCCTGACCCCTGACGGAGGCGGACACCCATGCAGCAACTGCTCAACGGACTGTTCATCGGGTCCATCTACGCGCTGTTCGCGATCGGCTTCACGCTGGTCTTCGGCGTGCTGGACCGGCTGAACCTGGCGCACCCCGCGGTGTTCGCCGTGTCCGCCTTCGTCGGGATCGAGCTGGTCGAGGTCGCGGGGCTGTCGATCTGGCTCACCCTGCCGATCGTCTTCGTGGTCGGCGGACTGTTAGGCATCATCATCGAACGGGTCGCGTTCCGGCCCCTGAAGAACAGACCCGACGCCCACTTCGCGGGGTTGATCTCCTCGATCGCGCTGGCCGGCATGTTCATCGCGCTGCTCCAGTGGCGCTACGGGCCCAACACACGTCGGTTCCCGGCCGACTCGTTCCCGAGCACCACGTTCACTATCTTCGGTGCGCAGGTCACCTTGTTGCAGGTGGCGATCCTTGTGATCTCGGTGGTGCTGATGGTCGCGCTGGCCCTGCTCGTGGCCCGATCCAGGCTCGGCCGTGGCATGCGTGCCATCGCCGAGAACCCGACGGCGGCACGGGTCCTGGGCATCAACGTGGACCGGGTCACCATGACGACCTTCGCGATCTCCTCTGCCCTCGGTGCCGTGGCCGGTGCGCTCTTCGCGATGAACGTCAACAGTGCCCAGCTCGGTATGGGCAGCGCGATCGAGCTGAAGGGACTTGCGGTCATCATCGTCGGCGGCATGGGGTCGCTCCCCGGCGCGCTGGTCGGCGGTCTGCTGCTGGGCCTGGCGGAGGTGTTCGCGGTGCAGTACCTCTCGTCGAGCTGGCGTGACCTGGTGGCCTTCGGTCTCCTCTTCCTGATCCTGCTGGTCCGCCCGCAGGGACTCTTCGGAGCACGGAAGGTGCGGGAGGTCTGAGTGTTCACTGAGTCCACCTTCGTCTTCATCGCCCTCGGCGCGATCTTCGCCTACTCCTTCTACGCCGTCCTGGTGGCCGGACAGCTGAGCCTCGGTCAGGCGGGCTTCGCCTCCCTGGCGGCCTTCACCGCGGCAACGCTGGCACCCTCACCCAAGGACGTCGGTGACCTGCCGGCCCTGCTGATCGCGATCGTCATCGGGATGAGCGTAGGCGCGCTGACGGCGGTGATCCTCGGTCTGCCGACGATGCGCCTGCGCGGCGTCTTCCTGGCGATAGCGACGCTCGCATTCGCCGAGGCGGTCCGCATCCTGATCATCAACATGGGGTGGACCGGCGGCGCCCAGGGCATGTCGGTGCCCAAGGTGGTCGAGCCGTGGATGGCGTGGGTGATCCTCGCACTGGTGGCCTACTGGTTCTGGCGTCAGGCACCTTCCCGCTACGGTCGGGCCCTGGAGGCGATCCGCGAGGACGAGCTCGCCGCCCGAGCCATGGGGATCGACGTCGGTGGGCACCGGCTGTCGGCCTTCGTCTCCGCCGGCGCGATCGCTGGCCTCTACGGTGTCCTGTGGGCCTACTACGTCCGCCTGCTCGCACCAGAGGACTTCGGTTTCACCAAGGCGATCGACGGCCTGGTCACGGCCGTGGTCGGAGGTTCGACGACTTTCTTCGGCCCGTTGTTGGGCAGCGTCTTCCTCGAGATGATCCCCGAGGTCCAACGGGCCATCGGCATCGAGGCCGGATGGATCCGCCCCTTCCTTGCGGGCCTGCTGATGCTGCTCGTCATCCTGTTCCTGCCCGGTGGCCTGGCGAGCCTCTTGCCGCGACGGACGCTGCGACTGGTGTCCGGCACTGCGATCGACGCGGATCCCGAGGGGGCGCTCGGTGGACTCGCGCAACGGATCCATCCCGCGCAGGGCGAGACGGTGGTCGACCTGGTCGGCCTCGGCAAGGACTACGGCGGTGTCCATGCCAACAAGGACATCGACCTCCACATCACCGGCGGTGAGGTGATCGGTCTGATCGGGCCCAACGGTGCCGGCAAGACCACGCTGGTCAACATGATCAGTGGCCTGAGCAAGCCCACCTCCGGGACCGCCGAGGTGCTCGGCCTGCGACCGGGAAAGGCAGCGGTCCACAAGGTCGCGGCCGCGGGTGTGAGCCGGACGTTCCAGCACTCCAAGCTCTTCGCCCGCCTCTCCGCCCTGGAGAACGTCATGGTCGGTGGCCACCTTGTCGGCAAGCCAACCTTCCTGCGGCGATTGCTGTGGCTGCCGTCGGCCCGCCGCGACGAGCGTCGACTGGTGCTGCACGCCGCTCGCTGTCTTGAGCGCGTGGGGCTGGCCGGGAAGGAGAGCACTGCTGCGTCTGCTCTCTCCTACGGCGACCAGCGACGGCTGGAGATCGCACGCGCCCTCGCGTCCGACCCGTCACTGCTGATCCTGGACGAGCCCGCCGCGGGTATGAACCACGTGGAGGCGGACGCTCTCTCCGCGCTGATCGGGTCGCTCGCCCAGGACGGCCTCACCATCCTTCTCATCGAGCACAACGTCGGCATGGTGATGAAGACCTGTAGCCGCATTGTCGTGCTCAACTTCGGCGAGGTCATTGCGACCGGTACGCCTGATGAGATCGCCAACAACCCCGCTGTCGTCGAGGCCTACCTCGGCAGCGCCGAGCCGGAGGACGCATCGTGAGCGAGCCCGCCGAGACCGAGTCGCCGATGCCTGAGCGGGGCGCTGCCGGGACCGAGTCGCCCATGCCTGAGCGGGACGCTGCCGGGACCAAGTCCACGTCCCACCCGTCTGCAGCCACTCCGACTGATGACAGCCGCTCTGCGGCTGACGGGTCTGAGGCGATCCTCGTGGTCCGGGACCTTGTGGTGACGTATGGGCGCGTCGAAGCCGTCCGTGGCGTCTCGTTCGAGGCGGGTGCCGGGGCGCTCATCACTCTGGTCGGAGCGAACGGCGCGGGGAAGTCCTCCATCATCAACGCGGTCTCCGGCATTGTGCGGCCCAGGTCCGGCACGATCCTCTTCGAGGGCCGCGACATCACCCGCGTGCCTGCTCACAAGCTGGTCGGCCAAGGATTGGTCCAGGTCCCCGAGGGACGACAGGTGCTGGGAACACTGACGATCCACGAGAACCTGCAGCTCGGCACCTGGCACTCGGGCGACACGGCGGCGATCGCGGAGGTGTATGACCGGTTCCCGGTCCTCGCGGAACGCCGGGACCTGCCCGCGGGAGCGCTGTCTGGGGGAGAGCAGCAGATGCTGGCTATCGGCCGGGCACTGGTCGCGCGCCCCCGACTGATCCTGCTCGATGAGCCATCGATGGGTCTCGCGCCGAAGATCGTCGACGAGGTCTTCCGGGTCATCCAGGAGATCCGCGCCTCCGGGACCACAGTTGTCCTCATCGAGCAGAATGCTCGCCGCGCCCTCCAGGCGGCAGATCATGGCTATGTGCTGTCTAGCGGCGAGATCGCTCATCAGGGGCCGGCCGCCGAACTGCTGGCTGATGACCGTGTGGTCCAGGCCTACCTGGGGGTCTAGCAAGAAGGACGCCCGTTGCCCCGAGCTCTCCTCGACGGAGGCACTGAACGTCTCCCGGGACGAGTGTGCAACGCCCTGCTTAGGGCTACTTCCTTAGAACGGTGGTGGGGCGTCGGGGTCTTGTGTCCAGGGGGTGGTCGGGAGGTCGCTGTTGGGTGTGGCGGTCGGGCCGCCGGTGCCGTTGCTGTCGCTGTCGTGGTTGTCCGGGCCGCTGGACACGCTGTCGGTGCTGTCGGTGTCGTCGGTCGTGCTGGACGCGTGGTGGCGGTCGTGTTCGGCGCGGGTGGTGTGGGGGTCGGGGTGGTAGGTGCGGCGCCCGTTCTGGGGGGTGTGGGTGAGGGTGATCTGGTCCCAGCTGGTGAACTGTTGCTCGGTGTCCCAGGGGTCGTCATCGGCGGCGGCGAG
>NZ_QDDJ01000020.1 GCF_003121625.1 Ornithinimicrobium cavernae | reverse complement strand
TCAACTGACTCATCCATCAAATTCAAAGAAATCCTTGCCACCAGAACACAACACACACCCACAAAGAATGCACACCATGCCCCAGGACAGGAAAATTGGCATCGATTACTGACACGCTGTTGAGTTCTCAAAGATCGGACACACACCACCCACCACAACCAGTCACAGTGTTTGGGGCAACCTGTTCAGTCTAACTTGTCGGTGTCGCTTGTCCAAATCGGCTTTCTCTCTGTTGAGAGCGCCCTGGCCAGGTCCTTCGACAAGGTTGTCCGCGCGGCGTGGCCGCAGCGGCGAGATGTAACTGTAGCACCAGATGTGCGGGTGGGCCAACTCCGGCCCAACAGCAGGTGTCCGACGGGTCTGTCAGGCGTCATCACTGCAGGTCAGCGGACTGCGGCGGTGCCGCTACCGAGGGGCCCAGACCGTGCTCGAAGGCATAGGCGGCAGCCGCCGTGCGGGAGCCGACCCGCAGCTTGCCGAAGATGTTGCTCAGGTGGCGGGCGACCGTGCGCTCGCTCAGCACCAGCTGGGTCGCGATCTGTCGGTTGCTGTGGCCGGCCGCCACGAGGCGGAGCACCTCCACCTCACGCTCGGTCAGGTGCGCGGCCCCTCCAGCCACGGTTCCGCCCCCAGGACCAGGAGCAGAGGCAGAGCCGAAGCGTGCCCCTGCTCCCCCGGTCCCCTCCCGCGCACTGGGCGCGAACCCTGCGGCGCGGGGTCCCCCACCGAGGGCGCCCAGTGCCGAGTCGACCGCCACCTCGAGGCCCTGCAGCACCGTGGCTGCCTCACGCAGCTCCTGGACCGCGGAGTCCTCGTCCCCGAGCGTCTCCAGGGCACGGGCCAGGACGAGCCTGGAGCGCGCCCCCTCATAGGGGGCGTCGACGGCGAGCCAGAGCTGGATCGCCTTGCGGGCATACGGCAGTGCGGCGGCGGCGTCGCCGCTCGCGAGCTCCACGAGAGCATGCACCTGCGCCGCGGCCGCGGCCACCGGCTCGCAGCCGGTCAGTGCCGCCCGCGAGTCCAGCTCCTCGGCGAGCGTGCGGGCGAGTCCGTCGTCACCGACCCCGATCAGCACCTCGATGACAGCCGGGAGGTGCTGGGTGCGCTGGGCCGGAAGCTGGGTCTCGTCGAGCCAGCGACGGACCGCCGCCGACGCGGCCTCCCGTCTCCCCCGCGCCAACCAGAGCAGAGCGAGACCGGGCTGGGGGTCACAGCCCAGCCCCACCGCATACTGGTAAGCCTCCTCGGCACCCGCCAGGTCCCCGCGCACCCGCAGCAGGTCGCCACGCTCACGCTGGGCGGCACCCGCCGCGCCCCGTTCGCCCTGGCTCAGATAGCGGGTGTGCGCGGCCGCGAACATCTCCAGGGCCCGGTCCCAGTCCCCCTTGAGCGTGAGGACCTGGCCGTGGTGCAGTGCGCAGGCCCCGGCGTAGGCCGCGAGCCCTGGCTGGTCACCGCACCAGGTCACCAGCCCCTCGGTCCACTGGCACAACCGGTCGAGCGCACCGATCTCCTGGCAACCCTCGATCGCCGTGCAGTAGACGACGCCGGCCGTCAGCGGGCTCACGTCGCCGGCCAGCACCCCGGTGACGGCCTCGTCGAGCAGGGTCAGGCCGCCGGCCACGTCTCCGCCGTAGATCGCCAGACGTCCCCGGCACAGCGCGCCCAGCGCGATGAGGTCGGGGTCGCCGTGCCGGAGCCCGACCGCACTGATCTCCTCGGCGAGGGGGCCCATCAGGTCGAACCGCCCCCCGGCCAGGGCCCGGCGCAGCTCGAGCATCGCGACGAGACCGCGCTCCACCGGCACGTCAGGGCTGGTCGCGGCGAGCGAGGTCAGGTGCCGTTGCGCCCGCCCGAGCCAGCCCTGGAACAGGGAGTGCTGGCTGGTGCGGTCGAAGATCGTCGCCAGCAGGAACGCCGTGCGCAGTGCCGCCGAGGCGGCCCCGGCCTGGGTCTGGAGGCGATAGGCCTCCTGCAGGGAGCGGACGGCCGCGTCACTGTGGCCCGTGAGGAACTCGCTGGTCCCCCTGGCGACCAGGTCGGGCGCGGCGACTGACTCGGACACAGCGGCCGGGCCCGGCACCGGCGCGACCTCGTGTCCGCCCGGCCCCGGGTCCTGCCGGGGCCGGCCGTCGGCGCCTCGCGCCCGCGCGAGCCCGTCCGGGTCCATGCTCAGTCCTCCAACCGCAGGCTACTCCGCCCGGGGCAGCAGCGACAGTGTGTCCGCGGGGGCCGCGGACGGGTCGCGGGCGAGGATGCGGCGCGTGAGGTACTCCGCGTCCCGACCGACCCCGTGCAGCAGCATCGAGGAGAAGGCGTACTGGTAGGACAGACCGCAGAAGAACACGCCGTCCACGTCCCGGGCCACGCCGCGGAACTCCCGCGGCCACCCCGACTCGTCCAGCACGGGCAGGTCCAGCCACGAGTAGTCGTGCCGGTAGCCGGTCGCCCAGATGACATTGGCCACCTCGACGACCTTGCCGTCGTCGAGCTGGGGCTGCCCGTCGACCGTGCCCACCACGCGTGCGTGCGACCGCACGACCCCCGCGTCCGCGAGGTCCGCCCGCTTGACCCGCAGCATCGGGCCGCCGTGGGCCAGCACGTGGCCGCGCTGGCGCCGCCCCATCGGCGTCCGCCGCGTGAGCACGTGCCGCTGGGCGACCACCAGCGCGGACAGGACGACCTTGAAGGCCGGGCTGTCCCAGGAGACGGGCACCTGCCCGGGGTCGCGACCGACCAGCGTCGTCGGCCGGGACGCGGCCAGCTCCAGAGCGATGTCGCACCCGGAGTGGGCCGCGCCGACGACCAGCGCCGGGCCGTCCCGCAGCTGCCCCGGCCGGCGGTACTCGCTGGAGTGCAGCTGCAGGATCGCCGGGTCGAGGTCGTCGGCACAGGCCGGGACCGCTGGGGTGCGACCGGACGGGCCGGTGGCGATGACCACGTTGCGACAGTGCACCACCCCGGTCGAGGTCTGGGCGCGGAACCCGGAGCCGTCGCTCCCCAGGTGCCCCACGCGGGTGCCGAGCCGGACCGGCAGAGCCAGCTGCGCGGCATACAGCTCGAGGTAGTCGCCCACCTCGTCCTTGCCGGGGAAGTCCCAGGGCCGCCCCGGGAAGGGCTGGCCCGGCAGGCCGTTCACCCGGTTCGGGGTGAACAGGGTGAGCGAGTCGTACTGGTGACGCCAGTTGTCACCGACGCGGTGGGCGGCGTCGACGACGAGGCAGTCGCGACCGGCGCGGGTGAGCAGGTGCGCGGTGGTCAGGCCGGCCTGCCCCGCACCGATGATCAGGGTGTCTACGGCGCGGTCCGCGCCGGTGGCTGTGGACATGGGGTCCTCCGGTGGTGGGTGCCGGCGTACCGCAGGTAGAGCACCAGCATCACCGCGGACGTGACCGCGTAGAAGCTGTGCAGCACCCAGAGCGGGCCGGCCGGCAGGGAGAAGACGTACAGGCAGTGCACGGCGTTGCCGCCGTTGGCCAGCAGCAGGTTGCCCAGGCTGTAGGACTCCAGGTCACGCGTCAGCAGGGCCTTGACGACCATCGGCAGGGCTGCGCCGACGAAGAAGACGGTCGAGACAAGACCCGCGAGAACTGCGAGACCGGACATGCCTCGACGTTAGGGAGGCGGGGGCACCGGCCGCGTCGGCCGAACTGCCCATCTGTATGCCGCTCGCATGGTCAGTTCTGCCCATGCCGGCCCGTGCGTGGTCGGCTGGGCGGCGTGGTGCGGTGTTCCCGGCCTCGTGGCTCTGCAGAAGGTGTCGTGTGCGACGTGTTGTGCAGAGCCGTGGCGGCGGGCCACACCTTCTGCAGAGCCGCAGGGCCTCGCGGTCAGGGAGTGGTGGTCTGGGTCGGAGCGGGCGGCGTGGCCCTGCCCGTGGCCGTCGCGTCCCCTGTCGGCGCAGGACCGGTCGCGGTGGCCGTGCCGGTGGGCGCCGGCCCTGTCGCGGTGGCCGTGCCCGTGGGCGCAGCACCGGTCGCCGTGCTGGTGGGCGCGGCGCCGGTCGGCTCAGCTGTCGTGGTGGCGCTGTCGCCGTCGGAGCCCGTGACCCGGTGGAAGCCGAGCGCCGTGCCGTCCTCGGCGGTGAGGGTCAGGCCCCGGCCCTCGACGGCATACGTGAGCTCCTGCTGGTCCAGCAGCCCGACCATCAGCGCCTCGATCGCGGCGCCGGTGCCCTCGCACGCGCGCTTGGTGAGCCGGAGCGCACCCAGGCTGACCTGGTCACCGTCGACCTCGAAGGACGCGCTCCCCTGGTTGCAGCCGGTCCGCACCTGGAGCGTGCCGTCGCGGAACGTCAGCCGCGCCGGACCGGGGGCGTCCCCGGCGTCGGTCGCCCCGTCGAGGAAGGACACCCCCAGCGCCCACGTGCCCTCGAGGTCCTCCGCGGACGCCGTGGGTGCGTCGGTCGTCGGGGAAGTGTCACCCGTGGTCGGGCCCGCGTCACCTGTGGTCGGGGCCTCGTCACCGGTGGTGTGTGCCTCGTCGCCGGAGGTGGCCGCCCCGTCCGAGGGTGGCGACCAGCCACCGGGGTCGGTCTCCACCGAGCACGAGCTCAGCAGCAGGGCCGCCCCGAGCGCGACGACGACCGGGAGCCGCAGCCCTGCGGTGCGCCGGGTCCGGGTGTGCCGGAGCTCGGCACGGGCGGGGCGGGCGAGGAGAGTCCGGTTCACAACGGTCCACCCTGCCGTCAGGAGGCGATCCTGTCCAGAGCGACACGGAGGTCGTCCGGATAGGGGCTGTCGAAGGACACGTAGTCGCCGCTGCCCGGGTGCTCGAAGCCCAGCCTGACCGCGTGCAGCCACTGCCGCTGGAGCCCGAGCTCGGCGGCCAGCCGCGGGTCGGCGCCATAGGTCAGGTCGCCGCAGCACGGGTGCCGCAACGCGGAGAAGTGCACCCGGATCTGGTGGGTGCGGCCGGTCTCCAGGTGCACCTGGAGCAGGCTGGCGCGCCGGTGCGCCTCCAGCAGCTCGTAGTGGGTGACCGAGTGCCGACCGTCGTTCCGGACGGCGAAGCGGTAGTCGTGTCCCGGGTGCCGCCCGATCGGTGCCTCGATGGTGCCCTCGTGCGGGTCGGGCAGCCCCTGCACGAGCGTGTGGTAGGTCTTGTCGACGACCCGGTCGCGGAACGCCTGCTTGAGCACGGTGTAGGCCCGCTCGGACTTGGCCACCACCATCAACCCGCTGGTGCCGACGTCGAGGCGCTGCACGATGCCCTGCCGCTCGGGCGCCCCGGAGGTCGAGATGCGGTAGCCCGCCGCGGCGAGTCCCCCGACCACGGTCGGTCCGCTCCACCCGACGCTGGGGTGGGCCGCCACGAAGGCCGGCTTGTCGACGACCACGATCTCGGTGTCGTCGTGCACGATGCGCATGCCCTCGACCGGCTCGGCGCGGACGGTCAGCTCCTCCGGCTCGCGCACCGGCGGGAGCGTGACCTCCACCCAGTCCCCCGCCTGGAGGCGGTCGGACTTGCCGACGGCCCGCCCGGAGATCGTGACGTGCCCCTCGGCCGCCAGGTCGGCGGCACGGCTGCGCGAGAGCCCGAGGAGCCGCGCGAGGCCGGCGTCGACCCGCTCGCCGTCCAACCCGTCGGGCACGTTGACCGTGCGGCTGTCGCTCACCTGTCCCCCCTATTTTTGGGGAGGTTCGGACCGTCCGTCGCGCTTTCTTGGGGAGATTCGGCACGCTCGTCTGCGCCGGCCGGGTCACCCTCCGTCGCGGTTCCCGCCGCGTGGCGCCCCCGCTTGCGCCTCGGCTTCTTCTCCTCGTCCTCGGGCGCGAGGGTGCCGTCCGGGTTGATGCCCCGCAGGGCCAGCAGGCCGATGAGCACGGCCGCGGAGGTGATCCCGATGTCCGCGACGTTGAAGATCGGGAAGTTCGGCAGCATGAGGAAGTCCACGACGTGGCCCTTGCCGAAGCCGGGCTCGCGGGTGAGCCGGTCGATCAGGTTGCCCAGCGCCCCGCCGAGCAGCAGGCCCAACCCGACGGCCCAGGGCAGGCTGCCCAGGCGCCGCGCGTTCCAGATGATGACGATGCAGACGGTGACCGCGAGGATGGTCAGCAACCCGGTGGAGCCGGTGCCCATCGAGAACGCCGCACCCGGGTTGTAGGTCAGGTGGAACTGCAGCAGCTCCCCGATGAACGGTCGCGTGGAACCATCCGACAGCGCGTCCTCGGCGATGTTCTTGGTGACCTGGTCGCTGGCCACCCACACGGCGGCGATGGCCAGGACCAGCCAGAAGAGGGATCGTCGGTGCGGCCGTCTCGGGGAGTCCGTGACGTCATCCCCGGCCTCGGGGGTCAGCGCCGCTCCTGCTTCTGCTTGCATGTCAGACACAGGGTCGCACGAGGGAACGCCTGCAGCCGCATCTTGCCGATGGGGTTGCCGCAGGACTCGCACGTCCCGTAGGTGCCCTCCTCGATCCGCTCCAGCGCGTGCTCGATCTGCTCGAGCAGCTCCTTGGCGTTGTTGGTCAGGGACAGCTCGTGCTCGCGCTCCCAGGTGGCGGCACCGGCGTCGGCCTGGTCGTCGCCGGAGCCCTCGCCGCTGTCGCGCATCAGCTCGGCCAGGTCGGCCTCGGCCTCGTCGACCTCCGCCTGCAGCCGCTCACGGTCGGCCTCCAGCTCGGTGCGGACCTCGGCCAGCTCCGCCGGGGTCCACGGGTCCTCCTGCTCCAGCACGGGCAGGTCGGCCACCTTCTTGGCGGGTTTGCTCACGCGCTTGGCAGGGCTCGCCGTGGTCTTGCCGGCGGCCGATCCCTTGCTCGGGGTGGTCTTGCGCGTCGCGGCCTTCGCCGGCGTGCTGTTCTTGGCGACCACTGCCTTGGCCGTCGTCCTCGTGGCAGCAGCGCCACCCTTGGTTGCCATGCGACCCCTTGCTCTGTTCGTCGTGCGTCACGACACGGTCCCGACCGCTGTTTGATCAGGTGCGCCGAAGGATAGGTGCTCGGGGGTGCGAATGACAACCCTGTAAGTGAACAAAAGTTGACGGGACGGCAGATCGGGGGTACAGACCGACCCCCGCGCCGGCCAACAGGCCGGACACGGGGGTCGGGTTCAGAGCGTCAGGGCGTATGCCGCGTGCTCACCACGGGCGGACCCGGCAGGCTCGCCGCTGGGTCACCGTGCTCACCGGAGCAGGACGGCTGGCTCGCCACGGCGGTGCGGGCGGGCCTGCGCGGTCACTGCTGGCGGTCGTCGATGCCGTCGCCGTCGCGGTCCAAGAAGCCGATCTGCTCGTTGAGGTAACCGCGCAGCGTGGTGCGGTAGTCACCCTCGAAGGTCCGCAGCTCCTCGATCTTGGTGTTGAGCCCGGCGCGCTTGGTCTCCAGGTCCGCCAGGATGGTGGAGCGCTTGGTCTCCGCCTCGCCGACCATCGCGTCACGCTTGTCGGTGCCCTCGGTGACCAGGCGGTCGTGCTCGGCCTGACCGGTCTGGACGAGCTCGTCGTGGCGGGCCTGACCGGTGTTGACCAGCTTGTCGTGCTCGGCCTGACCGGTCTCGATGAGCTCGTCGTGCTTCTGCTGACCGTCGCGGATCAGGGTGCTGGCCTTCTCGTCGGCCTCGGTGACGACCTTCTCGCGATACTCATCACCCTCGGTGATCAGGCGCGCCTTGGTCTCCTCGCCCTCGGCGACGTGCTGGTCGTGCAGGCGCTGGGCCAGCTCGATGATCTTGGTGGAGTCCTCGGCGCGGGCACCGGTCCCGACGGCGGTCGCACCGCCGGCAGCGGCCGCGACGCCCACGGCAGCGGCGTCGGCGCCCTCACCCTCGGCTGCGGCCGGAGCAGCAGGCGCGGCCGCGGCAGCCTCCTCGGCCTCAGCGAGCTGGGCCCGCAGCTCCGCCAGGCGGGCCTCGGCCTCCTCGGCCTCGGTCCGGGTGGTCTCGACGCGCTGCTGCAGCTCCTTGAGCTCGCCGGACAGGCTGCCCTCGAGCTCCTCGTCGGCCTGGGCGGCCTTCTCCTTGGCTGCGGCGACGCGGCGCTCGGCCTCGGTCTCGGCCTGCTCGACCTCGGCCTTGCGGCTGTCCAGCTGCTGGGACAGCGCCTCGAGCTCGGCGACGAGCTCCTCACGCTCCTTGCGCACCTGGGCGAGCTGCACCTCGTCAGGACTGCCACCACCTGCCACGGCGACGCCTGCACCCTCGGAGGTTCCGTCATACTGCCCGGACCGGCACTCCTCCAGCTGGGCGGCCAGCTCGTCCTGCTCGGCGATCAACCGGCGGAGCTCGACGACCACCTCGTCCAGGAAGTCGTCGACCTGGGTCTCGTCGTAGCCCCGACGCAGGTGGGTCGCGCTGAAGCTCTTCTTGATGACGTCCTCGGGGGACAACGCCATGGGTTCACCTCGCTCTGGAGATCCGCACAGGCTCCTGCCGCGCCTCATGGCGAGCGGGGCCCACGTGGCACTGGCTCAACTGCTCATTGCAGGGTTCACCATAGCCCAACGGGCACCACCCGCCCCACCGCGTGGCGGGGTCCGACAGGGCTCAGATCGGCAGCATCCTGACTACCCCGCGACCGATGCTCACCGCGAGGATCAGGACGAGGAAGGCGAGGTCCAGGGCGACGCCCCCCAGGCGCAGCGGGGGGATGAACTGGCGCAGGAAGCGGATGGGCGGGTCGGTGAGGCTGTAGACCACCTCGGCCAGGATCAGCAGGACGCCGGAGGGCCGCCAGTCGCGGGAGAAGACCTGCACCCAGTCCAGGATCAGCCGCAGGATCAGGACGAGGAAGTAGGCGGACAGCAGCCAGTAGAGGATGGTCGCGATCATCGGGCAGCGGTCCTGTTCGTCACGGGGTCAATCCTAGGTGGCGGGGAACGGCGAGACGCCGCCGACCGTGCAGGTCGGCGGCGCCGGGGCGGTATGCCGTGTGGTCAGCTCTGGTTGAACAGTGCCTGCTTGGGGGCGTCGGGCTCGGGGCCCTCGACCTCCACGTGCGACGGCGACAACAGGAAGACCTTGCTGGTGACGCGCTCGATGGAGCCGTGCAGCCCGAACGCCAGGCCGGCGGCGAAGTCGACCAGGCGCTTGGCGTCCGAGTCGTCCATGTCCGAGAGGTTCATGATCACCGGGATGCCCTCGCGGAAGGCCTCGCCGATGTTCTTGGCCTCGTTGTAGGTGCGCGGGTGGATCGTGGTGATGCGGTTCATCGGGTCAACCTCCGCCTCGCGGACGACGCGCGCGACGGGCGTGCGCTGCTGCTCCTGAGCGTTGTGGCGCGTGGGCAGCTGAGTCACCTCGGCCCCGCGGGGACGCTCGGGCTCGGGTGCCGCGCGGGTGTCCCGCTCCGGCGCGCGCTCGGGCTCGTCGTAGTCGTAGTCGTCGTAGCGCTCATCGGCCTCGGAGAGTCCGAGGTACTCCATGGTCTTGCGCAGCGCCCCAGCCATGTGTGCGAGCTCCTTGGTGCGTCCGTCTGTGGTCGATAACGAAACTACCGCTGGACAGGCCGGGAACCGAGGATTGCCGTGCCGACACGCAGGTGTGTCGCGCCGGCGCTCACGGCGAGCTCCAGGTCGCCACTCATGCCCGCGGACAACGTGGTGGCCCCCGGGTGCGCCTCTCGCACGTGTGCGGACAGGTCCGCGAGGCGCCCGAACGCCGCGGTCGTACCCGCCTCGTCCAGCCCCAGCGGCGCCACCGCCATCAGCCCCTTGAGACGGAGGTGCTCCGTCTCGGCCACCTGGTCCGCGAGCGTGCTCACGTCCGCGGGGAGGATGCCGCCACGCCCCGCGTCCTCGCCCTCACCGAGGTCGACCTGGAGCAGGACGTCCAGCGTGGCCTCTCCCCCGGCCGCACCCGCCCTGTTGGCCACCGCGCGGTCCAGGGCCCCGACCAACCTGGGCCGGTCCACGGACTGGACGCAGTCGGCATACGCCGCGACGTTCCGGGCCTTGTTGGTCTGCAGCTGGCCGATGAAGTGCACCGTGAGCGCCGCCCTCGTCACCGGATCGAGCTCGGCGATCTTGGCGCCGGCCTCCTGGTCACGGTTCTCCCCGATGTCGGTGACGCCGAGGTCGACCAGGTGGGCCAGATCGGTGACCGGGTGGAACTTGGTGACGACGACGAGCGTGACCTCGTCCGCGTCACGACCGGCAGCAGTGCACGCGCGCTCGATCCGGCCACGCACCGCCGCCAGGTTCGTCTCGATCTCCTCACGCCGGGTCATGGGGCGAGGCTACCCGTCGCCCTCCCCCCGACCGAGCGCGTGGGGACCCGAGCGAACAGCCCACCGAGCGGACGGATCATGACGTTCTGGCTCTCGCTGCCAGGCTTCCTGACTGCTCTCGCCATGCTCATCACGGCTCTGGTCGGCGCCGGGCTCCTCCGGGGCATCGACCGGGCGGACACCGCGGCCCCGCCTCAGGGCGTGGCCACACCACAGGTCGCGCCGGACCCCGACCAGCCCACGACCTCCCCCGTCGTGCCCGGGCCGTCGTCGCCGGACCCGCCCTCGCCTGGCAGCGGGACCGACGATGCGCCGGGCTCGTCAGATCGACCGGCGCCAGAGGGACAGAACGAGCCAACGGGAGGCACGGACCCCTTCGAGGGTGCCATGACCTTCTCGGACACCATCAGCCCCGGGTTCGGGGTGGACCTGGACCGCGGGGCTGTCCCGCTCGAGGGCTACGACGTCACCGGCCTCGACCTCACCCTCACTGCCGCTGGCCTGGATCTCAGCCACGCCTCCGCCGCCGCTCTGGCGCCGGGGGCGACCCACCCCGACGACTGCCTCGAGGCGCTGGCGGTCCGCAGCGACCCCCTGGTGACCGTGGGCCAGCTCAGCGTCGGGCCGGTCCTGCTGTGCGTGGAGAGCAGCGCCAACACGGTCCTGGTGCAGGCGACCTATGTCCAGGTGCCGGGGAGCGAGCTCGTCGACCTGGTCTACGCCTACGCCTCTCCTTGACCCCGGACCGCGCGTACGCGGGCTCTGCCCACGGTCCGGGGCCTGGCTTGCGTACGATCGGGGCAAATGAGCCACGACAGTGTGATGGAGAGGACCGGGCCGGCCGTCGAGGCCACCCGCCTGGCCGAGGTGATGCAGGAGTGGGGCACGAGGCACCCGTACTCCACGCTGGACATCTTCCTGGGCAGGTCCGTCGAGGACGTGCGCACGGAGGACCCACGCCCGGGGGTCTGCTTCACTCTGAACACCGGGTTCGCCGCCCACCTCAGGAGCACTGGCACCGCTACGTCGATCCACCTCGCCGGGGTGCAGGACCACGACAGTCCGGACAAGCCGGACGTCGGCAGTCACCTGACGGTCGTCACGGAGCTGGACGGCGTGCGGCACCTCACCGACGTCGGGTTGGGCTGCGGGCCCCTGCGACCGATCCCGCTGCGTGCAGGGACGCACGCCTTCAGCGGTTTTGATTTTCGCCTGACCACCCTCGAACGGGACGGGCAACGGTGGTGGCGCCTCGGCATACCCGATGCCCTGAGCCGTGCCTTCACCGCGATGGAGTTCTGCGACCTGCCCGACGCCCCTCGTGCGCAGGCGCGTGCGGGCCACTTCCTGTCGGCCGCGACCAGTCCTCTGCGTGACGTGCTGCTCATCCAGGGCTGGGACGCGGGACGGCTCGTCACGGCCTACGGCTCCACGGTCTCGGTGCGGTCGAGCGAGGGCACCACCTGTCGCAGGACCTTCAGCGACCGGGACGACTGGCAGACAGCAGTGCAGGCCTGGTTCCCCGGCACGTTCGCTGACGAGGACCTGGTGGCGGCCTGGGCGCGACTGGAAGGGCTGCGTCAATGACAGTCAGCGGGCGGGGCCTTCGCACGCAGCCGCGCCAGGACCGGGCGCGGGCCACTGTCGCGCGGATCAAGACCGCCGCTCTTGAGCTGATCCGCGAAGCGGGCGTTGAGAGGTTCACGACCAACCACGTTGCCGACCGGGCCGGGGTGAACATCTCGACGCTCTACCGCTACTTCCCGGACAAGTCCCACCTGCTGCACGCCTTGATGAAGGACTTTGAGAGCGACCGCGTCGCCTTCTTCGTCGGGCACCTGCCTGCCCTCACCCAACGAGAGTCCTGGCCGGTCTGGGTCGCTGAGGTGGTTGAGGGTCTGGCACGGATCCGACGCCAGCAGGTGGGCGGTGTCGCGATCCGACGGGTGATCTCGGCCTTCCCTGAGCTGCACGCGCTGGACCGGCAGTCGAGCGACCAGACAGCTGCCGAGCTGGCTCGGGCTCTCAGGACGGTCTCCCCTGACCTGGATGAGCAGGTTGCCGGGGCCATGGCGAGCGTGGTGATCGCCAACCTCACGCACCTGCTCGACATGGCCTTCGAGCAGGATGACCACGGCGACCCGCTCATCCTGCGGGAGGCGGTCCGGGTGCTGTCGTCCTACACACCCTGACCGCCCCGCGCGATCAGCGGACCGTGTGGTCTTCGGCCTCGGCCTCCGCGCCCTCGGCCGACCCGAACTGCCGGTCGTAGTAGTCGCCCAGCAGCGAGCGCAGCACCTCCGTGCGAGGCATCCGCCGCGGCGAGAGGTAGTAGAGCCCGATGCCCAGCGCGATCCAGCCGATGAAGATGAGGTACTCGAAGGGCCAGCGCAGGGCCAGTGGACTGGTGGGGATGAGCGCCGCGAACACCATGACGACCGACGCGAGCCCACCCACGGCGGGCAGCAGCACCGTCCAGGAGCGGCTCGGCTCCGGACCGAGCCCACCCTGGCTGCGCAGCCGGTAGTAGACCCAGACGGTCACCGCCCACACCACGGCGATGAACACGCCGATGGTGTTGAGGAACCACACCAGCGCCCCCGGACCGAGCAGGCCGAGCACCAGGCCGATCGCCGTGGTGAACAGCAGCGCGTTGCGGGGGGTGCCGGTCCGGGCGTCCAGCCGGTGCAGCACCGGCGGCAGCAGCTCGATGCGGGCCAGGGCGAACATCAGCCGCGAGGAGGCGGAGAACACGGCGATGAAGGTGGTGATGATGCCGAGCGCGCCGATGACGAACGCCCCCGTGGACAGCAGCGGCATGCCCGCCACCTCGAAGGCCTCGATCGTGCCGTTCGTCATGCCGGCCACCTGCTCCCACGGCAGCACCCACGCCGTCGCGAGAAGCACGATCGTGTAGAAGGCACCCGCCAGGACGACCGACAGCACGACGATCTGACCGATCCGCTTGGCGCTGGCACGCGCCTCCTCGGCCAGGATCGCCACGACGCCGAAGCCAGTGAGGAAGGAGAACGCCGGCAGCACGAAGCTCAGGGTGCTGACGACAGGGGAGGTTCCGGAGCCGCTGTCGAACATCGGCCAGAAGTTGTCGAAGCTGCCGCGGACGAAGCCGGCGGCGGCCACCGCGACACCGAACACGACCATGATCGTGAACAGGGCCAGCTGCGCCCGCGAGCTGAACTCCGCGCCGTACCAGTTCATCGCCAGCACGACGAGCGTGAGGGCAAAGCCGATCGCGATGATCGGGAGATAGATCGTCTCGCCACCCACGGCATACAGGGGGACGGAGTTCAGCTCCGGCCACACCGCGCTCAGCAGTCGACCCGTCGCAGTGACATAGAAGGCGACCATGCTGGCGTAGGCGCCGATGAGCAGCCAGCCCACGATGAAGCCCAGGAAGCTGTTCCCGGCCACGACGGCGTACACCACCTCACCGCCGGCACGCGGTAACCGGTTGGCCAGCGCGCTGTAGGCGAGCGCCACGAAGGCCGCCAGGGCGGTGGCGATGACGAAGCCGAGGATCGTGCCGCCCGCACCGAAGTCGGCGAAGAAGGCGCTGCCGAGGTAGAGCCAGCTGGAGCCGATGACGCCGGCGGCGCCGATGGCGATCAGGGCGGGAGTACTGATGGTCTTGCGAAGTTCGCTCATGCGCGGGTTCCTGCATCTGTCAGGCCGTCAGCGGCGACGGCACGGAGGGCGTTCTTGTCGACCTTGCCCACGGGTAGGAGGGGCAGTTCGTCCAGGAAGACGAAGCCCTTGGGGATCTTGAAGTTGGCCAGCCGCTCACGGCACCACTCCCGGAGGGACTGCTCGTCCAGCGGCGAAGCCGGTCGGCGCTGGACGAAGGCGACGCCGACCTCGTGGTACTCCGGGTCGGGGCGGGGCACGACGGCGCACATCTGGGTGTCCGGGTGGGACTCGATGACGGCCTCGATCTCGCGGGGGTAGATGTTGTAGCCACCCGACTTGAACATCTCCTTGGTCCGGCCGACGAGGACGAGGTTGCCGTCCTCACGCAGGTGCCCGACATCGCCCGTGCGCAGCCAGCCGTCCGCAGTGAAGGCCTCAGCGGTTGCGTCAGGGCGGTTCAGGTAGCCGGCCATCACCGTGTCGTGCCGCACGCAGATCTCACCGCTGCCGGTTGTGGTCCACTCACCGGCATCGTCGAGGATCCGCACGTTCATGCCGGGGTCAGGTGCACCGACGGTGTGCAGCAGCACCTCGTCGGAGGCGCCCGGGGAGGAGTAGGTCACCGAGGAGGTCGCCTCGGTGAGCCCGTAGGTGGACACCAGACGACAGCCCGCGTCGCGGTAACGCCGCAGCGACTCGGCCGGCAGGGGGGACCCACCCCAGGCGACCACCTGCAGGGAGCTCAGGTCGGCGGACCCGAAGTCGGGATGACTGGCCAGCCGCTGAAGCTGCGTCGGGATCTGGAAGAGCGTCGTGATCCGGTGCTCCGCGATGTCGGCCAGCAGTTCGTCGACGTCGAAGCCCTCGCGCAGGAGCAGCGTGCCCCCGGCGACGAGGGGGACACTGACCAGGTCGCCGACGCTGGCGATGTGGTTGACCGGCAGGTTGCAGATCATCACCGGTGCCTCGACGGCCCACGCGTCCGCCTCGACGTGGCCGAGGCGGACGAGCCCGGAGTGTCGCAGGAGCGCACCCTTGGGCGCCCCGGTCGTGCCCGAGGTGTAGACGATCAGGGCGGGGTCGGCGGGGTCGACCGCCTGCCGTCGGGTCCGGAGCTCGGAGTCGTCAGCTCCCGCACCCGCGGCGTTGAACGCCTCGAGATCCTCCCGGCTCCGCAGGGCGACAGCCGGCGTGGCCCCGTTGTCCGCCAGGGCCTCCGCCAGAGGGCTTCCGGCATCGCCCTCCATCGTGCTGAGGACCACCCGGGGAGCGGAGTCCCCGATGACGAAAGACAGCTCACGCGAGCTGTAGCGCGGGTTGAGTCCCTGCCAGACAGCACCGATGCTGGCCGTCGCGAGGAAGGAGATGACGAACACCGGGCCGGGGGTCGCCATGAGCGCCACTCGGTCTCCCCGCTGCACGCCGGCGGCCAGCAGGGCCCTGGCGTGCCGGTCCACCTCGTCGCGGAGCTCCCGGTAGGTCAGGTTCCAGTCGTGCGAGATCAGGGCCGTCCTGTCCGGGCTGGCCTCGGCGTGCCGGACGACGTAGTCACTGATCCGCTGCCGGTGCGCGTCCGCCGTGTCTAGCGCCGTCACGCCTCGGCCTTGCCATCGACGATCATGTAGAGCCAGCGGGCGACCATCGCGGTCTCGCCGGTGCTCTCCATCTCCAGCTCGCAGTCCAGGGTCACGAGCAGCCGGGTGGGGCTCTTGTGCACGACGTCCACCACCGTGCGGGTGAGCCGCACCCTGTCGCCGACGAAGACCGGCTTGGTGAAGCGCACCCGATCCAGGCCGTAGTTGAACCCATAGCCGCCCGGGATCCGGAAGAGCTGCGAGGCGAAGTCGAAGTAGACCAGCAGGCTGAGCATGAGGAAGCCGTCGACCAGGGTCGGCCCCATGGCGTGGTTGCGACTCGGCGTCAGGTCGACCCGGTCGGGTTCCAGGTAGCTGGCGCGGGCGAAGTCCTTGAGGTGGGACTCGTCGATCTGGAGCCACTCCGAGGTCTCTGATCGGCCGGTCAGGTCCTGCATGTGGTCAAGGGTCTGGTCAGTGGTCAAGGCACTCCTCCAAAGTCAAGTAGATACTTGACTACGGAGTCTTACCCGCGATCTGTGACGTGTCAAGGGGCGGAGCCCCCCACGGCCTGAGCAGCAAGCATCAATGTTAGTTTGACAGTCCCCTAGAGAGCGTTATGTCACCGGGTGCTCTCACACGCACCCTCCCCTGAGCAGGAAGTGAGCAGTCGTGCAGCCTGTCGCGATCGGACCCGAACACCAGCGCGCCCTGGAAGGGCTGGCCCAGTTCCCCCTCCTCGACGCCATCCATGGGCGCCGCTCCCGCCGGTTCCCTCTCGGTGGCCACGTACCGGCCGGGCCGTTGGCCTACAAGAGCAGGCACGAGCCGATGCCACTGAGCGACCTGGAGCGGGCCATCGTGCTGGCCACCACCACGGGAGTTACCGGGTGGCACCACGGCATCACCCACCATCCGGGGTACGCACCAGCGCTACCGAACTACAGCGGCGGGGCCGGTGGCAGGACCTTCCCCTCCGCGGCAGGGTTCGAGATCGTCGAGTTCTTCTTCACCGACGAGTCCGGCACCTACTTCCTGCCGACCCGCGACGCCCACCCCGAGGTGGATTTCGTCGAGGGCGAGGGATTCACCGAGCAACGGCTCAACGCCGTGCTCAACCGGGCCACCCAGCTGTCCGACGAGCGCATCTGGATCCCGCGCGAGGAGCCCTACCTTGAGGGTCACAACACCTGGATCGCCAACCACCCCGGGTCACTCCTCGTGATCCCGGTCGCCGACATTGCCCAGCACCTCCTGGCGAACCTGGCCTTCTTCATCCAGAACGGCTACGGCATCTATGACGACATCAACGGTCGCGAGATCCCCGGCCAGGACAGGTTCACCGACCTCCTGCGCCATGCCGAACCGTTCCCGCTGTCGTTCGTCGAGCAGTACTCGATCACCGAGGCCAGCGCCGAGCTGATGACCTCCACCTACAACGGACACCTGGTGCTGGGCGGCATGGGGCTCGGCGGCTGGTCGTTCGACGGCATCGACCGACTCACGATGCTGGGCGCTTCGGGCAACCCGGAGGTGCCGGGGCTGGGCTTCCTCCGCTACGACGAGGACGAGCGCTGGCCCTTCGCGAACGCCACCGGGCGCGAGGGCGTCTTCGAGGCCTACTGCCGCCCCCACTTCCCCTCGATGGGCGAGGCCGTCGAGGCCTTCACCGAGCGCAAGTTCGGCCCAGGAGGCCCGTTCCACCCGGACACACCCGGCCCATGGGCGGACAGCAGGAGCGTGCGCTCCCAGGCCGCTCCGCACACGCAGCAGTTCAAGGACCTGCTCACCCTGCAGGCCACGTACATCGACGAGACCTTCGGCAAGTTCCCCGGCACGGTGCCCACGGTGTGGATCATGAACTACCTGCAGGCCCAGCACATCGACCTGGACTACTACGACACGGTGCTGACCGACAAGGGCTACCTGTCAACTCACCGCACGCACCACGACCTCTGGCACTAGGACGCTCGGCGCGGCCCTGTTCAGGTCGTGTGCAACTCAGTTGAGGACGTTGACCCCGTCGCTCATGTAGATGAACACCCGGCGGAACAGGCCGTCCTCCAGGTAGAAGAAGTTGGCGTTCGTGAGGGAGATGTCGGTGCCCTCGTTGTCGGTCAGCTCGACGCTGAACTGGCTGGCCACCCGGTTGTTCTCCGGGTCGGCGACGTGCCGGAAGTGGATGTGCCGCATGTGATTCCGGTAGTTCTCGAAGAGCTCGACATACATCTGCCGGATCCCCGAGTCGCGCCCCTCGTGCGGTGAGTGGGCCGACTGGATGGTCACGATGGCGTCCTCGTGGAAGCAGGACAGCACGGCGTCGAGGTCGTTGCGGTCGACGGCGGCGAAGTAGTACTCGACCATGTCGATCAGGTAGCCGGAGGTGATCGCGCCCGTCGCGGTGGTGGGCAGGATGGGAGTGCTCATGGTGCTCCTTCGGGTGAGGGACGTGCGTGGGTCAGGTGGTGGTGCCGAGACCGGACAGGTATGCCGTGGTGTCGGTGAGCGAGACGACCTCGGCATACTTCGCCTGCAGGTCGTAGAGGGAGGCATCGTGCACGGCCGGCTCGCGGTCCCCCACCGCCTCGCGCACGACGAGGGGGACGAACCCGTGCTGGAGCGCGTCGACGGCGGTGGCCCGGATGCACCCGCTGGTGCTGACGCCGAGGATCACCACGGTGTCGACCCGCAGTGACTGGAGGGTCGAGGCCAGGCTGGTGCCGAAGAAGGCGCTGGCGTACTGCTTGACCACGGCCGGCTCCCCCGGCAGGGGCGCCACGGGGGTCATCGGCTCACCCAGCGGGGACTCGCCGATGAGGAGCCGCAGGGCCGGGACCTTCCGGACGAAGACGCCACCGTCCACGCCGTCCGGACCGTAGCGGACGAGGGTGTGCAGGACCGGCACGCCCACCGCCCGCGCAGCGGCCAGCACCTCCGCAGCGGCGTGGACGCACCGGTCGTCTGGCAGGCAGAACGGGCTGCCTGGGTCGAAGTAGGCCCGCATCATGTCGACGACGAGCACCGCGGGGCGGGTGCCCGGGGACAGCGAGCCGGCGAACCCTTCCGCGAAGGGCACGTCTCTCACAGCGGCTTCGGCGCGGTCGGCGCCGGGAGGCCGGTCTCCTCCAGCGCGTTGGCCAGGATCGTCTCGAGGTCCGGCCCCTTGTCGAAGAGCGGCCGCTCACCGTCGCGCCCGGACCGCACCTCGGCGCGCAGCGCCTCGGTGGCCTGCGCGTCCACGGTGCCCGCCTCGTCGCAGACCACGCCGTAGCGCCGGGCGCCCTCGGCCGAGATGAGGCCGCGCCTGACCTCCAGCGCCACCAGGTCGACCTCCCTCTCGAGGGGGTCGCCCCAGCCGCCACCACCCCAGGTGACGAAGTGCAGGACGTCGTCGCGCGCCACGTCCACGTCATGGACCTTGCTGGGCAGGACCTCCCTGGTGCCGTCGGCCCGCTCGATCCACTTGGTGCCGCGGGCGCCGGGCTCACCGCCCAGGACGCCCCAGGGGTAGGTCAGCCAGCGGTCGTCGTGGATCGCGATGGTGCCGGGCTCCAGGAACCGGTAGGACACGTCGACCCCGTTGCCGCCGCGGTGCAGGCCGGCACCGCCGGTGTCGGTGACGGTCTCCCAGCGGTCGATCCGCAGCGGGTAGTAGGACTCCAGGTACTCGCAGGGGATGTTGACGAAGGAGGGCCACAGCGAGTGTCCGTCCGGGCCGTCGCCGACCGGACGGCCCGGGATGCCGCCGAAGCCGATGGAGTACAGCTGGAACCAGTCGCCCTTCCGCTCGCCCTCGGAGTAGTTGCCGGAGTACATGAAGTGCGGCGAGGAGGAGAAGCCGGCGCCGTTGAGCAGGTCCGGGTTGGACTGACCGAGCAGTCCGCCGAACAGGTCGAACAACCGGCCGATCCCGTGGTTGCGGCCGTTGAGCGCCGCGGGGTACTTCGGCTTCCAGAAGGACTCCTCCGGGATGTTGACGTCGACCAGCGGGTAGTAGCCGTCGTTCCACAGGATCTGCGGGTCGGCCACCGTGATCATGTAGATCCCGAAGAACATCCGGATGAGGTTCTCGTTGATGTAGTAGTTGATCGGGCCCTCGGCCTGCGGGCTGCTGCCGGCGAGGTCGATGAGCACCTTGTCGCCGGTGCGGGTGATCGTCATGGTGAGCTCGAACGGGCCGTTCCCGCGTCCGTCGTCGTCGATGTAGTCGGTGAACGACAGAGGCTTGCCCTCCTCGAAGACCAGCGCGAGCAGCGTCTTCATGGCCCGGTAGTTCCGGTCGAGCAGGGCGTCCAGCGCGGAGGTGTAGGTGTCGGCACCGAACCGGGCACACATCTCCTGCACCCGCCGCGAGGCGGTGCGGCAGGCCGCCACGATCCCGTTGAGGTCGGCACGGTTCCAGTCCGGTTTGCGGACCTGGTTGAGGATGATCCGCAGCGCGTCCTCGTCGAGGACACCCTTCTTGTAGAGCTTGAAGGGCGGGATGACCACGCCCTCCTCGAAGATGGTCCGGGCGTCGGTGGGCATCGAGGCGGGCGTCTTGCCACCCACGTCCGACATGTGCCCGAACTGCGAGGCCCAGCCCACGATCCGACCCTCGTAGTAGATCGGCATGACGACGAGCCAGTCGTTGGCGTGGCTGATCGCGGCGCCGCAGGAGTAGGGGTCGGACGTCATGAGCACGTCCCCCTCCTCGATGGTGCCCTCGAAGTTGTCGAGGAAGTCGGGGATCGACAGTCCGAACTGGCCGACCACCATCTTCCCCTCCGGGTCCCCGATCAGGGGGAACTCGTCGTGCTGCTCCCGGATGCCGGGCGACAGGGCAGTGCGGAAGAGCACCTCGTCCATCTCGTAGCGGGCGCTGCGCAACCCGTTCTCGATGAGGTCGAGGGTGATGACGTCGACGTCGACCGTGCGGAGGGGCTCGGTCGCGGTCTGGAGCAGGTCGGCCATGGGTCAGTCCTTCGAACCGGAGTCGGCGGGGGCGTCGATGGGGCGGATGAGGAGGCTGCCACTGGGGTGCACGGTGGCGGCGTGCCCGGGCAGCACGAGGGTGGTGGAGTCCATCTCGGCCACGACGGCCGGACCGGTCACCACGTTGCCGGCGAGCAGCTTGTGCCGGTCGTAGATGGTGGCCTCGACCTCCTGGCCCTCGACCCACAGCTCGTGGGTCCGGCGGGCCGCGGCGGACGGGTCCTCCCCTCCCTCGGCGAGCACGGTCGGGGCCATCTCGGGCCGGGGACCGCTCACCGTGGCACGGGCGGTCACCAGCTCGTGCTCGTTGGTGAGCAGGAAGTTGAACAGCCGGTCGTGCTCGGCGTCGAAGGCCTTGCGCAGCACGTCGAGGGCGGCGCCCTCGAGGTCGACCGCGTCGACCGTGACCGGGATCTCGAAGCCCTGCCCGTGGTAGCGCAGGTCCACCGCGTAGGTGACGGTCAGGTCCTCCTCGGGCAGCCCGGCCTCCAGCAGCGACTGCCGGGCGGTGCCGGCCAGGCCGTGGAGCAGGTCGCGCAGCTCGGCGTCGGTCAGCTCCCCGAACCGGCGGATCAGGGTCTGGACGGCCTCGTCCCGCATGCTCGTGGTGGCGTCACCGTAGGCGGCGAGCACGCCGGGCGACGGCGGGATGATGACCGGCCAGGCACCGGTGAGGATGCCGAGCGCGTTGGCGTGCAACGGACCCGCCCCACCGAAGGCCATCAGGGCGAAGTCGCGGGGGTCGAACCCCTGCTGGGTGGAGACCAGCTTGAGGGCTCCGAAGATGTTCTCGTTGACGATGTCGTAGATGCCCTCGGCCGCGGCGTGCACGGAGGGCAGCCCGGTCGCCTCGGCGATCGACTTCACCGCGGCGTGCGCGGCCTCGACGTCGAGGGTGATCTCACCGCCGGCCAGTTGCGGCGGCAGATAGCCCAGCACGACGTCGGCATCGGTCACCGTGGGCTCGGTGCCTCCCTGGCCGTATGACGCGGGGCCGGGGACCGCGCCGGCCGACTGGGGGCCGACGCGCAGTGCCTGGGTGAGCTGTGGGACGTGGGCGATCGAGCCGCCGCCGGCACCCACGGTGCGCACGTCCAGGGACGTCGCTCGGACGGTCAGGTCGCCGACCGTTGTCTCCCGGCCGACGCGCGGCGTCAGGCCCTGGATCAGCGCGACGTCGGTGGAGGTGCCGCCCATGTCGAAGGTCAGGATGTTCTCGACCCCTGCCTGCTCGGCCACCCAGGCGGCGCCCGTGACGCCTCCCGCGGGGCCGGAGAGCAGCAGTGAGACGGGGCTGTCGGCAGCGATGCCCGCGGAGACGAGCCCGCCGTCGCTGCGCAGGATGGACAGGTCGGCGTCCAGGCCCGATCCGTGCAGCTGGCGCTCCAGGTTGCCGACGTAGCGCGACACCTGGCCCTGCACGTAGGCGTTGGCGACGGTGGTGAGGGTGCGTTCGTACTCACGCAGCTCGGGGAGCACCGCCGAGGACCGGGACACCGGGATGTCCCCCAGCACCTCGGCGGCGATCTCGGCGACCCGGACCTCGTGCCGGTCGTTGGCGTAGGCGTTGATGAAGCTGATGCTGAGCGCCTGGATGCCCTGGTCGCGCAGCCTGGCCAGCTGGGTGCGCACGTCGTCCTCGTCCAGCTCGAGGACCACCTGACCGTCGCTGCCGATCCGCTCGGTGACCTCGACGGTGTCCTCGAGCGCGGCGAGCGGCTCGGGCTTGGGCCAGATGATCCACCCGGCGAGCCCACCCGGGACGAACGAGCGCGCGATCTGCAGGATCTGCCGGAACCCCCGCGTGGTCACCAGCCCCACGCGGGCGCCCTTCTTCTCCAGGATCGCGTTCGTCGCCACGGTCGTGCCGTGCAGCACCGCCCGGACCTGGTCGGTCCCGATGCCGGCCGTGCGGCATACCTGCTCGATCCCCCTCAGCACCCCGACGGACTGGTCCTCCGGCGTCGAGGAGGTCTTCCCCCGGAACGACTCGCCGGTGTCTTCGTTGATGAGCAGGATGTCGGTGAAGGTGCCCCCGACGTCCACGCCGAGCCGAAAGGTCATAGATCCTCCTGAGGGGAGCGCCGGGGCGCCGGGATGACGTCGTCGTGTCACGGGTTGCGGTGGGGCCCACGATGGCACGGACCCGACCACCCGTCAAGGGTTCTGCATGCAATCTTTCCTACTAACCCCCTGACCACAGTTGAGATGTCGGTCAAACTCTGCAAGATTGCATGCAACATGGCAGGGTGTGGCCCTTCGCCGCGCACCGACCCGACCGCCGACCCAGGAGCGATGACCGTGACCGGACCGTCCGATCCGCAGCACACCGACCGACCCGACGGGGGCCCGCTGCAGGGCCTGCGGGTGGTCGAGGTCGGTCAGCTCCTGGCCGGTCCGTTCTGCGGTCAGCTGCTCGGCGACCTGGGGGCCGACGTGGTGAAGATCGAGGATCCCGGCAGAGGTGACCCGTTGCGCCAGTGGGGCCGTCAGCGGCCGAAGGACCAGTCGCTGTGGTGGTCGATCGTGGGGCGCAACAAGAAGTCGGTCACCGTCAACTTGCGGGAGCCGGAGGGCCAGGACATCGCCCGCCAGCTGGTCGCCGGTGCCGACGTGCTCGTGGAGAACTTCCGGCCCGGCACCCTCGAGCGCTGGGGCCTGGGCTACGACACCCTGCGGGAGCTCAACCCCGGTCTCATCATGGTCCGCGTCTCGGGGTTCGGTCAGGACGGGCCGTATGCCGCACGGCCGGGTTACGGCGCGATCGGCGAGGCGATGGGCGGCCTGCGCTACGTCGTCGGCGACCCGACCACCCCGCCGTCCCGGATGGGCATCTCGATCGGCGACACCCTCGCGGCGATGTTCGCCACGATCGGCGCGCTCGCCGCCCTGCGGGAACGGGATGTCAGCGGCCGCGGTCAGGTCGTGGACTCGGCCATCTACGAGGCCGTCCTGGGGGTGATGGAGTCGCTGGTGCCCGAGTGGCAGCTGACCGGCTACCAGCGCGAGCGGACCGGGGCGGTGCTGCCCAACATCGCCCCCAGCAACGTCTACCCGACCAGGGACGGCACCTGGGTCCTCATCGCGGCCAACCAGGACACCGTCTTCGCCCGGCTCGCCGCCGCCATGGGCCGTCCTGAGCTGGCCACGGACGAGCGCTACGCCACCCACGTGGCCCGCGGCGAGCGGCAGGCGGAGCTGGACGACCTCGTCGCCGGGTTCACGGCGACCCTGGGCGCCGACGAGCTGGAGGAGCTGCTGATCGAGCACTCCGTCCCGGTCGGCAAGATCTTCCGCCCGGTCGAGATGCTCGCCGACCCCCACTTCGCCGCACGCGGGTCGATCACGCAGGTGCCCCACCCGGTCCTGGGCGAGGTGCAGATGCAGAACGTCTTCCCCCGGTTGTCCCGCACGACGGGCACCGTCCGCTGGCCCGGCCCGGAGCTCGGGCAGCACACCGAGGAGGTGCTCGCGGAGGTGGGCATCGACGGCGCGCAGCTGGCCACCCTGAGAGAGCGGGGGCTCGTATGACGACACTCGCCCTGCCCGAGTCCGTCCGGTTGGTGGAGGTCGGGCTCCGCGACGGACTGCAGGCCGTGCCGGTCCCGCTCCGGACCGAGGACAAGGTCGCGCTGGTGCGCCTGCTCATCGACGCCGGTGTCACGGAGATCGAGGCGGTGTCCTTCGCCCACCCGAAGGTGCTCCCCCAGCTGGCCGACGCCGCCGCGGTGATGGCCGCGGTGCCCCGCCCGCCGGGCGTCCGCTACCGCGGACTCGCGCCCAACCTGCGGGGAGCCGAGCGGGCGGCCGAGTGCGGGCTGGACGAGGTGGTCGTGGTGATCTCCGCCGACGACGAGGTGAGCCGGCGCAACCAGCGGCGTGGCACCGCTGACCTCCTGGCCGAGCTCCCCGAGGTGGCTCGTGTCGTCCGATCCTCCGGCGCCCGGCTGGTCGTGGCTGTCGCGTGCTCCTTCTTCGCGCCCGCCCGTGGTGCCGTGCCCGCTCAGGAGCGCGACAGGGTGGTCGACGCGGCCGTGGACGCCGGGGCTGCCGGGGTCTACCTCGCGCTGACCTCGGGGCAGGAACACCCGGGTGAGGTGTTCGCCGGGGTGACCGAGACACTGTCCAGGCACCCGGCGTTGGAGGTCGGCGTGCACCTGCACAACCGCAACGGGTTCGCCCCCGCCAACGCGCTGGCTGCCCTCACCGCCGGTGCGAGCTGGCTCGAGGGCTCCTTCGCCGGACTCGGCGGCGACCTGTGGTTCCCCGGCGACCCGACGGTGCTGGGCAACGCGCCCCTGGAGGACCTCATCCACCTCTGCGACAGCCTGGGCGTCCGCACCGGCGTGGACCTCGCGGCCTACCTGACTGTGGTAGAACGCAGCGTGGAGCTGACCGGCATACCGTCCACGTCGTTCGTGACGCGCGGTGGGAGCCGGGCAGACCTGGCCGGCGCCCGCTGGCCGGACTGACCGTCGGGCACCGGCCCGACCGACACACCGAGGGGTGAGCATGGCGCAGGAGCGAGCGGGCGAGGCGGGAGAGCCGGCCACCGGTGACGTCTCCGACCGGGTGTATGCCGAGCTGCTCACCCGGATCTCCGAGGGCGAGTTCGCCGCCGGAGAGCGCCTCTTCGAGCAGGCGCTGGCGCGTCAGCTGGGAGTGAGCCGGACCCCGGTGCGCGACGCGCTCAAGCGACTGTCGGCCGAGGGGCTGGTCGACACCACACCCAACAAGGGCGCCCAGGTGGTGTCGTTCACCGCGGAGGACACCGCGGCGCTCTACGAGCTGCGGGCACAGTTCGAACCGGTCGCGTGCCGGCTGGCCGTTCCCCGGCTCGGCGAGGAGGACCTGGCCGAGCTCGAGGACCTCGACGCGCGGATGCAGGCGATCGTCGCCGGCGGGCACGACCCGGCCGAGCTCACCGGCCTCAACAACGCCTTCCACGCGATCTTCGTCGAACGCTGCGGCAACCGTCACCTGGCGATCGCGCTGCAGGCCCTGTTCCGCCCGGCCATCGTGACGCGCACCTTCCGCCAGTACGACCCCCGCTCCCTGGAGCGGTCCATGCAGGCGCACCAGCAGCTTGTCGAGGCGGCGCGGGCCGGGGACGGTGAGTGGGCCGAGGCCGTGATGCGCTCGCACATCCTGTCCACACGGCACGTCACCGGGCACCCTGGGACGCCGGACGACTGATCCGGGCCTTGCGGACCCCTGGGGCAGCCAAGGGGGTGGCTGGCCGCTGAGTCGGGCGCGCTTGGTGCGATGAGCGCGCGGCGTGGCGCGTTTCGACCCGACCGAGCGCGCCGTGTGACGACGCCTCCGGTGAGCGGGAACCTGCAGACGGACTGGCAGTTCGCGCGATTTGCGACGTCGCTCGTGCTCAACGGCCCCGCAAATTGTCCCACCTGCCAGTCCATGTGGCGACGGGACGCCGGTCACCGGACCCCTTCCGCACCCCCGGGGCGCCCTTCCGCGCCGGTTCTGCAGCCGGTGGTTTGCGTCGCAGCGGCCGTCAGCCGATCCCGCCCGTTGTGCGGCCCCTGACGTCCGCGCTCACGCTCTGGTGGTGATCTCGACAAAGGGCAGGGGGCAGCAGTCACTGCTCTCGCACGTGTGCAGGTCGTCGCAGCCAGCGTCGAGCGCCGCACGGAGGTTGTCCCGGATCACCTCGAGATCAGCGATGCGCTCCTCGACCTCGACAAGCTTGTCTCGAGCGCGCGACTGGAGTCCGGAGTCCCGACCTCGTGGGCCGCCGACCGGTCTCCCGACTGATCCCGGCCGCCTGCGCGACATCACTGATCCGGAGTCTCATGGTGAGAGTTCCCGGGCACGCTCGGCCAGAGCGTCAAGGATCTCCTAGCGGGCCGGCGCCACCGAGACGTCGAGGGTGAGGGCCTGGTCGCTGCCGTCGATCGTGAAGGTGAAGAACGAGCAGCACGAGGCCTCCCGCTCAGTCAGGTCCCGCACCAGATCTGCCAGGCCGTCCGCGCCCGAGAGGTGCAGTCGGACCCCCGTGTCTCGGCGCTCCACGCTGCGGACAGCCGCGGCGAACAGGGCATCGAACTCCGCCAGCCGTAGCGGCCGCTCCGTGGTCGGCATCGTGCACGCATCCGTGGTGAACAGGGTCTCCATGCCTCCACGGTAAACCTGGACCAAGGTGCAGGTTGCCACGTCATTGGCGGCCTCCTCGCGCCGGGCCGGAGCCCTTCGGGCAGAGCCCCGTCAGTCGCGAACCTCGCTCTCCCCCATCAGAAGGCGCGCCACCTCATACGCCCGCCGTGCGGCCTCAGAATCCTTGTGTAGGCCTGCGGTGAGCAGCGCGCCCTCGTAGAGAATCGTCAGTTTCCAGCTCACGTCGAGGACGTCGTCCTCGGGCACGAGGCTGGCCAGCATGTCCATGAAGAAGTCTCGAACCATCTTCTTGTGACGTTGCGCCCACTCCCACGCGACGCCCTTCTGGCCGGAGTCGGCGGCTGCAAGGACGAACGCACACCCGCGGAACGCGTCCTCGTGCGTCAGCTCTCCGAGGAACTCAAAGAAGCCCTTCAGCCGGCCGCGGTCGTCCGTCTCCGACTTCTTGAGGTCCTCGATCTTGCGCTCGGTGATCTCGTGGCGAGCCGCCAGGTAGGCGTCGACCAGTCCCTCCTTGCTGCCGAAGTTGCTGTACAGCGTCGCCTTGGCCACGTCGGACTCCGCGATGATCCGATCGATCCCGATGTTCCCCACGCCGTCGGCGTAGAACAACTGGTCGGCCACGTCGAGGATCCGGGCCCGACTCGCCCCTGCCCGCCTCCGGGGTCCCGTTGCCTTGTTCCCCGCGCCGCGACCCTCACTCATGGAAAGACCTCCCAGTCCCACGTAAAAACAACCCGAATTAGTTTCGTTCACCCCGAATAGGATCGCAGAGAACGTCTCGTGCCGCAGGTATATGGCTCGCCTGCTAACCCTGACCAAATCCCTGCACTGCTGCCTCAAAAGCCATGAGCAGGGGCAGCGACAACAACACAATAGCGCCACTCCACAGCACATTCATCGGAACCATCTCCCTCACATTGACACCGAATGCACCTCCGAGGAGCAGGTTCAGGCCGGACAGGGGGTTGGCCGGCAGTGACGCGCCCCAGCCGATGACGCCGGCCATGGCAAAGAGGGTCGGGTCGAGTCCCATCGGAAGCGCCGCGGACGCGAACATGACCAGCGAGACGAGAGGATGGACTCCCAGGACGGCCAGGCCGACCATGAGGACCGGACCCGCCCAGGCCAGCCACACGCCGGTGCTCTGCCCGAGCTGCCAGTCCGGGCCCTCGACCGTGGACAGAAGCAGCCCCACTCCGCCACCAAAGAAGCCGGCGGAGGCAAACACGGCCACCTCCCCGGCGATCCGCGTCACACCGTGCTTGAGGTGGCGGGTCAACAGGGGACCCGCCGAGCGCCCGTGCCTCAGGCCGAGGGCCAGCACGGACAGGCACAGGGCCGCGACCAGGACGAGCAGGACGATCGACGGACCGTCCAGCAGGACCCTCAGCACGAGCACCAGCCCCATGAGCAGCGCCGGGAACCGCAGCGAATCCATCGACAGAGCGAACCCGGAGAAGGCACCCCAGGCGGTCGGCTCGGCCCGGTGGAGGCCGACGAGCAGCAGCCCGAGTGACATCACGGCGAGACCGAGGCCGAACAGGGACACCAGCCACATCTGCGCGGACGGTGCATAGGCTGCCACCGCCGCGTAGCCGACCCAGATCGGTGACCAGAATGCCGACAGGGCGAAAGCGAAGCCCACCAAGGACCCGTCACCCCGCGACAGGGGGTGGCGCCGGAGTCCGTGCCCCACGAGACTCACCGCGGCGATGTTGACCACGGACCCGATCAGATGCGCAGCCAGCATCGTCTCTGCCATGGCCCGCACGCCCGTGGGGCGCCTCGCCGCGCCGCGGGCCGGGAGAGGCAGGAGTCGCAGGAAGGTCAGCCCGACAAGCATCGCGATCAGCCACTGGTTCAGGGACAACACAGCAGCCAGGTCCCACGGTGCGCCGAGCAGCCAGGCCGCCCCGTATCCGAGCCCTCCAGCTGCGAGGAGCGTCAGGCAGACCCAGCGGAGCGCGCCGCTGATCATCCGCAGGGCCAGAATCATGCTGCCGGCAGCGAAGGCACCACCGACCAGACTGAACCACGGGTACACCAGGGACACCAGTGCGGACACGACAATGCCATTCAGCCACACGTGCACGAGAGGCCCCCAGGGGTCCGGCAGGCGCCCGGCACGGTCCTCACGGCCGGACTAGACAGTCGTCATCACGTCGACCTCCGCGCGTGGCTTCGTGGCGCGTCGGATCACGGAGTACGCGATCAGGGCCAGGATGACGGCGATGAGGATGACGAGGGCCAGCGACAGGGGGCGGGTCAGGAAGACGGAGAAGCTCCCGTCAGAGAGCACGAGCGTGCGCCGCAGGCTCACCTCCGCGATCGGTCCGAGGATGAAGGCCAGGATGAACGCCGCCACGGAGTAGCGCAGCTTCACAGCCAGGGCTGTGACCACACCCGCCGCCAGGGCGATCCACAGGTCGAAGAACAGGTAGCGGGAGGCGAAGGTCCCGACGATGATCGACACCATCACGAGAGGGATCAGGTAGGCGTTCGACACCGTCAGGATCCGCGCAAAGCCCGTGGTGAGCAGCTTGCCCACGATGAACATGGCGACCGAGGTGAGCAGGAAGCCGTAGATGATCCCGTAGACCAGGGTGGGCTCGGCCTCGAACAGTCCAGGACCAGGCTGCAACCCGTGGATGATGAAGGCTCCCATGATGATTGCCACGGACGGCGAACCGGGGATCCCCAGTGACAGCAGGGGAATCATTGCCCCACCCACCGTGGCGTTGTTGGCCGCCTCCGGCGCGGCGATCCCGTCGGGGTTCCCCTTGCCGAAGGTCTGCGGCGACTTCGACCACTTCTTGGCGGCGCTGTAGGCGAACCACGAGGACGGCCCCGCCCCCATGCCCGGGATCACGCCCACCAGGGAGCCGATGCCCGACCCGAGCGTGATGGATCGCCCGACTGACCGGATCTCTCTCCAGGTCAGGGAGGTGCGCAGTCCCTTTCTCGAGGTGACATAGGCCTGGCCGCTCGCCTTCTTCGACACCAGGGACAGCAGCTCGGCCACACCGAACATGCCCGCCATCAGAGCAACCAGCCCCAGCCCCTCCATCAGCTCCGCGCGCCCCAGGGTGAAGCGCGCCTCGCCGGTGATCGTGTCCAGCCCCACGGTGCCCGCCATCAGCCCGAGCACGACGGCGATGAAGCTCTTGACCACGTCCTCGGAGCTGAGCGAGCCCACTGCCAGCAGGCCGATCAGCGCGATCAGGAAGAACTCGGGATCTCCGAGCAACAGGGCGAACTGGACGATGGGCACACTCAGACCCAGCAGCAGCAGCCCACTGACGAGGCCGCCGACGGTCGAGGCGACCAGCGAGTAGCCGAGCGCTTTCCCGGGGTTCCCCTCGCGCGCCATGGCTGCACCGTCGAAGACCGTCACGAGGGCCGCTGGTGTCCCAGGGATGCCGAGCACGACCGCAGAGATCGAGCCTCCGTACTCGGCTCCCTGGTAGGTGGCGAGGAGGAGCAGGATGCCGGCCATCGGGTCCATCGTGAAGGTCAGCGGCAGCATCAGGACCATCGCCAGGACGGCGCCCAGCCCGGGCAGCGCCCCGATGAGCATGCCGACGAACGACCCGAAGAAGATGGCGAGCAGGACGTCGACGGTGAGCAGCTCCGTCGCGACGAAGGCGAATGCGTCAGTCATAGGTGTGCCTGCTTCCTAGAGGCGAATCTGCAGGAGGACTTCGAAGACCACGTACACGCTGGCAGCGGTGGCTGCTGCGAACACCACGCCGGTCAAGAGGGCCTTCGGCGAGTAGGAGGCCTGGTAGAGCAGGAGCGACCCGAACACGTAGAGGGCGACGGCCGGATAGAAGAGCCCAGTCGCCTGCCACAGGGCGACGAAGAGCACGGTCAGCACCACAGTGCCTGCCAGCTTCACCCGCTGGCTGTCGACCAGCGGAGGAGGAGCGGGTCTCTTGAGCACCATGGCGAGCGCGACCACGGCGAGGAGGATCAGGGCAACCGCCAGGATCTTGGGGTAGTACCCGGCACTCGGTGTCGACCCGTCACCGACGTCCTGGAACTGTGTTGCCGTCGAGTAGTACCAGGCTCCCAGACCGATGAGGACCAGGCATCCGAGCGCATCGACTGTCTTAGCGAGCATGTGTGTCACCTCTCTCCGCATGGGAGGAAATCCCGTGGTCGCGCACTGGGCGTGCCTACTTGTCGACGCTGAGGCCGAGCTCGTCCGTGATGGCGCCGATCTCTTCGTAGCGCTGCTCGATGATGGCCTCGAACTCGTCCCCGTCGTGGTAGTAGGGGGCCAGGTCCAGCGCCTCGAGCTTTTCCACTGTCGCCGGGTCCTCCAGAGCGCTCTTGAACGCCGCGTTGAGGGCGTCGACGACCGGCTCCGGGGTCTCGGGCGGAGCCAGCAGGCCGATCCAGGGCACGACGCCGGTGGAGACACCGAAGTCGGCGAGGACGGGGATGTCCTCCGTGCCCGGGATCGTCTCCCCCAGGTTCACGAGCCCGCGGTTGAGGGAGGGATCGATGTCGGCCGTGCTGCCGATGTCTCCCTCGGTCTGACCGGAGAGGAGGGCCTGCTTGGACTCGCCGCCTCCTCCAAACGGGACGCCGACGATGTCCAGGTCCAGCTCGGCCGAGAGGGCCTCCATGGTCAGGTGTCCGATCGAGCCGATTCCCGAGTGGCCATACTTGTACTTGCCCGGGTTGGCACGGACGTACTCGACCCACTCGTCGAAGTCCGCCCACGGAGCATCGGCGGCGACGATGAGGATCTGCGGTGACTGCACCAGGAGTGCGATCTCCTCGAAGCCGGCGTACTCATAGGTCACCTGCTCAGTGTTGGGCTTTGTCGCGACACCCGTCTCCATCGTGACGCCGATCGTGTAGCCGTCCGGCTTGGCATTCCACAGCGCGCTCAGCCCCACGACGGAGCCGCCACCCGCGCGGTTCTCGACGACGATGCTGGACTCACCAGGGAGGTGGCCCTCGACCGCCTCAGCGAGGATCCTGGAGGTGCGGTCCGTCGCCCCGCCCGGCGCATACGGAACATAGAGGGTGATGTTCTGGCTGGGGAAGTCGGCGGCATCCTCCCCGCTTGCACCACTACCGGACGTGCCTCCGCAGGCGGTGAGGAACAGTGCCGCGCCAGCGACAAGAGCTGTAATCTTCTTCATTCTGGTACTCCTTTGTACGATGACTGTGCAATGTGCTGGGAAAGTGCTTTTTGGCAGATTCAGAAATCACCACCATGCCGGGGTTCGCGCTCTCAGTTCAGCGCCTGGTTTAATGCCGACTCCACCATGACTCCGTCGGGGACAGCCATGCTTTCGGTGAGTTTGAAGGCCTGCCTCCACTGGCGCGCGACCGGAGAACCCTTCTCACCAATTGCCGTCGCCATAGCCAGGACCTCTGCCGTGAGCTGGTCACGGTCGACGACCTTGTGCACCGCGCCGAGCAGGCACAGCTGCTCGGCCGGCAGTCGGGACCCGGTCAGCGCCATGACCCGGACCGTCGCCGGCGGGAGGATCCGGGTGAGGGCCTTCGCTCCCCCGACCAGGCCGATGTCGATCTCGGGGATGGAGAAGAAGGCGTCCTCGGCCGCGATGATCACATCGGCGCACGCCGCCAGGGCGGCGCCGATTCCTACGGCACCGCCGTTCACCCCGACCACGATGGGTGCGGTGCAGTTCCGGAAGTCGCCCCAGGCGGCGTTGAGGGCCAGGCGCCGCTCGGCGACGTGCCTGGCACCGGCCTCGGCGTCCCGCTTCAGCTGGTTGCGGTCGGCGCCGGCGGAGAAGTGCTTCTGGTCCGAGGTGACGGCGAGGGCAGCGATGGCCTCATTGCTGTTCACCTCGCGGACGATCGCGCTCAGTTCGGTGTAGCACCCGGTCGTGAACGCATTCAGTGGCGGACTACTGAAGACCGCGTGCAGGACGTGTGGGCTGACCTGTTCCACGCGAAAGTGCGTGAGGTCGGACAGGTAGTCGGTCACAGTGAGCCTTCCGTTTGACGCTGGCGGTCGAGCTGCCCGATGACGTTCCGCTCGAGCAGGGCGGTGATGTGGTCTGCGTCCAGACCCACCTCGGTGAGGAGGGCACTCGAGTGCTCACCCAGTCCCGGGGCTCGTGTGTGCTCGGACGCGGCACCGGTGCTCTTGATGGTCTTGCCGGGCATGACCACGTCCTGCCCCTGCAGCAGCGGGAGGCGGAGGATCATGTCCCGCGCGTTCAGCTGCTCGTTGCTGAGGACGTCGTCGATCGAGTTCACCTCGCCACTGGGGATTCGCTCCTCGTCGAGCAGGTCCGTGAGCTGCTGGGTCGTCATGGTCCTGGTCCAGGCCGTGACGATGTCCTCGAGCTCTGCGTAGCTCTCGAGGCGGCCCTGGACCGTCTCGTACCTGTTCCCCGGAGCGGTCAGGCGGAGGTCGCCGGTCAGGGCAGCAAAGCTCGCCCACTGGCGCGCAGTGAGTGCCGCGATATAGACGTAGCCGTCAGCTGTGGGGAAGGTTGTCGAGAAGACGTTCTTGCTCCTGCTGCCGTTCCGCGACGGGTTGTGTCCCAGCAGCTCGACCTCCGACATCGTCGTCAGGAGCATCGAGGACATGGCGTCGAGCATGCTGACGTCCATCAGCTGTCCCTGTCCTGAGCGTTCCCGCGCCTGCAGGCCCAGCAGCGCCGCAATCACTCCGTTGAAGGCCGCGACATAGTCCGCCGCGAAGACACCCGCCTTGAGTGGAGCACCGTCGCGCTCGCCCGTGAGATGAGCGATGCCGCTCAGGGCCTGCACCACCCCGTCGAAGGCCGCATCCTGGCTCCGGGGACCCGTGAGGCCGTAGCCCGTGATGTGGACCATGACGAGTCGCGGGTTGAGAGCAGCCAGCCGCTCATAGCCGATGTTCAGGCGCTCCGGGACACCCACGGCGTAGTTGGTGATCAGCACGTCTGCGCTCTCCACGAGACGGTCCAGCACCAATGTGGCCTCAGGGTGCTTGAGGTCGATCGCCAGACTGCGCTTGTTGCGGTTCATCGTCGCGAAGTACAGGCTCTCGCCGCGGTACTGCGGCTCAGCGTGGCGCGAGGCCTCGCCCTCGAGCGGCTCCACCTTGATGACATCGGCCCCGTGGTCGGCAAGGGTCTGCGAGCAGTAGGGCCCGGCGATGAAGTGGCTAAAGTCCAGGACGCGGACCCCGGTCAGTGGCTGCATCGAACTGACTCTCAGGAGTCGGCGGACGAGTGCCCGTCGACCAGCTTCATCGCGAGCCAGCCGTGCGTGTACGCGGCACCCGCCCGCAGGGCAGCGGCCACCATCACAGCCTCCGCGACGTCAGACTCCGTGGCACCGGCCGCGAGAGCTGCCTTGGTGTGGGCATCCATGCAGTAGGGGCACTGGGTCGTGGCCGCCACACCGATCGCGATCAGCTCTCGCGTCCTGACATCGAGCCCGCCCTCTCGCTCGGCGAACACCGCCTTGTCGAAGGCGACAAAGGCGTCGACCGCCTCCTTCGCACCACCGCGCAGCTGCCGGTTGAACGTGTGGTCGTGAGGGTGGGCGTAGCTCATGCAAGGTCTCCTGAGATCGTCATTGACACGAAACTGGACAGACCGTTCTGTTCAGTGACGGACAGTGTTGTCGCGGAGCCCTGTCGCTGTCAAGGGCTTCCGGCCATCTCATTGGGACCTGTCTCCGACCCAAAGGGGACCGTCATGCGGCCTGCGACCCTCGAGGAAGCAGGCAGGAGAGCAGGCGACCGGCCGGGAGCGAGGCGCTAGAGGTGGCAGTGCAGGTAGGCCACCGGCGTGATGGCCCGGTGCAGGCCTCGGTGCCCGAGCAGCAGCACAGGTGACGTCAGGTCAGTCGCGCAGGGCGCTCACTTCGAGCCGGTCCCGGCCTTGGCGGCGGCACGGTGGTGGTGCAGGATCGGTTCGGTGTAGCCCGACGGTTGCGTGGTGCCCTGCAGGATCAGGTCGCGCGCGGCGTTGAAGGCGTGTCCGTCGAGGGCGGGCGCCATCGGGACATAGTCGGGGTCGTCGGCGTTCTGTTCGTCGACGAGGGCGGCTACCCGGCGCAGGGCCTGTTCGACCTGCTCGGTGGTGATGATGCCGTGTCGGATCCAGTTGGCCAGGTGTTGGGAGGAGATGCGGCAGGTGGCGCGGTCCTCCATGAGGGGGGTGCCGGCCAGGTCGGGGACCTTGGAGCAGCCGACGCCGGCGTCGACCCAGCGCACGACGTAGCCCAGGACGCCCTGGACGTTGTTGTCGATCTCGTCCTGCCGGTCCTGGGCGGACCAGTCCGCGGGGTCGCCCAGGGGGAGGGTGAGCAGGTCGGTCAGGCTGGTGCGGGCCTGGCCGGCGAGCTCGTCCTGGCGGGTCTTGACGTTGACCTGGTGGTAGTGCAGGGCGTGCAGGGTCGCGGCGGTGGGTGAGGGTACCCAGGCGGTGTTGGCCCCGGCGCGGGGGTGGGCGACCTTCTGCTCGAGCATGTCGGCCAGGTTGTCCGGCGCGGCCCACATGCCCTTGCCGATCTGCGCGCGACCGGGCAGCCCGCAGGCCAGGCCGGTGTCGACGTTGGCGTCCTCGTAGGCGCTGATCCACCGCTGGGCCCTCATGTCGTTCTTGCGGACGACCGGGCCCGCCTCCATCGAGGTGTGGATCTCGTCGCCGGTGCGGTCCAGGAAGCCGGTGTTGATGAACGCCACCCGGTCCCGGGCCGCGGACAGGCAGGCCTTGAGGTTGACCGAGGTGCGCCGCTCCTCGTCCATGATGCCGACCTTGATCGTCAACGGCGCCAGCCCCAGGGCGTCCTCGACACGGGCGAAGATCTCACAGGTCAGCGCCACCTCCTCGGGGCCGTGCAGCTTGGGCTTGACGACATACACCGCGCCGCTGCGGGAGTTGGGACGCTGCGTGTGTCCACGCACGTCGTGGGCGCTGCCCAGCCCGGTCAGGAACGCATCCAGCAGGCCCTCGCTGACCGGTTGTCCGTCGGCGTCCAGGACGGCGTCGGTGCTCATCAGGTGGCCCACCTGGCGGATGAACAGCAGCGACCGGCCGGGCAGGACCACCTCCTCGCCCCCGACGGTGCTCACGGCACGGTCCGGGGCCATCGTCCGGGTGAAGCTGACCCCGGCCTTGGTGACCTCCTCGGTCAGCGTGCCGCGCATCAGCCCCAACCAGTTGCGGTAACCGAGCACCTTGTCCGCCGCGTCGACCGCCGCGACCGAGTCCTCCAGGTCCATGATCGTGGACAGCGCGGCCTCCACCACGAGGTCCTTGACCCCGGCCGGGTCGGTGGACCCGACCGGGTCCTGGCGGTCCAGCTGGATCTCGACGTGCAGCTCGTGGTGGACGAGCACCACCGCCTCCGGTGCGCCCCGCTCACCCCGGAACCCCACCAGCTGGCTGGGGTCGGCCAACCGGGCGACGTCCTCTCCCTCCAGGGCCACGGCCAGGCCGTCGTCATCCACCCGGTACGCCGTGGCACCGGCGTGCGAACCGCTCACCAGGGGGAAGTGCTGGTCCAGGAACTCCCGGCCGCGGCGGACCACCTCCGCACCGCGCGTCGGGTTGTAGGCCGCCCCCTTCTCCTTGCCGCCGTCCTCGGCGATCACGTCCGTGCCGTAGAGCGCGTCATACAACGAGCCCCACCGGGCGTTCACCGCGTTGAGCGCGAACCGCGCGTTCAGCAACGGCACGACCAGCTGCGGGCCGCACTGGGTGCCCACCTCGACATCGACCCCCTCGGTGGTGACCGTGAAGTCCGCCGGCTCCTCGACCAGATAACCGATCGAGCGCAGGAACGCCTCATACCCCACCGGATCCACCGGCCCCGGGCCCTGCCGGTGGTAGGCGTCGATCGCCTCCTGCAGCTCCTCCCGCCTGGCCAGCACCGACCGGATCCGCGGTGACAGGTCAACCACCGCCGACTCCAACCCCGCCCAGAACCTCCCCGCCTCCACACCCGACCCCGGCAGAGCCTCCTCCACCACGAAACGGTGCAAGCACTCAGCCACCCGGAGGGATCCCACTCTGACGTGTGTGCTCATCGCTCGCTCCTTGCCCGGTCCGACATCCACCGTCAACCTACCCGCCAGGGCGTTCCGAGCCCATGGGACGTGACGCGGCCGGCAGCAACGTCGAGGCACCACCTGACGGGACTGACATCCTCGGAGGGAGAGGCTGGGAGCAACCTTTGGCCACGGTGTCGCGTAGGTGGTGTGTCAGGACGGATCGGGAGGTGGAACGTGCGCAAGCGGGAGCGGGACGAGGAGTTCAGCACGTTCGTGCGCTCGGCCACTCCGGAGCTGCTCCGCATCGCCTGGTTCCTCACCGGCGACGTCGAGGACGCCAAGGAGCTCGTGCAGGCGTCGCTCACCAAGACGTACGCCGCGTGGTCCCGGGTGCGTCCGGGGCTCGCCGTCCCCTACACCCGGACCGTGATGGTGAACCACCGCAACGACACCTGGCGCAGGCGGCGCCGCGAGGTTCCCGTGGATCCGCACGTGGGGCAGCGGCAGGACGGCGCGGAGGACCCGACGGCCCTGCGGGCCCTGGCCGACGACGTCGTCGCCCAGCAGGACCTGATCGACGCGCTCTCGGCCCTGCCCGAGCAACAGCGCCGGGTCGTCGTGCTGCGTCACTACTGCGACCTGTCCGAGGCGACGGTGGCCCAGGAGCTGGGCATCAGCACCGGCACGGTGAAGAGCACGGCCTCCCGCGGACTGGCCAACCTCAGGAAGCACTACGCACGCGCAAAGGAGACGGTCCGATGATCACCGACGAGCACGACCTGGCACGTTCGCTGCACGCAGTGCAGTCGCCGCCCGGGCTACGCCTCGATCCGGACGACGTGCTGGGTGCCGTGCACCGGGCGGACCGGCGGCGCCGAGCCCGCACAGGGGCTCTCACGACGGGGTCCCTGGCGGCCGTGACGGTCGCCGCGCTCTGGGCGACGGGCAGCACCGTGGGACCGATCGGCATACTGCCGGCCGCCCCCTGGGCGCAGGCCTGCAGCGGCATCGTGGACGGGCCCGACGGGACCCGGATCGAGCTGGACAGGGTCTCGTATGCCGAGCTGCCCCTCTCGGGGTCGGCGACCGGATCGTCTGTGGTGGTCGCCGTCGACCGGTGCGGGGGTGACGGCGCACGGGTGGCGTACGCGACCCGCGACGCGCAGGGCCGGCTGGGGGAGGTCGAGGGCTGGAACGAGCCGGGCGAGGAGACCCTCGAGGCCCTGCGCGAGGGGCGGACCGTCACGCCCCAGCCGAACCGGACCCCGGAGGGAGAGGTGCTGATCGGTGTGATCGCCTCGGGCGCCACGGAGGTGCAGGTGCTCTCCGTCGCCGGCCCCGTCGACGTCCAGCGCCAGCCGCTGCCGGACACCGGGCTGGACGCCTACGTGTCGACCGAGTTCAGCGACCCGGAGACCGAGACCCTGGGCATGACCTGGCGCAGTCGGGCCGGTGTCGAGGTCGTCTGGCTCCAGGTGTTGGACACGGCGGACTTCGACGCACCGGGCACGGCCACCGAGCCCCTGATCGCGCAGGACCGGAACGGGCTCTGGCGGATCTGGTTCGGCGACGAGCAGGGTGTCCTGGAGGGCCTGCTCGGGACGTGGCTGGGTGTCGAGTTCGTCGAGGGCGAGGGTCGTCAGGTCGTGGCCTACCTGCCCAGCGCAGACCACCGGATCGAGGTGACTACCCCGGACGGGGGCGAGGCGGTGGGAGCGGAGATCCGCTACGCCGAGCCGTCCGTGGCCGCCGGACGGTTCGCCTGGGTCTCCGCGCCCAGCGGTTCAGAGATCTCGTGGGTCGACGGCGAGGGCACGCGCGAGGAGCTGACCGAGCCGGTGCGGCCCCGGCGCGACGGGTCGTAGCGGGAACGGCGTGGTGCCAGGCCGCGCAGGTGCCGGACCTATCGCGTGCGGGCGGCCGGCAGGGTCCGGCGCTGCGCCCGGCCCGCGGTCTCCTGTCGCTGCAGACCCTCGAGCACATCCTGCTCGGCGGACGCCAGCCGGGCTAGCAGCTGGTCCTTGGCGCCCTCGGTGTCTCCGTCGAGCATGAGCCGGACGTACTCCCGGTGCAGCCGCAGCAGCTCGGCGTTGTCACTGGGCTGGTCACTCTCCACCTGGGAGAGCGTGAGGTTGAGCTTGGCCATCAGCTGGTTGTGCAGAGCCGACAGGTACCGTGACTGCGCCAGCGCCACGGTCTCGGTGTGACACCGGGTGTCCGCCTGGACCAGCGCATACAGGTCGTTGTCCGCGACCGCGGCCTCCATCTCCCGGATGGTGTCCTCCAGCCGGGCGCGCTGCTCGGCGCCCGCCTGCGGGGCCGCGTCGACCCCGGCCGCCTCGAGCACCCGCCGTGCCGCATAGATCTCCCTGACCTCGGCGGCCGTGAGGGTGGTGACCTGCAGGATCCGGGTGCTCGGGTGCCGCGTCAGCAGCCCCTCGCCGACCAGGATCGTCAGGACCTCGCGCATCGTGGGTCGCGAGACACCGATCTCCCGGGCCATCGCCTCCTCGGTCACCGGGTCCCCCGGCCGCAGGTCACCGTCGAGGATCCGTCCGCGCAGGATGGACAGGCCCTGGTCGGCCACCGTCTCCCTGCGGACCTTCGACACGCTCACCTCTCGTTGCCGTGGACCGGTGCCCGGTCCCTCACCCAGACGCCAACCTATCCCCCCGACTCACTGCTCCCCCGGCTTTCGGGGGCTGCTGGGTGCCACGATCTGTGCGCCCTCGGCGAACCTGTCCGGTCGGAAGTCGGCCAGCAGCGGCTCCTCCTCGCCGAAGAGCTCGCCGGCCACGGCCGCCCCCAGCAGGGGGGCGAGCGTGACACCACTGTGGGTCGCTACGGCATACAGCCAGGGGATCTCCGGCAGTCTGCCCGCGACGGTGAGGCCGTCGGCCGGGATCACCCGCTGCCCGACCACCACCTCGGCGATCCGGGCGGACCCCGCGTTGGGGACCACGGCCCGCAGCCGCTCGAGGTAGTCCTCCACCAGCGGCGAGTCGGGCGCCGGGACCGCAGCAGGGTCGGCGGTGGCGTCGAGGTCAAGTGCCTGGAGCAGCAGCCGGCCCCCGCCGTCGGGACGCACGTTGAGCCAGGGTGTGGTGAGCACGCGACTCAACCGGACGGGCAGCGGGATCGTGCGGAGCAGGTAGCCGACGGTCACATCGCCGGGCTCGGTGAAGCCGGCCATCGGCACCGTCGCACCGGCGAGCGCCGCCAGCTCGGACGTGCGCCGGCCGACGGCCGAGACCACGGCGTCGGCGCGCAGCACGGTCCCGTCACTCAGGGTGACCCTCGCACCGTCCCCGTCGGGGTCGAGGGCGACGACCCCTGTGTTGTCGCGGAGGGTGACGCCGGCTGCGCGTCCCTCCGCCAGCATCCGGGCCAGGTAGAGGAGGGGGAAGCAGTAGGCCTCCTGCGGGAAGTACGCGATCGTGTCGGCCTGGTCGGGCACCACCACGTCGGGCAGGAGCTCGCGCGCCCGATCGGCACCGATCTCCTCCACCGCGTAGCCGCGGGCGACGAGCCGCTCCATCCGCCCCCGCAGGTGCCGGACGTGCGCCTCGTCGACGGCGATCTCGACGTGCCCACCGGGCCGCAGCCACTCCTCGTTGCCGCCGAGGCCGTGGTGGGCCCTGAGCCCCGCCAGGTTCAGCGCGTAGTAGCTCTCCGGCTCCTTGCCGTTGGCGTTGATCCAGGCGAACGACGTCGAGGACGTGCCGGTGCCGGGGAGTCCCTGGTCGACGAGGGTGACGACGGCCCCTCGCTGGGCGAGCCTGGTCGCGATGGAGGCTCCCACCACGCCTGCACCGATGACGACGATCTGCATACCTTCTCCTTGTGTGCTCGGGGCGGTGCTGGTCTGCGCACCGTGCTGCGGACTCGGTGCTGGTCAGAGCACCTTGCTGAGGAAGTCCCGGGTGCGCTGGTGCTGGGGGTCGACGAGCACCGCGTCGGGCGGTCCGGCCTCCACGACGACCCCGTTGTCCATGAAGACCACGGAGTCGGCGACCTCCTTGGCGAAGCCCATCTCGTGGGTGACCACGATCATGGTCATGCCGGAGCGGGCGAGGTCCTTCATCACGTCGAGGACCTCGCCGACGAGCTCGGGGTCCAGCGCCGAGGTCGGCTCGTCAAAGAGCATCAGCTTGGGCTCCATGGCCAGGGCCCGCGCGATGGCGACCCGCTGCTGCTGCCCGCCCGAGAGCGCACCGGGGTAGGCGCCGCTCTTGTCGGACATCCCCACCCGCTCCAGGAGCCTCAGCGCCCGCTCGCGCACGACACTCTTCGGCTCGCGCCGCACCCCGATCGGTGCGGCCATGATGTTCTGCAGCGCAGTCATGTGCGGGAAGAGGTTGAAGCGCTGGAAGACCATGCCGATCTCGGCGCGCATGCCGGCGACCTCGGACTCCCGGAGCTCGTGGAGCCGTCCCTGGTGCTCGCGGTAGCCGACCAGCTGCCCGTCGACGGTGAGCCGGCCGGCGCTGATCGTCTCCAGGTGGTTGATCAGCCGGATGAACGTCGTCTTGCCCGAGCCCGAGGGGCCCAGCAGAGTCATCACCTCGCCCCGGTGGACCTCCAGGTTGATGCCCCGGAGCACCTCCAGGTGCCCGAAGGACTTGCGGACGTCCTCCGCGCGGACCATGGGCACTCGTGTGTCGGTGGTCATCGGCCCTCCCCCTCGGTGTCGACCTTGATGCCCCGGCGGCGCTGGAGCTCGGCGAGCCGGCTCAGCACGCCCGCCCCGGCCAGCCGCTCGCTGCGGCTGTAGTGACGTTCGATGTAGTACTGCCCCACGGTCAGCACCGAGGTCACGATGATGTACCAGATGGAGGCCGTGATCAGCAGCGGGATGGTCTCGAAGTTGTCCGAGTAGATCAGCTGCGCGGCATACAGCAGCTCGGGGAACGCCAGGACACTGACCAGGGACGTCGTCTTGAGCATCGAGATCGTGTTGTTGCCGGTCGGCGGGATGATCACCCGCATGGCCTGCGGCAGGACGATCTGCCGCAGGATCCGGCCACGCTTCATGCCGAGGGCCTGGGCCGCCTCGGTCTGTCCCTTGTCCACGGACAGGATGCCGGCCCGGACGATCTCCGCCATGTAGGCGCCCTCGTTGAGGCCCAGCCCGAGGATGGCGGCCATGACGGGGGTGATGAGGACGTTGGTGTCGAACTCCACGAAGCTCGGGCCGAACGGGACCCCGAGGGAGAGGACCGGGTAGAGCGCCGAGATGTAGCCCCAGAAGAGGAGCTGCACGAAGATCGGTGTGCCGCGGAAGAACCAGATGTAGAGCCAGCTGACACCCGACACCGCGGGGTTGCTCGACAGCCGCATGACGGCGAGACCGACGCCCAGGACGATCCCCAGGACCATCGCGATGGCGGTCAGCTGCAGCGTCTTGAGCAGCCCGTCGAGGATCCGTACCGAGGTGAAGTACTCACCGACGACGTCCCAGCCGAAGTTGGGGTTGGTGAGGAGCGTGTTGATGAACATCGCGGCCAGGACCGCGATGACGACGTAGCTGGCCCACCTGATCGGGTGCCGCAGCTTGACGACCGGCTGCGCGTGGGCTCCCGGCGCGGGAGCGACCGCCTGCTCGCCGGGCGCCGTGGCCGGCCTCACTCGATGGCCCCGTTGATCTCCGACTTCTCGATCGCGATGTCGGTCAGGTTCCACTTCTCCAGGATCTCGGCGTAGGTGCCGTCCTCGATGAGGATGTTCAGCGCCCCGTTGACCGGCTCGACGAGCTCGCTGCCCTTGGGGAAGGCGACCCCGCCCGGGTTGGGGTTGCGCACCAGTGGTCCGACGGTCTCGAACTCGTCCGGGCTCTTCTTGGCGGCGTCCAGGAGGGGTGGGGCGTCCAGCATGACGCCGTCGATCCGGCCGCTCTTGAGGGCGAGCTGCGCCTGCGGACCGTTCTGGTAGGCCTGCGAGCTGGGCGGCTCGAGGCCGGCCTCCTCGCACTTGGGCGTCTGGGCGGGCAGGAAGGTGTTCTGCTGCAGGGACCCCCGGATGACGCCGATCGACACACCGCAGGCCTGGTCGGCGACGATCCCCTTGGGGTTGCCCTTCTCGACCAGGACCAGCGTGCCGTTCCAGTAGTAGGTCGCGAAGTCGACCGTCTTCTCGCGCTCCTTGGTGTCACCGATGGAGGACATGGCCATGTCCACCTTGCCCGCCTCGATCGCGGGGATGATCCCGTCGAAGGAGGTCTCGACGAACTCGATCTCCACACCGAGGATGTCCCCGACGGCGTGGGCGATGTCGGGGTCGAGCCCCACGATGGTCTTGCCGTCGTCGGCGACGGTCTCGAACGGTGGATAGTTCGGGTCGGTGGCCATCCGGATCACGCCTGCCTCCTTGATGTCATCAGGCAGCGACGCGGCGAGCTCCTCGTTCACCTCCTGCGCCGGTGCCGCGGACTCGGCGGCGGCGTCCTCCTGCTGACTGGGAGATGACGACAACCCGCACGACGCGAGAGTCAGGCCGGCGAGCACGGTGAGGGCGGAAAGGGACAACGGGCGACGTGCAGGGTGCATGTGAGCTCCTAGTGTCATGCTGTCTGACAGTTAGTCAGCCTGGCTGGCTCACGGGCAGGACGTCAAGACCCATTTGGTCATTTCTTCGTCAAGATCTGCGAGGCCGACTGGAAGCGCGCACCTTGTTCTGCCGCCGTGATCGCACAGTGGCCGCCCCCTTGTGAGCAAGGGGACGGCCACAGACGCGTTCGTGTCCTGGGCGGTGTTAGCGGAAGGTGACCAGCACTGTCCGCACACTGCCGTCGGCCACGACGAGCGCGAGCTCCCGGCAGGTACCGCGCCAGGTCTTGTCGGTCGCCCAGTCGACGCTGTGCTCCCCGCGACCCGACGAATAGGACGCGTGGAGCTGGCCCTTCGTCGCGATCGGGTCCCGCTCACCCAGCAGCTGCCCGGTGTCACAGGCGACCGCCTGGGAGGAGCTGGCGCTCAGGTCGATCACGCCCGGACCGCGGTCTCCACCGAGGTCCAGGCGGATGACCACGGTGCTGCCGGCCTGGATCGGCACGGCACCGTTGTTGCCGTTGAGGGTCATCCCGCCAAAGGGATACCAGACCTGATAGTCCACGACTTCCGTGACGTCGTGCCCCGCGAGGTCGGTCGCCTCCACCGTGAAGCGGTGCTCGCCCACCGTTGCCGTGTCCAGAGCGGTCCCGACTGCTGCTGACCCGAGACAGCTGGAGACGCCAGAACCCTCGTCTGCACAGGTGAAGTCGATGGTCACCGCCTCATCCAGTGTGTAGGGCACCGCAACCGGGCGGATGATCTCCAGGCTCGGCGCCACTCGGTCGATCTGGACCGTGACCTCCTGCCAGGGCGAGCTGTTCTCCGCCGTGTCGACCGCTCGATAGCGCACCACGCTCACGCCCTCCCGGGTCACCGGGACGGCGACGGGGACGGTCGCCGACGTCAGCTGCGGGGCACCGTCCACTGACCATTCCACCCGGTGGAGCGTGTTGCGGCCCCCGGCAACCGCCCCGAGGGTGACCTCGACCGAGTCCGTGTGCCAGCCGTTGACGTTGGCCCGGGGGTCGACGACTGCGGTGGCGGTGGGCGCCGTGGGGTCGAACCGATGGTGCACCCCACCGTCCGGCTCCTGGGTGGTCAGCTGTTCCTGGGCAGTGATGAGGATCTGCTCCTTCACGGCCTGGTTGCCACGACGGTTGGGGTGCAGGGTCCCCTTGCCTCCGGAGCGGTCGCCCTTGGGGCCCTGCTGCAGCTCGGCCACGGCTGCGGTCTGGATCCAGCGGTCGGGCACGTCTGGGTCATCGTTGGCGCCCACGCAGTAGCCGTGGCCCTGGAACGCCTCAGCGACCCCGCCGACGTAGTGCCAGTCGTGACGTGCGGCCGCCTGACGAATGTGCGCGTTCAGGCCGCCCATGAAGGTGAAGCGCGCGAAGCCGAGCTCGGTCGTGTTGGAGGGGTCCGGACCCGGTGGGTCAGGGTCTACGCCACCGACCCACTGTCGTCCCTCGATCTCCATGCCGAACTCCCACTTGACGTCCTCCAGGATCTCCTCGCACTCCTCGGGGACGGGAGAGCCGCCCCCGTCCGTGCGGAACTCCGTGCCGGGGTCGGGGTACTCCGTGATGTAGGTGTCACTGATCGGAACACCCAAGCCGTCGAGCGCCATGGCCAACCGGTCGTAGCGCGCCGGCATCTCCCCCATGTCCAGCTGGACTCGCAGGGCCAGCGGGATCGAGCTAGTCGCTCCCGGTCGCGGATCGGTGTAGACGTGCTTCGGGTGCAGACAGTTGTCGTGGACCACGCACGCGGCGGCGAGCGGCCCAAAGCCGGCGTCGTTGCCACCGGCGGAGACCATCAGGGCGTCGATCTGGCGGACCTGTCCCTCGGGCACGCCCGCGACCAGCGCCGCGTGCAACTGCGCCATCTGTGAGGGGATGTAGGCCCCGGGACTGTAGTCGTCAGGGGCGTCAGGTTGCACCCCGCGATACCGGCCGAGCACACCGCTCCCCTCGATCGGGGCATCGGCGGGATAGAAGTAGGGATCGACCGTGTGGATGGCGAACTCGATGGGCTGGTCCATCCCCGGCGCCCGCTGGTAGTCCCGGTCGATCGTGCCGCCGGAGCACGCAAAGGACAGATAGGTCACGGTCGTGCGTGGGTCGGCACGCTCCAGGTCCCTGGCGGCCTGAGCGGAGGCGGCGTAGGAGGACCGGTGGCACCTGTCATCCACCCACCGGCCGTACTGGTCATCGGGGCCGCGCGCCCACTCGACGGCTCCCTCGCCCGAGCCGTAGGAGTCACCGATCTGCACGATCAACAGGTCGTTGACCGTGACGGTCTGCTCCCACGCGCCGAGCTCCACGCCCTCCGGGCTGTTGACCAGCATCCGCACGTCGTAGCTGCCCTCGCTCGGGAAATCCAGGGTCACCAGGCACTCCGGCCCACTGATCCGGTGTCCGTCGTGAGCGGTGATGAAGGTGTAGGTGTTGAGAGTGGGGACCGGATCAGCCCCCGCCTGCGCGGCGTAGTCCTCGGCGGTGCGGCACCCGTTCACCTCGATCGGCCAGGACTCGGGGCGCACATAGTCGGTCTCATAGTGGCCGTCGGACGCGGTCGCTCCGGCAACCCAGCGGAAGTTGTAGTGGCCCGGTGACTGCTCGCGGAAGCGCTCTGGAGCCAGCCACGAAAAGCCGTCCTCCGGCGGCGTGAACCCAGAGCCCGGGCCAGGGTCGGGCTCGGGCACGATCGGATCGATTGGTTGGGCAGACGCGGCAAGCGGCGCGAGCAGCGCCAGGAGCAGGATGCCGGCCGCGGCAGATCGGGGTGGTCTCACAGGATCCTCCTTCGGGGACGCGACCACCCTCGCGGTGCGGGCCCTGCCACCGCGTCGGCTAGAAGGAGCGTGCGGTGAGCCAAAAGTACTGGCCCACATACATACAGCGGATGAGTCCGAGCCCTTACCCCTGCTGGGCGGCCCAGTGCTCCTCACGGCCGTAGGCGGTGGTCAGGTCGATCTCGTTCCCCTCGGGGTCGGTGACGGTCCACGAGATCGGCCCGGCGTCGCGGACGACGGTCCCGCCGGCAGCCAGTGCCGCCTCCAGACGGGCCCGGAGCTGGTCGTGCGGCAGGAACAGGTCGACGTGGATCCGGTTGCGCTGGGCACGCCGGGCCTCGTCGCCCGCGTCCATACCCTGGAGGAAGAGCGGCACATTGACCTGGTGGGGGTCGACGATGTCGGTGACGTGCGCACGCGGGTCCTCTTCGTAGCCGAGGGCAGCACGCCAGAACTCCCGGACAGCAGGGAGGTCGACCGCGTCGATGCCGATCTGGACAAAGCGTGGCGCGGCCACGTCCGCGGTCAGACCCATCCCGCGGGCCGTCTCCTGCACGCGCGCCGCCAGCGCCTCGTAGCCCTCGGTCATCTCCCAGCGGTCCTTGCCGCTGTCGAGCACCACCAGGCTCTGCCCGGCCGCTGCGGGGCGCACGTCGATGCCCAGCGGTAGGCCCGCCTCGTCGGCGAGCGCGGCCACGGCCTGCACGAACGCGGCAGCCGACCCGGTCGACCGACCTGTCCCCTGCACTACCGTCCCGACGGGGTAACACGCCATGGCCGAGAACACCAGGCGCCAGTCCTCGGTGCCCGGGCGCTCCCAGCGGTCGCTGCCCTCGGGCAGCGGGAGGACGTCGACCTCGTTGCCCTCGGCGTCGGCGACCGTCGCGTAGTAGCCGTGCTCGGCCACCGAGGACGCGCCGCGCTCGCGGAGTGCCGCCAGTGTCTCCGTCGCGACCTTCTGGGGCATGACCGAGTCCAGGTGCACCCGGTTGCGCAGGGGCCGGGGGGCGTCCTGGTCCTGGAACCAGATCGGCGGGTGCCGGTGGAACCGGTCGAGCAGGTCCTCGTCGCCGACCGGGTCATAGCCGAGCGCAGCCTCCCAGAAGGGCAGGACCGCGGCCTGGTCCATGGTGTCCATCGTCAGCTGCACGTCCTGCAGAGCAGCTGGGTCAGCCTCGAGGCCGAGCTCCTCGGCTGCGGCGGAGACGGCACGGGCCAGGTCCGCGTGCTCCTGCGTGAACCCGCCGTCGGTCGGGCCGAGGGGCAGGCGCACGTGGACGCCGAGGGAGCGGATGCTCGTCTCGAGTGCGCGGCCGGACTCGGCGGCGGCGTCCACCGCCCGCACCGCGAGCTCTGCCCCCGCGCCGTGCGAGGCAGCGCTGAACCAGGCCGCGGCACCGGCGCCCAGCACTCTCCAGTGCTCCGTGCCGCTGACCTCCTGGAACTGCTTGGCCGACAGTGTCTGTGGTGTGTTCGTGCTCTCTGTCGAGGTCGGGATCTCGCTCATGACCCCGATCGTCCCACCGGATCCGGACGATCGGCGTCCTGGAACTGACGGTCCTGAAATCAGTCCGGTGACGCCAGCGGCGGGACCTGTTTTCTGTAGATCCCGGGCGCCGTGGAGAACACGCCACCCAGGCGGGTAGCCCTCCGGGTCCTGGCAGTCAGTCCAGGAACGTGGCGCGCAGCTCCTGCAGTGCCTGCGTCACCGCCGGGTCGGCGTCACCGACCTTGCGGATCGCGTTGTCCAGCTGGGCCACCACCGCGCGGTCCCTCGCATTGCCGTCCGCGAGCTCCTCGGCCGTCGCGAGGTGCTCGCGCACCTCGGCGAGGGTGTCCCCGGTGAGCGCTCCAGAGCGTTCCGCCTGGTCGACGAACGCACCGGCCACGGCGAAGCTGGGGTCCCAGGTGTAGGCACGCATCGCCATCGCGTTGTGCTCCTCGAGCACGACCTCCTTGGCCGCCTCGATCTCGTTCTCGCTGAGCAGGTCGGTCGGCGTGACCTCAAAGACGTCCACGCCTCTGGCGATCTCCGAGCCGTAGACCTGGCCGTTGTACCAGTAGGCGGACCAGAACCCGCCGAGGACGAGCTCGGAAGCGCTGATCGGACCGCGGTCGAAGTAGGCGATCTCGACCGGGTTGGCGGGATCGGTCATGTCGAACATCGACACTCCGCCCTGGTACCAGCCCTGGACCACGATGTCGCGCCCCGGCACGGGCACCAGGTTGGCCTGGTGCGCGACGCAGTTCTCCTGGTTCGTCTGTGACGTCGGGAGCTTGTAGTAGTCCTGGAAGACCAGCTGCGGGGTCGGTCCGCTGCGGTCGATGGTGAAGACCGCGTTGGCGCCCCACGCCAGCTGGTGGTTGGGCGCGCAACGGGCTCCGACACCGCCGCCCCACTCGTCCGTGAACATCACGGTGGTGCCGTCGTTGTTGAAGTTCGCCGAGTGCCAGTAGGCGAAGTTCTCGTCGGCCACCGCGTCGATCCGGACCGGGTTGGCGGGGTCGGAGATGTCGATGAGCAGGCCGTTGCCCTGGCAGGCGCCGGCCGCCAGCCCGATCTCCGGGAAGGCGGTGATGTCGTGACAGGTGTTGGTGTTCGGCGTCGGCGAGTAGGTCGTGCCGGCCGGGGCGCACTCGTCCGTGTCGGCGCACGGGTGGGTGGGCCGGGTCGGGCCATTCTGCAGGCCGTCGACCTCACCGTTCTCGCCCTGGAAGAGGCGTACCTCGTTGACCACCTCGGCGGCCGCGGCGTTGTCCACAGGCACCTTGATGACCTCGATCATCCACATCGACGGGTTCGGGCTGTCGGGGTCGGTCTGACCGCAGCGCCCGTCGACGAAGCCCTCCGGCGTGTGCACGGCCTCGCCGGGGTGACGCTGCCCGGCCGTGCCGCTGTTGTAGATGTAGACGTTCGACGGGTCGTTGGGGTCCTCGACCAGGCGGTGGGTGTGGGAGCCGCGGCACAGCTGGATCGCGGCCACCTGGACCGGGTTGTCCAGGTCGGAGATGTCCCAGATCCGGACTCCGCGCATCCGGTCCGGGTTGGGCACGTCGCTGGGCCCGGCCCCTTCGGTGCCGCAGTCGACGCGACCGTTGGACTGCTCCACGGAGGTGAACAGCAGGTCACCGTAGACGTTGACATCGCCCTGCCCACCGGGACAGACGACCGACGTGCGGAGGGTCGGGTTCGCGGGGTCGGAGATGTCGAAGATCTGGAAGCCGTTGAAGTTGCCCTGGACGTAGTGGTCACCGGTGAAGCCGGCATCGGAGTTCGCGAACGCGAACGATCCGACGTTCTCCGGGTCGAAGAAGGGCGTGTCCGACTTCTTGAAGTGGGCCAGCAGGTCCATCCCGGCGGTGGCGGTCGCGGCGTCCTCGAAGCCTGCGGCCAGCTCGGCGCGGGGGTCATCCGGGTCGGGGTAGTCGGCGGCGTTGGCGAGGGCGGGCAGGAGTGCCAGGAGCATCCCGACCGCGGCCAGCACCCCCAGCAGACGGCGCGGTCCCCCGCGCAGCTCGATCGGTGAAGCCTTGCGGCGTGGCATGGTGCAGCCTTCCGACGTTCGGGTCTGCATCACCCACGAGTTTCGGCCTCTTTGCCGACGGGCGTCGCCTTGGCCGACGCGACGAGAGGCGTGGCGACCAAGCCTTGCTAGACCCTGGGGTATGGGCCGATACTAGAGGCTGCTCACAACGGCCCACAATGCCTACCGGGCGGTCACTTCTGGCCCCGCCCCAGGGAGCATGATCATGCAGGTGCGCCATGTCCTTCCCAGCACACTGGTCCTCTCCGTCGCCCTGTTGACCGGATGCTCGGGTGACGAGACCGGTGAGGTGGCCCCCACCTCTCCGACCGCCCGGCTGCTGCAGGGCGCCGCTCCCGGCGAGGCCAACCAGACGCTCACGGCGATGCCGGAGATCGACGTGCCCGAGCCGACCGAGGCCGACGTCGAGTTCGTGCACATGATGCTGCCGCACCACGCCCAGGCGCTGGAGATGACCGCCCTCGTCCCGAGCCGCACGTCACGCGAGGACGTGCCCCTGTTCGCCGAGCGCATCGAGCTCAGCCAGGCCGACGAGATCGAGCTGATGGTCAGGTGGCTGCAGACCCACGACCTGCCCGTGCCGGCTGGGTTCGACGCGAGCGCTCAGGGCGGGCACGAGGCCCACAGCACCCACACCGGTGGTCACGGTGCCCACGTCGACATGCCCGGTCTGCTCACGCCCGAGCAGCTGGAGCAGCTGGCGGCGGCCGAGGGCGAGGCGTTCGACCGCCTCTTTCTCGAGTTCATGCACTACCACCACGACGGCGCGCTCCAGATGGTCCAGGACCTACGGGACAGAGGTGGCGGGCAGGAGCCCGAGCTGGCCATGCTGGTCAACCACATCGACTCCGACCAGCGCATCGAGATGGACCGGATGGAGTCGATGCTGGCAGAGATCGGGTCGGGCTGACGCGTCGGCTGCGGTTGCTCATCAACCAGCCGTATGCCGGATGGCCGGGGCAGTGGGTCGCGGCACCGACCGCTCTGCGGAAGTGGTCGCGGGCGACAGCAGGTGCAGAGCCGCGCTGTCCGGCGGCATCCTTGTGATGCGCCACCTCATCCGATCACGCCCCTCCCAGCGCGACGCGTACCGCGTCCCGACGCGGATCGCTGTCATCCTCGTCGACGAACGCCGCGAGCGCCGACCGCATCTCCCCCACGTGTGCGGAGAGCTCGTCTCCCGGTCGGTGCTCGGGCCAGACGATGCGTCCGTCCGGGTCGAGCATGTTGCTCAGCGCGTGCTCGACCTCCATCGGCCGCAACAGCGCCCGGCTCGCAGTGACGATCTCCTCGGACGCGCCGTCCGCGATCAGCCTGAACAGGGCTGCGCGGGCACCGTAGAGGTTGCCCGTCAGCGCCTCCGCTCGCAGCAGGTGGTTCAGGACGAACGCCCGGTCGCTGGGGGCCGCCTCGCCCAGATCGCACCGACGCAGCAGATCCCGCCCCTCGACGAGCCCCCCGAGCTCGACCAGGACGCAGCCCCGCGTCGAGCTGAACGCCTCCTCCCCGGGGTGCAGGCGCCGCGCCTCCGCGCTCGCCTCGTCCGCCTCGGGCAACCAGCCGTCCGGGCGGGACAGGAGCAGCGCCCACGCCAGGTTGTTCAACGTCATGGCCCGGGTGTGGTCGTCCTGCGGCAGCTGTGCCGCCTCGCGCAGGAGGGCGACGGCCTTGTCGAGCTCGCCGGTGAAGATCCCGCGGGTTCCCTCGACTCCCAGGAGGACCGGGTCGGAGTGGTCGACCGGCTCGTCATCGACCGGTCCAGGATCGCTGTGCCCCGGCGACTCCCCTGCAGCATGCCGGCGCATCTCCGCGGAGAGTCGGCCGGCGGCCAGCGCCTGCCGGGCGGACCGTTGTCCGCCGCGGGCGAGCGAGAGCAGCGCGGCGCCGTCCGTGCGCACCGCCCCGTCCTGCAGCGTCAGGGGCAGCAGGTTGACCACCGCGATGAGTACGCCCAGCACGACGAGAGCCCACCGGGCCAGCTCTGCCAGACTGCCGGCTGGGGCGCCCGCCAGCAGCAACCACACCACCAGCGCCAGAGCGAGGTTGCTCAGCGGGCCGGCCACGGTCACCACCGCGAGCTTGGCGCGCAGCCCCGCCTCCGACCGCGGCTCGAGATGGGTGGCTCCGCCGTTAAAGCCACCGACCTTCACCACGGTCCCAAAGAGACGGAACCGCAACCAGGGCCTGTTGCCTCCCACCGAGACCTCCGGCACGCCGACCCCCATGCCGCGGGCGGTGAGCGCGTGCGCCGCCTCGTGCACGACCACGTGCACCGCGCCCACCCCGAAGACCAGCAGGGTCACGCTCAGCACCCCGAGGAACTCGGCCATCGTCAGCAGCCTCACATCACGTGGACGCTGAAGATCTCGACGCGGATGTCGTCACCACTGTCGACGACGTTGGCCTCCATCGTCAACAGACTCAGCCCCTGGTGCGCGGTCCACAGACTCAGCAGGACGTCGTAATGTCCCGGGCCCTCGTAGCCCGGGTAGCAGTCAGACCACTCCCACGCACTGTCGGGCAGGTCCACGAGCGGGTCGTGATAGGCCTCGATCCACTTTGTCGCCGCTTCCTCGACGTCCGTGACGATGCCGTCCCGCTGCAGGCCCTCATAGTCCTCAACCACGAGCCGGTGCACGATCTCCGACAGCACCGGGCGCCACCGCTCGGGCACCGGGTGCTCACCTCGAGACGGCAGAACCTCCAACGGCTCGGGCGGCACGATCGGGTCCGCTGGGATCGCTAGCCACTCCGACCCGGGCGTGACGTCCACGAACCCGCTGACCCAGTAGTCCTCGAGATCACTGTCCTCGGGAGTGATCAGCCGGACACGAGCGCCGCGGGACGCCCCCCCGCTCTCGGTCCAGAGAGGCACGACCGTCTCGAGCGTGGGAAGGGCAGCACCGGGCACCGGACGCAGTTCCACGCGGTCAGCGAACTCCTCCCACGCCCCGTGGGGAATCTCCCGCAACGGCGCCCCGACCGCCTCGAGCTCACCACGCAACTGGTCGGCGCTGAGATCGCTGCTCATCGCGAGCAGTCCGACCTCTCGATTCGCGAGGAGGCTCGAGACCATCCGCAGCACGAGGAGCTGACGGCTCCGCTCGCCTGGGTCGGGCGCATCATGCCTCGGATCCATCAGGGGAAGACCTTCGTCCTGGTCGAGTCAGGAGCACGGAGGGTGACGTTGAAGTACTGACCCACGTGTGCCATCGCTGCAGACTCATGGCTCCGCATACCAGCGGCGCGCAGGGCCATCTTGGCGATCTGCTTCTCGGCCCCGAGCGTGCCACGTCCAGGTGTCCGCTGCACCGCGTAGGTAGCGAAGTGCTGCTGCACCGTGAGGATGATCGCCGATGCGTCCCCTCGCGTGTACCCCGGGACATAACCCTTCACAGCAGCATGCTGGACGATGTGGTGCGCGTGGCACAGGTGGCCGGTTCCCCGGTTGGCCCTGCTCAGGTCCCGGTAGGTCCCGATCATGCCTACAGGGGCATTGCAGTTGTCGTCCCGGTCGGTGCGCGGGGGCGCGCCGCCACCACCCGGTCCACCAGGTCCCGGCAGTGGAGGGCTCGGGTTGGTGCGTGGAGGGCGACTCGGGTTCGTCGGGTCGTCACGTGTGTCTCCGCGGCTGCCCCCCGACAGCTGCTGCTGAGTGACCAGTGCCACCACGAGAGACGCGAAGACAAGCTCAAGGATCTTGCCCAGGGAGACCTGGCTGGTCGCCGTAGCCGCCGCCGGCACGACGGCGATCCGCATGCTCAAGCCGTACTCTCCCGACGCGAACATCCCCGTCGGGTCGGTCCACGACGTCGGGTTGCTCCCGACGTACGCGTACTGGTTGTAGCCGACCACCCCCGGCGCACCGGGACGGACCGGGTCGATCGACAGCATCGCGCCGGTCAGCGGGTCGAGGTCGCGGGCCCGCAGGTGCACCAGGCCGGTGCCGTCCTGCATCTGCCCCGTGAACCCGAACACGCTGCCAGCCCCGCTGACGGTGCGCTCACCGAACGGGTCATAGGTCATCGTCGAGGTCACGGCACCGGCGGCGTCGGTGGTGGCCCGGACCGAGCCCAGGCCGTCGCCGAGCAGGTAGGAGCTCGTGTCCCCGACGGCAGCCAGCGGCCCGCCCGCGGCGTGGACGTACCCGGTCTCACCGTCGGAGATCAGGGTCGGCAGCCCGCCCGCGCGGTCATAGACCAGCTCCTGGGCGGCGGCGCCGTCGACCTGCGAGCTGACCCGCACCCCGTCCGCGTCGTAGCCGTAGGCAGCCTCGACCCCGGAGACGTCGGCCGCGACGAGGCGGCCCGCCCAGTCCCAGTCGAAGGTGTCGGACCCTGCGGAGGTGCGGTGACCCGCCGCGTCATAGCCGAACGTGTCGCCACCGGCCGCGAGGAGCTGACCAGCAGCGTCATAGCTGTATGCCGTGGTGGCACCGTCGCGGGTCTCGCTCAGTCGGTTGCCGGCCGGGTCGTAGGTGTAGGCCACCTGCTCCCCACCGGCGAGGTCGGCCCTCACCAGGCGGTTCAGCGCGTCCAGGACGTAGGTCTCGGTCCCGGCGGAGGACTCGACCGCGACCCGGTTGCCGACCGCGTCCAGGGTGTAGTCGAACGACTCGGACACGCCACCACCGGTGTGGGCGACCGACACGAGGCGCCCGGCCCCGTCATACGCCTGGGTGGTGGTGACACCGTTCGGCCGGCTGATCCCGACCGGCCGCGAGTCGCCGTCATAGGTCAGCGTCGTCACCGCACCGTCCAGACCGGTCAGCGCCACGACCCGTCCGGCCGCGTCATAGCTGTACCGGACCTCACCCTGCGGCTGAGTCATCGTCAGGCGCTGCCCGGCCGCGTCATACGAGTAGCCGACGGCGCCCTGGGGCGTGACCACCTCGGTGATCCGACCGGCGGGGTCATAGGCCCACCGGGTGGTGGCCGGACCCTCGGTGGCGCTCAGGCGACGCCCCCGCAGGTCGTAGGTGTAGCTGATCGCACCGGCCGGGTGTCCCTGCGAGAGAAGGCGACCCGCGGCGTCATAGTCACGGGTCACCGTGACCCCGCGCCCGTCGGTGGAGCTGGTGAGACGACCGGCCGTGTCATAGGCCCAGGTCCGGGCCCGGCCGAGCGGGTCGGTCTCCCTCACCTGCTGGCCGAGGGACCCGTACGCGGTGGTCCAGGTCCTCCCGTTGGCGTCGGTCAGCGTGGTCTGCTGCCCCGCGGCGTCGTAGCCGAAGGTGACACTCCCCTCGAGGGCGTCCGTGATCGCCACGACGCGACCGCCCGTGTCATAGGTGGTGGTCGTGGCGCGCCCCAGGGCGTCGGTCTCGACCACCGGCCGGCCCGCCGCGTCATACCCCGTGCGGGTCACATGACCGGCCCCGTCCGTCGTGGCGGTCACCAGACCACGCCTGTCCAGCTCGTATGCCGTGCGCACCCCTTCCGCAGAGATCTCACCGGTCATCCGGCCGGCTGCGTCGTAGGTGTAGGTCGTGGCGTTGCCCAGCGGGTCGGTCACCTTCGCGGTCCGACCGGCCGCGTCGAAGACGTAGGTGCTGACGCGTCCGAGCGGGTCGGTGGAACTCACTGCCCGGCCGGCTGCGTCGTACGCCGTCGTGGTCAGGGCCCCCGTCTCGTCCGTGGAGCTGACCAGGTGCCCGTCGCGGTCATACGCCTGGGACGTCGTCGTCCCGTCCGGCCAGGTGGTGCTGGTGCGCCGTCCCGCCGCGTCATAGGTGTACGTCGTCTCCCGACCCAGCGGGTCGGTCGTCGACAGCAGCAGCCCGGCCGGACTGTAGGTGGAGGTGGTCACGCCACCGGCCGGGTCGGTCTCCTCCAGGAGATGCCCGGCGGCGTCGTACCCGTACGAGGTCACACCACCCGCGGGGTTCTCCTCGCGGACCAGGCGCCCCGTGCCGTCATAGGCATAGCCGGTCTCCCGGTCGAGCGGGTCGGTGAGCGACACGAGCTGCCCGAGGCCGTCGTACCCGTAGGAGGTGACCCCGCCGGTGGGCGCCGTCTCGGCCACCACCCGGCCGTTGCGGTCGTAGGTGAACCCGGTCGTGGCACCGAGCGGGTCGAGCTGCGCCGTGACGCGACCGGCGGCGTCGTACTCCCACCGGACCGAGTGCCCCTCGGGGTCGGTCTCGGCGAGGACCTGCCCGGCGGCGTCGTAGGTCCACACGGTGGAGGCGCCGGTCGGGTCGGTCTCGCTGACCATGCGCCCGGCGTCGTCGTAGGCGAACACCGTGCGACCCCCGAGCGCATCGGTCTGGACGGTGACCCGCCCCGCCGCGTCATACGCCCAGGTGCGCGTGTTGCCCAGCGGGTCGGTCTCGCTGGTCTGCCGGCCGGCACTGTCGTAGCCGTAGGTCCAGGTCCCTCCCTCCCGCTTGGTCATGCCGGTCTGGTTGCCGTTCGCGTACGCGTAGGTCTCCGGGTTCCCGTCCGGGTCCACGATCGAGGCGAGCGTCCCGTCGTCGTTCCACTGGTATGCCGTGACTCGCCCGTCCGGGTCCGTCCAGGTGAGCGGCCTCCCGGAGTCGTCGTAGGTGACGACCGTGGCGGCGCCACGGGGGTCGGTGATCTGCGTGACGTCCCGGCCGTCGTAGGCGGCGCGCCACTGCGCGCCCTCGGGGTCGACGCGGAGCACCGCGTTGTCGAGGTCGTCGTACTCCCAGGTGGTGGTGTCGGTCCGACCGTCGTGGAGGTGGTCCTGCCGGAGCAGGTTGCCGCGCTCGTCGAGGGTGGAGACGGTGGTCAGACGGCCCTCGGCGTCGGTGACCGTCTCGGTGCGCGCACCGATATCCACACTCACGGCGGTGCGGGCACCGGTCGCGTCGGTCACCGCGACCAGGCGACCGTCGGCGTCGTACTCCAGCGTCTGGAAGGCGTTCCCGAGCCCGTCGGTGATGCCCTGCAGCAGGCCCGCCGCGTCGTAGCCGAACGTCGTCTCGCTGCCGGTCGGGTCGGTGACGCTGGTCAGCCGGCCGTCGGTGTAGCCGTAGCCGGTGACCGAGCCGTCCGGGGCGGTGATCCCGGTGATCCGTCCGGCACCGTCGCGGGCGAACTCGACGGTCGGCCCCTCCGACGACACGAGTCCGTCCTCGCCGAGGGTCAGGGTCCTGCCCTGGGGGTCGGTGACGGACAGCAGGCCGAGGTCGCGGTCGACCAGGTATGCCGTGCCGTCCCGGGCCTCGATCTCGAACCGGTGGGGGTCGTAGACCCCTGAGTAGCCCATGCCGGCGTAGAGGTTGCCGTCACCGGGGTGGAACAGCGAGCTGTCGCCGGCCACGGGGCGCAGCGTCGAGGTCGACCCCTCACGGGCGGTGTACCTCGCCGAGGTGAAGAACGGCAGGATGTTGCTGCCCGGGGCGGGGGTCAGGTCGAACAGCTCCTGACGGCCGTCCGGCCAGGTGACGGTGACGACGTGGGGCACGTCGGTGGTGTAGTCGACGATGCAGAACGCGAGCGCGCACGAGTGGACGTCGGTGCCCCAGCCGCTCTGGCCCAGCGGGCGGGCGGTGCTCGCGGTGACGCTGGCGACGTCCAGCGACCAGCCGGGGCCGAAGTCGCCACCGACCGCGTCGAAGCTGTCGTAGGTCCGGCGCACGGACAGCGGGAGCCCACCGACCTCGACGTTGAGGTCCTCGAACGTCGCGACATACCGCCCGGGCTTCAGCTGGCCGTCGACGACCAGGCCCGTCTCGCTCGTGGTCGTGCCACCACCGGAGGCGGTCACCGCGACGGTCACGACGTAGGTGCCGTTCGGCAGGACGGTCGGGTCGAACACCGCGAGCAGCGGGCCCTCGTCGGCGCCGTCCGTGTCGTCGGCCATGAGCCGCATCGCGGCGGCCGCGGCCTCTGCGGGCCACGGCCCGGAGGCCAGCTCCACCTCCGGCCCTCCGCTCGCACGCCGGTAGCTGACCACCCAGTCGACCAGGTCCTCGCCGTCCGGCGGGGTGACGAGCGCGCGCACCTCGAGCGGCTCGGTGACGACCGCGCCGTCCGTGAGGGACGTGCCGGCGAACAGCGGCCCGGGGATGACGGGTGCCGGCTCCTCGGCGATGGGGGTCGTGGTGCTGCCGCCGTCGACGGCCCGGGGGTCGGTGGTGGACACCGGCTCGAGGGTGTCGCTGTGCACGACGCCCTGGGCGGACACGCTGGTCACACCGGCCGGGAGCGGGTCGACGATCTGAGCCCGGAACGTCACGGTGGCCGTGGTGAGCCCCTCGAGCGTCCCGAGGTCCACGAGCACGTCCGGCGGGGCCGTCCCCTCCTCCGGTGCCGGAGGCTCCTGGACGGTGCCCTGGGTCGTGCGGACCGAGTCGGCCACCAGGCCGGTGTGCGGGTCGAGGCGGACCTCGAGGCGCGCGCCCTCGACGGGAGCGTTGCCCTCGGCGTGCAGGAACACCTCGTACTCGAGGGTGTCCCCCGCCCCGGGGACCCCGTCGCCGTCGGCGTCCAGCACCAGGTCGCTGGTCATCGTCGCCGTGAGGCGGGCGACCGGCACGATGATCTGCGTGCGGGTCGGGTCCGTGCTGCCGGGACGGGTCGGGTCGTCGGTGAGCAGCTCGGGCAGGCCGTCCGCGCTGACCGTCCCCTGCGCCTCCACGTGCCGGGCGTCCTCGGGGAAGGGGTCGGTGACCCGCACGTCATACGTGATCCCGACGTCCGTGCCACCGGTGACGTCGCCCACCAGGACCGAGACCGTGGTGTCGCCGGACGCGTTGCCCGTGGACACCGTGCCGTGGCTGGTCGTGACGGCCCCGGCAACGAGCGTGGTGTGGGGGTCGGGTGCGACGTCCAGGCGCACGCCGGTCACGGTCGAGCCGCCCCGGTTGGTGAGGGTCGCGCGGTAGCGCAGCGTGTCCCCGGGGCTGGGCAGACCGGAGCCGTCGGCGTCGTCCTGCACGGTGACGGACTGGGTGGCCACCAGCAGGCCGGCGCTCTGCACGGTGGTCGTGCTGGCCGCGTCCACCGGGCCGTAGCCGTTGCCGTTGGCGTCCTGCCAGCTCGCCGTGGAGCCCGACTGGACGACCCCGCCGTCGTGGTCGTGCGGCACCGCGAAGGTGGCCCCGAGCGTGGAGACCCCGCCCGGCTGCAGCGTGGCGGGCACGTCCGGGACGTCGACCGGCTCTCCGCCCACGGTGTGGGTGACGCCCAGGGCCAGGGCCTCCGCGCCCCCGGTGTTGCTCAGCCCGAGGTCGTAGGTCAGCACGGCCCCGGCGGTCGAGGTCGCGTCCGCCGTGGAGCTGAGCCCCACCACCGGGACCGTCGACGTCAGGGACGACATCCCCTGCGGCGCGATGACCAGACCGACCCCGGCGGTCGCGCGGGCGAACGCGAACGTCCGCAGCTCCGCACCGTCGGTGGCGGCCAGCCGGGCCAGGTAGGCGGCGCTGGTCTCGTGGTCGCCGCGGGCAGCGGGGACGGCGACGGTCACCGGTGCGGTCGTCGTGGCGGTCGCGCCCGGGCCCACCGCGGCGAGCCCCTCGGCCTCCGTGGAGGTCAGCGAGAGTGCGTCCCCCTCGGGCCGCAGGACCGTGACCTGCACGTCCTGGGCGCTGGCGCCCTGCGCGCGGAGCTCTCCCACGACGTCGTGCCCGAAGCGGTAGAGCCGGCGCACCTGCGTCGTCTCCGGCGTGAACTCCAGGACCACGGAGTGCCGCACGGCGGCGGACTGCTGCTCGTCCAGCAGGACGGCGACCTGGGCGGGGGTCAGGTCGACCACGGCCTGGTAGCCCCAGGACGCGAGGGAGCCGGGCTCGAGGGTCGTGCCGGTCAGCAGGTCGTCGCCGGCCGGGTAGGTCACTCCGCCGGTCGCGTTGGGCGTGGCCGTGAGGGTGACGCCCTCGGACCGGGCCGGCGGGTCGAGCGGCACGTAGCCGTCGGTCGTGCCGGCGGCCCCGGCCAGGGAGACCCAGCGCTGCTCGGCGACGTCGAGGTACTCCACCTGGTAGGACCAGTGCGCCAGGGTGGCGGTGCTGGTGTCCATGTTCTCGGCACCGACGACACCGGGCAGGACCAGGCGGCTGCCGGTGTTGGTGACCTCGACCGTGTGGGTGACCGTGTCTCCCGGGACCGCGGTGTCGGCGTCCGCGGCGAGGCCGACCTCCAGGCTGGGCACCAGCAGGGAGGCGGCGACCGTGCGCTCGGGACGGCTGCAGTCGACCGCCTCGGTCACGAAGCCGCTGCCGGAGATCGTGATCGTGTCGGCAACGATGCCGCAGGAGAACCGGTTCTCGTTGCCGGAGACCTCCACCGCACCGGCGGGTGCGGTCACGAAGCCGAGGAACTTCGAGCTGCTGGCCGAGACCTTCAGCCGGGTGCCGCCGGCCAGGAAGAGCAACCCGTCGGCATACGGCTCGAAGGCCGGTCGCGTGCCGGCGACCTCCAGCGACCCCTCGGCGACGACGCTCACCCCGCCCCCACCGATGTCGCTGCCGTTGATCAGGACGTCGCAGTCGGCGTAGTAGAGGCCCGGCTCGAGGACGGTGTTGTTCACGTGCCACGTGCCGGCGCTGCCGCACTGGGCGGAGACGTCGTGGTAGTCCTCACCCGCATCGAGGGCCGCACGGCCTCCGGGCCGGTAGTCGGCCAGGGCGAAGGCGACAGGTGGCTCCACCTCCACCGCTGCCCGGGCGGGCACGACCGAGAAGACGTGCCGGTCGGTGTCGGCGCTGATCGAGTGGGCGTAGGTCGTGGCGCCGGTGACGCTCTTGGTGGCACCGCGCACCCGCAGCTCGTGGTTGCTGTGGACCCGTCCGGTGACCGCGCCACCACCCCCGGACCAGTCGAGGGTCAGCGGGGCCGTCGTGCTGCCGGCCCACAGGGCGACGGGCTCGGCGACGTCGACGGTCGCGGCGTCGGCCGTGCCGGTCCCGCCGTCCTTGTCGACGACCGTGATCGTGACCGCGTAGGAGCCGGGACGGGCGTAGACGTGTGAGGCGACGACGGTCCCCCACCCGGCACCGGCTGTGACCGGTGCGGCCAGCGGGTCGCTGCCGTCGCCGAAGTCGACGGTCGCCGAGTGCACGTCCAGCCACCCGGGGTCGGTGAAGCTGGCCGTCGCCAGGGTGACCCCTCCGGCATACCCGGCGTCGACGTCCGCCGTGACGACGGGGACGCCGTTGGCGACCGTGACCGTCACCGTGTCGGTGGCGCTCTCCTGACCGTCGCTGACGGTGAGCCCGAAGGCGTAGGTGCCGTCGTCGGGCGCGAGGAAGGAGGGCGCGGCCGAGGTCGGCGAGGTGAGGCTGACCGGTGCCCCGTCCTGCTCCAGCAGGGTCCAGGCGTAGGTCAGGGGGTCGCCGTCCGGGTCGGTGGAGGCCGTGCCGTCGAGGCTGACCACACCGCCCTCGTCGACGGTGACGTCGTCGCCGGCGTCCGCGACCGGAGGCTGGTTGGACTGCACCGTGGCGCAGTGCGTGACCGAGCCCTCACCGGCCACGTCGCGACCGTGCGCCGTCACGCACACCTGGTGCTCCCCGGACCCGAGGCTGTCGAGGAGGTGCTCGAAGGAGATGGAGACCGGGCCCTCGGCGGGCAGCGCCGGGTCCGTGGTGGCGGAGAGGTCGACCGGGTCGCCGCCGTCGACGGTGGCCTCCAGCCGGGTCACCCGGCTCCGGGCGACGCCGGGCAGGACGTTGGGCAGGTCGGCCACGTCCTCCACGACCTCGGTGCAGGTGCCGCCGGTCAGGTCGGCGATGTCCTGCAGGCTGCCCCGGCCGGAGTAGTCGCTGTCACAGCCGGCAGCCGCGCCGACGGCGAAGGTGTGGATGGTGACGTCGCTGCCACAGGTGAGCGCGTCGCTGACGTGTCGCCCGCGGTTGGACTCACCGTCCGACAGGAACGCCACGACCTGGTTCCCCGTGGTGGATGCCGCCAGGGCGTTGCAGGTCGAGACGAGCCCCGCGTCGAAGTTGGTCCCAGCGCTCACGGTCTGGCTGGTGAACCTGCGGACCCCCGGGAAGAAGCCCCCCGTGTAGACAGAGCGGAGCACCTCGTCGACGTCACGGCCGCCCCTGCCGTCGGCGTCCGCGGGCGGGCTGGTGAGCACCTGTCGACCCGCTGCCGGGCCCACGTCGGCAATGGCGGCACTCGCTGCAAAGACGACCACGCCGGTCTCCTTGACAACGCCGCTGTCCACGGCCGCGTTGTTGAGCTCGATGGCCGCGGCGACCTGGCAGTCGAGGACGGTGTCTGTGTGACCGTCGGCGTTCTGCTCGCCACCGCAACCGTCGAGCAGGATCGTGCTTCCGGAGATGTCCATGACGTAGAGCAGCGTGGTGTCGGGGACGGCGTCCCCCTCGCCGAGGGCCACGGTCCCGTCGAGTCGCACGCCGGCCTCTCCGGCGGTGGTGTCGAACCCGACCGAGAGGCTGGTGCCCCCGGGCAGCTGGCCCTCGGTCACCGGGCTGGGTGCGGCCTCTGCCGTCGCCACGGTGCCCGGCGGGGTCACCGCGCTGACCTCCTGCGGTGCGGCGGTCAGCGTGGTGACCACCATGCTCAGCCCCAGCACCCCAGCGAGCACACGACCAGCCGTCGAACCGAACATGGCCTACCCCAATCTCGACACGCAAGGAACCCCAAGAAAGCAACAAGGCACCCGGTCTGACCTGCGTCCGCAGGTCACGACCGAGAGCCCGTCGTTGCGAGGAAGATAGCAGTGCTAGACCTGTTACTGGTCAGTAAGGGAAAGAAACTTTAGGCATTCGTGAGATGAACGCCGCGAAGTGCGCTCAGAAGGGCAGGATCGGGGCCGGCCGGACTACGCCTCCCCCGGAACCTCCTCGCGGATCTCCGCCTGCACCCCGACGGCCAGGCCGGCGAGGAAGTCCATGAAGTTGAACCCGCTCACGTGGCTGCCGTCGGGGTTCCACACCCGGGTGTCGAGCTCGGAGGGCTCCTGGTCCGGGGGCGTGATCACCTCCGGCGCCAGCCGCAACCCACCGCCCCGGTTGCTCAGCGTCCGCACCGCGCGCACCAGCTCCGCGGGGTCCTCCGGCAGCAGGGTGGGCGCGAGCCCCAGGCGTCCGGCGACCAACGTCCGGCGGAACGCCACCACCTCCGCGGGCCGACCACCGTCGAGCCGCTCGTCGAACGTCGCGACGGCGAGCGAGGTGTCGAAGGACAACCCGCGCCGCCACAGGTGCGTGCCACCGGTGAGCGCCCAGGCGTCGTCGACCACCACCGACGTCGCGTCCAGGTGCAGGGAGCGGCCCGGCCCGGTCACCGGCGTGAAGGCGGCGACCCGCTCGCCGCCGGCAGCCCCGAGCCTCCGCAGCCCGGCCAGGACACCGGCGTCACGGATGCGCCCCAGCTTGGTCGGGGTCCCCGGCACCAGGGTCAGCGGCACACAGACCAGCACGCGCAGCGCCGGGTTCTCCCCCAGCCTCGTGGCCAGCGCCCCGAGGACGTCGAGCGCGTCGTCGCCGGACCCCAGCGGCAGCGCGTCCAGCGCGGGTGTCTCGAGGTAGACAAGGTCCTGCGCGGCCGCGAACCGCGCTGCGAGCGCGGTCGCCGTCTCCCGGTAGCCCCAGCGGGCGCCGAGCAGCCTGCGGTTCAGGGCCCGCTGCATGCTCGTCGCTGCCTCGTCCACCGCCGCAGGCACGGGCACCCCGAGCCCCGCCAGCCAGGACCGCAGGTCCGCCAGTGGCTGCTCCCACGGGAAGTCGCCCGCCCCGAGGGCGTCCAGTGCCTCCACGAGCCCCGACTCGCCCTCGACCCGGGCCGCGACCGTCCGCAGCACCGCCGCCCAGGAGCCGGCTGCCGACGGCGCCGCCGGCTGTGTCAGCGGCGTCGCCGCGGCCACGGCCAGCTCGGGCGTCCCCGGCCGCGTCCGCTCGCGGGCGATCTCCGCGACCGCGACGACGGCCGGACCGCGCAGACGTGCGCCTGCGCCGTGCCGCTCGTCGTCCGCCGGGGCACCCGGGTGCCCGGCCTGGTGTGTGCCGACCTCGTGGTGGGCACCGAGCGGTCGGACGGCGGCGACGGTCGCCTCCGCCACCCCCGCGTCCAGCGCGATCCCGGCCACCTCGTCGCGGGACTGCGTGGGCAGCGGCGCGGCGACGGTCGGTGCGCGCACCAGCAGCGTCCGTGTCAGCGCCGATGCGCTCGCGCCCGTGCCGGCCAGCACGGCCGCCGTCTCTCCGCCCCGCCACCCGCGCCACGCGGGCTCGGTCAGCAGCACCGTGTCCCCAGCCCCCAGCGCGGGTCCCACCGCCGGCGCCGCCCACGCCGCCGCCGGGACGGTCGCCGGGTCCACGAGGGTGGGTGTGGTGGTCAGCGCCACCAGCGTCGAACCCGACGGGAGCGAGCCCGGCGTCACCGCGCCCGCCACCTCGGTCCCGGTCTCGCACACCAGCACGGGCGCCGCCGCCGAGCCCAGGGCCACCATCGCGCCGCCCACCGGTGCGGGCCGTTCGAGCCGCACCTCCGGGTACCGGGTCGCCGCGACCGCGGTCACCACCATCACGTCCAGGCCCATCCGGTTCGCCGGCGTGACCGCGCCGTCCGCGAGCCGCACCACCACCCGTGCCCTGCCCGCGGCGTCCACCCGGCCGCCACCGCCCGCTCCCCGGAGGTGCCGGCCCCTGTCGGGGTCGAAGTACTGCGGCCACACCCGCACCCACGCCCCCGCCAGCTCGGGGCCGACCGGCACCGTCACCAGGATGCGCTGCGCGAGCACCACGCCGCTGTCAGCGGCCCCGCCGCCGGTCAGCGCGCTGGTCGTCACGGCGCCGAGACCCGACGGTGGAGCCACCGCCGGCAGGGTCGGGACCGGCACCGCGCCCGCGGCCCGGTCGAGCACCGGCGCCAGCAGCGTGGCCGGCCCGGCCGACAGCGCGCTCACCAGACCGGTCATCGCCTCGTCGGCGCTCGGCAGGAGCACGGTGTCGGCGGCAGCCACGGTCGCGCGCGCGACCAGCGTGGCGGTCGATGCCCGTGCCTGGTCCGCCGCGCGGCGGGTCGCCGGCTCCGCGGCTCCCGAGGGGGCCACGCGACGCTGCCCGGTCACGTGCGCCTCGACGTCCACCAGCCCCACCCGCACGCAGTCCCGTGTGACGCCGCCGACCGGGGTGCCGCCGCTCCACAGCGACACGGTGTCGCCGTAGGTCCCCGCCGGCAGGACCGCCACCCGGGGCTGGGCCGCGTCCTGGGGGCTGCCGCCGGTCAGCGCCACCGTGGCCGTCGCGCCGCCGGCGACCCGCACCGCGCCGGTTCCGGTCAGGCCGTTCACCGCGAGCCGCGCCAGCACCCCCTCGCCCGCGGGCGCCTCGTCCGGTCCGCAGAGGACCACCGTGCGCTGGGCGTCGACGGTGGCGGTGCGTTGCGCCGCCCCCGGCGCCCACAGGTTCGTGAACGACGTCGCCAGCCGCGCCCACCAGGACGCGACGGCGCCCGGGTCGATCGCGCGCCCGCGGGTGTCGAACGCGAACAGACGGACGGTGGTGGAGGGGGCGGTGAAAGTCAGGAGGGCATCGGTGCCGGCCAGCACCGTGCCGGGCCGTTTGAGGTCGGCGATCGGGGTCCCGGTCAGGCCGAGGTAGGCGCGCTTGGCCGCCTCGTCCATCGTCGTCACGTCCGGGATCGGCGGCACCACCCTGGTCTCGAGCGCGGTGACTGAGCCCGGGTCCTCGGGCAGCTCCAGCGCGAACGTGCGCACCCGTGCGCGGGTGACCCCTGCGGCACCGCCGTCCGCGGCGGGCACGTCGGCGAGCAGGGCTCCCAACCGGGCCTCCACCTCCGGGAGCAGCCGGAGGGTCGCCACGAACCGGCCGGTCCGGAAGGGCGGTGTCCCCGCGGGCCCGCGGAGCCCGGCCAGTCCCGGCTGCCCGGCGACGGCGAAGGAGAGCAGACCGGTCGCGGGCGGCAACCAGTCGGTGCCGGCCAGGAGCGCGACGGTCACGCCCAGGTCGTCGGGCGACGGCACGGGCAGCGTCACGTCGGTGGAGAACCAGGGGCCGAGCGCGGGGCTCTCGAGCCCGAGGTCCTCGGGTGCCGGGACGAGGGCGGTCACGGTGCCACCACCTCCTCACTCGGGGCGGTCCGCCGGCCGATCGGGTCGGTCATCACGACCCGGTAGGCCGTGCCGGCCGGGACCGCCGGATCGGGGTCGACGACGTCGAACACGCCGCCCGGTCCGGCCGCCAGACCGGGCACCGACGTCGCCAGCCGCATCGCCTCACCCGGGCGCCGTCGGTAGACGTCGAGCACGTAGCCGGTGCTGGCCCCGGGACTCAGCGGGCCGGCGTGCAGGAACTGCACGTGGACCCCGGCGGCGTCGCGGGCCGCCGTCAGCCCGGTCACGGCGGCCGGGGGGTCGGGAGGCATGACGAGCGCCGAGGCGGGGGCTGACGGTGCCGACCACTCCCCCGGCGGGCCGCCGCCGGGCAGGTCGGGTCCGGCGACCTCCACGCGCCACGCGTAGCGCACCCAGCCGGACAGGGAGGTCCGGGCTAGGCCGGGCGCCGCCCCGGTGTCGATGACCTCGAACACCTGGTCGCCGGTCGCCCCGGGCGGTGCCGGCGGGACGGTCCCCTGCGCCACCACCTGCATGAGCGCCGCCTCGGTCGTCGCGGTCGCGCGCCGCAGCCGCCACCTGGCTGCCGGGGTGGGGCCGGCCGGCACGGTCACGGTGAGACTGGCCTGCAGGTCGCCCGTGTCCGTCGTCGTCGGTGCCACCCGGATCGCCGGGGTCGGCGGCGCGAGCACGTTGGGCACGGCCCGCGGCAGGATCGGCGCGGTCCGGAAGTCCGACTCCACGCTCGCCGTGCTCACTGCGACGACGCGGTAGAGGACCAGCACCGTCAGTGACCCGGAGACCTGGTGCCGGAAGGTCGTGGTCGGGCTGGCGGGCACCGGGTCGGCCGTGAGCTGCAGGAACCAGCGCCGGGGCAGGATCGTCCGGTGGGTCTCCCACGCGGCACCACGCTCGGGTGCGCCGGGCGCGGCGTCCAGGTCGTCCAGCAGGGCCTGGGCCTGCGCCACCGAGGGCGCCTGGCCCGCGTCCCCGGGGGCGAGCGTGCCCGCGGCGACCTCCTCCAGCTTGGACCGCAGCGTCGACTCGTCGGCCAGGAACACCCGGAACGAGGCCTGTCCCGGCTGCGCGGGCCACGACAGCGTGGTCTGCGCCCACCCCGTCGCGTCCGGACGTGCGGTGTAGGTCAGTGTGGCCGGCAGCACCACCGGGGCCGGTGCGCGCGGGTCGTGCAGGGTGGCGGTGCGCGGCTCGCTGACCTCCGAGGCGACTCCGGCGGTGTCGAGCCACCGTGCGGTCACGGTCGCCGTGCCGGAGGTCGTCGGCATGAGCAGCGGTCCGGCGACCGGCACCACCACCGCGTCCGCGGCGACCGGGTGGAGCGACACGGTGCTGCCCCCACTGCTGACCGACACGGTCAGCTCCAGCTGGTCGAGCAGGCTCGCGCCCGGTGGCAGCCCGGACGCCGGCGGCACCGGCACCTCGATGCGCACCGTGCCCGCCAGCGGCCCGGTCGGCACCGGCACGGGCACCGTGGGCCCGGTGGTGGCGAGCATCACCACCGGCCGCGGCGGCCGCGGCCGCGACCCCGCGGCATACGGCGTGCGGGTCCACCCCGACCAGCGGCCGAACCAGTCCGCCTGGGCGATCTGCCAGGCACCGTCCTCCTCGGTGACCCCGCGGTCGGTCAGCCTGCCCTGGGTCGCCGTGGTCGCCGTCGCCGGCTGGGAGGGGCCGAGCAGCACCAGCCGGCCGACCGAGTCCTTGAGGTGACGGCTGTCCGGGTCGGTGCCGTCGGGCTGTGCGACCGCCGAGGCCAGCGCCGCACCAGGGACCAGTCGGTCCAGGTCAGCGGTGAGCCGGCGGGACGCGGCAGGCGGCGGGACCGACTGCCACGAGCCGTCCCACGACACCGCCACCGACGGCGCCCGGGGGACGTCGAGCGGCACCCCGGCCGGCGCCACGAGCACCATGTCCAGCTGCATGCCCCGCCCGACCCGGTCGCCGCCGTCCCAGCTCTCGTCGGCGATCTTGGCGAGCCGCGCGATGACTTCCGCCGGGTCCTCGGCGGAGGGCAGCGAGGAGGTCAGTCCGAGCTTGGCGATCGCCTCCAGGTCCGGGGAGAAGGCGGCGCTGACCAGGTACAGCACCACCATCTCCCGGTCCCGCTCCTCGAGGTCGGGGTCGATGTCGGCGAACGGCAGCCAGCGGGCGGCCCCGGGGTCGAGCGTGGCCTGCAGCAGCGTGGTCAGCAGGCTCCGGTCGGAGGTGCCGGACCCGTCGCCGAGCCCGGTGACGGAGGCGACCTCCGAGAGCTCCTGCTGGCTCGCCGACGTGTCGTTCACCAGCCGGTCCAGCTCGTCCTTCAGGGCGTGACCGAGGTGCTCGACCCGGACGAGCTCGTCACCTGCGCCGACCGGGTCGCACGCGGCCGGCCCGGGCGCGAGCGGCTGCTCGTGCATGCCGAACCGGGTCGGGGCGGCGTCGTGCGCCCGCGCGAGCCCACGGTCCCAGCCGTCGCCCGGCCCGGCGTAGCGCGCCCCCGGACCACAGGGCAGCGGCAGCGTGCGCCACGGCTCGCCGGCCGGTGCCCGGGCCGGGTCCAGCCAGCGGATCCCCTCGACCGTGCCCGCGCCGCTGATGACCACGCGCTCCAGCTGGGAGGCGTAGACCTGGTAGGGCGCGCGCGACCGCACCGCCACCGGTGCGTCACCGAGCGGGGTCGTCACCATGCCCTGCACCACGATCTGCGTCAGCCGCCTCAGCCTGGGCAGGACCGGGATCGAGACGCCCGGCCGCTCGACGGGGGGCAGGGCCGGCCGCACGACCGGTGGCCGCGTCGGTGGCAGCACCGGCTCCGGCCCGCGCGGCCTCCGGACCACCGGACCGGGAACGGGGCGGACCGGGCCGACCACGGGCGGCCGCCACTCGATGCGCGTCGGGGTCGCCTCGACGTGCACCCAGCACGCCGGGCGCGGCAGGTAGGCGGTCACCGGGTTGCCGGCGGTCAGCGTGAACGGCGGGGTGAGGACGGAGCCGTGGGAGTCGACCCACACCGCGTCGGTCCGGGTCTGGCGCCACAGCTGCTTGCGTGTGGTCACGACCCGCTGCACGACGATCGGGCACACCGGCAGGCCCAGCAGCGGGTTGGTGAGGATCCGCAGGTGGTTGCCCGGGGCGAGGTGGGTGTCGTCGCGGCCGTCGATCGCCTGGCCGCTCATCGCCCACGAAGGGCTCAGGCTCATGCTCCCACCTCCTGGTAAACGGCCCGGGGCGCGGTCAGCGCGGAGCGGCTGCCGGTGACGACGGTCGAGGACGTGGAGCCGGTCCGGTCGGTGACGGTGCGCGTGAGCTGCACCACGAGGGGCCCGGCCTGGAAGTCGTCCGTCCCGGAGGGGCTGACGGCCACGGGTGCCGTGGGTGCCAGCAGCACCCGGGTGCCGTTGCTGTTGCGGCGCCGCTGCAGCAGCGGCACCCCACCGTGGCTGGCGGCGGTGACGTCCAGGGCGCGCCGCCCGGTCCGCACGATCGGCTCCGGGAGCTCGAGCAGCACCCCGGCCAGCAGCCAGGACGCGCCCTGCCGCCACCACAGCACACTGGTGCGCCCGGCCACCGGCAGCGGCCACGGGTCCAGCCCGAGCGCGACCATCGCCTCGTCGAGCTCCCGGTCCCCGACGACCAGCGGCCCCGGTGGCACCGGGCCGCTCACGACGGCGTCGGGTGCCACCAGCGGGCTCTCGGTCGCCGTCAGCCCGAGCGCCGCGAGCAGCTCGGTCGCGTCGCGGTAGGCGGACGCCTGGAAGTGGGCGCGCCGCACGACCAGCTCCTCCGAGGCGGGCTGGGCGGCCGGGGTCGCCATGAGCATCAGGTCGTACCACGCACCGGGCACCAGGTCCGCGGTGACCTCGCCGGTGGTGCCGCCCAGCGGGGGCTCGGTCAGACACGGTGCCTCGCGGATCGCCTCGAGGAACAGCTTCTGGCCCAGGGGACGGTAGTGGTCGTGCAGCGCCGTCCAGGTCACGATGAGCGCCTCGTCGGGTGCGTGCGGCTGCCCGGCCAGTGAGCCGGGGGGTGGGTCGGTGCGGCGCAGGCGCAGCGACACGGCCCGCCCGTACAGCGCGGCCAGCTGGTCGAGGTGGTCGACCGCCAGGTGGACCAGGAGCGTGTCGTCGAGCAGGTGCGGCGCCTGCCCGGTGTCCGGTTCGAACGCCAGCAGGTAGCGCAGGATCGACCGCGGGTCGAAGGTCGTCTCGTCGGTGAGCTCGGTCGGCGGCTGGCCGGTGAGGGTGGCCTGCGACGCGGTCCGGAACCTCCGCACGACGTCCGGCCCGTCCTGCCAGTCGCCGCTGCCCGGGACCGCGTCCGGCGCCGGCTTGCTCTCGGACTTCACCCAGCCCTGCCACTGCCAGCGGATCCGCACGGAGTAGCCCGTGCCTGCGGCGAGCAGGCTGCGGTGCGGCGGCTGGGGGCCGCTCCCTCCGCCGCCACCGAGCCCGTTGATGAGCTCGGCCAGGCCCAGGGCGTAGGCGGCGTTGGCGTCGGCCAGCGCCTGCGCCGACGCGCTGGTCCCGCACAGCCGCTGCCAGCCGACCCGCGCGGGCCGGGTCCGCCCGCCTGCCCACTCGTGCACGCGCACACCGCGCCAGGTGCCCGTCTCCCGTGGCCGGTACACGACCACCGCGCAGGTGCCCGTGCCGGTTCGGTAGGTCTGCTCGACCTCGGGCTCCCACTCCCACTCGCCGCCACCGACCAGGGAGCCGGTCACCCGCGGCAGCCCCGAGGAGCCCACGGGCTCCGGTCCCTCGGTGCCCCAGCAGACCCGCTCGACCCCCAGCCACGTCGCCCCGCGCATCTCCACCGAGGCGATGCCGGAGCCGGTGAGCACCACGGTCTGTTCCCAGCCGCCGTCGGGGACGACCCACCCGTCGGCGACGAACCCGCCGGAGCTGTCGAGGGCGACGAGCTTCGCCTCGCCGTTGTCCCACATCCGGAACCGCACCTCGACCCGGTCGGTGATCGCGGGGAGGTAGGCGACCATGCCTGCCTCGGGCAGGAGCACCGTGACCGGCTCCCCGTGGGTGGTGAACGGCTCCCCGTGGGACTGGATCTTCACGCCGTCGATGGAGCTCGAGGTGCCCAGGACGGTGTCGGCCCGGTGGTAGTCGCCGACGATGGCGCACGTGCCCGGGACCGGTTGCTGCGGGCGCTTCCGGCGGTCGTCGCAGACGATCAGCCGCAGCTCGGGCTCGACGACCTCCGGGGCGAGCGTGACCCGCAGCTCGGTGGTGCGCTCGGTGAACCCGAACCGGGTGGCGGCGGCGAGCCACCAGACGTCGTCGGCGAAGTGCCCGGGGGTCAGCGAGAGCCCCTGCTGCACGAGCCACGGCGCCGCCAGCTCCAGCACCCGGCCGGCGATCCGCTCGCGCGCGTGGCCGGTGAACCGCGACGGGAACGGTGGCGACCCCAACGTCTCGGGTGGCAACAGCACGGCGTCGGTGCCGGTGCGCTGGGCGTCGCGCCCCAGCAGGCACATCCGTGTCGGCCGGGGCGGCTCCTCGCACAACCGGCCGGGCGTCTGCGAGGGGTTGCCGTCGGTGCCCTCACCGCCGTCGGTCAGCCAGTAGGTCCACGGTGCCGGGTCCCACGACATGAGTGCCAGGAACATCGCCTCCTCGGCCGAGACCGAGACGTCACCGTCGGCGAGCACCCCCGGGCGGTGGGTGGGCAGCCACCAGCCCGAGGCGAGCGGACCGCCCAACGCCGTGCCACCGTCGGGCACGATCTCGACCCCGACGAGCCGGTAGGCGTACTTCATCTCCGAGGTGCCGGACCAGACAGGACCGGGCGGCGGGGCGCCGGGGGCGAACGCCGAGCCGGAGAGGTCGACGGACATGTGGTGCATCAGCTCGATGACCGGCACCGTGTCCGGCCACACCGTCTGGCCCGGGCCCGGCGCGCCGGTGATGGCTTCGGCCGTCGTCTGGCCGCGCCGGTCGGTCAGCGACACCTTGCCGATCGGGGGCGGCGGGGGCGGCGCGGCCGGCGTCAGCGAGTCGCCGATCTCGATCCCGACACACCCCGACACCGAGAAGAAGAAGAACGAGACCCTGCCGCAGAACCTGCCCTGGAGGTTGACCTTCAGCCCACCCTCGTCCCACACCGTGCAGATCAGCTCGCCGTCGATGTCGACCTCGACGATCACCAGCGACAGCGTGCCCCAGACCTGGAACATGCCCTTGAGCAGGAACGGGTTGGTCCCCAGCCCCACGAGGATCCGGGCGCCCGCCGCGAGGGTGAACGGGCCGGCCGACCAGCCGATCTCGATGCCGGCGCCGAAGCCGATCGAGAAGCCGTCGAAGCTGAAGCGCGGGTCGCCCCCGAGCCTGTGCAGCTTCTTCTCCTCGATCATGAGGAAGGCGTAGGCCTCGATGTCCAGGGTCTCCGGCAGCAGGATGATCTGCACCGGGTCGCCGCCGCGTCCCTCGGCGACCACCCCGTCCGAGCCCACCCGGACGAAGGCGTCCTTCGGGGTGCTCGGGTAGGGGAAGTAGCCGTCGATGGGGACGTTGAGGGTGAGGACCTTGGGGATCTCGTAGCGTCCGCGGATGCCCACCAGCACGGCGGTGTCGTCGATGACGACCAGCCCGAGGATCTCCAGCCCGGAGCCGGGCGCGCTGCCCTGCGCCTTCGGCTCCAGGTCGGGGCGCGTGGCGAGCTTGGCGTCGATCGCCAGGATCACCTCGGGGTCGGGGAAGGCGACCACCAGCATCCCGACCGCGTTGAACGTGAACGCCTGGTCCGGCATCGTGCCGATCACCATGCCCAGCCCGATCGCCCACTGGCCGCGCTCGGGGCCGAACTTGTCGAGCAGCGGGGCGTTGCGGTACCACGCGATCTCGCGCCCGACGGGGTCGTTCTCGAAGCCGGCGGGCAGCTGTCGGGCCCCGTTGGAGACGAACATCCCGAGGAAACCGAAGATGCCGAGCCCGGTCGCGCCGAGCGGGATGCCGACCGGCAGCAGGAGACCCAGCTGGATCGAGAGGTAGTCGTTGGCCGGGTCGAACTCCAGCGCGCCGATGCCCTTGGCGCCGACCGACACGAGCTCGAGCTCCAGCGACGCGCCGAACGCCCCGCCGTCGCCGATGACGACCTGGCCGCTGCCCCGGAGCACGCCCGGGATCTCCACGGCGAGGGCGAGGCCGCGCAGCTCGGCCGAGACGCCGCCACCGTCGAAGATCACCCGGATCGTCGCGCCCTCGATACTCACGACGCCGAGGTCCAGCGCGAACTCCAGGTCGCACTCGAACCACGAGGAGCCCGAGCCGGCGCGGGTGCCGGTGATGGCCAGCAGGTCGCCCAGCGGGCCCTCGATCTGCCAGCGTCCCGGGTCGGAGACCTCGAACGAGACGTCCTCGAAGACGAACCCGACCTTGTCGTACCACTCGGTCGCGGCGTCGTCGTACTCCAGCCCCACCTTCGTGTAGCGGACCTTGAGCGGGTGGCCGTCCGCGGTCGTGATCGAGCCGATGCCGTCGGCCGAGATGTCGATGCCGACGGCAGCGGTGTAGTCGATCGTGACCCTCAGCCTCATGCCGCGCGCCGAGTCGATCGACGGGGCGCGGTACTCGGCGGAGATCGCGTGCAGGACGATCCAGCCCTCCGTGGTGATCGCGGTCATCACCGCGCTCGCGATGGCCAGCGCAGACATCTGCACGACACCGTCCGCCGCCCCGCCGCCGCCGATGCCACCGAGCAGGGCCGGCGCGAGGGCCAGTGCGACCGCCAGGAAGGAGGAGTCGAACCGGGCGATGCCCTCGGGGTCGCCCTCGGAGGCGACCGACAGCGAGAACAGCGTCTGACCCGACCGGTTGTCGTAGGCCCAGCGGCCGGTGATCGTCCAGACCTCGGTCGACGGTGTCCCAGGTGTCGAGGGCGAGGAGACCGGCACGTCGGTCTCGTTGTCGTTCTCGTCGGTCATCGTCACGTGGTCGCTGGACCAGGCGAGGGTGAACTCGGCCAGCGTGGGGACCGCGTCGGCCCAGCTGGTCACGGTGGGTGAGTCCCAGGAGACGCTGAGGCGCACCAGGTAGCCGAGCCGCGAGCTCGGGTCGCCCGGGGCCTCGATCTCGGCCGCGTCGGCACCGGGCACGTAGGACCGGCGCAGGGAGGGGTCGGTGGTCTGCGGCTCGGTCGAGGCCTGTTGTCCCTGCCCGGGTGCACCCGCGGGCGGGGTGTAGGTCCCGTCGACGGCGTAGATGTCGACCCGCCGGTAGGACTCCCGGACGGGGTGGGTGGTGAGACTGCCCCAGGCCTGCCGGGCGGTGGTGTTGTGGTCGAGCAGGATCGTCCGGCCGGCGGCGCGCTCGGTCGCGCTCATCTCCGAGAGCGGGACGCTGCCCTGCGTCAGCGCCACTGATCCGGTCGCGGCCTCCTGCTCGCCACGCGCGTCGACCTGCCCGGCGGGCAGGTGCTGGGTGATCGAGGCGATGCGCTCCCCAGCCAGCCTGTTGTTCTGGTCGTTGGTCCCGATGTCGCAGCAGTGCCCCACCACCAGGAACCGCGCGCCGGGGAAGTAGCTCGCCCAGTCCCGGATCTCGACGCTGACGTGCCCCGAGGCGTTGTTCGGGGCGAACCGGCCCCACCCCTCGGGGTCCGCGGCGTTGAAGCCGAACCGCACCGACAGGTGCCGCACGGCGGCCTCCTCGACCGAGGGCGGCGGCGCCGTCGGGTCGACGCCGTGGCCCACCTCGACCGTGACCGCCGCCAGACCCCCGTCCGGCACGGTCACGGTGGTGCCCGAGGCGGTGGCGTCCTCCCGGTGGCTGCGGAGCTCGCCGGAGCGGTGGAACGGGGCGAGTGCGTGGGTGGTGTCGACACCCCGCACCGTGACGAGTGCCCCGGTGGCGTCGTGGACCCCGTCCTCGGCGCCGACGAGCAGCCCACCGACAGCGAGGGTGTCGATGCGCACCCGGCGGGTCAGCTCGCCGTCGGTGACCACGAGGTAGGCGGTGCCGACCTCCTCCGGGAAGACCGTGAAGTCGTGACCCGTGCCGGTCTGCGCGCCGGCGCCGGTGCCGAGCTGCCACCGGATGTGCGCGGCGTCCGGGACCGCGAGCCGGGACTGCAGCTCGACCTGGGCGATCGCGTCCCGGGTGCCCGACAGAGAGACGACGTTCGCGATGCCCGGCGCCCCCGGCAGCACCGCGTCGACCATCGCGGCGTGGTCGACGCCGTCGTCGTCCTGCGTGAACGTGTAGGAGATCGGCAGGTCGTGGTGTCGCTCCCCGTCGACCAGCTCGGAGTAGACGCCGTTCATGGTCTCGCCGACGCTCGTGGCGAACCAGCCGGTGTCGGGCTCCTCGACCCGGGTGCTGTCCGGCAGCGTCCACGAGATGCGGGGCTGGGTCGGCTGTCCCTGCACGGCGTCGGACAGGCGTGCCCGCATCCTGGCGGTCGCGCCGGTGTCCGCGACGAACGGCACGGTGAGCTCCCGGCCGCTGCCCTCAGGGCTGCGCGGGTGCTCGGTGCCCTCGACGTCCTGCGTGAACAGCACGGCTGCACCCGCGATGGGCGTGCGGCCGAGCTCGACCGAGACCGTGCCCTGCATGCCAGCCGGGCTGCCGAGGATCACGTCCTTCACGGAGGCGTTGATCTGTTCGACCGCGGTGCCCTTCAGCGGCAGCATCACCGTGGCCTCGGCGATCGCCATCCCCTGCCAGCCCGGGGTCTGTCCCCGCGCGATGATCTCCGGGGGCGTGATCTGCTCGGAGGCGTCGTAGACGACCCGGTCGACGACCATGCCGATGTCGGAGTCCCCGAACGTGAAGCTGATCGGGTCGAACGTCAGGCGACCGACGGGCCCGTTCGGCGCCTCGGGGTCGAACGGGTCGGGGAAGTCGACGAACCGGACCACCTCGGCCGCCCCGGTCAGGTCGATCCGCATGACGCCCGACCCGACGAGCTTGACTCCGTCCCGGCTGCCGTCCGGGAGCAGGTGCGCGGGCGAGCTGCTGGTGGCCGGGACGAGCGTCGCCGGCCGCAGACCGGGGATCGTGATCGCGATCCGGTCGACGATCAGGTCGAGGAACGCGGCGTCCGCCGCCGGCTCGAGGGTGTCGGTCGGCGCAGACGCCCTGCGGATGCGGACCAGGCGGAAGGGCAGACCGGTGTTGAGGCCGGGCACCTCCACGGGCCAGTTCCGCAGCGCCGGCAGCCCCAGGTCGGACAGCGGTTGCACCACGCCCTCGTGCACGAAGGTGCCCCCGCTGGTGGTGCTGTGGAGGTCGATGACGGCGAGGTTCTCGAGCCTGCTCGCCACGTCCGCAGGCAGGAGGCCCTGTGCGCCGCCGGGAGCGAACAGGTCCAACAGGCTGACACCACGCTTAGCCATCGGGGTCCCTCACGACGCCATGGAAAAGCAGGACGAGCAACGGTACTGCCGCACCGGTGCCACTGTCTACGCTCCCACCGCCCACGGCATACGTCGTCAGTCTGTGGATGTAGGTCCGCTCATCCTTTCGGTCGGCGATCTCATCCTTCTAGACGATGCCGGCCCCGCGCCGTCCCCTCTAGGTTCCTTACCGATGGGGGATGACTGACTGTCTCTTGACCGTCACCTGAGAACTTGCTGACCGAGGAGAACGTCGCCATGCGCCTGCGCCAGATCGCACCGAAGCCTGCCACCCGACAGCACCGGAGGAGCGCTCTCGCCGACCGCGCCAGCCGGCTGTGGGCGTCACTGCTCGCCGTGGCGCTCGTCGCGGCGATGCTGACCACGTCACCGGCGAGCGCGACGCCCGACAACGTGGCACCGGTCGCGGACGCGGGGGCAGACCAGACTGCCGTGGTCGGCGACACCCTCACCCTCAGCGGCGCCGGCTCGAGTGACGGCGACGGTGACGACCTGACCTACCGCTGGACGCTGGAGGGGCCCACACCTGGCGACTTCACCCAGTCGCTCGACGGAAACTCCTCTGCGACACCGTCGTTCGCCCTCGCCCTGGTCGGCACCTACACCGCGACCTTGGTCGTCAGCGACGGCATCGAGGACTCCGAGGCGGACTCCGTCGCCCTCACCGTGACCAGTGGCATCAGCGTCGACTGGTCGTGCGACGGCGTCGCCGTCACCTCCCCGGTCCGGATGTCGAGGATCGTCGTCGCCCAGGGCGACGCGCACACCCGACACGTTGCCCGTGGTGGGACGTCGTGGAGCCTGTCGGACACGCCGGGCATCACGACGATCTGGGTCAGCGCGCGGAACAACAACAGCGGCGACGGCCCGGGCTACGGCGAGCGCTTCGACCGCCCGGTCCCCGACCCCTGCGGCACGACCAACCAGGTGCCGGTCGCGGACGCCGGCGCGGACCAGACAGTCGTGGTTGGTGACCTGGTCACCCTGGACGGCACCGGCTCATCCGATGCGGATGGCGACCAGCTGTCGTATGCGTGGACGCTCACCTCCCCCACCGGCTCCACCTCCGTCCTGGAGGGCTCCGACACCGCCGGGCCCACCTTCACGCCGGACGTGGCCGGCAGCTACACCGCCGAGCTCGTCGTCAACGACGGCACTGAGAACTCCCTGTCAGACACGGTGACCATCACCGTCAACGAGATCCCAAACGAAACGCCGGTCGCCGACGCGGGCTCCGACCAGGAAGCAGTCGTCGGCGAAACAGTGACCCTCGACGGCACCGGCTCATCCGACGCCGACGGCGACCAACTCTCGTATGCCTGGACCCTCACTTCCCCCACCGGCTCCACCTCCGCTCTGGAGGCCTCCGACACCGCCGGACCCACCTTCACGCCGGACGTGGCCGGCGACTACACCGCCGAACTCACCGTCAACGACGGCACCCAGGACTCCCCCGCCGACACGGTGAGCATCACCGTCAGCCACCGCCCCACCGCGGACGCAGGCGAGGACCAGACCGTCACCACCGACGACCTCGTCACCCTCGACGGCACCGGCTCCTCCGACGGCGACAACGACCCCCTGACCTACTCCTGGAGCCTGACCTCCACGCCCGCCGGGTCCACCGCACAGCTCAGCGACCCCCTCGCCGCGCAACCCACCTTCACCGCAGACGTGGCCGGGCAGTACACCGTGGCCCTTCAGGTCACCGACGGCCGGTGGACCTCCACCGAGGACACCGTCACCATCACGGCTCAGCACGCCGCCAACGAGGCGCCGACTGCCGACGCGGGTGAGGACCAAACAGCCGTGGTTGGTGACGTGGTCACCCTCAACGGCACCCGCTCCATCGACCCCGAGGGCCAGACGGTCACCTATTCGTGGACTCTCACCACTCCGTCGGGCTCCACCGCCACGCTGGACAACCCTGCAGCAGCGGCGCCGACAATCACCGTCGACCTGGCCGGCACCTACACGGCCGAGCTCGTCGTCAACGACGGCACCCAGGACTCTCCCGCCGACACCGTGACCATCGCCGTGACTCACCGCCCAGTCGCGGACGCCGGCGCGGACCAGACCGTCACCACCGGCGACCTGGTCACCCTCGACGGCACCGGCTCCTCCGACGGCGACAACGACCCCCTGACCTACTCCTGGAGCCTGACCTCCGCGCCTGCCAGGTCCACCGTGCAGCTCAGCGACCCCCTCGCCGCGCAACCCACCTTCACCGCAGACGTGGCCGGGCAGTACACCGTCACTCTCCAGGTCACCGACGGCCAGTGGACCTCCGCACCGGACACCGTCACCATCACGGTCAACGAGATCCCGAACGAAACGCCCGTCGCCGACGCCGGCGACGACACAGTCGCCGCCGTGGACGACACCGTCACACTCGACGGCACGAACTCCTCCGACGCCGACAGTGACCCCCTCACCTACGACTGGAACCTGACGGGCCCGCCCGGTTCGGCAGCCGAACTGGACGACTTCACCGCAGCCGAGCCCACCTTCACCGCCGACGTCGCCGGCACCTACACGGCCGAGCTCGTCGTCAACGACGGCACCCAGGACTCTCCCGCCGACACCGTGACCATCACCGTGACCCACCGCCCCGCAGCCGACGCCGGAGCGGACCAGACCGTCACCACCGGCGACCTCGTCACCCTCGACGGCACCGGCTCGACGGACGCAGACGGCGACTCACTCACCTACGCCTGGACCCTGACCACACCCACTGGTTCGTCCGCCGCCCTGAGCGACCCCCTCGCCAGCCAGCCCACCTTCACCGCAGACGTGGCCGGGCAGTACACCGTGGCCCTTCAGGTCACCGACGGCCGGTGGACCTCCACCGGGGACACCGTCACCATCACGGCTCAGCACCCCGCCAACCAGGTCCCCGTCGCTGACGCCGGTCAGGACCAGAGCGCCCTGGCAGGTGACACGGTCACCCTGGACGGCTCGTTGTCCAGCGACGCGGACGGTGACGACCTCACCTTCGCCTGGGTGCTCACCACCCCCAGCGGGTCGATGGCGACTCTCGACGACGCCACGGCTGTCGCACCGAGCTTCACCCCCGACGTGGCAGGCAGCTACACTGCCTCGCTCACCGTCAGCGACGGCACCGACACCTCGGCCGAGGACTCCGTGACGATCTCCGTCACGCTGCCTGCGATCACGGTCACGGGGCCTGACCTGCAGACCTACTCCTCCGGCGACCTGCGCGTCACGCTCGAGCGCCCGGCACCGGTGGGCGGTCAGCTTCTGAGTCTCACCAGTGACGCCCCGCAGGTGCTCACACCGCTGGCCTCGGTCACCGTGGCCGCCGGTGCGACGGTCGTCGACGTCCCAGTCGCCAGCGGCAGCGCCGCAGGCACGGCGGTCGTGACCGCCAGCGGCGACGGCTACACGACAGGGTCCGCCACCGTCACGGTCGCAGCACGGTCAATGAGCCTGCAGGTCGAGCCGCTGGTCGGCGTCGGCCGCACCATCCCGGCGACCATCGCCCTGGCTGCCCCGGCCCCGGCCGGTGGACTGACCGTCAACGTCTCCAGCAGTGACCCGACTCTGGTCACCGTCGACCCTGCCACCGTCCAGTTCGCCGAGGGCGAGACGACCGGCCAGGTCGAGGTTACCGGCCAGGCCGAGGGCAGCGTGGTGCTCACCGCGTCGGCCCTCGGCTACACCGACGCCACCGCCGAGACGGGCAGCACCAACAGCACCGTCAGCGTGGGCAACGTGCCGGTCCTCTCCCCCGGCCAGACCAGTGGCCTGCCGATCAGCCTGAGCGAGCCCGCGCCGGTGGGCGGCACGACGATCCTGCTGGAGAGCAGCGACACCAGCATCGTCACCGTGGAGTCCTCCGTGGTCATCCCCGAGGGTGCGGTCCTACCGACCGCCAACCCGCAGGTCACCGGGCAGGCCGTGGGGAGCGCCGTCATCACGGCCCGCGCCGCGGGCTACGCGCCGCACTCGCGGACCGCGACCGTCGAGCTGGTCCTGACGCTCAGCCCGTCGGGCACGATCACGCTCAATGAGGGTCGCAGCCAGACGATGACCGTGGGCCTCTCCGGCCCGGCCCCGACCGGTGGCCTGGAGGTCACCCTGGCGAGCCTGGACACTGACGTCTTCACGGTCCCGGCCACGGTCACCGTCCCGGCCGGACAGACCACGGCGAGCTTCGGCATACAGGGAGTTGGTCAGGGTGACTCTCAGCTCACAGTCAGCGCTCCAGGCGCGGCCCAGCTCACCCGGGCCGTCCGGGTCACTGCGCCACCGCAGATCGCCACGAGCGTGGCGCAGGTGGGCGAGGACCTGCAGGTCGTCGCGAACACCCGCCTGATGGTGGCCCCCACGGCACCGACAGACATCACCCTCACCGTCGCCGACGAGTCGACGGCGCTGCTCTCGACCAGCGCCGCGACGGTCGGGTCGAAGTCGATCACCCTCGCCGGCGTGACCAGCGCCAACTGGCAGGGTTTCGCGGTCCAGGGCCTGGCCGAGGGCACCACGACGCTCACCGTGAGTGCAGACGGCTATGCGGACGCGACCAGCACGATCACCGTGACCGGCTCCGGGTTCCACCTGACCACCGGCGACTTCACGACCAGCACCTTCTCGGGCAACACCGCGGTGCATGTCGACGCCTACGCCCTCAGCACCAGCGGTGCCCTCTGGTCACAGCAGGAGCTGCGGCCCGGGGCCAGCGCGACCCTTATCGTGACCAACAGCAACGACGCCGTCGGCACGCTCACCGAGACGACGTTGACGCTCGCGGGCGACAGCGGCTACCGGGTCAGCACCGCCTTCGACCCCGCCACGGCCGGCACAACCACTGTGGCGATCACCCAGCCGGACGGGTTCACCCAACCCAGCAACGGCCGCACCGCTCTCACGGCGACGGTCACCGCACCCGCGATCGCCATGAGCGACGTGACGGTCGGCAAGGACCTGCAGGCCGCGGCCAACACCCGACTGACAGTCGTCCCACCCACACCCACCGACCTCACCCTGACGGTCACCGACGAGTCGACGGCGCTGCTCTCCACCGACGCCGCGACGGTCGGGTCGAAGACGATCACCCTCGCCGGCGTGACCAGTGCCAACTGGCAGGGCTTCGCCGTCCAGGGCCTGACGGAGGGCACCACCACGCTCACCGTGTCGGCGGACGGTTACGCCACCACAACGGCGACCCTCACCGTCCGCGCCTCCGGGTTCCACCTGTCCACCGGCGACTTCAGCACCACCACCTTCTCGGGCGACACCGCGATCCACATCGACGCCTACGTCCTCAGCGCCACCGGCACCCTGTGGTCACAACAGGAGCTGCGCCCCGGCACCAGCGCCACCGTGCAGCTCACGAACACCGATGACGCGGTCGGCTCTCTCACGGAGGCGACGCTGACGCTCCCGGGCAACAGCGGCTACCGGGTCAGCACCGCCTTCGACCCCGCGACAGCCGGCACGACCACCGTGGCGATCATCCAGCCGGACGGGTTCACCCAACCCGGCAACGGCCGCACCGCTCTCACGGCGACGGTCACCGCGCCGGCGATCGCGATGAGCGACGTGACGGTCGGCAAGGACCTGCAGGTCGGCGCGAACACCCGCCTGACGGTGGTGCCCCCGACACCGACGGACATCACCCTCACAGTCGCCGACGGGTCCACCGCCGTCATCTCCACCAGTCCGGCAACTGTCGGGTCGAGGTCGATCACCCTCGCCGGCGTGACCAGCGCCAACTGGCAGGGCTTCACCGTCCAGGGCCTGACCGAGGGCACCACCACGCTCACCGTGTCGGCGGACGGTTACGCCACCACAACGGCGACCCTCACCGTCCGCGCCTCCGGGTTCCACCTGTCCACCGGCGACTTCACGACCAGCACCTTCTCGGGCGACACCGCGATCCACATCGACGCCTACGTCCTCAGCGCCACCGGCACCCTGTGGTCACAACAGGAGCTGCGCCCCGGCACCAGCGCCACCGTGCAGCTGACGAACAGTCACGACGCCGTCGGCTCCCTGACGGAGGCGACGCTGACGCTCGCGGGCAACAGCGGCTACCGGGTCAGCACCGCCTTCGACCCCGCGACAGCCGGCACGACCACCGTGGCGATCATCCAGCCGGACGGGTTCACCCAACCCGGCAACGGCCGCACCAGCCTCACGGCCACCGTGACGCCGCCCGCCCTGAGTGCGGGCAACGTCAGCGTCGGCACGGGGCAGCAGGGCACCGCCCACGTGCGGTTCACCGTGGCTCCCCCGGCCCCGACGGACATCACTCTCACGGTCGCCTCGGAGTCCACGGCACTGCTCGCGACCAGCGCCGAGGGTCCCGGACTCCGGACGATCACGCTGGAGGACGTCAGCAACACCAACTGGCAGGCCTTCACCGTCCGGGGCCTGGCTCCTGGCACCACGACACTGACGGTCTCGGCGCCCGGCTATGCCGACAGCACCGCCATCATCACCGTGACCGGCTGAGGGCGCCCGGCTATGCCGACAGCACCGCCACCATCACCGTGACCGGCTGAGCCCGCGTCGCGCCGGTCCTCCCTCCCCGCGCAACGACCCCCCGATTCTCAGGGGAAAGTGACGCTGGGAGGCCCGATTCGGCCGTGCACTCGACCTCCCCGACGGGACAGATGACGACCGAGACCGGCTCGATCCGCTGGAGGTCGCCGGAGGTGACCAACTCCGACGCGGCACCCGGTGTGGTCGGGTCGGTCAAGGAAAGCTCGAGCACGATGTAGGAGACCTCCTCAGCGTCGCCGGCCTACCGCAGGAGCGAGTCCATGACGTCCTGCCCGAGAGTCGTCACCTCGTGGCCGCTGAGGCGGTAGAAGACGAGCCGACCACGCCGCTCGATGCTGACCAGGCCGACGTCCCGGAGCACCTTGAGGTGCCGGGAGACCTGGGCCGGGTCCATGTCCCAGCGTTCCGAGAGCTCTCGCGTCGTCCGAGGCTGCCGGAGCAGGTCGCGGCACAGTGCGAGACGGGTCAGGTTCCCCAGCGCCAGCAGCCGGTCGGTGACCAGGCGTGCGCTGGGCACCGGTCGGTTGTGCGGAACGGGCAGGGGGTAGTGCAGGACCGGTGGCGAGAGCTCGTCCTTGACGGCCAGGTGCCGGCCACCGAGAGCCGACGGGACACAGATCACCATGCCGGTCCGGCTGATGTTGATCGTGGACTCGTAGAGCTTGTCGATGCGGACCACGCCCGAGACCCCGGTCTCGTGGGCGCCGTCGATCGCGCTGAGGAGCGCCCCGGTGTCGCCGTGGTTGCGCGCGACCCGGCGCCTGGCCTGGACCTCGGCCGACAGCAGCGGCATCACGTCCTCCCAGAGCGGGCGGAAGAACCACCGCTCGCACCGGGACAGGAACGAGCTGAAGTCCTTCAGCCACTCCACCGGGTCGGCTCGGCACTGGTCGAGCAGTGCCAGTCCCCCGTCGTCACGTGCGGCGACGGTCTGTCGCACCTCGAGCAGGTGCTCAGGGCGCACCACATCGCTGGCGCAGACGACGCTGCGTGGTCTGCTGCCACCAGCCAGGGCGATCACGACGGAGGCCAGGACGTCGGTCGCGGGCACGCTGGCCAGGCCACGGATCTCCTCCGTCAGCGTCGCCATCCGGCCCGCGGCCTGGGTCAGGAACAGGCCCAGGCGGATCCCGGCGAAGAGCGGCGTGTAGCGGCGCAGCGCCGCGAGGTCCTCCTCCTCGGCCGACGAGATCGCATCGACGGCCCACACCGCGTCGGCCGAGTCGCGTTCGGCCCGGGCGAGGATCTGCAGGGCGCACCCGAGCTCCGCAAGGGGCGAGGCCACGAAGGTCAGCCGGACGTCGTCGCTGAGCCCCTGGATCACGACCGCCATGCCGCTCCCCCTTGCTGCGCACGCCGCCTCGGCACACGGTCAGCGGCTCTCAGCAACGGTCCGCCTCCTGCGCAGCCCGGACGCGACCGGGTTCTTCTCGAGGGCGTGAGCCACGCGGGACAGGGACATGTTGATCGCGATGAAGATCAGTGCGACGACAAGGTACATCTGAATGGGGTTGTCGAGGACCTGGATCGCGGTGTTCCCGTAGCGGAGCAGCTCGCCGTAGGACACCACGAAGCCCAGCGATGTGTCCTTGACGAGGATGACCATCTGGCTGATGACGGCGGGCAGCATGTTCCGGACCGCCTGGGGCAGCAGCACGTAGCGCAGCGTCGTCCCGCGGCGCATCCCGAGGGCCACGGCCGCCTCCTCCTGGCCCCGCGGGAGCGCGAGCACGCCCGCCCGGATCACCTCCGCCAGGACCGCGCCGTTGTAGAGCATCAGCCCCAGCACCAGTGCCCAGAACGGTGTGATGTCGATGTCGAACGCCATCGGGAAGGCGAGGAAGAAGAACAGGATGAGGATGAGCAACGGTGGCCCGCGGAAGAACCACACGAACGTGGCCCCGGCCGCCTGCACCACCCTGGAGGGTGAGAGCCGGGCAACGGCGACCGCGAACCCGACGACCAGCGCAAGGGCCATCGCCATCGCTGCCGCCTGGAGCGTCCCGACGAGCCCACCCACAAGGCCGGTCCGCAGGGCCGGCTCGTCCAGGAACGGGGCCCACAGGTCCTCCTCGAACTGGCCCTGGCCCCAGAGCCGCCAGCACACGAGCCCGACAGCGAGCCCGATGACCAGCAACGCGACGACGCTCCAGCTGCGGAGACGTGCACGCGTCACCGGTCCCGGCTCGTCATACAGCAGGGTGCTCACGACTCACCTCACGATCCGCACGCGGTGCTCGACGGTCTCGATGGCGACCGCGGCCAGCGAGGTCAGGCACAGGTAGCCGACCGCCACCGCGGCCAGGATCTGGATGACTGCCGTGGCATTGGCGTTGGCCAGGGTGTAACCGGCGGCCGTGGCCTCGAAGACACCGAACGCCATCGCCACCGAACTGTTCTTCAGGGTCGCGATGCAGACGTTGCCCAGAGGAGCCACGACATCCCGGGCCGCCTGCGGCAGGATCACGTACCTCAGGGACTGGCCGAACGACATACCAAGAGATCGGGCTGCCTCACCCTGCCCCGTGTGGAGCCCCTGGATCCCGGACCGCAGGACCTCCCCGATGAAAGGCCCCGTGTAGACGCCGAGGGCCACGACGGCAAACGCCGTGAACGACGCGTTCAGGCCCACCTCCGGCGTGCCGAAGACCACCATGAAGAAGATCACGGTCAAGGGGGTGTTCCGCACCATCCCGACGTAGGCGGTGCCGACCGCGCTCAGCGGCTTCAGCGGTGACACCCGGAAGCAGGCCGTCGCGGTCCCGAGGACGACCGCCAGCACCAGTGCCAGGAGCGTGACGAGCAGGGTGGCGCCAAACCCACGGAGGATGACGTCGATGTTGTCAATAACTGCATCCATCGACTGTCACTCGGTCGTCTCGGTGATCTGGGGCGGCTCGATGTCCTCGCCCAGGATCTCTCCCGCGGTTGACTCGTAGATCTCGGTCCACCGACCGTCGTCCATCATCTCCTGGAGGACCTCGTTGACGAAGGACTGGAACTCGACGTCGTCCTTGGCGAACGCGACACCGTAGGGCTCCTGGCTGAAGGGCTCGCCGACCAGCTCGAACTCACCCTCGTGGTCGGACATGATGCCGGCGAGGGTGGTGTTGTCCGCGGTCACGACGTCGACCTGACCGTTGGCCAGGGCGTCACCGCACTTGGAGTAGGTGTCGAACCCGGTCAGACCCTTGGCCGCGTTCGGGTAGTCGCTGCGGATGTGCTCATAGCCCGTTGAGCCGGTGACCCCGCAGAGGCGTTCGCCGTTCACGTCCTCGATCGACTCGATCCCCTGCGGGTTGCCCTTCGGCACGATGATCGCCTGGCCTGCCACGAAGTACGGCCCGGCGAAGCTGACGACCTTCTTGCGCTCCTCGTTGATCGTGTACGTCGCGATCACGTAGTCGACCTTGCCCTGCTCGATGAACGGCTCCCGGTTTGCCGAGACGGTCTCGACCCACTCGATGTCGGCCGGCTCGATGCCGAGCTCGCCGGCGATGGCCTTGGCCATCTCGACGTCGAAGCCCTCCATCTCGCCGTCCAGGCCACGGAGCCCGAAGTACGGCTTGTCGAAGGCGACGCCGACGGTGACCGAGCCCTGTTCTGCGAGGCGAGCCATGGTCGTGCCCTCCTCGAAGCTCACGTCCTCGGCGACCTCGGTCTGCTCACCGTTGGCGCTGCCGCCACACGCCGCGAGCAGCAGCGCGGCCGAGGCTCCGACCAGGACATGTTGGGTTCTACTCATCATTGCGATTCCTCTCAGTGCGGGAGAATCCTGGACAGGAAGTCCCGTGCTCGTTCGGTGCGTGGTGCCGTGAAGAAGTCCTCCGGGTCGCAGGCTTCGGCGATGCGGCCGTCATCCATGAAAACAACCCGGTCGGCGGCCGAGCGCGCGAACCCCATCTCGTGGGTGACGACCACCATGGTCATTCCCTGGGCGACGAGGTCCTTCATGACGTCCAGGACCTCGTTGATCATTTCCGGATCGAGCGCCGAGGTGGGCTCGTCGAACAGCATGACCTTGGGTTCCATGGCCAGTGCCCGGGCGATCGCCACCCGCTGCTGCTGCCCGCCCGACAGACGCGCCGGCAGCTTGTCGGCGTGCTCGGCGAGGCCGACGCGGTTCAGCAGGTCGGTCGCACGCTCCCGCGCGACGGACGGTTTCACTCCCTTCACCTTCACCGGCGCGAGCGCGACGTTCTCGCGGGCGGTGTACTGGGGAAAGAGGTTGAAGGACTGGAACACCATGCCGACGTTGGACCGCAGTCTCGCCAGGGCGGCGCCCTCGGTCGGCAGCGGAGTCCCCTCGACGAGGATCTCGCCGGAGTCGATCGCCTCCAGCCTGTTGATGGTGCGGCAGAGGGTCGACTTGCCCGATCCGGAGGGACCGACGACCACGATGACCTGGCCCGTGTCGACCGTCAGCGAGACGTCCTTGAGGACGTGGTGCTCCCCGAAGTACTTGTTGACCTGGCGCAGCTCGACGAGGGTGGGCATCAGAGCAGCAGCTCCTTGTCGCGGAGCAGCGGCTTCCCGTCGATCTCGACGGTCGGGGCCCAGACGAGCAGGTCGTAGTGGGTGGGTGCCAGGAGGTCGCCGCCCAGGGTGAGGCTCGTGCCGATCCCGAAGTGCACGGTCCCCAGGATCCCCTCGTCCTCGAGCATCACTCCCGTAGGGATCGCCTCGGGGTTCAGACCGATGCCGAGCTCGGCGACGTTGTAGCAGTTGCGGTCGTTGCGGGCCTCCCAGTCCGCCCGCAGGACGTCGGCCTGACGCCCGCCCTTGACCTCCGTGATGAAGCCGTCCTCGACCGGGCAGACCACCGGCTCCTCCAGGAGGCCGATGCCCAGGTAGGGGATGCTGCAGTCGGCCACGATCACGCCCTGGGCCGTGCCCTCCAACGGCACGACGTTGACCTCGATGGTGGGGACTGGAGCCAGCTCGCCGGGGTTCGGCCGACCCGTGAGCACGTTGGGCTTGCGGCGGCCGACGGCCGTGAAGGTGAGGTCGGTGCCGCCGGGCGAGGTGACCCGGATCTGGTGGTCTCCCTCCAGCGCCCGGCCGATGCGACGGCACTTCTCCTCCTGCTCGGCAAAGTCGGTGACCAGGAGGGAGCGGGCGGTCAGAACATCGTCATTGTGGTGCGTCATGAGGATTGACCGCGCGCCAGCATCCAGGGCCGCGCGCATGGCGCTGGTGTGCGTGATCGACCGGGACACGGGCGAGAAGATGACATCGGTCTCCTTCATCGCGGCGGCGACGGCCGGGGGCGGCTCGTTGCCATCGCCCTGTGACGGTGGGATGAGCACGACGACTGGGTGGGCGCCCACCGACCGGACCTGTCCAGCGAGCAGGGGTGCGTAGTCGGCCATCGGGTAGTCGGCGATCACCAGCACCCTCTCGCCCGGCTGAACTCGGCCATTGTGTTCGACCAGGCGACGAAGGCCCGGAGTGATTGCTGCTGCACGGTAGGTGTCCATGGCGGACCAGTGGAATCGACCGGCGGCCGGCTGGCAAGGAAAAGTCGACCCGATTGACTCCTTCGGTCAATTCACCGTCCCCGAGGCGCCGGCCAGGGACCGGCCACACCCGCCACTTCGATCACAGCCGGGCGGACATGTGCCCGAGGACTACCCCGACGAGCGGCGAAGAGTGAGTAGTTTCCGGACACATGTCAGCCTCGATGGGGCCGCTGCGGATCACGGACATGCCACAAAGAGACTGCGTGGCTGGATGCTGACGCCGGGTGATGTCGTCGAGCTTGATCTCGGGATACCTGCCGGCAGTGAGGCGGGACTTCGGCGACCTGCCATCGTGGTGATAGCGCATCGGGCCCTGAGGAGCGAACCGAATGTCATTCAGGTCGTGCCCCTCACGCGGACGACCCGTCAGAGCAGCACCGAGATGATCATCCACCCGGACGAGGGAAATCAACTGGCGGCACCGTCGTCGGCACTGTGCCAACATGTGCGCTCCGTCGCCACGGCACGCATCCACGAGCGCACAGGAAACGTAGGTCCGGCCATCCTCGGCGAGGTCCGCGAGACGCTGGCGCTACTCATGGATCTGTAACTCACCAGACGCACTTATCTGCCGCGCCGCGCGGTCACAATTGCAGATGGAGACGCAGCGCTTTGTCGACCGCAGCCATCAAGGAAGGCGGAACTCGGCCTACCGCAGGGCCAACCCGCTCAAAGGCGACCGAACGCACTTGCTCAGCCTGGGCCTTGGAGTCCACCCGCAGCCCCGTCTCGTCCGCTGGCAGCAACACCTGGAACGGAAAGACTCGCTCCACGTTGCTGGTGACGGGCACAACGGTCACCACTCCCCGACCGAGCCGCTGTGCCATGGTGTTGGCCCGGCCATTGCTGACCAGCACCGCGGGGCGACGCTTGTTCGCCTCGTTGCCGCGGACGGGATCCAGATCGACCAGCAGGATTTCACCGCGCAGCATCGGTGAGCCCGTCCGAGGAGGCTGCGGACCACGCGTCTTCATCCCCTGCGACAGCCCACTCCTCCCAGGCGGCGGCATACGCCGCCTCCAGTTGTGGGTCCTGCAAACGACGGATGGCCTGCTGGACGCCAGCCGACCTCGACTCCAGACCGGCCTGCTCGACATACCGGTCGAGGACCGCGAGGTCCTCCTCGCTCAGACTCACACTCACCTTCATACAGCCATGCTACTCGGGTGGGACCATTACTACTACCTCGGTAGCATCGTCCTGAGGTGGCTAGCGATCCGGCTCTCCGGGGCTACTGGAGCGAACCCGGCCGCCGACCGGACCGCACGTCTCGTTACGGTGTTGAGCACCCCGTCACGGGACGGTCACGTCCCCTATTGAGGAGCAGCAAGCATGTCGGACGAACAGCGTTATCTCACGGTGAGTGGCCCGCGCACCCTGGAGGAGTCGGTCTTCACCACAGCTGAGCCCGGCGCTGGACGTGTGGTCGTCGACGTCACCTATACCGGCATCTGCGGCACCGACGTGCACGGCTACACCGACGGGAGCATGCTCCCACCGGCCGTGTTCGGGCACGAGTGGATGGGCACAGTCCGGTCCGTGGGCGAGGGAGTGACACTGGTCAGCCCCGGTGATCGGGTCGTCGGTGGGGTCGGCCCCGCGTGCGGACGCTGCGGTCAGTGCCTGGCCGGTCACTCGAAGAACTGTGACGTTGTCTTCGCCGAGGCCAATGGTGTCGACGAGCACGCGGCAGACCATGGCGCCTTCGCCACGCAGGTTGACGTCTCGGAGCGTCGAGTCGTCCCGGTCCCGCAGGCCCTGTCGGACATCGACGCAGCACTCGTGGAGCCGGCCGCGGTCACCTTCCATGCCGTCCGCCGGGCTAACGTCGAGCCCGGCTGCATTGCCGTCGTGGTCGGCGCCGGGCCGATCGGGCTGTTGACGGCCCAGAACGCCCGCGCGGCCGGGGCAGGGCGGATCATCATCTCCGAGCCGTCCGACGCCCGCAGGGCCACCGCCCGCGAACTGGGTTTCGATGACGTGGTCGAGCCCGACGAACTGCAGAGTCGGATGGACTCGGTGACTGCGGGCGTTGGCGCCGACATCGTCTTCGAGTGCGCCGGAGTCCCGACCCTCCTGCAGTCCTCTGCGGAGCTGGTCCGACGAGGCGGCACGCTCGCGCTGCTGGGGTTCCCGCTGAGCGAGTCCACGGTCAGCTACGCCGACTGGCAGCAGCGCGAGCTGACGGTCATCGGCTCACTCGCGTACAACCGTGAGGACTTCGTGGGCGTCATGCGCCTGGTCGAGCAGGGCAGCATCTCGCTGGCCCCGCTGCATACCGGGACCATCGCGCTCTCCGAGGTAAAGGACATGCTGGAGGAACTCGACTCGGGCCGTTCCACCCACACCAAGGTCCTGGTCGCCCCGCGCGGCCAGGACTGACGAGCCCTCGCCGCCGGAGAGCGTCAAGATCCGCTGTGAGGGCCTCGCACGTGCACAACTCCCCCATCCGGCGACACATTGGTCAGGTCTTCATACCCGTACGAGACATGGAGCGCTCGGCACGGTGGTACGGGAAGTTGCTCGGCTTCGACCCTGGTGTCCCCTCGCACGGCGGCACCATCCTCGACGTGCCCACCGAGGAGGGACCTGGCCTCGTTCTGGACGCCAACCGCCCGGACTTCACGGCTGACGGCCCTCCCCGGTTCTTCTTCTGGACGGACGACATAGCGGCGACGGCAGAGCACCTGCAACGACTCGAGGCCCGCATCACGTCGCCCGTCGAGGACATCGGTAGCGTCGTCTTTATCCAGTTCGAGGACCCCGACGGCAACGCTCTGATGGTCTGCCAACGGGCGAACTCCTAGAGCCACGCTGCGCGAATTGACCAAGTCTTTACCCTCCTCACCCTTGTCGCAGCACTTCGCCTGCCCATAGGCTGCGAAGAACTTGGGGAAATCTTGACTGTCGCGTGAGTTCGACGTGAATCCCGACTGACCAAGAACCACTGACCGAGGAGTCAGCTGATGCGTGCGTCTGTCCCAGCAGCCCGGCCCGGACACAACGAGCGGCCGGGGAGGGTCAGACTGCGGCAACAGCTGCGACGAACGTGGGCCACGCTGCTCTCGCTGGCGCTGGTCACCGCGATGCTCACCACGGCACCGGCGGCTGCGAGCGCGCCCACCGCCCAACCGCCCGTGGCGGACGCGGGTGCGGACCTCACCACGGTGCTCGGACAGACCGTGACCCTCGACGGGACCGGCTCGTCGACACCGACGGCGACGACCTCACCTACAGCTGGACCCTCGCCGGGCCGCAGCCCGGCAACTACACGCAGTCGATGGACGACCCGACCTCCGCCACTCCCTCGTTCACGCCGGCACTGGTCGGCACCTACACCGCGACCCTGGTGGTCAGCGACGGCACCCAGGAGTCGGCGGCCGACACCGTCGCGATCACTGTCGGCGACGGCATCACGGTCGACTGGCAGTGCGAGGGCGTCACGGTCACAGCCCCCGTTCGCATGTCGCGGATCATCGTCGCCCAGGGCGAGGAGCACACCAGACACATCCCCCGCGGCGGCACCACCTGGACCCTCAGGGACACACCAGGCATCACCACGATCTGGGTCAGCGCTCGGGGCAACAACAGCGGGGACGGCCCCGGCTACGGCGCACGGTTCGACCGGCCCGTTCCGGACCCGTGCCCACCGGCGAACGAGGCACCCGTCGCCGACGCCGGTCCGGACCAGACCGCGATCACCGGCGACACCGTCACCCTCGACGGCACCGGCTCCACCGACCCCGACGGTGACGACCTGTCGTATGCGTGGACGCTCACCTCTCCCTCCGGCTCCACCTCGGTGCTGGACGGCTCTGAGACGGCCCAGCCCTCCTTTGCCCCCGACCTCGCCGGCGCCTACACGGCGGAGCTCGTCGTCAACGACGGCACCGAACCTTCCGCACCCGACACCGTCACCATCACCGTCAGCGAGCCGCCCAACCAGGTCCCCGTCGCCGACGCCGGGCCCGACCAGAGCGCGATCACTGGGGGCACCGTGACCCTGGACGGCACCAACTCCACCGACCCCGACGGTGACACCCTCACCTACGCGTGGACCCTCGCCGCACCGGACGGTTCCACTGCCGCCCTGGACGACACCTCGGCCAGCCGACCGAGCCTCATACCGGATCTGCCCGGCGAGTATGCCGCCACCCTGGTGGTCAACGACGGCACCACCGACTCCCCGGTGGACTCTGTGGTCATCCTCGTGACCGAGGCGCCCGGCATCGATCTCCCGGACGAGATCGTGGGCAAGGACCTGCAGGTCACGTCGCACGTCCAGCTCACGGAGGCCCCCGCCGCGCCGACCGACGTCACGGTGACCGTTGCCGATGAGTCCGTCGCCATCATCAGCAGCGACCCCGACGCTGTCGGGGCGAAGTCCGTCACCTTCGAGGGCGTCGACGACCTGCAGGTGCAGCGGTTCACGGTCCAGGGCCTGGCGGAGGGCACGACCACGATGACCGTCTCCGCGCCGGGCTACGCGGACACCACGGCCACGATCACGGTCACGGGGTCGGGCTTCGACCTGACCCTCGGCGATTTCGTCACCAGCAGCAACAGCGGGGACGCGACCGTCTACGTTGAGCTGCGCATGCTCGACGCCGCCGGCGCGATCGGGGACCCGCAGTGGCTACGCGCCGGCACGAACATCACGGTCAACCTGACCAACAGCAACGACGCGGTCGGCACGCTCACCGAGTCGGCGGTCACGTTCCACGGCGGCAACGGCGCCGAGTGGCGGCGCATCACCTACTTCGACCCGCACACGGTCGGTCAGTCCACGATCACGCTCCTCCAGCCGGAAGGTTTCACCACGCCGACCGACGGGAAGTCTCCGGTCACGGCATACGTCGTCGACCCGGAGATCGTGCTGGATGACGTGAACGTGCCGACGGGTGAGGTGGCCCCGGCCACAGTGAGCTTCGCCGCCGCCCCGCCAGACCCCACCACCCTCAGTGCCTCCGTCGCGGATGAGTCGACTGCCCTCCTGTCGACCAGCCCGGATGGGCCCTGGAGCCCCTCTATCTCCTTCGCCGACGTCACCGACACCAGCGAGCAGACGTTCTATGTGCAGGGGCTGGCGCAGGGTGAGACCACCCTGAGGGCAGGCGCCTATGACACCAATTCTGCGGTTGCCAACGTGACCGTCGGGGCACCCAACAGCGCGCCGGTCGCGGATGGCGGGGAGGATCTGGAGACCTTCACGGACCAGAGCCCGATCCTGGACGGCACCGGGTCGAGTGACCCCGACGGCGACTCGCTCACCTACGCCTGGACAGTCGTCGAACCAGAGGGATCCGATGCCTGGTTAAGCGGCGCCAACACCGCGCAACCCCTGTTCCATTCACTCTGGAGCGGGATCTACACGGTCGACCTGACCGTCACTGATCAGTGGGGCGCATCGTCATCGGACAGCGTGACGATCTCCGTCCATCCGAAGCTGTGGGTCAATGACATTACTGTCGGCAAGGATCTTCAGGCTGGTGGCAGCGTCGTCTTCTACGACGAACCCTTGGAGCCCGTCGACGTCACGATCACGGTCGGTGACGAGTCCATCGCCCTGGTCTCACCGGACGGCGACACCGTCGGCTCGAAGAGCCTCACGGTCGAGGACGTCGGTGATTTCTTCTTCGTCCTCATGGATGTGCAGGTCCAGGGCCTGGTCGCGGGCACCACCACGCTGACCGTCACCGCAACGGGCTACCCGGAAATGACCAGCACCATCACTGTCGTCCCGGACGTCGGGTTCGCCTTCTGGACACCGGACTTCAGCATCGAGGAGTCCGCAGAGCCCCACGACGTCTCCGTCTACCTCCATCCCCTCAACGCCGACGGCAACAAGCTGCACCGGCAGGACCGCCGTGCCGGCGCTCCGCCGGTCACCGTGCACCTGGCCAACAGCAACGATGCCGTGGGCACGCTGCTCGACTCGCAGCTCGTGTTCCTTGCCAGTTCCGCCAGGGCGAACACCTCCTTCACACCGGCGAGTGCGGGCACGACGGAGATCAGCCTCACCCAGCCCGACGGTTTCACGCAGCCGACCGACGGCGCATCCAGCATCACCGCGACCGTCACGCCGCCGCCGCAGATCCACCTCGGTGGTGCCACCGTGGGCAAGGACCTACAGACCTACCCAGGAGTCCGGTTGTCCTTGGTGCCACCGGAGCCGATCGACATCACGCTGACTGTCGAGGACGAGTCCATCGCGGTCCTGGCGTCCGGGGCCCGCGAGGGGTCGAAGACCCTCACGCTCCATGATGCGAGGGGCTCGGAGCAGAGCTACACGGTCCAGGGGCTCACCAAGGGCACTACCACAGTGACGGCGTCAGCTCCTGGGTTTCCCGACGCCACATCCACCGTGACCGTGACCGGAGCCGGTTTTGATATCCAACTCGGCAGCTTCACCACTGCCGCCAACTCCCCCGACGTCACCATGTATGTCGTGCCCTATGCGCTCACGTCATCGGGAACCAGGCTGTCTAACCAGGCTGTGCGTCACGGCACCTCCTTCACCATCCCGTTGTCCAACAGCAATGACTCTGTTGGCATCCCCACCGAGGACGAGCTGACCTTCGGTGGCGGAACCTGGCGGGTCATCACCTATTTCGACCCGCAGGCCGTGGGGACGTCCACCCTCAGCATCACCCAGCCCGACGGGTTCACGACACCCACCGACGGTCGCTCCAGTGTCACCGCCACCGTGGTCGAACCGCAGATCGTGTTGGGCGATGTCACGGTGGTCACGGATCAGGTCTCCGTTGCCACGGTCGCGTTCGCTGAGGCTCCCCCGGAGCCTGCCACGATCGGGTTCAGCGTGGCGGGGGCGCCCTTCCCTGACCCGGAAATCGCACTGGTCTCCACGAACCCGGACGGCCCGTGGAGTCTCCATGGCGCCTTCGAAGGAGTCACCGACACCAGCGAGCACACCTTCTATGTCAAGGGCGTCACGCCGGGCACCACTGCCCTCCAAGCGGGCTCCCATAACCTCGTCTACCCTGGCGTGGCCACGGTCACCGTCCTGCCAGCCGGACCGCAGGCCGTCCTGCTGCCCAAGAGGGGCGACCAGGTCGACCTCGTCAGCGCTCCCCCTCTTCGCCACCTTCACGGCACCCGCTGGAACCACAGCTACGTGTAGGACCCGCTGATCGAGCCCCACCGCCCTGGCCCAGCGTCAATCGAGCTCGATCCGTCGACCCTCAAGAGCTGACTGCCGGGCTGCATCGAAGATCTCGCACGTGTGAATCGCATCGGCGGGCTCAACCGGGACAGCCGCTCCTTGCTCAACCGCGCTCACGAGTGCCGGGTAGAACAACTGCCATCGACCTTGCTGCACAGGGATGGCGCGCTCACCGTCACGGGTCATGAGACGTACATGGCGGTCGCTAGGTTCGAGGCCCCAGCCACGGCCGAGGCTGGAAGGCGTCATGCCGCTGACCAGCAATTCCTCCTGCACGTCAAAGCCGTCGATCGATGCCCCACCGAGATCCCCGTTCACCTGGAACCTCGGCCCCTCGGCGGCAGCGGCGATCGACGCCACGATTGTGGTCAGCACACCGCCGTCATGTTCGATCGAGAGGACGACGTCGTCCTCAGCGAGCGCCTCTGTGTCGAACTGCGAGAGTTCCGCATAAACGGAACGCGCTCGCCCGAAGAGATGTGTGGCCTGGTCGATGAGGTGGGGACCGAGGTCCACGAGCGTGCCGCCCCCTTCCCCCGCGGGCGCTCGAGTGTTCCAGGCAGGCAGCTCGGGACGGAACCGTTCGATCCGCGACGTGAATCTCCGCACAGTTCCGAGCGCGTTGGCGCGCACCAAAGAAGAGATGGTGAGGTAGTCGCCGTCCCATCTGCGGTTCTGGTAGACGGTGAGCACTCGACCCACGTCCTGCGCATGCTCCACTACCGAGCGGGCGCTTGCGGCATCAAGCGCGAAGGGCTTGTCAACGACAACATGTAAGCCGCTGTCGAGCGCGCGATGAGCCAGGTCAACGTGAGTCCCCGCCGGTGTCGTGATCGTGACGCCCTCGACGCCGAGCGCCTCCAGTGCCTCAATGTCACTGACAACCTCCAATCCTGCTCGCGCTGCGTCTCGCGCGCGGTCCCGATTGGTCGACACGACTGCCACAAGCTCGAGCCCGGAGGCGGACTCGATCATGGGTGCGTGAAACACGCGCCCACCGACCCCGTACCCAGCGACGGCCCAGCGAACGTCTGCCATGTCAACCCAGCCGTGTCGTTAGCGCGTTGATGAAGCGGGCATACCGTGCCTCAAGCTGAGGGCTGGTGCACGGCTCGATGATCTCGTCTGGCGCAGATCCCGTCGACGGTGCCTCGAGTCCCGCCGCTTTCCACCCCAGACGGGCCGCCCCCACAACCGTGGCGTCCCGGTTGGGGACACGCCTCAGCGGTCTGCCAAGCACATCTGCCAGGAGCTGGGCAAACACCGGAGAGCGCGTGCCACCACCGGCAAGGTCGATCTCGGTGCTCGCTGAGGGCATGACGTCGACCGCATGTCGGATGGCGAAGGCGACCCCCTCGAGGGCGGCTGCCAACAAGTGCTCACGACCGGCCGACAACCCGACGTCGAACCAGCCCGCCTGGCCTCCGGATAGGCGAACTGGGAGTCGCTCGCCAGTGAAGAATGGCAGAAACCCCGGGATCTCGCCGGCACGTTCGTAGGGTGCATAGAGTTCGTCCCAGTCCGCGTTGAGGAGCGTGAGGACTCGTTGCAGCGCCAGTCCAGCGTTCGTCACAGCTACCATCGCGTACCACCCATCACCTGCATCTCGATAAAGGTGATGACTGGGTGGGAAGGACTTCTCTGGCGCGACTCCAGGGAGCACGACCTGGGCGCCGGTCCCGATGGTGATCATCGTGCGGCCAGGCTCCGCTTCGAGCCCGAGCAGCGTTGCAGCAACGTCCGAGCAGCCAAAGCTCACCGGCACATGCGTCCGCAGTCCCCAGGTGCGTGCCGTTGCTCCGGTGTCTCCGGAGGCGTCTGCGGACGCGTGGACGGTGGGGAACAATCGGGTGGGCACTCCTGAGGCGCCAGCGACAGTAGTCGCCCAGTCGTCTGTGGCGACATCCCACAGGAGGGTTGCCGACGCATCGGAGGGATCCGTCGCTGGTCTCCATCCGGTCAGAAGGGAACGCACCCAGTCCTTGGGAAGGACGAAGGAGCTCGACCCTTGGACGACGTCGGCCTCGTTCTCAGCCAACCAAGCGAGCATCGGTCCCGCCATTCCGGGCGTCACAGGGTTTGCGAGTGACGCCAGCGACTCTGGGCCCAGTTGACTCAGGCGGTCAGCCTGCGAGACAGCTCTGCCATCGGGCCAGAGCACAGCCGGCCGCGTCGGCTGTCCATCCTGATCGACGAGGACGACGCCGTGCATCTGTCCGTCCAGACCGATCCCGACAACGTCAGTGTGAGGTGTGCTCTCCAGCACTGCGCGCACCGCGTCGCCGGTAGCCTGCTGCCACGTGAGGGGATCAATCTCGGCCCACCCAGCGTGTGGTGACACCACGTCGTAGGCGCGAGCAACACTGCCAAGGACAGTGCCCCCCTCACTGAGCAGCGCCACCTTGACTCCGCTGGTACCTAGGTCAATTCCGAGCGCAGCCCGTGTAGTCACCGTTGACTGTGTGCCGCGGCGGCCAAGTGTGTCTCGATGAAGGTACGCGCAGCCTGCGCAAGGTCTTCACCGTTGTCCCACATGTTCCGCCATACGGCCAGATCATTCGACAGCGTTTCGCTGACGACGGCCGAAGAGAAGCTCTCGAAAGTGATGGGCCCCGTGTATCCCGTACGTGCTAAGGCCTGGAAGAATCCAGGGAAGTTGATCGACCCCGCACCCAGGTAGCCTCTGTGGTTCTCGCCAATGTGGACGTAACCTAACCTGTCCCTTACGTCCAGGACTGGTTGAATGAGGTCGGCTTCCTCGATGTTCATGTGATAGGTGTCCAGGTGGATGAAGACGTTGTCCTCGCCGATGTCGTCCGCAAGACGCAGCGCGTCCCGAGCGGTGTTGACGACATTGGTCTCGTATCTGTTGCAGATCTCCAACCCGAGCGAGACTCCTCTGCCCGAGGCCTCTTTCGCAAGGGAGCGCAGGACCGTCACCACGTTGCCACGCCCTGTCGGTGTGAGCCGCTGGTTGTACTTGCCGAGCGCGCTATACAACGCTCCGGTCAAGATCTTTGACCCCAGTCGGTCTACGATGTCTAGCGAGTCGTGAAGAATCTGCTCACCTCGGGCGACGACGCTCGAATCATCACTTGAGATATCAGCATCGAAGGCCAGACCGCGGGAACAGGCAACGGCGAGGTCGGCCTCAACTAGGGCCGCTCGGGCGGCTTCAACATCGAGGTTGTCGGAGTCGTGCAGCGACAGCTCAAGAAGGTCGAACCCACTCTCCTTCGTCTGTCGCACCGCCGACCGGATGTCGTCCGGCGAGGTGTTTCCCACCCAGACCAGCGCATGAACGCCGATGGGGTTCAGTGTCTTCGTCATGAGTACCCTTTCGTCTATAGATCAGGCGGCGATGGCGCCAGTAATCAACCCAACAATTTCTTGCGCGGTGGTGTCTCGCGCCCTACGTCCGGCAACACACTTACCTGCTCGCATGACCCAGACCTGGTCCGAGAGCCTCATCACTTGATCAAAGTTGTGACTGATCAGCAGCACGGCGTGGCCTTCCGAACGGAGACGTTCGATGAGTTCCTCGACGCGACGGGTCTCCTGGACGCCAAGGGCAGCAGTGGGCTCGTCCATGATGACGAGTTTGGAGCTGAATCCCGCGGCCCGGCAGATGGCAACCGCCTGCCGCTGACCACCCGACAAACGGCGCACCGTCGACGTCACTGATGGCACGTTGACCGCAAGCTTTGCCACCATGTCACGCGCCCGCTTCCGCATCTCCTTCTTTTGAAGGAACCGGACTGGCCCGACTCCGTGGCTGATTTCTCTGTTCAGGAAGAGGTTCTGCCAGACCGTGAGGTCTTCGACGAGTGCGAGGTTCTGGTGAACCGTTTCGATCCCTGCCACGCGAGCTTGATCCGGCCGGACGAAATTCACCACCTGTCCGTCGAAGACGATGTCGCCTTCGTCCGGACGGTGCACACCGGCCACGCAACGGACGATGGTCGATTTTCCGGCACCGTTGTCCCCCACGATTGCGGTGATCTCTCCCGCCTTGACATGCAGGGACACGTCACTGAGGGCTCGTACCGAACCGAAGGACAGGGACAGGTTCCGGATCTCGAGAAGATCCATGCTCTCGCTCATTTGTCAAACCTCGTGAGGAAGGCGGCACCAACGACCACGACGCCGACGGCCAGTGGCTGGTAGAACTGCGATACGCCCAGCAACGTCAACCCGTTCGAGAGAGCCGTGAGCAGCAGGGCGCCGAAGATCGGCCCCTTGATCGATCCCTTGCCCCCGAAGAGACTCACGCCGCCGAGCACAACGGCCGCCACCGAGTTGAGCAGGAACGTCATGTTCGCAGCGGGCTCTGCCGAACCCACCCGTGCGACGAGAAGGATGGCAGCGATGCCGGCCAGCGAGCCCGAGATGGCGTAGACGGCGATCTTGATCCGGGTTGTGCGAATCCCCGTCGCCTGGGCCGCCTCCACGGAGCCTCCGGTGGCCAGGACGTGGGTGCCGAATTTGGTCTTGAACAGCACCACGTGGGCAAGGACAGCTATCAGCAGGGCGATCATGAACGTATAAGGGACGACCCCGACACTACCCGCCGACAGCTCGAAGAGCGGCGCACTGATGACAGTGATCGGCTTTCCGTCCGAGAGGATGAGAGCCGTGCCAGAAGCAGCCGAGAGGGCTCCCAGCGTCACGATGAAGTCGGTGATGCGCCCCTTGGCCACAAGGACGCCGTTGAGCAGACCAACAGCTGCACCGGCGCAGAACGCCACGAGGCACGAGAGCAGTATCCCGTAGCCATGGGTCATGGCGAGGCCGAACATCACGGCTGCAAACGTCATGACGGACGCGACCGACAGGTCGATACCCGCTGTGAGGATCACAAACGCCTGACCAACGACCAGGATCGTCAGGATTGCCGACGCAAGCAGCATGCCCCGGATGTTCCCGGCGCTTAGGAACGTAGAGTCCAGGGCGGTAAACAGCACCACCAAGAGCACGAGGCCCACCACGGAGGCCCACTCGACCCAGAACGTGGGTCTGGTGAGGGTCACGCGCACCCTTTCACCCACAGATTCGGTCGCAGTCATAGAAAGTTCTCCCTCCACACAAGGTCTTGCTTGTTGGCGGGCCCCGGCATCGGGGCCCGCCAAGGCGTCAGCCCTCAAGCAGATCGGCGAAAGGGTTCTCGTAGTCACTGGGAGGCTCCGGGAACGCCTCCTGCGCTTCCTTGGCGTTCTCCGGCGTGATCAGTTCGATTGGCGTGTCGACCTTCGCCGGCAGCTCATGGCCTGCGGCAGCAGCTTCACAGGCCTGCATGCCCATCTTCCCGACGACGAAGGGATACTGTGCCACGGCGGCATCGATGTCGCCTGAGGCGACGCCGTCAATCCCGTCGACACTCACCACCAGCGTCTCGCCCTTGCGGTCCGCAGCAGCAACAGCCCGGGCCACACCCATGGCCATGTCGTCGTTGGCGACGAAGAATGCGGCAAGCTCGGGGTTCGCCCGCAGGATCGTCTCAGCCTGCGTCTGCGCCTCCTGCCTGTTCCAGTCGGCGGCGACCTCCTGAACGACGGTGAAGTCCTGGCTCAGGCCCTCCTTGAAACCGTCGATGCGCTGAGCACTGGTGACGTCACCGGCCACACCACCCACCGTCGCCACGTCTCCGCCCTCGGGCGCCAAGGTAGCGAGCTGGTCCGCGACCATCTTGCCCGCCGCGAGGTTGTCGGTGCCGATGTACGTGGCAATCGTGGCGTCGGCCGCCTTGGCGGCCTCGGCCTCGACCGGGTTGTCGATGTTGACGATGGTCTTGTCCTTGGCGGCGATCTGCGCAATGCCCTGCACCAGGTTCGTGCCACTGATGGGGTTGACCACGTAGCAGTCGTAGTCCTGGTTCGCGAGGTTACTCAGCTTGTCCGCCTGGCCTGACGTGTCAGTGATCGAGGCAGCCGCCTGAATGGTGTACTCCACGCCGGAGTCCTCCGCTGCCGCCTCGATGCCGTCCTCCATGTGCTGGAAGAAGGGGTTGTCCAGACCCTTGATGACAACACCGATCTTGGCGTCCCCACCTGCCTCACCGTCGCCGGCGCTCGGCGCCGCCGAGTCACCGCCACACGCACTCAGCATCAGGGAGAGTCCGCACGCCAGGGCCATGCCGCCGACCCATCGGGACCTTCTACGTTCAGCGCCAGTCATTGCGCCACCTTTCGACAACATGTGTGGAAACTTTGCCTGTTAGACACGGTTTGACGCCATCATCTAGCAGTTGATGGAGTGTAATGTAACTGACAGACCGCTCACTGACAAGGGATCCGGGAGACGATGGCGACATTCGAAGAGGGAGTGAGCGAGACGCTCCAGGTGCTGCGCCACCACGGTCCGGCAACTCGGTCCAAGCTCGCGCTGATCTCCGGACTCTCACGCAGCGCAGTGAATCTTCGCCTTGACGCGCTGCTCGGGGCCAACCTGGTCCGCGGGAGCCAGGGCGAAGCCTCGACGAAAGGCCGCCCAGCGGATCTCTTCGCCTTCCATGAGCGACGGGGCCGCCTGCTGGTGGCCGACATCGGCGCCACGAAGTTCCGAGCCGGCCTGTGTGATCTCTCTGGCTCCGTCGAGGTCGAAGAGTCGATCGAGGTTGACGTTGCCGGAGGTCCCGAGTCCGTGCTCGGAATCGTCCTGGAGTGCTTCGAGCGCTTCCTCAAGGCCACGAACGTGGATCGCGAGGTGATCCTGGGCGTGGGCGTCAGCGTGCCCGCCCCGGTCAAGAGCGGCGCGGGGATGACGGTAAACCCGCCGATCATCCCCCGCTGGAATCGCTTCGACGTGCCGGCCTGGTTCGCCCCGCATTTTGCCTGCCCGGTGTATCTCGAGAAGGACGCCAACGCGATGGCGCTCGGAGAAGCCCGGCTCGCCTTTCCCGGAATCGAAAACCTGTTGATGGTCAAGATGGGCACCGGCATTGGCAGTGGCATGGTGCACAACGGGCAGTTGTTCCGTGGCGCTGATGGTGCAGCTGGCGACCTGGGTCACACTCAGCTTGCGCTCATCGACGCAGACGAGGGCCCGTTGTGCAAGTGCGGAAACCACGGCTGCCTGGAGGCCTACGCCGGCGGATGGGCCATCCTTCGCGATCTGCAGGAGACCGGCGCAGCCGTGGACACGCAGGACGACCTCGTGGCACTGCTGGCCTCCGGCCACCCAGAGGCCATCAGGCTCGTACGCCGCGCGGGTCGCTATGTCGGCGCAGCCATCGCCTCTGCTGTGAATATGGTCAACCCACGCGTTGTGGTCCTCGGGGGTCGGATGGTGGCAGCGGGCGGCGATCACCTGTTCGCCAGCATTCGTGAAATGGTCTACCGACGTTCGCTCCCGCTCGCGACGGCCGAGCTGCAGATCACGCGCAGCTCCCTCTATCCCCGGGGTGGGTTGATCGGGCTGTCACACTTGGTCGCCGACGCCATCCTTGCGCCCGAACAGATCGGTCGCCTGGTCTCCAAGACCGACCGCTGAGGTACCTTGACGGCAGCACACGAGGGAGAGTGGACGGCAAGAGGAGGCCGCGTGGTGGGCGCTGGGATCCTGCTCGAGCTTCTCCGCGACGACACCTCGCTGACACGCGCTCAGATCGTGGCGCGCTCCGGCCTCTCCCGAGTGACGGTCACCCAACGGCTGAATGCCCTAGTCGAGGCGGGGTACGTCGTCGTCCAGCCCTCCACAGCACGGACCGGCGGCCGACCAGCTGAGGTTCTCGCACTCAACCCCCACCGAGGGCGACTTCTTGCCGCTGACGTCGGGAGCAGCCATGCACGACTTGGCCTCGCCGACCTCACAGGGAAGGTGGTCGATCACCTGGATCTGGACCTGAACGTCGACGACGGGCCAGATCCTGTCCTGAGCACCCTCGACGAGGCCTTCTCCCAACTTCTTGCCCAGAGCAACGTCGAGCCGGCAACAGTGTTGGGCGTCGGAGTCGGCATGCCAGGCCCCGTCGAGTACTCGACCGGGAGGCTCGTGAGTCCACCAACCATGAACGGATGGGACGGCGTCGACGTCCGCGCCCACTTCGCCCGTAGTTTTGGCGCTCCCGTGCAGGTGGACAAGGACGCCAACATCATCGCGCTAGGAGTCCAGCGCGTGTTGGACCCACCTGTTGAGGACGTGCTCGTCGTCAAGGTGGGCATGGGCATCGGCTGCGGCATCATCAGCCGTGGTGCCATATTGCGTGGAGCACACGGTGCAGCCGGAGACTTAGGCCACATTCCTCGTCCCGGGGGCGAACTGTGTCGATGCGGTCAGCACGGATGCGCTGAGGCGACCGCGGGGGGCTGGGCCATTGCCGCGCGCCTCCGCGATTCGGGGCACGCGGATGTGCATAGCAGCGCCGACATCGTGGCCCTGGCTTCCAGGCGAGACGCACAGGCACTCGCGCTGTTGCGTGCCGCCGGCCAGCGGCTGGGTGAGGTGATCGCTGAAGCGATCGGAGTGGTGAACCCCGCCCTCGTCGTTGTTGCCGGTGACCTGGCGCGCGCTGAGGAACCGCTCATGGCAGGTGTGCGCGAGCGGGTCTATCAGCGGTCGCACCCGCTCGCGACCCGCGATCTGCAGATCATCACCTCGCCCCTCGGTGCCGAGGCGGGACTCCGCGGCGCGGCCTATCTGGCCTCGGACGTTGCCCTTGAGCCCAGTCGCATTGACGCTGCTCTGACTAGTTTTGCATAGGACTAGACAAAACTTCGGGAACTAGTTAGCCTAAGTCCGTGACTACGAGACTAGACGCCACCCCCGCGGCTGACGTATCAGCGAGTTGGACCTCCTTGGATGATGCCGTCGTGCGTCATGCTCGTGTCCTTCCCCTGGACGTTGTCCAGGCCAAGGGGAATGGGCACGCGGGCACGGCAGTCAGCCTGACCCCCGCCCTGTACGTCCTGTTCCAGGAATTCCTCCGACACGATCCGGCCGACCCCGACTGGATGGGTCGGGACCGGTTCGTGCTGTCCGCAGGGCACGCCAGCCTGGCGCTCTATGTGCAGCTCTATCTGTCTGGGTACGGACTTGAGATCGACGATCTCCAGGCCGCTCGGACCTTTGGCTCTGCGACGCCCGGGCACCCCGAGAGAGGGCACACCGCGGGCGTCGAGACGAGCACGGGACCGCTCGGCCAGGGCGTCGGCAATGCCGTCGGGCTCGCGATGGAGGCCCAGCGAATCCGCGCGCTCGTCGAACCGGGCACATCCTGCGAGGAGAGCCTCTTCGCGCGGCGTGTGTGGTGTCTGGCGTCGGATGGGGACCTCCAGGAGGGCATCAGCCACGAGGCGTCATCCCTCGCCGGGACCCTGGGCCTCGAGGGCCTGATCGTGATCTGGGACGACAATCAGATCTCGATCGAGGGTGACACGCGCATCACGTTCAGCGAGGACGTCCTGGCGCGGTACCGTGCGTACGGCTGGTCGGTTATCGAGATCACCGATGCCGAGGACCCGATTGTCATCCGCGAGGCGTACCGCCGCGCCGCTGACGTGCGCCATTCCCCCGTGCTCGTGCGGCTGCGCACCCGCATCGGTCACCCCATGCCGTCCGTCGGCGGCACGGCGGCCGCCCACTCCGGCGCGCCCGGCGAAGCGGAGATCCGGGCTACCAAGTTGGCCCTTGGCCTCGACCCGGAGGCAGCGTTCGCAATGCCGGATGAGGCTCTTGCCCACGCACGCGAGGTAATGCAGAGGGGCGCAGCCGCTCATCGTGCCTGGGTGGCCGCCCGCGCGGCTTGGCAGGAGCGTGAGCCTGCGGCTGCAGCCATGCTGGAGCGGCTCGTCGAAGGATCGCTGGACACTGTTGCTCGCGACGGCCTGGAGAAGCTTCGGGCTACCCCAAAGGCCGCTGCGACGCGCATTGCAAGCTCCGCCGTGCTCAATGCGGTGAGTCCGCATGCGCCGTGGCTCTGGGGAGGCTCGGCCGATCTGGCAGAGTCGAACGGTGTGTCCATCACGGGGGCGCGCAGCTTCGTCAGGGCGGGCTACGACAGTGAGCAATGGCCGGGCGGCCCGGACGGCACGCTGGTGCACTTTGGCATCCGCGAGCACGCCATGGGGGCCATCCTGAATGGCATGGCACTCGGGGGTCTTTCCCGCCCGTTCGGAGCAACCTTCTTTGTCTTCTCGGACTACATGCGTCCTTCCGTCCGACTGGCAGCGCTGATGCGCCTGCCCGTGATCTATGTCTGGAGTCACGACTCGATCGCGGTCGGTGAAGACGGCCCGACGCACCAGCCCGTCGAACACCTGTGGGCGCATCGGGGCATTCCGGGGCTTGACGTCATCCGCCCTGCAGACTGGGTGGAGACGGTTGACGTATGGACACGTGTCCTCCAGAACTCCGACGGCCCGGCAGCGATCGTCCTGAGCCGTCAGAATTTGCCAGTTGTCGCAGACGGCACCTCCTACGGAGATGGCGCCGCGCGGGGTGCGTATGTCATCGCGGACCAGGAGGCAGCCGACGTCCTGCTGATTGCGACCGGATCGGAGGTCTCGCTCGCGCTGCAGGCGCGCGACCTCCTGCAGGAGGAAGGCCTTTCCGTCCGCGTCGTCTCAGCACCTTGCCTGGAGTGGTTCGAGAAGGAATCCACCGCCTACCAGGAGTCGGTGCTGCCTCCGAGTGTCCGGGCCCGAGTGAGTGTCGAAGCCGGCAACGGGGTCGGCTGGCACCGCTACGTCGGCCTCGAGGGCGAGATAGTGAGTGTGGAGGACTTCGGGTCCAGTGGCGCCGGTGACCTCGTCATGGCCGCTCACCAGGTCACGGTCCAGGCTGTTGTGGATGCCGCTCTACGGGTCTCTCGTCGACAGATTCGGCAGTCCCCGACGGAAGGGGCTCGTTCACATGGCTAACGTGCCCCACGTGTTGGACGGCACGTCCGACGCGACAGCGTTCGATGCGCCTGCCCGTGCCCGTGAGGTGTTGGGGGTGTCGCGGTTGTCGAATCGGGCGTTGGCGGGGTGGTTGCACGGGTTGCCGGGGGTGGATC